>NZ_CP046566.1:1732500-3052348 GCF_009740285.1 Phnomibacter ginsenosidimutans
AAGAGTGCGTAACAGCTCACTGGTCGAGAGACTCTGCACGGAAAATGATCGGGCATCAAACTACGAACCGAAGTTCTAAACTAGCAGTAATGCTATTGGTAGGGGAGCATTCTAAACAGCACTGAAGGTGCACGGCGACGTGTGCTGGAGCGTTTAGAAAAGAAAATGTAGGCATAAGTAACGATAAAATAAGTGAAAAACTTATTCGCCGTAAGACTAAGGGTTCCTGATCGACGCTAATCGGATCAGGGGTTAGTCGGGTCCTTAGGCAAACCCGAAAGGGGTAGCTGATGGCAAGCTGGTTAATATTCCAGTACCTGCTATGCAATGAAAGTGACGCATCGACGTGGTCTGTACGAACTGACGGAATAGTTCGGCTGAGTGGAACCTTCGGGGGAAGCGAACGGATAAAATTGGTGCCAAGAAAAGCGAGTATAGCAGCCCGTACCGTAAACCGACACAGGTAGTCGAGATGAGTATTCTAAGGCGCTCGGGTGAGCCGTGGAGAAGGAACTAGGCAAATTGACGCTGTAACTTCGGGATAAGGCGTACCCACTTTGGTGGGTCTCAGTAAATTGGTTCAACCAACTGTTTAACAAAAACACAGGGCCCTGCAAAATCGCAAGATGACGTATAGAGCCTGATACCTGCCCGGTGCTGGAAGGTTAAGGAAGGATGTTCGGAGTAATCCAAAGCTTCTGACTGAAGCCCCAGTAAACGGCGGCCGTAACTATAACGGTCCTAAGGTAGCGAAATTCCTTGTCGGGTAAGTTCCGACCTGCACGAATGGTCTAATGAGTTGAACACTGTCTCCTCCACGAGCCCGGTGAAATTGTAGTATCGGTGAAGATGCCGGTTACCCGCCACGGGACGGAAAGACCCCGTGAACCTTCACTACAACTTTGCATTGATTTTGAGCAACCGATGTGTAGGATAGTTGGGAGACTATGAAGTGGCTTCGCCAGGAGTCATGGAGTCAACGTTGAAATACCAACCTTCGTTTGCTTAGAACCTAATCCCTAACGGGAGACAGTGCATGGTGGGTAGTTTGACTGGGGTGGTCGCCTCCTAAAATGTAACGGAGGCTTGCAAAGGTTCCCTCAGTACGGTTGGTAATCGTACGCAGAGCGCATTAGTATAAGGGAGCTTGACTGTGAGGCAAACAGGCCGAGCAGGGACGAAAGTCGGCTAAAGTGATCCGGCGGTTCTGAATGGAAGGGCCGTCGCTCAAAGGATAAAAGGTACTCCGGGGATAACAGGCTGATCTCCCCCAAGAGCTCATATCGACGGGGAGGTTTGGCACCTCGATGTCGGTTCGTCACATCCTGGGGCTGGAGAAGGTCCCAAGGGTTCGGCTGTTCGCCGATTAAAGTGGCACGTGAACTGGGTTCAGAACGTCGCAAGACAGTTCGGTCCCTATCTGTGGTGGGCGCTAGTAAATTGAGAGGACGTGACCTTAGTACGAGAGGACCGGGTCGCATGTACCGCTGGTGTATCTGTTATGCCGCCAGGTGTAATGCAGAGTAGCTATGTACAGCCAGGATAAACGCTGAAAGCATCTAAGCGTGAAACCTTCCTCAAGATGAGTTTACTTTTAAGGGTCGTAGAAGACTACTACGTTGATAGGCTGCAGGTGTAAAGGTGGTAACATCAAAGCCGAGCAGTACTAATTGCCCGTAAGCTTTAATTTTATTCTACTTCTGTGATTTACTTATTTTCCAATATGTCACCTTATTTACCCCTCCGACTCCCCTAAAGGGGAGCCTAGGTACCTCCCTTTAGGGAGGCCGGGAGGGTCAAGAGTTTATGGTGGTTTTGCCGAGGGTGTTCACCTCTTCCCATTCCGAACAGAGAAGTTAAGCCCCTCATGGCCGATGGTACTGCACAACCATGCGGGAGAGTAGGTAGCCGCCATATTTATTACGAAAGGTCTCACAGCAATGTGGGACCTTTTTTATTGCCCCTGATCCAATACCACAACCCTCTCATACAACCCATCAACTCATCAACAACGCAACATACAACCATTAAACCTTCCACAACTTCAGGGGAGGTTTGTATATTGAAGCGTCAATCACTTAAAACCAATCCAACCATGCACCAAAAAAAAACGATGGTAACTTTAATGTTACTTGTTCTCATTGCTTCTTTGAATTTGCTTGGGAAAAAGGCAGAAACAGCGCCTGAGCATAAGAATCTACAAATTTTACCGAAGGATATTTCTAAAGATGATCTGAAGTACATCATGGACGGCTTCAATGCGGCTTTGAATGTGAAATGCGGATATTGTCATGTACGCAATAATGAAACGAAAGAATGGGATTATGCTGCTGATACTAAACACAAAAAGAAAGAAGCCAGAGATATGTTGAAAATGACGAATGATATCAACAGTCAATATTTTGGTGTCAATTTAGCTGAAGCAAAGCCAAAGCTTGCTGTGACTTGTTATACTTGTCACAGAGGAGAAGAGCATCCGGTATTTGCACCAAAACCCATACCAGCTGATAGTTTACAGAGACCACTTCAAAAATTGCAGCAATAAATTAAAAAAGCAATCCAAACGGGTTGCTTTTTTAATTTGAGTATATCGGTTAATTGTTATCATTCTTGTTTCTTTGTTGGTATGTACTCCAAACAAGAAGCATCTGCCATCAAATCTCTTTTTTGGACGAGGTTTGGACAGTACATGAAACCCATTCCAAGTTCGTGGAAAGAAAAAGTGAATTGGGTGAACTACAAAACAGGTATCAAAGACATTTACTTCAGGATGAATGTGGATGCCCAAAAAGCAGTAATCAGTATAGATATTACCATTGATGACGCGATAATTCGGGCAATTGTATTTGAGCAGTTTACCAAAATGAAAAGTATGCTGGAGATGTCATCGCAAAACCAATGGATTTGGCAGGAAGAAGTATACAACGAATTTGGCTTTCCATATGCCCGTATTTATCAAGAGCAAGTGAACGTCAATGTATTTAAACAGGAAGACTGGCCTTCAATAATAAGTTTTTTAAAACAGAGAATAGTAGCACTTGACAATTTTTGGGCAGATGCTAAAGATGGTATCGATATGGTATTGTAAGATTAATAGGGATAAGTGGCTGTCATGAAGTTGATGCCTTTGTGCAAGTTATTGGAGTAATCAAAAAAAGTATTGTTTTCCCAACTACTGCCTGTTCCCCAGCTATCTTTTAATGAGGATGTTATCCATGCGGGCTCCCAAATCATAACGCCGCTTCCGCCTCCTTTCCAAACGGCATTTGTAAGGTCTTTATAGTAGGAGAATTGACCATCCATAGTTACAGGATAACCATTGATAATGCCACTGGATTCATAGAAAATATTTTGATAGTTGTCTGCCCCGGCATTAGTGAATGGAAATGCAGTTTCTACAACCATTATTTGCTTTCCTGTTTGTAATTTCAACTTCGCTACACTATCTGTAATTGCCTGCATACTATTGGTAGTACTCCATTTGTAATAATGCGACAAACCCAAAATGTCAAAATCAGTAACACCTGCCTGTACTATTTTAGTAACCCAGGCACTCGCTGTTTGTATCTGCGCCTGATGTAAAATAATTTTCGGCTTTATGGTACTGTTGACACTAAAGTCTCGAACAGCTTTTATGCCGGCATTCAATAAAACGGCAAAATTATTCCACCCGTTTGTTTGTACTTCGCCAACTGGCCAGCACATGCCCCCATTGGTTTCATTGCCTATCTGAATCATTTCAGGTGTCAGATTTTTAGCTGATAAAGTTTGCAGCACAAATAGGGTATAGTTATAAATAGAATCTTTTAATGTAGATACATTCAGATTACGCCAGGCTGTTGGTACATTTTGATGGGCAGGATCGGCCCATGTGTCGCTATAATGCAAATCGAGATTGACAGCCATTCCGGCAGCCTTAGCTCTTTGAATTGTTTTTGTAACGTCTGCCAGATTATTAAAGACGAAACCGCCATTCAAGCCGTTTTGCCAAGTTGGATTATGCCAAAGTCTAACTCTTATCGTATTGGTGCCATGTTGTTCTAACAGCGTAAATACATCAGCAACCTGTCCATTTAGTTTGTATTGACCACCAGCATTTTCTATAGCGTTAACGTATGATAAATCGGCACCCATGCAGAAGGTTTGCCAGGTATATGTTTTTTTGCTGTCAGTAGGATTAGCAGGTGATGTATTCTTTTTACAAGATGCTGCCCAACAAAAACTACAAAAGATTGCCAAATAGATCAGGTGTGCGTGTTTCATAAAAAATATTTACAGGATGCATGATTGCAACAGATACAAAGTTGCATCGAATCCCTATTACTAAAGCTGGTAATTATCAGTTTGCAAACCAGAGATACATATGAGTTTTTGTAGCCGGCCTTTCAAAGAAAAAAAGGCTGCCTCAGAAGAGACAACCTTTTGTAGTATGAGAAAAACTAACAATCAATAACCTGGGTTTTGATATGCTGCCATATCTGCTGCACTCATTGGATTGCCATTTACTGTTTGTGCAATCATTTGCAAATACGGAATGGGACGCAATTTGTGGAATGGTGCAAACGATGGGCTGATATCGGCATTGTACAACTTCGTACGATCATACAATGTTTCGGTACGTACCAAATCTTCCCAACGATAAAACTCACCACAAAGCTCACGGGTTCTTTCGTTAAGCATAAAATGAATGAACCGATCGGGTGTTGATGTAACGGTGGTGGGATACAATTCGCTGGCAGCGTTGGTGGTAAACAAGGAAGTAGTAGCCAGGTTGGTTGCAGCTGTTGCAGCCAATCCATTAGGACCACCGAGGTACAACCAAATCTGAGGGCTACGGGCTTCGTTTGCTTTGTAAGCAGCACGATTGCGCAGTGCATTTACATACGTCAATGCTGATGCATAATCACCTTTTCTACCATAGGCTTCTGCAATAATTAAATAGGTTTCTCCCAAGCGGGCAAAAGTACCGTTGCGAATACCACGTGCTTCGTTGTTCGTGTTAGTCAAACGAACAGGGTCCGAAAACTTCCACATGGCGAGGTACTTATTATTGGAAAAATCTGTTGTGATGGGGCCACCAACGGCAGCTTGTTTGTTACGTGCATATACCACATTGTACCGCATGGCAGACAGTTGAGACGTCAGTAAAGGGCGGTCAACAGGATTAACAATAAACAATGCTGCTGTATCACCAATACCTACACGTGGTTTTCCTACCAGTGAAGGAGACGGTGCATTGGCTGCCGTCCAAACGGGCAGGCCAGTATTGGATGCTACGTTTCTGTAATACACTGTTTGAAAGGTTTTAAAGAAACGGGAGTCGTTGATTTTATCAAACACATCAATAGCGTAATCTGTAGGGCGCAACCGGCGAAAAGGACGGCCGTTGAAGAAATCACGGGTCATGCCCGGCATGCCCGCATCATACTGTCCTGGGTAGAAAAGATGTGTTTGATTGTTGGTGCCTGCAAGGTTGAGGTTGGAGCTAAACTGTGCAGCAAATATGATTTCGTTGCTGGCATTGTTCGCGTCAATTTTTGCTTTGCTACTCAATGGTGCAGAACCATTTTCGCCCAACTGCGGAATTACGCCATCGGGATAGGCCGCATTAAACAAGTTACCATAATCAGCTTCCAATGCATGTCCGCTATTTACAATCACTTCATTGGCATAATAAATTGCACTATCCATATCGGTGGCTTTTTGGCCACGCTTATCTGTAACGGCACTTCCACGGGTAAGGTATGCTTTGGCCATAAAGTGAAATGCCATTGCTTTTGTAGCACGACCACGGTCCGTGCCGGTATAGCGCCAAGGCAATGCATTCGCTGCATCTTTAAAGTCAGTCATCACCTGATTGTACACTTGCTCTACACTGGCACGTGGAAATTCATATTGCGGTTCTACTGGCACTGATGTTACAAGCGGAACACCGCCCAGTTGCTGCACCAATTGGAAATAGTAAAAGGCCCGGAGTGCTTTGAGTTCTGCAATACGCAGATTTTTTTGTGCAGCCGTACCCAATACTTTCGAAGCAGGATTATCGTACTTGCCAATCAATTCTATGCCCTGATTACAACGGCGAATACCGGAATAATTATTGATCCACAAACCATTTACAAAGGCATCGTTTGCGTTGAGGTTAGCATCATAATCGTTGTAACGAACGTTGTTGAATTGGTCACCTTCCCGAAATTCATCAGTACCAAAATTGTACATGCAATAACTCTGCTCACCGGTAAATTTCCATTGTAATGGCTGGTATGCAGATTTTACTAAATCTTCAAGACCATTGTCTGTTTTGTAATAGTCTTCCGTAAGCGTTGTTACGAGTTCTTCTTCAATAAACTTTTTGCAAGCTGAGAGTGCCAGCATAGCTGCTCCCATCATTATACAGGCGGTATATTTTATATGCTTTTTCATTGCGAATGATTTTTACTGGTTTACTTACAAATCCACTTTTACACCCACCAGAAAACTCTTGTAGCTGTGCGATGTTGGTCCAACCTGGTTGGTGGTGGTGCCTGGAAATTCACGATACGGTACAGTTTCCGGATCGTATTTGCTGGCACTATGAATAAGAATGGGGTTGACTGCACTGAAGTATACCGCAGCATTGCTCATAAACATTTTGCTGGCCACATGCTTAGGAATGCGATAAGTAAGTGTAATGTTTTTTACACGTGCATGTGTAGCATCGCGGTAAGTGAGTGCTTCCCAGTTGAGCGGAATATCACTTGTTTGCGTTGGTTGCTGGTATTCATTGCTGGGGTTAGTTGGTGTCCAGTAGTTCACCTTGTTCGACTGATAACGACCTACCAAACCCGGGCGTGGTACACGGTACAAACCACCAATGCGGAAGTACACCATGAAATTCAGTTCCCAGTTTTTGTACGTAAATGTATTTCCGATACTACCGATAAACTTAGGGTTGTGCGAACCAAGTATTACACGGTCGGCGGGGCTGAAAGAACTATCACCGTTGGCATCAATAATTTTAATTCTGCCTGGTTGGTAGTTCGTATTGTTGCGACCATTTTTGGCCCAGTAAATAGATGGCAAAGAACCTTTTGCGGCCGTATCTGTGTATTGGAAAATGCCATCAGCCTGAAAACCCCAGTACACCTGCAAAGGCTGGCCAAGCAGCCAGAGGTTTGCAAAGTTGCTGTTGCCACTACCATCAATGTCTTCAATTTTTTCTTTGTTGGCAGTAAACATCCAGTCTGTACTCCAGCGGAAATTTCGCTTGGCAATATTCTGTGTTGTAATGGCAATTTCAATACCCTTGTTGCTTACTTCTCCAAGATTGAAATATACATTCGATACGCCGTTGGCTGCAGGTATGGTGCGGTTTTGCAGCTGGTCGGTAGTAGTTGATTTGTACAAATCAATAACGCCAGTGATACGGCCTTTCAGCAAGCCAAATTCCAAACCAATATTGGTGGTGGCTGTTTTTTCCCAGGTAAGGTTGGGTGTAGCAAAAGTGGTAGGTGCAGAACCAATGGCAGCAGTACCATTGCCCCAGTTGTAATTGGTAAAGCCCAGCGGGCCGGCTGTTTGATATGGATCAATAGAAGCGTTGCCCACACGGCCATAACCAATGCGAAAACGACCGCTGCTGAAGATGTCTTGATTCAGGAAAAAGTTTTCACGATTCAGTTGCCATGCAAATGATGCAGATGGAAACCAGGCCCCTTTGTTGCCTTCTGCCAGTACCGATGAATTGTCGTAACGGTTGCTGAGGGTAACAAGGTACTTGCCTTTGTAACCGTATTCAACACGACCCATGTACGATAAATATTGCGAAGCAGAGTAAGTGCCGCTACCGGTTACTGTGGCATCAGTGTTGCGCTGCAGTGAGTACCATTTTTGTTCTTCAAAAATGAGGTTGTTGGCCGACATCGATAATGAGCTGCTTCTGTTGAGGCTTTGCAGCTCTTGCAACAAGGTTACATTGATGCTGTGGTCATCTTTTATGCGGGTGTTGTATGTCAGGATATTATCGTACACCCAAGAGCTGGCTTCGTTGGTGGTTTGTGTGGCATTGGCCGCACTACCCAAGCGTACCGAAGATTGAGCACCATTGAACTGGCCACGGATAGAGTTGCGTTTATCCAAACCAAACATGGTTTTAAACTTCAAACCTTTCAGCAGGGTAAGTTCTGCATAGATGTTGCCAAACACCCGGTTGGCCGTGGTTTGATCAAACACTGTATTGCGGTCGTTGATAGCATTGATGATTTGCTGGTCGCGGTTCGGAAACATAATCCAGTTGCCGTTACTGTCATAAGGTTCTACCAATGGAATCATGCCCGATGCATTGCCATAAGAGCTGGTGCTGTTGTTGGTGATAGAGTAGATATAACTCATGCTGGTACCAAAGTTTAAAAACTTGGTAGGCTTAAAATCTACACTTGTACCTGCGGTATAGCGGGTAAAATCCTGGGCATATTCAATGCCTTTTTGTTTGAAGTAACCAAGGTTCAGCGACGACTTGAATTTTTCTGTTCCGCCGGTTACACTTACACTATGGTTGTCGGTAGTACCATGACGAAGACCAACATTGTTCTGCCAATCATAGCTCTTCACTTTCGAAGGGTCGTACATGTCGATGCTGTCGATTTGTGAAGTAATGCCCAGGTTGGTCATCAAAGCACGTTCGTCGGCAGTAGTAGCCCGACGCTGGGCTATGTACACACCGTTTGTTGGGTCGTACACCCGCCATGTGTAGGCATCTTTTATCGAGTTCCATTGCTCCACACTACCAAAGCGGTCTCTGAACAGCGCAATATCATTCAGCGCAGTGGGGTAGTAAAACAGCGGGTTGCTGGCGGTTGCGACACCACGGGTGCGGGTATAGCTTCTGTCAGCAAAAAAAGCCTGCCGCCAAGAGTCAGCAATCTCTGCACCGTTAAAAATAGGTAGCGGACGAATGATGCTTTCTACGGAGCGGCTACCCTGATAATTCACAGAAGTTTTTCCGGCTTTGCCTTTACGTGTCGTTATTTGTATAACACCGTTGGCACCACGTACACCATAAATAGCTGTAGCAGAAGCGTCTTTCAATACGTCAATGGTTTCAATATCGGCGGGGTTCATATCGTCGATGGTGTAGCTCACCGGAAAACCATCTACCACATACAGTGGCTCGTTGGAAGCACTCAGCGAACGGTTGCCCCGAATACGAATAGTGCTACCTGCACCGGGCCGAAATGTATTTGCCGTGGCCAGTACACCCGGTATTTGACCCTGCAGGGCTTGGGTAATATTGGTTGAAGGAACAGAACGCAATTTTTCACCTGTAATAGAAGACGTGGCACCGGTTACTTCTGTACGCTTGCGGCTACCGTAGCCTACCACCACCACATCATTCAATGCTGATGCATCCGGCGCCATATTGATGGCCAATGTGGTTTTGCCGGCAATTGCAATTTCTTGTGCAGTGTAGCCAATAAAGCTAAACACCAGCGTTTCCTTACCTGTAAGGCCACTCAGTGTAAATGAACCCTGGGCATCGGTTTGCGTACCCTTGCTGGCCCCTTTTACACTAATGGTTACACCTTGCAGCGGTTTGCCAGTGTCATCGGTTACTTTTCCTGAAATGCTTTGTTGATTGACTTCTTGAGCCATGGCTGGTGAGGGAGCAAAAAGCAGGGGTGTTGCATTTCCTACCAGCATGCAGACGAGGATACCCCATCGTGCAGACGGATTTTTTTTCATACGGCAGTTGAGTTGGTTAAAATCGAAGGTTAAAGTAGCAGGCTGCCAAAGGGGTACTGTCCTGTACCGTACGGTAGTTATTAAGAAAATATACTAATGCCAAAAGGTCGCCAATGCGCTAAACCACTGTGTTTGAAGGCTTCTGTAGAGTTATTCACCTTGGTTTTGAGTAACTGTGTATAGCGAACAGAATTTGCGCAAACGTCTGCGTAAATGCTACCCTGAAAAGCGAAGGAGGTCGGCGAATTAGTTCATTGAAGTAATTATTTAATTATCACTTATGTCTATTCCGCCCCAACAATTACCGACCTTTAGAGGTTAAGGAATGCTAGATGAAAGATTATAGGCATTTGCTATAATGATATACTGATAATTGATTTGATTTATCATGTAGGCGGCTGTAATCTTGACCTGTTTTTCTGTTGAACCGATTGTTTCATTCTACATTTTTAAATTATACAGTATGAGTAATCCTACCGCCAATGCACCTGCGGGTGACATCAGTAAATGTCCGTTTCACAACGGCAGCATGAGTTTGGGTACTGCCGGTTCGGCACCCACCAACCGCGACTGGTGGCCCAACCAATTGAAGCTGAATATTCTGCGCCAGCATTCTGCTTTGTCTAATCCGCTGGACAGCAACTTCAATTATGCTGAAGCTTTTAAGAGCCTCGACCTGGCCGCAGTGAAAAAAGACCTGGCCGAGTTGATGACCAACTCACAAGATTGGTGGCCTGCAGACTATGGTCATTATGGTCCGTTCATGATTCGGATGGCCTGGCACAGCGCCGGTACTTACCGCATTCAGGATGGCCGTGGTGGTGCCGGTACGGGCACGCAGCGTTTTGCACCCCTCAACAGCTGGCCCGACAACGGCAACCTCGATAAGGCCCGCTTGCTGCTGTGGCCCATCAAGCAGAAATATGGCAACAAACTGAGCTGGGCCGACTTGATGATTTTGGCCGGCAACGTGGCACTGGAAACTATGGGCTTCAAAACCTTTGGCTTTGCCGGAGGTCGAGAAGATGTGTGGGAACCTGAGGAAGACATTTACTGGGGTAGCGAAACCGAGTGGCTGGGCGACAAACGCTATACCGGCGACCGTGACCTCGAAAACCCATTGGGTGCTGTGCAAATGGGTTTGATTTATGTAAACCCCGAAGGCCCCAACGGCAATCCTGATCCCATTGCTGCAGCCCGTGACATCCGCGAAACATTTGCCCGCATGGCCATGGACGATGAAGAAACCGTTGCCCTCATTGCAGGTGGCCACACTTTTGGTAAAACCCATGGTGCTGCCGACCCCGGCAAATACGTAGGCCGCGAACCAGCTGGTGCCAGCATGGAAGAGCAAGGCCTTGGCTGGAAAAATACTTTCGGAACAGGTAATGCCGAATACACCATTACCAGTGGTTTGGAAGGTGCCTGGACAACAACTCCTGCAAAATGGAGCCACGACTATTTCAAGCATTTGTTTGAATACGAGTGGGAACTCACCAAGAGCCCTGCAGGTGCTCATCAGTGGGTAGCAAAAAATGCTGGTGAAACTGTTCCAGATGCACACGTGGCTGGCAAGTTCCATAAGCCTTTCATGCTGACTACCGACTTGTCTTTGCGTTTTGATCCTGCCTACGAAAAAGTATCTCGTCGGTTCTATGAAAACCCCGATGCTTTTGCTGATGCATTTGCCCGTGCATGGTTTAAGTTGACACACCGCGATATGGGACCACGTGCCCGCTACCTCGGTACCGAAGTGCCCGCTGAAGAATTGATTTGGCAAGATCCTATTCCTGCTGTTGATTTCGAAGTGATTAACGAGCAGGATATTGCTGCACTGAAAGGTCAGATTTTGGCCAGCGGTTTGAGTGTAGGTCAGCTGGTGCGTACCGCCTGGGCTTCTGCTTCAACCTTCCGTGGTAGCGATAAGCGTGGTGGTGCCAACGGTGCCCGCATTCGCCTGGCGCCGCAGAAATACTGGGCTGCCAACAATCCTGCCGAACTGAGCAAGGTGTTGGAAGTGCTGGAAGGCATACAGCAGAGCTTTAATGCTGCACAAACAGGCAACAAGAAAGTAGCACTCGCTGATGTGATTGTACTCGGTGGTTGTGCTGCTATTGAAAAGGCTGCAAATGATGCCGGCTACCATGTAACCGTGCCTTTTACAGCTGGCCGTAATGATGCCTCTCAGGAGCAAACGGACGTAGCCTCATTCGCCGTGCTCGAACCCATCGCTGATGGTTTCCGTAACTACGCCAAAGGTCATACTGCTTCTTATGCCGAACACATTTTGGTAGATAAGGCACAACTGCTCACCCTGACTGCTCCTGAAATGACAGCGTTGGTAGGTGGACTGCGTGTATTGGATACCAACTTTGATGGCGGTAAGCATGGTGTACTCACCAGCCGCCCCGGTGTATTGAGCAACGACTTCTTTGTAAACCTGCTCGACCTGAACACCGCCTGGTCTGGTACTTCAGAAAAGCAGGAACTGTTTGAAGGTCGTGACCGCAAGACCGGTGCTGTAAAATGGACCGGTACCCGTGCCGATCTGGTGTTTGGTTCTAACTCAGAGCTGCGTGCCGTAGCCGAAGTGTATGCCTGCGCCGATGGTGCTGAGAAGTTTGTACACGACTTTGTAGCAGCCTGGAATAAGGTAATGAACCTCGATCGTTTCGATATGGCATAAATACATTTGTGTGGTGTGAAGAATAAGGTGGCGCTGGCAACAGCCCACCTTTTTTATGTGCCAATAACGAAAGACTGTCGCAAAACAAAACGGTTTGGATACATGCTTGTATCCAAACCGTTGCTATGAAAAAGGAGAGAAGATTATTTCACTATCAACGACAGCGTTTGTTTTTGCCGCTGGCTTCTTCTACCAATTGCACACTGTACATACCAGCAGAAAGCTGCTGAATGGGTACTTGTAATTGGCCATTGCTGCTGGTTACCTGACGGCGCAGCAATACCTGTCCGTTATTGTTGCTGATTTGCAGCCAACCTTTGAAAGAAGTAGCCTCTGCCAGTTGTACAAACACTTGCTGGCTGGCAGGATTGGGATACAATTTTGCTTGCAATGCAGTTGCTTGTGCAGTGAGTTGCTGTACTGCAGAATAGGTGAAGCTTCCATCGAGATCAATGCTCTTAATTCGATACAATGCAGTGCCGGCAAGGGGTTGGGCATCTACGGCTTTGTATTGTCGACGGCTGTTGCTATTGCCTTGAGCGGTTACAGATGCTACAGTTGTCCAGCTGCTGCTGCCGGCGGTGCTCCGCTGCAGTTCAAATTGTTTGCTGTTGGTTTCTGTAAGCGTGGCCCAGCTGGCTACTACTGTCTGCTGCTGTTTGGCTACTGCAAAATCGGTGAGCTTCACGGGCAGTATCGACGCATTGGTAGAAATTGTAAAGTCATCAATGGCGAGGCCATCGTCGGCCGAAGAAGCATCTGCATCTGACCAGCGAATCCATACAGTTGCACCATTGGGAATGCTCAATCCGTTAATTGTGCTTGTAATAGCTGTACGATTACCTGTGGCATTGCCATCTTTTGCGCCAACTGTTGTAGTAACAGGAGATACAAAATCTAGGCCATTGGCATCAGTCCATATACCCGTAGTCAGGCTCGTTGCATCTGAACTATAACTAAAGTCCAGTTGGTCGGTGCGGGAAGCAGTTCCCAAACGCCATTGTTCACCTGTGTAGGTAATGGTAATTGAGGTAAGCGTTATTCCTGTATTGTTTGTAAAAGAGGCCCCGAAAACAGAAACAAGCGTTCCACTTCTCAAGCTGCCCAGTGCTCTTTCTGTAGCGCCGGCAGCACCATAACTGTAGGTGTCACCAGTGTTTGATGCGCCTGCATCTACTGCATATTGTTCATTATCCCGGGCTCCGCCACCAGTTTCGTTCAAATACCATCCAGAGATGCTAAGAACGTTGGTAGTGGTACCGGCAGTGTTAGACAACGCATCAAAATTTTGAGAGTAAGTACTACCAGCCAGCAAGGAAATAGATTGGGCAAAACTCAGGGCCGACAGCAGGCAACCTGCTGCCAAAAAAAGTAAAGGTTTTCTCATAGGAGGGGGTGTTTGATTAAATAGGTAGGCGAATATAATAATCCGTTATACTCAAAATACCAATCCACAACTCTCCGTGGGTAATTAATGGAAACTTAATGCACACAAGGGTTTCAGCGATATTTGGACTGCCATAGCTGCCACATATTTTGTACGTCGTTGGCAAATACTTCAGCAACAGGTGCCTCAATTAATTGCCAACTGCCTTCGGCAATTTCTGCTTCCAGTTCGCCGGCATCCCAACCACAATAGCCAATCAAACATTTTACTTCCTGGCTACTGAGTTTGCCTGCCTTTAGTAAAGAAACAATGGTTGCAAAATCGCCACCCGTAGCCAAACCTTCACAAATGGTAAAACTATTGGCCACCACATCAGGGCGGGAGTGGAGGCAGTACATCATGTCGCTTTGTACGGGGCCACCATTGTACAAAGGCTGCGCCGGACCATAGCGAAATTCCTGTAGCTCATTCAGGTTTCGTCCATGCAGTTGGTTGATGATAAACCCAATGCAGCCATCGCCATTTACTTCTGTAATCACCAATATGGTTTGCTCAAAAAAAGTATCATCGAGCAAGGGCGTACTCAACAAAAACTGACCGGGGCGAATGTGCATACAATTGCTTTATTGCCTAAAGGTAAGTGAGTAGCTGCCGAATGATTATGGGTAGTTTGGAGGACTATGAACTTACTTCAAAATTCTTTAGGAGTTGCCAGTGAAATAGGTGCAACGGCATCAAGAAAATAGAAATGGTTATTGCAGATAAAAGAAAACCGAAAGATTGAAAAACCTGTTTTTGGTGGTTGCATTACCCGGGTCTTTGATCAAGTTTGTAAAACCATGGCTGTACCGGGCATTCAGGTCAACTTTTTTTGATAAGGCATAACCAACCACCACATTACCCGCTGCATCGAAAGGCTTGTAATGGGTAATATCAAAACTCCTGTTTTCAAAACCCGACAGTTTGGAAAAGACTTTGACACCAACACTCGGACCTGCTCCGAAATAGAGTTGCTGCAATTTGTATTGAAGAATTAAAGGCAATTCTATATACCCGATTTTTTCACGAACATTATAGCTTTTCAAATTGTCGTCTAGCAAAGTCATACCTGCGCCAACAACAGAAAATGCAGGTTCGGCAGAAAGTGATAAGTGTTTTGAAAGCGTTGCTTTTACGAAACCGCCCAATTGATAACCCGGCATTGGTTTGGTATTTTGAATGGTGTTCGGCACTTGAGGAATGGACATGTTCTTCGTTTGATTCGCCACATTCAGGCCTGCTTTTAAACCATACTTAATTTGACCTTGGGCAATTAAGCCAAGCAGCAGATTTACCAAAACGATAATGAAAGACTTTTTCATAAGGAACGGTAGTGATGACCACTTAAAAGTATGCATTTCTACTTCAAATAGCCTACCGAAGTAATGCGTTGTCTTAACCACTTGTTGCACTTGTCTGAAAGCAAAAAGCCCGTTACCAAAAAAAGTAACGGGCTTTGATTGTAGCTAATAATTAGATTAGTAACGGTACATGTCCGACTTGAAAGGACCAACCTTGCTGATGCCGAGGTATTCGGCTTGAGCGTCGGTCAGTTCGTCCAGCTCAGCACCCACTTTGGCCAGGTGCAGACGGGCTACTTTCTCATCGAGGTGCTTAGGCAGCACATATACTTTGTTTTCGTAATTGGCGTGGTTGGTCCACAGTTCAATTTGCGCCAGTGTTTGGTTGCTAAAGCTGTTGCTCATTACAAACGATGGGTGACCAGTAGCGCAACCCAGGTTTACCAGGCGGCCTTCTGCCAGCAAAATGATGTCTTTACCATCCACATTGTACAGGTCTACCTGTGGCTTGATGGTGTCTTTGGTATGACCGTAGTTGGTATTCAACCAGGCTACATCAATTTCAATATCGAAGTGGCCAATGTTGCACACAATGGTCTTGTCCTTCATGGCCTTGAAATGATCACCGGTAATGAGGTCGCGGCAGCCAGAAGCAGTTACCACAATGTCGGCTTCTTTTACAGCGTCCTTCATTTTCTTCACTTCAAAACCATCCATGGCAGCCTGCAGGGCGCAAATGGGGTCGATTTCGGTAACGATAACACGGGCACCGGCACCACGCAATGAAAGGGCAGAACCTTTACCTACGTCGCCATAACCACCTACAACGGCTACTTTACCCGCCATCATTACGTCGGTTGCACGACGGATCGCATCCACCAGACTTTCCTGGCAACCGTATTTGTTGTCGAACTTGCTCTTGGTTACGCTGTCGTTTACGTTGATTGCAGGAATGGGCAATGTGCCTTTGGCCATACGTTCGTACAAGCGGTGTACACCTGTTGTGGTTTCTTCGCTCAGGCCTTTGATGTTGGCAACGAGCTCAGGATATTTGTCGAACACCATGTTGGTGAGGTCGCCACCATCATCCAGAATCATGTTCAACGGACGATCGGCACCACCAAAAAACAGGGTCTGCTCAATACACCAATCGGCTTCTTCAATGGTTTGACCTTTCCAGGCAAATACACCCACGCCGGCAGCAGCAATTGCCGCAGCAGCCTGATCTTGTGTAGAGAAGATGTTACAGCTGCTCCACTTTACTTCGGCACCCAGGGCTACCAGGGTTTCGATGAGTACAGCAGTTTGGATGGTCATGTGCAGGCAACCGGCAATGCGGGCACCTTTGAGCGGCTGGCTGGCGCCATACTCTTCGCGGATGGCCATCAGACCGGGCATTTCGGCCTCAGCCAAACGGATTTCTTTGCGGCCCCACTCGGCGAGGCTAATATCTTTCACCTTGTAAGGAAGGCTGAAGTCAATAGTAGAAGCTAATGTTGACATAGGTTTTTAATTAGTGTTGCAAAAGTACACTGGTAGAATAATATTCCAACGATGTGGAATAATAAAGGCAATGTGCCATGAAATGAGGATATTCGAAGGACAAATGACCTGTTTTATATGCCATTCAGCCCCAAAACAGAAAATTCCACTAACAGCGTGGTACTCGATGCCAAAGACCTGGCCATTTTGCAATTGCTGCAAGACAATGCCCGCATTACCGTGAAGGAAATTTCGGAGAAAATACACCTGAGCACTACCCCTGTGCACGAACGCATCAAACGCATGGAAGAAAGCGGCGTTATCCGCCAATACGTAACCCTGCTGGATGCAGAAAAAGTGCGTAAAGGCCTGACCGTTATTTGCTATGTAAGCCTGAAGCAACACAGCAAAGAAGCGGGCAGCAAATTCATCCAATCCATTTTACAAATGCCCGAAGTGGTGGAGTGCTACAACATTAGCGGCGAGTTCGACTTCATGCTCAAAATTGTGGCTGAAAACATGAACAGCTACTACGACTTCCATGTCAACAAGCTGGGCGAAGTAGACAACATGGGCAATATCCAAAGTGTATTTGTGATGGGGGTTATTAAGCAAACGCACCGGTTGGTGTAGGCGAGAGTTGGTAGGTTAATAGGTTGGAAAGTTCACAAGTTTACTGATTCCAAAGTGCACAAGTTGGTAGCTTTTGAGAGCAGTCATGCTGACGCAGGAAGCATCTCATCAGATGTATATTGAAGTGAAATGAGCAACACTTGAATACGCCCAATGGCGTATTGTTGGGGAGTAGGGGTAAGGGTACTTTAGCCATCTAAATATTCCTTCCCCCATGAAAGCAATCTTACTCTCACTTACTTTTTTTGGCATGGCCGCCACTGCGCTGGCCACGGTGCATACAGTAAGCAACGATCCTGCCACAGTAGCCCAATTCAGTAATCTGCAAACGGCAATAGATGCAGCAGCTTCCGGCGATACGCTTTTTGTACATGGTTCGCCTACTATTTACACAGGTGTTACCTGGGCCGATAAAAAGCTGGTAATTATAGGGCCGGGTTTTGCCCCCGATAAAGAGTTGACAGCAACCGCAAAAATTGCCGGCATTACCATCCGCAATACAGCCGCCGATGGCTCTTCCAGTGGCACAGAACTAAATGGATTGGTGCTGACAGGACAACTTAATGTGTCCGATGGATTTTCAGGTTCGCAGCCCGTTAATAACCTGCTGATTCAACGCTGTGAATTTAAAAGCACTTTACGAATTGGGACTGCTGGCGGTGGCTATGGCAACTACTTATTCGAAGGCAACTACTTCAATGGTTCTGGTGTCGACAACGGTAATCAGTCGGGTAGCACCTTCAGCAATTTTATCTGGCGCAACAATGTTTTCCGCAATGCTCTCAATGGTCGCTGTTTCGGATTTTTTGAAAATACAGCCAACATGTTGGTTGATCACAATCTATTTTACACATCCAATTCATCATTGACTGTTTTTGTAACCTGTTCTAGTTTTCTTGTAACGAATAATGTATTTCTGAAATCAAACGCAGCAGGAGCCAGCAACAGTGTATTCAACAACAACCTCACTTTTAATACCCCCAACAATACCCCCTGGGCGGTAAACAACAACGTTGATGGTGGCGGCAATGTCAGCAACCTCGACCCGCAAATGGCCGATCAAACCAACATTAATAACGGGGTCGATAATCCGTTGTTAGATTTTACCATAGCTGCGGGTCCTGCCAATGCCAGCGGTAGCGATGGCAAAGACATGGGCCTGTTGTTTGATGCTACAAGTACAGCCAACTGGGCTAATAGCCGCAACAGCCGATTACCGAGGGTTACAAAAATGAATATTCTCAATCCTACAGTAGCACCCAATGGTACACTCAATGTGCAGGTAGAAGCCAAAGTGAGCAACTAATCCATTTTTCACACATCAATTTTTGAGGATGAAATATACATGGATTAGCATGTGTCTGCTGTTGTTATGGACAGGCACAGCTCAAGCCCAAACCATTGTCGGCGGTGAGTTTTTTTTCGATCAAGATCCGGGAGTGGGCAATGCCGTGCCGGTGAGTGTAACTGCTTGCTGCACAAATCAATCAGCAAGTAAGTGTGCCCATCGGAGCATTGCCAGAAGGCTTTCACAGTTTGAGCATGCGGTTTAAATCCAATGCCGGCCACTGGGGACAATACACACAGCGGTTGGTGTACGTGTTAGCTACAGGTAGTTCGTTAGTGAGCAATCTTGCTGCCGCAGAATATTTTATTGATACCGATCCTGGCTTGGGCAATGGACAAAGCTTTGCAATTGGCAGCGGCAGCACTGTAAGCACGTTATTAAATATTTCACTCAATGGTTTGAGTGAAGGATTTCATACACTGGCCATCCGGTTTAAAGATGCTTCGGGAAAATGGGCGTTGTATTCACAGCGGATGTTTTATGTGGCTACTAATGCAAATACGGCAGCCAATATTGTTGCAGGTGAATACCTGATAGATGCTGACCCCGGAGTAAGCATTGCTACACCTGTGGCTGTAACCATTACGCCCGGCGCTACAGTGGCTACGTTGATCGATGTTCCTGTGGCAGGTTTGTCGGAAGGCTTTCATACACTGGCTTTGCGTTTTAAAAATGCCGACGGTGTATGGGGTGCGTATTCACAGCGGCTGTTTTACATTACACCATCGGCCTTGGCTACGGGCAATATTGTGGCTGCCGAATATTTTATTGATACCGACCCCGGTATTGGCTTGGGGGTTAATTTACCAGTGCCTGCACCTACACCAACCATTGCCGGCAATTTTGCTGTTGCTGTTCCGGCAGTGCTTTCAAACGGACAACATTTTTTGTTTGTTCGGGTGAAGGATGAACAGCAACGCTGGAGCATGTATGCCATGGATACTTTTACGGTGAACAATGCATTGCCCGTAACTGGCATGACACTGCAAGCCAGCTGGCAAAACAATCAGGCATTGCTCTCTTGGCATACACTTACCGAAACCAACAGCCGGTATTTTGACATTGAAAGAAGTGCCGATGCCATCCATTATCAGCGGGTTGGTAAAGTGCCTGCAGCAGGTAATAGTGTGCAAAAAAGACAATATCAGTTTATTGATGAAAGTGCACAGGCTGGTGTACGTTACTACCGGTTGAAACAATTGGATATGGATGGCGCATTTGAGTATAGCAATGTGGTGATACTGGCAAATACACAAGCGAACACAAACCTGCAAGCCATGCCCAATCCGGCAAGTAATCAGGTGCGGTTTGCTATTCCGGCCAGTAATCAGAAGTTGGTGTTTTCCGTGTACGATGCTGGCGGAAAATTCGTTTTCGCCACCTCATCAGCCCAACCTGTACTGGATGTGCGAAGCCTTGCAGCCGGTACTTATTTTGTAACCATTACCGATGGCCTACAGCATTGGCAGGCAAGGGTTGTAAAGCAGTAGATTCTGATTTGCGATTAGTAATTAGGGATTTGTAATTAGTAAATAGTAGTACTTCAAGAAATGATTATATACAACAGGCCCCGATGAAAATCGGGGCCTGTTGTATTAACCTGATATTAAATGCCTTCATACTAACATCTGTCATCTAACATCTAACATCTAAACTGTCAACTACCAACCATCAACCATCAACTATGAACTATCCTTCCCCGCCACCTTCGCCATCGCCGCCTTCCCGGCGTTTGAAAATCTGCAGGTCTTTGTTGCCAAAACGATAGCTGAACGTAAGGCGAATGGTCCGCACATTCCAACGACGATAGGAGTCCTGATAAAAACGATCGGTATCGGTAATGGTACCCATAATGCGACTATTGAACACGTCCTGCACATTGAACGTCAATGTGCCTGCGTTATTCTTCAGGAAATCTTTGCGAATGGCAAAGTCCATGGATTGTTGCGCTTTCATGCGTCCTTGTGGTATCACTCTCGGGCTCTCGTATTCACCCATCAGTTGAAAGGAAATATTGTTGAGCAACTTGCTGTCCGGCTTCACAATTTTATAGTTCATGGTTAACCGTGCATTCCAGTTGAAGCCGTAATTGTTCAGGTTAATGTTGTTGACTGTTGCTTTTACATCTCTGTACTGAAAGTTGAGGTTGGGCGAAATGTCGAAGGCCGGTGAAAACTTGTGCTGCCAGGTCAGTTCGAGGCCGCTGCGGTTGGTGCGGTCGGCATTGATGAATGTGGATACCAATGCAGTTGGTGTGATGCCTGCACTGCTGAGTTGTGCCAGCAATTCGCTTCCAATGGTATCCGTAAACTGTGTGATGTCTTGCGTATTGTTTCTGTAATAGGCAGAAATCAAAAAGTTGCCTTTGTCATACACCCGGTTGTAGTTTACTTCAAAGCTGTTGGTAAACTCTGGTTGCAAAGCGGGGTTGCCCTTGCGTATGTTTTGCGGATCGCTGATATCGGTGTACGGATTGATTTGCCAGAAATTGGGCCGGCGAATGCGGCGGCTGAAATTGATTTGCAAATCGTGACCTTCTTTCAGTTGGTAAGTGAGGTACAAACTAGGGAAGAAAGCATTCCAGATACCGCTGCTTTTGTTGGGATAAGTGTAGCCAAATTTTTGGGCACTGTCTTTCAGTTCGCCATCAAATTTGGAATACTCAAAACGCAGACCCGCCTGGTATTTCCAGCGTTTGCCCAAGGCATTGCTGTAGTTGCCATACACGGCGTTAATCATTTCTTTAAAACCATAATTGTTGCTCAGCGGCAATTTGGTATTGCCACTGTTGGCTACGCTAAATACATCCAACTTATCGTTGCTGATGTTGTGATAGCTGCGGGCTCCCAGTTCCAGCTTGCTGTTTTCGCTGATGGGATTGACATAGTCTGTTTGAAACGTGTACTGACGGCCATTGCCCACACCTTCGTTGCGTACCAGCACTGCTGCGCCATTGGCATTGCCATCGGCAAAATAAAGTTGGTTGCTGATGTCGTTGGCGCCGCCATTGGTGCCGCCGTTGTAGGTGAAATCGGCCGTCCATTCTTTTCCTTCTTTGGCAAAAGTGCGGCGGTAGTTCACCTGTGTGTTTTGGCGTTTAAAACCAAAGTAATCATTGTTATAACGGATGCCTGTTTGTGTCAATTGCCGGTTGGCATCGTAGTAGTTTTGGTCTTGTATTTCTTCAAAACCAAAACGACCATCTACAAAACCCTGGCTCACACTGATGGAGTTCATGTCATCCATGAAATAATCGAGCCCGAAGCGGCCGGAAGTAAACCTGCGGCTGCGGTCACTTTCGGTACGCTGGTTGAAGTAGGAGCTGGCTTGTCCGTTTTGCTTGTTGGTACGATCGGCCTTGCTGATGGCCGTGCCGCCACTACGGTTGTAACTGCCGCTGGCAAAAAGTTGAGCTTGCCCTGGCGGTAGTTGATGCTCACATTGCTGTTGAACACTTTGGGAACACCGCCACCAATAGAAGCCGTGCCGTTCATGCCATTGCGCCGGCTCTTCTTCAACACCACATTAATGATGCCGCCGGTGCTGCCGGCATCGTACTTGGCCGAAGGGTTGGTAATGACTTCTACTTTTTCAATATCGTCGCTGGGTATTTGCTCCAGTGTGAGAATAGTGGGGCGGCCATCTACAAAAATTTGTGGTGAGCTGTTGCGCAGCTGCACGTTGCCATTCACATCTACATTCAGGCCGGGTATGGTACGCATCAAATCGACAGCGGTTCCGCCTTTGCTCACAATGCTGGCTTCCGCATTAAAAATGCGGCGATCTACGCCCAGCTGCATGAAAGGCTTTTTGGCAGTTACCACCACATTGCCCAGTTGGTTGCTGGCTTCGGTAAGGGTGTAGCTGCCGGCTTTGAGCTGGCCGCTGCCCGTGAGCCACACAATGGGTTCGAGCACAGTGGTAAAACCAATGAGGCTGATTTCTATTTGCATGGCTTCGGAAGCCACGGCTTTTACCGTAAACTCACCCAACTTATTGCTAATGCCTACAGCAGAAAAAGTATCTGTCTTGGTTTCATTTTTTACAAGTGTGTACACCGACACCGTGGCGGCTTCCAGTGGTTTGCCATTGCTACCTTTCACCGTACCACTTACCAGTACGGTTTGTTTTTGAGCCACGGCCAACAAGCTGCTACACAACATTACAAACAGGAAAAACCAACGGCTGCTAACGATGGAGCGGGAGTGAAAATGCGTCATTTGAAAAAACATGCTGTATCGGACGATGATTGTGTTGCTATCCAGTACACACAAGCTGTTAAAGTGTTTGGCAAATGGCCAAAAAAATCCCCGCTTACGCAGGGATTCACTGTAAAGAAATTTTTTGATAAGCCACTAATTCACAGATTGCGATAGCAATTATTATCCGGATAATCTGTGAATCTGCGGCCCCGAACTTTTGCTTATTTCAGCTCAATAAAACCATCAAACACTTTTTCGGCAGGGCCGGCCAGCCATACGTCTTCAAACACATCATCGTCTTTGCGGTCAAATTCTACATAGAGCTTGCCGCCCTTGGTGCGAATGTCTACATGGTTGAAACCGCGGTCGTTGTGGGCATTGGCGATAGCCGCAGCCGTAACACCAGTACCACAACTGTTGGTTTCGTCTTCCACGCCCCGTTCGTAGGTGCGTACATAGAGCTTGGTACTGCTCAGAGGTTCTACAAAATTCACGTTTACACCATCGGCTTTAAAGCGGTCGCTGTAGCGGATGCTGCGGCCTTCGCTTACCACATCCAGTTCAGTGATACGGTCCACACTTTTTACAAAATGCGGAGAGCCGGTATCGAGTAGGTCATAGTTGCCATTGCGTTCGAGGCTGCTCACGTTTTTCATTTTCAAGCGTACCCAACCGTTCAGTTCAATGGAGGCATAGTGTTCACCATCCACTGCTATGAATTTGAATTCGCTTTTGTGAATGCCCATGTGGTGAGCAAACTTCACCAGGCAGCGGCCGCCATTGCCACACATGCTGCCTTCTTTGCCATCGGCATTGTAGTATACCATGCGGAAATCGTAGCCGGGAGCATTGCGCAATTCCATCAAACCATCGGCGCCAATGCCAAAATGCCTGCGGCACAAGAACGCTACCTGTTCTGTGGTCAGTTGAATTTTTTCGTCACGGTTATCAATCAGCACAAAATCGTTGCCGGTGCCGTGGTACTTGTAAAAATGAATGTTCATGAAAAGCTTGTCGTTCAGTTTTTCAAAAGGCTCAGTCAATCTGAACCACAAAAGGATGAAATGTTTGCCGGGCAAAGCCTGACATCGGTCAGTCGATGGCGGCTATTTTATCCAGCGCATTTTCAATCAGGTTGGTGACGGCTTTGCCGCCATCTGACGAGAAAGTTTTGCTTACCCGGTTGGCTACCACGGCATTGAGGCTGAGGCAGTGGTGGCCCAGCAAACGGCCGAGGCCATAAATGGCGCTGGTTTCCATTTCAAAATTGGCAATGCGATGGGCACCACTGCTGAAATGGGTAAAGGCTTCAATCAATCCGGGATTGCGCAGGCCAAGGCGCAGCACACGGCCCTGCGGCCCGTAAAAACCCGGACAGGTAACGGTGATGCCTTGATGATAACCTTCAACAAAATGCTTGAGCAACTGCACACTGCAAGCAGCGAGGTAGGGCTGCGAAAACTGGCTGCCAAACTGCGTTTGCGTTACAAATTGCTGCAGCAGGCCCACTTCTTCTTCGGTTTGCTCAAAGGCGTAATAATGCAGCAGGTTATCGATGCCGAGGCCATGCGTACCAGCCACCCAGCTATCCACGGGAATGTCGGCTTGCAACGAACCACAAGTGCCCAGGCGAATGATGTTGAGGGAAGTTTTTTCTGGTTTTTCTTCTCGTGTATTCAAGTCAATATTGACCAACGCATCCAGTTCGTTTAATACGATATCAATATTGTCGGTACCAATACCGCTGCTGATAACGGTGATGCGTTTGCCTTTATAAGTACCGGTGGCCGATACAAATTCGCGGTGCTGGCGACGTACTTCAACCGTATCAAAATAGCGGCTTACCACGGCCACACGGTCGGGGTCGCCCACGGTAATCACGGTACCGGCCAGTTCTTCGGGCCGCAAATCGATATGGTACAAAGCGCCACGGCTGTTGATAATCAGTTCACTTTCAGCAATACGTTTCATGATAAAACCCACTGGGCATTTTAAGTATTCAAAGGGGGAAAAAAGTAAGTGCCCGTTGGGTAAAAAAGAATACCGTATGTGCACCATTTTTGCGACTGCAATATCCGCAAACAACGGCACTTTGAATTTTCAATTTTTCATAAAGTTTGTTTCCCCTAATTTCGCAATCCCAAAACAGGAACACCTGTTGGGTAATTGACAAAAGGTACCGTGGCCGAGAGACTAGGCAGAGCTCTGCAAAAGCTCGTACAGCGGTTTGAATCCGCTCGGTACCTCAAGCTTTAAAAATAAAAATGATTACCTCAGGGTAATCATTTTTTATATCTGCGTGTTGCTTGTTTGGCAAACCGCCTAAAAACGACAAAACACTATGCAACGTACCTGGAGAAACTGGCTTGGATTGGCAGCATCGCTGGCCATTATTGGTTCCTGCTTTATGCACTGGACCTGGTATCCGGATATTGAAAAATTCTTCACGGGCTTTTTCACAGAGAAAAACTATTACGGCAAGCCAGCCTATTTTCTCATTTCCATGTCATTGATTGGCCTGGCTGCACATGCTCTCCGGAAAATTTGGTTGTACCGCCTCAATCTGGTTGCTTCAGGGTTGGCCATGGCATTTGCTATCCGCACATTTCTGCTGTTTACCAGTTCATATGATGGCTACCTGCCCGAAAAACAACCCGGCATTTACATCATGCTGCTGGCTTCCATTCTCAATTTGATCATTGGTATGATGAGTATGAATGAGAAACCAAAGAAGACAGAAGAGAAAGGCTAAGGTCGAGAGGAAGAAAGGGGAAAGTTAAGGTCAAGGTTAAGGTTAAGGTTAAGGCTGAGTCCATACATAGAAGCCAGCTTATATCATTAGCACATCAGCTAATTGCTTTCCTCATTTTGTAATCATTCATATAAAACCCCGCACCAATGGGGTAGTCGCCCTGGTCGTAAATCTGGTAACCGAGGTGTTGGTAAAAACCAACCGCATTGTTATTACGATTCACGTTTAAAATGAGGGATTTGGCGCCCTGCGATTTTGCCAAATTTTCTACCTCTGTAATCAGTGTTTTACCCGCACCTTTTTGTTGCAAAAAAGGAAGCACATACAATTTGTGCAGTTTCCATTCGCTGCCCTCCACCGGGCCACAACCCGCAAAGCCAATGGCTTTTCCGTCTTCTTCTGCTATCAAAAACTGATGCCCTTCTTCCGTCATTTGGCGCCGCAATACTTCCTCGCTATACATCATGTGGAGCATGTATTGCATTTGCCGTGGCGATAAAATATCGGCGTAAGCAGTGGGCCATACAAGGGCTGCCAAATGCTGGATGCTGGCGATGTCGGCAGTGGTAGCAGGTCGGATGTGCATGGTTTACAACAACTTCAAAAACAGGGGAGGTGCCTGGTATAATTTTTTCGTTTTCGGATGCTGTACAATAATCTCTTCAAAGAGCAGCTCTTCTTTCGTTTGCACGTACTCTTTCATTTCGGCCTGCCATGCTTCGGGTATGCGTGGGCTATCGTACACATCTACTGCCTGAAAGTTGGCAATGATTTTTCGCTTGCCGGTTTTGATGTCATCGGATGCTTCTTTTTGCGCCAGCCAAACCTGAAACTCACCACCTGCAGGTCGGTGCCCGTGGCTGTGTCCGTTACTACTAAGGGAGCATTTAACGCCTGCTTCCAATCGCTGATCAGCACTGGCATTCCTTTTTTGTAAGGACCAAAACGTACCTGCATTTTGGGCATGGCGGTATCGGCAGCAGTGAGCTTAGGTGTTGCAGTTGCGGGCTTGGGTTTTGCTGCCGGCTTGGTTTGTGCCAAACCGGTAGCACCCAGCACAGCTATCAGGAACATCCATAACGTGAAATGCTTCATGCGATTCGTATTTGCTTAGCCTAACGCTGCCAAACTTTCTTCTATTGTTTTAATGCGGGCTTCGGCATCGGCTTTCTTTTTTTGTTCAATGGCCACCACTTCGGGTTTGGCATTGGCTACAAAACGTTCGTTCCCCAGCTTTTTCATCACGGTATCCAAAAAGCCTTGCTGATAAGCCAGGTCTTTCAAGAGTTCAGCTTTCAGCGCCGCGGTATCAATTTCTCTTTCCGATTCAATGAAAAACTTTTCGCTTTCGATGGCTACCACCACAGTGTTGGCTACCGCTTCTTGTGTATAGAAAAGATCGGTGGCATTCACCTGCTTTTTCAATACCGAAGCAATGCTTTCGTAGTTCGATTGCACTGCCGTTTGAATGTGCAGCTTTATGGGATCTTTGGGTTTGATGTTGTTTTTCACCCTTGCTTCTCGCAGGGTAGAAATCACTTGCTTCAGCAGTTCGCCCTGCTGCAATAGTGCAGCATTGGGGGTACCTGCAGGCGTCCACAAATGAGTGCACAAATCGTCGGTGCGTTGTGCCATGTTGTGGTACAATTCTTCGGTAATGAACGGCATGAAGGGATGCAACAATTCCAAGAGTTCATCAAAATATTGAACGGTCTTCTTGTACACTTCTGCACTAATAGGTTGCTCAAAACCGGGCTTCACCCACTCGAGGTACCAGCTACAGAAATCATCCCAAATCAATGAGTACACAGTCTTCAACGCTTCGCTCAGGCGGAACTGGCTCATGAGTCCGTCGAGCTCCTGCTTCACCTGCTGCAAGCGGGCACCAAACCAATCCACCGCAAACTGGCTGTCGGCCAATTGTGCGGCATTGTCTGCCTGGCGGCCTTCCCACATTTTCACCAGCTTCATGGCATTCCACAACTTGTTGTTGAAATTGCGGCCCTGTTCCAATGAGCTTTCATCAAACAGCAAATCGTTGCCGGCGGGTGAGGCAATGAGGATGCCAAAGCGAACAGCATCGGCGCCATATTTATCAATAAGGCCTAGTAAGTCGGGGCTGTTGCCCAACTGCTTGCTCATTTTGCGGCCCTGCTTATCACGCACCATGCCGGTGAAGTAAACATCTTTAAACGGACGCTTTCCTTCGTATTCGTAGCCGGCCATAATCATGCGGGCTACCCAAAAGAAAATGATATCCTGACCCGTTACCAAGGTGGTAGAAGGGTAGTAATATTTCGCATCGGCGTTGCCTGGATTGCTGATGCCCTTGAACACTTCCATGGGCCAGAGCCAGCTGCTGAACCAGGTGTCGAGCACATCTTCATCTTGAGAAAGACCACCGACAACGGACGACGGACGACCGAATTTATCTTGATAAATAGTTTCCGCTTCTTGTTCGGTTGTGGCCACTACATAATTGCCTTCAGCATCGTACCAAGCTGGTATGCGCTGGCCCCACCACAGCTGGCGGCTGATACACCAATCTTTGATGTTGCTCAACCAGTGGCGGTAGGTATTCTTCAGTTTCTCCGGGTGAAATTGAATGCTGTCGTTCAACACATCTTCCAGCACTTGCGGGTTCTTTTCCATGAACGCAGTCATGTTGATGAACCACTGCAAACTCAGCTTGCTTTCAATAATGGCGCCGGTACGTTCGCTGGTACCCACCTGTCCGCGGTAGTCTTCTTCTTTTACCAACTGGCCCAGTGCAGCTATGTCTTGAGCAATTTTTTTGCGCAGCTCAAAACGGTCCATGCCATTGTAGGCCTGCACTTGCTCCGATGGATTTTCTTCCATCAATTCGGCGGTGGTAAACTTGCCCGATGCATCGAGGGTATCGATGGCTTTCAGGTTGTGTTTGAGGCCGAGCATGTTGTCGTTCTTATCGTGTGCCGGTGTAATTTTTAATGCACCGGTACCAAACTCAGCATCCACGTATTCATCTGCAATAATGGGAATGCGGCGGTTGATGATGGGCACGATAACTTCTTTGCCAACAAATGCAGTATAGCGTTCGTCAGTTGGGTTTACACAAATGGCTACGTCGCCCAATATGGTTTCGGGACGGGTGGTAGCCACCGTCATGCCTCCGGGTGTGCCATCGGCAAAAGGATAGGTAACGTAGTACAGCTTGCTGTCAATTTCTTTGAAGATGACTTCTTCATCACTCAGCGCTGTGAGGCCTACAGGATCCCAGTTGACCATGCGTTTGCCACGGTAAATGAGGCCTTTGTTGTACAGGTCGATGAACACTTTAATCACCGACTGATAATAGTCGGGGTCCATGGTAAAACTGGTGCGGTCCCAATCGAGGCTGCAACCCAGTTTTTTGAGTTGTTGTAAAATGATGCCGCCGTATTTCTCTTTCCATTCCCAGGCGTATTTCAAAAACTCATCGCGGCTGAGCGAAGATTTGGCAATGCCTCTTTCGCGGAGCATACCTACCACTTTGGCTTCGGTGGCAATGCTGGCGTGGTCGGTGCCCGGCACCCAGCAGGCATTTTTGCCCTGCATGCGAGCCCGGCGAATGAGAATGTCCTGAATGGTATTGTTGAGGCAGTGGCCCATGTGCAACACACCGGTCACATTGGGCGGCGGAATAACAATGGTATACGGCTCCCGATGGTCGGGGGTGCTGTGAAAATATTGCTTGTCCAGCCAGTGCTGGTACCACTTGGTTTCGGCTTGTTGGTGCTCAAAGTTTTTGCTCAGTTCCATATCAATATAATATACGCTGCCGGGCAGCGGGGCGCAAAAATAACGAATGCGAAAGGCATTTCCTGAGAAAGCCTGTGAGCCTTTCCCGAAGCGGGTATCAGCCTTTTCAATACTTTAAAAAACGATGAAAACGAGTGGTGTGATTAAAGCTTTTCACCAGCGGCATTGGCCACAGGCGCTTCCACTTCTAACGGCACTTCTACGCCAAAAAAGCTGAAGGCAATTTCCTGCCCCACTTTGTCAGCACTGGTAAACCGAATATTTCTACTCAATCGAAGTTTACTCCGGCTGTCGTACACATCAATTTTGGCGCTGTACTTGCTGCCCTTTTTGCTGAATTGAACCATGGCTTTTGGCACAGCAGCATTGCTGTAGTTTTGCCAGTTGCAGCTTTCAATGTCTGCCTGTACTTTTTTAGTAATTACATCCGAAAGACCGCTGAATTGCAACTGCATCGTAAACGGCAGGTTGCTAAATGGAATCAGGTTGGGATAATTGTCGAACAAGAGTGTTTGATACTTCAGCGCATCATCGTTGTTGTCTTCCCGCACAGCGTGTTCCCACAAGCCTTCGTATAGCCGGGCCATAAAGAGTTTTTCATGAGCGGTGTCCACACGGGTTTGCATCAATGTCGAATACATTTTAGCAGCATCTGCATATTTTTTCTGCGTCCAAAGCAGCCTGCCTTCATACAGCGTGAAATAGGGTTTGATTTTTTCTCTTGGGTCGAGGCTGGCGTAGTCATGCATGAGCTTGCTGAAGTAGCGGGGACTGAAGCGATGCATAAGCGAAAAAATTTCATCGTAACTCACGGTGCTTTCACCACAAAAAAGGTCGTAAATGATGCGGCTTCTTTCTGGGTTTAAGATGAGTTGATTGGCCAGTAAATATTCATGCACGTATTGCTGCGCCTGCAGCGACGCTACCTCGTACAACCATTTGGGATGGTACCACCAATTGCGATGTAAAAACTTGGTGGCTGCAATTTTCTTTTCGAACCAGACTAACTTGAGTACGCCAATGGTAAACTCGTATTGCGGTTGTGTAAGCGTAGTGCCAATGTGAATTTCTTTGAAATGTGCCGCCTTGTCGAGCGTAAGCCAGGCACTATCCAATTCGCCATTGTAGAGGTAAGAGCGGGCCAATGCTATATTGTACCAGCCAAAGCCCGGCGATGAGTTCGATAATTCAATGGCCTCTTTTGCCATCGACATGGCTTCATTCGTTTTGCCTGCGTAAATGTTGAGGATGGGCAAGTAATAATAAGGCTCCATCAGGTTTTTAAAGCCACCATATTTGTAACGGTCACGGTCGTACATTGCTGCAGCCGTTGCAAACTCGCCAATTTCTGCTTTCAAGCTACCATAGTTGTTCCAGCTGACAGCTCCGTACGATGCCATTTGCTCATAGTAGTATGCACTGCTGTCGTAGTTTTTGAGGTAGGAGTGTATGAGTGATAAATTGTGGTAAATGCTCATCCGGTCTTGCTCTGCCTGAAAGTCGCCAAACCACAAGTTGTTGTTTTCCAGGTTACGGTTGATGTGATCCAAGCCTTCGTAGCAGGCAGCTAAAGCCAGCTGTTCATTTTCTAATACGGAGTTGCGCAAAAAACGATACTGCTCTTTGGTGTAAAATCTGTTGCGATGGATGAGCCATGCCAGCCTTGGATACAAACTGCCGAAATGATCTTTGCGAAAACTTTTGGCCTTCAATTTTTGCAATACCCACATGGCACTGTCGGGACGTTCCAGGTTTTCATATACTTCACGTACAGCATTGGTCAGTGTCAGATAATCTACATACCGCTGGTTATTCACGGTGTACGTATACGGGTCGTTGAAAATGGTGGTGAGCAATGCGCCGAAGTCTTTTTCCATCAGCAAAAAGGCCTTGCGCAAAAAAGGCAATGACTTTTCCAAACCACTTACATCGGCAGAGCGGTCGCTGAGGTACATGCCTTGGTACATCCAGCCCATGTAATAGGTGCTGTCGAGCCGCACAAACTCTTTGCCTCTTGGCAATGCATCTTTTTCCGTTGGAGAAACGCCTTGCCGCTTCGCATCTATTTCGTAGCGGGCAGCAGGGTTTTGTGCATGGCTATGTACTGCCAGCAACAACATTACAACACTCCATATGTATCGGAAATAACTCATGAACGTTGAAGGCTGTTATTGAGTAATGCGCAGTTTGTGTAAACGATCCATTTCTGTTTTCAAGATGCCAGGCAACGCATTGGCTTTGGCTTCTTTGTTGCGATACATCAGGCGGTGGTCAAGCACCGGAATCGTGAGGTCGAAGATGTCATCTTCGGTCACAAATGTGCGGCCGTTGACCAATGCGTATGCTTTCAGGCATTTCAAAAAGTTGATGCCGCTTCGGGTAGAAGCACCGAGAATAATTTCAGGGTGACGACGTGTTTCCCACACGATATTGCGTACGGCTTTCACCAACTCTTCGTGAATGGTTACCTGCTCCGCCTGCTCTTGCAAATTCAAAATTTCTTGCATGCTCAGCACTTGCTGAATGTGCTGCAGGTTGTTGGCAATGCCTAAGTAGTTGTTGTAGATTTCCAACTCCGTTGTTTCATCTACATAACCAAAAATAATTTTGATAGAGAAGCGGTCCAGCTGTGCAGCAGGCAACGGATAAGTGCCTTCCATTTCTACCGGGTTTTGAGTAGCAATGGTGAAGAACAGCTTATTGAGTTTGTAAGTGGTATCGCCAATGGTGATTTGATTTTCGGCCATACACTCCAGCAATGCCGATTGCACTTTTGGTGATGCCCGGTTGATTTCATCGGCCAGCAATACATTGGTAAACAACGGTCCTTTTTTGAAGACGAATTCTTTTTTGTCTTCGTCGTAAATGTGCGAACCGATAAGGTCCATCGGCAGTAGGTCGGGTGTAAACTGAATGCGTTTGAAACCCACACTGCTATCGCCACCCATGGCACCGCTGATGCTTTGTGCCAACGTTTTGGCCATTACGGTTTTACCCGTGCCGGGATTGTCTTCCATTAAAATATGGCCCTTCGCCAGCAAGGCTGTCAAGATGTATTTGATCTGGCTGCGTTTGCCTTTGATAACGGTTTCAATATTATCAACCAATTGTTGCAGGTGCTGCATGGCCATTTCGGTTGCCTGAGTTTGCTCCATGGTGTTGTGTTTTATTGGCGGGTGGTTATGATGCGTATAATGATGGTTTGCTAAAGAAACTGATGCTGCGGCGCAGGTCGATCATGTGTGAAAAACGATGCTTGAATGGCAATTGTTTGCTCACTGTGTGAATGGTAGCGGGATAGTAAGCTGCTGCTATTTCCAGGTCGCGGCTGTTGAGTGGTTGCTTGCTGTATTTCAGTTTTTGATATACCTGCATAAAGCTTTCGAGCTGTGTGCCAAATTGTGCATCTACTTGTTGGCGGGCAAACTGCACTGGTGACAACCCCGTTTTTTCAATGCCCATTTGATGCAGGTAATACATCATGCTGAGGTAACGCCAGTATTGTTGTGTGGCTGGCTTGCCGGCTGTGGCAGCTCTCATACGCAGGTATTGGAAAATGAGCCAGGGCAATGCCAGTAACAAAATAATGAAGGCCATGGTGCCAATGGCAAGGTTGCGCCAAACGGCATTCCAGTCGGTGGGTGTTTCTGGCACAACTTGTTTATCCAGCGCTGCTTTTTCTTCTTCTGTCAGCATGATTTTGATTTCATCAATTGGTGCTGGTGTCGGAAAGCGTTGCAGCAATGTAATTGCGTTATCCGCTTCAGTAGGTTCAATTTCTTTAAATGTGTTGGCGTACGAAACCGCAACAATCTGTTGGCCTTTTTCCAATGCACTCAAATTAACTACGCCGGTGTCGTGGGTGATTTTTGCCATGCTCACATCCATCAGCCAGGGCTGTGTGGGCTTTAGTTCGTAGGGCCGATCCCAGTACAGCATCTTCTCCAATTGCATGGTTACTTTTTTAGCTGCAGTATCTTTGCTCACTACAGTGCCGTTGGCTACCAGCCAAGCGGTTTGCGTAGCCAGTGGTGGTGTTTGGTCGGGTTGTGGTGCCTGTTGTTGTTCGGCATCGGGCACGGTGGTATCAAAATCTATCCAGCCATAACCCGGAAAATAAACCTGCACCCAGGCATGCGCCTGGTCTTCGTAAAACCAATACCAGCCGGGGTTTTTATTGCTGCGGTCAATGGTCATAAAGCCGGTAGCAATGCGGCTGGGTATGCCGAGTGAACGCAACAAAAACAGCGTAGCTCCTGCATAGTAAGCGCAGTAACCTTTTTTATTGTCGAATAAAAAGTAGGTGAGTTTGTTGGCGCTGGGTATGCCGGGTACGCCGGGGTTGTCGGAGTATTTAAAAGTTGGTTGACCGTTTTCGTCTTTGCGCATAAAAAAGTCTCGCATGGCAATGGCTTTGTCCACCGTGGTGTTGGCGCCGGTTTCTGCTACAATGCTTGCTGCCAGTGCCCGTATGCTGTCGTATTCTTCGCCGTAAGGCATACTGGTATAGTACTGCATAAATGCAGCATTCGTTTGGCTGTAGTCTGGTGCCTCCCGCAGTATGCGGAAGCGTTCTTCCTGAAACTGCTCCAGCCATTGAGCACCGGCGGGGTTGTACACAAAGTAGGCGCTGTTCAGTTCACTCACCATCATCTTGGCCCGGTAGGCACTGCGGTACACATCTTTGTTTTCATCGGGCACCGAAATGGGCTGCACAAAATAGGCTGTGGATGGAGCGGTAAATACCCGGGCACTCAATTGTTTTTTGTACACTTCAACAGTTGCGGTGCGGCGCATTTTTCCATTGGTGGCGGAGTACAAAACGCTGGTGTCTTGCTTGGTAAAGAACAGCGGAATCTGGCTGACATCGGGGCTAAACAAATCATTGAAAGGCCGCAGACTATCTACTTCAAATGTTTGCGTTTCTATATCAAACTTGCTGTAATAATCGGTGATGAAATACAGCGGGTTGGGTGTTTTGCCATCTACAAAAAAGTTGTCGAGTTTGGCTACAAACACTACCGAGTCTTTGTTGGCTTTGTTGTTGAAACCCGACAATCCCATGCCCTGGTTGGTAGTGGTGCCGCTGCCATCGTTGTGCGTCATGCCACTGCCTTTGTTGTTGCTTTCTTTGGGTTGTTGCTGGCTCCATTCTTTTTCTACGCCTTCGTATTGCGGCTTCAGCCAATAGAGCAACCCGGCAATCAGTAATATCATCAGCGCCATAAAACCCAACATGCGGCGGGCTACTTTCCAAAACAGTGCCGGCTCTCGGGTGTTGATGTTGCGCAGCAACTCACTGATGTAAATGATGTAAAAGTTATATGCCAAAGTAGGGGCATACAAGGCTATCACCATGTTGCTTTGCAATGTTGCAGTGGTTGCTACTACCACAGCCATCGCTGCCAACAATAGCACGGACCATACCACACTAAAGAAACGGGCCCGGGCGAAACCGTATCCGGCTATCCAGCCTGTACCAAAAAACAACGCCGCAGTATAAAATTTTACACTCCAGAAATATGCATCCAGTTCGCCGGTGAGTTGGGTTTCTACCAGCAAGCCGGTGCCGGCTACAATGGCCAGCAATACCAAGCTGATGGGTAAAAAACGAAACCTGCGCAGAAACAATGAGAAGGCCGCCAGCATGCCGAGTGCAAACTCCAGTGTTTGCATGCGCCAGCCATTTTGCAAAAAAGAAAAATATTGGTTGGCTTCGAAAATGGCATAGCCCACTACCGCAATTGTCGGCAGGCCAAGCAGCAGGTACAGGGCAGCTTCTTTTCTAAACGTGTATTGTTTCAGTTGCATCATGCCTTATCCAATTCTCAATGCATCGGCACCATGCTTTTGCAGTAGTTGCAGCAGCAGTGCTTCATTGTCTTTTAGTTGTTTCAGCGTACTGTATTTCCCAATTTCTGTAAAACCTTGTTTCTCAAAATTACCTTCTGGTTTAATGAAAATCCAGCGCAACCATTTGCCTATTTGCCGTTTGGGCATGCCTTTGCTCAACTCTACAAATACTAATGTAGCTTTCTGTTGCTGGCGTTGCAGCAGTTGGTCCAGCTGCTGCGGGCTGCTCAGGCTCGAAAAACAAATCAATGCATGGCCTTTGGCAGGTACCACACTCAACAGGTCGTCTTCGTGGTGCCAGTTGCTGGCCGATAAATTGTACTCCGTGGCTTGCTGTGCATTGGCAAAGTTTCGGTTGGGCAGCAATTGGTCGGGTATCAGTTTTACCAAACGCCCTGCTTTTTGTAACTGGCTGTACAGGCTCCAGCAGCTGATTTTGAAATGATCCAACCCACGTGTATTGACGAGGTAGTTATCATCCATACCCAGGCTGTCAAAAAAACTGGTGTACATGTAAATGTGCGAAGCGTATGGGTCGAGTATCTCGGGTATGCGTACCACGAGCTCTTTGTTTTTGGCGTAAATCTTCCACACAATGCGCCGCACATCGTCGTTGTCTTCAAAGTTTTTGTAGTTGATGTATTCGCCTTCAATGCGTTTCAGTTCTTCTATCCGCACATTTTCCTGCTCGGTTCGCTGTGGCGACACCATGGCTGTTTCCTGCTCCCGCCGGCGGGGTTTGGTGTAAAAAGATTGCTTTACCGGTATCCGCAAACTGAAACTGAAAAACTGAAACAGGTCTTCGAAGTACACCAGCATTTGCTCAATATCATACTCCCGAATGGCGGGCAAAGGCCAGTAGTACCAACCGGCTTTTTGCGATGTAAACCAACCCTTTTGCTGGCTATTGCTCACCAGCGAAAATTTGGGCGACAATTTGATGCCATCGTACAACAAACGGTATCTCAAAAAACCAAACAGCGGCTGCCATAAGGGTTGAATCTGAATCGTGATTTTACGGCCACCATAATCATCGCCGTCTTCTGCATGGGCAATGTTTACCTGCACCCGCCTTTTTTTAATGTGCCATGCCAGCCACAAAAACGGTAGCAGGGTAGTAGTAAGGCAAAAAGCAATGAGCAATAACACTGCACTAAAAGCTGCTTTAATGAGCAGCTGCAACAAGGCGCCGGTAAATGATGGGTCGGTAGGCAACTGGCGTTGCAGCCACCACCAGGCTATGGCCATGGCCAATACAAACAGCAACAGATAGAGCCGTACCGGTACAAAAAGGGAGAAGTATGACAGGCGCTGGCGCCAGGTGGGATGGTTCATAAATATTGCGTATGCAAAATACTACGTTCGTCATTGCAACAGATGCCCGCAATACACCAAATACACACAAATAAAATGTAAAAACCTGCTCTTGTGTAAGCATGATACAGGCATCGATAATTCCTCGTATTATTTGCCTGTGGCCATTGCCTTTTTCTGTGCTCTCAAATCCTACATTTGCGCACCATGTCTGTATCTGTAGTTGAGTATACTTCTTGTCCGGTGTGTGGTGGCAGCCGCATTGCCCATGTTATGTCCTGCAAGGATTACACCGTTAGTGGCGAGCAGTTTTCCATTGCAGCATGTGCCGATTGTACCGTGCGGTTTACGCAGTCCGTACCCGATGCTGCGCATATCGGGCCTTACTACCAATCCGACAATTACATTTCGCACAGCGATACCAACAAAGGGCTTGTCAGCAAACTCTACAAGCTGGCCCGTACGTACACACTGGCTAAAAAAAGGAAAGATGTACAAAGGGCTACACAGCGGCGCACCGGCCAATTGCTGGATGTGGGCTGCGGCACTGGCGCTTTTCTTCATGCCATGCAGCAGGCAGGCTGGCAGGTTACCGGTCTGGAACCCGATGCCACCGCAAGAGCCAATGCTCAACGCTTATACCAGCTGCAGCCGCAAGATCCAGCAGCATTGTACCACATGCCGGCGCAGCAGTTTGATGCCATCACCATGTGGCATGTGCTCGAACACATTCATGATTTGCATGGCTATCTCAAGGCCTTTCAGCATTGCCTCAAGGCCGATGGAACGCTGATGATTGCCGTGCCCAACTACCTCAGTAAAGACGCACAGCAATATGGCCGCCATTGGGCTGCTTACGATGTGCCGCGTCACCTTTATCATTTTACCCCAGCCAGTATTGAAGTGCTGGCTCGTCAGCATGGTTTTGTGGTAAAAAAAATACAGCCCATGTGGCTTGATGCTTTTTACATCGCCATGCTCAGCGAACAATACCAGCATGGCAAAGGCAACTTGCCCGCCGCATTTTTGGCGGGATTGCGCAGTGTGTGGCATGCCTATCGCCACCCCGGCACCTGCAGCTCACAAGTTTACTGGTTGCAAAAGCAAGCTTAGTTTTTTGAGACGAGCAGTTGAGCCCTGTGGCAACTTCGTTGTGTCTCCCGATAGCTATCGGGACACTTCACCTGCATCGCTTTATGGCAACAATTTCGCACTACTTGTCCCGCTCAAGGCGGGAGAGGACACAGAGGGCTCAAAGTTTTTACATCTGCGTGCATCCGTTTCATCCTGTAAATCCGCGTCCTGTGTATTTTTTTGTTTTGAGAAAACATTGTGCATTAAAAAATCTGCGCATCTGTGGCTTCTTTTTATTTCACCCTTTCAGGGCTTCTAATAGTTTGCAACACCTTTATTTCCACGGGCTACACCCGTGGCTAAAATATTGTCGCCCTTTCAGGGCTGCACCAAACTTTGTGGAAGTGAAATAGTAAAAGCAATCCGTGAAAATCCGTTCTATCCTGCTAATCCGTGTCCCACAAACGCTATCATCAATAACAAACTAAAACCTTTAGCATTATCTTCGTGGGCAGATGTACGCCATTGTAGATATTGAAACCACCGGAGGCAATGCCAGCAGTGGCGGTATTACCGAAGTAGCTATTGTATTGCACAACGGCCTTGAGGTGGAGGGCAAGTTTGAAACCCTCATTAATCCTGAGCAACACATCCCCGCTTATATCACGGCTCTCACTGGTATCAGCAATTACATGCTGGCCGATGCACCCACATTTCCCGAAGTTGCGGACCGCATTTTTCGCTTGCTGCAAGGGCGGGTGTTTGTGGCGCACAATGTCAATTTCGATTTTTCTTTTCTACACCACCATTTACAAATGAACGGCTATCAGTGGCAGGCAAAAAAGCTGTGCACCGTTCGCTATGCCCGCAAAGTGGTACCGGGTTTGCCTTCGTATAGTTTGGGCAATTTGTGCCGGAGTGTAGGTATCGATATCAGTAACAGGCACCGTGCCGGTGGTGATGCCATGGCTACGGTTGAACTGTTCGAACATTTGCTGGCCAACGATCCGGAGCAAAAGCATTTGCAACATTTTCTGAAAGGCAAAACACCCGATACGTATTTGCCCATGCATGTGCCCGCAGAGCAATTGCATCAGTTGCCATTTTGCCCCGGCGTGTATTATTTCAAAGACCAGCAGGGCAAAGTGGTGTATGTAGGCAAGGCTAAAAACTTGAAATACCGGGTTCGTAGCCATTTTGCCAACAACAGCGGTAGCAAACGCAAGCAGGATTTCATCCGGCTCATCCACAACATTGAATACAAAGCCTGCCTTACTGAAATGCATGCACTGGTGCTGGAAGAACTGGAGATCAAAAGAATTTGGCCTTTGTACAACCGCAGCCAAAAAAGACCGGTGCAACTCTATGGCTTGTATGCCCTGCATGACCAGCGTGGATTTATGCGTTTGGCTGTAGAAAAACGCAAAAAGAATTTACCCGCCATTGCCAGCTTTCACCGCTCCGAAGAAGGCTATATGTTGGGCCGCAAACTCATGCAGCAATTTGATATCAACGAGCAGCTCTTGTTTGTAACGGGGCAAGTGCAAGAGCCGGCAGAACATTATGAACAACACAATGGCAAAATGGAAGCAGCCATTGATTTTTTGCAGGAGCAGTTGCCCACCTGCGTGATGTACGAGTGGGGCGAAACGGAAAAAGGCGAACCAGCCACGGTGTTGTATTCCATCGAAAAAGGATTGTTTACCGGATGGGCTACCATCCCTCAGCATGTAGTGCCCATTGATCGTACAGCTTTCAACTGGCATGTCTGTTCCGATAATGAATACATAAGAGCCATGTTGTTTCGCTTTGCCGATGCACAGCCTCAGCAGTGTGTGCTAAATTGTTAATCTCTGATACACTTCCTGTTTTTTTATTTTTTTTGAGACATGAAGAAACTCACCATCCCATTTGTGTTTGCTATTGTTTGTGCTGCATGCGGCGGCAATAGTCAATCCGAATCAGCGGATATAGCTGATTCTACCAACGCACCCGGCGAAACGGCGCTGTCACTCGTTAGAGAAAACGTCAATCCAAAGCCCGTTGCCAATTTCGAGAAAAAGATTCCGAACGAATTGAACAACTGGTATTTCAGGGTACAGCTGTATGAAACACCCAATCGCTTTCAATACAAGCTGTCGATGCAGTATCAGGAAGTAACAGGAGAGGATACACTACGCATTCCCAACCTGGGCAAAGAGCCGAGAGTGGAGATTAAACCCGGCAAATCTGAATACAGTTGCATCCTTGGTTTTTATGATCAGGACGGCGTATTCAGGGAATACAAAGAAGTGTCGGTAAAAGATGAATCGCTGAGTTTGACAACACTGAAGCGATACGCCGTTTCTGGTGGCGAATAATATTTAAAGTGCTTGTTGCTTTTCTGCAGCAAGCACTTCTTCTATGTACACCACATTGGTGTGTTCTGTTTTCAAAAAACTTTTAGAAGCCCGCTTTATTTTCAACAGTGATAGCAGCTGGCGAAAAGCAAATGCGGGAAGCATCCAAACATGCCTACGCATGGCACTGTTACTGGTATGTGTGGCTACAATGCCGGCGATACCCACAAAAAATACCAGCATGATGGAAGCCCACACAAAAAACATCGTCCAGCTGACAAAAGCTCCAATGGCAGTCAGCAACAAACCAGCGCCAACCACCATAAACAAAGGCGGTCGCAACAGCATCAATGCAAAGTATATAAGGTTGGCATTAAGTCTTTTCAAACCAGTCATCAATACTTCCCAGCCATATTTCATGTACTTAAACTGTGCATGAATCCATCGGGTACGTTGTTTTTCCAATGCCTTGCCATCCGTTATTTTTTCATCATAAATAATGGCGTGTTCTGCAAAACCAATTTGTGGTACCCGTTGCACCAAATGTGCTTGTAGTTTTTTATCGAAGCCGCCAAGAAAATGTTTGTACTCCACTTCTTTGTACAAAGGAATGTGTACCGCTACGCCCGAACCCCAAATGGCGGCCGAAAAGCCAATGTCCATACGCATTTTGCGTTCGAGGAAGAAGTTGAATATGTCGCCAATGGCATCCATTTTTGCGAATGAAGTATCGGTGTTCTTTGCTTTGAAATTCGCCTGCACAGCCAGGTAGCCCGCCTGAAAAAAGCGGTTGAGTTCCGCCAGAAAATTGGGATGCAACAAGCTGTCTACATCCAAAATAATCACCGCATCCAGGCTTGGGTCAAAATGATCCAATGCATACTGAATGGATTTAATTTTTGCATGCAGGGCAGGAGTGGGGCGAAGTACTTGTACTCTTTCATCAGTAAAGTGCAGGTTGCTGATATCACAATCGTCGGCTACTACATACGCTTTGAAATGAGGATGCGTTTGCCTGAGTATGGAATCTACAAGCGGATCAATAAATCGAGTGTCCTGATGTGCTGTGATAATGAGCCCAAAAGAAAAATCACGGTTGTGCAACACGGGCAAAGGATGGCGGTAGTTTTTACCCAGCACCATTCTTCTTACCCAATACACAGTCAGCATGAACAATGGCGTGACCAAATAAAAGGCCAGCAGCCCCTGCACAAGGTAAAAGAGCCAAAGCAGTACCTGTTGTAAAATATGCATGAGTAGGTTGTCGTCTTAAGCTGCGGATTGTTTTTTCCAGACAGTGAAAAAACCACCTGCCAAAGCATGTGGCAGATAGTCGGCCAGCTTGCCATCTACTTTTTGCAGCAATCCCGATTTTTTGGTCACCAATGAAAATGGAAATACATCATCAATAAAATTACTGTTGCCAAAAGCAGTGATGGCAAAGCCGGTTTCGGCAGCCATCTTTTCCAAATCTTTTTGGGTAAAAAATTGAATGTGATCAAGATTGTCGGCGCTGGATTGTGTGGTAGTGCCGCTATAGCCAAGTAGTTTCTTTACCCGGTTGGTAAACCGCCAGGTAGCATTTTGTTTTTTCTGCATGTTGATAACAGGTTTTGTAACCAACACTTCTCTGGGACCCATACCATTGGGCACGGTTACCACCAAAATACCATTGTCTTTAATGGCTTCGTGCAACACAGTGAGCAGTTTGGTTGGTTCACTCAGGTGCTCCAGCACTTCGCTGCAAATAACCACGTCGTAGGTTTTGCCTTCGGCAGTCAGCGCCTCAGCACTTTTAACCATAAACTGTACGTTGGGCAGTTTGTTTAAAGCCGATGCTTTGGCGATGGTTTTATCGCTTACATCTACGCCCAATACAATATATCCGTGGCTGCCAATAAAGCGACTGATAACGCCATTGCCGCAACCTACATCGAGCACGGTGCCATTATCGCCAATGTTTTTGCGAATAGCATCCAATATAAAATGAAGCCGTTTTATATCTGCGTAACGGGAGAATTCGTATTGCGCATTTTTTTTCATGGGGTGGGTATGTTTCAGTTTTTTGAAATAAGTGATTGATAGACCTGTTCAATTTGGCGGGTCATTTCTGCAGCGCTAAAATCATGAATAATATCTGCACGGGCTTGCTGTCCTAATGCATCACGAAGTTGCGGTTGTGCAGCCAGTTGGCAAATGCTTTCTGCAAGGGAAGATGCAATGTCTGCACCTTGAACCAACAAGCCGTTTTGTGTATGCCGGATGATTTCTCGGGTGCCATCTACATTGGTGCCAATAACAGCTTTGGCCATGGCCATGGCTTCGAGCAAACCAATGGGCAAACCTTCCCAAATAGAAGGCAATACATACACATCTATAGCTGCCAGTACTTGTGGTACATCTGCTCTGAAATTGGAGAACGTTACATGCTCTTGAATGCCCAATTGTTTGGCCAATGCTTCACCTTCCAGGCGCTGGTCGCCTTCGCCTACCATCAGCAAATGCAGTTGAGTATTTTGGGCCAAGGCTTTTGCAAATGCCCGGAGCAACAACAACGGTTGCTTGTGTTCTGTAAACCGGGCCACAAATCCGATAAGCGTTACGTTGTCGGGTATGTTCAATTCTTGCCGAACAGTTGATGTAACTGTGGCCGGATTGAATTTGAGTTGGTCAATGCCATTGTTAATGACAACTGATTGAAAACTGCTGATTTCTTGCCGGCCGCTTTCCTGATTGCTTTTGGATACAGAAATATTGGTGCTTGATAATTTGGTAATGAGGCGTTCGCCCATCACCCGAAGATTGAACACCAATGGCGATTGTTCTTTGTGAAAAGACCAGCCATGTACTGTATATACTAATGGAATATGTTGCCTTTTGGCCGTCCACAATAGGTTAGAAGCTGCCCGGGTGCCGTGTGCATGTATAAGGGCAAACTTATAGGGTTTGGCAAATGCCGCTACTTTACCCCAAATGCTTACATCGAAAGGCTTTTCGGTGTAAATGACTTCGGTATGTATGCCCATTTTACGGAGTGCATCAACCATGGGGCCTTCTGTAAACGACAATACAACGGGGTTGTATTTGTTTCTGTCAATGTTTTCCATCAGGCTGAGCAGGTGGGTTTCGCCACCACCTACCTGCCCCTGGCGTATGCATTGCAGTATGTTGATTGGTTGATTCATGTGTGTAGTTGCAAAAGCATCAAACTGCCGGTCTTCATTTTCCGGTTGTTTGATGCTTTTAAGAAAGTGTTTATTTGGTAATCACCTGCCAGCCGTCGGGCAGTTTTTCGGTGATTTCGATGTTGCCGAATTCCTGGCTTTGGCGGGCACCCACTCTGCGGGCCCAAGAAGCCATTTTTGCAATGCCGTCTTTCAACGACAGGTTGAGGCCTGCGCCAAATACTTTATGTGCTTTTGCATGACTGCTGTAGGCATGCAACACTTCATTGCGGGCACTCAGGTAGTTAATGTTTGGTGTTACACCAAATTCCGCACAAACCACTTCTGCCAGTTCATTTACGGTGTAAGGTTTGTCGGCACCGATATTGAAAGTTTCATTGTAAGAAGCTTCAACGTCTACACATTTTGCAATGGGGATGGCAACATCGTCGATATAGCTGAAAGCACGGGTTTGCGTACCATCGCCAAAAATGGTAAGTTGTTTGCCTTGCATAATCTGGTTCATGAAAATGCCGATTACGTTGCGGTATTTATCGCCAATGTTTTGGTTTTCGCCATACACATTGTGCGGACGGAAAACCACATAGTTCAGGCCAAACATTTCATGGGCAGCTTTCAAATCGAGTTCTACTGCATACTTCGATACGCCGTAAGGATCTTCAGGTATCGGTGTCATTTCCTCGGTCATGGGCAGCTGGCCTTTGCCATACACTGCAATGCTTGATGTAAACACAAAGCACTTTATTTTATGCTTTACCGATTCGTTGATCAGGTTTACACTGCCAATCAGGTTATTGGTATAGTTGAAATTGCGGATAAAATGGGAGAGACCTTCGGCTGCATAGGCTGCCAAATGGTATACATACGTGAATTGGTATTTGCTGAAAAGCTGTTGAACCAGCGCAGCGTCAGCCACACTGCCTTTTTCGAAAATAGCACCTTCGGGTATATGGTCTTCGAAGCCACCGCTAAGGTCGTCGAGCACCACCACTTTGTGGCCCATATCCATGCAATGCTTTGCAACGTGTGATCCAATAAAACCAGCGCCGCCGGTAATTAATGAAGTAATCATAATTGTGATTGTTTGATTTAGGTGGGGGAATATTTTGATGTTGTGAAGTTCCATGCAATGCCTTTCCAGAAAGATTTCAGGTGCTCCTTTTGTCCGCTGGTGATGAAGCGCAACACAGTTTTTGGAAAGGTGAGAAATGCGAAAAACAGTGAGAAGCAGAGGAATTGCCAAACGTTGGAGTTTCGACGCATATACAATATCCTGTTTCTGGTATGGTAATAAACCTTGATGGCACTTTGCTTACCCATGGTAATGGATTCTTTGTGGTAAATAAGTGCCGTCGCTTGATAATAAATTTTGTACCCGGCTTTTTTGATTCGGCTACTCCAGTCCCATTCTTCATAGTAGATAAAGAATTTCTCTGGAAACATGCCCACTTTATCAATCACTTCTCTTTTTACGAGCATAGCGCAGCCGTGGGCTCCATGTGTGTAGCCTGATGTATCATGTTGCCCCTTGTCTTCTTCTTTACTGCCTACAGCTGAGGCTCTTCCGGTAAAGACATTGATTTCATTAAACCCGGCATATTGAATCACATTGGGGTGATGATAAAAACGGATTTTGGGAGAGGTGACGCCAATAGTCGGGTCATTATAAAATGGAGCCAACAGTTCATCGAGCAAATCGGGCGTCACTTCGGTATCATTATTTACTATAAATACATAATCTCCTTTTGCCTGACGCATGCCCCAATTGTTGCCGCCGGTAAAGCCAAGGTTTTCTTCGCTACGCAGTACCCGGGTATTGGGTATGTTTAGTGCATTGATTTCTTCGGTTGGGTCTATGTTCGAGCCCATGTCACACACCAATGTTTCAAAGTTTCTAAACTTCAACAACTCAGTTGATTTCAGAAAATCAATGGTAATGGGTGTTTGATTATAATTGAGTGTGACAATAGAAATGAAGGGGAGAGGTTGGTGGGGCATAAGCAGATGGGATAAATGAATAAGCGTTTCCGTTTATCGGGTATTCAGTCGAAGCTAACAATAATTAAAGGTTGAACAATTATTTTGATGCATTTTGATTGCTCAAATGCATTACCGCTCTGTATGGCGGTGGTAAAAGGGGGGTTAAGGGTATAAAAAAAGTCGGGACGCTAAAATAGCAGAAAAAATAAATGCAGCATTGAGTTTTTATGTAAAATACTAATTATCAATTTGGAGCATGTTTTTTACAAACAATCTCAATCGAACTTTCGTCTACTAAAACCCATGCTTCGCAGAGAAAGTCAAAAAAAAATTTGCTTTTTGTCAAATTGCGTGTACTTTCGAACTGTGGTTAAACTTTTAATGTTTAGCCCACTACCCTAGACAAAACCATAACCTAAACAACACCCTTAAACAGAAATCCCAACCCGCCCCAACCCGATTTTCTAGTACCTATTTTTCCGACCAGATTCTTTGCGCTTACCCTAAACCGCAAATTATTGTATTTGCATCTTTGGAAAGAGGATGTAAACAAGCTGGTTCAACGTTGCTGCCATCCATTCAATTTGGGTGTGACACTCTTCGGTGTCATACTTGAAGAAAATGTGATGATAGGTAATAGTTTCTCTGGTGTGGCTCACTCAGTAACCCTTAAACATGAGCACACTATTACACATATTATTTTGGACAAGCCTGGCCGTAGTTGTGTACACATACTTAGGCTACGGAGCTATTGTTTTCGTGCTTGTTAAGTTGCGTCGTTTGTTTACAACGCAAGAGACATATACTTCTGTTGCTCATCAATCTGTAGCCTCCGTTTCTCTCATTATTGCCGCCTATAATGAGGCTGATTGTATCAGGGAAAAAATCGAAAATTCTCTCCAACAACATTATCCTGCCGATTTGCTGGAAATCATCATCATTACTGATGGTTCTAATGATGAAACCCCTGCTATTGTTGCCTCTTATGAGCCTCAGGTGAAGTTGATGCATCAGCCTGCCCGAATGGGAAAGACGGCTGCACTGAACAGAGCCGTAGCACATGCTTCTAATGACATTCTGATTTTTAGCGATGCAAATACGATGCTGAATCAGGATGCTATTGCCAATATTGCCAAGCATTATGCTGATGCCACAGTGGGTGGTGTAAGTGGTGAAAAACGCATTGTACAAACCATTGGTGTAGGTGCAGTGGCAGAAGAAGGTTTGTATTGGAAATATGAATCTCTATTGAAGAAATTAGATTCTGCGCTTTACACAGTTGTAGGTGCAGCCGGTGAATTGTTTTCCGTTCGTAAAAGCCTTTACGAGAATGTTGGCAACAACATTATTCTCGATGACTTTTATATCTCGTTGGGTATATGTGCCCGTGGCTATACTGTGAAATATGAGCCTGCTGCATACGGTGAAGAATTGCCTTCTCAAAATGTGCAGGAAGAAGAAAAACGCAAAATCAGAATCGCTGCTGGCGGATTTCAGGCCATGCAGATTTTCAAGCCATTGATGAATCCTTTTAAGTATGGTGTGTTAGCCTTTCAATACGTTTCGCACAGGGTAATGCGTTGGGCTGTATGTCCATTTTTATTACCCGTGATATTGTTTAGCAACATCGCATTAGCCTTTATATCACCCTCTTTATTGCTGAATGTATTGTTGATTGGCCAGGTATTTTTTTACCTGATGGCACTTACCGGCTGGTTGCTCAATAAGCAAAATATCAAGCTCAGATTGGTGAATGTTCCATATTATTTCTTGTTTATGAACATGGCAGTATATGCCGGCTTAAATAAGTTTTTGAAAAACAATCAATCTGCAGTTTGGGAAAGATCTGCCAGAACAAAGTTGTCCGCTTAATATACCCTTAACCTACCCTTACCATGAAAAAGATTTTATTCATCGACAATTCCAAGCCCATCAGGCTGTTGTTGTACAATCTTTTCAAAAAAGACTATGATGTAGTAACTGTTCCTGATAGTGCTACTGCATTGTACCACATTTCAGAAGTTGGAATGCCTGATGTAATCATCATTGACCCATCTGAAGCGACCAATTCAAAAGATTTCATGTTTATGCAGTACATCAAAAACAGTATTGTGTTTCGGCACATTCCTATTGTAGTGCTCACAAAAGATATCAGCAACACCGAGTTGTTGGTGCCAAAAGAAACAATCAGCTTATACATAGAAAAACCATTTGACCCTATGAAACTGCGGGGTAGTATCAGCAGTTTACTAGCCAGCTGAAAGGTTGATTAGTTTTCCATTCACACAAACATTTACTTCAGTAGTAAGTGCCACGAAACACCGCTATTCGTTCGACAATACCCTTTTGAAAATCCCTATCAAACCCTGAACGTATGATTACACACAACGATCATTCAACATTATTGGTATCGCCAGTAATGCAGTTTAAAACTGTTGGTTCAAGAACCTTCAAAGTGAGTGAAGCCGTAACAGGTCTTGACGCTTTGATTGTGAGCCTTCCTGGTTATTTAATGCATACAGATGACTGGAGCAGCATTCCTGATTCAAAAGTGATGCACTCTCTTAGCGAGTCCAAAAATCTGTTGTTGGAAATGCTTCATTGCGGCGTAAAAATGCCCGACATTATTGTGTATGAGGGCAGAATTAGATTTTCTGAAATTCGTCAGTTTTACTCCTTTTTACAAAGTGTTCCAGAATTCAGGAGCATTCCTTTCGTATATCATTACGTATGTAGTGGTGTATTTACAAAAGATGAATTATACGAAATGGTGAAGCATCGTTTGTTTGATGATGTGATTTGCCAGAGCGAAAGCAAGGAAAGCCTGATGCAAGGTGCTGCAGTACTGAAAAGTATGAAGCAAATGAAAGCTGATATGGCTGTACAACCCTTGGAAACAGAGGGGCTTCACAAATCACAGAATAAACTGGATGTAGATCCGATTTTAAAGCGGACGCTTGATATCATGGTTTCTTCTGTGGCTTTGATTGTGTTGTCTCCCATTATGGTATTGATAGCTTTGGTTATTTACCTCGAATCAAGAGGTCCCATATTTTATATTTCTAAAAGGGCAGGCCGCGGATTTGATGTTTTTAATTTTTACAAATTCCGCACCATGATTGTAAATGCTGATAAGAAGTTGGACGAGTATGCCAAGCTCAATCAGTATGCAGCAGAAACTGAAAATCAAGATGGTCCAAAGTTTTTCAAAATCGATAATGATCCTCGTGTAACCAAAGTGGGTGCTTTTTTGCGTAAAACCAGTTTGGATGAATTGCCTCAATTGTTCAATGTGCTGAAAGGAGATATGTCTCTTGTGGGTAATCGTCCACTGCCCTTGTATGAAGCAGCAACTTTAACCTGTAATGAATGGGCAGAAAGGTTTCTTGCACCTGCAGGTATTACTGGTTTGTGGCAAATCAGCAAACGCGGAAAAGCCAACATGTCGGTAAATGAACGGGTTGGTCTGGACATTGAATACTCCAGAAACTTTGGTTTTTATACGACTTGCGCATTATGGTGAAAACGCCATCTGCCATGTTCCAAGACGCTAACGTGTAGCTTATTCTTCCTTTTTCGATATAGTCACCATTCCTTACTCTTTTTCATTAAAACCCTTTTCAGTGAAACGCTTATTTCTTTTACTCACCATCCTTGCTGCATGCACGGTAACATTTGGTCAGGCGGGCGTACTCGACCCTAATGACCCTATTGTGAATTACAATGCGGCGAGCCCACCACCCAGCCCAACCCTGAACCGTATTACCAAGTGGGTACGTACACCACGGGTAAACTGGGATGCAACTCAATTCAAGAGCTACATTTTCCAGGGTGTTCAGTTCCGGGTAATGTTTCCCAAAACTTACCAGCACAACGTGTCTGACGGAAAAGTGTATCCCGCCACTGTGTTTTTGCATGGTTTGGGAGAACGTGGTTCTGCTTATGACAACGAGTACCAATTGCTGCATGGCGGACAAACATTCCGCGACCGTGTAAACAATGGTACCTACGATGGCTTTTTGATTTATCCTCAGTTCGGTGCAAACAATTCCGGCTGGGGTTCAAGTCATTTCGCCACACTTGCCCGAATCATTGATTCGATGGTGAAGTATGTGAAAGTTGACGTAGACCGTGTAATGGTGCACGGCCTCTCAATCGGCGGCCAGGGTACCTGGAAGTTTATTGAAGAGTATCCTAAAGTATTTGCTGGTGCTCAGCCTATAAGCGGTGCATCTTTAGGTTATATTCCTGGTATACCTAAGTACCTCGAAATTCCTATTCGTTTGTATACAGGTGATAAGGATAATAACCCTGCACCTGGTACGGCTGTGGCTTTGGTTGACTCGTTTAAAAACAGGGGAGGTAGCATTGTGCATACCCGTTATCCAACTCAAGGTCACGGGTGTTGGAATACTGCATGGGCAGAGTCTGCCTGGGTTCCTTTCATGAATAACATTCACAAAGCAAACCCCATCGTATATTTTGGAAGAAGCGAATTTTGCCCCGGAGATCCTGTTAATACTACACTTGGATTGACAGCAGGATTTGCTGCTTATGAATGGGAGAAAGATGGAGTAGTAATACCTGGTGCTACTACCAATAAATTGGTCGTAACTTCTTATGGTACTTATCGTGCAAGGTTTAAGCGTACATCTACCAGTGCTTGGTCTGCATGGTCGCCAACACCCATTGTGGTAAGAATTAAACCTACTACACTTACACCGCCTATTCAAATTGATGGCATGTACAGTAATGTTGTGCCTGCAACCGACGGTCGTACTACAGTACCACTTACTGTAACGGGAGATTATATTGGTTATGAATGGCGTCGGGTGAGTGATAACGCAATTGTTTCTACTACAAAAGTATTTGAAGCACCAGCTGGTGAATACAAGCTGAGAGTAACTGAATTGTATGGTTGTTCTTCAGAGTTTTCAACCAACTATACTGTTATCAATGCCAATGGTACAACCGGCTTGCCAGATGCTGCTGGCGGACTACTGGCGCTGGGTGCATCTAAAACAACCATCCAGCTCGACTGGAGCGACAACCCTGCACCTGCCAATAACGAAACAGGATTTGAAGTGTACAGAAGTACATCAAATGCCGGCCCTTTTACTTTGATTGGCAAAACAGGTACAGATATTGTGTCCTTCCTGGATCAAGGACTGAATCCAAATACCAGCTATTACTACGTTGTTCGTGCTGTAAACAATAACGGTGCTTCTCCTGTAACGGCTGTAGCTACGGGTAAAACACAAGTAGATGACAGCGCCCCGACAGCACCACAAAATCTTGTTATCACCTCTTCAAATCAGAACTCAATTTCATTACAGTGGAATGAATCTACTGATGATGTTGGTGTAGACAAGTATGACATTTTCGTTGATGGCCAGAAGTCATATACAACCAGCTCAAACTATTTCACGGTTCCGAACCTTACCGCTTTCCAGACCTACAATTTTCAGGTAAGGGCTCGTGATGCCGCCGGCAATTTGTCGCCGCTCAGTAGCCAGATTACTGGTCAGGCCGCCGCTTCAGGTTTGTCTTACAAGTTGTACAATGGTACATGGTCTACATTGCCCAACTTTTCTACGCTTACGCCAGTTCAAACCGGTCGTTCTGCAAACGTGGATATAACCTTAAGAAACCAAGCAAACAATTATGGTTTCTTGTGGGAAGGCACCATTAAAATTCCTGTTTCTGGTAATTATACTTTCGAAACCTGCTCTGATGATGGTAGCAAGTTGTACATCGGCAGTTATAGCCATACTGCTACAGCATTGGTAAACAATGATGGTGCTCACGGCAATCAGTGCAGAACAGGTACTATCTCACTGACCGCTGGTTTGCATCCCATTGCAATCACCTATTTCCAAGGTACAGGTGGTCAGTCAATGCAAGTGTGGTGGCAAAGCACCGCTGCGGGTATTGCCCGTCAGCAAATTCCAAGCACTGCTTTTGATGAGTCAGTACCTTTTGCAGGGGCAGCACCTGTTGCACCTTCAAGTTTGAAAGCTGCAGCTACTGCTCATAATAAAATACAGCTCAGCTGGACAGACAGAAGTGATAACGAAAATGGTTTTGAGATCATTCGTAGCACTTCTAAAACTGGTCAGTATATCACTGTAGGTACTGTGGGTTCAAACCAGACATCATTCACCGATTCAATTGGCTTGACTGCTAATACTCGCTACTTCTATAAGGTTAGAGCCATTGGCCAATATGGTGAGTCTGCATTTGCATTCAGCTTTGCAGAAGCACGTTGGAGAATGAATAATAACAATGCAGATGAAACCGGTGGCGCCAATACTTTGACGCTTGCCAGCGGTGCAGCTTATAACACAACGGCATACGAAGGTTCACATTCAGTTTATTTTGATGGAACAAATGATGTGGTTGACGTAAGCGGACCCAACAATTTCTTAAAGTCATCATTTACTGCAAGAACTGTGGCGTTGTGGATACGTCCGGAATTGCTTACCAACAGTCGCTTGATTTTCGACTTTGGTGGTTCCGACAACGGCATTGCTATGCGTATCAATGCCAGCCAATTGCAGGCTGCTGTGGTAAATGCCAATACATCAGTTTCTGTATCTACAAGCTTCACTACTGTAAATGCATGGTCACACGTGGCAATGGTTTATGCAGGCAATACATTGCGTTTGTATGTGGATGGTGTTCTTCGTGCTGAGAATACAAACCTTTCTTTCAGCTCAGTTGCTGCTACTACCAATAACTCACGTTTAGGCTACCACAATAGCGGTAATGCCTTCCGTGCAAACGCTACTGCATACTACCGTGGTAGAATGGATGATTTGCGTGTCATTGATGCAAATCTTTCTGCCGCAGAAATCAACCAGTTAATGACAAGTAATTACCTGTCTTCTGATGCTATTACCAATGTACTTCCTGCTATTCCTGCAGCAGCTACTTCATTGGTAGCCACAGCTACAGGTAGCAATACGGTTGATGTAACATGGGTAGATAATGGTAGCAATGAAACTGGTTACGATGTGTATCGTTCGCTGTCTACCAATGGCAATTTCAGAAAAATTGCTACTGCGCCTGCAGCAGCCGGTACAGGTTCTACCATCACCTTTAATGATGCTTCACTTTTTGCCAATGCCATTTACTATTACAAAGTAGTAGCAACAGGTGTGGGTGGTAACGCTGGCGATAGCAATCAGGACTCTGCCAAAACTGGCAATGATGCCCCAGTGATTACTGCATTAGCCAATACTACTATGAAGTTTGGCACTATCAAGAATATTGCCATCAATGCAGCCGATCCTAACAGTGATGCTGTTGTATTGGCGGGTGTTTCTTTGCCATCATTTGCTACACTTAGCGATAATGGCAATGGCACTGGTAACCTTACTTTGTCGCCTCAAATTGGAGATATTGGCAGCTATGCTGTTCAGTTGACTGCAACTGATAACTATGGTGGAACCAGCAATATCACATTCAATCTTGTGGTAGATGCTAATAATCCTCCAACACTTGATCCTGTTGTAATAGGCAGTGTTGCCGAAGGTTCAAGTACAAATGTTTCGGTGTCTGCAACTGATTTGGATGGTCAGTCAGGTCTGACAATTACAGCTACAGGTTTGCCTTCATTTGTAACGCTTACAGATAATGGCAATGGTACTGCTCAATTGACTGTAGCTCCGGGTTATGCCGATGGAGATACGTACAACTTCACTGTACAAGTGGCCGACGCACAGGGTGGGGTTGATAGCAAAGCCGTTTCTCTTACCGTTACAGAAGTTATTCCTAACGAAAGAGTTTTGGTGAGCATTCAGAGAGCTTCGGCTGCCCCAAGTCCCTGGAACAATGTGATAGGTCTCAACACCAGTGCATTGAAAAATACAACTGGAGCCAGCACGTCAGTAGGTCTTTCTTTCCAGACAACAGCCTGGAATACATTTGACCAAGGTCCGGTGACCGGTAATAACAGTGGTCTGTATCCGGATGCTGTCATCAGAGATTACTACTACTTTGGCATTTTTGGTGCGCCAAATACCATCAACGTTCGTACTACGGGCTTGAACCCTGCTAAAAAGTACAAGTTCTCTTTCTACGGTGGTAGTAAGTGGACAGGTACTCCGGATAATGGAACCACTACTTACACAATCGGTAGCCAAACTGTAAGTCTGTACGTTCAAAACAACAATCAGAATAAAGTATCGATTGAGAATGTACAGCCCGATGCATCTGGTGTAGTCACCTTTACCATGGCGAAAGCTGCTGGTACTGCTGTTGGTTACCTCAATGCGCTGGAAATTGAAAGTGCATTTGATGATGGATCTGCTCCGGCTTTACCAAAAGATTTTGCAGCAGCACTCATACCTACAGGTGGTGTAAAACTGACCTGGAGAGATGTGGCTTATAACGAAACAGGATATGAAGTGTATCGATCACTTCAGCCTGATGCAGACTTTGTATTGCTGAACCCTGCAGCTACCAATGTAAACAGCAGCAGCTATGATGATTTGACCGTCACAAGCAGCACTACTTATTACTACAAAATCAGGGCCATTGGCAACAACGGTAGCTCTGCTTACAGTAATGTAGTGAGTGTAACTACCGGCAACAAAACGCCTGTAATTACCGGTGGTTCTACGTTGTATGTAAAAACAGATGCACTGGCTACGCTGCCATTTACTGTAACAGATGATGCCAGCGATGTGCTCACAGTTACAGCCAGCAACCTGCCTGCATTTGCTACTCTGGTAAACAATGGCGGTGGTTCTTACCACATTGCAGCTACACCAAGTGTAGATAATATTGGAGTGTACAATGGCATTCAAATTACCGTAGCTGATGATAAAGGCGCCAGTGTTGTGAAGAATGTAGCCATCAGCGTTACAGATAAAAACACAACAGCTATTTATCTGAATTTCGGCAGCGAAAACATGCCTGCAGTAGCACCTTGGAACAACCTTCTGGGTTACCCAATGGGCAACAAGAACATACAGAATATGACTGACGAAAATGGTGCTGCCACAACCGTTGATTTCGCATTGGTTCAGCAGTGGACAGGTACTACAGATCTTGGTCATATTACTACCGACAATTCTGGTGCATTTGGCGATGAAGTAATCAGAAGTGCCATCTACGAAAGCACTACGAATGCCAAGCAAGTGAAGTTTTCAGGTCTTACTCCAGGTAAGTTGTACAACCTCGCTTTCCTGGGTAGTGTAAATGCTGGCTTTGATGCTTCTGCAACCATCACCAGCGGCAGCCAAACTGTACAAATGCAGTCTCGTTACAACAACGACACTACTGCAAGACTGAATGGTTTGGTGCCAGATGCCAACAATGAAATATTTGTAACAATCACCAAAAACAGTGGTGCATTATACAGCTATCTCAATGGCCTGGTAATTGAATCTTATGATGCAAGCGTAGGTACTTTGGCGCCTGTGGCACTGAAAGCAACTGCTGCAACCCGTACTTCTGTAACCCTGCATTGGTCTGACCGGGCGAATAATGAAACAGGTTACGAACTGTGGAGAGCAACTGCAGGTGGATCATATGCCATGCTCACCAGTCTGCCAGCAAATACGACCAAGTATACTGACAATACAGCTGCTCCTGGTACCCGTTATTTCTATATCGTTCGGGCTACAGTAAGCGGTGGTGGTACAGAGTTTAGCAATGCGGCAGCAGTACTCACTCCGGGCAACATTGTATACCTGCACTTCACCAATCAGTATCCTGCACCTGCACCTTGGAACAACACGAATGTGATTCCGCAGGTAGGCGACCGCTACGAAAACCTGAACAACGATCAAGGCAATATCTCTGGTGTTGCTGTCAACCCGATCAGCAGTTTCAATGGTGAATTCTGGGCGGGTATGAACACCGGCAATAACAGCGGCATTTTTGCTGACCCTGTTTTGATTAGCAGCTACTGGTTAGATAATGGTCAGAAAGTGCAAATCAAGATTGATGGACTCAACCAATCGTTGAAGTACAAATTGGGCTTCTTTGCTAGTGCCAACTGGAACTACAACCTTACGACCAGTTACACTGTCAATGGAAAAGTGCGTTACCTCAATGCATCAATGAACACTTCACGTGCAGAATACATCGACGGCATTACACCAACTGCCGATGGTGAAATCTACATCGAAGTATCAACCAATGCACTGGCTCAGTTCGGCTTCCTGGGTGGCTTAATTATACAAGGGTATTCAGCAGCACCTGCACCAGCAGCACCTGCTAAGCCACTGTTGGCTCCACCGCCAGTTACTCAGTCTCGCAATACAACTACTACTCCTGCTGTAGAAAATGCAGCCAGAGTAAACCTGAGCCAGCCAGCAACCAGCACTTCTGTAAGTGCATATCCCAATCCGTTCAGAAACGAAGTGGTATTCAAGATTGGCGGAAACGAAAAAGCGAAAGCTTATCAAATTCAGCTCTTGAATGCGAACGGTTCGGTGATTACTGACCGGAAAATAACAATGGCCGCTGGCAACACTGTTTCGATGAATCTATCAGCCTTCGCTTTGAAGCCGGGTATGTATATCGCCAGAGTGGTGGTAGATGGTAAAGTGACACAGACGATTAAGTTATTGAAGATAGAATAAGGGTAAGCGTGACGGCAGGTGGTCTCCATTCTTGGAGGCTGCCTGCTATTTTTTAAATCCATATTCATCGCCAGTCAAGGGGTGTATATGGATTTTTTGCAAATGCGAAACCCCATCGGCAGCAAATGACTGCTGATACTCACAGAATTATCATTCTGGTGTTGCAGCATTGACCTAATTTATGGTACATTGCGGTAACATTAACCAGGTCTGTCTGCTATACAGGTTCGACCCGGTTTTCCACAGATACCCCAAATTCCAACAATCATGGATTTGATCTTTTTTACCAGGCATTGGCTAAAAGAAAATGGCTTGGTTTTACTGCTGACCATTTTTGCTGCGGCCATTGGATTCACCTATGCATTTCTGAAAAAGAAAAGCTATTTGTCAAGTGCTCAGTATTCTACTGGTCTTACCATGCAGTCAAAAGCGCTGCAGGAGGACTTCAACGTATTTGAGATTGACGTAAAATTCAACAACGTACTCGAAACTTTTAAATCGCCCAACGTGATTGGATTGCTTACCTATCGGGTATTGCAACACGATTTAAATGCCGAAAAGCCATTTAAAGTTTTAAGTGAAAAAGAAAAGGCGGAAGTTCAGGAATTGAATTTGCCCAAAGAGAAGGCATTACAAATTTTGCGCAATAAAATTGATTCCGTGAGCTTGCTTTCTACAGCCAACGCTGATGAAAATAAGCTGCTCGAAATGCTGGAAATTTATGGATACGATTACGAAAGTTTTGTAAGCACACTAAGCATAAACCGATTAGCCAGAACGGATTATATTGATATTCTGTATCGTTCAGAAAACCCGGTTTTGTCTGCTACTGTGGTAAATGCCATCGGACCTGAGTTTATGCGGTTTTACAACTCCTTGTCCAATGTGCGTTCCAATGAATCGATGGAATCAATCAACAGACAACTGCAGCAAAAAGCCAAAGAGTTTGATAGCACATTTAATAAACTGCAATCGACCAAAGCAGGATTGGGTACCGCAGATATTTCTGCAGCGGTTTCGGCGGCATTGAGTATAGTGCAAGATTATGAAACCAAACTGGCTGATGAGAAAGGAAACTACAACCGGAATATGGCGCAGTTGCAATCGGTAACAGGACAGCTGCAAAGAATGCCGCCGCCGGTGAGTGGTGGTGGAAACAACAGCGAAATTGTTGCAATTCGTAAGCAAATAAGTACACTCGAGGCAGAGAACAATGCGAAAGGCGGCAATGACCAGGCATTGTTGCAACGGATTAAAAAACTGCAACAAGACCTGATTGAAAAAGGCAGAAGCAATAACGTGGAAAGACCGGATGAAGAATTGCGCAAAACACTTCAGCAACGCAAATACGAACTGGAGGCAGACATTGCATCCGCAAAAGGAAATATTGCAGAATATGAAAGCATGATACGCAAGTATCAGGCTCAGGCTTCTTCATTAGCAGGTAAAGATGTGGATGTATCCCGTGAACAGGCCAAGGCTGATATTGCATCGAAAGAATTTGCCGATCTCAAACAACGCTTTGAGGCAGTACAAGGGTACAAGCAGGATGGAGGATTGAACTTCCGTCAGACACTGATGGGGCAGCCTGCGTTGAAACCTGAATCTTCTCGTACCATTTTGACAACAGGTTTGGCTGGTATCGTAACGTTCTTCCCGATCAGCTTCATTATTCTATTGTCCGCATTTTTTGATAACTCGATCAAATCGCCATCTCAATTTGCAAAAGTGGCTGGCTTTAAGCCACTGGTAAATTTGAGTTTGATACCCTTAAAAAAGCAATCCTTAATGGCATTGCTCGATGAGCCGGTGAATGAGAAAAAAGCTACTGAAAAAGTATTGTTCATTAACGGCATACAACAGTTGCGTATTGAATTGCAATCGCAAAAAGTGCATTCGCTTGTAATGGCCAGCTATGAAAGAGGGGAGGGTAAAACCGTTGCAATCGTTGCCCTTGCAAAAAGCATGGCGCAGGCAGGTAAGAAAGTATTGGTGATTGACGGCAACTATGTTTCTGCATCACTTACAGAACAATTGAGTGGTAATGATGGATTGTCTCCATTACTGGGCACTACAGTCTCTTCTGCTACGTTGAAAAAACAAATAACTGACTCTGCTGTACCAGGTATTTCCATACTAGGTATTGCATCCTCCACCGCACCACCCGTGGGTCTTGCTGAGACCATTGCTCAGATTTTGGAAGTTGCTAAATCAAACACTGATTTTGATTGCGTTTTGATTGAAGTGGCAGCGTTGAAATATCATGTAGACGGACTGGAAGTACTTGCCAGCACTGAAGCTGTAGCAACGATTCATGCAGCAAACAATGTGTTGAATATTGCTGCCATTGAAAGTATGCAGCGAGTGCAGCAGTATGGCAAAAACTACCTGGGCGCTGTATTGAATAAAGTGGAAATGGACGTGTTAGAAATGTAAGCCGCATGCAGTCGCTTCAACAAAAAACGAACCGCTACGGGTGGATAGATGTTGCAAAAGGTATTGCCATTATTCTGGTGGTATACCGGCATGTGTTTGAGGGACTGTCGAGAGCAAATCTTGGTACCGAATCATTTCCCATGCTTGAAGATGCCAACATCATGTTCTTCAGTTTTCGCATGCCTTTGTTTTTTATGATCTCGGGCATTTTTGTAGCCTCCAGCTTAGCTAAAAGAGGCTTTGGTTGGTTTGCGTTGAATAAGACAGGTACCATACTCTATCCTTTTTTGCTCTGGGGTTGTTTGCAAATCACATTGCAATTCATCATGTCAAAATACACCAATGCAGACCGTAGTTGGATTAGTTATTTCGATTTGATTGTCAGGCCCCGTCGTATCGATCAGTTTTGGTATTTGTATGCTTTGTTCAATGTGTCAATGCTGTTTGCGTTGCTGTCGCATTGGTTCAAATTACAAGCATGGCAACATGTATTGTTGGGTATTGTTTTGTACGCTGCCTCTGGTGCCATTACGGTGTATCACATCGAAACCGGATTTGTGTATGATATTTTACACTACTACATTTTTATGGCCTTGGGTAGCTGGATTGCTCAATACATTTTTAGGCCAGCAGTAGAAGTATGGGTAAAGAAGACTTGGGTATTATTGCTGTTGCTGCCGTTATTTCTATATGCTAATTATCAATTTTTGATGATTAATAATAGCCATGGTAGTGCCAATCACATTGAGTATTACCAACCGGCATTGTATTTCTTCATTGCAGAGATTGGCGGCCTGTTTATGCTCATGCTAAGTATGCAACTCAATGGTACAGCTGTCGGCAAAATTTTCGCAGCCATTGGCAGGTATAGCCTGCAGATTTATGTAATGCATGTGCTGGTAGCATCGCTGGTGCGCACCGTTTTCAGTAAATTCATCGGCTATACTTACGTGCCAGTGTTACTGTTCATATGCATTGCTTTGGGCATGCTCATACCTATGTTGGTGGCCAGCATTGCACAAAAGAAAAACTGGCAATGGATTTTTCAATGGTCCTTTGAAAAGAAACAAGCTCCAACATTGGTGACACAATAATTCATGGCAAGCAATACACATACCGCCAGTTCTACACTCAAAGCAGGATTGTACAGCGCCCTCATTAAGGCCAGTACATTGGTGTTCGGTATTGCCAGTACGGTTATTCTTACCAGAGTACTCACCGAATCTTCTTTGGGTACATGGGCGCAATTTTTACTCATCAGTTCTATTATAGAAATCATCAGGCAAAGCATGGTGCGTAATGCCCTCATTCGCTTTTACCATGTAGCAAAAGCCGATGAAAAAGATGCCGTTTATTCAGCCGCCATGTGGCTCAATGTTTTTATCACAAGCCTCTCCAGTGTGGCATTGGTGCTGCTGGCCTTATTCAATATCGAAGCCCCACTGCATGCAGCCGGCCTCAATGAAATGTTGCTGTGGTTTATTCCCGGAAATATACTCATAGGAGTAAGCACCTATTTTGAATGGCGCATGGCTGTATATCCCAATTTCAAACCGGTATTTCATGCATTGTTCATCCGTCAGGTAGTGGCGTTGAGCATCGTTGTTTTACTGGCTTTCGGATGGTTAGACATGTCGGGCTCTGCACTGGTTTGGGCATACAACGCCGGCATCTTTGCATCGGCAATATTTATTCTGTGGAAACACAATAGTGTGTTCCGGTTTCGCTGGCATTGGGATGCAGCATGGGTGAGTAAGTTTGTACACTACAGTAAATATGTCGTGGGTACAAATGCTGCGTCTTCTGTGTTCAGAACCACCGACCACTTCATGACTTCTATGCTGATTTCTTCGGCGATGGTTGCTCCATTAAGTATTTGTGCCAGGCTTACCAATATTATCGACATTCCTTCGCAGGTATTGGCCGATGTGTTGTTCCCCAAATCTGCAGCACTGCATGCCGGTGGTGGAAACAATGAAGTAGGGGCATTGTATGAAAGAGCGGTAGGTATTGGGCTGGCCATTGTTATTCCTGCTGCATTGTGTGTGATTGCTGTTCCCGGAATTTTCTTATACCTCATTGGCGGCGAAAAATATACCAGCTTTACGCAGTTGTTGCAGCTTTGTGTATGTGTTAGTTTTTTCATGCCTTTTTTACGTCAGTTTGGTACACTCCTCGATTCAACAGGAAAGCCGCATATCAATATGATCATGATGATGGTGCTGATGACCGTGAGTGTGATTGCCTGTTACTTTTTCATCAGCTCCGTTGGATTGAAGGGTGCTGCTTATGGTGTGCTAACGGCTCATGCATTTGTGTTTATCATCAATCAGCTAATCATGCGTCGTTTGTTTGATGTATCAATACCTCGGATATTCATGCAAATGATATATGCATACCAATATTTGTTGGGCATTGCAAAAACTAAACTGGCTTGGGCAAAATGAGTACAACCAACCAACATACCAGCTTTGTAATGATGGGCCTGCAGCCTTGGGATATTGAAATTGGCAGCAATTTCAAAAACATGGCGGAGGAATTGTCGAAGCATTACCCGGTGTTGTACATCAACCGGGCACTCGATCGTATTTCTGCTATTCGCCAGCGAAAGGATGCAAAGATTATTCAACGGAAAAAAGTTCGTGCATCTGGAAGCCTGTTGATTGAGGAAGTACAACCCAACCTGTTTGTATTGACACCAACTGTTATTCTTGAATCCATCAACTGGATTGGACATGCAGGTTTGTTTGACTGGTTAAATAAACGAAACAACCAGCGCCTTGCTATAGATATTGAAAAAGGAATGCAGCAGCTACATTTTCAGCAACCGTATTTACTCATCGATAATGATTTTTTTCGAGGACAATACCTCAATGAATTGCTGCCGGTGAAAGCCACGATATACTACATCCGTGATTATCTGAATGCGCAACCTTATTTCAGTAAGCATGGTAAAAGACTGGAGCCTGCTCTCATGGCCAAAGCCAATTGTGTAGTAGCTAATTCAAAATATTTGTCCGATTACGGCAAGCAAAACAATCAGCATAGCTACGATATTGGTCAGGGTTGTGATTTTAGTGGCTTGCAGACTGAATCATTGCCTTGTCCGGAAGATTTGGCCGGCATTGCTAAGCCAATCATTGGCTATACAGGCGCATTGATACAATCAAGGTTGGGGATAGAATTGCTGGAGCATGTAGCTCAATATGTAAAGGCATCGTTGGTATTGGTGGGGCCGGAAGATGAGGCATTTCGCAACAGCATACTGCATCAATTGCCGAACGTGCATTTCTTGGGTACTAAGCCTGCTGCATCCTTGTATGCCTATATACAGCATTTTGATGTGTGTATCAATCCACAGGTGCTTAATGAACTCACTATTGGCAATTATCCCAGAAAAATAGATGAGTATCTGGCATTGGGAAAAGATATTGTAGCCACCAAAACTGTAGCTATGGAAATGTTTGAACCCTATGTAAAAACAGCGGAAAGCCAAGAAGATTTTGCAGCGGCAATCAACGCATATTTACAACAGCCGGGTGATGCCGCCATGCAAGCAAATCGAAAAGCCTTTGCTTTGTCGCATACATGGGCTGCTTCCATTGCTGCTATGTTTAATGCGATGCAAAAAGCAGGAATTTAATAGAAGCGTATGGCACAACGTAACAGCACCAATGATCGCATACTGGAAGTAATTCTTACCACCATGATTGCTGTGGCCATGTTATTTATTTTCATGAAAGTGTTGTTTTTCTAAAGTATGAGACTGGCATCAAATACATACAAAGCATGGATTGATACCCTCATCGGTAAAGCAGTTTTAATTGCCATTACAGCTGTGGTGGCTTTTCTGGTGGCATCCAACCAACTGGTGCTGGCAATGGCTGTAGCAGCAGCGCCATTGGGTATTGGTTTCGTATTGGCTGTATTGGGCAATCCTTACTTTGGTTTTTATGCGCTATTCGCCTACACGTTCATCATGTTTATGCCGGGGCGTGTATTGGGAACAGATTTACCAGTGGGTATTGGCGCCGAATTATTAACGGTACTGGTACTGATGAGTGCTTTGCTCCGCAAAAAAGTGCAGCAGCAAAAGATAGATGGTTTTGTGCGGCAGCCGGTAAGCATCATGCTCATCATCTACACTGCGTATTTACTCGTTGAGTTTTTCAATCCCAATATGCGCAGCATGTCCGGGCTTATTTTCTATTATCGGAAAGTACTGGCCTTTCTGCTTATTTATTACATCGCTTATTTGTTACTCGACGATTTGCCCAAAATTGTTCGCTTTTTTAAGTTCTGGCTCATCATGTGTGTGCTGGCCGGGCTATATGCCTGCAAACAGCAGTGGTTCGATTTTTTTGGGTTTGAAACCCGCTGGCTCATGAGTGATCCGCACAAAGTGAAACTCTATTATCAGGGTGGCATGTTCCGTAAAATGTCATTTTTAAGCGACCCTGCTGCCAGTGGTATTTTGTTGGGTTATACTGCCGTTATTGCATTGGTATTATCGCAGTTCAAACCTTTTGCAGCATACAAACGCTGGTTGTACTTCGCATGTGCGGCCATGGTTTTAGGCGCCGTGTATTCTGGCACCCGTACATCGTATATCGTTATTGCAATTGGTGTCTCCATTTACATCCTTATGAATTTTCAGCAGAAACGAACACTCATTTTTACCGGGGTTTCATTGTTGGCATTGGCGTTTATCTTATTTGGGCCAGTCAATAATGCCGCCATCAACCGGGTTCGTACCCTCATGAATGGCACCAACGATGCATCGCTGAAAGTGCGGGATGAAAACAGAGAATTAATTCGGCCATACATGCTTGTCGCATCCTATGGGTGGCGGATTGGCTACAAATGGGGTAGAAGGCGAACGATACAATCCCGGGCATGAACTGGCAGGTTTTCCTACCGACAGCGGCTACCTCAAATTTGCCTTGGAAGCTGGCTGGATAGGCCTGGTTATTTTGTGCCTGTTGTACTTTGTGATGATGCAACAATGTGTGCATCATTATTACCGGTCATCCAATCCTACCATCAAAGCATTGTACTGCGCCATGGCGGCGGCATTGTTTGCGCAAATTGTAGCCCACTACGGACAAATAGCCATCGGCCAAATGCCCGGCATCTTATTTTTCTTTGCAATGATGGCCGTCATTGGACGACTCAAACAGTTTGATGACCCCAACATTGCCTGGGAGGAAGAAGAACAGTAAAGCCCGATTACCTACTTTTAAAACAAATCTCCACGCTTATGAAACCCGGAAAGTATAGCTGCCTGATGATTGCATTGCTGCTGAGCAGTGTAGCGGCTGTTGCACAATCACCTCAAATGAGACCTGATTCTACTATCAAAGACATCCGTCAGCGATTGATAGAACTGGCACTACCCGGCCCCGATATGGAAATTGCCGACCGCAATGAAATCATAGCACAGCAACAATTGCAGCGTTCCAAACGCACCATCATGAACCAGCTGATTGTGACGGGTAACCTCAATGAATTTTCTATCAAAGGCAGTCAGCCAACACAAAATCAGGCCAACCTTTTTCCGCGGTACAATATCGGTTTGCAATTGCCACTGGGTGTGATGTTTACACGAGCAAAAGACATTCGGGTAGCCGAGCAAAATGTAGCCATTGCACATGCGGAGCGTTCTAAAACTTATGGCGAAATCAAAGCCATCATCCTGAAAAACTATGAAGACTTTTTGATGTATTCTGCACTGTTGGATGTACAAACCAAATCGACTTCTGCCGAATACCTCAACTTTTTAAAAGTGGAAAGCGACTTTGAAAACGGTGCTGCTACTGAAGATGCGTACAATGATGCATTGAAAAAGTACAACGAGGAAATGACGAAGAAAATCAATACCCAACGCAACCGTGAAATTGCCCGTATCGAAATTGAAAAATACATCCTCGTTCCTTTGGATGATGTGATTAAAGGCTTGCGTTAATTTCTATTGCACACATATGAGCACTGCTACCGCACAAAAGAAACCGCAAATCTTTTTTCCAAATCTGGATGGCCTGCGTTTCTTCTCTTTTTTTGTTGTGTTTTTATTTCACAGTAATAAAACCATTTTCAGCAATCTGAAGGGTACACAATGGTATGACCTCACGAACGGACTGTTTCAGAATGGCAATCTTGGGGTGAATTTCTTTTTTGTACTCAGCGGTTTTCTCATTACTTATTTGCTGATAAAAGAAAAAGAATTTGCCGGCGATATCAACGTGGGTAAGTTTTATGTGCGGCGCATTTTGCGCATCTGGCCGTTGTTTTATGCCTGTATTTTTTTAGGCTTTGTGGTGTTTCCACAAATAAAAATAGCCATGGGTGGCCAGCCCGATGAAGTAGCCAATATCTGGTACTATGTACTCTTGGCCAACAACTTCGACTTCATGCATAGCTGGCCGGTAGTGCCAGATGCATTGATTCTTTCTGTGCTGTGGTCCGTAGCAGTAGAAGAACAGTTTTACCTGAGCTGGCCGGTTTTGGTTCGGTTTATCAAGCTACGGTTGCTGCCGGTACTGATGGTGGGTATCATCATTGGTACACTCATTTTCCGCAGCTTTTATACCAACAATGACGAACACGATTACGGTGTACGCTACTTCCACACATTTGCTGTGATTGGCGATATGGCCTGGGGTGGACTGTTGGCCTACGGTGCGGTATTCAGCAAACGCTTTATGCAGTTTTGGGAAGCCTTACCCAAACGGGTGATTGCCGGTATTTATGTAATGGCCTTTGCTATTTTATTTTTCAAAAAAGATATACTGCCACCCATTCCTGTGGTGCTGGTTTTTGAACGCCTGATTATTGCTATTGTGTTTGGCGCCATTATTATGGAGCAGAACTACAGCAAACATTCGCTGTTCAAAATGCAATCCTTGAAACGCATTTCAAAACTGGGTGTGTACACATACGGATTGTACTGCCTGCATTTTGTAGGCATTATTGCAGCTGGTGTGGTGTTTGACAAACTACACCTCGACCGCCGCAGCCCGGGTATTTCATTTGCAGAAATGTTGCTGGCACTGGCATTGAGCCTCGCCATCAGCATTGCTTCTTACCATTGGTTTGAAAGCTGGTTCCTGAAATGGAAAGACAAGTTTGCTGTTATTGTAAAGGGGAAGTAGCGCTGCTGTCTTTGGCGGCATGCTTTGGTACAAACACTTCAATCCAGGTATCCGTGGGGCGGCGTGGCGCATGAAACGAATCAACTAGTTCATAGTTGGTCAGCAGTGAGTCCCGCACTTCAAATGGAAAGAAGTTGTTGAGCTTTGGCATGTATTCAAACAAAACCAAATCGTAGTATTTATTGTGTACACGGTCGGTGTACAGCTTGGTTTCTCTGTCGAACATGGCTACGCCACGGTGGTGCCACAGTGGAATATGAATGCCGCGGTCTTGTTCGTATTTCATTTCCAAAATGAGCGGTGTCAGTTCTGTAAAGTTGAGAATACGGCGAGGTTTGTCAGTTGGTTTGGTTACCGCATCCATCTTCATCACCCGTTCAATTCCTTCAACAGTGGAAGGCGGCATGTAAATTTTTTCAAAGCCCTTTCTGTTCGAAAAAATCCATTTACTCATGGGTACATCTGATGTGTCCGACTTAATCATGTACGTGTTTCTGCCCACGGCGGCAGCGGCTGTTTGCTCTCCACTATTGGCCCTGCTTACAATGCGGTTGATGTATTTCCAATACGTGCCGCTCCACCAAAGCAGCATGCCGGCCATTACCACAGTAATAGTTTTAATTGAATTGAAATTGAGGTCGGCCATGCGCTGGCCCAACAATTGCAAAATGAAAACAGCAGCAAAACTGTGAAAGAAAATATTGTTGTCGGGTGGCGTGTAACTGGTGATTTGAAAGATGCTGGCTTCGGCCAAAATCCCCACAGTAAGCAGGAAAAACAGCATCATCATTTTATCGGCCCACAGTTGTTTCCATTTTAGCAGACGGGGCAGCATGAGTAGTAAAATGATGAACAGGTAAAACTTAATCCACTGCGAATTAGTGAAGAATTCATCTACAATATCAAACGCCGACAACCGGGAGTTGTGCGGTGGCTGGCCATGATTGAACCAGTAGCCAAAATCGGTTCCCCGCAGGGGCAGTAAGAAAAAGGCGGCTGCCAATGCTATACCGGCCAATGCTGCGGGCAGGTACCACCATTTTTTATCGGCAATACTGGCGTAGCCAATCAATGCGAGACCAATCATAATGGCCATGCCGCCACCATCTTGCTTGGTAAAAAAGCTGATGAACAGGAAAGCACCACCGGCCGCAAACCACAGCAAACGGAGTTTGTTTTGGCTCGTGATGGCTTTGAGTAAAAGGGCCAATGCTACAAATTCATACACAATAACTGTGTGGTTGTACCAGGGCCAAAAATTGAAAAAAGAAAAAGACAAACAAAAGAGCAATACGCCGGCCAGCCTAAGTCCCGGCTGCACCTGCAGCGATTTGAGCATGCTCCTGAAAGCCAAGCCAGACAAAATGTTGATGAAGACTTGTGCCTTTACCAATGTGACCAGACCGGGGCCGAATATCTTGAAAAAGAATGCTGGTACCACCCAAAACATATAACCCATGGGCAGGCCAAAATCCTGAAACGGTGTCTGGCCCTGCGAAATGCGGTAAGCGCCTTCCCAAGACAGGAAGATGTTGACCCGATAAGGAAAAGTGCTGAAAAGTGGCACCAATGCAAAAGCAATGATGATGAGGATGTCGGAAGTGAAAAGGAGTCGTTGTAGTTTGGTTGGTTGCATGGCTAGGAGGGTATAGGGCGTAAAAATATTCAGTAAACCTATACGCAGCGTGTTTGGTTTTGATGGAAGGCAAAAGGTCTTTTGCTTTGGGTAGATATACTGAAAAACAATCGCTTATTCATGATTTATTTACATGATGCCGTTACCTTTACACATACACTTAAACCAAGCACTTACACACCCAAGCTGTATGTTTCCGGCAGTTTTCGGGTACTAACCTTTATTGCAGATGAAATACATCCAACTGCTACGCCCTAAAGAGTGGGTCAAGAATTTATTTCTGTTGATACCGCTGTTTTTTGCCGGCGAAATGTTCAACAAAGAAAAACTGCTGATGCTGGTGCCGGGCTTTTTTGCCTTCTCCTTTGTGGCCAGCACCATTTATATCCTCAACGATTACCGCGACCGTGAAGATGACCGCAAGCACCCCACCAAGTGTAAGCGGCCGTTGGCTGCGGGGCTCATTCAACCTGCGGTGGCATTGGCCATTGCGGCGCTGCTGCTTATTGCAGGTTTTGCATTGGCATACATGGCCAACCCTAAAATGAAATTCTTGTTTGTGTTGGGTATTTACTTTTTGCTCAACGTGGGGTATTCATTGGGGTTAAAAAACATCCCGATACTCGACATCGTCATTATTGCCGTGGGTTTTGTGTTTCGGGTAAAAGGTGGTTCCATTATTACTTGTTGTTCCCATTTCAGAGTGGCTTATTATCATGGTGTTTTTGCTGGCTTTGTTTATGGCCATTGGTAAGCGTCGGGATGATGTATTGCTGAAACTGAAGTCGGGTACAGACATGCGGAAAAGTATCAAAGGCTATAACCTCGATTTTTTAAATGTGAGTTTATCGCTGGTGTGTGCCGTCATTGTGGTGGCGTATTTCATGTACACCATGAGCCCCGAAGTAATACAACGCATGGGCACCTACCGCTTGTACTATACCTGCTTGTTTGTGTTGGTGGGCATACTGCGGTATTTGCAAATTGTATTTGTATTGGAGCGTTCGGGTTCGCCAACCCGCATTTTTATCGGCGATCGTTTTTTGCAAATATGCATGGCACTTTGGGGTGCCTCGTTTTACTTTTTGGTATACCTTAAGAGTACCATCACGTTTTTTGAATAACCCTTACCCCATTACAAAAGCAACGCTTTTGCAGTGATGAAAATATACAGCATGCCCGCCTGCATGCATCATAGGAGACCGTGAGTATGAAACGCAATATCACCAACTGGGGCAATTACCCGGTTGAAAATGCCGATGAGTATCAACCCGCATTCAGAGACCAGCTGCAAGCGTTGGCTGCAGAAAAAAAGACTGGATTCCCAGGGGCAATGGCCGCTGCTATGGCGATGCGTCGCTGGCATCAACCGTTATTACCACCACCAAACTAAACCGCTTCATTTCGTTTGATACATTGAATGGTATTCTCGATTGTGAATCTGGCGTTACACTCGATCAGGTGTTGGAAGTGATAGTACCCAAGGGCTGGTTTTTGCCTGTTACACCAGGTACCAAACTCATTACCATTGGTGGTGCTGTAGGCTCCGATGTGCATGGAAAAAATCACCATGTGGATGGCTCATTTTCCAACCATATTGTAGATATGGATGTGATACTGCCTGGTGGCGAATTGATTGTGTGCAGCCCCGATGCACATGCCGATTTGTTTTGGGCCACCTGTGGCGGCATGGGCCTTACTGGTTTGATATCAAGAGTAAAATTTCGACTGAAGAAAATTGAAACTTCTTACATCAAACAAAAGCAGATTAAAGCAGCCAACCTCGATGAAATCATTCGGCTGTTTGAGGAATATAAAGATTACACGTACAGCGTAGCATGGATTGACTGTCTGAAAAAAGGGAAAGGTTTTGGCCGCAGCATTTTGATGCTTGGCGAACATGCGCAGCTCAGTGAGCTTACGCCGGCACAGCAGCAACAGCCATTGAAAGTGGTGAATAAAACGCTGTTTCGTTTTCCCGTGTATCTGCCTTCCATCTTTTTGAATAAACTGAGCATTGGCATTTTCAACTTTTTGTTTTACCTCAAAAACACCAAGAAGGAAATCAACAATGTGGTGCCATACGAACCATTCTTTTATCCATTGGATGTGATAGATGAATGGAACAAAATGTATGGCCGCAAAGGATTTGTACAATACCAGTTTGTGCTGCCGCTGAATCAGAAAGAAGGGCTGGCCAATATTTTGCACCGCATTACAGAAAGAGGTTTCGCATCGTTTCTGGCAGTGCTCAAAGTGTTTGGCAAACAAGACACGATGATTGGTTTTCCGATGGAGGGATTTACGTTGGCATTGGATATACCCATTCGCAATGGCCTGTTCGAATTTTTGGATGAAATGGACAAGCTGGTGTTGGAATATGGCGGCAGAATTTACTTGTCGAAAGATGCCAGAATGAAAGCACATACTTTTCAGGAATCCTATCCACGGTTGCAGGAGTTTAAACAAACCATTCAAAAATATAACGGTCAGCAAGTGGTGCATTCATTGCTGTCCGATCGTTTACAACTCACTCCACAATAGCAAAGAATACTTATGCCAACGGTTTTAATATTAGGTGCCGGCTCCGATGTTGCGCAGGCCATTGCACAAGCTTATGCCGCCAAAGGTTACAGCATACAGCTGGCTGCCCGCAATCCTGCACAACTGCAAGCCATCCAAAAAGACATTGAAATTCGCTATCGGGTGGAGTGCTCTTCGGTTGTATTTGATGCAGCTGATTTCGCAGCATCCTCTGCAACCTTTAGTCAGCCGCAGCCGCTGGCCGATGTAGCAGTATGTGTATTTGGCTATCTCGATACTAACGAGCAATCAATGCAGCATTGGCCCGAGGCAGAGAAAACAATAGCCGTGAATTATACCGGTGCTGTGGCCGTATGCAATGCCATTGCCATTCGTATGGCAGAGCGGGGGAGTGGTACTATTGTTGGTATTAGCTCAGTTGCCGGCGAACGTGGCCGTCAAAGCAATTTCTTATATGGCAGTGCTAAAGCTGGATTTTCTGTATACCTCGATGGATTGCGCAACTGGCTTTTTCATAAATCGGTACACGTGGTAACGGTGAAGCCAGGGTTTATCAAAACCAAAATGACGGATGGATTAACCTTGCCGCCATTGCTCACTGCTTCGCCCATGCAGGTAGCAAAGGCAGTTGTACATGCTGTAGACAAAAAGAAAAATACCATTTATGTGAAATGGTTTTGGCGTTACATCATGCTCATCATCAAATGCGTTCCTGAATTTGTATTCAAGAAAATGAAGATGTAGCATTATTCATTTCGGAAAGGTTTAAAATAATGTTCGTGGCTGATGGCAAACATTTCTTTATCGCCACTGCTATCGCCGTAGGCAATAATTTTATCGTATAGGCTCAGGTTGATGGCCTGTTGTATGCGGCGTACTTTTTCTTCACCATTACAGTTGGGGCCATCCAGTTTGCCGGTTAATTTTCGATCAACTATTTCCAGCTGAGAGCAAATCAGTGAGAGCTGCTGTTGGTTGCACCAGGGTTGCAGCCAGTGTGTGGCAGAAGCAGACACTACATACACATCATCTCCATGTTCCAGATGCGATTGTATTTGTGCCAAGGCTCTTGGACGAATGAGCTCGGGTAGACGTTTTTTGTTATAGGCGTTGCAAAGTTGCACAAATGCCTGCTCGTTCATTCCACCAAAAAAAACACTCATAAAAAGTTCTTTGGTAAAACTATTACTTATCAATTTGAGTTTCATCAGTAGCAGCACAGGACTGATAACAATCATCGTAAGTATATACCTGAATTTGCCGGCTGAAAAGCAGGCCGGATCCAGCATAGTATCGTGTGTCGTTATTGTGCCATCAAAATCAAACAGTGCAAGGGTTTTCACAGAAGTGCGGTTTGGTATTATTCGGCAATATACTTCAATGTGTTTTTGATATATGTCAAAACCATAAACTACTGTCATAAATTTTATTACAGAGAACCCTTCTTTTTCTTGGTTGGGCTTGTCATGCATACTCCACAGCATGTAGTTGTGAAAATGACAATTAATTGGCATCGCTGGCTACCATTGGTTTTCTCCTGTGTTTCTACTTTTACATCTGAAAATAAGGCTCTCTCACCCCCTTATGCTGACAGAGTTTCGAAAGAAACATGTTCGCTATTTCAAACATCGCATCGCACTTCAATTTCCGAGAGTTTTCATTTTCCGTCACCGCAGAGTCATTGTGTACAAAATGGCTGGACTGCCTGGTCTGTCAAAAATCTCCCTCCTCCCAGCGACAGGCTGTTGCTCATGAAAATGTAGCAGCAAATCAGATTATAACACCTTAAAAAATTTAATACAATGGCTACCACAATTGTATTACCTAGATTCCTATGGAGGCATGTGATCCTCGTAGGCCTGCTGTTTATCGCCGCCATTCGTTTTACTGTTTTGGCACAAGTAGGAGATCAAACGCTTACCAAAGTAGGCGCCTGGAACGCTTATGTTCACCTTCCTGCTGACTATGCCACTTCCGGCAAAGCTTATCCTGCCATCGTGTTTATACCCGGTGTAGGCGAAGTAGGCACCAATGTTGCTGCCGTATTAAAATATGGCCCTGGCTACTACATTGCCAAAGGCCATAAAATGGAATTTATGGTAGATGGAAAACTCGAAACACCCATCGTGATTTCATTACAGCCCGATAAAGGCTGGCCATCTGCATTGACCATGAACAAATACATCGACTCCGTAATGAAACGCTGGCGTATTGATGTAGACCGTTTGTACATGACTGGTCTCTCAATGGGCGGCTGGAGTTGTGATAACTATATTTCTGGTGGCGAAGCTTATGCCAAGCGGCCTGCAGCCATTGTGTCTATGTCTGCTCCCGATCCAGATTTTCCTTTGATTAACCTGCGCCACTATGCATATCAAGGTGGTGTGTGGTGGGGTTTTGAAGGCACTCAAGACTACCGGAAAATGGATTTGACGAGAGACACACTCAACAATGCCCGTGCTGGTACAGCCCGCTATACAAAATATGTGGGCGGTCACTGTTGCTGGAATACCTGGTACAATCCTGAGTGGAGGGAAAATGGCGTAAGCATTTACGAATGGATGTTGCGTCAGAAAAGAGGTTTGCGTCCCGTCATTCCAAACACAGCCCCCAAAGCGAATGCTGGTGCCGATCAACAAGTATTGCTGCCTACCGATACTACCATGTTATATGGTAGTGGCACCGACAACGAAAGTGCCATCTCTGCATGGAAATGGCGCCAGATTTCTGGTCCATCTACAGCCGTATTTGCAAAGCCAACCGCTGCATCTGGTAAAATTTCAGGACTGGTAGCAGGTACTTATGTCATAGAATTGATGGTGACTGATTATGCCAGTACTACTGCCAAAGACACTATGAAAATCAACGTAGTCTCAAATGTGGTTAGTAATGTAGCGCCTGTGGCCAATGCCGGAGCCGATCAGGTTCTTAACGCTCCAGCAACCAGTGCTACTTTAAATGGCGGCGCATCTTACGACTCTGATGGTAGCATCGTAAGTATTCAATGGCAACAAATTGCCGGTGCTGCTGCATGTAGTTTTTCTGCACCCACCGCATTGCAAACAACCGTTAGTGGTTTGAAAGCCGGAAGCTTTAGTTTTTCACTCACCATTACAGATAATAAAGGTGCCATTGCAAAAGATACCGTTAGCATTATCATCAACCAGTTGCCAGTAGCTATTGCAGGTGCCGACCAGCAGTTTAGCACACTTCAAAGCAGTTGCACACTCAATGGCAGTTCTTCCTACGATGCCGATGGTAGCATTGCTGCTATTCAGTGGTTACAAATAGCCGGACCAAGTACATGTAATTTTGCAACAGCTAATACTTTGCAAACTAACGTAAGTGGTTTGTGTGCCGGTAGCTTCAACTTCGTTCTTACCGTTACAGATAATTTAGGTGCAACAGCAAAAGACACTGTACAAGTTGTGATTGTTGTAAACCAGCCTCCTGTAGCCGTAGCCGGTGCTGATAAAGTAGTAGCTGAAGGCGCTGCCATTGGCCTGAGCTCAGCTGCTAGTACAGATGCCGATGGTTCAATAGTAAGTAGTGTTTGGACCATTACCAACAGCGTAAGTGGAGTAGTAGTGGCCAATCTGGTGGCTGTTCCGCCAACCACATTGCCTGCAGGCAAATACCAGGTTCAATTAAAAGTAACAGACGATAAAGGTGCCCAGTCTACCGACGATATGCAGTCGATCGTAAATGCTTATCCAATTGCATTTGCCGGTGCAGATGTCAGCATGACTTTGCCCGCCAACTCCCTGACATTCACACAAGCTACCGCAACTGATGCTGAAGGACAAATAAGCAGTTACAGCTGGACCCGCATTAGTGGCCCCGGTACTGTAACCTGGACAAATGCCAATACACTTGCCGCTGGTATTGCTTGGTTTGGCTGAAGGTCAACACATTCTTCGCATGCAAGTAACCGACAACTATGGCTTACAAGCTGCTTGATACCATCCTGATTACAGTAAAAGCAGCTACTGTAACCGTTCTGAGCTCAAAAAGGAACCGCATTTTGATTGATTGTGGTGCTGCGCCAAGTGTTGGCCAATTGACCGCACAGGATAAATGGGGTAAATATTGGAACAATATGACCAATGGCCGTGCCGGTGTGCAACTGAGCAACGCCAAAGACACCGCCAACAATGCAACCGGATTGGGTATCGAAGTCATTGAAAGATTGGATGGAACTTTTGGCCTTACTGGTTACGGTACCAACGGTGATAATACCATTGGCGATGTAGGTGATTATCCTGCTACAGCTACAAACGACAACATTTTCGCACACAGCTCTACCACCACAGGTCGCTGGAGAGTATTTGGTCTCAACCCTGCACTTACTTACAATTTCAAGTTTTGGGGCACCCGCACTACTTATGGTGTTCGTACCATCCAAATCAAGCAATCTACTGACGCCAGTTTCACACAAGAATCTAACTCAGTAATGAATATAGATTATAACAATGCCATCAATATCAATGGCATTACCGGAGTGACTGAAGTGGTATTTGATATGCGGGTGAAGCCCGGCCAAACCTTCGGCAATGTGAGTGTAATTGATATTGTAACGGTAGAAAACGCTCAGGCACAAACAGCTGCTGCTGCACAACCTGCAGCTCCCATAGCCACTGATGTTGAAGCGCAACCCACAACTCAGCAGGTACACGTAGCTGCAGTTACGCCAGTTGTAAAAGCACAGGTATGGCCTAACCCCGCCAGCTCTGCTTTCAATGTGAAGCTGGATGGTGCTTACAATGGACCAGTGAAATTGCAAATTATCGCAGCTTCTGGTGCCGTGGTAAAAGAAGAACAGCTTCAAAAACAGCAATCCTCAATGGCCGTTCGGTTCAATACTGCAGGTATGAAGCCAGGTATGTACTATGTAAAAGTGCAATCAGGTGCCAAAGCTGAAATGTTGAAGCTGATGGTTCAATAAAAAATAGTGTTGCAACAATAAAAATCCTATTTTAGTGATTCTCAACAGTAAACGGCCTAAAAGTGATAGTTATATAATACCACGAATCGTTATTTGAAAAAAATCAGGCCTTTTACCAGAACAAAGAGACTCGACTTAGAAAAAAATAGCCCGGAAATCGCTGAAATTCAAATTTTGGCACAAAGGTTGTCTTATAAAGAGTGTTTGAAACAGAAGTGGGTGAGAGAACTATCTAGTTTAGATACTTTAAGATAAGGCAATCTTTGCCGGGCTTCTTTAAAAGCCTAGAAGATTGCGGAGTGAATGAAGGTCTGGCTGGCCTCCGCTTTTACATCATCATACTTACCAACCCAACCAATGACGAACGCAATACATAGCATCGTTACAGGGATACTGCGTGTACAACTGTACCGCTTACTGGCCATCGCAGCTTTGCTGTTTGGTTTCCAGTATGCCGGGGCACAGGTTGGTGATCAATCACTTACCACTATCGCTTCTTGGAATGCATACGTACATCTTCCCAATGATTATGTGGATAGTCCTTCAAAACAATATCCGGTTATCGTGTTCATTTCCGGTGTTGGTGAAGTAGGTACCGATCCATCAAAAATGCTGGTGTACGGTCCTGGCAAATACATTGCCGAAGGTCACAACATGGTGTTCAACGTAAACGGCAAACTGGAAAAGCCCATCGTTATTTCTTTACAACCACCCACCGGATGGCCTCAGCCCGCCACCATCAATACACGTATCGATTCTATTTTGGCCCGCTGGCGCATCGATCCGGGCAGGTTGTACCTCACCGGTCTCTCTATGGGTGGCTGGACTTTCGATAACTACATCTGCGGTTCTCCAACATACGGTCGTCGCCCTGCTGCTATTGTTTCTATGTCAGCTCCCGATCCTGATAATCCGTTGAGCAACCTGAAATATTTCGCCCTGAATGGCGGCAAATGGTGGGGATTTGAAGGAACCCTCGATTACCGCAAAATGGACATTACCCGGGATAGCCTGAACGCTGCCGTACCCGGAAGTGCCCGTTATACCCAGTATGTCGGCGGCCATTGCTGCTGGAATACCTGGTACAATCCTGCATGGCAGGAAAACGGCGAAAGCATTTATACCTGGATGCTGAAACAACGCATCAACCTGAGCAGCAACAACCCCAATAATATTCCACCAGTAGCCAATGCCGGCGCTGATACCTTAATTGTATTGCCAACTAATAGTGTGGCTTTGCGTGGCACAGGAGCCGATTTGGATGGCAATATGGTTGGTTATAACTGGAAAAAGATTGACGGTCCAACCACTTTTACTCTCAGCAATGCAGCCAATGCCAATGCTACAGTAACCAATATGGTAGCGGGCTCTTACAAGTTTGAACTGACTGTTACAGATAACAACAGTGCTAAGACAGCAGATACCGTACAGATTGTGGTGAACTCTGCAGGCAATTACAGCGATTGTGGTTGCGATCGTATTCTTCGCCCACAGGCCGATGGCGGTATTTATGTAAAACTGCAAACTGCCAATGTGAAACCCGGTGAACGCATTTGTATTCTCGCCGGTGTTTATCCCTACATATCGATAGAAGGAGTGAAGGGTACCCCAGAAAATCCTGTACAGATTATCAACTGCGGCGGTGTGGTGCAGATTACACCCGTACAAAAGGCCGATGGTACTTTCAATGGTGGCAGCTACGGTTTTCGGGTGATTAAGAGTCAATATTTCCGCTTGAGTGGTACCGGTATGCCAGGACTGGAATACGGTATTAAAATAGACGGATCAACCAAAGTGATAGCAAACGGCGTAGCCATTAGTGATAGCTCTGGCAACTTCGCCGTTGATCATATCGAAGTGACCAAAACACAGGCCGGTTTTATTATGAAAACCAATCCTGCCAATTGTGCTCCCGGTACATGGGGGCCCAACTGGACAATGGCCAATTTGGATTTGTACAATAACTACATCCACAATATTGAAGGAGAGGGATTCTACATTGGCAACACCAATTATACATCCACAGTAACAGACTGTTCAGGTGTAAGTATTACGGTTCAGGTACAGCCCATTCACAATGTAAAAATTCATGATAACATTACTGACTCAACAGGTTGGGATGGTATTCAGGTGGCCAGTGCTCCAATTGGTGTAGAAATTTACAACAACCGGGTATTGAATTATGGCCGTACCAATATGAGTAGCCAGCAGGCTGGTATTTTGTTGGGTGGTCGTACCAATGGCCGTGTGTACAACAATATTGTAAAAGACGGAACCGGAAACGGTATTCAGGTATTTGGTATGGGTGTAAACTATTTGTACAACAACCTGCTCATCAATACTGGTACCACCAGTCAGGATGGCATTATTGTAGATGACAGGCCATTTGCAGGCGACCCGGGTTTGAGTATCAGAATTATCAACAACACGATTGTAAAAACGGGCCGTGATGGTATTCGGGTAAATAACGTGAACAAGACAATGGTAGCCGGTTCACAGTTTGTCAACAATCTGGTGGTAGCACCGGGTTCCATTGGCAGCAACCCCAAGCCTTATATCAACTATCCTACAACCATTGGCGGTACTGAAAGTAATAATATCAATCTGTCTACAGCAGCAGCGGCCAATTTTGCAAACCTGACTGCGCATGATTATCATCTTACCGCTACTTCACCTGCATTGAATGCCGGTGCAGCCATTTCAAGTTTTGGTTTCAGCAACGATTTAGACAACTTAGCTCGTCCATCTGGCAGTGCAGTGGATGTAGGTGCCTATGAGTTTTTGCAAAACAATACGCTGGCCCCAAGAGACAATGCCAGCAATCAGGATTACTCTACCTTAAAAAACATGGTACCAGTAAACGGTACATCTTGGAATACCATTTACGATAGTGAGCAAAAGCCGGTTTTCGAAATCATGAAAAACGGCCAAACCTTTACAGGTGTTGCTTTTGCTCGCCGTATTGTAACAAAGGAAATCAGAAAGTACCAGGCTTATTTTGGCACCACTGAAAAGCAATGGGGTGCTTACTTTTTGCGCAATTGGATGATAGACATACGTGGACAGCAACTCACCGGCAACATGAAGTTGCGGCTGATAGCAACCGCTGCAGAAATAGATGAGTTTGTGGCTGCTTACAATAGTGCAAATGGTACTACTTGTACTGCTGCAGATATACGGGTGCTGCATTACACCGGCGCCAATGCCGATCTCGATTATGCAAACAATATTGCGCAAGCCAATTTGTATAAAAGTATCACACCTGTCATCACCAGCTACGGAAGCAACAATAGTCTTCGCTATGTAGAAGTAGATGCAAACGCCGGTGGCGAATTTTGGATGGTGCTGACCTGCGAGCCCCCAAGAACAGGTGTTGGTCAAAATGCAGGCGTTTCTACCATATTTAGTGAGGCCGATGAAACAGCGGCTTCTTTAAAAGCATGGTACCGTGCGGATAATGTTGCTACGGCTACTGCCCATGGTACCAAGGTGAATCGGCTGTATGATTTAACCGGCAATGGAAACGACGCCATTCAAATGAATGGCAGTTATCAGCCAGAGCAAACCAAAAGTGCGGTGCTCAACCAGCAGCCGGTGTTGCAATTCAATGGCCAGTTATTAGATGCTGCCAATTTGAATATTAACCCTTCGGTGATGCCATACCTGACAGTGTATGCAGTGGCTACACACCGCACAGGCAATATGTACAGTAAAATTTGGGGTAACGATTCGGGCAGTTATGCAAGAGGAGCAGGGTTGCATGTAAACGCCAGTGGTACTACCAAATTGGGTTACCTCAGTGGCGGCAAAGTAAAAGAGTTGGGTACGCTTACTGCCAATCAACCACTGATGTTGAAAACACAGTACAGCCCAAACAATATCCAATCGTCTTTAAATGCGGTGGCACAAGCAGTGGATACTGACGTTACCCATGTAAATGGCAAAACCACTTTTACTATTGGCAACCTCAATTCGCTGAATACGCAACCCGCTTTCCATGAGTTTTGGGATGGTCAGGTAGCTGAAGTGTTGGTGTTTAATGCATTGCTCAGTGAGGCGCAACAATTGGTTGTAGAAAATTATTTAGCCGCACGGTACAACCTCAGCATACCTGCAGCCAGAAACCTGTACAGCATGGATGATGCCGCCAATGGCAATTTCGACCACGATGTGGTAGGCATTGGTATGGCAGCAGATAATAGTGCTGTATTTGGTTCAAAAGGAATGGGGGCATTACAAATTCAACATCCCTCCGATGTACAAGCCAACGAGTGGTTGTTTTGGGGCCACAATGGTGCGGTTGTAAACAGTGTGGGTGTGGCAGATGTGCCAGCTGGATTGGTAAGCCGGATCAATCGTATTTGGCGGGCCAGCGAAACTGGTGAAGTGGGAACAGTTGATGTCGTAATGTCTTTGGATTCCATTCCCGGACCTGTGCAAGCTGAGAACCTGCGTTTGCTGATTGATACCGATGGCGATGGCCTTTTCAATGATGAACAAAGTGTAAATGGTGGCATTGCTGCTGTTGGTCAGCGTTTGGATAGTAACACGGTCGTGTTTCGTCAGGTAAACCTGAACAACGGACAACGTTTCACAATTGGTTCTGCTTCATACGCTACGCCTTTGCGTGAAGCGTATGTATTCAGCGGCAATGGCAATTTCTCCAATGTAGCCAGCTGGAAAGGAGGCATACCGCCAACTGCATTCATGGCTGATTATTCTGAAATCATTATTGATCCATCCAACAACCTGCCATGTGTGCTCGATATGCCGTTTACTCTCAAAGCCGGCATGAAGCTGGTAGTGGCACCGGGTAAAAAACTGCAACTCACCGCAGTAACAAGAGAAACAGAACAATAATTGAATAACATCATTTCAACCCTTAGGGCACATTGCTGATTCCAATGTGTGGTGTGTAGGAAACTGATGAGGAACAAAGCAAAAAGCCTTGGCAATGTTGCCGGGGCTTTTGTTGTATTTATATGTTGTTCAGAGTCCTATTTTTTTTGCCAGCGGCATCCACATTGCTAGCCAGCCATTTGGGGGCTTGCAAACGATACCCGGCAAATACTTGACCAGAAAGATTGGCTTCCTTACTTACAGCAGTGGTGCGTTGTTGGTTGAAGGAGGCACCACTATATCTAAAGTAGGCGCCTGCAAAAAAGCGTTTGCCATTAAAACCAGCACCGGCATTGCCATCTATCCTGAAGATGACATTGCTCTGCCGTGTTGTAAAATGCTCAGTCAGATAACGGGTGGTGAGTTTGGAGTATATGTAGCCAAAACCGGGTGTTGCACCAAGGGCCAAATAAAAGTCTTTGCCAAATACAAAGTTGTAATAGTATCCGGCACCTAAGAGTATTTCAAAACTGTTGCTTTTTTGAGAAGAATTGATGGAGGTTAATACAGTCTTGTCATCTATAATTTGATACCGGTAAAGTAAAGTTGGTATAAATGTACCGGTACTTCTCAATTGCCGTTCTGTTTGCGTGGCTATCGCATTTACTGAAAAGGGTTGGTGAAATTGTATGCTGTTACCCCTTGGTATAGCATATTGACCAACATCGGAAATTGTACATACGGATCACCATCTTGCCAACCAGGCCGGTAGGCTGCTGTATTCTTCAGGTAATAGCCTTTGTTTCTTGAGTAAGACAATTCTTGTTGCCAGTGTTTCAGGTTTACATTAAACTGTATCCTGTGCCACTGCTTTTGCCTTTAATGGCATCGTCATCGTTGCCGGGTAAAAATTTGGGAATGTATTTGATGGCAAATGAAATAAAACGATAACTAACACCAATACGGGTAACGCTTTGTGCATTCACAGCAAGGTCTACATCGTTGCCGGCGTTGTGTACCGCCAGGCTATTGAGGCCACCCAGCTGGCTCAGCTTCAGGTTGATGAAGTGCCCCATGTACTCAATGGAAGCGTCGTTTTGCGGTTTGGTGCTGTCGAAGCCAGCTGGAGTCATCTGTGCAAATGACATAATCGACATGATACAGCAGCTGGCGAGTAAGCGAATGTGCATAACAAAGAGGATGGAAGAAGATGTGAGGTAAGGTACAGCTGTCAATCAAGGTGTACAAATGTTCAACCGTTTGCTATATTATGTTTCGTGTTGAATGAAACATAATACAGCACCTTTCGAACATTCAAAAATGCTGCTCCTGAAAACCAACATCCAAAAAACTGCCTTTTAATGTATTTCAATAACCTCACGATATACTCATGATCCTGTAGCTTAATGAAATACAAGGGGCATCGTCTTTGGCAAAGACTGGAAGCACATTGTACCAGCGAAAAGAATATTTTATGAGAAAACACTGACCAAAGCCGAAACGACCGCCATCTTGCTGGGTATCCTGTAATCCTGTTTGTTTTATCAAAACACTTATGGAAAAGGCCAATGATAAATTTCATTAAACGATATGGAGTGAAACTGCACCTGACTACCAGCATAAACCAATGTTGGAAAATTGCCTGTTATTGTAAGGATGGTCAAAGGTGTGTGCCCTGCAATATGCCAACCATCCGGGCTTTGCAGCGGTTAAATCCCTTTTTGTAAAGCAGTACCTACTGCACCATCCTTTATAATATCGGGATGTTCTTTACTCGGTACTCAATTTTCATTTACCACACCCATGAAACCAAAGCCAGTTGTCACAAAAGCGAAATACTATATACCTAAAAACGGGGCGTCGGTCTGTGTGGATCGACGCCCCGTTTTTATCAGCATCTATTTAGAATAAGTCCGGGGTAACACCCAAATATCGATCAGTTTCCACTCCGCCAAAGCGGGATACGCCATTGGTCATTGGCCGATTGAATGCGGAGCAGGTATACTCCTGATGGCCAAGATGCTGGTACACCAATCTGCAAGCTTCGGGGCAGTGTTTGTTGAAGATAACGCTCTTGCAACAAGGCTTGACCACTTGGGCCATAAAGCACAAGCGAAACAGGACCCTGTAATGTAGATGGCAACATCACCTGAATGGCTGTGCCAAATGGATTTGGATAGGCCAATACTTCAGCAGCCTTTCCTTTGAGCTGCTCAATAGTACTGTACGTATAGCTTCCATCTACATCCATCAGGCGCAACCGGTAGTAATGAGTACCACGGCCTGCTGAAGCTTGCCGGTCTATGTACATATACTTGGCTTGAGCCATGGTAAATGGTATGGTAGCAATTGGTTCATACCTCATACCATCCATAGATTTTTCGACAATGAAGTGACTGAATGCAGATGCGTTTGCTACCTGCCATTGTAGTTGCGCCGCCTCTTGCTGCCAGCTTGCATAGAAAGACTGCAAGCGAATAGGCATCACACAAAGAGGGGTATAACTGATATTACCAGTATTGGCACATCCATCGGCAGAAGTAATGGTAAGCGTGGTGGTTTTGGGGCCCGAAGTGATATAATCCACTGCATGGGGTCCCGCATCTGTTGCCGAAGCTGGGTTTGCTGTGAGGCTTGGTACCAAAAGTCCATGCGTAAGTAACTGGCAGCGCCACTCCAGCACCCAAATCTGTAGCGGTATAGGTGGCACCACAAATACCTGCCGTGGTTTGAATCACCACGTTTGGTTTTGGCTTCATTACAATAGTGATTTCATCAATGGCTTCGCAGGTACCATTCACCACCCGTACGGCGTATGTAAATGTGCCCGAATTGTTAACACCTGTAAAATTGGGCTGAGCAATATTGGGATCGCTAAGCAAAGTTGCTGGCGACCACTGGTATGTAAGCCCTCCTACTGCAGCTGATCCGATTGGAAAAGCTGCCAGGCTACCTTGGCAACTGCTAACATCTGCTCCCGCATCGGCACTGGTAACCGGCGCATCTATCCGTACCTGTACCTCATCGGTGTTGGCACCGCAGGCGCCTCCACTGCCAATGGTCCAATTAAACAAGTAGGTTCCCGGAATTAAACCACTCAGGTTGGTTTGAGGGCTGTTGGCATTGGCTATCACCGGTGTATTGGGACCACTTACCAACGCCCATACACCTGTGTTGATAGCAGGAGTACTACCTGTCAAACTAGTAGTACTGACATTACACAAGGCCGCATCAGTACCTGCATTCGCTGCTATTTCTTTGTATATATACACCTGATCGATACTGGCAACACAGGAAGAATGTGTTTTAACCTCATACTGGTACAAATACGCACCTGCTACTAAGCCAGTTAATAATGTGTCGACATACTGCCCATTATTGGCGCCGGCCACTGGTGTGTTAGGGCCGCTAACCCTTACCCAACTACCCGTACCAAAGGCGGGTACATTGCCTGTAAGTGTAACGGATGATACGCCAGTACATACTTCTACATTGGCGCCAGCATCGGCTGCCGAGGGAGCAGGATAAACTGTTACCAGCATATCATCGGTTGAGGCAAGGCAACTACCAACCTCAGGCAGTGTGTAACGGAAGGTATACACCGCACTTGGTGAGGCACCTGCAAGGCCGGTTACAACGGCCGTATTTGGTCCGTTGCTGGAAATGGTAGCACCTGCAGGACCGCTCACCTGGCTCCATGTACCGCTACTATTGGCGCTACCGGTTAGCGCTGCTGAAGGCGAATTGCAAAAATTTTGATCGGCACCGGCATTGGCCTGCGCTACTACAGAAATATTCACATCATCGGTTGAAGTGGCACAAGAAGGTGACGTACTCACCGTCCATCGCATGGTGTAAGTGCCCTGTGTAAGATTTGAAACATTTGTATTGGTGGTAAGTGCACTGCTGATGGTAGGTGTAGTAGTACCTGTAGGGCCAGATAAGGCCTGCCAATATCCAGTACCCGAGGTAGGTGCAACGGCTGATAATGCTGCCAGGGTTGCGGTGGTTGCATTGCACAGTGACACATCTGCCCCTGCATCAGCAACCGATGGTGGTTGTGCAATGCGCAATACCACTACATCTGCACTGGTAGCACAAATTCCACTGGTAATCCGGTATTCAAATTCATAGATACCACTGGCAAGATTCCCCATGTCGCAGGTAGTAGCGGTTGCATTATTAAGCGTTGCAAGATTGGGCCCAGACAGTTGTGCCCATTGGGCTGTAGCACCCGTGGGGGCTGCAGGGCTACCGGTGAGTGTAACCGAACCTGGCAAAGTAGGCAAACACAAATCCTGATCGGCTCCAGCAGCTGCAGTATACGGCGTTGAATTGATGGTAACCACCAGGGTATCGGCCAAAGGAGCACAGCCAGCGGTTGATAATTGGTATTCGAACAAATAGGTACCAGGACCGCCGGTAAAATTAGCTTGGGTATTGCGGCTGGCTGCATTCACCACACTACTGCCTGCTGTAAGCGGTGTCCAGGTAATAGTTGCACCAGCGGCATCATTGCCACTGATAGTAGTACTGGTGGCACTGGTTGCCAAACAAACATTGGTGCCAGCATCGGGCAGCGGTGGAGCTGATGCTGCGGTGGTAACAAGCGTTTGAGCACTGTTTACACTGCCACAAGTGTTACTCACTGTCCACGTGAACGTATAGGAGGTATTAGACAACAAACCAGCAGCGATTGCATTGGGTGTATTGGCATTGGGCAAAAAAGAAACCCCGCTGGATGGCGAAACGGTCCAGGTTCCTGTTTCATTTGGCAGCGGCGTATTGGCTGTAAGCCGGTAACGCCCCGCACAAATGGTGGCATTTGGGCCGGTAGTGGCTATGGTAGGTACGGCTGTGGTAACTGATACATACATGGTATCGGTTTTGGCCGGGCAGTTTTTTCCACCCGATAAATTGAGGCGCATTGCATACACCCCCATTTGTAAGCCACTCATATTGGGCGTTAGTGTAGCGGATCCTGTCACGGTAGCTGTATTAGGGCCGCTTATTTGTGTCCATACATAGCTGCCGGGTGCAGTAGTAGCACCAATTGGTGTAGCCGTAAGGGTATTGCAGGGCAAAATGATATCGCTGCCAGCATTTACCAAACCCGGAGTACGAGAAATAGTTACTGCAATGTCGCGGAATACAGAACCGCAGGCGGTACGGTACTCCATACGGTAAACATACGTACCAGGCAAAGTCATGGCAGATACTTTCCACCTTTCGGTACGTATACCAGCAGCAGCTGTAGAAATATTGTCGTAAGCCAAAGTACCGACTGCTGCCGGACCCGAAATGCGAATGCCCGTACGGGTGATAGTATTGGTAATGCTTACCGCATCGGTAAACGTAACATTGAAAGTGGCAAAGGTATCATTGCACGCCAATTCAAGATTGGCGGGTTCGCTCAGGTTATCTATGGACGGCGCCCGATACACTGTATGGGTACGAAAGGCCGTACATCCGTCTGAATTTGTTTTCGTGTATCGAAAAGTATAAGGAAATGTACCATTCATACCATTGACAGTAACAGTGGAGCCGGTATTATCAGGCGAAAAAGTAACATTGGGATAAGGCGAAACACCCCCTCCTGTTTGTGACCACACCGCTGTTTCGCCTGCGGCTAATGAGCTGCCGGTAAGAACCTGACTACCGGTGCCCGGTACTGCGCAAATAGTGGTATAGGATACGTTTCCAGAACCAGCATTGGGAGCGACACTAATATTCTGCACGTTAATGACCATATCGTCGGTTCCATTCTGACAGGGTCCACTCACCGTCCAACGCAACGTATAGGTACCCGGTGTTAAGCCCGACAATGTAGAAGTAGCACTATTGATGTTGCTAAAAGCAGGTGTGTTCGGACCACTGATAACGCTCCAAACACCCGTTTGAATGGGACTGAGGCCAGGTGAAGACCCTGCCAAAGTGGTAGTAGTACCCGCACAACTACGGGTTTGGTCGGTACCGGCATTCACTGCTGCTGGCACTACCACGTTTAGCAGCATTTGGTCGTTTACACTACAATAGCCGTTGGAAATAGTCCAGGTAAGTGTACGAACCCCACCGCCTGCTGCAGGCGTATATGTAGCATTGGGTGTATTGGCATTGGGCGAAAATGTACCGCCGGTAGGGGAAACCGTCCAGGTGCCGGTTAAACCGCTGCCTGGTGTATTACCCGCCAATGTTACCGGGCCTACTGTACAAATCGTTTGATCGGGCCCGGCTAATGCCACAGCCGGTAAGGGTAGCACGGTTACAGCCACCGTGTTTCGGGCCCAAAGGCCATCTACACACTTGGCAGAAAATTCAAACACATAGTTACCAGGTTCTATGCTCGTTACAGTGGTACTAACTTGCCGTTGGTGAGGTAATGCTGGCCGCTGGCCCCGATAATTTTGTCCACTGATAAGCAGGCGGCACAAATTGCGGACTACCAGGCGTGCCGGTCAAGGTCAATGTTTGGTTAACACATATTGTTTGATCAAGCCCCGCATTTACGGCGCAGTTCTGCCCCCAAACGGATGTCATAAGGAATACCAGCGTGGTAGTCAGGACGGATACAAAAAAACGATTCATGGCATAGAGATTAAGCTTAATAAAATCTTTCATTTCTCTATACAAGAGAAATGTTGAACAGCTTCTGACTGATTGATCCGGATAGTATAAAGGCAAAGACAAATTGTACAAGATGACGTAATGGCAATTACGAAGAGCTGTATAATGCCTTGCTTATAGTATTTAAAATTACAAGCAATGTAGTTTCACAAACATGAAGTAAGTCATGCTTTGGTTGTCTAAAAATAGTCTACCCTAAGAATTTATCTCCTGTTAGGCAGGCACACAAAAAAGCCCCAGTTTCCTGAGGCTTTTTGCGGACCGGACGGGTGCCATTTTGGCTTTATTTAGCTTAACTTATTTTTACTAAAATTTACCGTAAACGCTTGTAATTCAGCTGTTTGCGGAACATACCTGTGAGTAATTAGTAAAGGCTGGTAAAAGCTGGTACAGATATTTTTGACCCCAAAATTGACCCCAAAAATTTCTGAACTATGGCAACCATCAACTTTTACCTGAAAGATGCAGACAAGAAAAACATGCATCCGGTGATACTGGTGTATCAAGACAAAGGCGAGAAAGTAAAACATGCAACCAAGCTAAAAGTACGAAAAGAAGAATGGAAGAACCAGCGGGTATTTACCACAGACAAAACCCGCCTTAAAGAAGTGAAGCAGATAAACGCCATTTTGGAAGACCTGAAAAATGAGTTTGAAGAAATAGAGCGGCAAGCCCTGTTTAACAGGGTAGAGCTGACCCCTGCGGAAGTGCTGGCCATCTACAAAGAGAAACATGCACCAGTAGTGCCAACAACCACGGGAGCAAAAACCAATCCCTTTAAAGCCTTGTACAAACAATTTATTGAGAGTAACAAGGCCACCAAAAGCAAAGCCACCATCAATTCCTATGGCGATACACTGGCCAAGCTGGAACTATTTGAAGCCATGAAGGGGGGAGAAAGTTTGGCTGGAAAGGATAGACCAAGCCTTTTACCAGCGGTTTCTCAACTTTCTGATAATGGACATGCAATACCTAAACAATACGGTGGGCAAGCATATTAAAACGCTCAAAGTGTTTATCAATTATTTGAGCGACAACAACCTGCTGCCCAATCCCATAGACGTTAGGAAGTTTAAGGTATTGAGAGAGGAACCCGATGTAATACACCTGACAGAAGAAGAACTGCTGGCCATTTACCACTGCAAGAACCTGACACAGGAACAGGAATGGGCAAAGGATAATTTCTGCTTTAGCTGTTTTACTGGCCTTCGCTATTCAGATAATATAAAGGTAGACCGGAGCCACATAAAAGATAACATGATTGAAATACGCACTACCAAAACAAAGAAGGCCATTTTTATTCCGCTCAATCCTTTTGCTAAGGAGATTATTAAAAAGTACGACAACCCCAACAGCAACAGGCCACTGCCGCCAGTGATGCACAATGTAACCGCCAACGCTCTGCTGAAAGAAATAGCCAAGGCTGCCGGACTTAATGAGCAGGTAAGGCTCGAAAGATTTAGCGGCTCCCGAAGAATAGTAGAATATAAAACCAAGTGGGAGCTGGTATGCACCCACACTGCCCGCCGCACCTTCATTACCTTATCCATAGAAAAGGGCATGCAAAGCGAGGTGATAATGGATGTAACGGGCATCAGCAGCCATAAGATTTTTAAACGCTATCTGAACATTACCAACAAGACCAGATTTGTGCAAATGCATGATGCATGGGGCACACTGGGTGCAAAGCTCACTGGCTAAAAAAATATTGCAGCCGATAGCCGCATTTACTTAGTTTTACCAAACCTGCAAAAGCAGGTGTTTTCTTCCCCATTTGGGGCTCTACTTGAAACCTTTGGGTTTCGTCTTATTTCTCTCCCTTTTTATTGTCTTACCCTTCGTGGTGTATACTGTGCTATTGTACTTGTACGCTTGTACTATTCTTTGGCTTAGGCCAGTAAACACAAACATTTTATAAGTATGACAACATGCAAGACCCCATTTTGGCCATGCGCCAAAGCGAATTGAAAGAGCTGATTAATACCATTTTTCAGCAGCACATTACCACCATTATTGAAGCCTTTAGAATGGAACTGGGCAACGTCAATTTTGAAAAGCCAACCCAGTATAAAACCGTAAAGGAAGTAATGGAAATGTTCCAGGTAACAAAGCCAACGGTATACAGTTGGGTAAAAAAGAACATAATTAAAGCCGAGAAAATCGGCAACAGAACACTGTTTAAGCTGGAAGAGTTGCAAAAAGCTTTATCAGCAGAAAACTTTTACATGCCGCCCGAAAAGCAGGCTGGCTTTATGGCTTTAAAGCCCCCTGTAGTGAACAAGAAGCCTTTCCACAAATTTGAGACCGTTAAAAACCGGAACATTTGGCCGCAGCGGCAGAAACAGCTGGAAGATTTTCAACGGATTAACGCCCCTTTTGATGATGGCGACTTTAATCTTGAAGATTTAGACCTTGATGAATTTACCAAGGATTAACCCCGTTTTACACAAAGGCACGTTTCTACGTGCCTTTTTATTTATTTTCATACCCTAACGTTACACCCATGAACCTATCGCTGAATGAAATAAAGACAAGGGCAACCGCCTTTGCCAAAGACTGGGAGCAGACCGAAGGACGAGAAGAAGCAGACGCCAAAGAATTTCTGATTGACTTTCTCAACATTTTTGGCATCAGCCGAAAGCGGGTAGCCACATTTGAGCACCGTGTAAAAAAGCTGAGTGAAGCCGACGGCTATATAGACCTGCTCTGGAAAGGCCGCCTGCTGGTAGAAATGAAAAGCAAGGGCAAAGACCTGAGCAAAGCCTATACACAGGCCAAAGAATATTGCCACGGACTGAAAGAGCACGAACTGCCGGAGCTGATAATGGTATCCGACTTTTACCATGTTAAAGTGTACGATACCGATGGACAGGAAACGGCATTTACCCTGCCGCAACTGCTGCAATACATAACCGTTTTTTATCCGCTGGCAGGCATACAAAAAAGAACCTTTGCCGACCAAGACCCCGTAAACATTAAAGCCGCCGAGCTCATGGGCCAGCTGCACGATGAGCTGAAAGCCATTGGCTACGAAGGGCACCCGCTGGAGCTGTATCTGGTGCGGTTGCTCTTTCTGCTGTTTGCCGATGATACCAGCATTTTTGAGCGGGGCATATTCCAGGAATATATAGACCGCAAAACCAACGAAGACGGCAGCGATTTGGCCATGCACCTGCATGCCCTGTTTGGAGTGCTCAATACGCCACCCGATAAACGCCTGAAAACGCTGGACGAGCACCTGATGCAGTTTCCCTATGTAAATGGTAAACTGTTTGAAGAAAACCTGCCTGTGGCTGCCTTTAGCAGTAGTATGCGCCGCCTGCTGCTGCAATGCTGTACGCTGGACTGGGGCAAAATAAGCCCCGCCATTTTTGGCTCTCTCTTTCAAAGTGTGATGGACCCCACAGAACGCCGCAACCTGGGGGCACACTACACCAGCGAAAAAAACATATTGAAAGTAATACAGCCGCTTTTTTTGGATGAGCTGAAAGCGGAACATGGCAACATACGGCACGATAAAAACAAACTGAAAAAGCTGCACCAGCGCATCAGCCAGCTGCGCTTTTTAGACCCCGCCTGTGGCTGTGGCAACTTTCTGATAATTGCCTACCGTGAGCTGCGCCTGCTGGAAATGGACATTGTAAAAGACCTGCTGCAAGGGCAGATTGTAACCGATATTGGCAGCTATTTTTTGCTGGATGTAGACCAGTTTTATGGCATTGAGTACGAAGAATTTCCGGCACAGATAGCACAGGTAGCCATGTGGCTGATGGACCACCAAATGAACCTGCAGGCCAGCCAAACCTTTGGCGAATATTATGTACGCCTGCCGCTGCGCAAAAGTGCTACCATAGTACACGGCAATGCCTTGCGGATAGACTGGCAAAGCATTATCAAAACCATGCCTTGGGATGCCAACGGGGCAAGGTTTGATTATATCATGGGGAATCCGCCTTTTTAGGTAAGCAATACCAAACTAAAGAGCAAAAAGATGATATAGATTTTGTATTTGGAAAGGTTGATGGTTCAGGTTTACTTGATTATGTAGCGAGTTGGTATAAACTAGCTTCAAAATACATAGGAATGGTAAATCAAGGTGTGAAGAATGGAACAGTAGTAGCATTTGTAAGTACGAATTCAATATGTCAAGGAGAGCAGGTTGGTGTGCTTTGGAATGAGCTATTTTCAAAACACCAGATTAAAATACATTTTGCATACAGAAGTTTTAAATGGGGAAATGAAGCAAAGGCAAATGCTGCTGTACATGTTGTGATTATCGGTTTTTCAAATTTTGATATTCCAGATAAAAGGATAATCGAATCAGATGTAAAAAATGGAGAAGAGCTTGTTTTGAAGTCTCGAAACATTAATCCTTATTTGGTTTCAGGAAGGGATTCCTTTTTGGTTAAACGTAGAACGCCAATTTGTAATGTTCAGGAAATGGTATTTGGGAGTATGCCAAATGATGGTGGGCATCTGCTTTTTAATGAGGATGAGAAAAATGAATTTGTGCTAAATGAGCCAAAATCTGAAAAGTATTTTCGAAAGTTTATAGGAGCACAAGAATTTATATCAGGCAAACATAGATGGTGCCTATGGCTAAAAGATGCAGGGCCCAATGAACTCAAGTCAATGCCTTTAGTATTGCAAAGGATTGAATTGGTGAAACATTCTCGTTTATCCAGCAAACGTCCAAGCACTCAAAAATTAGCAGCCTTCCCAAGTTTATTCGGTGAAATTAGACAGCCAAAATCTGATTATATCGTATTCCCTGAAGTTTCATCAGAAAGAAGAAACTATATCCCTGTGGGATTTATGACTGCAGATGTAATAACAAGCAATAAGAATTATACGATTGATAACGGTTCAAATTTTTCATTTGGAATTTTAAGTAGTTCAATGCACATGAGTTGGGTCAAGAATGTGGCTGGAAGGATGAAAAGTGATTATTCATATAGCACAGGCATTGTCTACAATAATTTCCCTTGGCCATTATCGCCCACCGATAAACAAAAGCAAGCCGTAGAAGCCGCAGCGCAGCAGGTACTCGATGCAAGGGCACAATTTCCCGAGGCTTCGCTGGCCGATTTGTACGACCCCGATGTAATGCCGCCGGTATTGGTAAAAGCCCATCAGGCTTTGGATAAAGCGGTAGACCTGTGCTACCGCCCACAACCCTTTACCAGCGAAACCAAACGCATTGAGTATTTATTCGAACTCTACGACCAATATACCGCAGGTTTATTTGCGGGAGAGGGCAAGAAGAAAGGAAAAAAGAATTAACGAAAACACAACCACACTATGGCAAATGTCACTTACTATTTAGGCGCAGGAGCCAGCGCTAATGCATTACCAACTTATAAAAATTTTAAAGTACGTTTTATAGAGTTTGCCCAATTGTTTTCAGATAAATATGAGTTCCCAACAACTGAACAAGAGGACCATTATCGTGAAAAAATATTAGGGTTATGTAATGAGTTAATTAGGGCTTTTGATGACCATAATACCCCTGATTTATATGCAAAGAAACTTTTTCATCAAGGTGGTAAAAAGTTGAGCGAACTAAAATCACTTTTGATATTATTCTTTATACATCAACAAATACCAAGAGTCCCAAGAAAAGTTGAAAGAGATGAAGTTGATAAAAGGTACGATAACTTAATTTCTAATATGCTTAAACCCATCCCTAAAGAAGTTAAGTTCAAAGGGAACTATAATATCATCACATGGAACTATGATTTACAGTTTGAACTTGCGTTATCAAAGTATTATGAAAAAGAAGTTTATGAAACATCAAGATACATAAGAATGGAGCCTGACATAACACAAGGCAGGCGTTTTGAAGATTGTGATAAATTTTCAATAGTCCACTTAAATGGTGTGGCTTATTGCGAAGCAGATTACATTCAAAATCCATTTGAACCTTTCGAAAGTAATTACCAGCTTTTTCAAAGGCTCATTGGTTTGTTCAAAAAATTAGATCAAGGTAGAATAAGTGATATGTACTATTCGCAATTCCTTGGATTTGCTTGGGAAAACCTGTTTGATAACACAAAGTTTTTTGACAACAGTAAATATAAAGAGGCTGAAAAAATAGCAGCGAGGACTGAGGTTCTTGTAATTATTGGTTATTCTTTCCCTGAATTCAATGATGAAATTGATAGGCAAATTTTTGAGAGGATGGGGACTCTTAAAAAAGTATACATACAGGACTTTGACAAATCATTGGCGGAAAAGCTTACAAGGTTAGCGTTACATCCAATCTTTATGAATAAGAATAAAGTTCAATTTGTGGACAATTTAAATTCCTTTCATCTTCCAGCTGAAAGAGATAAAGAGATACATGAAGTAGATAGTAATCTATTGTAATAAAATACATGATTAGACATCTTCAATCTTAGGAGATTGTTTATACGCCAAAGACATTGATAAACATTAATTGGCCCAAAAAAAATATGCAGCCCGAAAGCTGCATAGGGTGCAATGGCCCGCAAGCCTCTGCACTTCAAAAGTAAAAGTTTGGAGGCAATAAAAAATAGCTTTGCAGAAGTTGGCTGGTTGTATTCCAGTCATCTGCCAACTACCAACCATCAACTACCAATATGAACCGGACAACCTTTATAAAAAACCTGATTGGTTTATTTGGCGTTGGCGCCTTGCCCAAGGCATTGGTAAAACAGTATCAAAAAGTGTATTTGTTGCAGTGCTTTGTGCGGGGCTTTCGGTTTCACCAAGGGCCCAAGCTGCTAGAGCAAATGACGGTGGGCCAGTTGCTGGAGCTACAGCGGGAGCCACAAAACGAGCACGATGCCTGTGCCATTGCGCTGTACTGCGGTCCGCACATGATAGGCTACATCCCAAGAGAAGAAAACGAAATATTGAGCAGGCTCATGGATGCGCAGGTGGTAGAACTGCTGGCAGAAATAACCCATATTGAACCCAAGGCACAAGCCTGGGAGCATGTAGCCATAGCCGTGTATGTGCTCAAAGAAATAACCAACGAGCCACTGCCGGAAACCGCCAGTTATCTTACCACTATAGAAAGCCCCAATTACCGCACCTTACGAAGCAGCAACGACCGCCTGACACGGGTAAGCTATGCCCAACCGGCCCCGCACCACGGACGAAAGGAAATACAAAACGCCGACGACTTCTACATAAGGTTGGTAGACCATAGCGATAACGACAGGGTGTACCAGCTCATACACGAAGGTTTTAATACTGCTGAAAACATGGAGCTGGCTGTACAGGAATCGAGAATCATCATCAACCGCAACAAGCTGCCGCAAGATTTGCAGCTGGATGATGTGGTAAAGGCACTGGATGATGAAATAGTAAACATTGATGGCCACTTTGCAGAAAATGGCTATGTGGTGGCCAATTTAGACCGGCTGGCAGAACTCTCTGCCCGCATCCAACGCTTTACAGAAGTAACCGACAAAGAAGGCCGCCTGTTTTTTGATGCCATCATGCAGTAAGTAGTACTGCTGTCCGGCTTTGCCTTTCGGCATGGTTGGTTTATAAGCTACTAAATACTAAAAAGTTTAGTTTTGTGGTGGGTAACAATAATGGGCTTTTGGATATACATACAAGCCGACAGCAAGCGGCTGCGGCTATGGGTGGAACTGCTATTGAAAAATGAGCGGGTGGAGCAGTACAGGGTATCGGGTAGAAACCGCAGCATTAGGATTGAAAACAACAGGCCGTTTTTTCAGGCAAAAGGGCTAAAGCACAGACGCTGCAGGTGGACAGTTTGCGAGGGGCAAATGCACAATCAATCCGCTTTAAAAAAAATCCTTGTTGCCATAGAGGAGCACAGCAAATCAACTAAACCGTAGTTGACAAGTAAGTAAAGCGGTAGAAAAGTCCTGCACGAAATTCGTACAGGTTGGTGAATGTTATAGACATTCACCATACTTTATGGATAAAGAGAAAGGAAGGTCCCCTATACAAAACAAGGGTCGTTTAAGCGTTTAGATACGCAGGCAGTTTGCTTCCAGGTGCCATGAGTGCAGTACAATATCATGCAGGCCAAAGTAAGGGCTGCACTTGCCATCAAGAGGGTGCAGCTGGCAATGGTACCCAAGAAAAAAAACAAGGGTCGTTTAAGCGTTTAGATCTCGCAGGCAATTTGCTTGGAGGTGAAATGTGTGCAGTGCAATATCCTGCAGGCCAAAGTAAGGGCTGCACTTGCCATCAAGAGGCTGCAGCTGGAAATGGTACCCAAGAATAAAACAAGGGTCGTTTAAGCGTTTAGTGTTACTTGACCGGATAGAGCTGCCTACATGATAATTGTGAGCAGATAGGGGCCATGCGTGTATTTGGAAGAGGGAAGGGGCTACCATCCCCAAAAGGTCAAAAAAATGGCTACAAAGAGCTGGAACGGAAAAAAATAAATGTGGATAACCGGGGCTAAAAGAGGGCAGGAAATTCCAGCTGCGAAAAGCCGCTTTTCAATTGGTCCTGATTTTGACCCCAAAAAAACAAAAAGCCCTGTAATCGTATGATTTACAGGGCTTTGCAAGTTTACCTTGCGGACCGGACGGGACTCGAACCCGCGACCTCCGCCGTGACAGGGCGGCATTCTAACCAACTGAACTACCGATCCTTAAGAGCTTTTCCCGTACTGATTATCTCGTTTGGGAGTGCAAAAATAGGGGAACAGATATAACGACCAACTTTCTCTTGCACTTTTTTTTGAATTTTTTTTCGCCCCTTTCAGGCAACAAAAAACCTGCTTGTGGAAGCAGGTTTTTTGAAAAACATATCGTTCGAAAAAAGCTTATTCAGCTACTACTTCAAACTCCACTTCAGCGTTGTTGCCATTGCCAAAGTCTACAGCAGCTTTGTAAGAACCCAGTTCTTTTACTTCATCTACAATGCTGATGCGACGACGGTCAATTTCATAACCTTTCTGTTCGCGGATAGCCTTGCTGATTTGTACAGAAGTAACGCTACCGAAGATTTTGCCGGTAGTACCTACTTTGGCACCCACTTTCACAGGCGCTTCTTTCAGCTTGGCAATTACTTCGTTGATAGCAGCCAACAGTGCAGCTTCTTTCTTAGCCGCTACTTTCAGCTTCTCTTCACGCATTTTCAGGTTGCTGGGGCTGGCTTCTACAGCAAACTTGTTGGGGATGAGGTAGTTACGGGCATAGCCGTTCTTCACATTCACCAGTTCGTTCTTGCCGCCCAGGTTGTCTACGTCTTGAATCAAAATTACTTGCATGGTTGCAAATGGTTTAGTTCCCAGAGCCCAGCTTTCGCTGTCCTTCTGCCTTGCAGCAGAGTTAGGGAATGGTTACTGAATAGAAAATATAAAGCCGCAAGTATCGCTTACGGCTTTATGTAAGTTGCTTATTTCATCAAATCGGTTACATAAGGCAGCAGGGCCATCTGGCGGGCACGCTTTACAGCGTCGCTTACCTTGCGCTGAAACTTCAGGCTGTTACCGGTAATACGGCGGGGCAACATTTTACCCTGCTCGTTCAAAAACTTCTTCAGAAACTCAGCGTCCTTGTAGTCTACATAACGGATGCCCATTTTCTTGAAGCGGCAATATTTCTTCTGACGCTTTTCAGTACGAATGGCGGTCAGGTATTTGATTTCGTTCCGTGCCATAACTTATGCCTCCGCTTTTTCAGTTTCTGCCTTCACGCCACTTTTCTTACGTGCATTGTACTCAACGGCGTGTTTGTCGAGTTTTACGAACAGGTGACGCATTACGTTGTCGTCACGCAAAAACTGAATCTTCAGTTTTTCATTGAGGTCGGATGGCGCACTGTACTCAACAACCCAGTACATACCGGTTGTTTTCTTTTGAATGGGGTACGCCAGTGATTTCAGTCCCCAGGGATTGCTGTTTACGATAGCACCACCATGTTCAGTAATGAAGTCTACATACTTCTTCTGAGCGGCAGCGTAGCTTTCGTCGTTCAGCACAGGGGTAAAAATCACCATCAATTCATAATTGTTCATGATCCCTGATTGGTTTTAAAATGTTTACAATGGACACCCTTCATCGTTGTGAGTCGGGGCGAATTCAGTCATTTCAGCTGAATTTGGGCGGCGAAGGTAGGAGAAACCGCCTATTTGGCAAAACAAAATTCAAGGCCAGCAAGGCTTTCGCCATAAGCAGCGGCAAATATAGGGAGGGGGCTGTCAGCAGTTTTGCTCATGGCAGCCGCCGTTCGCCGCCCTGCGGGTTCCGTACCGGCCTTTGCCATAGGCCCTGCGGGCATAGCACCGCCCGGCACTGCCCTCCGGTCTGGTGCAGCCCCTCAGCTATGTATCTTTCCCCGGCAGGCCTTACATTCGAAGCCATGCAACTGCCTCCGCCACATATTTCACCCCTCTCCGAAACCGACTGGTTGCTTCAGTTTCACACCGGCTTATCCGTTGCCGCCAATCAGCAACTGCATGAACTGGCGTCACTGTTTCGCCAGCAGTACAGCCGTTTATTGCAAGATGTAGTAGTGGCTTACGATAGCCTGCTGCTCCGGTTCCACCAGCCGCAGCCCGATGCTGACGTTTGGATGCATGACGGCCTGAAACAGTTGGCAGACAAGCTTTCAACGGGTGCCACCACTACATTAATAGAAATACCCGTTTGTTACGACCAGGCCTTGCGCAACGATTTGGCAGCTATGGCTCAGCAAATCAACTTATCCGCGGCAGAAATTGTGCAGCTCCACAGCGCCGCTACTTACCATATTTATATGTTGGGCTTTTTGCCCGGCTTCGCCTACATGGGCAGTGTAGATGAACGGATAGCACTTCCCCGCAAAGCAGCACCGGTGCCTGTTAAAGCCGGTGCTGTGGGTATTGCCGGTATGCAAACGGGCATTTATCCCACGGCATCGCCCGGCGGGTGGAACATTGTGGGCTACACGCCGCTGCAAATGTTCGATGTCCATCGTGAACCAGCCTGCGTGTTACAGCCCGGCCAGCAGGTTCGATTCGTGCCGGTTTCTTTATCCGATTTTAAAAGCCTGCAAGCATCATGAGCATTGTAATAGAAAAAGCAGGCTTGCTCGATACGGTGCAAGATGCCGGCCGCCATGGCTGGGGCCATTTGGGCATCAATTGCAACGGACCGATGGACCCGCAGTCTTTTGCTCTGGCCAATGCCTTGCTCGGCAATGAACTAAATACGCCAGTGCTGGAAATGCATTTTCCGGCACCCATCATTCGATTTCAGCAACCGGCTTTGATAGCACTAACTGGGGCCAACTTTTCGGCGATGCTCGATGGAGAACCGATGCTCAACAACCGGGCTTACCAGGTGGCAGCAGGCTCGGTGCTGCGGTTTGGGCATAAAAAACAAGGCGAACGCTGCTACCTCGCCGTGCGGCATGGCTGGCAGGTACCGCAGCTGATGGGCAGTGCGGCTACCAATCTCAAATCGGGTTTTGGTGGCTGGCAGGGCAGGGCTTTGCAAACGGGCGATTGCTTGCCATTCATTACTCATTTACCCGAAGGGAGCCTCAATAAAAAAATGCCGTGGTTTGTGACTGATTTATTGCCTGCAAATACTACGCAACTACCCGTGCTCAAAGGCCCCGAATGGGAATGGTTGCAGGAAGATGCCCGCTACCAATTGCAGCGCAGTCGGTTTGAAGTAAGCCGCAAAGCCGACCGCATGGGCATCCATTGGTTGGGCAATGATTTGCAGTTGAAAGAAAAACACAGCCTATTGTCGTCACCGGTGGCAATAGGTACCACGCAGCTCTTGCCATCCGGGCAATTGCTCACTCTCATGGCCGATCATCAAACCGTGGGCGGTTACCCGCGGGTGTTGCAGTTGTGCAAAGTGGCATTACCCATTTTGGCGCAGTCTTCGGCTGACATGTCCTTCGGGTTTCAGTTTATTACTCATGCTGAAGCCATGGGTTTATACGAGCAGCAAAAACATATCCGGCAAATACAACTTATGGTGCGCAGTTTCCTAACCTGATTCGCCGCTATATTTAGCCCATGCAACCAACCATTGATGTGAATGCAGATGTGGGAGAAGGCATACCGACTGATGCTGCCCTCATTCCGCTAATTTCCTCGGCCAATATTGCCTGTGGCTATCATGCAGGCGATGCAGCTACCATTGCCACTACTATAGATTTGTGCAAGCAACACGGTGTAGCAATTGGAGCACATCCGGGCTTTGCCGACAAAGCCAATTTTGGCCGTACCGATATGATGCTGCTCACGCCCGATGCCTGGTATCAATTGATTACTGAGCAACTCAGCATTATGCAAGAGGCTTGCAACAGAGCAGGTGCAAGTATGGTACATGTAAAACCTCATGGCGCCTTGTACAACATGAGTGCCCGCCTGCCGGAAATAGCTCATATCATTGCACAGGCGGTGTATGATTTTGATTCCAATCTTTTACTGTATGGTTTGGCCGGTAGTCATTCCATTACTGCAGCAAAAGCCATTGGCCTCAATACGGTAGATGAGTTTTTTGCCGACCGTACGTATCAATCCGATGGTTCGTTAACGCCACGCACCCAAAGCAATGCCCTGATTACAGATGATAATATGGCCATGCAACAAGCATTGAACATTGCATTGTATGGAAAGCTGATGGCGGTAGATGGAAGTGTCATTCATCCGGCAGTAGGAGTACGCAAATCCATTTGCCTGCATGGCGATGGAGCACATGCCATTTCTTTTGCCGAACATATCGTACATATATTTCAGCAAAGTGGCATCAACATAAAAGCGCATGGCTAAGCAACAACAATGGATGAGCAATGGCATGATGGGTGCCGCTTTTTTGATGGCCACCAGTGCCATTGGTCCCGGCTTTATTACACAAACTACGGTGTTCACCAGTCAGCAGTTGTCCAACTTTGGGTTTGTGATTTTGGTGTCCATTCTCATTGACATTGTGGTGCAACTGAATATCTGGAAAGCCATAGCCACAACGGGTTTGAAGGCACCGGCCTTGGCCAATCGGGTAGTACCTGGTGCTGGTGTGTTGCTCACTCTTATGGTAGTAGCAGGAGGGATGGTATTTAATATTGGCAATGTGGCCGGTAGTGGGTTGGGCTTGCAAACCATGTTTGGCATTTCGGCTACCACTGGTGCAATTATTAGTGGTGCCATTGCCATTGCGTTGTTTTTGCTGAAAGAGTTTGGCAAGGCCATGGATACATTTGCCAAATGGCTCGGCATCCTCATGATTGTAATGGTGTTGACGGTAGCTTTTGCTACACAACCACCTGTGGGTGATATGCTGCAACATGTTGTGCTGCCAACGCACATCAATTCATTATCCATTCTCACCTTGGTGGGTGGCACTGTTGGTGGTTACATCAGTTTTGCTGGCGCCCATCGCATGCTCGAAGCGCAGCAAGGCAAGCCCATGGCGGAGAAAGAAGTAACGAAGGGGGCGGTAACGGGTATCATCTTATCAGGCATCATGCGCATTGGTTTGTATGCGGCCGTGTTGGGTGTAGTGGTGACCGGTTTTGTGCCCGATGCAGGCAATCCTGTCGCCAGTGTTTTTCAGCAGGCATTGGGCGACAATGGCCGCCGCATATTTGGTCTCATTTTGTGGAGTGCTGCCATTACTTCTGTAGTAGGTGCTTCGTATACGTCGGTTTCTTTTTTGGAAAGCTGGCATCCGGCCATTGTTAAACATCGTCAATGGATGATCGTTGCCTTTATTATTGTTGCTACTGCAGTGTTTGCAGGTTTTGGCAATCCGGTGAAAATATTGGTGCTGGCCGGAGCCGTCAACGCATTTGTATTGCCGCTGGCGTTGATACTGGTATTGCTGGCCATGTCGTATCGAAAATGGCTGCCCAACTACCGCCATCCTTTGTGGCTCAGCATCAGCGGATGGGTCATTACTGCATTGTTGTTGTACATGGCTTGGCGGGCTATTGCGGCGTTGTAGTTTTTACCGAAGACTTGTTTCGGTAAATGGATTGCACAAAAAAGCAAAACATTTTCACCGGCAAAAAAGCAGGTTTTACCGAGGTACCAACCCCGCATGCCTAAAGCCGCTTGCCTTGGGTAAATGGCCGCAGTAGGTTTGTGTTATCAAACAAAAAACAACTGTTATGTCACAGCATTTTCAACAGCCGCAAACGCCTTTCGAACACAAACAAAAAACCATCCCCAAACAACTCACGATCGGTTTTGTAGTCGTGTTGGTAGGTCTGGGCATTTTACTCAAACGCATGCATTTACCCTTGCCTAACTGGTTGTTTGGCTGGGAAATGATTCTCATACTCATTGGTGTAATTACGGGTATCAATTCAAAATTCAAGGATATTTCATGGCTCATCCTTATCGTGATTGGAAGTGTTTTTCTACTGGATGATATTGGACCATTCATTCCTATTCGTCAGTACATATGGCCAATTGGCATTATACTGGTCGGTCTTATCATCGCCTTCAGACCAGGCTTTGGTAATCGCCGCAACCGTTGGATGAATGACACTCCACCCATGCCGGCAGCCACTGCACAACCGTTGAGCAATTTTAGCGTAGTGCCCGACGCAGCTCCTGTGAATGATGCCAACACTGTAACAGATGATGTGCTTGATGCGACCGCTGTTTTTGGTGGTGTAAAAAGAAGTGTCGTATCCAAACGCTTTCGCGGTGGTGAAGTGGTAGCCGTATTTGGTGGTGCAGAAATCAATCTGGCACACGCCGATTTTGAAGGCACCATCAAAATGGAAATCGTGAATGTGTTGGGCGGTACCAAACTCATTGTGCCCGCCGATTGGGATGTGCAATCTGTAATGGTGGCCGTGTTTGGCGGGGTAGACGACAAGCGTTTTATCAAACCTGAAATGATTAACCCCAACAAGAAACTGATTATAGAAGGCACCAGCTTTTTGGGTGGACTGGAAATCAAAAGTTATTAATCAGCACCTCGACCCACACATTGCCAAAACATTTCGCCATGAAACCGTATCTCGTTCGCCTCATGTATCAATGCGCCGCCACGCCACAATACCAAGAGCAATGGCGGTTTATACTGGCCGACGATGCACACTGCGCCTATTCCAAAGCCACACACATTGGCCTGCACGAAGGCCGGCACACCCAATCTCCCTGGCAGTTTCGTAGTGTAACCGGTATGCTGTTGTTAGATGAAAACGCCGATGGCGCAGAATGTTTGGCACAAGTTCAACAACACACAAACACTGAAAAAATGGAACAGCAATTGCAGCAACAACAAGCTGCTTTGCTGGCCCACATAGCCGAAGAAAAGTACCGCATGCTGCAGGTATGAATTCAGTAACATTGTAGTCGTTTCGTTATTCACCAAAACAATTCAGTGGCTTCTTCACCATTTACCACACCGCGGTTTCGCCGCATGTTTTTTGCCGGCTGGGCACTCTGGATGCTGGTGCATGCATGGGTGCTCTCCGCATATGGCCTCAGCTGGAAATTGTCTGCCATTGATAGCCTAGTAAGCAATGCTTTGTTACTCGGTTGCAGCTGGCTCATCAGCAATAGCCTTCGGTATTACCTTCCCGACAACAACCGCTACAGCTACCTGCTGGCGTTGACTGGTTTGGTGGCTTTGTTCTGGATGCTCTTGTCGAAGCTGGTTTTGTTTATGCTGCCGGATAGTTTAGCGAACTACGCATTTGTGCCGGGCAAAACTTATCCCATACGCATGGCAGTGGGCGTACTCATTTTGGGTACCAATACCCTCATACACGTGTTGTGGTACACAGTGCAGCAACAGCAGGAAGAAGAAGACCGGCGCAAAGAAGCCGAGGCTTTGTCGAGAGAAGTAGAACTGATGAAACTGCGGGATCAATTGCATCCGCATTTTCTGTTCAATAGTTTAAACTCCATCAATGCACTTATTGTAGCCAAACCCACACAGGCCCGCACCATGATTCAGCAACTGGCCGATTTTTTGCGGGGCACTTTGCGCAAAGAAGAAAATACCTGGAATGCACTGGCAGATGAAATCAGCCATTTGCAACTTTATCTGGACATTGAAAAAGTCCGATTTGGTCATCGACTAAATACCGTCATCGATATTCCTGAAGCATTGAGCACTGCACAAATACCTGCTATGTTATTGCAGCCAGCGGTAGAAAATGCCATCAAATTTGGTTTGTACGATACCACCGAACCCATTACCATCGACATCATTGCCCGGCAGGAGGGCAGTAAACTGGTGCTGGAAATCCGCAACCCGTACGACCCGCAAACAAGCCGTCAACCTGACGGTACAGGCTTTGGCTTACGTTCCATTCAGCGGCGCTTGCAGCTCTTGTTTGGGCAAAGCGATTTGCTCAAAACCAGTGGCAGCAACGGCCTTTTTATTACCACCATCATAGTTCCGCAACCGTTATGATAAAAGCAGTAGTAATAGATGATGAGCCACTGGCACGAATGGTTGTGCTGGAATATTTGCAGGCCTTTCCGCAGGTAAGCGTTGTAGCCGAATGTGGCGATGGTTTTGAAGGATTGAAAGCCATTCAACAGCATTGGCCATCCTTGGTGTTTCTCGATATTCAAATGCCCAAAATTACCGGCTTCGAAATGCTGGAGTTATTGGATGAACCTCCTTCCATCATTTTCACCACGGCTTTTGATGAATATGCCATCAAAGCTTTTGAAGCCAGCGCCGTAGATTATTTGCTGAAGCCTTTTAGCCAGGAGCGTTTCAACAAGGCCATGCAAAAATGGCTGCAGTTGCAGGCTGCTCAGCAAACTCAGAGCTACCAGCAACTGGAAGAACACGTACCACAGCAGCAGGAGCGAATAGTGGTGAAAATCGGCAACAACATTCGCATCATTCCGGTGCACGATATTATCTACCTCGAAGCGGCAGATGATTATGTAAAAATTCATACAGCCGAAGGCCATTTTCTCAAAAAACAAAACCATGGCTTTTTTCGAAAAGCAGCTCGATGCCAACCAGTTTGTACGGGTGCACCGGTCGTATCTGTTGGCTGTGCGGCACATCAGCCGCATCGATCCCTACGAACGGGAAAGTTTTCTGGCCATTTTGCGCAATGGACAGCAAGTGCCCGTGAGTAAATCGGGCTACACCCGCCTGCGGGAAGTGCTGGGGATGTAAGTCACCTTGCTACTTCATTGGTTCGCTGCATCTTTGAGCGGTGAAGCAATCCCGAAAACATATTGTGGTGATAGGCGGTGGTGCAGCCGGATTTTTTTGTGCAGTCAATGTAGCCCGGCTGCAACCCGACTGGCAAGTCACCATTTTGGAAAAGGGCAGCAAAGTACTTCAAAAAGTAAAAGTGAGTGGCGGGGGCCGTTGCAATGTAACGCATGACTGCAGCTCCATTTCGGAGATGAGCAAATGCTATCCGCGGGGTGAGAAATTCGTCAAAAAACTCTTCCGGCATTTTTTTGTACCCAACAGCATTCAATGGTTTGCAGAGCGGGGCGTAGCCTTGAAAGTAGAAAAGGATGGCCGCATGTTTCCCGTAACAAACGATTCGCAAACCATCATTGAATGTTTGCTGAAAGAAGCCAACCAATTTAGGGTGGAGTTGCTGCTGAATTTTTCTGTAAAAACATTGGCGCAAACGGAAAGCAGTGGCTGGCAAATCACTGCCGACAATGGCCGCAGCATTCATGCCGATGCGTTGTGCATTGCCACCGGCGGCTTTCCCAAGCTGGAGCAGTTTGACTGGTTGCAGCAAGCTACGGGGCATACCGTGGTGCCGCCTGTGCCGTCCTTGTTCACGTTCAATTTGCCCAAGCATCCTATCACCAAACTCATGGGCGTAGCCACGCCTGCCAAAGTGCGGATAGCGGGTTTCAAAGAAGAGTCGGAGGGACCGCTGCTCATTACCCACTGGGGGTTGAGTGGCCCGGCCGTGTTGCGGATGTCGGCATTTGCCGCCCGTCATTTACACGACCACGAATACAAGTTTACCGCCCTCATCAACTGGCTGCCCGACTGGAATGAAACCAGCCTGCGGGAGGCCATCATTCAACACCGGCAGGCGCATGGATCGCAACTCGTCATCAATACGCCGTGGTTTGGTTTGCCCGCCAGGTTGCTGGAATTTTTATTGCAGGAAGCCGGCATTGCCCCACAACAGCGCTGGGCCGATTTGCCCGCTACACAGCAAAATGCATTGGTAAAAAAACTGTGCAGTTATGAATGTGCAGCCAGCGGCAAAACCACATTTAAAGATGAGTTTGTAACGGCTGGTGGTATTGATACAGCCGAGCTATCGCCCGACACGATGCAAAGCAAAAAAGCGTCTAACCTCTGCTTCGCCGGCGAAATCATCAACGTGGATGGCATTACGGGTGGCTACAATTTTCAGCATGCATGGAGCTCCGGTTTTGTAGCAGCGAAGACGATTGCGGAACAAACAGTATGAAGAAATGAATAAGCAACAGTTATGAAATATGAAAATTCTCAAAATGTGGAACAATCGTTTTCAGTAGCTGTTATTGCTTGGGCGCATTCAATTAACTTTGGAGCCCTTCCAACACAGTAATATTCAGGAATTTATCTAAATACGATTAACACATGGGCATTTTAAAGGAACGATTCAGAGCCAAAGCCGATATCGCCTCTGCTGAAATCAAATCGATTTTGAAAGAGCATGGCGGAAAGAAAATCGGAGAAGTAACCTTATCACAAATTTACCAGGGCATGCGGGGTATCACCGGCCTGGTTACCGAAACTTCATTGCTCGACGCACAGGAAGGCATCCGTTTTCGCGGCTACAGCATTCCTGAGCTTCGCGAAAAACTGCCCAAAGTGCCCGGCGGTACCGAACCGCTTCCTGAAGGATTGTTTTACCTGATGCTCATTGGTGAAATACCCACCGAAGAAGATGTAAAACATGTAACCGATGTGTTGCAGCGCAAGAGCCACGTGCCCAACCACGTGTTCAAAATTATTGATGCCATGCCGCTCAACACGCACCCCATGACCATGTTTGTAACGGGTGTAATGGCGTTGCAAACAGAGAGCTGTTTTTCAAAGCGCTACGCACAGGGCATGTCGAAAAAGATTACTGGGAAGCCACCTATGACGACAGTCTGATTCTGTTGGCCCGACTCCCTCGTTTAGCGGCCTATATCTATCGTCGTAAATACCACAATGGAGAAGACATTACCCCCGATGGTATGATGGACTGGAGTGGAAACCTGGCACACATGCTCGGCTTCAACGACGATAAGTTTAAAGAACTGATGCGGTTGTACATGACCATCCACGCCGACCACGAAGGTGGCAACGTGAGTGCTCATACCACGCACCTTGTAGGCTCTGCCCTCAGCGATCCATACCTGGCCTACGCTGCCGGTATGAACGGCCTTGCTGGTCCGCTGCATGGCCTCGCCAATCAGGAAGTGATCAAGTGGATTTTTGAAATGCAGGAAAAGCTGGGTACCGATTTACCCACGCATGACCAAATAGAAAATTATGTACGCCAAACCCTGTCGGAAGGTAAAGTAGTGCCCGGCTATGGCCACGCTGTATTGCGCCAAACCGACCCCCGCTATACCGCACAAATGGAGTTTGGTAAAAAGTACATGCGGGAAGACAAGCTCTGCCGTACCGTATGGAAGATTTATGAAGTAGTACCACCCATTTTGGAAAGCCTCGGCAAGGTGAAAAACCCCTGGCCAAACGTAGATGCGCATAGCGGTGCGCTGCTCGTACACTTCGGTATGAAGGAGTATGAGTTTTACACCGTACTGTTTGCCGTAAGCCGTGCCATGGGTGTATTGGCCAGCCTCATTTGGGACCGTGCACTGGGCTTGCCCATTGAGCGTCCGAAGAGTGTAACCACCGATTTGGTGAAGAAATGGCTGAATGGTGAAGATGAAATTTGGGGTGAATAATTCGCCCTTGTGATACCCAGAAAATACCGGCAGTACATGCCGGTATTTTTTTTGAAAAGATATTTTGGTGAATTGATTTGTGCCCCTATTTTTGCCGCCCATTCAGGGGGATTAGCTCATCCCGATAGCTATCGGGAGGCTAGTAAAAAAAGCTTGAATGGATGTTCTTATTAGAAGGGGGATTAGCTCAGCTGGCTAGAGCGCTTGCATGGCATGCAAGAGGTCATCGGTTCGACTCCGTTATCCTCCACATCAAAAAGAAAGGTTCACATTTTGTGAGCCTTTTTGTTTGATACAAGTCAGCATGCTGTGGCGCCTCGACTAAGTCGAGGAGGTCATCGGTTCTCTCGATAGCTATCGGGATCCGTTATCCTCCACATCAAAAGAAAGGCTCACATGTTGTGAGCCTTTGTTGTTGAAGTAAATAAGTTGATGTTGCAGAAATGTGATGCATGCAAAGGATGTAGTCAGGCTATCTGTTCTCTGTCATTTGTTGTATCAATTGCTTCAATTCGGTCAGTTCCTTTTTGAGTATATCGTTTTCTTTTTTTAATTCTTTGATGGCTTCAATGGTATAAGGAATCATGCCGCTGTAGTTCACACTTTTCACGCCGTCTTTACTGGTGGCTACCAGTTCCGGCATTTGCTGTTCTACCTGCTGTGCCAGCAGGCCTGTTTGCAAATGCTGATCCCGAAATGCTTCATTCCAGTGGTAATGATAGCCACCGAGCTGTAGCAGTTTCTGCAAACTGCTTTGCAATGGCTGAATGTCTTTTTTGAGTCTTGCATCACTGTTTTGCGTAAGCGTACCCGCCATGGTAACATTGCCGCTGCTGAACAACGAAAAAATAGTGGCATTGGCATCGTTGCGGAAAATAAAATCGCCCCCGGCCAGGTTGTTTTTAAATACCAGATCTGACGTATAAAAAATATTGGCGCTGGAAGTTGTATTATCATCTTCCAACCGGATATGCCGGTTATCTGAAATAACCCTCGCTTTAATATGCAGCATGGCTTGCGGCATTGCATTGGCTACGTTGATGCCTGTTTCTCCGTTCTTGGCTACAATGAAAGCATTCCGCCGGGCTGAGTTACTTGTTCCATTGCCGATTATAAATGCAGGATCTGAAGAGACTTGCGACGTAGCATTACTGTTGGCAATGGAATCATTCAGTTGGCCAATTGCTAAGGATGCGTATGCTTTAGCATTAGTTGAAAATCCCATAGATGTTGAGAAGTTTCCGGTAGCACTTGTACCATTTCCCATGGCTAAAGAAGCTACACCCAATGCATCGCTAAATCTTCCCATTGCAATCGATTCTGAACCACTTGCTACTGTTTGATTACCCATTGCAATTGAAGCATCTCCGAGTGCAAATGACCTTACACCTACTACAAAGGCATTTTCGCCTCTGGCAACTGTATTGTTTCCAAAAGCTATTGAACCCATTCCGGTTGCGGCTGCAGCAACGCCCATTACAATCGCATTTGGCCCAGAAGCATTAGAGCTAAATCCCATAGCTATACTTTGAATTCCGCTTGCCGTATTGCCAACACCAATGGCTGTAGATCTGTCTCCGGATGCGATTGTATTTCTGCCTAAAGCAATGGATAAGAAACCTGTATTTTCTTGATTCCATTGTGGGCCATCTACACGTCCTGCTCTAAAAGCGCCTTTGTCAGAATACCACATCATTCGGGTACCAGCGCCACTGAGCGGTGGTTTGCCAGCATTCAAAGTTGTATCGCCGCTAAACAACACACTGCTGTCTTTTACATGCAGCATGGCTTGTGGCGTTTTAGTGTTGATGCCTACTTTTCCTTGCGCCAGCAATGCTTGCGGCTGCTGTACAAATACCAATAGACTTACGAGTCCACTAGCAAGAAACTTCTGTTTCATAGGATTGAAAAGGGTGGGGTGATTTAAGATGCCCCAAGATACCTTTTCACACAAACAAGGCAATACCACTTTGGGCGTACGCATTGTTGTAATGTTTGTACAAGTTCAGGCACTGTTTGCGGGAGATATTGATAGAAAAAACATACTTCATGAAACGTCGAAGGTTCTCTGATGCATCATTGCAGGAATCTATCCCTAAAAATGCCATTCTATCCCGTTTATACATGCGTAATATCCTGGCCCGATTTCTTTGCGCAGCAGAAAGCAGGAAGCCGAAAATGCATTTTTAGAGTAGGCATTTTAAAAGGAGCAATATTTGAACTTATGCGATGGACAAAAATTTTTGTGGCGGGCATCTTGTGCATGCTGGCTATCACCAGTCAAAAACTAATGGCACAAGCCGGCTGCGAAGCAAAAGATGCAGCAATAAAGTATCAATCCAGTATGAACCCCGGCCAAAAGTTGCTGGAAAAAGAAAAAATGGTATCTGCCAACGGGCGTTATCAACTCAGAGCTACTACGGACGGGAACTTTGTGATAGAAGAAGTAGTGAATGCCGGTGACTGTTCCTACAAAGAAGTGTACCGCTTCCCGCTCCAAAATGGTGGCAGCAAGCCTTCGGTAGGTTTCTTCAGCTTCAATCCGGATGGAAACCTGTGTATGGATAGTAAAAATGGTAAAGGCTATTGCGCTACCACAGGCCGCGATGCAGCAGCGGCACTAATATTAGGAAAAGGTGTAAAGCTGGAAATGTCCAACGATGGCCGACTGAGACTCCTTGATAAGCAAGGCAAAGAAATATGGACAACCCCCATTCCTACAACCACCACCACACCCACACCTACCACACCTACTGCAGCCAAAGCCGGCTGCGAAGCAAAAGATGCTATCATAAAGTATCAATCCTCTATGACCCCCGGCCAAAAGTTGCTCGAAAAAGAAAAATTGGTATCGGCCAATGGACGTTACCAACTCAGAGCTACCACGGATGGGAATTTTGTTATAGAGGAAGTAGTGAATGCCGGCAACTGTTCCTACAACGAAATATTCCGCTTCCCGCTCCAAAATGGTGGCAGCAAGCCTACCATAGGTTTCTTCAGCTTCAATCCGGATGGCAACCTGTGTATGGATAGTAAAAATGGTAAAGGCTATTGCGTTACCACGGGCCGTGATGCTGCTGCCGCACTGATATTAGGCAAAGCGGTAAAGTTGGAAATTACCAACGATGGCCGCCTGATCCTTCTTGATAAAAAAGGCCAGGAAATATGGGCAACGAGATTTCCCGAAACCACATCGGTAAAACCGACTACACAGCCGGTACCAGTAGAATCAAAAGCTACGAATGAAGTTTTTACAAAAGGCAAACCCGTTTTGAGTTTTGGCGAAGACTTTGGTATCGGCAAAACCCTGACGTCGGATAACAACCAATACCAGGCCCGTATTGTAATACAAAAGATTGATGTAGGTAGTGGCCAAATATTGGAGCAAAACAGATTTGTGATTGAAAAAATTACGGTTCGTACGGTAAATGGGCAGCCCATAATTACTGAAAAAACCGAAATCTGGAACAAGCAATGTGCCGAAGCAAAAATTTTGACAAACGATAAGCCCAATTTTCAATCAAGGCGTTTACAGGATTGCTTTTATGAAGCCAAGTTGCCCCACAACGCTGTTGAGGTTCGTATGCCTTATGAAATGCATTTCGGACAAATAAAACTCGAGAACGACGGTTCTGATGAACTTAATTTACAATGGCCATTATAAAGTAAAGCTTTGCCCGGTGGTGAATGAGGCAGGAGAGTACAGCAAGTCTGCTTTGCATTTCCGGACTGGCCCTTTATTGACTTCGATGCTGCCACCCTACAACAAGTTGGAAGTTGGTCAAACTCTTACTTCCAACAACAACCAATTTCAGTGCACCATTACCCCCGACAAGCGTTTCATTATTTCGCAAATCACCATTGCTACAAGAGAGAATGGCGAAAAGTATATAGCCAGTAAGAAGGAAATTTGGAATAAGGAATGTACCGAAGGATTGCTGGAAATTAAGAACGCTAGCATACAGCCAAACTGCTTTAAGAAAGAAGTGCCGGCAGCGGATCCAACCAACCCCCAAAGACTCCCGTATGCAAGCAAATCGAGGGCATGGAAACTGGAGAATGATGGAACGATTAAATGGTATGATTTTGAAGGAAATAGCTTTGTTACCTGTAATCCAAATTAATGTAAACTGATTGGCAAAGAACCGAGTTGCTCTGCTTTGGCCACCACAAAATGCGGCCGTGAGCCGGGGTATTTGTCATAAGTTTACAGTTGATCATTAAAGCATGATGAATTTGTAGATAGCAAAAGGCTAAGGTGAAACGGATGTTGTGTTGCGGCTAAGGTTTATTCATGCTACATAGTGATTAACATGATCTAAAAGCAATTCATATCCGTGCGGTTTCTAACCATTTTCTTGTTGATGCTACTGATGTTGAGCCAGGATCTCCTGGCTCAACATCTTTTGCTGGAGAGGAAAATTGAACGCATCGATAGCCTGATGGACAAATATGCCAGCAATGGCGAGCAGGCAAAAAAGGAAGCGGCTGAATTGTACAAGCAGCTCACAACAAAATACAATACAGCAGCATTCAGGGGCTTTAAAATTGATGTGATGCTGCAACAAGCCATCCTCTATTCGCTCAGCGGCAGCCATCATCAGGCGCTTCAGTTGTCGTTGGAGGCACTGGATGAGGCTGAAAAATTCAAGTATCCCGAAAGGATTTATCGTAGTTGCTGGGTAGTGGCCATTATGTACGAGAATGGCAGGGATTATACCATGTGCAGAAAATACCTGGACAAAGCTTACCGTACTTATGAAGCCAATCAGCTGAATGAAGTGTACAGCACTTATTGCATTCGGATGTCTTCCTACTTCATGCGGGTGGAGCAAAAAGACTCAGCACAATACTTTGCATTTCGAGGATTAGATTCGGCACTCAAATACCAAAACAAACGCGACATCAGGGATGCCTATTTGCTGCTGGGTACGCTACTGGCCAAGCAAGATTACAAAGCCGCCGTTCGGTATAAACTGCTGGCTGCCGATCAGTTTATTCAGATTGAAGATTATGCAACGGCTGCGTTACAACTTACCGTTGCTTCTACCACGCTGTTGAATCAGCATCAAACGGAGGAAGCATTGAAGTACAGCGATACCGCCCTTTTGCTGTTGCAGCGCATGAACGTGCCGGTACCACCTTTAGTGTACCAACGGCGCAGCGAAGTGTTTGAGCAAATGAGGCGCATGGATTCAGCGTTGTATTATTATCAGCTGTTCCACGAAGGATATGTGGCTACGGAGAGCAAACAAGAGGCCGTACGGATAAAGCAGATCAGCGAAGAATACCAGACGGAGAAAAAAGAAGCCATCATCAAAAACAGAGAGCGGCAAATTTTACTCATCAGCTTGCTGCTGGCGGTGATTAGTATAGCCGCTGTTTTGTTGTATCGAAAAAACAGACGGATTCGGCAACAAAACAACATCATTGGCGAACAATTGAATGAGCTTACAAAAGCCGTGGAGCATAAGAAGGTGTTGCTGTCAGAACTGCAACACCGGGTAAAAAACAATTTGCAACACGTGATTAGCATTCTGGAAATTCAGAAAGAGTCGGTCGATTTTAATAACATAGAAGAAGTGCTTCGGGGCAATCAAAACAGGATTCATTCGATGGCACTGCTGCACAAAAAATTAAGAGTAACCGATACTGCAGACGAGGTAGATCTTCAGAAATACATTTGCGAATTGGCCGCCTTGGTAAAAGAATCGTATGATATCAGCAGTAAAAGAATAACCTTAGAAGTAAACTGTAACGTAGAAAAATGCTCCATTGCAAAAGCATTGCCCATTGGATTGATTATTACAGAGCTGGTCAGCAACAGCATGAAGCATGCATTCAAACATATTGGCATTGGCATCATTGAGATTGAATTGACTAAAGATGATGCAACGGGCCTCACCAGATTTTACTATGCAGATAATGGAGAAGGATTTGATTTTTATAAGAAAAGCGAGAAAGGATTGGGTCAGGAAATAGTGATGGGGTTAATTGATCAGTTGGATGGAACGGTAGAAACCAACAGCCAAAATGGTTTTGAGTTGACTATAAAGTTTGCGTGATAGGGTAAGCAGATGCGATCCTGCAGCTGCCATCAATGGTAAATTGATATGGTATGACGGAAAAGAAAATATTGCTGGTGGAAGATGATTTCCTCAACAGAAGGGTTACCAAAAAAGTGTTGGTTGAAAATGGGTATGTAACGCTTGAAGCAAAGAATGTAAGGGAAGCATTGGACATACTGAAAAAAGAGACCATCTCGTTGGTGATCCTCGATATTAATTTGGGCGAAGGGGAGCAAGATGGCATATCGCTGGGAGCGGAAATCAGCAATAAATATTCGGTTCCGTTTATTTACCTCACGGCGTATGAAAGCCCGGAGATGATAGGCAAGGCGGTAGATACTGCTCCGTACTCCTATCTCACCAAGCCTTTTAAGAATGTGGATCTGATAGCATCGGTGGAAGTGGCCATTCGGAAAGCTGCTGTGAAACATGTACCGAAAATAACCGTGAAGGATGAGCACTTTAAAGTAGAGCTGCGGGTGGATGACATTCTCTTTATTGAGTCCGACGGCAATTATCTGCTGTTTTATACCCATGAAAAAGTATATAAAACACGATCCACCATTAAGAAGATTGTAGAAGAACTCTCACCCGATGTATTTATTCAAACACATAGAGCCTATGTGGTAAATAAAACAAAGCTGACGAAGCTGAGTAAAAAGCATGTGATGGTATCGGACAAGTTGATTCCGGTATCTGAAAACTATCTCCATCTCTTAGAGGGAATGGGGTAGATGCGATGATTTGCATGCATTAATCCGGATTTTACTGGCGAAAGTGTGCTGCGCAGCAGGCCACTTGTGCCAGTTCAAATTTGCCCGATTGTATCGGGCGTTTCATAGACTGATTATGATTCTTCTGTTTACCCTTGATGTAAAATAATCTGGACACAGTCCGGCTGGTTTCTGTAGTCACAAGTGTTCCGCCTCGAGGGTTAATCTACATGCAGTAATCGCCAGGTACCTGATGCTAACATTTCGTAGGTGGCAACTGGCGTATGGTACTCTTGCTCGATGATTTCCCATTTACCATCAAATTGATTCAGTTCCTTATTGAAGGAACCTTCATAAAAAACAGTATGCCTCGGAATATCTTCAGCTACAAAGCTGTTGCCCCATTCATCTATTTCCAGATAATGGGCATAGGTCTTTTTAAAACTAATCAAATTGCCTTCTAAAAAGCCTGCTACAATGGCAACTTCACCTTCAGCGCCAACACCATCCCAATCAATAATTTTTCCAGAAAAGACGCCGTTGTTGTACTGCTCAATGAACAACCTGAATTCTACTTCCTGACCTTCCAGTAATTGGCCATAAGAAGCTCCATATGTATAGAAGCCTTGCCACTGTCCGACTGATAATTGGATATTCATTGTTTGAGTGGATAAATGTAATGGAATCATACTTTCTAAGCAGGCGAGGAGTAAGGACAGCATTTCGTATTTTCCATGAATGAAGCAACTTGTTTTGGTATCGTTGATGCTGATAGCCGGCCGGGTGCTGGGGCAAACCACTGCGGCACAGTCGAACCCGTTTTTGATGAAGATTGATGAAATGGGCCGGGTGTTGCCCAATGTGGGCAAAGACAACGTGAAGGGATTTCCCTTTTTGCACGAAGTAACCGCCAAGGGATGGGTGAAACTCAAAAACGGCAACCGGGTGAGTGGCTTCGATTTGCAGGTGGATTTGTACAACAATGCGTTGTATTTCATCTTCAACGGGCAATATTACCAGTTTGCCGAACCCGTGGCAGAATGCCAACTGGCTTTCCCCGACAACGACGACTCGTTGCGGTACCAGTTCCGTACGGGCTATCCGGTTTTTCGCGACAGACCGGCTACCACTTTGTACCAGGTGCTGGCAGATGGGCCCCGCTACCAATTGCTCAATTACATCCGCAAAAACAAAGTGGATATTGCTACCTACGGCACCACCATCAACCAGGAGTACAAGCAAACCAGCGAATGGTACCTGTATGATGTACAAACACAACAGCTGCAACCTGTGTCGAAGAAAACCAATCCTGCGACTGTCATCCGCCATCCTTTGCTGGCCGCCTATGTGCAACAGGCAGGCAAGCCCAAAACAGAACAAGACTGGCTGACTTTATTGAATTACATCAATATGCATGAGTGATGAGAGGTTATGTACCAATCCGGACACAGTCCGGCAGGTTTTTGTAGTCACCACTGACCCGCTGGTGCGGAACACTGGCACCAGAAGAGGGGCTTTTTGAATGTGGTTACTTTAACTTATCTCTTAAGGTTTCTAAAACCTTATTTACGTTATCTATTGTGTTTTGTTCAAGTAATACTATTTCATTTTTCATATAAAGTTCTTGTAGACTTCTGTTAAAAATTTTCTTCTGAAATGAATTGTCTGCTGGGTAATTTTTTGTCTGAATTACAATTTTATCATTATCTGAAAATAAATCTTCTGTTTCAAAGTTATCCCAAGTAGGGTCAATATTTTTATATGTAAGAACTAGGTCAGAGATGGTTTCCCCAAATACTTCTTCGTAACGTTTTTTTTGTTTTAGACCTTCTTTATCTGAATCTAATAAGACTAAGAATTTCCTGCCCCAGCCAAGATAAAGACTAATTAACGTCTCAAGATTACTTGAACTTGTACCCGGAATAAATTTTAAAGGATTAGAAGAATTTTGAATTATACCTTGAATGTAGTTGAAAGTATAGAAGTCGGTTTTCCCTTCCGTAATGATTACTTCTGGAACTAACTCAAGGTTTGTTGGTCTATAATCTAATACTTCAAGTATAGGTTGAAAGTAATTACTCTGATTTGGATACATTACAGCAAAATCTCTGTATCTACTAATTTTAATATTAGTATTTTTTGAATTGTATTTGACTTCGTCATCATAGTCAATTGCTTCGTTTTTAATTACAAAAGTGTTTTCTAGCCATTTAGGATTAATTAAGTAATGGCTGTGAGTTGTATAAATTACTTTCGGTAATTTCTCAAAACTTTTCAATAATTCAATTTGTGCTGAGGGATGAAGATTTGAAGCAGGCTCATCAAAAAGAAAGAAGGCGTTTTTGTTTTGTTTTCTATAGCTTCTAAATTGCGTTAGTAAGATGTAAACAAAAAACCATCTAAATCCTAGTGAACGCTCAATAATCCTATAAGTATCTACATCATCTTTAATGTTAAACTCTAGATAACAGCCATTTGAATCTTTTCCAGTAAAAAGAATGATTTCCGTTTTTGAAATCTCTTTATTAAATATCTGATTCCATTTTTTGAATATCACCTCGGTAAGTTGCTTTTGCATTTTACCAATAAGACTATTTAAATTACGTTTATCTTTTTCATCTTCTGATTCAATCCTTTTAATTAAATGGTCATTGATATTTGTATCATTTGATAATGAGTCTAAAACGTCTTGAATAATCGTTTGATAAAACTTATGTTTAGCTTCTTCATAAGTCTCTTCAAGGTAAATTCTTTCAGGAAACTCAAACAAAAAATTAGGGAAATATAATATACTGGGAAGTCTTTTTTTAATAATGGTATTTGCAAGCAACGCTTCTTTATTTGTTAAGCTTCTTATTTTTCTTTCTCTACCAACTATTCCTTTGAATTTATAATTCCATTGGTATTGTGTTTTATCTTTTTTATACTCTGAGTTTTCGAAATGATAACATTGAGTATAGCTGATGAAATTCGAGTATTCTTTTAATGCAATAGAGTTTTCCTTAAAAGCATTTTTAATTTCTTCAATATCATCGTTTTCTAGTTCGATTCCTGCTTCAATTAAAATTCTTCCATTAAAGTTGTCTCGCTTGTTTATTGGAATTAAATTGTGAATATCACCCACTTCATAATTGTCCAACTCAAGTGCATTAAGTGTTTCTGGTTTGTAAGCAAAGTAATTGATTGCCTCTAAGACCGTAGTCTTGCCACTTTCATTTAAACCTACTAGAGTAAAAACTTTACTATCCGAATTTTTACTTAAATCTAATCTTTGTGATTCAATTCCCTTAAAATTCTCGAATTTAAAGTATGTAAATTTCATATGTCTCGTTTGGGTTTTAGGTATAATTATAGATGACTCATAAATCAACGAAAGTCCCCCCCTACTTTTTTTACACTTCCGCAATTTTCATAATTACTTGTCTGTTCGGTAATTAATATAAAATTGCACTGCCTCCAAAAAACTTTCGCCAATCCCAATAGCGTTACCTTAAAAATCCCTCAGGTTTTTTACAATTCCAAATTCTTTTACAGGCAGGGGGTACTGGCACAAGTATAGCGCCAGCTATGCAGCAGCTTACGTTCCCGCCATCGGGGCATAAAGCAGCAGTCTTACTTCAATTTGTTTTTGATCTCGTTGAGTTTCAGCAAGGCTTCTACCGGCGTCAATCTGTTGATGTCTACTGCCTCGAGCATGCTGCGGATGTCGGTAAATACTTCGGTATGCGCATCAAAAATGCTGAGCTGCATTTGTGCATCGGTTTTGGGGGCTTGCAGCTGTTTTACTTTTTGCTGCATGCTTTGTCCTTCCTCGTTGTCGTGGGCATGTTTGGTTTCCAGCCAGCTCAGTATTTCATTGGCACGGTCTATCAGCTTTGGCGGCATGCCGGCCAGCTTGGCTACATGTATACCAAAGCTGTGGGTGCTGCCACCCGGCGCCAGTTTGCGCAGAAAAATAATTTTGTTGCCCACTTCGCGGTTGGTGATGTGGTAGTTTTTGATCCGCGGTAGTTTTTCTTCCAGCTCGTTCAGTTCGTGGTAGTGGGTAGCAAACAAGGTTTTGGGTGCCTGCGGGCAGTGGTGCAAATACTCGGCAATGCTCCACGCAATGCTGATGCCATCGTAGGTGCTGGTGCCGCGGCCAATTTCGTCGAGCAATACCAAACTGCGGCTGCTGAGGTTGTTGATGATGCTGGCGGTTTCATTCATCTCCACCATAAACGTGCTCTCGCCACCACTCAGGTTGTCGCTGGCACCCACACGGGTAAATATTTTATCGGTGAGGGGAATATGCGCCTCCGTAGCCGGCACAAAACTACCCATGTGTGCCATCAGGGTCACCAATGCTGTTTGGCGTAGCAAGGCACTTTTACCACTCATGTTGGGGCCGGTCAAAATAATGATTTGCTGTCCTTCGGGGTCGAGGTCAATATCGTTGGCCACGTATTGCTCTCCGGCAGCCAGTGTTCTTTCAATCACCGGGTGGCGGGCATCTTTTATCATCAATGCACTTCCGTTGTGCAGCACCGGTTTGCGGTATTGGTATTGCAAGGCATTGCCCGCAAAACAACAGAGGCAATCGAGTATCCCCAATACCTGACCGTTGGTTTGCAGCGGTGCCATGTAATCTTGCAGCTCACGAAGCAGTTCATCAAACAAGCCCTGCTCAATGGCCAGTATTTTTTCTTCGGCGCCGGTTATTTTTTCCTCGTAGGTTTTCAGCTCCGGGGTAATGTAGCGTTCGGCATTCACCAGCGTTTGCTTGCGTATCCAGCTGTCGGGCACTTTGCTTTTGTGGGCATTGGTTACCTCCAGGTAGTAGCCAAACACATTGTTGAAACCCACTTTCAACGAGCTGATGCCAGTTTGCTCTGCTTCGCTTTGTTGCAGGCGGGCCAGGTAGTTTTTACCATCGGTGGCAATGCTGCGCAGCTCATCCAGTTCGGCATGCACACCCGTGGCTATGAGGTTGCCCTTGCCGGCCGCCACCGGCGGATTGTCTACCAATGTACGCCGTATATTGTCCGACAATAACGGACATGGATTTAAGGCGTCGGCCAGCCGTTGCAAATAATCATTGTTTTGCTGGCTCAGGCTTTGCTTGAGCACCTCAATTTGTTGCAGGCCTTTGGCCAAATGCAATACTTCCCGTGGGTTGATTTTTTTGAGCGGCACTTTGCTCACCAGTCGCTCCACATCGCCGCACTGCTTTACCGATGCCTGCACTTGCTGGCGGGTATCGGTGTGGGCAATCAGCCATTCCACCGCATCCAGCCGCTGGTTGATTTTGCCGATATCGCTGAGGGGCATCAGCAGCCAGCGTTTCAGCAGGCGGGCACCCATCGGCGACACGGTATTGTCGAGCACATCGAGCAGACAGCGTTGGTCGCTGTTGCCATTGCCCACCAGTTCGAGGTTGCGAATGGTAAAGCGGTCCATCCACATGTGCTCATCGCGGTTGATGCGCTGCACATGCGTAATGTGTTGCAGGTTGGGGTGCTCGGTTTCTTTGAGGTAATGAAAAATGGCACCGGCGGCTATGATGCCATGGCTCATTTCTTCCACCCCAAAACCTTTGAGGCTGTGGGTGCCAAAATGCCGCAGCATGTTTTCCCGGGCAAAGGATTCATCAAAAATCCATTCGTCCAGTGCGTAGGTATAAAACCGGTGACCGAAAGTTTCTTTGAAACGCTTTTGGTATTGCCGTTGAAAAACCACTTCGGCAGGCTGCAGGCTTTGCAGCAGTTTGTCGGCGTATTCTTTATCGCCTTCGGCAATGAAAAATTCGCCGGTAGAAATATCGAGAAAGGCGAGGCCAATTTGATTGTCGTCTTTGAAATGCAGGCCTGCCAAAAAGTTGTTGCGGTTGTGTTCGAGCAGCTTGTCATTGGTAGCCACGCCGGGCGTTACCAGTTCGGTTACGCCACGTTTCACAATGCCTTTTACCGTTTTGGGGTCTTCCAGCTGATCGCAGATGGCAACCCGGTAACCGGCTTTTACCAGCTTGTGCAGGTAGGTATCGAGGGCATGGTGCGGAAAGCCCGCCAGTTCATTTTCGCTGGCGCTGCCATTGTTGCGCTTGGTGAGGGTGATGCCCAGCACCTGGCTGGCCACCACGGCATCCTGCCCGAAGGTTTCGTAAAAATCGCCTACGCGGAACAGCAGGATAGCATCGGGATATTTTTGCTTGATTGCCCGGTGCTGCTGCATCAATGGAGTATCTGAACTGCCTTTTGCCATGGGCGCCAAAAATAGGGCAGTGGTCAGGCTGTTTGGCGCTACTTTGCAAGCCAATTATACACATCTTTTATGCGTACCATCTTCTTGCTGCTGGCCTCCAATATTTTCATGACCATTGCCTGGTACGGCCACCTCAAAAACAACAATATCCCTTTGTGGAAAGCCATTTTGGTGAGCTGGGGCATTGCGTTTTTTGAGTACTGCCTCATGGTGCCGGCCAACCGCTTTGGCTATACCTTGTCGGGCTTTTCGGCTTTTCAGCTCAAGATTATTCAGGAAGTGATAACGCTGCTGGTGTTTACGGTGTTTGCCGTGCTGGTGCTGAAAGAAAAAATGGAGTGGCGCTACCTGGCCAGCTTTGCCTGCGTGATGGGAGCGGTGTATTTCGCTTTTAAAAAGTAGGGGCAACAAAAAGGGGCCGCCTGCATCCCGCAAACGACCCCGGTTTCCCTGCTGCTTTACAGAATGATAGATGGGGCTGGAAAGCGAAGGTTTAAAACCGGGATGAAAAATTTTTGGGACATGGATACATGGGCCGCGGATTGGCGGGATGGGGCGGATGTGCATGGATGTTGACCTGCTGTCGCAGGCCTCCCGGCCGATGTTGGTCGCCGACCAACATCATTTTCGATTTGTTTGTCCTGTTGTTGGTCAGCGACCAACAAAGGCACAGGACAGCAAGATTGTTGGCCGCAGATTCACGGATTTATGTTTGGCTTGATTTGTACAATTACAATCAGTGCATTCGTGGCTGAAATAGAACAAACGTGGCTGCAGATACAAGGATTTGCAAGAATGTGTGGGTTAAGCCCTGAAAGGGCGATAATAATTTAGCCACGGGTGTAGCCCGTGGAAAAGTCAACATCACACAACAACCCAAGCCCAGCAGGGGCGAAAATTATTCGAAGTGGTTGCTATTCTGAAACGAGTAACCATTCGTCACAGGCCGGGAGGCCTGCGACAGAAACCTCCCTACCGATGTTGGTCGCCGACCAATATCATTTTCGATTTGTTTGTCCTTTTGTTGGTCAGCGACCAACAACGGCACTGATTATTTGGCTTGAAGGTTGATTAAATAAGTTAATAACCATTCGTCACAGGCCGGGAGGCCTGCGACAGAAACTTCCGTGCCTCTGTGCGAAACAAATTACTCCTGCATTTTTCCCACGTACCCTCTGGCACCTGCCAGCAACACCAGCTTACCTTGCTTAGCCTGCTGCACCACATGGTAGGGGTGCGGGTTAATCTTTTGCCACACGGGCAATTGTCCGGGGCTGAAGACCGCTTTTTGTTTTGTAATAGAAACACCCGGAACGCCAGATGCAATGAGCCGGCCATCGGACAGTTCGGCAATGCAGCTGGCATAGCCGCTAAACGCCTGCAAAGGTTGGTGCGGCGTGGGCCACTGCGGCGACATCACCGCCAGATTGCTGTCGCTTACCTGTGGCGAAGTGTAGTTGCCTGCCGCCATCACAAAACCACCACCATGCCATAAGATGCTGTTGCCACCCGTCATGGTTTGGCCTTGCGTAAGAGCCACTTTGCCGCCAAATTGTTGGTTTACCGTCAGGTCGAACAGGTGGAGCTTGCTCACTTTGCCCCCGGTAACGAAAGCACCCCGCAGATTGCCGGGCTCGGGCACCAGCAAAATATTGGTGCCACTGGCGGCAAAGCAGGCTTCGCCGGGTTCTGCTTTGGGCCGGGCCTGTATGGGTACTTCGGTCCAGCTGCGGCCAGCGTCGGTGGTTTGCAGCATCCAGAAAAAGCCGTCGATGGGATCGCCGAGGCATACGCCGGTATCGCCGGCAAAAGCCATGGCATCGAGAAACATGCCGGGCAAATCTGACCGGTACACGGTTTGCCAGCTTTGGCCGCCATCGCTGGTGCGGAGGATGATACCCGGACTATCTACCGCCATAGCCACGGCCGTTTGGGCATCAAAGCCTTCAATATCCCTGAAGTCGCGTTGCTCAAAACCCTTGGGGTGCAGCCATTGCCAGTGTAGGCCACCGTTGGTACTGCGGCCAATGGTGCCGCGGCTGCCACTTACCCAGGCTACTGAATCATTTACCACACTCAGGCCCCGAAAGGAAACCTGCCGCTGGCTGCTGTCCAGCACTTGAATGGATTGGGCGATGCCGGAAAAAACAACGATGGAAAAGGCCATCAGGAGCAAGACTTGTTTCATGCCATAAAGATGCGGGATTGGGAGAAAAATGAAATCGAGCCGGGTAGATTCTACCTCAGATTTTGTGAACGTTTTGAAATCACGAATGCGAAGTGTTCACAAAAAGATGGATGAATGTTGTGAACGTTTTGAAATTAGGAATCGAAAGTGTTCACAAAATCATGCGATGGGTTTGATGAAACGGAGTAGCAGCACTACAAGTAAACGCCTCCGTTTTTTCTGATAAAGTGTTTCAGAAAAGGCTTCGATTCTATTTTCCTATCTATGCTTTCTCCTAATAATGCAATTTCGCAGCCCAACCACAGACGACCGGCCTCAGTCAACCGACGACCGAAACCCCCACACAAATCAGACATCAGCAATCAGACATCAGAAATCCTCGATTATGGTTCCTTACTGGATGAGCAGAACCCAGCTGCTGCTGGACGATGAGAAAATCAGCACCCTCATGCAAAAGCATGTGTTGGTAGTAGGCCTTGGCGGCGTAGGCGGCATTTGTGCCGAAATGATAGCCCGTGCCGGCGTCGGCAAAATGACCATTGTAGATGCCGACGTGGTAGACCTCAGCAATTGCAACCGCCAGATTCCGGCACTGCATTCTACCGCCGGCCAAAGCAAGGCAGAAGTCATGGCGGCCCGCATCCGCGACATCAACCCCGATATTGAACTCACCGTGCTCAACGAGTACCTGAAAGAACCCCGCACCCGGGAAGTGCTTCAATCCACTCATTTCGATTATGCGGTGGATTGCATCGATACCCTCAGCCCCAAAGTGTTTTTCATACAGGCCTGCGTGGAGCTGGGTATTCCCATAGTAAGCTCACTGGGCGCCGGCGGAAAGGTTGACCCACTGCAAATCACCATCACCGATATAGCAGATACCCACCAGTGCAACCTGGCCCGCTATGTTCGCAAACGGCTCAACAAACTGGGCATCCGCAAAGGAGTAACCGTGGTGTTCAGCCCCGAGGAAGCCGACCAAAGCAAAATCATCGTCACCGAAAAAGCGTACCCAAAAAAATCCATCATTGGTACCATTAGCTACATGCCAGCTATGTTTGGCTGTATGGTAGCCAGCGTGGTTATCCGCAATTTGTATGGCGAGGAAGTGGCCATGCGGTCGTAGAATACCTCACCATTTTTTTTGAAATCGAAGTTTCAGTCAGTTTAAAATTGAATAGGCTAAAATTTACTTCATCAAATAAAACAGGGGGAGGAGTTGGCTCGGCAATCCCGATAGCTATCGGGAGGGCGGAGCCTTCGGGTTTGCCTTGAATTTTCTTTGGTTACTTTCTTTTTTCAAGAAAAAGTAAGTGACAATGCTGAGATTGGAACCAACAGGAGGATGGAGAAATGATCCGAAACAAGAGGATTTCATCGTTTTCTATTTCGTTTTACAGACTATTAAACTTCAGTATCGTACTGGTTTTGCCCAAACCGGCAAATGCAGCTATGCACAAACAATCCATGTGCATAACTTGAAATGACCCTCCAATTGGGCTGCCACCTATTTTTGCCCACATGCTTAAATGCTAAAAATTTTAGGCATATTGCACCCCCCGATCAATTCCAACTTATGGCTGAGGAGAAAGCAATGTTTGAGTACAACGAAGACAGTATTAAAACCCTGGAGTGGCGGGAGCATATCCGCTTACGCCCGGGTATGTACATTGGTAAGCTGGGCGATGGCGCCAGTCCCGATGACGGTATTTATGTACTGCTGAAAGAAGTGGTGGACAACTGTATAGATGAACACACCATGGGCTATGGCAAGCATGTAGATATCAATTTGTCGAAAGAGGGATTGGTGAATATTCGTGACTACGGCCGCGGTATTCCGCTGGGCAAGCTGGTAGATGTGGTGAGCAAAATCAACACTGGTGCCAAGTACGACAGCAAGGCTTTCCAGAAAAGTGTGGGCCTCAACGGGGTGGGTACCAAAGCGGTCAACGCCCTCAGCCACAGCTTTAAAGTAACAGCCTACCGCGACGGCAAATGCAAAACAGCCGAGTTTGAACAAGGCCGCCTCATCCGCGAATCGAAGGAAGAAAAGACCACCGAATCCAATGGTACCGAAGTGACCTTTTTGCCCGATGATACCGTCTTCAAACATTTTAAGTATCAGACAGAATTCATTGAAAATCAACTGTGGAACTACTGTTACCTCAATGCAGGTTTGGTGATCAATTTCAATGGCAAACGCTATGTGAGCAAAAACGGTTTGCTCGATTTGCTGCAGCGCAAAACCAATGAAGATGAGCTGCGCTATCCCATCATTCACCTCAAGGGCGAAGACATTGAAGTAGCCATCAGCCACAACAACGACTACGGCGAAGACCTGTATTCATTTGTAAACGGGCAGTATACCACGCAGGGCGGTACACACCAGCAGGCTTTCCGCGAAGCCTTTGTAAAAACCATCCGCGACCATTTCAAAAAGATTACGACGCCTCAGATATCCGCACCTCCATTGTAGCCGCGGTGTCGGTGCGGGTGCAGGAGCCTGTGTTTGAAAGCCAGACTAAAACCAAACTGGGTAGCCAAACCGTGTTTGAAGGCGGCCCAAGTATGCGCAACTTCATTGGCGACTTCCTCAATAAAGAACTCGACAACTACCTGCACAAGAACCCAACCATTGCCGATGCCTTGAAAAAGCGCATTGAGCAAAGTGAACGGGAGCGGAAAGAACTGCAGGGCATTAAAAAAATAGCCAACGAAAGAGCCAAGAAAGCTGCCCTCAACAATAAGAAGCTCCGGGATTGCAACATCCATTTCAACGATACGCCGCCGGCCAAGAATAAGGAAGTGTTTGAAGAAAAAAAGGTGGCCAGCACCTTGTTTATTACCGAAGGTGATAGTGCCAGTGGCTCCATCACCAAGGCCCGTGACGTAGATACACAGGCGGTGTTCAGCCTGCGGGGTAAGCCGCTCAACTGCTTTGGCCTCACCAAAAAAGTGGTGTACGAAAACGAAGAATTCAACCTGCTGCAGCATGCCCTCAATATTGAAGATGGCCTTGATGACTTGCGCTACAGCCGCATTATTCTGGCTACCGATGCCGATGTGGATGGTATGCACATCCGCCTGCTCATGATGACTTTCTTCCTGCAGTTCTTTCCCGATTTGGTGAAGCGTGGCCACCTGTTCATTTTGGAAACGCCGCTCTTTAGGGTACGCAATAAGCAGGAAACCATTTATTGCTACGACGAAAAAGAAAAGCAGGCAGCCATTGCCAAGCTGGGCAAGAATCCTGAAATCACCCGCTTCAAGGGTTTGGGTGAAATTTCGCCCAACGAGTTTGGCCAATTCATAGGCAACGACATTCGACTACAACCGGTGCTGCTGGAGCAGGGCGACCATATACAGCAATTGCTGGAATACTACATGGGCAAAAACACCATGCAGCGCCAAGAGTTTATCATCGACAACCTGCGGGTAGAACTTGATTTAGTAGATTAATTTTAGTAGGCAAATGCTTGAATTTCATACAGATTATAAACGATACTTCGACATTCAGCTGGAGAATGCCCGCCGGTCGGTGATTCCATTTATTGAGCAAGGCAAACCGCTGAAGCCCGGCATGCAGTTGTTGGAAATCGGCTGTGGTCAGGGTAGCCTGTTGCGGGCATTTGCCGAAAAAGGGCTGCAATGTGTAGGGGTAGAAATGTACCCATTGTGGCTCGAAAAAGCCAACGAATGGCTGCAACCCGAACTGCAAAGTGGGCAGGTGCGGCTCATCAGCAGCAATATTTATGATGTAAATCCGGAGCAGGATTTGGGCACTTTGTTTGATGTCATCGTATTGAAAGACGTCATCGAACATATCCACGACCAGCCCAAACTCATTGCTTGGATGAAAACCTTTTTGAAGCCGGATGGGGTTATCTTTTTTGCCTTCCCGCCGTGGTACATGCCTTATGGTGGCCATCAGCAGGTGTTGCACGGATGGTTGGGCAAAACCCCGTACTGGCACTTATTGCCCATGCCTGTTTTCAAATGGCTCCTCAAAACCAACGGCCACAAACCTGATGATTTGGTGGAAATAAAAGAAACGGGTATTTCCATTGAGCGGTTCGAACGCATTTTGCAACAAAGTGGCTACCGGAAAGTAAAGGAGCAGCAATGGCTCATCAACCCCGTGTATGAATACAAGTTTGGGTGGAAGCCTAAAAAGCAATGGGGGCTGGTAAATGCGCTGCCTTTCCTCCGTAATTTTTTCACGACCTGCAGCTACTACCTGGTGGCTGCCCAACGATAAAACGAGCACTATGATTCATATTGTGTTTAATGAACCCGATGTAGCGGCGTTGCTGCAGGCCATAGCACTCGACGAAAGTTTACAGGGCGATGTGCAGGTGATTAAAGATGATTATGCCGTTGGCCCGCTGGCAGCGATGGACGATGCCGAAGGCTGGAAAGCTCGCCGCGACTGGTGGCGCATGCTGCTGGCCAGCACCGGCGAAGAGAATGTGGACGAACGCCTGAGCATGGTGGATGATAAAATGACCTTGCACAACCTTACCAAGGCCCTCGATGAAAACGAACAGGAAGTGCTGTGGATTTGGGCGGCGCAAAACAAACACGATGTAAGCGGCTATTACTGGCTCATCAGTCAGCTGCAGCCATGGCAGGGCCGGGTGTTCATTTTATACCTCAACAACCTGCCTTTCCTCAGCGATAAGGGCGGTATTTTTTACCCCCAATGGCTGAGTGAAATACCCGCCAAAGAGTTTTTAAAAGCCAAAAAACTGGCTCGCCTCGTTACCCCCAGCGAGTTTGAAGTAGACATAGACGAATGGAAAAAACAATGCCGCGATGGCCAAATGGTGCGGCTGCTGGAAGGCGGTAAAAAGCTGGGGCAAACCACCGAAGACTTTTATGATAAAGCCCTCGCCAAATATGTGCACGGCGATTTCAGTAAAGGCAACAAAATCATCAACCAGTTTTTGAGCAAGGAAAAAGAAACCACCGGCGATGTGTACCTCACCTGGCGCCTCAAGCAATTGGTGGAGCCCAACGGTTGGGAGGTGAAGGGCGACCTGAACAAAACCGTTCGTGATTTTGAACTCCGCAACCCGGCCATGCCTTCGCTTAAAAAGAAAGGCGATGCCGCCGAAGAAGCAACCACAGAAGAATAAACCAGCAAAAGAGGAAGCGATATTATGTCAGCGTTTGATCCAACCAAGGCCAATGAAAATGAACTCACCGGGGTGAGTGATTTGTACAAAGGCTGGTTTTTAGATTATGCATCGTATGTGATTTTGGAACGGGCCGTGCCGGCTGTAGAAGATGGACTGAAGCCCGTGCAACGCCGCATACTGCATGCCATGAAGGAAATGGATGATGGCCGCTACAACAAGGTGGCCAACATTGTGGGCCAGAGCATGCAGTACCACCCGCATGGCGACATGAGCATTACCGATGCCCTGGTAAACATGGGCCAAAAAGACCTGCTGATTGATACACAGGGTAACTGGGGCGATGTACGCACCGGCGACGATGCGGCCGCTGCCCGTTATATTGAAGCCCGCCTCAGCAAGTTTGCGCTGGAAGTGGCTTTCAACGCCAAAACCACGGAGTGGCAGCTGAGCTACGATGGTCGCAAGCAGGAGCCCGTCACCCTGCCCATGAAGTTTCCATTGCTGCTGGCGCAAGGGGCGGAGGGCATTGCCGTAGGCCTGTCTACCAAAATTTTGCCGCACAACTTTATTGAGCTTTGCGATGCGGCAGTGAAATATTTGAAAGGCAAACATTTTGATCTCTATCCCGATTTTCAAACGGGTGGCCAGATTGATGTAAGTAATTACAACGATGGCAAGCGGGGCGGCAAAGTGCGGGTTCGTGCCCGCATTGAAGAGCTGGACAAGAAAACGCTGGTGATTCATGATGTGCCGTATGGCGTAACCGTGAGCAGTCTTATCGACAGCATTACCAAAGCCACCGAAGCCAAAAAAATTCAGGTAAAAAAAGTAACGGATGTAACTGCAGCTGATGTTCGCATTGTGGTGGAATTACCCGCCGGTACTTCTACCGATATTACTATTGATGCGCTGTATGCTTTCACCGATTGTGAGGTGAGCATTTCGCCCAACGCCTGTGTGATTATCGATCAGAAGCCAAGGTTTGTAACGGCTACCGATTTGCTGAAATGGAGCACCGACAATACCAAAGGCTTGTTGCAAAAAGAATTGCAGATAAAACTGGCCGAGCTCAACGAAAAATGGCATTACACTTCGTTGGAAAAAATCTTCTTCGAAGAAAAGATTTACAAAGAGCTGGAGAAGAAGCATGAAACATGGGACAAAGTGCTGCAGTCCATCGACAAGGCTTTTGCCCCTTTTAAACCACGACTGAAAAGAGATATTTCAAAAGAAGACATCATCAAGCTAACGGAGAAGCCAGTGCGGCGTATTTACAAACTCGACATCGACGAACTCGATCAGCAAATCAAGGGTATTGAAGGAGAGATTGCGCAGGTGCAGTTCGATTTGGACCACCTGAACGATTACGCCATCAAATACTATGAAAACCTGAAAGCCAAGTTTGGCAAGGGCCGCGAACGCAAAACGGAAATCCGTTTGTTCGATACCATTCAGGTGCGGCAGGTAGCGGTGGCCAATGCCAAGCTCTATGTAAACCGGGCAGAGGGTTTCATTGGTACCGGCCTCAAGAAAGATGAGTTCGTTACCGATTGTTCCGACCTCGATGATATCATTTGCATTACCAAACGAGGCACCATGAAAGTGGTGCGGGTGAGTGACAAAGCCTTTATTGGCAAAGACATTATCCATGTGGCAGTGTTCAACAAAAACGATGAACGCACTACTTACAACATGATATATGTGGATGGCAAAAGTGGCGTGAGTTTTGCCAAGCGTTTTCAGGTAGGTGGTATTACCCGGGATAAGGAATACGACCTTACCAAAGGCACCGACAAGAGTCGGGTGCATTACCTCACGGTAAATGCCAACGGCGAAGCAGAAGCGGTGCGGGTAAACCTGAGTCCTACTTGTACAGCCCGCATCAAAGAGTTTGAATTTTACTTTGAAGAGCTGGCGATAAAAGGCCGTGCAAGTTTGGGCAATCAGGTTACAAAGTATCCCATCAAATCGGTGCGGTTTAAAGAGGCCGGCCGCTCTACCCTCGAAGGCCGCCGCCTGTGGTACGACGACCAGTTTGGCCGTATCAACACTGACGAAAAAGGTTTGTACCTCGGCATGTTTGAAGGTGACGACAAACTGCTGGTGATTTATACCAATGGCACTTATGAAATCACCGATCAGGAACTGACACAACGTTTTGAAGCAGACAATGTATTGCTGATAGAACGCTTCGATCCCGAACGCATTATCACCGCCATTTACTTTGATAGCGACAAAGTGCAGTTCAACATCAAGCGTTTTAAAATTGAAACCACAACACTCAAAACCAAGTTCCAGTTTATCAAAGAAGGCAAGGATAACTACCTTGAATTGGTGACCACCGATGAAGAGCCGACCCTGATTTTGAAAACCGGAAAAGGTGCCACTGCCGAAACGCAGAAATTGAAAGTAAGCAGCCTGATAGATGTGATGGGTTGGAAAGCCGTGGGCAATAAACTGGTAGATAAGAAGGCCGTAGAAATGGAGTGGGAGCGACACGACGGACCACCCACGCAAAAAGAATTGTTTGAGTAATGCTGCACAGCTGGCTACTTCCCGAAGGTATGGCTGCTCCTGAGCAGGCAAAGCGCATTGTGTCGCTGGTGCCCTCGCTTACCGAGTGGTTGCATACGCTAGGGCTGGAGGAGGAAACTGTAGGCATCACCAAGTTTTGCATTCGCCCCGATGAATGGTTTCGGCAAAAGACCAGGGTTGGGGGCACCAAAAATGTACATGTGGATGAGCTCCTGGCGTTGCAACCAGATTTGGTGATTGCCAGCAAAGAAGAAAATGTGGCTGAACAGGTGCAATCTATTGCACAGCAAGTGCCTGTGCTGCTTACGGATATAGAGAACCTCGAAGATGCTTTGGCCAGCATGCAACTGATTGCTGACATTGCCCATCGGAGTGAAGCAGCAAAAGCGTTGTTGGCGCAAATTCAAATGGATTTTGCCACCGCTTTACCGCAGGCCGGCCGGGCTTTGTACCTCATTTGGCGGGAGCCATACATGAGTGTGGGTAGAGATACCTTCATTCATGCCATGTTGCAAATGGCCGGTTGGGAAAATGTATGCGGGTATCAAACCCGTTATCCAACTTTCACATTGGCAGAAATGCAGGCATTACAACCCGATGTGTTGCTGCTGAGTAGCGAACCATTTCCATTTAAAATTAATCACGTGCTGGAGCTGTCGGCTCATTTTCCACACACCCGTATTTGCCTGGTAGATGGCGAAATGTTTAGTTGGTATGGCAGCAGGCTGTTGAAATCCATGTCGTATTTCAAAGAGTTGCACCGGCAATTGACCTAATTGGAGGTTCCTGAATACCAATATGCTGAGTTTGTACAAGAGTCTTTACTTTTACCCGCTTTAATTTTCGAGTATGAGCACCAAAGAGAAACAGTTGGAAGAATTTGAGAGTCGGTTGACAGGCGATGATTTAGCAGCCAATACCACCGAAGACTCAAGGCTTTCCTGGTTTAAGCGTAAGCACAAAGGCATTACCACTTCTACATCGGAGAAGCGGGAAACCCCCGATGGTTTGTGGACCATGTGCCCATCGTGCAAGTTTACCTGCACTACCATTGAGCTCAAAGAGAACTACTACGTTTGCCCAAAGTGCAATCATCATCACCGCATTGGCAGCGATGAATATTTCGAAATCCTTTTTGACGAAAAAGAATACCAACGTTTGTTCGACGAAATCCGCAGCAAGGACTACCTCGGCTTTGTGGATTTGAAACCGTATCAAAAACGACTGGAAGAAACCTGGTCGAAGACTGACCTGCACGATAGCATGAGTGTAGCGCATGGAAAAGTGGGCGGCTTTGATTTGGTAGTGGCTTGCATGGATTTCGAATTCATTGGTGGTAGCCTCGGCAGTGTAATGGGCGAAAAAATTTGCCGTGCTGCCGACTATTGTCTGGAGCACCGCATTCCATTCATGATCATCAGTAAGAGTGGTGGTGCCCGTATGATGGAAAGTGCCTTCAGCCTTATGCAGCTGCCCAAAACATTGGGTCGCTTGTCGCTGCTTTCTGATGCCAAGATTCCGTACATCTCTTTGTGTACCGATCCCACTTTTGGTGGTACCACAGCTTCGTTTTCTATGCTGGGCGATATCATCATTGCAGAGCCCAAAGCCCTTATTGGTTTTGCAGGCCCGAGGGTAATTAAAGAAACCATCAAGAAAGATTTACCGAAAGGATTTCAGCGGTCAGAGTTTTTGCTCGATCATGGTTTCCTCGATTTTATTGTAGACAGAAAAGAACTGAAAGCAAAGCTGGCGCAAATGCTGGATTTGTTTCAGCACTAAATAACAGAAGCGCCAATTGCGGCGCTTTTTTTAACGGGATGGTGTAGCATGGCAATCAGCAACAAACAGGCATATCACGAATACTTCATTGAGCAAACCTATACGGCGGGGCTGGTGCTTACCGGTACCGAAGTAAAAAGCTTGCGGGCAGGCAAAGCCAGCTTCAATGATGCCTATTGTTTGTTTCATAAAGGCGAGCTGTATATTAAAAGCCTGCACATCAGCGAGTACAAGTTGGGCACCATTTACAACCACCTGCCCACGCAGGAACGCAAACTGCTGCTTACCAAAAAAGAATTGAAAAAGCTGGAAGCCAAAATGAAAGAGAAGGGCTACACCATTGTGCCCCTTAAAATATTTTTTGCAGAAAGCGGCTACGCCAAAATGGAAATTGGTTTGGGCAAAGGCAAGAAGCTGCATGACAAGCGGGAAACCCTCAAGCAAAAAGATGTGGACCGCGAAATCAAACGCTACATCAAGCGGTAAACGATGCGGCAGCTTGTCTTTATATGCTTGCTTGTATTAGTGCTGCAGTCTTGCATGCAACAGCGCATTGCAAAGTGTTTTCCTGCAACCAATCATTCTTCAGCATGTAGCGGCACACAGTTTTTTGCATTGGCCAAAAGTTATAATTGGCAGCAGCGGGATTCGCTGGCCATAGATTGGTTTATGCAAGGCCATGTGCCCGATTTCTTTCGTCGCTTTGCACCCATTCGGGTAACCATGAAAGACAGCAACGGGCATGCGTTTCGATTGACTTATTGGGTATCGCCCGATTATTTTGTGGTAGGCAACAATGAAGATTGGGTGCGGGTACCTATTACGCCAATGGCTGCTCAACGCCTGCTCGATACAGTGCATGCCATACTGCCCACCCGCAAAATGGTGGATGATATTTACCTGCAATCAACAGTGAAACTGGCACCATTGCCCATGTTTGCTTTTCGGGACAGTAGTGTTACCATGTATCAGCATCACCTGATGATAGAAGGCCAGCGCCAACAACGCAAAGGATTAATTGCTGGTATAAAAAAAGATGTGGTCACCACTTCAAAATTGCTAACTGACAAACGTGCTAATCGGGTGGCCATTTATGGATGGCATCAACCCAATGGACAACCGATTCAGCCTTTGTACACCGGGCATGTAAACTGGTATGTTGATTACAGTCATGGCATTCGGTTTGTGCATGCCACTGGTAAACTCAATGGTAAAAAAGTGCAGTTAACAAACCTGCTTTCGAATCCGCAACTCGCAGCATTGCTCTGCTACGAAGACAGTTGCGGTTATGTACGCTACTAAAGATGCTCTGTAATTTCTCTTTTTACTTCATCTAAGAAGCCTTTCGTACATCATATTTGCCGTTCATGAATTGGTCAGGAAAATGCGCCTTTCAGGCACAATTTGGTTTTTGAGCCGGTTGATGTGAAGCAGTTTTACAGCCTTCATATCAAACGAACGCACATGAAAAACACACCAATCATTACCCTGCTGTTATTGTTGTTGCTCCCTGCTTTTACCATGGCACAACCCACAGGAAAAATAAAAGGTACGGCTAAAGAAGGGGCCACTATTTCGTTATTAAAAGCCACGGACTCTGCAGTGGTGAAGATGGCTGTGGCAGGAAGCGGCGGTCAATTTGAAATAGAACAATTGAGTTGGGGCAACTACCTGTTACAAATACATGCAGTTGGTTTTAAAGCATACATCTCGAATAAGTTTTCGCTGAATGATGCGGCGCCGACCTACGATGCTGGAATACTAAAACTACAACCCCTCAGCAATGAGCTCAACAATGTAACGGTAACGGCCCGCAAGCAAATGGTAGAAGTACAAGCCGATAAAACTGTTGTGAATGTGGATGCTATGATTTCGAACACCGGTGCCACTGCATTGGAAGTGTTAGAAAAATCGCCTGGCATTTCGGTAGACAGAGATGGTAATATCAGCATGCGGGGCAAGCAGGGCGTAATGGTATTGATTGATGGCAAACCCAGTTATTTAACGGGTGCCGATTTGGTAAACCTGCTCAGCTCCATGACCGCCAATCAACTCGATCAGATTGAACTGATGACCAACCCTCCGGCCAAGTATGATGCGGCGGGAAATGCAGGCATCATCAACATCAAAACCAAAAAGAGCAGGCAGCGTGGCTGGAACGGCAACCTGAATTTGAGCTACGGGCAAGGAAAATATGAGAAGCTCAATAACAGCCTTAACCTCAATTACCGCAACGAAAAATTGAATGTGTATTTGAATTACAGCCAGCGGCATTTCAAAGATTTCAATAACCTGCTTATCAATCGTACCTACTACGATGCCACAGGAAAAGATGTGCAGGGCTATTTTGAGCAGCCCACGTATTTGCTCATCACGGGTAATCACAATAACCTGAAGGCTGGCGTGGATTTGTACCTGAGTAAGCAAACAACATTGGGTTTTTCAGCCAGTGGTTTCATATCGCCCAGAAATTTTGATGGCGAAAGCATCGGCCATTTGAAAGGTGCCGATGCGGTGATTGACTCGTCTACTTTTACATTTAGCGACAATGGCAATCGTTGGCAAAATGCCGCTTTCAACATCAACCTGCGGCACAGTTTTTCAAAGAATAGTGAGCTCTCTGCTGATGTAGATTACAACCGTTACGACATGGCGAATAATCAGTTGTTTACCACGCAAATTGTACAGCCATTGGGTCAGTTAACGTTTAACGAATTGCTGAAAGGCAACCTGCCATCCGTTATTGATATCTACGCTGCCAAGGCTGATTACAGCTATACAACCAGCAAAGGGGTGAAGTTAGAAACCGGTTGGAAATCGAGTTATGTACGCACAGATAATACAGCTGATTACTTTTTGTGGGCCAACGGCAACTGGAAGCCGGACTATGATAAAACCAATCATTTTGAATACAAGGAAAACATCAATGCTGCGTATATCAACAGCAATAAAAGCTTTGGCAAGCTGAGTGTGCAGGCAGGTTTGCGTTTTGAAAATACCAATTACAAAGGCTATCAGCGGGGTAATCCACAAAAGGCAGATTCATCGTTCACCAACAACTACAATAAGTTGTTTCCAACGGTGTACCTCAGCTATCCGCTTGATTCAAATAATACGGTGAACCTGAATGTTGGCCGTCGTATTGATCGTCCGGCGTACCAGCAAATGAATCCTTTTTTATTCTTCATCAATAAGTATACGTATCAGGTGGGCAACCCCTTCATTCAGCCACAGCTCACTACTACTTTCGAGCTGACACACACGTACAAAAACTGGTTGACGACCACCATCAACCACAGCGAAACCAACAAGTACTTTTCTCAAATTTTCAGAACGGAAGGTGAAGTAACCATACTGACTCAGGGCAACCTGGCCAGAATGCGCAACACCAGTCTCAGTATCAATGCACAACTGAATCCCACCAAGTGGTGGTCGGCCAATGTGAGCGGAACGCTTAACAAACGTGTGGTGAAAGGTGTAGGCAACAATGCCGATTTTGCCAGCGATAATGTGAGTTTTTCTGCCAATGCCAACAATAACTTTAAGCTTGGCAAAGGATGGAGTGCTGAACTATCGGGCAATTATAATTCCCGTTCTGCAGATGCGCAGTTTATAATTGCTGGCTTTGGTCAGGTGTCGGCAGGCATAGCGAAACAAGTATTAAAAAACAAAGGCAGTGTAAAGTTGAATGTGCGGGATATTTTCTTTAGCCAAATCATCAATGGAGATATCCGCTATCAAAATGTACGGGAGCATTTTAAACAAAGCCGGGATTCAAGAGTGGTGACCCTTTCTTTCTCTTATCGCTTTGGCAAAAACTTTAACGACAACCGCCGCAAAACCGGTGGCAGTAGCGAAGAGCAACAGCGGGTAGGTGTTGGTGGTTAATGCAAAATTCCGCTACAAACAAAAGGCCGCTGATGTAAAAATCAGCGGCCTTTTTATGATGCTATCAATGGTTAATCGAAATAACTGAGGTTGGTTTTTGGTGTCAACACTTTCAGCGTTTCAAACATCAGTTGAATGGTGCTTTCGATATCTTTTTTGTGCAGCATTTCTACCGTAGTGTGCATGTAGCGCAACGGTATAGAAATGAGGACCGAAGGACAACCATCATTGCTGTAAGCAAAGCTGTCGGTATCGGTGCCAGTGCTGCGGCTGAGGGCCCGCCATTGCACATCAATTTTCTTTTTGTCGGCTACATCTTCTACCAGGCCCAACAGTTTGTTGTGAATGGCAGGAGCATACGCCAGTGACGGACCTTTGCCGCAAGCCACATCACCTTCAATGTTTTTGTTGATGAGCGGCGTAGTGGTATCATGCGTTACATCGGTTACAATGGCTACGTTGGGTTTGATGCGGCGGGCAATCATTTCTGCACCACGCAATCCAATCTCTTCCTGCACGGCATTTACCACATACAAAGAATAGGGGAGTTTGATGTTGTTTTCTTTGATAAGGCGGGCCACTTCGGCAATCATAAAACCACCCACCCGGTTGTCGAATGCACGGGCAATGAGGTAGTCATTCGCCAGTTCATCAAAGCCATCCTGATAGGTAACAACTGCACCTATATGAATGCCGAGTTCTTCTACTTCTTTTTGCTGCGGGCACCACAATCGAGCCATAGGTTATCGGTGCGGGGGCTAGGTTCTTTAGTATCGGCAGTACCAATCCGTGTATGAATGGCCGGCCAGCCGAACACCGCTTTCACTGGTCCTTTTTTACCATGAATGAGCACCCGCATAGAAGGCGCAATCTGATGGTCTACACCACCGTTGCGCTTCAGGTACATCAATCCGGAGTCCGTGATATAGTTTACAAACCAGCTGATTTCATCCACGTGGGCTTCAATTACCACTTTGAAATCCTGCCCGGGATTGATAATGGCAGCAGCCGAACCATAAGGATCGGTAAACTGCTCATCGCTGTATTGCTTTACGTAATTGAGCCACACCTGCTGTCCGCTTTTTTCAAAACCCACAGGGCTGGGCGTATTCAAATAATTTTTCAGAAACTGATATGATGCAGCGGGAATGCCTCCCTTTTTACTGCCTTCTTTTTTCTTACTCTTTGCCATATTGCTAAATGATTGTTTACGTAGAACGAATGTAAGTATCCAACAAGCCAATGCCAAGGAAAGTTGGCTGCAGTATCAACTGCACATCAAGCCATAAAAAACGCAGCGGTGCATTTGGTTGTTGATGTGCCCGAAGACTCCACCACACTATGCAGCACCAGTACAACAAATGCGCTGCAATGAAAATGATGGATAAATTAAACTGCATTTGATACACCAGCAGCAGCATGGCGCCCATACTGCCGAGGAGAAGGATGATGTTTTTCAATGCTTCGTGGCTCCACACTTGCAGTAGCGAACGACTCATGTATTCTGGATCGATAGCAGCATCCCGGTTATCGAATGGAATGGTAATCATGACGAGGAAGCAAACCCGAAAAATCAACAGTAGTATCAATTCTGAAGTGCGGTCATTCCAACTGGTTAAGTCGAAAAGGGTACAGAAAAATGACCACACAAAAGCCAGCATACAAATCTTCCAGATGCCGTTGTTTTTCCAGCGTTTCATGCGTGTAAATGGCAGCACGGGAAAGCTATACGCCAGCGACAGGAGTACCGTAATACCTACCACTTCCCATTGCGTAGCACTCAATTGTAATGGTATGAATGCATAACTCACAGCAATTGTTGATGCATTTATAATCAGTAATACCGGCCAAAACCGCAACCAAAACTGTTGCCGGGCTGTGGGCTGCACTTGATGAGAAATGACCTTCGTGTAGAGGTCGTGGAGATTGTAAAAAGTATAGCAGGCTATTGCCGCCCAAAGCAGTTGCTTGGCAATAATGTGTGCAGGATGCATTTGCAGTTGAACCTGCCACAATAAAGTGGCCGCAGCAATGGCAATAAGCACATTGCTGTAGTACAAAGCAAAGATGAATTTGCGCAACAAATTAATTGCGGATAATGAGTGGTTTATCGGTGCTGATGGTGTCACTCACGTTTTTGGCTTTGTCTTTAATCCAGAAATAAAAAGTGGTGGTGTCTGGGCGGTTACATTTTGGGGAAAAGATTAGATACCCTGAAATATTAACACTATTTGCAAAAGTAACTTCCAATTCCCCCTTACTATTAGTTGTAGTAGGAAATGTAGGAATGGGGTATCCTACAGAAATATTACTAGTAGGGCATCCCTTTGCTTCTGATCGAATAAAAAGACTATCAGTTAAATCTCCTTCTTTATCACTAAATTCTAGTCTTAAGGTTATGAATCCGCCCCGGGCCACATCATAGCTGTCGGCTTTAATGAATTTGAGCTGCGGCTTGCTGGTGTATTTGTCTTTTCCACAGGCATACAGCAAAATGGCGGCGACAAACAATGCGCCAACAGATAAAAGTGATAATCTTTGATGCGACATAAACCAAATGTAATAATAAGTTGGATGTAGCTGCAGGCAGTTCGTTGCCCTTTCACATTTTTAACGTAACGCCAAACGATTTTGTTGCGACTGCTTTGCTGGCCTATCAGCATCAGGTGCAACACAATGCGGTGTACCGGGAATATGTGCAAGCCTTACATAAGTTGCAGCATGTTCCTGCTGCCATTACCGACATTCCTTTTTTGCCCATTTCTTTTTTTAAAACACATGCTGTACAAGCATTTGAGGGCGAACCTGAAATAATTTTTACCAGCAGTGGTACCACCGGTATGCAGCAAAGCCGTCATTTTGTAAAGGAAGTGGCTCTGTATGAGCAAAGTTTTGTGCAAGGGTTTACCAATGCATATGGCGACCCATCACCATTTGCCTGGCTGTGCCTGCTGCCATCCTATATGGAGCGTAGCGGCTCATCTCTCATTTACATGGCAGAGCATTTTGTACGCCATAGCCAACATAAGGAAAGTGGTTTTTTTCTGCAGGCAGATGAAGTATTGATTGAACGACTTGAACATTGCAGGCAACAACAAAAACCAACTGTGTTGCTGGGCGTGAGTTTCGCATTGCTCGATTTTGCTGAGCGTCATCAACATATTGATTTGAGCCACTGTATCATTATGGATACCGGTGGCATGAAGGGCCGAAGGAAAGAACTGACCCGTGCCGAACTCCATGAACAACTGCAGGAAGCTTTTCAGGTGCCTGCTATACACAGCGAGTATGGCATGACGGAACTGCTGAGTCAGGCCTACTCCAAGGGCCATGGACGTTACCATCCACCTGCTTGGATGAAAGTGCTGGTGCGTAGCGAAGAAGATCCATTCGAGCTGCACAGCACCGGTGCCGGGCTGTTGTTGGTGATTGATTTAGCCAACATCCACAGCTGCTGTTTTATTGAAACGCAGGATGTAGGCCGAGTGTATGATGACGGCAGTTTTGAAGTACTTGGCCGCATGGACAATTCGGATATACGTGGCTGCAGTTTATTACTGCTGTAAACAAAAAGCCCGGCATCAATTGATGCCGGGCTTTTTTATAAAAAGGTGGAATTAGTTGTAAGCTTTTACCATAAATACGCAGTCTTGCAAACGCTTGATTTGCTCTACGCGGTCGAGGTTGCGAATGTTTGACTTACCCGGAATTTGCAGGTCTTTAAAAGCACTGTCTTTTTTCAGTTCTTCAATTGCCCGGTTGATGTTGCTGGCCTTGGTGGCAAATACTACATCGTCGGCCTGCCGGTCGCGGGTCGACAAAATGCCGATGATATTACCGTTCTTATCCAAAACGGGGCCGCCACTGTTGCCAGGGTTGGCGCTGATAGATAATTGAATGCTCAGAGAGTCGTCGTTATAACCAGTGCCGGCACTCAGGTAGCCACGGTTATATACAATGCTATTTCTGGGGTAACCGAGGGTGAAGAGTTCTTCGCCCAAATCAGCATTGTTCTTACGAATGCCATAGGGGAGGCTGCTCTTTGGCTTCCAGTCGGCATCGGCTATTTGCAAAATGGCAATGTCGTTGGCAGCATCGGTATACACCGTTTTGGCTACATACTCATGTCCATTATTTACCACTATCAATGTAGAAGAGCCGTTTACCACATGGTAATTGGTGGCCAGATAACCATCGCCATCTACCAAAAAGCTGGTACCGCTACCAACGGGTTCGCTTTCTGGCGATTTGCCGGCAGGTGTGGTTATCAGTTGGTTTATTTTTTGGCCTTGTGCATTCTGACGGCTTTCGAGGGCATTCAGTTTGCGGCTAAGGTTCTGCAGGTCTTTTACAGCCTTGGGGGCAAACAGTTGCATGGCAGCGCTAATGCTCAACGCAGTGATACCTGCTATGGATGCGGCCACACCTATGGTACGCTTGTACCGGCGCCAAAATTCTATCACCGTAGCTGTTTTGGGGGCCTCAGGTGTTTCGGTGCTAATCAGTTGTTGTTCGAGCAATTTGTTATGAACCGACTGTAACTGGTGCTTCATTTTTTTGATGTCACCATAATGTTCCAGCTGATTCAAAAAGGCATGCTGCTCTACCACCAACTGGTCTATTTCTGCATGCTGGCTACGCAATGCCTCAAAGCGGATACGTTCCTCTTCGTGCATTTCATTGCGCAGATAGCGTTCTATCGCATCTAATAATACCAGGTCGTCCATCACTATCGGTCTTTATTATATTGAGCAAAAAACAATTTCTTCAATCTGATCAGGCATTTGTACTTCTGGTTCTTGGCATTGTCGGCATTGGTATATCCAAACTCATCGGCTATTTCAACCATGGGTTTCTTTTGAATATAAAATGCTTCCAACAGGCTTTTGCAGGGTTCTCCCAAATGCCGCATGGCCATATCCATCATGTCAAAGTCTACATCCTGTTTGGCCTTTTCCTCTATCTCTTCTTCTACAGGTACAATGTCTTCTATGCCTTCTACTGGAGTGCCAAACCTGCTTTGCTGCTGCAGTTTTTTTAGCCACAGCCTGCGGCAAATAGAGTAGAGGTAAGTTTTGATTTGGCAGGTAAGTGTAAACTCGGGGTCTTTACTTTTTTCGTAGAGCACCACCATTGCTTCCTGAAAAATATCTCTGGCGTCGTCGAAACTGCCGTTGTTCTGAATCACGAATGTTTGTACCAAACCGAAATTTTCGCGGTAAATGGTTTCTACATCCCGATGATCATTCAGGGCAAGACCTTCCAGCAACTTCTTTTCCTTACTATACTCTTTCACCTATTTCCGCTTTTAATTCCCGGTTAATGGTTTGGTAACCCACGCTTAATAATATTTAAGCAATCGTGCCTCTGTTATGGCCGGCCTGTAGGGGTGTCTGCAAATGTACAGGGGAAAATGAAAAAATATTTTTAGCCCAAACTATTGAAAATGAAAGAGTTGAGTCTTTGCAGAAAAAAAACTTCAATTTTTTTTATTTCCCGAGGTTACCTTTTTTGCGGCCGGAATTATTAGTCAAACATTAAAAACAAAATCAAATGAAAAAGTTGCTCTTCGTTGCCTTCATGGGCGCCCTCGTAGCTTGTGGTGAAACTGCTACTGAAACTCCTGCTGCTGACACTACTGCTCCTGTAGCTGACACTACTGCTCCTGTAGTAGCTGACACTACTGCTGCTGACACTACTGCTGCTGCTCCAGTTGATACTACTGCAGCTGCTAAGTAATTAGCCAACAATCATGCTTTGGCACAATGCCCTTGCTTGCCGGGGTAGCCAAATACAGCATTCAAGAATTTTTATATGGCAAGCAATCGTTAGGCCGTTCTGATTCTTCAGAATGGCTTTTCTTTTCTACGCAGCTGCCTGGCCGGTAAGAAAAGAAGTCGGAAATAACAGCTACAAAAAAGTTGAATTGATTTCGCATCAATTCGCAAGGAAATGTAGAATGTGAGTGTTTGTTTTCAACAAATGCTTCTAAGTCGTGAATAATCTTGAATAAATTCAGGAAGCTGTCAATTTCTGTCAAAAAAAATCTTGGCTGGTTTTTGGCACCGCTTTATATTTGCAGCAATGAATAAGTGGTTTACATACGCCGGTTTTTATTTTTTCTACTTTACCGAGAGTAAAGCGGACCGGAACTAGTATGTACAAGTAATCAAGGAAAAAAACTTAGCACAATACAGGCCCGGTCCGAAAAGGTCCGGGCTTTTTATTTTTTATGAAAAAGGCAACCAACGACGCAGCACCACAGCACATCGCCATTCAAGGTTATGAAGGCAGTTTTCACCAGGAAGCAGCCCGCCGTTTTTTTGGTAAGCAAACCGTAGTCATTCCCTGCGATACTTTTCGACAGGTGATACAGCACACCATCAACCGCAGTGAAGCGAATGGCGGTATGATGGCCATCGAAAATTCAATTGCCGGCAGCATTTTACCCAACTATACGCTGCTGCAAAAGCATCCGGTAAAAATTGTGGGTGAAGTATATCTCCACATCAAACAACATTTACTGGCCAATAAAGGCGTAAAACTGGAAGACATTAAAGAAGTGCAGTCGCACCCCATGGCCATTTTGCAATGCATGGAGTATCTGGAAACACAACCGCAGTTGAAACTGATGGAAACAGAAGATACCGCACTGAGTGCCAAACACGTGGCTCAACGCAAAAGCAAATACCAGGCTGCCATCGCCGGTAAGCTGGCTGCCGAATTATACAATCTCGACATTCTTGTACCCAACATACACACCCAAAAAAATAATTACACCCGCTTTTTGGTATTGAAGCATGAAAAAGATGCGCAGCCGGTAGAAGGTGCAGATAAAGCATCACTGAAATTTCATACCGATCATTCGAGAGGCAGTCTGGCCAAAGCATTGGCCATCATTGCCGATGCAGGCATCAATCTGAGCAAGTTGCAAAGCATGCCCATACCCGGTACAGAATTCATGTACTCTTTTTACGCCGACATGGAGTTTGGCGATTTGAATCAGCTGAACAAAATGCTGAAGAAACTGGAAAAAGCCACTGAAAGTGTGACGCTGTTTGGAATTTACAAAAACGGAAAACTGAGTTGAAATGCAATTGGCCAAGCGATTGAATGGAATAGGAGAATATTATTTTTCGCAGAAGCTGCGGGAGATAGATACTATGAACAAAGCGGGAGATAACGTCATCAATTTGGGCATTGGTAGTCCGGATTTGCCACCACATCCAGAAGTGATTAAAGTATTGCAGGAAGAAAGTGCCAAGCCGAATGTGCATGCTTATCAGAGTTACAAAGGCTCGCCCATTTTGCGTCAGGCCATTGCCGATTGGTATCAAAACTGGTACAATGTTCAGCTCGATGCCGATACAGAAATATTGCCGCTCATAGGTTCAAAAGAAGGCATCATGCACATCTGCATGACCTACCTTAACGAAGGTGATCAGGCATTGGTGCCTAATCCCGGATATCCAACGTATCGGAGTGCAGTAAAACTTGCCGGTGGTGAGTGTGTGGATTATGCCTTGACCGAAGCGAACAATTGGCAACCCGATTTTGAAGCCCTCGAACAACTCGACCTTAGCAAGGTGAAACTGATGTGGGTGAATTATCCGCAAATGCCTACCGGTCAGTTGCCCGATGCTGCTGTGTTTGCAAAACTTATTGCTTTTGGCAAAAAACATCAGATACTCATTTGCCACGACAATCCTTACAGTTTTATACTCAATGAAGAGCCGGTAAGCTTGTTGGCACAACCAGATGCCAAAGACATTGTACTCGAACTGAATTCCCTCAGCAAAAGCCACAACATGGCGGGCTGGCGGGTTGGCATGTTGTGCGGTGCTGCCGATCGTATCAACGAAGTGCTGCGCTTTAAAAGCAACATGGACAGTGGTATGTACTTGCCGCTTCAACTGGCGGCTGCCAAGGCTTTGCAAGTAGATAACAGCTGGTATGATACCGTAAATGAGGAATACAAACGACGCAGAGAGCTGGCCTATCAATTGCTGGATTTATGCGGTTGTACCTACAGCAAACAACAGGTAGGTATGTTTTTGTGGGCCAAAGTGCCGGCGGAGTTTGAAAATGGTTTTGCCTTTAGCGATCATTTCCTCTACAAAGCAAAAGTGTTCCTTACACCGGGTGGTATATTTGGCAGCGCCGGCGATGGCTACTGCAGAATCAGCTTGTGCAGCAGCGAAGCCCGCATCAAAGAAGCGATTTCGAGAATTGAAACGATTATATAAATACAAGTGCGTTAGCATTTGATTGGTTGGGAAAACCAACCACCGAAATATTGAACAGACAATGAAAGTAGCAATAGTGGGCGTGGGATTGATTGGCGGCTCTGCAGCATTGGTATTGCGGCAGAAAGGCCTTGCCTCGCATATTATTGGTGTAGAAGCCAGCCCGGCACATGCTGCCAAAGCCATCGAACTGGGTATTGTAGATGAAGTGTTGCCTTTACCGGAAGCCATTGCTCAAAGCGAAGTAGTAATACTGGCGGTGCCGGTGGACAGTGCTATTGATGTGTTGTTGCCCGTGCTCGACCTCGTTACCACACAAGTGGTAATGGACATGGGCTCAACCAAAGCTCAAATCATCGATGCTGTAGCAGCGCATCCAAACCGTGGCCGCTTTGTAGCAGCACACCCTATGTGGGGTACAGAGTTTAGTGGTCCGGAAGCGGCAACCGTATATGCGTATGCCGGAAAGGCAGCTATTATTTGTAACGCATCAGACAGTGATGCAGATGCATTGGCAACGGCAGAACAATTATTGAAGAACATAGGCATGTACCTGGTGTACATGGATGCACACGACCATGACGTACACACTGCCTATATCAGCCACATATCACACATCACTTCTTTTGCCCTCGCCAATACGGTGCTGGAAAAAGAAAAAGAAGAACAAGCCATTTTTGAACTGGCCAGCGCCGGTTTTGAAAGCACAGTGCGATTGGCCAAAAGTAACCCCGACATGTGGGTACCTATCTTTCGGCAAAACCGCGACAATGTGCTGGATGTGCTGAATGAACACATTGCACAGCTGCGCAAATTCAAAGCGTGTTTGGAAAAAGAAAATTGGGATTATCTGCGAGAGTTGATTGGCAATGCCAACAACATCAAGCGTATTTTAAAATAGAAAAAATGTGCTGCAGGCCTGGGCGGTGTGTGGCACGAATCAAAAAACATGAGTGACTTTAGCACATTGGGCCTGAATGACCAACTCCTTGCCGGTATTGTAAAGCTTGGATTTGAAACGCCAACTGAAATTCAAACAAAAGCAATTCCGCTGTTGCTGCAGGGAACCCGCGACTTTGTAGGTCTTGCACAGACCGGTACTGGTAAAACAGCAGCATTTGGTTTGCCTTTGCTGCACCTGATTGACAAAACACAGAAACATGCACAGGCATTGGTGGTTTGCCCCACCCGTGAGTTGTGTATGCAAATTGTAAAAGACCTTGAGGCCTTTGGCAAAGCCGGTGGTGGTGCCAAGGTTTGTGCGGTGTATGGTGGTACTTCCATCACACAGCAAATTCGTGATCTGCGCCACGGTGTGCAGATTGTTGTTGCTACCCCTGGTCGCCTCATCGACCTTATCGAACGCAAAGCTATTGACCTTACCAAGATTGGCTATGTAGTGTTGGATGAAGCGGATGAAATGCTGAACATGGGTTTCAAAGAAGATATCGATTTCATTTTGGAATACACACCCAACCGCAATAGTATGTGGTTGTTCAGCGCTACCATGCCACCAGAAATTCGCAATGTGGCCAAGCGTTTTATGAACCAGCCGGTGGAAGTGAGTGTAGGCAAAATGAATACTACCAACGTCAACATCGACCACCAGTATTTTGTGACGGCACAACCGCACCGTTACGAAGCATTGAAGCGTTTGATTGATTTCAATCCTGACATCTACGGCATCATTTTTACCCGCACCAAAATGGATGCACAGGAAATTTCTGACCGCCTAACCAGAGAAGGTTACAACGTAGATTCTCTGCATGGCGATTTGAGCCAGCAGCAACGCGACCGGGTAATGAACGGCTTTCGTAGCAAGGCTTTACAGCTGGTAATTGCCACCGACGTAGCTGCCCGTGGTATCGACGTGTCCGGCATTACGCATGTCATCAATTTCGAACTGCCCGATGATGTGGAAGTATATACACACCGCAGTGGTCGTACCGGCCGTGCTGGTAAAACTGGTATATGCCTGAGCATCGTTACTGCACGTGACGTTCGTCGCATCCGCGATATTGAACACATCGTGAAAACGAAGATGAACCGTTTGGAAATTCCTTCGGGTAAAGACGTTTGCCGCAAGCAGTTCTTCCATTTCATGGACAAACTCCTTGCTACAGACATTAGCCATGGCGATTACGAAACCTATCTGCCCATGTTGACTGAAAAGTTTGCCAATGTGTCGAAGGAAGAAGTGTTGCAGCGAGTAGCAGCGTTGGAATTTGACCGCTTCCTGAAGTACTATGAAAATGCAGTAGACCTCAACATCAAGAAAACACCTGAACGCCCAATGGCGGGGGCAGGTGACCGCAAACCTTTTGAACGCCGCGATACCAAGGGCCGCAGTTTTGAAGGCGGTGGCGGTAACTATCAAAAGGTATTTGTGAACCTCGGTACCAAAGACGGTTTTTACAAAGCCAGCTTCCTGCAGTACATTCTTGACCTGAGTGATTTGCGCAAAGATGTACTGGGCAGGGTAGACCTGAAAACCATGAACAGCTTTGTAGAAGTAGACAAGCAACACGTGAAAAAGATGATCAAGGCCATTGATGGTAAAACTTACAAGGGCCGCAAAATCAGGATGAACGAAGCATAAGATTGACACCTTTTTATTCAACTCTCCATAAAGAACCAACAACATGAGTACTCAAGCAGTCGAAAAGATTTCACTGGCCCAGGAAGCCTGGGAGAAAAGACCATTGATTATTAGTGGACCTTGTAGCGCTGAAACAGAAGAACAAGTCATTGAAACGGCACAACGCCTTGCGAAAACCGGAAAGGTAAATGCCATTCGTGCAGGCATTTGGAAACCCCGTACACGCCCCGGAAGTTTTGAAGGAGTGGGTACCAAAGGTTTGCCCTGGATGCAGCAGGCCCGCAAAATCACTGGTTTGCCCGTAGCTGTGGAAGTGGCTACAGCCAAGCAGGTAGAAGATGCCTTGCATTTTGATGTAGACATTCTCTGGATTGGTGCCCGCACCACGGTAAACCCTTTTAGTGTGCAGGAAATTGCTGATGCGCTTAAAGGTGTGAAAGTGCCGGTACTCATTAAGAATCCTATTAACCCCGATCTCGAATTGTGGATTGGTGCAGCAGAACGTGTGGCCAAAGCTGGTATCGATCAGATTGGGTTGATTCACCGTGGCTTTAGCAACTACGGCAATACCGAATACCGCAATGCGCCCATGTGGCACTTAGCCATCGAAATGAAGCGTCGTAATCCGGGTATGATGATGATCAACGATCCATCACATATCTGTGGCCGTCGGGATATTTTGCAGGATGTAGCGCAAAAAGCCATTGACCTCGACTTTGATGGGTTGATTGTTGAAACCCACATCGATCCGGACAATGCATGGAGCGATGCCAAGCAACAAATTACACCGGAAGTATTTGGTGAAATGCTCGACCGGATTGTTTGGCGGAAAGAAGACATAGACTCTGCTGATTTTCATAGTGTGCTTGAAAAAATGCGTCAGCAAATCAACCACCTGGATGATGAGCTGATGACCTTGCTCGGACAACGCATGAAGATTGCTGACAAAATTGGTCAATACAAAAAGGACAACGCAGTGACCATTTTGCAAACATCACGTTGGAATGAAATTCTGGAACGTGCTTATCAAAAAGGTGATCCGTTGGGATTGAGCAAAGAGTTCATTACCCGCTACATGGATGCTGTACACATGGAGAGCATCAATCGTCAGAACAAAATCATGAACAGCTAAGCATTTCAAAAAGCTTGTAAATGATACAACAGGAAATGGTCATTGCGGGTAGTACCGTGCAGTATGTGTTTGATGCCGGGCTAAGTAAGCTGAGTTCGTTGTGCGATAAAAAAACCACAGTCATCATTACTGATGAAAACGTGTTTGCCGCACATGGCAGCAAAATGAAAGGCTGGCGAACCATTGTACTCAAGCCAGGCGAAGCGTACAAACAACAGTCGGCCATAGATAGCATTCTTGGCCAGCTGATGGAGATGGAAGCTGACCGCAGCACCACACTCGTAGGCATTGGCGGCGGCGTAGTTACCGATATGACGGGCTATGCCGGCGCTGTGTACATGCGGGGTGTTCGCACTGGTTTTGTGCCCACTACTTTGTTGGCCATGGTCGATGCATCGATTGGTGGTAAAAACGGGGTAGATGTAGGCGTGTATAAAAATCTGGTGGGTACTATTCGTCAACCGGCTTTCCTGTTGTTCGATACAGCATTGTTGCAAACATTGCCCGAGTTGGAATGGCAAAATGGTTTTGCTGAAATCATCAAGCATGCTGCTATCAAAGATGCCACCATGTTCAATGATTTACAGCAACACGACTTACATTATTTTCAACAACACAAAGCTGCTTTGAAACAGCTGGTGATGAAAAATGCGTTGCTGAAAACTTCAGTGGTGAAAAAGGATCCTTTTGAAAAAGGCGACCGGAAACTGCTGAACTTTGGGCATACGCTTGGGCATGCCATTGAAAATGACCAGCAACTATCGCATGGGTATGCAGTAGCAGTGGGTATGGTGTATGCGGCGCATTTGTCGCAGCAGCTGTTGCAATTTAAGCAACCGCTGGAGCTGATTCAAACCATTGAGCAATACGGATTGCCTACGCATGCCGCTTTTGATATGCAACGGGCATTGTACAACATGCGCCACGATAAAAAACGGGTGCGGGATGTAATGCACTTTGTATTGCTGCAAAAGCTGGGCAAGGCTGTTGTGCATCCCATAGCAATTAAGCAGCTTGAAAAACTGTTGTTATCTCACTAAACAAAAGAAGACTACAGGAATGGTAGTAGGCATACAACCAGGAAAAATATCGGGCAGTGTAACTGCCAATGCCAGCAAGAGTGCCATGCAACGGGCTTGTGCTGCTGCATTGCTGAAGAAAGGTGAAACCATCATTCATAACCCCGGCAATTCCAACGACGACCTGGCAGCATTGGCCATCATCAAAGCCATGGGGGCTGAAGTAATGGCCAATGAAGCAGACAACAGTTTACGCATCATGGGTAAAGGGTTGCCTTTTTTGCATCAGCCCGAACAGGCCGCTATTCATTGCGGTGAAAGTGGGTTGAGCATTCGCATGTTTACCCCCATTGCAGCACTGGCTATGCAACCCGTTACCATTACTGGTGAAGGTAGCCTCACGGTAAGGCCCATGCACTTTTTTCAGGAAGTGTTGCCGCAACTGGGTGTACAGGTACAAACCAATAACGGGCTTGTGCCCATGCAGGTGAGTGGACCTTTGCAGCCAACAGATATTACCGTTGATGGTTCATTGAGTTCTCAGTTTCTTACAGGTTTGCTCATGGCCTATGCTGCGGCCAATGCCAGCGGCGTCAGCATTTATGTAAACGACCTGAAGAGCAAGCCTTATATCGATCTCACCCTGCAGGTGATGAAACAGTTTGGATTGAAAACGCCCATCAATCATCAGTACGAAAGATTTGAATTTACATCTGAAGAAGCTGCTGCTGGTACAGACCATTTTGCTGTAGAAGGCGACTGGAGCGGTGCTGCATTTTTGTTAGTAGCTGGCGCTGTTTCCAATGAAGTATTGGTAAAAGGCATTTACAACAGTTCCCGACAGGCCGATAAAAAAATCATTGATGCCATCCTCGATGCAGGTGCACAGGTGAGGGTAGAAGAAGAACAGGTGTGGGTGAAAAAAGACAAACTCGAAGCTTTTGTATTTGATGCCACGGATTGTCCGGATTTGTTTCCGCCGCTGGTAGCATTAGCTGCTAATTGCACAGGCGTTACGCACATCAAAGGACTACGCCGCCTGAAGCACAAAGAGAGTGACCGTGGAGTAACCCTGCGGGAAGAATTTGCCAAGCTGGGTGTTCGCATAGACCTCAATGATGATGTGATGTTGGTGCATGGCACCGGTGAATTGCGGGTGAATAATTTTACGCTCAATTCGCATCATGACCACCGCATCGCCATGGCAGCTGCAGTGGCGGCTATCAATGCAGATTTTGGTATTCAAATTCGCAATGCCGATGCTATCAATAAATCGTATCCTGATTTCTGGAAGCATTTGGCAGCGTTGGGTATTTCTGTACAAAACCAATCCACGTTGGTTAAATAACTTGCTCGTATGAATCAGTTTGGAAAATTGTTCCGCGTCAGCATATTTGGTGAATCTCACGGTCCGGCGGTGGGCATTACCATTGATGGATTGCCCACTGGATTGCCCCTGAGTGCAGCCGATTTTTTGCCCGACTTGGAGCGTAGAAAAGGCGGCACCCAGAAAGGCACCACGCCCCGTCAGGAAGATGATTATCCCATTTTTCAAACGGGATTATTTCAAGGCCGTACTACGGGTGCACCACTCACCATCATTTTCGAAAACAAGAATACCCGCAGCGGCGATTACCAAAAGCAACGCTCCGTGCCTCGCCCCGGCCACGCCGATTGGACAGCACACCACAAGTATGGCGGCTTCGAAGATTTTCGCGGTGGTGGTCATTTCAGCGGCCGCCTTACCGTGTGTGTGGTAGCTGCAGGTGTGATTGCTAAAAAGTTGTTGGGCAATGCCACTGTTAGTTCCAATATATTATCAATAGCCGGCGAACCAACCATTGAAGCGGGACTGGAAAAAGCCATAGCGGCCAAGGACTCTGTGGGTGGTATTGTTGATTGCCGCATCACCGGATTGCCCGCAGGTTTGGGCGAACCCTTTTGGGATTCTGCAGAATCACTGTTGAGCCATGCCGTGTTTGCCATTCCGGCCGTTCGTGGTATTGAGTTTGGTACCGGTTTTGCTGCCGCCAACATGTTTGGTGTAGAGCACAACGATGCCATTATCAGCAACGATGGCCGCACCGAAACCAACCATGCTGGTGGCATTGTCGGAGGCATAACCAATGGCAACGAAGTGTATTTTAAAATAGCTATCAAGCCGACATCTTCCACACCAAAAGATCAATTCACATTGAACTGGGAAACCGGTGAAATGGAAAGTTTTTCTGTAAAAGGAAGACACGATTTGTGCATTGCGTTGCGGGTACCACCAGTATTGGAAGCCGTGGCTGCCATGGTAATGGCCGACCTCATGATGCAGCAAGGATTGGTGCCCCGTATTTGGCAGGCGCCGGTGTATCATGTTACCACCAAAGCTGCCTGGGAGCAAGCTTTACAATTGGGTAAATACGAAGCCCCATCGCTGCATACAGAAGGGTTTATTCATACCAGCGATGCGCATCAGGTTGCAGGCGTACTCGAACGCTTCTATGCCGGGCAAACGGATTTGCTGCGTTTGTGTATCGACCCTGCCCAACTGGATGTGCCGTTGAAATACGAAGCCGCTTCAGATGTACCGGAACTGTTTCCACATATTTACGGACCCATTCCGGTGCAGGCTGTAATTGCCGTAGAAGCATTATAAGCCACTTGTTCTTACCAAACAAAAAGCCGTTGATTCGTCAACGGCTTTTTGTTTTACTGCAACAGGAGCCGGGTAGTACCAACGTCGAATGCGATTGTACATCCATCATTCAATCATTTCAGGTATTTTGCGCCGTTGGTAGTTCATTCCAAAATTATAGTATGCATAGTCTGGCAGAGTTGACCCGTTTGTTTGCAGCCCGTTTCGATGTGAATCATTTTCCGGAGAAGCCGGCCACCTTGTACGATCCCAACCGTTACTTTTTGCAATTGGGCGGCAAGCGCATTCGCCCCTTGCTGGTGCTCATGGGCAATGAGTTGGTTGACGACATCAAAGAAGATGCCTGGCATGCGGCTTTTGCCATTGAGTTGTTTCACAATTTCACCCTCATACACGACGATATTATGGATGCTGCGGCCCTGCGCCGGGGCATGCAAACCGTGCACCATAAGTACGGCCAAAATACAGCCATACTGGCGGGTGATGTCATGCTGGTGAAAGCCTACGATTACCTCAACCTGTTGCACCGCGATGTGAGCCGCCCTGTTGTTGCACTCTTCAACAAAACTGCTGCAGAAGTATGCGAAGGCCAGCAACTCGACATTGATTTTGAACAGCAACCCAATGTGCAGCTGGAAGAATACATAGAAATGATTCGCCTCAAAACATCTGTGCTCATTGCTGCTGCGTTAAAGATGGGTGCCATTATTGGTGGTGCGGGCAAAGGCAACCAGGAACATCTGTATGCGTTTGGCGAAAACCTCGGCATTGCTTTTCAGGTGCAAGACGATTACCTCGATGCCTTTGGCGACCCGGAGAAGTTTGGCAAAGAAGTGGGCGGCGATATCCGGCAGAACAAAAAAACATTCCTCGCCATTCATACCCGTGATGTAGCCAGCGAAGCGCAGCGCCAGCAATTGCAAACGCTGATGCAGGAAAACCCCGCCGATAAAGTGCAGCAGGTGCTCAGCATTATGAAAGCCTGCGGGGTAGATGAATGGGCTTTGCAACTGAAGCAACAGTATTTTGACAAGGCCATGCAGCACCTCGATGCTGTGGCCGTGATGAGCAGCAGAAAACAACAATTGTTCGATTTGGCCAATTTCCTGATAGCCCGAGACCATTAAGCCGGTGCTTCATTTGGGGAATAGTCCTATTTTTCAGCCATATACCACAACTACATGTCACTGTTTAGAAAGAAAAGTATTTCGGCCATGTCTGCCGATGCCGGCCACGATGGCCACGGACACGGGCTCAATAAAATTCTGACCGTAAAAGACCTTACCTATCTCGGCATTGCTGCGGTAGTGGGTGCCGGTATTTTTTCTACCATTGGCTCTGCCGCGGCAGATGGTGGCCCCGGTATTTCTTTGCTCTTTGTGATCACCGCCATTACCTGTGGTTTTTCGGCGCTGTGCTATGCAGAGTTTGCCAGCCGGGTGCCGGTAAGTGGTAGTGCCTACACCTATGCATATGTAAGTTTTGGCGAACTCGTAGCCTGGATTATTGGCTGGGCCCTCATTCTCGAATATGCCATTGGCAATATTGTGGTGGCCATCAGCTGGAGCAGTTATTTCAACAATCTTTTGCAGGGCATCAATATTCACCTGCCGTTTTGGATGACCACCAACAGCAGTGCTGCCAGCGAAGCGTATACTGCGGTGCAACAATCTTTGGCTACGGGCAAAGTAGCCGATGCAGATATGTTGGAAATCATCAATGGCTATAACAGTGCCCCCATGCTCATGGGCCACAAACTGTTTATGAATATTCCGGCGTTTGTGATTGTGGCACTGATTACCGCCCTGGCTTACAAAGGCATTCAGGAAAGTAAGAAGAGTGCCAATGCCATGGTGATTTTCAAAATAGCCGTGATAATACTCGTCATCATTCTCGGTTTCTTTTATGTAAATACCGATAACTGGAACCCATTTATGCCCAATGGATTTAAGGGCGTATTGCAGGGGGTAAGTGCTGTATTCTATGCCTACATTGGTTTTGATGCCATCAGTACCACAGCCGAAGAATGTAAAAATCCGCAGCGGGATTTGCCCCGGGGCATGATGTATTCGCTGCTCATTTGTACCATCCTGTACATCCTCATTGCGCTGGTGCTCACCGGCATGGTGAATTACTCTGAGCTCAATGTAGATGATCCTCTGGCGTATGTATTCGATAAGCTGGGCCTCAAGTGGATTGGTTACATCATCAGCATCAGTGCGGTCATTGCTACTACCAGTGTGTTGCTGGTGTTCCAATTGGGTCAGCCCCGCATTTGGATGAGCATGAGCCGCGATGGCCTGCTGCCCGGTGCTTTTGGTAAAATTCACCCCAAGTACAAAACGCCTGCCTTTGCTACCATTGTTACCGGTTTGCTGGTGGGCATTCCCACTTTGTTTGTGCCCGGCAGCCTCATGACCGACCTCACCAGTATTGGAACGCTCTTTGCCTTTGTGATTGTGAGTGGCGGTGTGCTGCTACTGCCCCGCATCAATGGCAACCAGCAGGCGGGCAAATTCAAACTGCCCTATATCAACGGGCAAATCATCATCCCCGTGTTGGTGGCAGCGTTCATCTATGCCTTCCGCACCCGCTTCAGCGAAGCCATTAGCAATTTTGGCCACGAAAACCACCAGGAAATTTTGTTCCTGCTCTTTGTTGCCATCGCCATTGTGGTAGCGGTGTACAGCATCCTCAAAAAACTGTCGGTGATACCCGTGCTCGGTGCCCTCAGCTGCATGTACCTCATGATTGAGATTCCCACCATCAGCTGGCTGTGGTTTTTTGCGTGGATGGTCCTCGGCCTTGCCCTGTATTTTGTGTACGGCTACCGCAAGTCGAAGCTGGCCAATACTGCAGCATAGTTTTTTTGGGTAATCAGCTTCGGTACTCATGGCATCTTCGTTGTGTCACTCTCTTCAACGGCAGTGCATTTCTGTACTATGAAAAATACAGCCAATATTCCACTGCAACCATTGTGCAGCCTGGCTGTTGTTTACCTTTGCCAGCTGCCAATGGCAGTTCATCATTTTTAAAAGCCCCTGTTGGGGTTGGGGTTTATGAAGTTTGAAATAGGCGACAACGTAGTAGTAAAGCACAGCAACGAAGACGGCAAAGTGGTAGACATTTTGGGCGACAAAATGGTGTTGGTAGAAGTGCGGGGCGTTCGTTTTCCGGCCTATACCGACCAGCTCGATTTTCCGTACTTCAAGCAGTTCAGTAGCAAAAAACTGTTTGAAGAAAAGAAGCCACCCAAAAAATACATTGAAGATGTAAAGCGGGAAAAAAATCCGCCCAAGTACAAAGTGGCCGAAGGCTTGTGGCTGGTTTTCTTCCCCGTATTCAGCAAAGATGTGTTTGACGATGATGTGGTGGAAGAACTCAAAATTTACCTCGTCAACCAAACGGACAATGGGCTCAGGTTTCGCTTTTGGCTCAACTATGCCGGCGAAACCGAAATGGAGCTGCAAAATGAAGTGCTGGCCCTGCAGGATTTTTACCTGATGAACATTCCCTTTGAGCACCTCAACGACAGCCCGTCTTTCGAGTTTGAGTTTAGCCTCATTACCCCGCAAAAAAGCAAGGCCGAATATTACGAAGCCACATACAAGCCCAAGGGCAAGCAGGTGTTCAAGCAAATAGAAGTGCTCAAACAAAAGGGTGATGCCTTTTTTACGCAGCAGCTATTCGACCGCTACCCCGACAAAACCAAGATAGAAGCGGAGCCTTTCGTAGCCGATCCTTTTTCGCAACTCAGCAAGGCCGGCTTTAAAGTAGTGGCCGGCAAAAAGCTACCCAATACCGAACCGGCGCCGCCTTCGGTGCTCGACCTGCACATTGATAAACTCACCAACGACTACCGCAACATGACGGCGCATGAAAAGCTGACGCTGCAGCTGCGGGAGTTTGAAAAATGGCTCGACAAAGCCGAGCTGCACTACATGAAACACCTGTGGGTAATACATGGCGTGGGCAGCGGCCGCCTGAAAGAAGAAGTACACGAAATGCTCAAGCTCCGCGACAATGTGAAGAGCTTTGTATCGCAATACCATCCCTGGTACGGCCATGGCGCAACGGAGATATTTTTGAAGTAAACTGTGGACAGTTGGCAGTATACAGTTTGCAGTTTGCAAGTAATACAGCCCTGCAAAATACCAGCCTCAATCTGCTTCCGTCAGTGGACAGTTTGCAGTGGGCAATTTGCAGTTTGCAAGTAAGGCTGCCCTGCAAACTGCAAACTATAAACTGCAAACTTTTCAATAATGATACCTGCATTGCACTACATGCAATCTGTCTTCATACACCCGATACACTAAGCGGTGTTCGCCGGTGATTCGGCGGCTCCAATAGCCGGCATAGTTGGCTTTTAGCGCCTCTGGTTTACCACGTCCATCAAATGGTGTACGCAAACATTCCTTAATCAGTTCGTTGATTTTTTTCATCACCGCTTTATCTGTTTGCTGCCAATACAGATAATCTTCCCATGCGTGTATGTCCCACGAAAGCTGCATCAGGGTTCGATAAGTGCATGTTTTTCCGACAGACCTTTTTTATCTCTGGCGATTGCTGCGTCGAGCCTGGCTTTGTTGGCCGGCGACTTCATCAGGTGCAGGGTTTCCATCAAGCCGTTGTATTCATCCAGGCTTATAATGACAGCGGTTTCCTTTTCATTGCGATTCACCATCACGGTTTCGCCGTCTTTGGTCACACTATCAAGTGTGTCCTTCATTTTGGCCCTGAATGCGGTGTAATTAATCACTTTCATAGAAACGGATTAAGTACAATATTACGTACTTAATCCGGGTCGTTCAATTTTATTTCCCCCTCTGGGGGCAAGGGCGCTGTATCTTTACCCCGCTATCAGTGAAGGCTATCGCTTGCTGCTGCAAGGCAGGAGAGGAAAGTCCGGACAGCGAAGGGCATCCCATCCCGCTAACGGCGGGACATCTGCTATGCTGATTCCGATAACAATCGGGAGAAGCTGGCAGGTCGAGACAGTGCCACAGAAAATAACCGCCTTGCTGTTCATCCCCCTCCGGGGGTATGGGGGCGGGGTAAGGGTGAAAACGGGAGGTAAGAGCTCCCGATGGTTGGTTGCAAGGCCAGCCGTGGGTAAACCTTGGGTGCTGAAATGCCATGTATAGGAGTGGATGAAGGCGGCCCGCCTGATGCCGCAGCAATGCGGTACGCTCCAGGGTAGGCAGATGCAGGCAGTCAGCAATGGCTGTCGTAGATAAATGATAGCAACACCGCTTCGGCGGCGTTACAGAATCCGGCTTATGCAGCTGGTAGCACATGAAGCCACTTCAGGAGACATTCTGGGGTGGCTTCGCCATTTTGAGTATGGAAATGAATGGTTCGTGTGCCTCGAACTATGGCTGAGGTTATTGATTACTTACACAAATCAAGGGGCTTTTGAATACCCCATTCCATAAATTCTTCATCATTAAGTAATAAAAAAGAATTTTTGATATTGTTAGTGTCAACGATCGCACTGATCGTTCTGTTTTGTAAAAGGCAACTGCAAAAATCCGCAGTGTGACTTCCTTTGAAAGTTCGTTCTCCAATCACCTCTTCCCCTTTTACGAAATATTTATACTCAATCCGGAGGACACTTGTTCTCCAACCTTTTTTACAGGAAAGAATATTAGCAGGTATCGCAGCCCGGTTAACAGAACTCTTTAACATCGAAATTTGATAACTTCTATATAATCTTGATGATATTCCTATTAAGAAACACATTAAAAGAACCCAAATAAAAGTAACTTTTGTTTTCATACTATTAACCTATTTAGGTTCCTGTGAATCCTAGCCTTGGCTGAAGTTTATAAAGTATCAATCCCTATTGTTTAGGTCCGTTTTGTTTCTTCCCAAATAATTTTTCAAAATTCAATTTATCTGAAAAGAAGTATGCCAATACTCCTGTAACCAATCCTGCAGCTAATGCGGCTCCAAAGGATTGTATAATCTCTATTCTAGTTTCTTCTTCTCCTTTCAAAATACTTATTATGCTCATTGTGCAGAACACAAATGACATACAGATGCCAAAGACAAATGCTGTTTTTAATTTAGGACTCATTTATAAAATCGTTTATTGTTTCATTGATGTATTGGGGTGTTTGAAAAATTTCGGCTAACTAAAAAATAGACGAAGGTTTTCAGCGGTTCACACTTTCGCAATCCTTCATAACTCCTTTTCCGTTGTTTAGGTTAAAAAAATAGCGCACCCCCAAAAAAACGTTCACCAATACAACTTTATGTGCTCCCTCAAAACAGCACCTTAATCATTTCATACACCGCCAGCATCATGGCTTTTTGTTCGGCGAGGTGGCCTTGCTGGGCTTCAATGTTGAGGTAGGCCATTTGCTGGTTGCCGCAGTACACGCTGAGTGAGCCATCGTCGGTTACGGTGGCATTGTTTTGCAGCAGGATATTAAAGCCCTTGGCTTTCAGAAAATCAAAAATGCGTTTGTCGGTGGTGTAGAAGAAATCATCGATATCAGCCGCTTCGTTTACATGCACTTCTGCAGCATCGTTGGCATAGTCGCCACCGGGCAAATAGCTTTTGATATGCAGCCCACCGCCATCGCTATTGTTGTGCATGGCTATCACCAGCCGGTTGCCGGCCACGTACTTCGCTATAAATGCATCGGCCAGTTGTTGTGCCGCTTTGTAGCCTTTGGCGGAATAGTGGCCATTGGCTTTGAGGGTGGCGGCCAGTCCTTTGGGCGTATAAATGCGGTTGGGGTCAAACTTGTATTGCTTGCCGGCCAGCTGGTAGCTCACGTAGCGGTCGCCGCTGTGCTGCCAGGTCACAAAGCAACCCTGCTGCAGGCTGTCAATGAGGGCTTTGGCAGTGGCGACGGCCGTGGTTTCGTTTTCGTGTACATGCAGCCAGCTGATGCCGGTTTGGGGCTGGCCGCAGGTTTGCTGAAAGCGGATGCTGGTGCTGCCGAGCTGGTGGGTACTGCTGTTGGGTTGGCTATGGGCTGGAAGAGAGAGTAGCACGATGCTGGCAAGAAGGATGGTTTTCATAAGGGGAAAGTAGTAGGTTTTTTTGAACCACGAAGGCACGAAGGATGCACGGAGGGGCACAAAGAGTTTAGGAGCGTTTGCAATTGGCAGTATGCAATTTGCAAGGCAACCGTTTGACTACAGCAAACTGGGGATTGCAAACTGGAAACTGATTGTTTGAACCACGGAGACAGGGAGGCAAAGAGGAACACGAAGGGGAGTTTGCAATTTGCGGTATGCAGTTTGCAGGGCTGTCTTTCTTGCAAACTGCCTGCTTCAAACTATCCAGTAACATTAGTAGATTGAGTTCGGCATTTTTCAGGGCAGACTTTCTTGCAAATTGCAAACTGTTTACTGCCTACTGTCCACTAATAGAAGGAGATTGCGTTCAGCAGTTTGCAGGGCTGTCTTTCTTGCAAACTGCAAACTGCCCACTGCAAATTCTTAATTCATCTTCCGTTATTACGGGGCAAACATAGAAGCCCTTACTTTTGCGGCACTATGACAACAGAACAATTGAAGGATATGAGGGACCGTGTGAGTGTCCTGAGGAGGTTTCTTTGACGTCGCTAACCGACAAGCCAAAGTAGACAACGACAAACAGTTGAGCCTCTCGCCGGGTTTTTGGGACGACAATACCCGGGCCACCGCCATTCTCAAAGAAATCAAAGCCAATGAATTTTGGATTGATTTGTACAACCGTGTTGAAACGGCTGTGGAAGATTTTGCAGTGCTCTTCGAATTCTGGAAAGAAGGCGAGGAGACCGAAGCCAATGTGCAGCAGGCTTTTGACGCTGCCAAAGAAGTCATCGAAGAAGCCGAATTTAAGAGTACGCTGAACCAACCGGAAGATGAACTGCCAGCCGTGCTGCAAATCAACAGCGGGGCAGGTGGTACCGAAAGTCAGGATTGGGCACAGATACTGGCCCGCATGTACAAAATGTACGGCGAAAAACAGGGCTGGACCGTGACCGAACTCGACTGGACCGACGGCGATGGTGCGGGTATCAAAACCGCCACCTTCCAGTTCGACGGGCCTTTTGCGTATGGCTTTCTGAAAGCGGAAAGCGGGGTGCATCGCCTGGTGCGTATTTCGCCCTTCGACAGCAATGCCCGCCGCCACACGTCATTTGCCAGCGTGTATGTGTACCCGCTGGTAGACGATTCCATTGAAATTGACCTGAAAGACAGCGATGTGAAAATGGAAACGAGTCGCAGTGGTGGTGCCGGTGGCCAAAACGTAAACAAGGTGGAAACCAAAGTGCAGCTTACCCACATTGCTACGGGCATTGTGGTGGTGTGTCAGCAAGACCGCAGCCAGCTGGGCAACCGTATGCTGGCCATGCAAATGCTGCGCAGTAAACTGTACGAACTGGAACTGCAAAAACGCAATGCACTGAAAGACGCGGCCAATGCCAGTAAGAAAAAGATAGAGTGGGGCAGCCAGATCAGGGAGCTATGTGTTCCATCCGTACAAAATGATCGAGGATCACCGCACGGATTATGAAGTTGGCAACGTTGGCCCGGTAATGGACGGCGAACTCGACGGATTCATCAAAGCCTATTTGATGAGTGAAAAAGAAGGAGAAACAAGTGCATAAATGTGTGGAAGTGTGATGTACGATGTCTGATATTTTTAAATGACGTTTTACATCAGCCATCAGCTTTAATACATCAAAACATCCTTATGGCTTGGCTCTATCTCATACTCGCTGCCTGTTGCGAAATTGCTTTTGCCGGTAGTTTGAAACTCACACAAAACTTCAGCAACCTCAAATGGTCGGTCATATTTGTAACCTTCTATGTGCTGAGTATTGTGTTGCTGAACAAAGCGGTACAGCAAATACCCATTGGCACAGCATACGCAGTTTGGACGGGCATTGGCGCAGCAGGCACAGTAATCATTGGCATACTGTATTACAAAGAGCCGGTGAGCTTTTGGCGCATGTTCTTTTTGTGTACACTCATTCTGTCGATAGTAGGACTAAAATATTTTTCAGAAACAACTGCAACCCCGGCATAACGGACACGGATTGCAGCTAAAAAATACACACACTTTCTTACCATTGTCAAATTTTCAAATTCATCATTTTCAAAATTGCATTTATGAGCTTTGGAACTTTCTCTTATCCAATGCCGGCCAACGAACCGGTATTGCAGTATGCACCCGGTAGTAAGGAGCGTGATGCCTTACAAAAAGCACTGGCTGAGCTGAAGAAAAAAGAAGCCGACATTCCGCAATACATTGGCGGCCGTGCGGTACGCAGTGGCGATAAGCATCCCATTCATCCGCCGCATGAACGCAACCATGTGCTGGGCTACTACCATGCCGGTACCAAAGCGCATGTGCAGCAAGCCATTGATGCTGCACTGAAAGCCAAGCCCACCTGGGAAGCTATGCCATGGGAAGAACGGGCTGCTATCTTTTTGAAAGCGGCCGATTTGCTGGCTACCAAGTATCGTTTTTACATCAATGGTACCACCATGCTGGGCCAGAGTAAAAATGCGTTTCAGGCAGAGATTGATGCTGCCTGCGAACTCATCGACTTCCTGCGTTTCAATGTGCATTTTCTGAGTGAGATTTATAAGCAGCAGCCCATCAGTGCTCCCGGCATGCACAACCGCATGGAGTGGAGAGCCCTCGAAGGTTTTGTGCTGGCGGTTACGCCGTTCAACTTTACGGCCATTGGTGGCAACCTGCCCACCAGCGCTGCCATGTGCGGCAACGTAGTGGTTTGGAAGCCTGCCAACACGCAGATTTATTCGGCGCAAATGTTCATGAAGATTTTGATGGAAGCCGGCCTGCCCGATGGTGTCATTAACCTCGTGTATGTGGATGGTCCAACCATTGGCGATGTGTGCTTCAACCATCCTGATTTTGCAGGTGTACACTTCACAGGTTCAACCGGTGTGTTCAACCACATGTGGGCTACTATTGGTGCCAATACGCCCAAGTACAAAAGCTATCCACGCATTGTAGGCGAAACAGGTGGTAAAGATTTTGTGCTGGTGCATAAATCTGCAGACGTTGATGCTGTAGTAACAGCCCTGGCCCGTGGTGCATTTGAGTATCAGGGACAAAAATGTTCTGCTGCCAGCCGTGCGTACCTGCCCAGCAATCTGGCCGACCGCATTAAAGCCAAACTGGTTGCTGAAGTAGAAACCATGAAGATGGGTACGGTAGAAGACTTTGGCAATTTTGTAAACGCCGTAATTGATGAGAAGAGTTTTGATAAACTGAAGAAATACATTGATGCAGCGAAGAAAGACCGCAAGGCCAAAATCCTCACCGGTGGCAACTGCAGCAAGAAAGATGGTTTCTTTATAGAGCCTACCATCATTGAAGTACGTGATCCGAAATACGTGACCATGTGCGAAGAACTTTTCGGCCCCGTGCTCACCATTTACACCTACAAAGCTGATGAATTTGAAAAGGCGATGGATTTGGTAGATGGTACTTCACCATACGCTTTAACCGGTGCTGTATTGGCACAAGACCGTTCGGCTATTGATGCTGCTACCAAGCGTTTGCGTCATGCTGCAGGCAACTTCTACATAAATGATAAACCAACTGGTGCCGTGGTAGGTCAGCAGCCTTTTGGTGGTGCCCGAGCCAGTGGTACCAATGATAAGGCAGGCAGCATGCTCAACCTGTATCGTTGGTTGAGTGCCCGCACCATTAAGGAAACGTACAACTCACCGGTTGACTATCGGTATCCGTTCCTACAATCATAATTGCAATCAACATTGAATTTCAAAAGCTATCCATTCGGGTAGCTTTTTTTTGTTGGCTATCATCCAAAGCAAAACCTCGCAGCGTATCTCTTTCAAATGTCGGATCCATGAAACAGCAACGCAGCAACCGCCGCAAGTGGTTGACCAGAATTGGTTTGTCTTTATTGAGCATTACGGGCATATTGGTCGTTATTCTCGCCGTTCATATTTATGATGTAACGCACCGTGAGCAATTGCCTACCAAGCATTGGCAAATGGCCCGCATTGAGTTTGCAGCGCCACTCGATTCGCCCATGTCGATGCAGGTGCAGGCATATTTTCACCAGCATGCATTGGTGAAGTACAGCCATATGAATACAGAGCAAGGCTGGCTGGTGTTTGCCTTCGACAATCGCAATAGTGATGCTACCAGTATTTATCAATCCATGAAAACGAAATTGCCGATGGCTACTTCTTTGTACAAGCCTTCGCCAAATGAAATGGCGGGCAGTTGTCCTGTCATCGATAAATCGAGTGTCACCTACAAACTCGGTTCGTTTTTTCAGCGCATTTTTTAATACCTAACCATAATCATTAAATCCGATTCTATGAGAAAGCAAGTATTTGTGATGGCTGCAGCTGTAGCCATGCTGGCGGTAGCCTGCAAAAAAGACAGCAACGAAATGGTGGACAATAGTTTGTATGCCAAGTTGGGCGGCAGTGCCATGGTAGCCGATCCTACCAACAGTGCACAAATGATTGAGAAGGGTAGGCTGGGTTTGCGGAGTGTGGTAGACAGCAGCATTTTTGTCATTGCGGCCGACCCTAAAATGCAGCCTTTTTTTACGCCATTGCTGACTGAAGTAACAGCCGGCAATACTACCAACCTGGCTATCCTTAGTAAAAACCTGACCGACTTTTTTTGCGTAGCTACCGGTGCCAAAAACTTTACGTACAGTGGTTTGGGCATGGCCGCAGCACATGATCCTGCCCGTAATCCACGTATGGCCAAAAAAAGTACGAATGCTGATTACGACGCATTTGTAGCCGATGTTGTGATTGGTGCACAAAAGAACAAAGTGCCAACTGAACTGATTCAGGAAGTAGGCAAGTTGCTGGAAACTTTGCGTTCTGTGATTGTACAGCAATAATCATTTTGTATAGCAGCGTTAATACCCCCGATCCCACACAAAAGCCGGTTGCAATTGCAACCGGCTTCGTATTTATGTAGCGGTAATGGCTTACCAGGTTTTTTCGCCCTTTTTCATTTTGGCGAGTGTTGCTTCAAAGTCATCTACATTGGCATTGCCGGTGGCTTTGGCCAGTGCAATGGTTTGCTCTTGTGCGGCAATGGCTTCTTTGCGTTTGCCCGATTTATACAGCAGGTTGGCATAAGTGTCATAGTAGTTGGCGTCCTTTTCAATAGCTGCTTTTTTAGCCCATTCTACTGCCTGCTCTACACAGTTCATGTCGCTGCAATGTTCGAAAATAGCCCAGGCAAAACTGTTGAGTTCTGCGGCGGGTAAATCACTACCATATTGCTGCATGAATTTGGTAACGGCAGGAGCAAAGTCGTCCCAGTTGCCGGTTTGCTGGTAATAAAACACCTGTGCATAGGCTGCGGTTTCTTCACCCGTTTTGCCATACTTCTTTTGCAAATCTTGCTGCAGTGTATTCCATTGAAAGGCTTTGCCCGTTGGGCTCCAAATTACGGGAAACACATCTTCCTGCAGGATGATGGCACGAACCGTGTTTTTCGTTTTTCCTTTACCCAACACTGCGTCAAATGCTTCGGTGTGCTGCAGCATCAATGCAAAACCTTTATCCTGACTCGATTGAGTGAGCTTGCTCAAAAACTCAATGTTTTCTTTGGTGAGCAAATCTTGCTGTGTGGCTACATAAGCATCTGCAAACACTTTTACATTGGGCATATCATACGCTTCCATGGCAGCGTTGGCCAGTGTTTTCAGCAAGGCAGGTGTTCTGTCGCCAGCGGTAAATTTTTCCTTGAGGGTAAAATATTGGGTGGCCGGATCAAGGGCTCTTTTGGCTTTGGCAATAAAAGTGGCGGCATCAGAGGAACCCACCGAACGATGCACCAACTTGCCATTGGGATCTAAAAATAAATAGGTTGGGAAGACCTGTACATTGTAGTTGACCATGATGTCGTGTGCATCTTTGTACCAGGCTTTTACTTCAGCGTTGTCGTTTTTGGTGGTATCTAACTGCACCTTCAGGTTGATGAAATTGGGATTGAAAAATTCACCCACTTCTGGTTTTGGAAAAATGTTTTTGGCCATCATTTTGCAAGGGCCGCACCAGGTAGTAAAGGCATCTACAAAAATGTATTTGTTTTCCTTTTTGGCTTTTTCCAGCACGGCTTGCCAGGTAGTATTGTGTTCAAAATGAATGCCGGTTTCCTGTGCCGCCAAAGAAAGGCTGCATACAAAAAGCAGGGCAGTGAAGAGTTGTTTCATGTGTAATAAAATGAACCATAAAACTACGGTGCGGCTGGTTTGCAGCATCCTAAATGCTTGCAAAGATTTTGAACACCGAAAAGACCCACATTCGGTTAGCAGCGTATATTTGAGTGCTGCCCCATGGAGTGCAGTTCCGGTATATGAAACAAGTATTGAACGATAAAGCCATTGCCCTCATTATCAAGCGGCTGGCGTACCAAATAGTGGAAGATCATCCTCATTGCGACGACATTGTGTTCATTGGCGTTCAGCCCCGTGGCGTACACCTGAGCGACAGGCTGATGGTAGAGTTGAATGCATTGTACGGTAAGCAGGTGGCTTACGGCATGCTGGACATTACTTTTTACCGTGATGATTTTCGCAAGGAAATTATGGTGCCCAATCAAACACACCTCGACATGAGCCTTGAAAACAAGGAAGTGATTTTGATTGATGATGTGCTGTACACCGGCCGCACCACCCGTGCTGCGCTGGATGCGTTGCTCGATTTTGGCCGTCCTTCCAAGGTTACCTTGTGTACGCTGATCGACCGTCAGTTCAACCGCGAAATTCCCATTCAGCCAGACTATACGGGCAAAACAATCGACACCATTTTCTCTCAAAAAGTGGTAGTACACTGGAAAGAAAATGACGGGGTAGATGAAGTGCGGCTACTGGGATAAAAGCAGGCCTAGTTAGTACAACTTTTTACATCATTGCGGTGCCCTAAATAGGGTAGATAATTGCTTGTGTCAAATGAAGGCAGCAATGTTGTAAGCAGAGCCATCCATCATTTATTTATTCAATGGCTGCAATTGTTGGTCTGAACCAAGCAGGCATACAAGGCATGAATAATTGCCTGATTGGCGTGGTACTTTCATGCATGTTACTTCTATGCAGATTACCACTTGCCAGCATCAACAATTTGAAATTTCCAATCGTCGTGTTGGCTGGCATTGTGTACTTCAATATTCCATAGAGGCTGATGGTCATTGCAGTTTTACTGGCGCTGCAAATGGGTGGATGCGCTATCAACAGCATGGCTGGAAGATATATGCACAACCCTCGGATGTGTACAGTATTGCTGACATTAGCATCAGCCATCATAGCGAGATGGTGCTTCATTTAAGACAGCAAGGCGTTCGTTATGTTTTTAAACGGATGAGCTTTTGGCGAACAAGGTTTATGCTGTTGAATGAAGCCGAAGATGAAATTGTTGCCTTGTTGCCTACTGTCAATTGGGGCAAAAGCAGTTATGAATTTTCAATCCAAATCAATGACGAATTTCAAGAATTGCTCACTCCCTTGTTATCGGTCATTTGTTTACATTGTGCTATACAAAGTTTGAAAATGATGAACGGAGAGGAGATCGTTCATGGATAAGTATTCTATCATGTCAACAATCGTAAAGCATACCAGGACATTCATTAGCCACGTTATCACAACTGTGATTGTGGTGGCGGTGCTTGGCATGAGCAGTACTGCCATTGCGCAAAATGATTGTAAGTGCAGCATTCTCAACACTGCTTCGGCAATTGATACTGCTGCATTGGCACAGCACCGAGAACCTGCTTGTCGGGCAAAGGCATTTGAGTTGCAGGCAGACCGCCAATTACAGCTCAAAAAGTTTGATACTGCTTTGTTGTTGCTGGATAAAGCACAGGCCATTTACCAGCAGCAGCAATGTGCCGCCAGCAGCTTTCTTTCTTTATGGAAATTGTATGCAGGGCTGTACGAAAATCAGGCGGCTTATTCGCAGTCTTTATCCTACTATTTAAAAGTGCTGGATGTGGCGGAGCAGCTCCATGATAAGCAAGAGCAGGCAGAAACACTCCTCAATATTGCGCAGATTTTCAACAGACTCAAACAGCCCGAAAAGGGAATTGCCTATACCCGGCAAGCAGTTCCCTTGGTGCAGCAATTAGCGCTGAGTCACCTTCAAGCTACTTTGCTCAATAAAGTTGCTGCACGATATTTTTTTCATGCGCAGGACTTGAAAGAAATGCGGTATGCTGATACAGCCGAGCTGTTTGTAAACAATGCCTTGTCGGTTGCCAAACAATTGAACAATGTAAAAGAACAAATCATCGCCTACACAAGACTGAGTGCCATTTGCGAACGCCGCAAACAGTACCCTATGGCCATTGGCTATATTCAATCAGCGCTGCAGATGTGTCAGCCGGGCATCAACAACAGGCAGTACACTACACTCTATGGCGACCTCGGCAATATTTTGATGAAGCTTGGCCGCTATGCCGAAGCCCGCCGCTATGCTGATTCCTGCCTGCTGTACTGCCAACAGGAAAAGTATCCGCCACTCATTATGAATGCGTATGCCCTCATCTATACCATTGAAGAAAAGGCAGGTCATTATAAAGAAGCCATTGCAGCATTGAAAGTGGCGCAGGCCATCAGTGATAGTCTTACAAGTGCCGATCGTATTAGAGTGGTGAATGAATTAGAGAATAAATATGACCAGGCAAAAAATGAGAAAACCATTTTGGAGTTATCGCAGCAAAAAAAGATTTCGCTACTGATGGCTGGCATGGCAATACTGGTAGCCATCAGCATTGCTTTCTTTTGCGACAGCAAACGCTGAAGCACCGGCAAAAAGTGTTGGAAACAGAACAACGCTTGAACCGTGCCAGAATGAATCCACATTTCTTTTTTAACGCTTTGGCTTCGCTGCAAACCATGGCTGTAAAAAATGAAGATGGCAAAGCACTGGCTATGAACCTCAGCAAGTTTTCGCATATCATGCGGGAAACCCTGGAGAGCACCTACAAAGAGTATGTAACCATTGAGCAGGAAATAGATTTTTTGAATGAATACCTGACACTGCAAAAAATACGCTTCCCTGAAAAGTTTGAATTTCAAATTTCTTGTGCTAGCAACCTTGAACCAGATGTATACATGATTCCTTCCATGATTATTCAACCATTTGCTGAGAATGCTGTGGAGCATGGGTTTCAGGGCATGCAAAGCGTAGGCAAATTGAATATTACTTTTAGTATCGATGGACATTCGTTGAAAGTGACCATTACTGACAATGGAAAGGGATTGGCTGATGCGAAGCACATTCAGAAGGAACACATTTCAAGAGCCAGTCAAATCATAAAAGACAGAATTTATTTGCTGAACCTGAAGCTGAAAACAAAAGCGAGTTTCAGCATCGACAATAGAAAAGATAACGATGGTGTAGAAGTGATTATTTATTTACCCATAATAGAAAGCAATGACATTACTGATTATTGATAACGAACCAATCATTCGTGAGGGCATTGTGGCATTGCTGCAGGCATACTGTGAGTCCATTACAGAAATTCATGAGGCGGATGGTGTGCAATCGGGCCTGAAAGCAATTGCCCAGTACAAGCCGGATATTGTATTACTGGATGTGGAAATGGATGATGGAACAGGTTTTGAATTGGTGCAGCAATTGAATCATCCAGCGTTTCAACTCATTTTTATTACAGCACACAACAAATATGCAATAGATGCTTTCCGATGTGCTGCTATCGATTTTTTATTAAAGCCGGTGGATCCCCAACAATTGCAGGAAAGCATTGGCAGAGCCCAAAAACAAATTGAACAACAAAACCTGAGTGAGCAGCTTGCGGTGATGCTAAAACAGTACATGCATCGGCGGGATCCAGATCAAAAAATTGTATTGAAGGACATTAACAGTACCTACTTTGTAAAAGTACAAGACATACTTTTTTGCGAAGCAGATGGCACCTATACTAAATTTTATTTTACCAACAACAGCTCCATACTTGTTTCAAAAAATTTGAAAGAGTATGAAGCTGTGTTGGAGCCATTTGGCTTTATCAGAACACACCACAGTTATCTGGCCAATCCTTTGCACATCCGCCTATTCGACAAAACAGATGGAGGTAGTTTGGTATTTGAAGGGGGCTTGTCAATACCGGTTTCTCAACGCAAAAAAGACTATGTATTGCAACGGCTGGAAACCAGGTAAGTTCCTTTTCAGTATGTCAATTTTGTGCTGGTCAGTTATTTTGTAACCAGCCTGATGATGGAAGGATTTTCATTCAGGAATACGATTTTCACAGTGTCGTTAATGCGATACCGTTTATATATCTCGTAGGTTGGAATCACAATTCTTTGTGTTTCCAGTTTTCCTAAAGGCGCATGAAGTTGCGCCACATTTTTGGCCATTTCTGCCACAATGCTATCACCAGTATTGACAGATATTTCCGCCTCAGTTGTTGAAGCGTTTTTGTTGGAAGAAGTGTCATGAAAGAACATCACTTCCATGAAGTAATTTGGGTTGGATTTTTTACTCACTTTAGAGGAATACAAACTTGTAATCCATGCCGTGGTGACAATACCTTTTTCTTTCAGTAACTTTTCTTCGTTCGATTCTTTTTGCCAAAGAAAGACAAATACACTTGCGATGAAGGCAGCTGTAATGAGCATGCCCATATAGAAATACTTTACAGGGATGGGTTTCTTCTGTGGTTGCATGCGTTATTATTTTAAATTGTCACAGGGAATAGTTGATGCCAGTATGGTATGGAAAGTGGTGTAGGGCGTTCCGTATTTTCCGCCACCTTCATATTCTTGCACTACATACATGGTGCCTAGGCCACAGCTGCCGTCGGGTTTTGTAAAGGCAATGTGTACATGTGTTTCTTTCTTTACAGGAATATCCAAAGCATTCTTTTCGAGTATCCAGGGCTTTACAATATTCACTTTCGTCACCTTCATTTTGTCCCAGCTACCCCAGGATTCAAATTCTTTTGTTACCAGCTTTTCAATAGCGGGGTCGGACAGTACAGGTTTGCCTATTTTCAAATTTTTCACCCACTCTTTGTAGTTCTCTTTCAGCTTATTCATATAGCCCTGCCGCGACCCCATTTTGTCGATAGCAGCTACTACCATGTCTTGATGTTGTTTAAGAGTGGCATCGCCCGGAAATATTTTCAATGCGCCATCGAGGTATGCCTTGTACAAATACAACTGTTGTAAATAATACACACTGGCTATTGAAGTTTCTGTTTTGTAGGCTTCTTCCGCTTTTTTAATGGCAATAGTTACGGCACTGGCTTTGGCTTTTGCAGCACCCAGGTCGGGTTTCGTTATTAGTTCTTCAGGTTGGGTATTTAGAAACTCCACTACTTTCTCTTCATGCTGTTTTATCACAGCATCACTAGCAGCCAAAGCATTGTTCACTGCAGATTCTCTTTGTGTGGAATCTCCGCCAATTTTTAATTCTCCTTTTGTAAACAGAAAGGGTTCCCTGATTAACTGTTCCATGTATTCAATCGTAGCGGTTCTCGAATCCCTCAGGTTTTGTTTGCCGCTGGCCAGGCCGTTGTAAACGTTCTTGCATTCTTCCAGCGCTTTTTCCATGTCAATTGTATTGTATGCCGGGTCTTTGGTCTTGGTATTGTTCAGTGCCATTTGTGCACTTTGAATACCACTGCTATACACCACTTGCTTATTGTCTTCTTTGGTATGGTTGCGCATTTTTTCGATGTGCTTCCAAAAAGTATTGATCTGCGCTTTTGCCGGGCTTTTGGTTTCTTCTGCAGGAATAGTAGTTGCTGGTTTATTGTCGGAGCTATTTTTCGATTGGTTACTATTGTTATTGTTCGAGGTTTCATCAATAACTTTTTCTACTTTTTTTCTACCGTTTTTCGGGTAGGCATTTTTATTTGAGCTACTGTTTGCAGCACCAGTAAAAGCAAAATTGTTGATAGAAGAATGCGCATAGGATTGTTTTTAGTATCCTGAAATTACTTGGCGCATGTAGTAGGTTTTGTACAAATGAATACCCGCATGCTGTTGATTAATATGTGCTGCATTCTTCCGTTTCAATAGTACAGTATTCATAACAGCGGCATGAACTCCACATGCAATTCCTGCATTTATCAATTCTAATCAGGCATACCGCCAATTCATGTGCAGCAGTTCTTAAGCAAGGCATTCCATATTGGCACGTGGGTTTAGTTTGGTATTTCGAAACCGTACTTTATGACAAAAAGAATTTCTGCTGAAACCCTTCGTTTATTATTGGTGTTGCTATTATTTGTGCTGTCTTTTTTCTTGAAGGCACAGCCAGGACCTTCGTGGAGAAGTGTTGGTACTGCAGGGTTTAGCAGTGGCAATGCAGATTATACAGCTATTGCTGTAAGCCGGACAGATAGCACTGTATATGTGGCATTTAAAGATGTTGCGAATGGCAACAAGGTTACAGTTATGCAAAGTACAGGAGGGGCATGGTCGGTGCTGGGCAGTGCTGGCATCAATGCCGGCGCTGCCGATCACATTGCGATTGCTACATACAACAACAAACCGATTGTTGCTTTTAAGGATTATTCATATGGTGGCAGGTTGAGCATCATGCGCTGGAGTGGTAGTGCGTGGAATTATGAAGGAACAGCAGGTGCACAAAGTGCCGGCGCTGTTGGTGACGTAAGCATTACAGCAACCGGCATGATTGATATTTTTTATGTAGCCTACACCGACCAAAGTTTGGGTAATAAAGTAATGGTGAAAAAGAAGAGTAGCACAGCAGGTGCCTTTACAGATATAACTGCTGGGGCAGGCATCAGTGCTGCCGGGGCTCATTTTGTAGAAATCGCCAGTGCAGATATTGCTCGTCCTTATGTTGTGTATACAGACTCTTCGGTGGGCAATAAAGCAACGGTTAAATATTACAACAACAGTAGCTGGAGTACACCCGGCGGCACAGCAGGTATTACTCCTGCTGCTGCAGCACATTGCGATATTGCAGTAGACATGGCCGGACTGCCAGTAGTGGTATACCGCGATGCCAATGCCAGCAACAAAGCCAGTGTGATGAAATGGAATGGTACTACATGGGCCCAAGTTGGTGCTGCTGGTTTTACACCTGGCACTGCCGATTTTAATAGTATTGATATTGATGCTGACAACAGACCTGTTGTAGCCTTTCGGGATGGGGCCAACAGTAGCAAATTATCGGTACGAACTTTTAATGGGAGTGCTTGGGTGGTTTTAGGTACAGCTGGTATCAGCAGTGGTGGCGCAGAATTTGTGAGCATGGTTTCTGCTGGCGGATATGGTCCGTTTGTGGTGTTTAAAGATGCAGGAGCATCCGGTAAAATTGTTGTATCCACGTATGGATGTACGTTGCCATCGGCGCCTGTTGTATTGCCTGCGAATCCAAGTTTTTGTGCTGGCAATCCCGTTATTCTATCTACTTCTGGCCAAACCAATACCACGATGCGTTGGTATCAGGTGCTGGATAGTACAAGAATGGATAGTGTTGGCGCATCAAGGTTTGTCAGTGGTATCAATGCATCCAGTGTTGACATAGAAGTGGGAAAAACGGGAGATATATTTATAGCGGTGGTGCATTTGTATGATTTACTTGTATACAAGCGAACAGGTAATACATGGACATTACTGGGTAATGCACCAGCGAACACCAGCGTCGGGCAATTTGATATGGCTATTGATCCTATTAGCAATCAACCATACGTTGCTACTGTGCAAGCCATTCCTACAAAGCCATTGGATTTTTTTCGATTCAATGGAAGTGCTTGGGTTGCACTCGCTTCATTAAATGAGGGTAATGTAAATGAAGTGGAAATTAAATTCAATAATGGCGGCATTTTGTATGAAACGCATGCTTTTTTGTGGGGCAATGGTTCGAGATATGTTTCCTTGAACCGCTATACCGGAACAGGTTGGGAGAATTTGGTACAGCCGGCAAATGCATCATCCAAAACAGCTACCAATACATCTTTGGCCTTTACCAACGATGGAGCTCCGGTGGTGGCACATGTGGGCGGTGGCGTTCATTTTTCTACCATACTAACACAGGACAATAGCGGTTTAGCTGATTGGGCAACCAAAACCATTACCACTACTAGCTCACTAAAACCAGAAATCATCATCAATGAAATGAATGAGGTATTTATAGCTTATCGTGAAGCGACCGCTCAGAGCGGCAGATTGGTCGTTGTAAAAAAGAATGGTATAGCCGCTGATACCAGCAATGGGTGGACCGTGCTTGGCGGTGGGCCGGTGAGTGTGGGTACATCCGAATGGCATGATATAAAAATTGATAATGATGGCACGTTGTATGTAGTGTACGCCGATGCAGGGTTGGGTAGCCAGGCGCAACTAAAAAAATGGACAGGCTCTGCTTGGGTAACTGCAGGTGTAGCCAATTTTTCGGCCGGTGCCGCCACCGATGTTAAGCTGGCTTTCGATGCCAACAATCAGGCATTGGTGATTTATGTAGATGCAGGCTTACAAGGCAGAGCTACATTGCTGTTGCCAGAGAAAAAGTTTTTGGCTACATCCACTCAGCGGCCTGTAAATATGGCTGGAAATTATTTTGTAACTGCAGTGGCAGGTTGCAAAACCAATGTACTCTCCAACATGGTAGCCGTTACTCAAACCTCTACCACCAACACTTGGACAGGCGCCGTGAGTACATTTTGGACAGATGCTGCCAATTGGGGATGTGGCCGTGTGCCCGACTCCAATGATGATGTAATTGTGCCTGCTGGTATTCCAAATAATTTCTTTCCCATTGTAACGGCTGGCACTACGGGCAATACCAAAGCATTAACCATTATGCCGGGTGCAAAAATTACCATCAACAGTACAGGCACCCTTGTGGTTACTAAGGAATTAATCTTGCTGGGCAACGCCCGTATTGATAACAAAACAGGTGGAGTGGTGCAGGTTACCGCAGGCGGAAACTAGGTATTGTACAATCAAATAAAATCCACCTCGTGGGTGTATTAAATCATGGCAACAGTTTGTTTGCCATGATTTTTTTGAGCACACGCAATTATTTATTCAGTAAATGTGGTTTCCTGCGGTACATCTTCCAGATAAATTCACCAAACATACTATTGGCCCAGGCAAACCATTTGCGGGTAAATTTCGTGGGATCGTCTTTGTGAAAACTCTCATGCATGAAGCCGGTGCCGGCATGTGTTTTTTGCAGCAGCTCGATGCATTTTTTCATCTCTGCTTCATCGGTGCTGGTAAGGCCACGCACAATGATGCTCATGGGCCAAATCATATCTAAACCGGTATGCGGGCTGCCAATGCCTTCGGCAGCTGTGCCCGAAAAGTAAAATGGATTGGATGCCGACAAACAATATTTTCGGCTATTGTCCCATACGGTTTGGCGGGTGCTGGCAAACATGTTTTCGCCGAGGTAAGGAATGCTGAGCAAGCTGGGCATGTTTGCATCATCCATGAGGTTGCAGCTGCCGAGGCCATTGGTTTCATATACCCAAATATTGCCAAAGGTTTGGGTAAAGACGATGGCGCTATCCCAGAGCACTTTTGCTAATGAATTGCCCATTTCAAAAGACTGACGGGCCAGTTCTTCATCGCCAATGGCTTTGGCAATATCAGTGAGCCACTCCAATGCAAAAACTGCAAACCAGTTGGAAGGAATCAGGTAGGGGAAGATAGTAGCATCGTCGCTGGGGCGAAACATAGAGCAAATCAAACCATTGGGTTTTGCCGGATATCCATAGCCGCCCAGCGGTACGCCATCGGTAGCCCAGGAGGTTGTCCGCTGAAATGAATAGGGCCCTTTTCCGTCGAAGCGTTGCTGCTCTTTGAATGTTTGTATTACCAGGCGCATGGCTTGCCGCCAATCGGCATCAAAGGCGGTTAAATCACCGGTTTGTTGCCAGTAACCGTATGCCAACCGGATAGGGTAGCAAAGGCTGTCAATTTCCCATTTGCGTTCGTGTATGCCAGGTTGCATTTTGGTGAGGTCGCTTTTCCATTCACTCACCTTATTCATGTCTTTAAAAAATGCGTTGGCATAAGGGTCGAGCAGTATGCATTTTGTTTGCCTGTGAATGACGCCCTTAATGAGCATTTGCAGGTTTGGATCTTCTTTCAGCAGGGGCAGGTAAGGCCACACTTGAGCCGAACTGTCTCTCAACCACATGGCATCTATATCGCCGGTAATCACATAGGTGTCTGGCTTTCCGTTGATCATTTCAAAATCAACCGTGGTATCCAGGGTATTGGGAAAGCAATTGTGAAACAACCATCCGAGTTCTTTATTACTGCTGTTCTTCTGTACTGCTTGAATTACTTTTTCAACCGCTTCGCTGGTAAAATGCCGGGCACCGGGTGCTACCCGTACATCCGCAAAATCATTGCTTTGACCAAAGCCATATTTCGAAACAATAAATGCTGCGCCGGTGAGTGTAGATTGCTGTAAAAATGTTCGCCGTTTCATACTACTGTGTTTCAGTTGTCAATTCAATACTATGCTTCGCTAAGGCATTGTAAAAGAACGAACTAAAGCGGAATGCAGTATGCAATGCTTCTGCACAATCATTTGCAGCGGGCAGAAAAAAAGTGGCAGAAATTTTTAAAAATCAGAGAATCATTTTTGGGTCGAATAAATCTGGCGCCTATTTTTGCGCTCCAATTACGGATTGACCCATGGTGTAACGGTAGCACTACAGATTTTGGTTCTGTCTGTTAAGGTTCGAATCCTTATGGGTCAACAGAAAAGTCAGCTTTGAAAGCTGGCTTTTTTTATGTCCGTATTTCACCAGGTTGAAAGAAAAAAAAGAAGCCCGAGCAAAATGCCCGGGCCTCGTTGAAACTATTGGTACGACTGAAAATTAATTGATTTTCGACAATTTCAATTGGTAAGTGAAACCTTCACCAATCACTTGAACGTTGTAGTCGCCAGAAGCAAGATCTGCAACGTTGATGTCTTGCTGGTTGATGCCTTTTACAAACTGAGCATTGATTTGGCGAACCATTTTGCCGGTTACATCACGAATGATGATACTGCCTTTGCCAGCGGCATCGGCATCTACCACTACTTTGGTTACATTCTTTACAGGGTTAGGAAACAGCTGAACAGGAGTGCTTTTCTTCACATTGTTCAGGTTCTTAACGTTACTGTAGGTCAGTTCGCCGTTTTTGTCTGTTTGCTTAATGCGATAGTAAACCAGGTTGGCACCCAGTTTTGTAATGCCAGCATCTACTGTTTCGTAAGTGTTGGTGGTTTTGCCATTTGCTTTGGCATCTACTTTGCCTATTGTTTTAAACACCCGGCCATCTGTACTCCGTTCAATTTCGAAGTAGCGGTTGTTTTCATCGCTTTCTACTGTCCAGTTGAGTTTGGCATCATCCCCATTTTTCAGGGCGAAGAAAGAGAGGAATTTAACGGGGAGAGAAACAGCTCCAACTCCAACATAGGAACTACACTGACTGAAAGCGTCGTTTGGACCTCCGCAATTTGATAAAAGTGGGTCAGAAGCAATATTGCTATAGAACGGGGTGCTATAACCAGAATGTTCGTTACCACCGGGTGCAATGTAATTGTAGTCGAAGCCTGTACCGCCATTTGTAACGTTCAAAAGTTTTACAAGACTGGTTGCGCCTGGTGCTCCACCGTCAAAGGTTACAGAGGCTATTGTGACCTCGGTGTTTACTGGGAAGTTTACGCTTCCAGTACTGCCCAAACCATTCCAGGCAAAAACGCTATCTGTTCCAAATTTACTCCGAAGAACATCTGTAAAGGTTTGGCCAGCGATTGGAGAAGCGATGGAAACTGATATACCAGATAGAGAACTAGGTAACGCGATACAAAGCGTAAGATTACTGCTACCAAGAATACCAGATATGGCAGATGCTGAAGTATTTTTGGCTTTAATTAATACCTGATTTTCCTGTGCTGGATTTTTTTCTATGGTGAATTTAATGTTTCCTGTTTGTGCAATTGTGAATGAGGAAGTGAAAACAATAAAAGCAGGGATTAATGAAAGTAACTTATATGATAATATTTTTTTCATGACGAGGGAATTAAGTTTTCGTGTTTGTGAAGAGTTGAGACTTGTAATTTATCAGTTCGGTTTCACTTCTGTACGAATGGTACTTGGGGCACTTGCTAATGGGGTAGAGAGTATATAAGAAGCATCGTTCCCTGACCCGCTATATGTAACCCTTCTATTGAAATTTACATCGCCTACTGAATAAATATTATTAAGGTTTCCTGATGCGTTACTTGAAAGTATTGATGAAAGAATATAAGATGCATCATTACCAGAACCGCTATAAGAAACCCTTGTGTTTTGACTGGAATTACCAGCAAACAACATATTTCTTGAACCGTCATTAAAATAACTGCTGTTTGCTGCGCCCATTAATGAAGCTGAAGAAATCGTGGTCAGATTTAGTGTTGACGAAGCCAAAGAAAGAGTTGGCGTAAATGATGCTGGGTTGGTGTAGATACCAATGTGGTTTCTATGTCTTATGCCTACACTAAAATTACCTGCATCGACATTTTTAAAATAAACCGGACTAACACCGTCTATATCTACAATGTCACCATCTCTTTGAATTAATGCAGATCTTGTTTGTAATACAGTATTACCAGATGTTGAATTGTTTCTAAGCTCAAGAAAAACCCAGTCTACTATATGGTCATTGGGATTTGCCAAATGGTTCAATACACTACTGTTGATTGATTCAGCGACAAGATTGTTTACATGAGTAAAGTTTGTAGACAAAGGAGCTGTTCTATATGGATCAGAGGTAGGAATTAAGTTATTACTACTAGCATTACCAGGAGTTTGTGTTACATCCGTTGACCGTAATGCATCACTCATGAGACCAGTACCGCTATTGAACGCTCCCTGCAAAAACACTTTAGGACTAACCAACACAAAACGGTTCATGGCATACAAATCGCCAGTGTTGCCACTCATTGGCGCAGTTACAGTGTTTCCGGTGTTGTCTTGGCTGCTGCCCAAGGCCCAGTTGCTACCATCGTAGGTCATGGCACGCATGTCAGCTTCTGTACCCGTTACATCAGATGGATCAACGTAAGTACCCACAGTGGTAACCGTTGCGCCAGTGATACCGCTCCGGTTCAAAGACCAATAGTGATTCAGAAAATCAGAGGTGCGGGGGTGTTTTGCAGGGTGGCCGCCGCTAACTGCACGACCGCCAACAAAAGCGCTGCTATAACTGCCACCAGTCACCTGGAATTGCAATGGCGTAAAATCGCTACCCAAACCAACAGGCAAAGACACTGTGCCTGCTGCGGTCATTTCTTTACGCAGCTCACCTGTACCATTGGTTTCTACAAATCTACCAGTACCTGCGCCTGCAAAAGAACCAGCATTGGCCATCGTCAAATTGAAATTGCCTAATTGCAGCTTGCCCGTTGTAAATGTGAGTATGCCATCTACACGACCAGCGCCAGCCATTACCACGTTGGCCGCATTGTCAATTTCAAGATTGGGAACGCTAAAACCATTGAGGTTTAAGCTTTGGAGTGATGTGCCCTTCATAAGCAGTTTGCCTGAACCGGAAATGTTGGCACTGGCGGTTACATCGCCTTGTACCGTTACGGTTGCTCCTGCATCAATGAAGAAAGTGGCACCATTTTGTACAACAAGCTGGGCTTGTGCCGAAAGTGAGAGTAGTGCTACTCCTACTGTGAGTAATTGTTTCATAATCAGTCGTTGAGATAATAATTTCATTCTAAAGGTAGTACGTACAAGTTGAAATGGGAAGCTTTTTAATGAATTGTGTTGAAATGTTTATTAAATGGTACTCCTGAGCCAACAAATGGGATTTGTGTACACAAATATGCAATCATTATGCCACTTTACTTATCATGCTAAACAGTGATTTTTTGTAGAATTTATACGTCTTTTTTTCTCATTCCGTCAATATTTAGCGTCTGAGGTTGACCTTTTTTCTTCACCTTTGCCCACCTAAAAACGGAAGCTCGAATGGCATTAGAAATCAAAGTTCCATCGGTTGGCGAAAGCATTAATGAAGTAACCCTGGTAAAATGGCTGAAGGCCGACGGCGCCTGGGTAGAACGAGATGAAGTATTGGCTGAACTGGAAAGCGAGAAAGCCACTTTTGAAATCAATGCCGAACAGGCAGGTGTGCTCAAGCACATTGCCAAAGAAAACGATACCCTGTTGATTGGCGACATTGCCTGCTCTATCGACACTGCCGCTGAGCGGCCTGCCGGTGCGGAAGCGCCAGCAGCAGCACCAGCCGCGACTAAAGAGGCAGCACCTGCTTGCTACAGCCGAACCTGCAAAACCTGCTGCCGATGTAAAAGCAACACCCGTAGCTGCGGCCATCATTGCCGATAAGCAGGTGAATCCAGCCAACGTGGTGCCCTCTGGTGCCAATGGCAAAATCTATAAGCAGGATGTGTTGGCTGCATTGCAAAATCCCGGACGTGCTCCGCAAACAGTAGCTTTTGGCCGCAACGACCGCCCCGAAAAAATGAGCAACCTCCGCAAAACGGTCAGCCGCCGTTTGGTGGAAGCCAAGAATACCACGGCCATGCTCACCACGTTCAACGAGGTGGACATGACCCGCATTATGGAACTGCGCAAGTTGTACAAAGACGGATTCTCTAAAACACATGGCGTCAACTTGGGCTTCATGAGCTTTTTCACCAAGGCTTGTAGTTACGCCTTGCAAGAATGGCCTGCTGTAAATGCCTATATCGATGGCGATCAGATTATTTACCACGACTATTGTGATATTTCCATTGCCGTAAGTGCCCCCAAGGGATTGGTGGTGCCAGTCATCCGCAATGCGGAAAGCCTGAGCATGGCCGACATAGAAACGAAAGTAGTGGAACTGGCTACCAAGGCCCGTGAAAACAAACTGACCATTGAGGAAATGACCGGTGGCACTTTCACCATTACCAACGGTGGTGTGTTTGGCAGCCTCATGAGTACGCCCATCATCAATATTCCACAGAGTGCTATTTTGGGCATGCACAAAATTCAGGAACGCCCAATGGCTATCAATGGAAAGGTAGAAATCCGCCCCATGATGTACCTGGCACTGAGCTACGATCACCGCATTATCGACGGACGAGAGTCAGTAAGCTTCCTGGTACGGGTAAAAGAGCTACTGGAAAATCCCGAGTTGTTGCTGTTTGGCAAAGACCCGGTAAAGACTTTGCTCGAACTCTGATTGAATCATCTTTTCATACAATGCCGGAAGCTCTCCGGCATTTTTTTATATCTATGAGCCGATACCATAGCTACTGGCAAAGCGCCAGCAAAGTGATTGAGAAATATGATGGCAAAACGCCATTGGCCATTCACCTGAAACAGTTTTTTGCTGCTAACAAACAAATGGGCAGCAAAGACAGAAGAACGGTACAGCAATTGGTATATCAGTTTTACCGATTGGGCAAATGGCCGGAGCCATTGAGTGTAGCCGATCGCATTTTGCTGGCAGCACAATGCATGCCGGAGCAAAATGAAGCCTGGCTGCAAGGGGTAGAAAAAGTGCCTGCAACAGCAGTTACTGAACAGTTTACAGAAGAGCAGTGGTTGAATATTTTTCCCAACGAACCTGCTGTGAGCAATGGCATAACTGCAGCAGCGTTAGCACAATCTATGCTCCGTCAACCACATTTATTTGTGCGGGTGAGGCCGGGTTTTCAAGGCAAGGTAAAGGCTGCGCTGGAAAAGCATGGCATTGAAGCCGTGTGGCTAAGTAATGAAACAATACAACTGCCCAATGGCGCCAAGCTGGATGATGTGTTGAAACTCAATCAACAGGTAGTGGTGCAGGATTACAGCAGCCAGCGAACAGGCCAAATCATTGCGCAATACTGGCCATCAAAAGGAGAGAAGCATGTACTGGCATGGGATTGCTGCGCAGCCAGTGGCGGCAAGTCTATCATGCTTTATGATCAGCTGTCGCCGGTTACACTTACCGTGTCGGATATCAGGGATAGCATTATCAGCAATTTGAAAGCCCGTTTTGCTGAAGCAGGCATGCGTAACTATCAGGTATTTGTGGCCGATGTTGCAGCGCCATTGGCAGAGCATTTACACGACAAATTTGATGTAGTGATTGCCGATGTACCCTGCAGTGGCAGTGGCACCTGGGCCCGTACGCCAGAGCAATTGTATTTCTTTCAGCCCGGCCAGGAATTGCAGTTTCAACAAAAGCAAAAAGCTATTGCCAGCAATGTACTGCAAGCCATAAAACCTGGTGGCTTATTGGTGTACATTACCTGTTCGGTATTTGCTGCAGAAAACGAAGCAGTAGTTGAAAGTATTGCCGCAAAACCCGGTATGCAATTGCTGCACAGCGAACTCATCAACGGTATCGAACATCAGTCTGATAGCATGTTCATTGCTGTGTTGAGGAAAGGGAAATAGTGTTTGAAGGTTGGTAGGTTGAAAAGTTGACAAGCAGGTCAATCCCCTATGATTTGTTAGTTATGGTCGATGTAGGTCAACACGATACGATAGCTGCCGTCTTCCCAATAACCAGCTCTTGAATCGGGCGGGGGCACAGGTGGCTGCCATACTTTGTGGTCAAAGTTTTTGTATACCAATCCAATGCCTTCTGCATATACTTCAATGCTGTAATTCCACTGTTTGTAAAATGAGGCATTGAATGGTCCTTCGGGCAACACCTCATCTCGTTGCAACACTGTAATCGTGTTGGCAAAGGTTTTGCCACCTACGGTAAAAGGTTGCCCTACATTTTGATAGCCATATTCCCAATCCGCTAAATATCGAACGGGAGAGTTGATGGAAGTTGCATCAATAAAGCTGTTGCCCTTCCACATAAATCCTTCCTGAATGGGGAAACGCAACTTCATAAATCGAAGGTTGTTTTCATTCCATTCTACCCAGTCTTCGCCCACAGGCGTGGCCGAAAAAGTATTGTTGGGAATATAAGCACTGGTACCTGCGAGATTGCTGATACTACGAAAAACCCGCCAGGCTTTTCGGCCGAGGTTATCGGTAATTTCAGCATCATAAGTATCTCTTACCCGATAGCTACGAACCGTAGTGTCGGCACCAAACTGCGTGAGCAGCGTACTGTCTATTCTGTAGGTGATGTACTTGCCTGCCTGCATGGGAAAGTAATCGGCGAGTGCCGGACTGCTCATGTCGATGTTCTTGCTGCCGCAGCTACTGATAGCCATCGAGCCCAGCAAAAACATCAACAATATAAAGCAGTTAGTTTTCATGCAGTGAGGTATAAACGCTGGCACAAGTCTATTTGTTATTGAGCAGCATTTCAAAAATAAAAGATTGCAGCACCGATTGCGTGGCAAGTTATTAATACCGCTGAATAATGCCGCCGCCAATCACATCGTTGCCTTCATAAAAAACGGCGCTTTGTCCCGGGGCGATGCCTTTTACATCTTCGTAAAAACGCACTTTTATTTTGCCGTCTTCATTGAACAATTGACTGATTGCCCCCTGGTCTTTGTAGCGGATTTTGGTAATGGCTTCCATGCCATCGGTTACGCCGTCGTACTTCAGCCAGTTTATTTTTTGCACCAGCATTTCTGCCCGGTTCAGGTCGGCTTCATCGCCCAGTACCACGGTGTTGGTATCGGGGTCAATATGGGTAACATAGGCGGGTTTGCCCAAGGCAATATCCAAGCCTTTGCGTTGGCCGATGGTGTAAAATGGATAGCCTTTATGCTGGCCTAGTTTTTTACCGGTTTTATCTACAAACCAACCGCCGGCTACTTTTTCTTCCAGCCCGTCGATGCGCCGTTTCAAAAAACCACGGTAGTCGTTGTCGGGCACAAAGCAAATTTCGTAGCTCTCTGCTTTTTTGGCCAGTTCGGGGTAGCCATAGTCCTCAGCCATCTGGCGTATTTCCGACTTGCGGTAGCTGCCCAATGGCAGCAGGGTACGGCTCAGCAAATCTTGCTGCAGGCCCCACAGTACATAGCTCTGGTCTTTTGTTTCATCCAAACCTTTGCTGATGTAATAGCGGCCGTTGGTATGCTGGTGAATGTTGCCATAATGGCCTGTAGCAATGAACTCACAATCCAGCGCATCGGCCCGCTTGAGCAGTGCCCGCCATTTGATGTGGGTGTTGCACATCACACAGGGGTTTGGCGTACGGCCCGCCATATATTCCTCCACAAAGTTTTCGATTACAAAATCGCCAAACTCCTCACGAATGTCGAGGATGAAATGCGGGAAGCCATGCTGCACCGCGGCCATTCTTGCGTCGTTGAAACTGTCGAGATTGCAGCAGCCGGTTTCTTTTTTACCCTTGGTGCCGGTGCCGCTGCTGGCATAATCCCATGTTTTCATGGTTATGCCTACTACTTCGTAGCCCTGTTCGTGTAGCATCAGGGCAGTTACTGTACTGTCGATGCCACCACTCATGGCCACCAGTACTTTTCCTTTTTTACTCATGTTTTAAGCTGTACGAGCCGGGTTCATAGTCCGGATACAGGCGGCAAAAGTAGCCATCTGCCTGCAATTGGCATTATCGCATGCCGGAATTAGGACAGGCTTTGCAAACCATCGGGTACCCTCTAGAAGTTTACTGCTTCTAAAATAAACTGGTTGGCTGGTCCATCGAAGGTGAACTTACAATACTGCAGCACATCACGGCCAATCACCCCATCATAAGGGCTTTGGCTGTAATCACCGGCTATCAGGTCGAGGGGCAAACCCTTTTGGCCAAAAATATCGAGGAAGAGAACAGCCCTGTACAAGCCAAGGCTGTGTTTGCCGCCAACACCATCTACCTCAGCAGGCGCTTCGTACTTGGGCAGTTTGAGTTTTTGCACAATGCTGTAGTCTACCCCGGAAATATTGGAGCCGGTGTCTACCAGCAAATTCACTGGAATGTGTGGTTCGTAACCACGGTTGTTTTTGCTGGAAAGGAAGCTCAGTTCGTCGGCATAAATTTCTCCTTTGAACAATGGACCATGCCAAAACAGGTTGTGTTGGGATGTAGTAGATGCTTGCATAATTGGTTGTACAGTACAAGATACTCAGCCACTTACGCCCATGGATGAATTGTGCAATGTTTAGGAGGCAAAAGCTAAAAAAACATGCCTCATTGTTGATTTTTACAAGGCGGCTCCCATTAACTTTAATGTTCGCAATACATTATTAGTAAGTTTTTTAAAAATTCAGGTAAACGTATGATTAAGCTTCAGGCAATTGGCAATCTGGGCAAAGACGCTCAGGTAAATCAGGTAAATGGCAAAAACGTTATCAACTTTACTGTAGCCCATACCGAACGCTACCGCGACAGCAGCGGTGGGCAAAAAGAAAAAACCACCTGGGTAGAATGTGCCTACTGGACAGACAGAACTGGTGTTGTACCTTATCTGAAACGGGGTGCACAGGTATATGTAGAAGGTACACCTGAAGTTCGCCAGTTTACTCGTACCGATGGTACCGCCGGCGCTACACTTTCATTGCGGGTGTTGAGCTTGCAGTTGGTGGGTGCCCGTGCCGATCAGCCGGGCAATGGCGGTGGCCATGATGCAGCACCCATGAGCAGTGGCTCACACAGCGCTTCATCGGCACCAGCTCCCATGGAAAATGATTTGGGTGATGACCTCCCATTTTAAAAAAAGGTTCATTATCAATAGCAAAACCCTTCCACTTCGGAAGGGTTTTGTACTTTTTGCCGCCTAATACTTTCAATTCGTTTTTGCTATGAGAAAACTGTTTGCCTTTTGTTGTGGCCTGCTGCTGTTGTCATTGGCGACTACAGCACAGCCGCTGAGTTATTACCTGCCCGATAGTGTTCAATACGACCCCGCCGTGCCTACGCCTGCCAGCGTCATTGGCCACGAAGTAGGCGAGTGGCACGTAACCCACGATAAGTTGGTGATGTATATGAAAGCACTGGCTGCTGCCAAACCCGACAGGATACAACTCAAGGTTACCGGCACTACTTACGAAGGGCGTCAGCAATTGCTGCTCACTATTTCATCACCTGGCAACATGGGCCGCATTGAGCTGTTGCGCCAACAGCATTTGCAGCTACTCAATCCTGTTACCTCCGCCAACCTCGACACCAAGGGCATGCCGGCGGTAGTTTTAATGGGCTACTCCATTCATGGCAATGAAAGCAGTGGTAGCAATGCCGCACTGCTGGCTGCCTATTATCTGGCGGCAGCCAAAGGCCCGCAGATTGATGACTTACTGAGCAACACCATCATTTTGCTTGATCCGTCTTTCAATCCCGATGGCCTCAACCGCTTTGCTACCTGGGCCAACCAGCACAAAAGCAAAAACCTGGTGGCCGATCCGCAAAGCCGCGAATACAACGAAGTATGGCCCGGTGGTCGTTTCAACCATTACTGGTTCGACCTGAACCGCGACTGGCTGCCGGCAGTACACCGCGAAAGCCAAAACCGACTCAAATATTTCCACGATTGGAAACCCAACATTCTTACGGACCATCATGAGATGGGTAGCAATTCTACCTTCTTCTTTCAACCCGGTGTGCCCAGCAGGGTGCATCCGCTTACGCCGGTAAAAAACCAGGAACTCACCGGTAAAATTGGTCAGTTTCATGCCCGTTTTCTCGACCGCATTGGCAGCCTCTATTTTACCAAAGAAGGCTACGACGATTTTTACTACGGCAAAGGCAGCACCTTCCCCGATATGCAGGGCGGTATTGGCATATTGTTTGAGCAAGCCAGCAGCCGCGGTCACGTGCAAGAAACGGACAACGGATTGCTGACATTTCCTTTTACCATCCGCAATCAGTTTGTAACAACCTTGTCAACGCTGGAAGCAGCTAAAAATCTGCGGGTTGAGCTGCTGAATTATCAGAAAGAATTTTACAATCAAATGATTAAAGATGCCGCTGCATCTGCGGAAAAAGCATTTGTGTTTGGTGATAACAACGATCCGCAAAAGGGACTCATTTTGGCGCAAATGCTTACCCGTCATGGGGTAGATGTGTTTGGCTTGAAAAGTGATGTATCTGCCGGTGGGCAAAGCTTTGCCAAAGGCAAGGGCTTCATTGTTCCGGTGCCTGCGCATCAATACAAGCTGGTGCGTACCGTATTTGATAAGCAACTGCAATACACCGACAGTTTGTTTTATGATGTAACCACCTGGACCATGCCTATGGCCTTTGGTGTTCCATATGCCGGCCTTACGGCTGCACAACCGCAACTGCAGGGTGATAGAGTAATGCTTACTGGTACTGTGCCTGGCGTAATAGAAGCCGGCGAAGCCAGCTATGGCTACCTGCTCGACTGGAAAGCGTTTGAAGCACCCAAAGCTTTGTGGAAATTATTGCAGCGGGGTGTGCAGGCCAAGGTGGCTGGTAATACCATGCAGTTTAATATGGGAGACAGCCTGCGCAATTTCGACAGAGGCACCATCATTATCCCACAGCAAACACAAAATTTGAGTGCTGCTGAATTGAAGAAAGTGATTGCAGATGTAGCGGCCAGCTGTGCTGTAACGTTTACGCCTTTACGCACAGGCAATGTAACCGCAGGCAGCGACTTGGGCAGCCGCTATATGCAAAAGGTAAATACTCCGAGTGTGGCTATGTTGGTAGGCACAGGTGTAAGTGCCACCGATGCTGGCGAAGTGTGGCATTTGCTGGATCAGCGCATGGATATGGGTACTACACATTTGGATGTGGCACAGTTTAACCGGGCCGATCTCGACCGTTACACAACGCTGATAATGGTGAGTGGCATGTACAGTGCTATCAATAAAGACAAACTGAAAGCCTGGGTTGATGCCGGCGGTGTGCTTATCGCCTGCGAAGATGCCGTGAGTTGGCTGGCCGATAATGGCTTGGTAAAAGCAGATATGAAAAGGGTAGCACCAGCTGTAGACAGCCTGATGAAACCCAACTATTTTGCCAAAGAACAAATTGATGGGGCACAACGCATGAATGGCGCCATCTTTCGTGCTGAGCTTGATGTAACACATCCGTTGTGCTATGGCTACAGCGGCAACACTGTTGATCTGTTTAAAACGAATAATGTATTTCTGCAAATTCCAAAGAACCCATATGCTACGCCGGTGAAGTATGGCAGCAACCCATTGCAAAGCGGTTACATCACCCGCCAGAATTATGCCGCATTGAAAAACTCTGCTTCAGTTATGGTGCAAACAAGTGGTGCAGGCCGCATTGTACTCATGGCAGACAATCCAAATTTCCGAGCTTTTTGGCTGGGTGCCTCCAAGCTCTTTATGAATGCCATTTTCTTTGGCAGCAATATTGATGCTGCATCGGCAAGGGCGGGTGAATAAGCCGCCCGGCCTTGTACATTTGCGACAGACAAAAACAGAAAGTATATGCGGACAGCACAGGAATATAGTGTAGCTGAAAGATTGATCAGGTATGTGCAGGTAGATACCCAAAGCGACCCCAACAGCAGCAGCTTCCCCAGTACGGAAAAGCAGAAAGATTTGTCGGCCATACTGGCAAAAGAGCTGCAGGCCATGGGCATAGGCGATGCACATATGGATGAGTACGGTTATGTGTACGCTACCATTCCTGCCAATGTGGAGCATGATGTGCCGGTGATTTGTTTTTGCAGCCATTTAGATACGGCGCCGGATTGCAGCGGCACCAACGTTCGGCCCATGCTCCATCGTCAATACGATGGACGTGACTTGATATTGCCTGACGATCCTACGCAAATTATTTCGCCCAAAGCATACCCGTATTTACAAAAGAAGATTGGCGACGACATCATTACAGCCAGCGGTAGTACTTTATTGGGAGCTGATGATAAAAGCGGTGTTGCTGTCATTATGGACATGGCGCAATACCTGATGCAGCATCCAGAGCTCAAACATGGTGCTATTAAAATATTATTTACACCCGATGAAGAAGTAGGACGTGGCACTGCAAAAGTAGATTTACAAAAACTGGGTGCACAATTTGGCTACACGCTGGATGGTGGGGAAGCCGGCGATTTGGAAGATGAAACCTTTAGTGCCGATGGCGTAGAAATAGTGGTACATGGTGTAAGTGTGCATCCCGGCACAGCCAAGGGCATTTTGGTGAATGCGTTGAAAGTAGCTGCTGCTATTCTCGACCGATTGCCCAAAAACGAATGGAGCCCCGAGACCACTGAAAAGCGGGAAGGCTTTGTGCATCCGGTACAACTATCGGGTATTGCTGAAAAAGCATCCATCCATTTTATTGTTCGAGATTTTGAAACGTATAAGCTGGCCGAGCATGAAAATCGGTTGCAGCAAATAGCCGAACAAGTTGTGGCGGAGTTTCCTGGTGCTACCATGGATTTTGTGGTAACCGAGCAATACCGCAACATGAAAGAAGTATTGGACAAACATCCGCAGATTGTAGCGTTGGCAAAGCAAGCTATTGAAGCCAATGGACTTACTGTGAAAACAGAAGCCATTCGTGGGGGTACCGATGGTAGCCGCCTGAGCTTTATGGGATTGCCTTGCCCCAATATTTTTACCGGTATGCAAAACCTGCATGGCAAGCACGAATGGATAAGTGTACAGGACATGCAAAAAGCATCAGACGTGTTGGTAACGCTGGCGCAGTTGTGGGCAAAGCCCAATGCATAATGCTTTTTAGAAAAGGGTGACGAGTACCATCAGTGCCACCAAAAAAATACGATGCCCAGGCCGCCGGTAATCATGCCAGCGACACCAGAGGCAAAACCACTGCCTTTGCGATTGTTGAATGATTTGGCACGGCTAACCGCAATGATACCTGTGATAATAGCGCCAGGCCACAGGAGTAATGTGAGCACAGATACATAGGGAATAAACATTACCACAATACCGGCAATACCCATTATCATACTCCAGTTGCCCAGCGTTTTGTTGCGCTGCATGGCAGCATCAGCTTCCGGGCTGAGTGTGGGGTCTATAAACAGTTGATAGACTTTAAAAATGCGTTTCTCTTTTTTGCTGAGTTTTCTGCCGACAAACGATTCGAAGCCCGCCAAAGTATAGGCAGCTTTTTCTGCCTTCAGATACAATTGTATTTGCTGTACCGTTTCCTGTACCAGCGTGGCTTTGTCTTTTTTGGCTGGCACAAATCCGGCTGCGTTGACATCGGCATTGAAAGCAAACAAGGCGGCTATAATACAACCGATGACCAGCCATTTGGAAGAAAAGAAACGTTGCATAAAGCTGAATTAGTGGTATAAGCTTATACGGTGGTGAGTGGCTTGTAGCGGCTGGCCAGCCAGCTTTGAGCAGCAGGCACCATCCACTTGTTCAACCAGTCGGCCTTGGTTTGTACCAGGTTATTAAAGTAAATGGTATCGGGGGAAATAAAGCCTTTTTCGATACCGTATTGCAACTGGTGTACGGGCAGCATTTCTACCTTGCCTTTTACCAAAAATGCCAGCGACAAACGGTCGAACATATTTACCCGAAAACGTTGTTCTATTTCTTTGACCATGCGTACCGAACTATCGGTGCTGCAACCGCCCACCGTGGTGGCACTTTCATCGGCCATAATCACCAAAAACTGACCGAAGAATAAATTGGCGTAACCCTTCACCGGGGCGCCATGACTTTTCCAGTTGGCTACAAAATCTTCCAGCATTGGTTCTACCTGCAAGGCTTCGCTCATCATGAGCATGCGGTTGCACTGATAAATCCACACACGGCTGTTGTCGGCAAAATCGGCCGGCACCAGCTCTCTCCACGTATCAAATATTGTTTGCTCCATAGCTGCAAAATAAAGCAACCTGTCATCAAATTGGATGATGACAGGTTGCTGTGCTAAAATTTAACCCGATACAATCGGGACTTTCTTACATGTGTTGCTCAATCTTCTTCACGAAGTTTGACTTGGGCTGAGCACCTACCAGTTTGTCTACCACCTGACCGTTTTTGAAAAACAGGATGGCAGGAATAGAAGTGATGCCGTAGTTGATGCTTACTTCAGGGTTGTGGTCTACGTTGAGTTTGCCCACCTGAATTTTACCGGCGTATTCTTTGCTCAGGTCTTCAATTACTGGACCGATAGCACGGCAGGGGCCACACCATTCTGCCCAAAAATCCACCACAGTCAGTTTATCACTTTCGAGCACGTCTTTCTTAAAAGCGGCATCGGTAAATTCTAAAGCCATTGTATATCCTTTTTTTGATTGGTTAGAAATGTTCGTAGAGAGAAAATCAAAAATAAAGCCATTTGAAATTTTCTGCCATTTGGCTTTTCCACGAAAGGTGCACAGGTCATTTGCCTGCCAGTTGGGCATACAATTGTGAAGAGCCTGTGAAGGAAAAGGGTGAAGGGCCGTGGCGGATTGGCACCCAATGGCTAATTTGTCAGCCTAAATTGTACTAACATGAGCCAACGCTGGTTCCGCTTGTTTTTCTTCCTGATGCTGGGCTTGCATACGGCGCATGCACAAACAGCTACAGATACGCTTCGCCTGCTGGTGCCCGACCGGGTGTGGGATGGCGAACAAATGCATACCGGCTGGGTGGTAGCCGTGCAGGGCCATCTCATTGTATATGCCGGGCCCAAGGCCGGTTTTTCCGCAACAGCTATTGGCAAAGCACCGCTGCAAACCATTTCCTTAGCAGGTAAAACCCTGCTGCCGGGTTTGATAGAAGGGCATTCACACCTGCTGTTGCACCCGTACAACGAAGTAAGCTGGAATGAGCAGGTGCTGGAGGAGTCGGCGGCAGAACGCATTGCCCGTGCCGTCAATCATGCCCGTGCCACGCTGATGGCGGGCATTACCACCGTTCGGGATTTGGGAACGGAAGGCGCCAACTACGATGATGTGGGCCTCAAGCAAGCCATTGATAAAGGCGTCATTCCCGGACCCCGCATGCTGGTGGCTACCAAGGCCATTGTGGCCACCGGTAGCTACGGACCCAAAAGCAAATCGGCTGATGTAGATTATCCCAAAGGAGCTGCTGAAGCTGATGGCGTAGAAGGACTGACCAGAGAAATACGCAGCCAGATAGGCAAGGGGGCCGATGTGATAAAACTCTACGGCGATTATTACTGGGGGGTGGGCCGCACTGCCCGCCCCACGTTTACGCAGGAAGAATTGTCGGTGGCTGTGGCCGTAGCTTCCAGTGCCGGCCGGCCCGTGGTGGTGCATGCCGTTTCCCCCGAAGCCATGCGCCGGGCTACACTGGCAGGTGTGGCTACCATAGAGCATGGCGATGATGGCGACCTCGCCACTTTTCAATTGATGCAACAAAAGGAGTGGCGTATTGCCCCACACTTGCCGCCAGCGAATCGATAGCGCAATACCGCGGCTGGAAAAAAGGGCAGGAGCCCGAGCCGGTATCCATCACTAAAAAGCGACAATCATTTGCCGCTGCCTTGCAGTCTGGCGTGGGCATTGTGTTTGGCGGCGATGTGGGCGTATTTGCCCACGGCAGCAATGTGCAGGAGCTATTGCTGATGGCCGAATACGGCATGCCCATACCACAAGTACTGAAAGCGGCTACTGCCGGTAATGCCGACTGGTTGCAACTGCCCAACCTCGGCCGCATTCAAACCGGTAAGTGGGCCGATATCATTGCTGTAGCCGGCAATCCTTTGGAGAACCTGCAAGCCCTGTACCAGGTGCAGCTGGTGATGAAAAATGGGGTTCGGTATAAGTGATAATTTCATGTTATTAGCGAAAAATAAAATCATGAAAAATCTCACACTCATAACGCTGCTGTTAATGCTACACTCACTTGTATTGTTTGGTCAGAGCAAAGTGGTTGATGACCCGGGTGATGGACCGAAATGGATATCCAAAAAATCATTCGGCACGATGCTACATGAAAGGTTTAAGGATTCGATTCCGGGATTGGATAGTATGCGTTTTGAAATAGTTGTAGATAAAAACGGACATGCTCAAAAGGTGGTATTTATGGAAGATTATTTTGCGCCAAAAGTCTTACCAGCAAATCTGGCGAAGCTTTCTGCATTTATTAAGTGCTGTATGCAATGGGAACCGGCATGGGTACCGACTAAAAAAGGAAAGAAGAGATTTGACTGCGCTGTTTTTGAATGGGTAAATTTTGAATTTATCAACAGTAAAATTCCAGCGTCAAATTAATCATGTTGATTTCGGCATTACGGTTGTTATCACCCGCAATGCTTAAAATCTACATCAATTGCTGTTGGTGAAAACACCAACAGCGGTGTTCTCCATGTCACGCAACGTCCCCTACGGGAGACGTTGCTGGGAAACGTTCCCTGCAACACCACTTCCACCCACAAAAAAAGGATGACTCTCGCCATCCTTTTTTATTACCACAACAACTGCAGCTTACAAAGTTTTCAGCAGGTCGTTGGCCATTTTTACATAATCGTCGTTTTTGCCTTTGGTGGCCAGGTCAACTGTTTTTTCGGCCATGGCTTTTGCTGCCGCTTTGTCGCCGAGCTTGGCGCAAATGCGGGCATTGAGCAATGCTACCCAATACGCATTAGGGCTGGCAGCTACTGCTTTGTCGGCCCACTCACGGGCAGTCTTCAGGTCTTTGCCATTGTCGTAGTAGTACTGGGCAGCAGCAAAATAAGGCTTGCTGTCTACTTCCATTACCTGCTTAATCTGTGCCATTACCTTGCCATCTACATCGGTGCTGATGGGCAGTGCTACCATCACATTGTCCCAAAGCAGGTGCAGTTCGCAGGTGCTGTTGGTAATGCTCTGAAACTGCATGGTAAAAGTTTCGGCCTTCATACCTACGGTAGTAGCGGGCACTTTTACACGTACCACATCGTTGGCTTCGTTGTACGCAGCGGGGCTGGTTACATTCAAATCTTTGGTGATGATGAGTGTCCACTCTTTGGCTTCGGGAATAGACAACAGACCATACTTACCGGCTTTTACCAGTTTGCCACCAATGGTTACATCATCGCTAAAGGTGAGGGTGGTTGCATTGTTGGCACCGGTACGCCATACTTTACCGTAGGGCACCAAATCGCCCATTACCACACGGCCTTTGGCACTGGGGCGGCTGTAGCTCAGCTCAATGGTACCCAAACCAAAATCTTGCTTAATGTACTGAGTAGTAGAAGGCGCAGGAGTTTTGAGGGCCTGGGCCTGAGCACCGGCTACCATACACAGGGCCAGTGATGCAGCAACAACAATCTTTTTCATAATGCTATCTGATGTTTGGCGCAAATGTACAGGGAATGCAGCTGTACAAGCAAGAGTTGGCGTCTGGTTCCGCATATGGCAAATGAAGCCAGCTTGTAATTTTTGCTACTGCAAATGCGAAGCCTTTAATTTGGTGCCATCATGCAGATTATTTCACACGCCAAACTACCCCTGAGCTATCCCTGGCAGCAAATGCAAACCGAGGTGCAACAATTGCAGCAGCAGTGGTTGCCGCATTTCAATCAGCTGCATTACGAAGGTTCGTGGACGGCGCTGGCCTTGCGGTCGCCGGGTGGCGAAACCGGCCATGTGGTGCCCGATGCTGTGGGCGCTGAAACCTATGCCAACACGCCGCTGATGCAGGAACTACCCAGCATTGAAGCATGGGTGGCAGCATTGCCGTGTACTGTGATGTCGGTGCGACTGCTGAACCTTGCCGCAGGTGCGGTCATCAAAACCCACCGCGACAGAGAATTGTCTTTTGAGCAGGGCGAAGCCAGATTGCACCTGCCCATTTTTACGCATCCAAAAGTGCTATTTACCATCGACGGACAAGCCATGCACATGCCTGCCGGCGAATGCTGGTACCTCAATGCCAACCTGCCCCATTCGGTGGTAAATGAAAGCAACATCGACCGTATTCATTTGGTAATTGATTGTGTGGTGAATGACTGGCTGCAAGAAACCATGGCCAATGCAACCCGCTGTATGGCAGCAGTTGATGCTGCGGCTATACAGCAACAGCAGGCTGTTATAGCAGCACTACGAGAGCAAGGCAGTGCTACATCCATCAAGCTGGCCGATGATTTGGCAGCAGCCTTGCAAGTACATTTGTCTGCTTCATCCTCCAATGCTATTTCATGATTGTTCAATTCACCGGATTATCCGGCGCCGGTAAAACCACACTTGCCCATGCGGTGGCAGAAAAGTTGCAACAGTTGCAGATTTCCCACCTCATTATTGATGGGGATGTATACCGCAAAACGCTGTGCGCCGATCTCGGATTTTCTGCAGCTGACCGGCAGGAAAATGTGCGGCGGCTGGCCAGATTGGCGCATGAAAAAGCCAGGAAGGAGCTGTGGTATTGCTGGCCGTTATCAATCCTTTTGCTGCCATACGGGAGCAAATAGAAAAAGAGTACGGTGCTTACACGGTTTGGGTTGATTGTGCTTTACCCACCCTCATTAGCCGCGATACCAAAGGTTTGTACAAACGTGCATTGCTGCCCGAAGGTCATCCGGAAAAGCTGCATAACCTCACGGGCGTGAATGATGTGTATGAGGCTCCCGAAAATCCGCATGTACACCTGCCTACGCACTTGCACAGCGTGGATGAAGCGGCGGAAATTCTGTTTGCTTTTATTTACCGGCAATTGATTGCTGAAGGCGCAATATCTCCAGCTGATGATAATATGCCATTGCCGTAGCAAGGCTATCGGGTATGGATTGATGATTCATTTTTTCAGCAAAAGCTTCGCCGGGCCGCTTGGCATGAAACTGGCTTCTGGTTTGCATTTGCGCCAGTAAAGTTTCGCTGAGAGCAATGCCTGCATGTTGTGCGGTTTGTAATGTCAGCGCCATGGGGCCTTGGGCATAGTTCAGCAATAAATATTGCGGATGCGCTGTGGCCAATTGGTACATGGTCCTGAAATAATGTTCGAGTACATGAGCACAGTAACCATCCAAATCGCCGGGCGATAAATCATGTGCAGGTGCTGGCAATGCATTTGCTGGCAACATGCCCGGTACCATGTGCATGCCGCGGCTTTTTTGATGCGATTGCCATACTTCGTAGGGATGGCGGTACAGCAACACGTATGCAGTAGCGGGGCAACTCTTTTTATATGCTCATGCTGAAACAACTGCCAGGCATCGGCTTTTACCAACACCTGCTGCTCGGTACCTATGCGGCATTGCGATAGCCACTGCAGCGCAGCATTAAAATAGACGGGCTTTTCCTGCTCAGGCAAAAGTTGCAACACATCGTCCAGCACGGGTACTTCCGACAGCACTATCATTTGCTCATTCAATGCCATGAGTTGTGCAATCAATGTAGAGCCGCAGCGGGAGACATGATGCACAATGACGGATGTTTTTGCCGCAGGCATGGGCGTTGGTTGCAGCAATACTTCAATACCGGTGAGCGGTTTGTTGGTGGCTTTGTTTTCAGCAAACAGTCTTTTGCAAACAGCAATGCTATCGTCAAAAAAAGGCTCGGTAAAACGATGTTGCTGAGTGAACAGCCAGCTAAGTTGTAAGGTTTGTGCGGTGGCCGACAGGCGCAAAGGCAACCAATATGGAGGGGGCGTTGTCATGAAATAATGGGAGCGAAGGGCCGTAAAAGTAGGGGTTCGTCAAGCTTGATTTGGTATGCATTTGCTCACAAAAAATAGATTGCCCCGGCGGTTTCCTGCACAAGAGTGGTGGTTCCCTCATTTTTACTCACTTTTGCGCAGCAAAAAAGTGATGCGAAGCAAGTTGTATGCGGTTATATCCTGAAAGTGCGATGGTTCAGTTGGAGTTCGACAAGGTGCAACAGCTGTTGTTGAATCATGTGAAAACGGCGTATGCCCACCACAAAGTGGAGCACATGCGCATACATACGCATATACAATACATTGAAACAGAATTGCGGCAAACACATGAGTTCATGTTGCTGCTGCAAACGGCCCAATATTTTCCCGGCGATTTTCATAAGAACCTCGAGAAAGACCTGAAACTGCTGAGCATACCAGGTGCCATGCTTACGGGTGAGCAATGGGTGCTCATTCGCAAACTGCTCGAAACTGCTGGCAATATTTTCCGCTGGTTCGATAGCGAACGTCGACTCGCATTTCCTGCACTCACCTTGGTAGTAAACAATAGCTACTACGAAAAAGTGATTCGGGAAATGATTGATGCCGTGGTGGATGAACTGGGTGTGGTAAAAGACGATGCCAGCGAAGATTTGCAACGCATACGCCAAAGCCTTTATCGCAAACGCAACGAGCTGCGACGGGTGTTTGATCGCATCATTCAGAAGATGAACAAGCAAGGCTACCTTGCCGATATTGAAGAAAGTTTTTTGAATGGCAGACGAGTGCTCGCAGTATTTGCCGAAAACAAACGCATGATTAAAGGCGTACTGCATGGCGAGAGCGACAGCCGCCAAACAGCCTTTATTGAGCCCGAAGAAACCACAGCGTTGAACAACGAAATTTTTTCGTTGGAAAATGAAGAGCACAAAGAAGTGCAACGCATTTTGCGCCAGCTCACGGCCAGCCTGCAACCGTATGCTGCATTGATGCAAACCTATCTCGACATCATTGGCGAGTTTGATTATATCCGTGCCAAAGCCAAGCTGGCGGTGGATATGAATGCGCAAATGCCCAATGTGGTAAACAAGGCGCATATCGAATTGAAGAAAGCCTATCATCCGCTTTTGTATTTGTACAACAAGCAGAGCGGTAAAGAAACGGTGCCGCTCAATTTAAAGTTAGATGATAAAGGACGCATCCTCGTCATCAGCGGGCCCAACGCCGGTGGTAAAACGGTGACGATGAAAACCATCGGCCTCTGCCAAATGATGTTGCAGGCGGGTTTACTGGTGCCCATGCAGGCCGATAGTGTGATGGGAATTTTCAAACAACTCTTCATACACATTGGCGATACGCAAAGCATCGAATTTGAGCTGAGTACATACAGCAGCCATTTGCAACACATGAAATATTTTCTAGAGTTGGCCAATGGCAAAACCATGTTTTTTATTGATGAGTTGGGTAGCGGCAGCGACCCTAATTTGGGTGGTTCTTTTGCCGAAGTGATTATGGAAGAATTGGCCCGCAAACACAGCATGGGCGTAGTAACCACGCATTACCTCAACCTGAAGGTGATGGCCAACCGTGTGCCAGGTATCATCAACGGCGCCATGCAGTTTGATGAAGAAAAACTGACGCCGCTGTACCGGTTGGTGGTAGGCAAACCCGGCAGCAGTTATACGTTTTCAATTGCTGAAAGAATTGGCCTGCCAAAGGCTTTGATAGCCCGTGCCCGCAAGCTGGTAGATGAAGATCATTTTACCCTCGATAAACTGCTGAACCGCACCGAGCAAGACCTGCAACGGTTGGAGGTACGGGAAGCAGAGCTGCACAAGCTGATGAAAGAAAATGAGCGGTTGAAAAAGGAGATGGAGAAAGTGATGAACCGCGAAAAACATCAGCAGCAGGTGGAGCTGTTGAAGCAGCAAAATAAGTTCAGGGAAGAGCAGCTCACTTATCTGAAAGAAATGGAGCGAAAGCTAAAAGCCATGGTGATAGAGTGGCGCAAAACCGACAACAAAGAAGAAGTAGTTAGGCTCATTCATGCTTTGCTGTTTAAGCAGAAAGAAAAGCAGGTAGCCGAAAAGAAAGATAAAAAAGTAGACAGCAAATACACCGAAACTACAGAGCCCATTGCCGAAGGCGACAAAGTGAAAATGAAGAAGAACCGGCAGGTGGGTGTGGTAAAAGAAATACGGGGCAAAAAAGCCATTGTACAGGTAGGTGTCATTCCCATTACTATCGATGTGGCCGAGCTGGTGAAAGTAATTGAGAAACCAGTGGAGGAAGAAGCGACGAAGTAATCCAATATTTACTGCACAAATACATTACCCGGTACAATCAACGTTTTGCCTGGCATTACATGTAGTTTGCTGCCGGTATAAAATGTTTGTGGATTGACCAAAACACTTTTGTTGCTGACGGGATTAATGATGATTTGATAACAGTTGGGCAGTTCTGTAGGAGGCATGTTGCCACCGGCCCAGTTGCCCGGTATACGCCAATCACCTTCGCCAGTAAAAATGTAAATGGGACAGCCTGTGGAATCACTACAACTATTGGGCAATGCACATACCGCAGTAACAGCCTGTGCAATTACTGCCGGGCTAAAATCAGTTCGGCCAATGGTAGATTTACCGATGTCGACTTTCCCAATTTGCGCCAAGGCAGTTGTGCCGCAAAACAGCAGGAAAAAATGAAGCAGAACTTTCATTTGTTAAATGATTCTCATTAGTGAAATGTCCCAGGTAATATTTGTCTTTTTGATTTTATCCTCCAGCTTGATGGTTTTAAAAACAAAGCCTATCAGGTTTTCCAGCTTCAAACAAGAGGGGCATTCAGGCGTCAGAAATTCAAGGTTGGTCACAAAAGCTTCTGTGATGGTGATACTGTAATAGTTGGTGTTTTTGTCATCATAATAATCAAAAACAATACTGGGGAAATGCTGTCCCATTACTAGTCGCCTGAACAATGGATTGGCGGAAGAATCAATATCTTTTTTGATGAAAAGCTTGCCCGGAATTGCTTTGCCTACAGCGGTTCCTGAGCCACTTATAAAACTGGTTTCAGCAGCAATCTTAAACTCAAGAGCTTTTACAGTTTCGCCATCCTTAGGTAATGTGCCACCAGTGGTATACACAACCCGCATGTCAATTTTTTGGGCATAGCCATAACAGCATATCAGTAACAGCAAAGCACAGGTTACTATGTTTTTCATCTTTCCGGGGATTAAGGCTGGTAAGATAAACGCATTATAGTGAAATTATCAAACAGCGTCGGATGAGCTTGTCAGAAAGTATGGCAACCATGGCTGGCAATAGGCCAACAAAAAAGCCTCAGCAATGCTGAGGCTTTCAAGGGCGGAGAGAGAGGGATTCGAACCCCCGGACCTTTGACAGTCAACGGTTTTCAAGACCGCCGCATTCGACCGCTCTGCCATCTCTCCGCGGCAAAAGTAGGGGTACAGATTTATTGACAAAAAAATTTTTCTCGGCTGCTAAAAGCCTTGCCAGCATTGGGTTTGTACAATGCAAATGCAGAAGCGGAAAAGCCGGGGCATGAAAAAAGCCCTTCTGACGAGAAGGGCTTTTTTGCAAACTTGATGCTTTCGCTTATTTAATTTCCCGCTGCATGGGGTTGGGCAATGCAGCACCGGCGTTGCGGTTGCGGAAGCCTCCCTTGAACAATTGGAAACGGCTGGGAGCACCCACGGCTGGCCAACGGTTGTTGGTCTCGTTGATGTCGGCGGTTTCACGCATGGGGTCAATCAAAACAGCTTTTACTTCTTTGTTTTTCATGAACACCTTGCTGATCTGCAATTCATTCTTGCGCCAGATTTCAGCAGGAATGCGGTCTACTTCTTTGCTGCCGTCGGCAAAAGTCCATTCAATAATCACAGGCATTACCAAACCACCTTTGTTCGACAAACGCAGTTCGTAAAACCACTTGTCTTTGAATGGTGCCGGATCTTCTGCAGTAATAGCTTCGCCTGGTGTACGTTCCCGTACAATAGGACTGTTGTCTACATTCTTCATGCCACGGGCATAGTACCAGTAAAAGTCACGCAGCGTTGTGTCGCGGTCTGTTTCAAACACAATGCTCTTGTCTTCGCGGTTGCGAATTTTAGAGATGTCTTCAAATGCATTTACGGCAGGCTTGGCCACGTAAAAGGTATCGTTGCCGGGGCGGCTTGGTGGTGCACCCAATTTGTCGTTGATGCGGAAGCTCAGCACAGAGTCCAGTGAAATATCACAGGCATCGATGCTGTAGAACCAACCACGCCAAAACCAGTCGAGGTCAACAGCACTGGCATCTTCCATGGTGCGGAACAAATCGGCAGGTGTAGGATGTTTGAAAGCCCAACGACGAGAGTACTCACGGAAGGCAAAATCAAACAGCTCACGACCCATGATGGTTTCACGCAAAATATTGAGGCCGGTGGCTGGTTTGCTGTAAGCGTTTGGACCAAACTGAATAATGTTTTCGCTGTTGGTCATGATGGGCTCCAGTTGATTTTTGGGGAGCTTCATGTAGTCTACAATAGCCCATGCCGGCCCACGGCGGCTAGGATATTTATTGTCGAACAATTCTTCGGTAAGGTACTGTACAAAAGTGTTCAGGCCTTCGTCCATCCAGCTCCACTGGCGTTCGTCGCTGTTCACAATCATCGGGAAGAAGTTGTGGCCCACTTCGTGCACAATTACACCAATCATGCTGTACTTGGTGGCTTCGGTGTAAGTGCCATCTTCTGCACAACGACCGTTGTTGAAGCAAATCATAGGGTACTCCATACCGTTGCTGGCTTCCACACTAATAGCCACCGGATAGGGGTAAGGAATAGAAAACTTGCTGTACGATTTAATGGTATGTGCTACTACTTTAGTACTGTATGTACGCCACAGGTTGTAGGCTTCTTTGGGGTAGTAGCTCATGCTCATTACCTTTTTGCCTTCTACATAAGTGGGCAATGCATCCCACACAAATTTGCGGCTGCTGGTCCAGGCAAAGTCACGCACCATATTGGCTTTGTACTTCCATGTTTTTTTAGCAGAAGCTTTGGCCAGTTCGGCTTTCTTGGCTTCATCCAGCGTAACGATTTCCATTACGTCTTTTGAAGTCTGTACTTTTTGCCAACGGGCAAACTGTGCAGGGCTCAGTACAGCCTGATAGTTTTGGCATTCGCCGGTAGCACCTACTACGTGGTCAGCAGGCACGGTCATTTCTACATCATAGTTACCAAACACGAGGGCAAATTCGCCACGGCCGGTAAACTGATGGTTTTGCCATCCCTGAAAATCGCTGTATACACACAAGCGGGGAAACCACTGTGCCATGGTAAATACATTGTTGCCATCTTTTGGAAAAAACTCATAACCACCACGGCCGCCAAGCGTCATGCGGTTCGGAATTTTGTAGTGCCAGCCAATGTTGAGTACGTATTGCTGACCGGGCTTCAGGGGCACGGGCAGGTCAATGCGCATCATGGTTTGGTTGATGGTATACTTCAGTGCTTTGCCAGTGGCATCCTTGATGTAATCAATTTTATCGCCATGGCCTTCGAGCAAAGCTTTTTTGTCGATGCCGGCGAGTTCGCCAACACTCATATTGGGGCGCATGCCGCTTTCGTCAAACACGTTGTTGTTTGAGTTGGGGTCATGTTCATTCTCGTCCAACTGCAGCCACAGGTAGGTGAGTACATCCGGGCTGTTGTTGAAGTACGTAATGGTTTCTTTACCCCGCAGTTCCAGTTTGGCCTCATCCAGTTCGCAACTGATTTTGTAATCGGCCCGCTGCTGCCAGTATTTAGGACCGGGAGCACCACTGGCTGTGCGGTATTCGTTGGCGGTGGGCAGTATGGTACCCAGCTGCTCAAACTTGTTGCCGTGGTTACTGGTGGGGTTGTTTCGGATGTCCTGCGCCTGCAGGCCTGCTGTAGCGGCCAATCCGAAGCAAATCATCAGCCATTTTTTCATCATAAGTAGTATTGGTTTTTATAGGAGGAAGAATGGAAATTAAAGGTTGAAAGGTAAGCGTTCCATGGCCATTACCAATGCAGCCATAAAAGCGCCACCGCTTAAAAACAATACCCAATCGCGGCGGCTTACTTTGAACACGCCTTGCCAAATGGCTGCCAGTATCAACAATGCAAGAACAGCTACCAGCTGGCCAGCTTCGAGGCCAAGGTTGAAGCCGAGTAAGGGCAGTAAAATGTCGGACTCTTTGCCCAACAAACTACGCAAGCCGTTGGCAAAGCCCATGCCATGAATAAGCCCAAATGCCAGCGCCAGAAAGTAATTGAGGCGAATGGTTTTTGGCGTAAATTTTTTCATCAGCGTATTGGCCAGCGCCGTAATCATAATGGTCACTGGAATTAAGAACTCAATCCAGGTGCTGCTGAAACGGATGATGTTGAACGTTGCCAAAATAAGGGTGACCGTGTGGCCAATGGTAAATGCCGTTACCAAAATGAGGACTTGTTTCCAGTCCTTAAACACATAAATGGCACTCAGTGCCATGATAAACAGCAGGTGATCCCATGCATTGCGGTTAATAATGTGATCCCAGCCAATATGAAAATAATCCCAAAACATGCGCCGAAGTAAAGGAAATAACCAATTGTAGTGAAAAGAATAATAGACGCTTCAAGGGCAAAAAACAAGCGAAGCTGAAGGCAGTGGCCTAAGGTTTTTGATGAGTGGCGATGAATTCACTTTGGTGGTACACAGCCGAGTGCAGACATTTGCGCCATGTTGATGATCAAATCTTTGTTGACCGTGTTGCTGGCGGCCTTTTGGCACCCGTTTTTTGTGAGTGTGATAGAAGTAAATCACAACAAGGCTGAGCAATCGCTGGAAACCAGCGTCCGCATTTTTACAGATGATTTTGAAAACACGTTGAAGCTGCGCTTTCCCGGAAAGAAAATTGATTTGTACCAGCCCAACGCCGCCACCGACAGCCTCATCAATACTTACCTCAAAGAGAAAATGCAGTTTCGGGTAGATGGCAAGCTCTGCAAATGGAACTACATCGGTTCGGAAAGGGTAGAAGAGAGCACCTGGTGTTATTTCGAAATAACGCAAGTGCCGGCTTTGAAACAATTGCAGATTTCAAACCGCCTTTTGTACGAGTACAAAAAGGAGCAAATCAATATGCACCACGTAACCGTAAACGGTCAGCAGCACAGCTACAAGCTCGACAATCCATCCAGCGAAGTAGTGTTTAAATTTTAAGCTCAGGCATCGCCCGATTCATCTTCCCGGTCAGCATCGGGTAGCAAAGAAGGGTCGGTGATGACCACCAAAATTTTATCGATTCTTGCTCCGTCTTTATCGATGATTTCAAATTTGAAACCCCGCCATTCAAACAGGTCGCCGGTGGCAGGAATGCGTTCGAGGTGGTGAATGATGAAACCGCCGACAGTATCAAATTCCTGGTCGTCGTCCATCCAGTCTTCTTTGTCAAAGCGGCTCAGGAAATCGTAGAAAGGCAGGCGGGCATCTACCAAATAACTACCGTCTTCGCGGCGGATCATTTCATAGTCATCATCGCCCTGCTCTGGTATATCGCCTACAATGGCTTCCAATATATCGTTGAGGGTAATCATGCCCTGCAGTGTACCGTATTCATCTACAATAAAAGCAGAGTGCACTTTTGTTTTTTTGAACTTCTCCATCAGCTGGTAAGCCGTGTTATTGTCCGGTACAAACACCGCTTCCCGTTTGAAGTTGGCCAGGCTGGTATTGCGTTCGGCCAGCACAATATCTTTCAATTGTAAAATGCCCACAATATCATCGATACCGCCATCGCACAACGGATACACCGAGTGGGGTGACGGCTGCATTTTTTCAGCAAATCTTCAATGGTGCCGTGGAGTGGCAGCCAAACAATATCGCTGCGGTGCGTCATCAGCGAAGTGATGCTGCGGTCGCCCAGGTGAAACACCCGTTCAATGATTTGTTGTTCCGTTTCATCTATCTCTCCGCTTTCGGCGCTTTCACTTACCAAGGCTTTAATTTCTTCTTCCGTTACTACAGAAAGTTTGGTGTCTTTGATTTTGAACAAACGGAAAAAGAAACCCGACATGGCATTGAGCAACCAAATAATAGGCATGGTGATTTTTGACAAAAACCACATGGGGGGGGCCGCCATCAACGCAATTTTTTCGGAGCGTAGCATGGCCAGTTTTTTGGGAATGAGTTCACCAACAAGTATGGATAAAAACGTTACCAGAATAACCACCAATGAGGTACTTACCGAAGCTGCATAAGGTTGGAGTAGGCTAATATTGGCAATATAGGGTTCTAAGTCTTTGCTGAATTTTTCGCCAGAATACAAACCCGTTACAATGCTGATGAGGGTAATGCCAACCTGTACAGTACTCAAAAAAATCTCAGGCTTTTCAATCAGTTTCAGCGCTACGGCGGCATTGCTGTTGCCTTCGTTGGCCAGGTGTTCCAAACGGGTTTTGCGGGCCGATACGAGTGCAATTTCACTCATCGAAAAAAGTCCGTTCACAATTATCAGGCCCAGTAGTATAAAGATTTCCTCCATTCGGGGGTGTACATTGATTTGCAACAAAACTATGGGAAACGCAGGAATAGCCCCCGAAGCTACCAGCCAAGGGGGTAAATGACTTTGTAACAGTCGTTATTTGCTGGTTTTGCGGGTGGCTTTCTTCTTACCCATGGAGGAGGCCCGTACTTGCAATTCGGGGGAAAGCATGCGTTTTTCAAACTCTTTCACCGGCCGTTTGCTTTCGATGAGTTGCAACAGCAGGTTCACCGCTGCTTCGCCCATTTCGCGGGATGGCTGCCGCACAATGGTCATGGGCGGGTCTATCAATTCAGGAATGTCGGTGTTGGAAAAACCAGCCAGGGCAACATCATCCGGAATTTTAATGCCCCTGCGTTTGAGCGTTTTCAACACACCCGTGGTGATTTTATCACTGGTGGTTAAAATGGCATCGGGCTTTTGCTTGAGGGTAAACAATTTGTTGATGATGGCTTCAATTTCAGAAAAATCCATGCCGCTGTAAAAGCTGTAGTGGATGTAATCGTCGTTGGCTTCAATGCCATGTGCTTTCAATGCTTCTTTATAACCTGCTACCCGGTCTTTGGTAATGCTGAGAAATTCGGAGCTGCTGATGACCGCAATGCGTTTGGCACCCATTTGAATTAAATGATCGGTAGCATCAAAGGCGCCTTTGTAGTTGTCTACAATTACTTTGTGTGTATTGATTTCATCGGTGATGCGATCAAAAAAACAATGGGCAGGCCACGGTCGTGCAAGGTTTTCAAATGGCTGAGGTCATGCGTTTCGGTAGACAGTGAAATGATGAGTCCATCCACACCACGGGAGGAAAGAAACTGTACATCGAGCACTTCCCGTTCGTACGATTCAAAGCTTTGGGTAATGATGACATTATAGCCTTTGTCGTAAGCAATGGATTCAATACCATTGATGATTTGTGAGAAAAAGTTATTGGCAATTTCGCATACCACCAACCCAATGGAACGGCTGCGTTTTTCTTTCAGGCTGAGTGCAATGGGGTTGGGTTTATAATTGAGCCGTTCTGCACATTCTATTACCAGTTGTTTGGTTTCGGGGCTAATCTCGTGGCTGTCTCGCAATGCACGGGAAACAGTGGAGGTAGAAACGCCGAGTGCTTTGGCAATGTCTTTAATAGTGGCGGCTTCAAACTTCATGAACAGTTGCTTTTGAGGGGTAAATGTAACATAAACCTGCTTGGCATACAGCGCCGTGGATGCCGCTAATGTGCAGCAGTCATTTTGTATCAAAAATGTACCGCAAAATGGTAACGATTGCGTAAAAAAAAGCACGGCAAAATCCGCTGGAAAAATAAATAGTGAGTAGCATTGACATACGAAAACAACGATGGAATGCTTGCATGACAATATCCCTTACTTCCGTCTTCTGCGCCATTTAAAATAAAACCAACAACCATGCTCACTATTGCCAGTTGCCTTTGGCAATGGGTGCCATGTTATTGAGGTATCGGAAGGGTTTTTACATCAGGTAATTCAACCTTGTTTTTGCAAATCCACATGATTTGTGCTTGTTCATTTTTTAATGCCTATTGCTTATGAAAAAACTGATGTTGTATTGCTTATTGGTCTTGCTTGTACCAATAGCAGCATGGTCTCAATCGCGGCAAATTAAGGGGAAGGTAACTGACGATGCAGGAGCACCACTGAGTGGTGTAAGTGTAGTAGTACAGGGTGCCAAAACCGGTACACAAACCGAAGCTGACGGTACGTTCAGCATTGCCGTTGCTGGCAGCACCAAGGTTACACTGGTGTTTAGCTATACTGGTTTCAAAACCAATACGGTAAGTACCGACGGCAAAACTGCCGTGGAAGTGAGTATGGAAAGATTGCCTTCTAATCTGGAAGATGTAGTAGTAGTAGGTTACTCAACTGTTGCCCGTAAAAACCTTACGGGTTCTGTGTCTTCTGTTTCTGCCAAGCAAATAAAAGACGTGCCCATTGCCTCGGCTGCAGAAGCCATTCAGGGCCGGTTGGCTGGTGTGCAGGCCATTGCTACAGAAGGGGCTCCCGGTGCAGAAATTATTATTCGTGTTCGTGGTGGTGGTTCTATTACACAAGACAACTCACCACTATACATTGTAGATGGTGTGCAGGTTGAAAATGCCTTGAATGTGTTGTCTCCGCAAGACATTCAATCAATTGATGTTTTGAAAGATGCTTCTACTACGGCTATTTATGGTGCCCGTGCTGCCAATGGTGTCATCCTCATTACTACCAAAGGTGGCAAGGCTGGTAAAACAACGGTTTCTTACAACGGCCAAATGGGTGTTCGAAATTTGCCCAAAACCATGGAAGTGCTGAGCCCTTATGATTTTGTACGCTGGCAGTACGAACGCAGCCGTGGCAGCGTGGCCGATAGCAGCAGTTTTGCACAAACCTATGGCACTACCTGGGATACATTGAACGTGTACAAAAACATGGCACCCATCAATTGGCAGGAACAGGTTTTTGGTCGCAGTGCTTCTTTCCAAAACCACAACGTAGTGGTAAATGGTGGTAATCAAAACACCACTTTCAACCTGAGCCTTACCGGCAACAAAGAAGAAGGCGTACAATTAGAATCTGGCTTCGACAGATACCTTGTCAACTTCAAGTTGGATCATCGCATCAGCAGCAAGTTTCGCATGGGTATGACGGTTCGTTATCTCGACCAAACCATTCGTGGTGCCGGTACCACCAACAGCGGTACACGTACCACCAACCGTTTACGTCATGCCATCAACTATCGGCCGTTTGAAATACCAACACCCAATGGCGGTATCGATGATTTTGACGAAGCATACTTTCTTGCTTCTGCTGGTGCTACCAACCCCGTGTTGCTAACACAAGCCGAATACCGTCGTCAGTATACAAAGGGTACTTATTTTACTGGCTACCTCAATTACAACATTGTCAAGAACCTGACATTCCGTTCTACATTTGGCTATGATGCTGCCAATGTGCAAACCGATTTGTTTTATAGCAAAATCACCAGCACAGCCCGAAACTTTGCTTCATTGCCGGTTGCTTCAATTGGTAAGCAAAACAACAGTTCATTCAACAATTCCAATACGTTACAGTACAGCGTCAGCAATTACAAAGACAAACATGATTTCAGCGTATTGATTGGCCAGGAAATAGTGGAGCAACAATCAAAGACAGATGCCTTTGAAACCCGCTTTTTTCCTGCTGATATTTCTGCAGAAAAAGCGTTGGCCAACATGGGTCTCGGCTCTGCACCTACCGGTTCTGCACAGCCTTTGCCAACCTCATTTGTACAGCCGCCCAATCGTATCTTGTCGTTCTTTGGCCGGCTCAATTATGCATACGACGATAAGTATTTAGCCACTTTCAATTTACGCAGCGACCGTTCCTCTAAGTTCAGCTCAGACAATGGAAGCCTCGTGTTTCCATCGGGTTCACTGGCTTGGCGTTTCAGCCGCGAGGGCTTTATGAAAAACGCTAAGTGGCTCAATGAAGGTAAGCTTCGCTTTGGCTATGGTGCCGTGGGCAACAACCGTATCGATAATTTGCTGTATCTGCAGTTGTATGGTGTAACCGGTCAGTATGCATTTAACCACAGCATTGTACCCGGTTTTGCGCCTACTGCATTGGCAAACCCCGGCTTGCGTTGGGAAAAGAATACCACCATGAACATTGGTTTGGATTTGGCATTCTTCAACAACAACCTGCAGGTAACAGTAGATGCGTATAAAAACAAAGCCAACGATTTGTTGCTGGCTGTAGCTATTCCGCCTACAACAGGTTATACTTCACAAATACAAAACATTGGTGCTACCAGCAACCGTGGTATTGAAGTGCAGATAAATGCAACGCCTATCAACAAAAAGAACTTCACCTGGACCAGCAACTTCAATATTGCATTTAACCGTAATAAAGTAGAAAGCCTTGGTGGTGTTGATTTTATTGAACGTAACTCTGGCTGGCAGGGTACTGATGGTGTGCCAGATTATTTGGTAAAAGTGGGCCAGCCTACCGGCTTGATGTATGGTTTTGTAACGGATGGTTTTTACAAAACAGAAGACTTTGATTACAACGCTACTACTGGTGTGTACACCATTAAAGCAGGCGTACCTGTAAATGGTGTGTATGGTACTCCACAGCCTGGTATGATGAAATGGAAAGACTTGGATGGTGATGGTTTGATTACTTCTGATAAAGACCGCACCATCATTGGTAATGCCAATCCAGACTTTACTGGTGGTTGGAACAACCAGTTCCGCTATGGCAATTTCGACGCCAGCATCTTCGTAAACTTTGTGGTAGGCAACGATATCTACAACGCCAACAAACTCGAATGGACAGATGGTGCATTTTCAAACCTGAACATGCTCAACATCATGAAAGATCGTTGGACCAATATTGATGCCAATGGTAATGTAGTAACTGACCCTAAAGCATTGGATGCACTCAATGCCAACGCTAAAATTTGGAGCCCTGTACGGGTACAACGTTGGTGGCTGCATTCATGGGCTGTCGAAAATGGTTCTTACCTGCGTATCAACAACGTAACACTGGGTTATACATTGCCTGCAGCATTGTTGTCTCGTATGAAGATTGCTACGCTTCGGGTATTTGGTACGGTCAACAATCTTGCAACGCTTACCAACTACAGCGGTTATGACCCTGATGTAACAGCCCGTCGTTCAGATCCATTGACTCCCGGTGTTGATTTTGCCGCATATCCTCGTTCTCGTACATGGGTATTTGGTGTAAACGTTACTTTTTAATTGACTCAGCCTTTAATACGAAGCCTTATGAAAAAGCAAATACAAAGGACTTTCATTGCGGCTGCCATGTCAGCAGCATTCTTCGGCATCAGCTCTTGTAAAAAATATACGATTGTTGAACCTGTTTCTCAATACGGCATTGCCCAGGTATTTTCTGATGTATCCAACACCTACAATGCATTGGTAGGTGTATACGATGAATTGCAGGGAGACAATGGATACGGCATCCGAATCAGCATGTATTATCCGTACGATTCGGATGAAGGTATTGTGAGTGGTAATATTGATAACGGCCGCCGTGGAGTAGGCCGCTATCAGTTGCTGCTTACCAACTCAGAAATAGCCAACCCGTTTCGTCAGTTGTATCGGGGTATCGAAAAAGCCAATCTCTGTATTGAGCAAATCCCGTTGATGGAAAAATTTACCACGGGTTCTGCCACGGAGCAAAAAGAACTGAAGCGGATGTATGGAGAAGCCCTCACGTTAAGAGCACAGTTTTATCATGAACTCATTCGCAACTGGGGTGATGTGCCGGCTCCCATGGTGCCAGCATATAAGCAAGCCGATTTGTTTGTACCACAAGCCGACAGAGATTCTACATATGATAAAATTTTGAACGACTTGGCAACAGCTATTGATTTGTTGCCTTGGCGTACAGAAGCCGGCCCTCGCAATGAACGCATCACAAAGGGGGCTGCCAAAGCACTTCGTGCAAGAATTGCACTCAATCGTGGCGGTTTTTCATTGCGTCAAAATGGGCAGATGGAACGGCGCAGCGATTACCTCACTTATTATCAAATAGCCAAGAAAGAATGTGAAGAATTGATGGCTCGTCGCGACCAGCATACGCTCAATCCAAGCTATATCGATATCTGGCGCAAACTCACCTCATTTCAATACGATCCTCAGGCAGAAATTTTATTTGAAGTAGGTGCAGGTGGTGGCAATGGCAACAGTGATAGCCGCATGGGCAACTACGACGGACCCAACCTCAGCAACGCTTCCCGCTATGGTGCCGGTGGTGGTGGTATCGTGATGCTGCCCAATTATTTCTATGCATTTGATTCTGCTGATAGCCGCAGAGATGTAACCATTACGCATTATCAGGTTACTTCTGCTACCAATATCAAAAGCCAGCGTCGACTGGGCGAACTTAATACCGGAAAGTACCGCCGCGATTGGCGCAATCCGTTGCTGCCTGGTACCGTGTTGAATGTAGGCTACAACTGGTCTGTGATTCGTTTTGCAGATGTATTACTGATGTATGCAGAAGCAGTAAACGAAATCAACAATGGCCCTACTGCTGAAGCCATTGCTGCATTTGAAGAAGTACGTAAAAGAGCATTCAACGGCAACGCTGCGTTGATAGGTACCACACCTACAGACAAAGCCGGGTTTTTCAATGCCATTGTCAATGAGCGTTATCTGGAGTTTGGTCATGAAGGCATTCGCAAATTTGATTTGCTGCGTTGGAATTTGCTGGCTACAAAAATTGCAGAAGCAAGAACCAATATTCAGGCTATTCGTGACCGCCGTGCTCCGTATGCCAATGTGCCCCAGTACATCTACTGGAGAAACAATGGTGAAGAAATTCAATACTTCGCTGGCGCTACAGCACCTGCTACTGCGCAACCATTTTGGCGGCCTACACAAGTGCCATCGCCAACCACCGGTTGGACCCGCACTGATTGGGCGCAGCAACTCACCAGCAATCAGATCGACAGTAAACCATTGTGGCAAGGTTTCGCCTCATTCTTTACCCCCGGCAAAAGCGAATTGTTTCCATTCGATCAAGGAACACTCTCTTCTTATCAGGGTAAGTTGAAACAGAACCCCGGCTATTAATGCGATACGTTTCGATTGTTTGGTAACCAGCTCCTTCAGTGTACTGCACTGAAGGAGCCAATTTTTATAGCATGAGAGTAGGATGGATGTTAGGGATGTGTTGTATGGTGCTGGCTTGTAGTGCTCAACCGAAACTGCAAGTACAAGAAGTTGCATTGGCATTTCCCGGTGCAGAAGGATTTGGCAAGTACACAACCGGTGGCCGTGGCGGTAAAGTGTATGTGGTTGACAATCTCAATGATGCAGGGCCGGGTAGTTTCAGAGAAGCCGCTGAGGCAAAAGGCAAACGAATGATTGTGTTTGCCGTGTCGGGCACCATTCATCTTCAATCTAAACTGGTTATCAACGGGCATGCAACCATTGCCGGTCAAACGGCTCCGGGCGATGGAATTTGCATTGCTGATCACAACGTATCGCTGAATGGAGACAATATCATTTTACGCTACATGCGTTTTCGCATGGGCGACCGCTACCAAAGCCAGGCAGGTATGGTAGATGGCAGTGGAGGAGATGATGCTTTTAGCGGTGGTCGTCGCAAAAATGTCATCATCGATCATTGCAGTTTCAGCTGGAGTACAGATGAAGTTTTTTCTATGTATGGAGGTGATAGTGTAAGCATTCAATGGAACATCATTGCAGAGCCGCTTAACTATTCTTATCATTTTGAAACAGGCGATAAAGACTGGGAACATCACGGGTATGGTGGGATTTGGGGTGGAGCTCATTTATCGGCACACCACAATGTATTTGCGCATTGTGTGAGCCGTACACCCCGCTTCAACGGTACACGGCTTGGTGCTAGTATCGAGTTGGTCGACTTTAGAAACAACCTCATTTACAACTGGGGTGGCAACAATGTATATGGTGGAGAAGCAGGCCGATACAATGTAGTGGGTAATTATTACAAACCCGGCCCTGCAACGGGTAAAAAAGTAACCGGCCGCATTGTAAATCCTACCCGCAACGAACAAGTTGGCTTCGGTAAATTTTTTGTTGACGGAAATACAGTGGAAGGATATCCGGCGGTGAGTATGACCAATTTGCAAGGCATTCATATTGGTGACGGCAAAGCGCCATTCAGTGCCGATAGTATTGTGATGCAACAACCATTTGATGTGTTGGCCATTACGCCGCAATCATCCATAGATGCATACAAAGCCATGCTGAAGCATGCAGGAGCCAGCCACAGCAGAGATACTTTGGATGCACGTATTCTGCAAAATATTGTAAAGGGAGATGGTAATATCATTGATGTTCAAGGTGGCTATCCGCATGGTACAGCGTATGAAAAAACAGTAACTGCATGGCCTGCATTGAAAGCATTGCCAGCACCATTGGACACGGATAAAGATGGTATGCCTGATGCTTGGGAAATAAAAAATGGATTGGATAAAAACAATCCGCAAGATGCTGTTGCTTTCGGTCTGTCGAAATGGTATTGTAACCTTGAAGTGTACATGAACAGCCTGCTAAAAAACTAAACTCAATTGTTGGTTACGCAAATACATGGATGATGAATACACGCCACTTGTACACAACTTTCGGAATGCTGATGGCAGCCTTACTCTTGTGGGCATTTCAAGCGAAGCGTTCTCCAATTAAAATCTTTTTGGCCGGCGATTCTACCATGAGTATCAAAGAGCAGAAAGCCTATCCTGAAGCCGGTTGGGGCATGCCTTTTCTGCATTTCTGGGATTCATCTGTTACAGTGGTAAACAAAGCAAAGAATGGTCGCAGCAGCCGCACTTTTATTGAAGAGGGTTTGTGGCAATCCATTTTGCAGGAAGGAAAAGCCGGCGATTATGTGTTCATCCAATTTTGCCACAACGATGAAGTGCCTACTAAAAAAAGCTACACCAAACCAGAAGAATATAAAAACAATTTGCGTCGCTTTGTAGATGAAGCCCGCAGCAAAGGCATGACCGCTGTGTTGATGACGCCTGTTAGCCGTCGCAAGTTTGATGCGCAGGGCCAACAGGAAGAAACACATCCTGAATACATTGCGTACATACAACAAGTGGCCAAAGAAAAAAATGTGTTGATGTTTGATATGAATACAGCAACCAAAGCATTGTATCAGCAGTTTGGCGAATCACAATCTAAGTGGTTGTTTTTGCAATTGAAACCCGGTGAACATCCGAACTATCCCGAAGGAAAGGAAGACAATACACACTTTAATGAACTTGGTGCCCGATTGGTGGCGCAGCTGGTATTGCAACAAATCAAAGCGCAGCTTCCTGAACTATACAGCAGGACAGTTGATCGGACAAAAAAATGAAACTTCGAAAGTTGGCTGCATCAGCATTGGTTGTTGCCTTCAACTGCAAACGATTGTTACCATGATGAAAAGATTTTGTACAATAATGATGTTGCTGTTTATTGCTGTTGCTGCATTGCAGGCACAAACGGCCAACCCGCAACAATACAAATACATTTTTGCTGTAGCACAAGATGGCTCTGGCGATTACAACACTATTGGTGAGGCCATCAAAGCCATGCGTGGCTATCCGCTGGCACCCATTACATTGTACATTAAAAATGGCGTGTACAAAGAGAAGCTCGAAATTCTGGCTAACAACACAGACATCACCATGATTGGCGAGAGTGTAGAAGGCACCATCATCACTTTCGACGATTACTCTGGCAAGCCTTACGAAAAAGGCAAGCATGGCACTTTTTCATCTTACACAGTGAAAGTGAGTGGCAATCGATTTACTGCTCAAAACATCACGTTTGAAAACAGTTCGGGCAGAGTGGGACAGGCACTGGCATTGTATGTAGATGCCGATCAGGCGCTGTTTATCAACTGTCGGTTTCTGGGCAATCAGGATACCATTTTTACCGGTGGCGAATTGTGCCGTCAGTATTTTTTGAAGTGTGATATTGAAGGCACAACTGATTTTATTTTCGGTCCTGCCACTGCTGTGTTTGATAGTTGCAACATTCGCATCAAAGTAAATTCTTACATCACAGCAGCCAGTACAACCGCTGGCAAACAATTTGGCTATGTATTTCGCTATTGCAACATCACCGCTGATAGCAGTGTCACCAAATTTTATTTGGGCCGACCCTGGCGGGCTCATGCCAAAACCGTGTTTATGTACTGCCAGCTGCCTGCACAGTTGGCTCCCGTGGGTTGGCATAACTGGGATAATCCAGCCAATGAACAGACCACTTTTTACGCAGAATACAAGAATAGCGGTCCGGGTGCAGCCACTGCACAGCGGGTACCTTGGGCAAAGCAACTGAGCAAGAAGCAAGCCCGACAGTACAGCTTGGAAAACATTTTTAGCGGACCACAAATCGGTCGTTTTTCTGCAGGTTCGTTTTTTGAAAATACGCAGTCCATACCTTTCGTATGGCCGGGCAAAACCGGCGGTAAATAATTCAAGATGAAACAAGCTTTTTTCTTCTTCACATTGCTGTGTATGATGACAACCATTCAGGCACAACCACCAGTGGAAATGTTCCTGTATCCCGGAGCTGTACCCAACAGTAAACCAACCGCCATCAAAGAGGGTTCAACATTCAAAGACAATGTGACCCGTATTGAAAAAGTGAGTGTGCCTACGCTTACGGTATATACTCCCAAAGAGCCCAATGGTACAGCAATCATTATTTGTCCTGGTGGTGGCTACAGCATTTTAGCATTTGATAAAGAAGGAACACGTGTAGCAGAAGTAGTAAATAGCTGGGGAGTAACGGCCTTTGTATTGAAGTATCGTTTGCCCAGTGATAGCATGAATATCGACAAGAGTATGGCACCCTTGCAAGATGCACAAAGGGCCGTGCAGTTGGTACGTAGCAAGGCTGCACAATTTCGCATCAACCCCAACAAAATTGGTATCATGGGTTTTTCTGCAGGTGGTCACTTAGCGTCAACTGCGCTGACGCATTTTCACATAAAAGCAGATGCATCCAGTACCGACACCACCAGCGCAAGGCCTGATTTCGGTGTGCTTATTTATCCGGTGATTAGTTTCGATAGCAGCATTACCCACAAGGGTTCCAAAACCAACCTGATTGGTAGCAAACCCGATGAAAAGCAGCTAAAGTTTTTTAGCAATGAGTTGCAGGTAACTCCGCAAACGCCCCCTGTTTTTCTGGTGCATGCCGGCGATGATGCAGGAGTGCCTGTTGAAAACAGTCTTCGCTTTTATCAGGCATGTATTCAAAATAAAGTACTTGCTGAAATGCACCTGTATCCTAAAGGTGGCCATGGCTTTGGTATGTACAACAAAACCACTGAAGACAATTGGATGGACCGGTTAAAAAACTGGTTGACGACTATTAAGATGTAATTGATTTATGAAAAGATGGTTTGGCTATATAGCTGGTTTTTGTTGTGTTGTAATGGCTGTGAAATCCACAGCACAAATACCTGTGGGTGCTGCTGATAAAGGCAATGGCTTTTATCAAAACCCGGTGTTGCATGCCGACTATTCAGACCCTGATGCTATTCGTGTAGGCAATCAGTATTACATGACGGCCAGCAGCTTTACACACATACCCGGCCTGCCGTTGCTGCAATCTTCCGACATGGTGAATTGGAAGTTAGTGGGGCATGCATTGCCACGTTTGCAACCCATAGAACATTACAGCAAAGTGCAGCATGGTGCAGGTGTATGGGCGCCATCCATCCGTTTTCACAAGGGAGAGTTTTACATCTATTTTCCCGATCCGGATTTTGGTATTTATGTCATCAAAGCCCGCAATTTTCAGGGCCCATGGTCTCAGCCGGTGCTGGTAGAAGCCGGCAAAGGTTTGATAGATCCTTGTCCGCTGTGGGATGATGATGGCAAAGTGTATTTAGCCCATGCATTTGCGGGAAGCCGTGCTGGTATCAAATCGGTATTGGTGGTAAAAGAAATGAATGCAGCTGGCACCAAAACTATCGGTAGTGGAGTGATGGTATTTGATGGCCATCCGCAAGACCCAACAGTAGAAGGACCAAAGTTGTACAAACGCAATGGCTACTATTACATTTTTGCACCGGCAGGTGGTGTAAGCACAGGTTGGCAACTGGTGTTGCGCAGCAAAAATATATATGGTCCGTACGAAAGAAAAGTGGTGATGGATCAGGGTAAGTCATCCATCAACGGGCCGCACCAAGGCGCATGGGTGACTGCAGCCGATGGCAAAGATTGGTTCCTGCACTTTCAGGATAAAGAAGCCTACGGCCGCATTGTGCATTTGCAACCCATGGTTTGGAAAAATGATTGGCCGGTAATTGGTGCCGATGCAGATAATGATGGAATAGGTGAGCCTGTAAAGCAATTTAAAAAACCGGTTGCTTCTGCAGGTATACAAGCACCTCCCACAAGTGATGAGTTCAATACAGCTCTGCTGGGCAAGCAATGGCAGTGGCAGGCCAATCCAAATATCACTTGGGCTTTTCCTACAACGCAAGGGTATTTACGCATGTTTGCCGTCTATCGTGCCGATAGCTTAACTAATGCCTGGGATTATCCCAATTTGCTGGCGCAAAAATTTCCGGCAGAAAGTTTTACCGCTACGGTCAAGCTTCGTTTTGCTGCCACCAAAAACAACGAACAAGCAGGTTTTATGGTACATGGCGCCGACTATGCCTTTTTGGGATTGACTCAAAAAGACGGCATCACCAGCATCCAGTATCATGAACGATTGAATGCGGATAAAAACAAACCGGAAAAAATTACGGCATTGGGTACAGTAGAAGGGCAGGATATTTTTCTGCGGTTAGTAGTTGCACCTGGAGCAAAATGTCGATTTGCGTTTAGTGCCGATGGTAAAACCTTTACAGAAGCACCCCATGTGTTCACAGCTAAGCCCGGCAGATGGGTAGGTGCCAAATTTGGTTTTTTCATCAATCGAAATACCGTTACCAACGATGGCGGTTATATAGATATCGACTGGATTCGAATTCAAGCATTGCAATAAAACAACGGCTATATGGAAAGAAGAAATTTTATAAAGTACACTGCTGCGGCTGGCGCTTCGCTTATGCTGCATCCGTTCGAAAGTTTTGCCCTGCAACCGGGGGGCAAAATCAAACTCGCCATGGTGGGTACCGGTCACCGTGGCAGTAGCCTTTGGGGCAAAACCTTGGTCACCAGCTTTGCTGATGTGGTGGAGTTTGTAGGCTTGTGTGACATCAACCCCGGCCGGTTGGAAACGGCCAAACGCATCATGGGAGTGAGCTGTAAAACCTACAGCAATTTTGTTGACATGGTTAAAGATGCCAAGCCCGACTATGTCATTGTAACCACAGTAGATAGTACACACGATGACTTTATAGTGCAGGCGCTGAACATGGGTGTAAATGTGATTACAGAAAAGCCGATGACAACAGACGAAGTAAAATGCAAACGCATTTTAGATGCTGAAAAAAAGTCGGGTAAAAAGGTAACCGTTGCATTCAACTACCGCCATAGTGTCCACAACATGCAGGTGAAAGAACTGCTGGCGAATAACCGCATTGGTAAGGTTACTTCAGTGGATTTCAACTGGTACCTCAATGTGTTTCATGGCGCAGATTATTTCAGGCGCTGGCATGGATTTGTAGGCAAGGGAGGCAGCTTGTGGGTGCACAAGGCCACGCATCATTTCGACCTCATTAATTGGTGGCTCAATAGCGAACCTGTAGAAGTGAGTGCTTATGGTGCATTGGAGCATTATGGAAAAAACAACGATTTCCGTGGGGTAAATTGTCGCACCTGTGAACATAAAAATAAGTGTAAATTTTATTGGGATATGTCGCAGGACAAACGCCTGATGGAACTGTATGCCGACAATGAAAAACATGATGGCTACCTGCGTGATGGTTGTGTGTGGCGCAACGAAATTGATATCTGGGACAAAATGTCTGCACAAATCAAATACGCCAATGGAGTTATTGTAAACTATTCACTCACTACTTATTCGCCATATGAAGGCTGGCAAATTGCTTTCAATGGCATGAAGGGCCGGTTGGAAACATGGGAAGACATTCCGTATTTGCAAAAAACACCCGACGATCAGGCCAAGCGGCATGCTGTTGAAATGTCGGATGCCGATGATGCCATCAAAGGCGAAGTGCAGGAAATAATGGTGATGGACAATTTTGCCAAAGACTACGAAGTGTATACCACTGCCAAAATCAAAGGTGGTCATGGTGGTGGCGATATTCGCATGCTGCGCCGCATTTTTGTTGATCCTACCGATAATCCGCACCATGTATTGGCGGGTACAAGAGAAGGTGCCATGTCGGTACTCATTGGCATTGCAGCCCGCAAGAGCATTGCTGAAGGCCGCCCGGTAAAAATTACCGAGCTCACCGATTTGGTGCCTAAGGCACAAACTTTTGCTTAAATGCAACTTACTGCTGCAACGAATGCTTTTCGTTGCAGCTTTTTTTATTCTTTTTTAAAAGCAACGCATGAAAAAAATAGTGGTTCTCTTCCTGTCATTTTGCACCGTAACGCTGGCAATGGCGCAGCACAAACAAACAGCAGCCGTAGCTGCAGCAGTAGAGCAACTGCGCAGCGCCATGGTATCGGGCAATACCGATTCTTTAATGGCCGTTTCTTCAGTAGCCCTGAGCTATGGCCATAGTGGAGGGGCTGTAGAAAACCAGGCACAGTTTGTAGAAAAAATCGCCAGCGGCAAGTCTGATTTTGTGAGTATAGAACTCAAAAATCAAACCATCAGCATTCACAAAAATGTAGCCATTGTTCGCCACGAACTGCATGCCAGCACCAACGACAATAAAGTGCCCGGCGAAGTGCACCTGCGCATCATGCTCATCTTTCAAAAAGAAGGTAAAAGCTGGAAATTACTGGCCCGACAGGCAGTTAAAATGCAATGAGATGCCATCGAATTGGCAAGTATTTTTAGCATTGTTGCGTGACATCGTTTGCGTAAATAAAACATTTCGGGCCCTCTTGTTTCTGCAGGGGGCTTGGTAACATTGTACCGTGATTTTTTCCCCAACGATTGCTCAATGATTATCCCATGAAGAAAGTGCTGTTGATGTGTGTGGCTTGTGCAGGATGGATGGCTGTGATGGCGCAATTGCCAAAGCCACTGCCCAAAGTGCCTGTGCCGCTTTTTAAGAAAGACACCCTCAGCATTGTAGCCAAAGGGGCCAAAGGCAATGGATACTTTTTGAATACAACTGCCATTCAGCAAAGTATTGATCAGCTACACAAAAAGGGGGTGGCGTAGTGCTGGTGCCTGCAGGGCTCTGGCTTACAGGGCCTGTTGAACTCAAAAGCAATATCAACCTGCACATTGCTGTTGGCGCCACCTTGTTGTTTACGACCGATTTTACACAATACAAACTGGTGCCTACTGATTGGGAAGGACTTCCACAAATGCGCAATCAGTCGCCCATATCGGCTACCAATGCTGTCAATATTGCCATTACGGGCAAGGGTATTGTAGATGGCAATGGCGATGTGTGGCGTATGGTGAAGAAGGACAAACTCACTGCCAGCCAGTGGGAGAAGTTGGTAAAGAGTGGCGGTTTGTTGAGTGAAGACAAGAAAACCTGGTATCCAAATGCCGGCTCATTGAAAGGTGCAGCCATGAAAAATCCGGGTGCCATCAGCCCTGAAAAAACCATGGCCGATTACGAAGGGGTGAAAGATTTTTTACGCCCCAATATGGTTGTCTTTACCAAGTGTAAAAACATATTGATGGAGGGCGTCATTTTTCAAAACTCACCGGCCTGGTGTTTGCATCCGTTGATGAGTGAAAACCTCACAGTACGCAACATCACTGTAAAAAATCCCTGGTATGCACAAAACGGTGACGGCATAGATGTGGAGAGTTGCAAAAATGTATTGATTGAAAATTCTGTATTTGATGTAGGCGACGATGCATTGTGTATGAAAAGCGGAAGAGATGCCGATGGTCGCAAAAGAGCCATGCCTACGGAAAATGTAACCATTCGTGGCTGCGTGGTGTACGCATCGCATGGCGGATTTGTGATTGGCAGCGAAATGAGTGGCGGTGCCAAAAACATGCACATCAGCAATTGTACTTTTATTGGCAGCGATATTGGTTTGCGTTTTAAAACCACCCGTGGCCGTGGTGGTGTTGTTGAAAATATTTACATCAACAACATTCACATGAAAGACATTGTAGGCGATGCCATTTTGTTCGACATGTATTACATGGCCAAAGACCCAGTGCCATTGGCCGGTGAAGTAAGAGAGCTACCCAAAACAGAATTTAAACCGGTAGACGAAACCACGCCGGTCTTCAAAAATTTTTACATCAGCAATGTGTACGTAAATGGCGCAGCCAAAGGCATTTTTGTTCGGGGCCTTCCTGAAATGCCGGTACAAAACATTGTACTGGAAAACATGGTGCTGCAAGCCAACAAGGGCATTGAAATGCAAGAGGCCAACAACATTGTATGCCGCAACATTACGGTAAAGGCCAAGGAAACGGCTCCTGTGGTAGAACTTATCCAAAGCAAAAATCTGTTGTTCGACAATATTACTTTTCCCGGCAGCAGCCAATTGCTGTACAGAGTGGCCGGCGACCGTACTGCCGGTATTGTACTGAAAAAACAACAGGCGACAGCCAATCAACAATTACAACTTGAACTGGGGGCAACAGCTGCCGCCGTAACGATGCAGTAAATGAAAAAAATCTTTCTGTTTTGTACGTTGGGTTTGCTATGGCAAACAAGTTTGCACAGCCAGCAATCTTCTCCCTCTTTTGCCGCAGCTATGGCACAACGGGTGATGAATATCTGGCCTGATTCTTTTTGCTGGAAGGCGATAAAGAAGCCAAATGGCGCTACGATCAGGGCGTGATACTAAAAGGCATTGAGCATATTTGGTATGGCAATGGCGATGCACGGTTGTTTCAGTACATACAGCACAGTATGGATCAGTATGTGCGAAATGACGGCAGCATTCGCGGATATAAAAAAGACGAATACAATATTGACCATCTCAACAATGGCAAGAATTTATTGCTGCTGTATCAGGTAACGGGCAATAAAAAATACTGGACGGCTGCCACACATTTGAGAGACCAGCTCATCACTCATCCTCGTACCAACGAAGGTGGTTTTTGGCACAAGAAAATTTATCCGTATCAAATGTGGCTTGATGGCTTGTACATGGGGCAGCCCTTTTATGCGCAATACGCATTGCTGGCAGGAGATACGGCTGCATTCACCGACATCAGTAATCAGTTTGTGTGGATAGAGCAACATGCCCGTGATAAGAAAACAGGGTTGCTTTATCATGGTTGGGATGAATCTAAGCAACAACAGTGGGCCAATAAAACAACCGGCACATCGCCACATTTTTGGGGCAGGGCATTGGGTTGGTACGGCATGGCCATGGTGGATGTGCTGGATTATTTGCCGGCCAAGCATCCGGGCAGGGCGAAAATCATTGCCATTCTCAATCGTTTTGTAAAAGCAGTCACCACAGTGCAGGATGCACAAAGTGGCGTTTGGTATGATATTGTGGATATGCCGAAAGCTGCCGGAAACTACAAGGAAGCTTCGGCTTCTTGTATGCTTGTTTATACGATTGCCAAAGCAGTTCGCAAAGGATATATTCCTGCTACATATGCCGCCAATGCCACCCGTGGATACGCCGGCATACAAAAAGAATTTGTGAAGCATACCAATGGTATTCCTGATTTGCATGGCACCGTGAGTGTGTCAGGCCTGGGTGGCAATCCATACCGTGATGGAAGTTTCAAGTATTACATGAGTGAAAAAGTAATTGTCAACGATCCGAAGGGATTGGGGGCGTTGCTGCTTTGTGCTGCAGAAATGGATTTGCTGCCCACACAAAAAGTAGCCAAAGGAAAACTTGTGTTACTCGATCGTTTTTTCAATAGCGAACAACGGGAAGTAGTACCGGGCCGCAAAGATTTCTTTCACTATACCTGGGAAGAAAAATCACATCCGGGTTTTTATGCATTCGGTCAGCAGTTTGAAAAGTATGGCGCCCAACTGAGCAATTTGGATGTGGCACCCACAGCAGCGAATTTGAAAGCTGCCAGTGTGTACATTATTGTTGATCCCGACCATAGCAGAGACAAGGCCAATCCCAATTATATGGATAAGGCTTCTGCCAAAGTGATTGCTGATTGGGTACGTAACGGTGGCACATTGCTGCTCATGGCCAACGATAGCTTCAATTGCGATTTATCTCATTTCAATTTGTTGGCGGGTATGTTTGGTATGAGCTTTACCAACGATAGCCGTAACATGGTGAAAAATGATCAATATGAACAAGGCCTGGTAATGAGCGGCAACAATGCCGTTTACAAAGGTGATTACAAAATGTACCTCAAAGAAATCAGCACCATTACAGTAAAAGCACCAGCAAAGCCTTTGATTGTAAAAGATGGAGAAGTTTTGCTGGCAACGGCCAAATACGGTAAGGGAAAGGTTATAGCAGTTGGAGACCCATGGTTGTACAACGAATATGTAGATGGTCGTAAACTGCCTGCTGAATACCAGAATTTTCTTGCGGCACAGCAATTGGCCAAGTGGCTGCTGACCGCACAACAATAACAGAGAGGTGCGAAACCATCGTGCCGAATAGAAAGAACACAACATGAAACTATCAAACGCTGTATTGCCTTCGTTGCAACAAAAGCCGGTAAAACTGCCAGCAGCACAGCACCATACTTTACCCGAAAAAGTATTGCAGTTTGGCACTGGTGTGCTGCTGCGTGGATTGCCAGATTATTTTATTGATGAAGCAAACCGACAAGGCATTTTTAATGGTCGGATAGTAGTGGTAAAATCTACTGCCGGCGGTAATGATCTCGCTGATTTTGCAACACAGGACATGCTCTACACGCATGTAATTCGTGGTTTGGTAAATCAGCAACCGGTGGAAGAATTGATGGTCAATGCTTCCATCAGCCGCATTATTTCTGCCGCCGATCATTGGCAGGAAGTATTGGCCGCAGCAACCAATCCTGACATCGAGATAATTATTTCCAACGTCACAGAAGTTGGTTTTAAGACGGATGCCAATGATTCAAAAGATGCAGCAGTGCCCGTTTCATTTCCGGCCAAACTGACCGCCGTTTTGTATCAACGTTTTCAGCACTTTAATGGCGCTGCCGATAAAGGGTTTGTGATTTTACCTGCAGAACTCATTACCAACAACGGCGCTTTGCTGAAAGAAATGGTACTGGGGCTGGCCAAACAATTTTCGCTGCCCGAAGCATTCATTAACTGGGTAGCAACGGCCAATCATTTTTGCAATACACTCGTAGATAGAATTGTACCCGGCAAACTTCCTGCTGCTGAGTACGAGGTTGTTGCCGCATCACTTGGCTATGACGATAGCTGGATGATTATGAGTGAACCTTATGCATTGTGGGCTATCGAATGTGCTGATGCCACAGTAGCTGCAAAGCTGTCTTTTGCACAAGCCAATAGCGGCATGGTGCTTGCCCCCAGTATCAATAAGTATGTAGAATTGAAATTGCGACTGCTGAATGGCACCCACACTTTTAGCTGTGGCCTGGCACATTTGGCGGGCTTTACAACGGTAAAAGAAGCCATGGCAGATGCTGCTTTTTTTGCTTACATCAAACGCCTCATGTTGCAATCCATAGTTCCGGCAGTGCAGTCTTCAGAAATTTCTACGGAAGAAGCAACAGTGTTTGCCTCAGCGGTGCTCGATCGTTTTGCTAATCCGTACATCAATCACAAATGGTTGAGCATTACTTTTCAGTACACCGAAAAAATGCGAACCCGGAATGTACCATTGATGAAGCGCCAGCTGGCAGCACTTGGAGCAGTTACTGCTGACATGCAATTGGGATTTGCAGCATATGTACTGTTTATGAATGCCCGCAATGACCGTAACGGCCAATACATAGGGGAAGCCAACGGACAAGCTTATGCTTTTGAAGACATCCACATAAAGGCTATTAGTGCTGCATGGCAAACAGGAGATGCAGCCACAGCTGTAACCCATGTGTGTGCACAATCACAAATTTGGGGCGAAGACCTGCGGGAGTGGCCCGGCTTTGTGGCAGGGGTAACTGCGCAATTGCAACAACTTCAACAAGTGGGTGCCCGTGAAGTGTTGAACGCTAACTATTAATCATTGAAGAATACAAGCAGATGAATCAATTTTTGAAAATACATCCGGCAGATAATGTGTGGGTAGCCTTGGTAGACTTGCCTGCAGGAACAGTTGTGCAGTTGCCGCAAGGACCATTGACATTGGTTGAAAACATTGACGCCAAACACAAAGTTTTTTGAACAAGATATGGCTGCCGGTGAATCCATTACGATGTATGGTGTATTGGTGGGCAAAGTGCAATATGATGTAAAAGCTGGTAGCCGTTTGTCAACAGAAAACCTGAAACATGCATCAGAAAGATATGCTTATCGTGGTGCCGAATACACTTGGAATGCACCCGATGTAAGTGCTTTTGCCAACCGTACTTTCAACGGCTATCACCGTTCGAATGGTGAAGTGGGCACGGCTAATTACTGGTTGTTTATTCCAACGGTGTTTTGTGAAAACCGCAATCTGGATGTAATTAAAGAAGCATTGCACAATACACTTGGCTATGCCGTTACAGACAAATACAGAGCATATGCACAAGCACTTGCTGCAGCCATAGAACAGAATGAAGATTTGAGCAACGTAGCTTTTTCAGCATCAGCCATTCCGGCTTCAAAAAGAGTGTTTGAAAATGTAGACGGTATCAAGTTTCTCAATCACCAGGGCGGTTGTGGCGGCACCCGTGAAGATTCTGTGGTGCTGCAAAATTTGTTGGCGGCCTATGCCGATCATCCGAATGTGGGTGGCATCACCATTCTTAGTTTGGGTTGTCAGCATTTGCAATTGCCCGACATGATTGACAGCATTAAAAAACGCAATCCCGGTTTTGACAAACCCATTGTAACAATGGAACAGCAAGCCGGTGGTTTGGAAACTGATTTTATTGCACAGGCCATTCAAAAAACATTTACTGGTCTTGTAGAAATAAACAAATGCAAACGTGCACCGGCGCCACTTAGTAAGCTGAGCATTGGTGTGAAGTGTGGTGGCAGCGATGGCTTCAGTGGTATTTCTGCTAACCCTGCTGTAGGTTATACTGCCGATTTGGTAGTTGCTCTCGGCGGTAAAATTTTACTGGCAGAATTTCCAGAGCTCTGTGGTGTGGAGCAGGAACTCATTGACCGTACAGCGGATGAAGCCAAAGCTAAAAAATTCATCCACCTCATGGATACGTACGCCGCACAAGCCGAAGCGGTGGGTTCTGGTTTTCATATGAATCCTTCGCCCGGCAACATTAAAGACGGACTGATTACCGATGCAATGAAGAGTGCAGGTGCAGCCCGCAAAGGTGGAACCGCTCCGGTGGTTGATGTGTTGGACTATACAGAACCTGCTACCAAACAAGGCTTGAGCCTGGTGTGTACACCTGGCAATGATGTAGAAGCTACTACGGGCAAAGCAGCCAGCGGTGCAACGCTCATTCTATTTACGACGGGCCTCGGAACACCAACCGGCAATCCGGTATGTCCTACCATTAAGTTGGCCACCAATACCAAGTTGGCCAAACGCATGGCCGACATTATTGATATCAATTGCGGTCAGGTTATTGATGGTGAAAAAAACATCGAGGAAATGGGCATTGAGATTTTGGAGTACTGTATTAAAGCTGCCAGCGGCGAAGTTATTCCTCATGCCGTGCGGCTCAATCAGGATGATTTCATTCCATGGAAACGTGGCGTGTCGCTCTGATGCAATAATGAATTGACAGATTAATTAAGTGTGTTGATATGACAGTGAAACAACAGGTTGCTATGAAAACCTTTATCACAGATAATTTTTTACTCTACGGTGATACCGCCGCTCAGTTGTACCACGACTTTGCGAAGCAAATGCCGATTATTGATTACCACAATCACCTGCCACCTGCACAAATTGCGGCCAATCATCAGTTTGAAAATATAACACAAGCCTGGTTGTATGGTGACCACTACAAGTGGCGGGCCATGCGTACCAATGGCGTACACGAATCGTATTGCACCGGTGCTCAATCAGACGAAGCAAAGTTTCAGGCTTGGGCAGAAACAGTGCCGTATACATTGCGCAATCCCCTCTACCACTGGACACATTTGGAACTGCTCCGCTACTTTGGCGTAGATGATTTACTGAATGGCCAATCTGCGAAAAGCATTTATGAGCAAACGAGTGCCATGCTCAAAACGACTGCATTTACTACGCAGGGTTTGCTGTCGCAAATGAATGTAGAAACCTTGTGTACAACGGATGATCCGATTGATTCACTCGAGTTTCACCAGCAGATTGCTGCTTCAGGTATTGCTTTGAAAGTGTTGCCGGCTTTCCGTCCGGATAAAGCCATGCAGGTAGATGATGCAGCAGCCTTTAATGCGTATGTAGATAAGCTGGAAGCCGCTGCAGGCATGAGTATTGTTAACTATGCACAGTTTTTGGATGCGTTGAAAAACCGCCACGATTTTTTTGCTGCCAATGGTTGCAAAGTATCTGATCATGGTTTGGAACAGATTTATGCTGAAGAGTATACAGCAGCTGAAATCATTGCCATCTTTAGTGAAATACGTGCAGGCAAAACGCTGAGCAAAGAACAGCGATTGAAATTCATGAGTGCCATGCTTGTTGTATTTGCACAATGGGATCATGAGAAAGGATGGATTCAACAGTATCATCTGGGCGCATTGCGCAACAACAATACACGTGGGTTACGTTTGTTGGGTGCCGATACCGGTTGGGATTCCATCGGCGATTTTCCGCAAGCTGTGGCATTGGCCCGCTTTCTCAACAAACTGGACAATAACGACCAATTGGCAAAAACAATTATTTACAATCTCAATCCTGCCGATAATGAATTGATGGCTACCATGATTGGTAACTTCAATGATGGCTCAGTAGCTGGTAAAATTCAGTGGGGTTCTGCGTGGTGGTTCCTAGACCAGAAAGATGGCATGACCAAACAAATCAACGCTTTGTCGAACATGGGTTTGCTGAGCAGGTTTGTGGGCATGCTGACTGATTCCCGTAGTTTTCTCAGCTTTCCGCGTCATGAATATTTCCGTCGCTTGCTGTGCAATATCATGGGCGAAGAAATTGACAAAGGTGAGTTGCCCAACGATATTCAATGGGTGGGTAAAATTGTTCAAGACATCTGCTATAGCAACGCAAAAAATTATTTCAATCTGTAGCATTCACAAGCTGCAACATCAGGTAACCTCAATAAACTACAACAAATGGAAACTTTGAACCTCTTCAATTTGGCAGGCAAAACTGCAGTTGTTACAGGTTGTGACACTGGCCTTGGCATGGGTATGGCTTTGGCATTAGCCGAAGCAGGCGCCAATATTGTTGGTGCTTCTATTGTAGAAGATTACAGCGAAGTGAAAGCTGCTATCGAAGCAACCGGCCGCAGTTTTACTTACCACCGTGTCGATATTTCTGACAGACAAGCGTTGTATGCTTTTATTAATAAAGTGAAAGCCGAAAACGAACGCATTGATATTTTGGTGAATAATGCCGGAATCATCATGCGTAAACCTGCCGCAGAACATCCTGATGAATATTGGGACAAAGTGATTGACATCAACCTGAATGCGCAGTTTATTTTGGGTCGTGAGTTTGGAAAACACATGATTGAAAAAGGTGGTGGCAAAATCATTTTCACTTGCTCATTGTTGAGCTTCCAGGGTGGTATCAATGTGCCCGGCTACACAGCCAGCAAATCTGCAGTAGCAGGATTGGTTCGTGCCTTTGGCAATGAGTGGGGTAGTAAAGGTGTGTGTGTAAATGGTATTGCACCAGGTTACATTGCTACCAACAATACACAGGCGCTCCGCGAAGATCCGGAACGCAGCAAGTCTATCCTCGATCGCATACCTGTTGGCCGCTGGGGTGTACCTGCCGATTTTAAAGGCCCGGTTACCTTTCTGGCATCAGCAGCATCAGACTATGTAAATGGCACCGTATTGTTTGTTGATGGTGGATGGATGGCACGATAATATGTCGGGCAGCAATCTCCAAACGTTATTTTTTAATTGATATCTCATGGCTACAAAAAAAGCAATTGCTCCTGTGCAGCAGTTGAAAGATTACAACAGCAATACTTACAAAGACGGCGACATGGAAATTCGCTTTGCTGTTGGTCCGCAGGAAACAAAGGGTTTCGATACGCAGGCTCTCATCGATAATTTTCTGGTGAAAAACCTGATGCTTCCCGATCAGCTGAAGCTGGTGTATACCCATTACGACCGTGTAATTGTGGGTGGAGCTATGCCTGTGGCAAAAGCATTGTCGTTGCCCAATCACCCTGAGCTTCGTGCCGATTATTTTCTGGAAAGAAGAGAGTTGGGCATCATCAACATTGGCGGTAAAGGAACGGTTACAGCTGATGGCAAAAAGTTCGAATTAGAAAAACTATCGTGCCTGTATTTAGGCAAGGGTACAAAGAAGGTAAGTTTTGCATCAGCCTCTAAAAAAACGCCGGCTATTTTTTACTTACTAAGTGCACCTGCACATGCGGTTTATCCCAACACATTGTTTACCAAAGAGCAGGCAGCGCCTGTTGAGTTAGGTGCTGCTGAAACAGCCAACAAACGTACTGTCTACAAATACATTCACCTCGATGGCATTAAGAGTTGTCAGCTGGTGATGGGGTTAACGGTGCTTGCCCCTGGAAGTGTGTGGAATTCTATTCCCCCGCATACACATACCCGGCGAATGGAAGTGTATCTCTATTTCGATTTGCCCGAAGGACAGCGCCTGTTTCACTTCATGGGCAATCCCATGGAAACACGCCATTTGGTAATGGCCAATAATGAAGCGGTGATTTCTCCACCATGGAGTACCCACTACGGTTGTGGCACTACCAACTATGGTTTTATTTGGGGCATGGCTGGCGAAAACCTTGTGTATACCGATATGGATCCGGCTCCGGTTCCTACATTGAAATAAGTCATGGGAAAAGTGTTGTGCTTTGGTGAATTGTTACTGCGTTTGCCGCCAGCTAATGGTGGTGAATGGCTGCGTACCCACCATTTGCCCGTATTTGTAGGTGGTGCTGAGCTCAATGTAGCCACGGCTTTGGCCACCTGGCTAATGCCGGTGAAGTATTGCACAGCATTGCCCGACAATATCATTACCAAAGACATCATTGCCTATTTGGAGAGTAAACAAATTGATACTTCGCCCATCATTCTTTCCGGCGAACGCATTGGTTTGTATTACCTCAAAGAGGGTGCTGATATGAAGAGCCATGAAAATGTGTTCGACAGAAAGTATTCTTCTTTTTCAACCCTTGCCACAGGTGTGGTACCATGGAATGACATATTGCAGGATGTTGACTGGTTTCATTTCAGTGCCATAGCACCAGCAGTAAGCGAGCAAGCTGCGGCACTCTGCCTGGAAGCTGTGCAAGAAGCGGCTAAGCGCAACATCACTATCTCTATTGATTTGAATTTTCGTTCATTGCTGTGGAAGTATGGCAAGCAGCCAATAGAGGTAATGCCGCAACTTGTAAAGTATTGCAACGTATTAATGGGAAATATTTGGGCTGCAGAAACATTGTTGGGCATACCTGTTGACGTTAACACTATTGCTGCAGCCACACAAGAGGCTTATCTGGCACATGCCAGCATCACCGCAAATGCATTGTTTGACGCTTACTCAAACTGTACTGTTGTAGCAAACACATTTCGTTTTGATGCCGATGCTAGCAGCATTCGTTATTACGCAGCACTCAATACAAAGGGTACACAAGTTGTTAGTCCGCTATTCACCACCGATGCCATTGTAGATAAAGTAGGTAGCGGAGATTGTTTTATGGCAGGCCTCATTTACGGATTGCAATCGAAGCATGACTTGCAAGAAGTGATCAGTTTTGCTGCGGCTGCTGCTTATGCCAAACTGCACGAAAAGGGCGACGCTACCCAAAACACAGTCGCATACATACAACAGGTAAAAGCATTGTTTGATAAGAATAATTCATAAATCCATTTTCAATTTAGCTCATAACAAAACCAATTTGATATGTCCAAAAAAGTAGTAACGCTCGGTGAAATTATGCTGCGTTTGTCAACGCCAGATTTCAAGCGTTTTGTTCAGGCCGATTCTTTTGATGTAACCTATGGTGGCGGCGAAGCCAACGTGGCTGCTGCATTGTGCAACTATGGTTTGAATGGTACATTCGTTACCAAAGTGCCTAACAATCCCATTGGTCAGTCGGCCATCAATCACCTTCGTCGTTATGGCGTAGATACTCAGTTTGTTGCCCGTGGCGGAGATCGTTTGGGTATTTATTTTCTCGAAACCGGTGCATCTATGCGTGCCTCTCAAGTAGTGTACGACCGTGCCGGTGCATCCATTGCAGATGTAGACCCCAGCGAATTTGATTGGGATAAAATATTTGATGGTGCTGATTGGTTTCATACCACAGGTATTACACCAGCCCTCAGCGATAAGGCGGCTGCACTTACGGAAGCTGCTTTGAAAGCTGCCAAAGCAAAAGGCATTACAACCAGCATCGATCTGAACTACCGCAAAAAATTGTGGAGCAAAGAGAAGGCGCAAAAAGTAATGACCCATCTCTGCCAGTGGGTAGATGTTTGTATCGGCAATGAAGAAGATGCTGAAACAACGCTTGGTTTCAAACCCGGTGATACCGATGTAACCAAAGGTGAACTGCACCTCGATGGCTTTCAGGATATCATGAAGCAAATGGTAGCCAAGTTTGGTTTCAAATATGTGGCATCATCACTCCGTGAGAGTTATAGCGCCAGCGATAATGGCTGGAGTGCACTGGTGTACAATGGCACCGATTTTTACCATACCAAAAAATACAATGTTCGTATTGTAGACCGTGTAGGTAGCGGCGACTCATTTGCCAGCGGTTTGATTTACGGTTTGGTAACGGGCATGCCGATGGGCGAAGCGGCTGAGTTTGGTGTTGCAGCATCTGCCATCAAACACACCATCCCCGGCGATTTGAACCACGCTACCTTGGGTGAAGTAAAAGATTTGATGAAAGGCGACGGCAGTGGTCGTGTACAACGCTAAAACCAATACACATGGTCATAGATACTTTGGGCAATGCAGCGAAATATTTTTTGCTGCATCCCTCTTTCGAAAAAGCATTTGCCTGGATTGGCAGCATTGATTTTGCTACCATAGAACCGGGTAAATATGAAATAGATGGCGATGCGCTGAAAGGCATTATTTCGGATGCTGCAGGTAAAACCGCCGAAGCATCTGTTGCGAAATTCGAATGCCACAATCAGTACATCGATATTCAGGTGTGCATTCGCGGTGTTGAAACCATTGGTTGGAAACCACGGGAAAAATGTGTGGTTGAAAACGGCGGCTACAATGCAGAGAAAGATGTACAACTGTACACCGAGCAACCTGATATGTATTTCCAACTCACCGATGGACAGTTTGTTGTGTTTTTTCCCAACGATGTACATGCACCCATGATTGGGGAAGGAAACATTAAGAAAATAGTAGTGAAAGTAAAAATCTGAACAATGCCAACAACACAAGAAGTAACCACTGCCATTATTGAACAAGGCATGCTGCCTTTGTATTTCAATGCCGATGAGCAGGTAACACTCGACATATTGAAAGCCGTATACAAAGCGGGTGTAAAAGCGATTGAATACACCAATCGTGGCGATGCCGCTTTGCACAATTTTAAAAGCATGGTAGCATTACGCAATGCTGAAATGCCCGGTTTGTTGCTGGGTGTGGGCACCATTAAGAATTTGCAACAGGCCAATGATTATTTGGCTGCTGGAGCCGACTTTTTGGTGAGCCCTGGCTTTGTGCCAGATGTAGCTGCACTGTGTGTGTCAAAAGATATTTTTTATGCACCCGGTTGTATGACGCCTTCTGAAATTATTGCTGCAGAAAATGCAGGCATTGGTTTCATCAAACTGTTTCCAGGTAACATGCTCGGTCCCGAATTTTTGAGCAGTATCAAAGACATCTTTCCTAAACTGAAGTTCATGCCTACCGGTGGTGTAGATACCACCAAAGAAAACATTGAAGCTTGGTTTAAAGCCGGTGTTTGTGCTGTAGGTATGGGTAGCAAGCTCATCAGTAAAAAACTGATGGAAGCAAAAGAGTACGAAACGATTGAAAAAACTACTGCTGAGGTTTTGGCTACTATTGCCGCAGTCACTAAGAAATAACCACAAAAGCCAAACGATATGCAAGCTCAAGCCAATGGAAAAATGTCGAATTACAGATGGAGTATAGTTGCGCTCCTGTTTGTAGCCACTACTATTAATTACCTCGACCGTCAGGTGTTGTCTTTAACCTGGGATGAATTCATCAAACCTGAATTTCATTGGAATGAAGACCACTATGGTACCATCACTTCCATCTTTTCCATTGTGTATGCCATTTCTATGTTGTTTGCCGGTCGGTTTATCGACTGGATGGGCACGAAGAAAGGCTTTCTGTGGGCAATAGGCGTGTGGTCTGTTGGTGCTTGTATGCATGCCTTGTGCGGTATCGTAACCGAGCAATATGTGGGCTTACATACTGCAGCAGAATTAACTCAGGCAGTAGGCGATACAGCAGTGGTGATTTCTACTGTAAGCATGTATGCATTCATAGTGGCACGTATCGTACTGGCTATTGGCGAAGCAGGTAATTTTCCTGCAGCCATTAAAGTAACCGCTGAGTATTTTCCTAAAAAAGACCGGGCATTTGCTACCAGTATTTTCAATGCCGGTGCATCAGTAGGAGCGTTGCTGGCGCCATTGAGCATTCCGCCTTTGGCCAAAGCTACCAGCTGGGAAATGGCGTTTATCATCATTGGGGCATTGGGTTTTATCTGGATGGCTTTTTGGGTATTCATGTATAAAAAGCCTGAAGAGCATCCGAAAGTAAATGCAGAAGAACTCGCCTACATTTTATCTGACAGAGATGCCAACGGTGAAGCTGAGAAAGTCGAGGACCCCAATAAAAAGAAAGTAACCTTAGCCGATTGTTTCAAATACAAACAAACATGGTCGTTTGCATTTGGCAAATTCATGACGGATGGCGTTTGGTGGTTTTTTCTTTTCTGGACACCTTCTTACCTCAACACACAGTTTGGTATCAAAACATCTGAAGGATTGGGTATCGCATTGGTATTTACGCTGTATGCTATTACCATGTTGTCAATTTACGGTGGCAAACTGCCTTCAATTATCATCCGTAATACTGGTCAGAATCCGTATGCTGCCCGCATGAAAGCGATGCTCATTTTTGCATTCATTCCGTTGCTGGTTTTGTTGGCGCAACCGCTTGGTACTATTTCGCCATGGTTGCCCGTTATCATGATTGGTTTGGGAGGTGCAGCGCATCAGTCATGGTCGGCCAATATCTTTTCTACCGTAGGTGATATGTTTCCTAAATCAGCCATTGCTACTGTTACAGGTATTGGTGGCATGGCCGGTGGCCTCGGCTCTATGCTGTTGCAAAAATCGGCTGGTAAATTGTTTGTGTACGCTGGCGAAACCAACCTGCAGTTTTTGGGATTTGAAGGTAAGCCGGCGGGTTATTTTATCATCTTCTGTTTTTGTGCTGTGGCATACCTCATAGGCTGGATGGTGATGAAATCGCTGGTGCCTAAATACAAGCCTATTACAGATATGTAAGCGCATCTGCTGAAATGCTGAACGGCGGTTACTTGCAGGGGTTATATTTGCCCCGTGAGTAACCGCCGTTTATCTGTTGCTATTATTGGTGCTGGCCCAGCCGGCCTTACTGCTGCCTACTTGCTGGGAAAAGCCGGCACCGTTGATGTGCAGGTCTTTGAAGCTCATCCAACTTTGGTAGGAGGTATTTCCAGAACAGAGTCGTACAAAGGTTTTCATTTCGATATCGGCGGCCATCGTTTTTTCAGCAAGTCGAAAGAGGTAGAAGATTTTTGGACAGAAATACTGGGCGATGAAATGCTGGAAAGACCACGCAGCAGCCGCATTTTTTTCAACCAACAATTTTTTGCGTATCCTTTGGCCGCAGGAGAAGCTTTGCGCAAATTGGGTGTGATTGAAGCAGCCCGATGTGTGTTGAGTTATTTGCAGGCAAAAATGTTTCCGGTGGCCAATCCCAAAACTTTTGAAGATTGGGTGAGCAACCAGTTTGGCAAACGTTTGTATCAACTCTTTTTTAAAACCTATACTGAAAAAGTGTGGGGCATTCCTTGCAGCGAAATTTCTGCTGACTGGGCGGCACAACGCATTCAGGGGCTTTCATTGATGGCGGCCATTCGCAATGCCTTGTTTCCTCCCAAAAAGAAAAAAGGAAATGATACCGTTATCAAAACCTTGATTGATGCGTTTCGTTATCCCAAGTTTGGCCCCGGCCAAATGTGGACGGTTTGCAAACAAAAAGCCGAAGCTTTGGGCGTACAGGTACACATGAATACCGGCGTTCAAACCATGCAGTTAAATGCCGATCAATCATCTTGGTCTTTGTTGCTGCATGATGGACAGAAAATGGATGGTTTCGATTATGTGATTTCAACAGCGGCCATTAAAGATGTGATTGGTCATCCTGCTTCATGTTTTACAAAAGCAATGCAGCAGGCGGCCAAGGTCTTGCAGTACCGCGATTTTCTGACGGTGGTACTTATTTTAAAAGATCAGCAACGCTTCAACGACAATTGGATTTACATCCACGACCCTGCGGTAAAAGTAGGCCGCATTCAACACTTTAAAAGTTGGAGCCCCTACATGGTGCCCGATGCAGATAAAGTCTGCTACGGTTTAGAATACTTCTGCTTTGAAGGAGATGGTATGTGGACTGCCACTGATGCAGATTTATGCCAAATGGCGGCGCAGGAATTGGAACACATTGGCTTGGGTAAAGCGTCAGAAGTATTGGATGCGTATGTTGTTCGTCAGCCCAAAGCATATCCGGTATACAATCAGGAATATTTACAACAGCAGCAAATCATCCGTGATGGTTTGCAAGCCTATCCCGGTTTGATATTGGTGGGCCGCAATGGCATGCATAAATACAACAACCAAGACCATAGCATGATGACTGCTATGCTGGCCGTTAAAAACATTTTGGCAGGTGAAAATCTGTACGATGTTTGGCAGGTAAACCAGGATGCCATTTACCACGAAAGTGGCGAACGTGGGGCAGAGGAGGGTGGCCGATTGGTACCTGTGGCTGTGCCGCATTAGGCATGTGTGCCCAACCCCTTTAAACCGATTTTTTTGTTGAAATAGTTGCCGGTAACCCAACCGATGGCGATGCCGACCAATGTGCCACCCATTACATCAATCGGGTAGTGAACGCCTACATATACCTGAGCATAGGCAATAGAAGCCGCCCATACATACACCCATTTAATTTTGTTACCAACAATGGGTTGTAATGTAATGGCAATAAAAGTAGCCATGGCAAAATGATTGGCTGCATGCGAGGATGTAAAACTGTAACCACCCGAACAGTGTGTAACCCGCAGCTGCAAAAACTGCAATACATCAACGTTGTTACAGGGGCGTAATCTTTCAACACTCAGCTTAATTAACCGACTGCTCACCGTATCTGAAAGACCGATGGTAGCAATAAAGCCTGCTATCCACCAGGCACCTCTTTTTCCAAAATTAATAAGGGCAAAAGCGATGAGAAAAATATAGAACGGATACCAAACTTCCTGGTACCGCAGCCATGGTACAACAGTATCAAACACAGGATTGCTCCAGCGTCTGTTGACGAGGTACAGCCAGTAGGCATCCAGTTTTTGTATTGCTTCAGGAAAAGCCATGCTGCGCAAATGTCAGGACTCTGCATCAAACCACGCACAGCAAATTGAACAAAGGCTACAGGGCTATTTTAACGCAGCAATCACAGCCTCCATTTTTGACTGCACAGTTTGAGCCATCGTACCAAGGGCCGGATTTTGAATGCCCTGCATAGATGCTACAGGATCAACTGCAAAAACTTCGGTTGCTATTTCATTCAAGGCTCGTACCACAACATTGCATGGCAGCATTACACCAATGTGTGGCTCGTGTTGCAGCGCTTCGTATGCAAACCCCGGATTGCAGGCGCCGAGAATGGTATAGGGTAAAATTTCCTTACCTAATTTTTCCTGCATAGCAGCCTTCATATTGATGCTGGTAATGATGCCAAATCCTTCTTGCTTGAGAGCGGCAGTGGTAAGTGCTATTGTTTCTTCAAAAGTTTTACCCTCAATCACGGTGCTGAAATAGTAAGCCATACGTTGGTTTGTTTGTGGCTAAAGCTATTTTATCGAAATAGGCTGGCAGGTAATCTATGTCACGATACAATGGCAGAATAAAACAAATTGTAGAGTGCAGTGGCAACAAAGAAAAAGGTCGAAACACTTTTCAGTATTTCGACCTTTGTGGGAGCACACGGGTTCGAACCGCGGACCCTCTGCTTGTAAGGCAGATGCTCTAAACCAGCTGAGCTATGCTCCCTTTTTTGATACCCCTGTATCGTTTTGGGAGTGCAAAAATAGGGGTAGGATTTAATCTGCAAAATTTTTTTTTCTTCTTTCTCAAAAAAATTAATTCGGTTGCAGTTGAGGAAGTCTATACGGTTGGCCATCAACCACATACAGCTCATCAATCTCTATGCTCCAGTACTTTGCCAAGGGCGATTTTTCCAATATCTGCAACACTTCTTTTTTAGAAGTTCCACTCATCACTATCCAGCTGCGCATACTTTCCAAACTCACCGTGTAACTATCTACAATTCCTTTGTTGATAAGGTAATTGATATAGGTACGATGGGGTGGAACCAGCGTCATAAATTCTTCATCCATCTGAAAGTGAATGGTGACCTGATACTTCTGTTGTTGCGACTGATTTGTATTTGCTCCTTCCATAGGTTTTTTCCTTTAGATGCAGGAACCACTTCAAAGTAAGAGGTCATTTGAGATAATTTCGCTGCATTATCATTTTTTTACAATATGCCGACGCTACCTGCTGCTTTACTCAAACAACTGACTGCTGCGCCTGGTTTTGACGAACCAGCTTTTGTAGCTGTGCATGCAGCAGCGCAGCCACCTGTGTCGGTGCGGTTGCATCCAAAGAAAATTACGCCAGAAGAAACGGAGCATTTGCCAATAGCTGCGCCTGTTTTATGGGCTGAGCAAGGCAGGTATCTTTCTGAAAGGCCTGTATTTAGTTTGGATCCTTTATGGCATGCTGGTGCTTACTATGTGCAGGAAGCCAGCAGCATGGCCATTGAACTTGCGTGGCAGCATGTGCCGCAACAACAGCCCGTCAAAGTATTGGATTTGTGTGCGGCACCTGGCGGCAAATCAACACACTTACTGTCGTTGATGAAGCCAAAAGATGTGTTGGTAACGAATGAAGTCATCAGCAGCCGCGTTAATATTTTACTGGAAAATATTACCCGCTGGGGAAATGCCAATGTGTTGGTGACGAATAATGATCCGAAAGATTTTGGACAACTCGATGGACTGTTTGATGTGCTTTTGATTGATGCACCATGCTCTGGTAGCGGACTATTCAGAAGAGACCCGGAAGCTATTCGGGAATGGAGCGAAGACAATGTGGCTTTGTGTTGGCAGCGACAGCAACGCATCATTGCCGATGCGTGGAATGCATTGGCACCGGGCGGAATTTTCATGTACACCACCTGTAGTTTTTCTCCAGAAGAAGATGAAGCGGTGGTAGATTGGGTGCATCAGCAATTTGATGTAGAATCGCTGGCTTGTTACTATTCCTGAATCTTCAGGCATTGTAACCAGCATGAGTGAAACAATGAATCATCCGTGTTATCGGTTTTATCCAAATCTGGTGAAAGGAGAAGGGTTTTTTATGGCCGTTTTTCAGAAAAAATCTGCGGCTGAAGCAATAACCATTTCAAGCGCAAAGCAAAAAGCCTACCGAACCATCAAAGCTGCTCAACCGCCAGCAGACGTTGCCCGTTGGGTAAAAGAAGAAGCGGATCTTCAATGGTATATGCACAAAGATGTGTGGTATGTAATGACTGCAAACACATTTGACACATTTGCGCAGTTACAAAACACTTTAAAAGTGCGGAAGGCCGGCGTGTGTGTGGGTGAAATGATGCATCAGCAATTGCAACCAGATCATGCATTGGCCATGAGCGAATGCATGAACAGCAACATTCGTTGCATCGAATTATCATTGTCCGAAGCGTTAAAATTTTTGCGTAAAGAAGCTATTGAGGTAGAAGCTGAAAAAGGCTGGCACTTGGTTTGCTTTCAACAAGTGCCATTGGGTTGGATAAAGCATTTGGGCAACCGTAGCAATAATTACTATCCCAAAGAGTGGCGATTGAGAATGTAACACAGTTTGTGCACATGCACATAGCTTTTCATCGCAAACCAACATTTTTGCAAGCCATGAAGAAAAGAATATTTTTTGTAGCTATATATCTGTTACTGCTGGGACTCCAGCTATCTGTAGCACAGCACCGCGAAGTATTGCTGCGCAGTGGTTTGCCTGTGATTGCTTTTCGGGCAGACAGCAGCATCAATACAGAAGCGTTGCGGATTGCATTTGGCATGTCGCCTGAGCAGTATGCGGCGCTTAATCCAATTGACACTGCTCATGCCCACCATCAGCATACCATTTTCCTGACTGTTCAATCTTTGCTCAGCGATAGCTGTGCCGATAAGCATTGTGTAGAGCTGTACTATCTGGCACAAAAAGGAGATCATTTTCAAAACCTGGCGCCTTTGTTTGGGAAGGCCAACCCGAGGGTGTTAAAGGCGTTGAATCCAACGTATGAATTGGAGTTGGAAGGCAAGCCTGTATTTGTGGGTTTCATGCCTTTGTCTTTATTGTCGCCCATTTTGGCACATGAACAGGCAAAAACACCCACGGATATTCCGCACAACATTGAGCCCAAGAAATTTCCGCCGGTGTATACAGGTGCCGGAGCTTACGCTGCAGAATTTGCCGGCGCAGATTCCACGATGAAAGAAGGCAAGGCCCGCTACTTTAAAAGCATGGCTGGTTGGTACGATGGTAAATTTTACATACTCAGCAGTCAGTTTTCCATTGGCACAGTTGTAAAAGTGACGAACAAAAAAAATCAGCAAATGATTTTTGCGAAAGTGATAGGCGAAATGCCGGTATTTAAAAAAGGAGAATCCATTGTGGCCCGACTCAGCAGTGCTGCCTGTGCTGCGCTGGATGTGTGGGATGAAAATGATTTTGACATTATCATCCAGCAATAAATCAGGCTTGATCCATGCGATAGCCCCGCAGGAAATCTGCTACGGCCATGCGTTTTTTTCCTTCCATTTGCAACGTCAATATGTTTACCCAACCATCAATAGCTGCATAGCGGATATAAGTTTTTCCATCGCTGTCAATACTGCCAGGAGTTTGGTGGTGAGCTTCAGTACTGAAGCTGCTTTCAAAAACTTTCAGCATTTTGCCATGCAGTTGTGTAATGGCGCCGGGAAAAGGCGATAAGCCGCGTATCTGATTATGAATGGACGCTGCTGAATGATTCCAGTCTATCTGACAGGTTTCGGTAAAAATCTTCGGTGCATGTTTTAGTTGACCTTCATCTGTAGGTTGTGGTTGTTCGTGAATACTGCCATCAACCAAACCGGTTACAGTTTTTACCAGTAACTCTGCGCCCAAATTTTTCATGCGGTCGTGTACTTCGCCTGCTGTTTCATTGTCACCAATGGGCATGCTGGCTTGCAACAGAATATTGCCTGTGTCGATAGCATGCTGCAATTTAAAGGTCGTTACACCGGTTGTTTTTTCACCATTGATGACAGCCCAATTGATGGGTGCCGCACCACGATATTGTGGCAGCAAACTTCCATGCACATTGATGGTGCCCATCGGAGGCATGTTCCAAACTATTTCGGGCAACATGCGAAAGGCCACCACCACTTGCAAATCGGCTTGCAATGATTGTAATGCTTCAATGAATTCAGGCGCCTTCAACTTCTCTGGTTGCAACACCGGCAGCCTATGTGCCACTGCATATTGCTTCACGGCACTTTCCGTCAGCTTCATGCCACGGCCGGCAGGTTTGTCTGGTGCAGTTACTACAGCCACTACGTTGAAACCCGCTTGCAGCAAAGCATCCAACGATGCAACTGCAAACGCTGGTGTGCCCATAAATACAATTCGTGGTGTTGCTTTCTCTATCATAACCTCTGCCTTTGCGGCTGCAAATGTGCTATTCAAAATCTTTGTAGAGCAAGTATTTTTTACGGGTGGCTTTGTATTGCTTCAAACCGGGCTGCCAGCTCTTTCGGATTTCCGCTTCTGTTTTACCATTCATGATTTGCCACATCAAAGTATAGTTGCCAGCCAGCTTATTGAAGAAGTAATCTTGCCAGTTGGGGTTGTTCTTTTTCGGACGTAAAAAGAAACTGTCTTTGTTGGGAAACAATTTGTAGGCATCCAAAATATAACGAAGCTGTATTTGTTTCCACTTTGGCTTGGTGATGTCTATTTTCTCGTTGCGCAAATCAAAGCCATAGCACAGGTTGTTTTGCTGGGGTGGTGTTTTGGCACCAAACATGCTTACCGGAGTAAAACTAAAGAGTGAGTCTGGCATAGTGGGGTGACCAAATACTTGAAACGGAAATGTAGTACCACGGCCCAAACTCACATCAGTGCCTTCAAAAAAGCAGGTGCTGCTATACAGGAAAATACTTTGCATGTTGGGCAGGTTGGGGCTGGGGCGAACAGGCAGCTCGTAGTAATCGCTGTGGGTATAGTTCTGACATTTAATCACCAGCATGTGAAAGGGTGTGTCCTTCGTAGGCACCGCTTTTTTAAAGGTTTCCATCATGCTGTTGGCTTTTGGGGTAAGCCATTTTTCACCTACTAGCATTTGTGCATATTCGCCAATGGTAAGGCCATGCACAATCGGAATGGGTTGCATACCAACGTGGCTCTTGAATGGTTTTTCAAGAATAGGACCATCTACATAAAAACCATTGGGGTTGGGTCGGTCAAGAATCAACAAGGGCTTTGCATTTTCAATGCAGGCATTCATATAATCTTCCAATGAAGAGATGTATGTATAGTAACGCATGCCCACATCCTGCACATCAAATATCATGATGTCTACATCTTTCATTTCATCGGCACTGGGGGCATACTTGCCGCCGTACAGGCTTACAATTGGAATGCCCGTAGCAGAGTCAACACTGTTGCCCACTTTTTCGCCGGCATCGGCCGTGCCTCTGAAACCATGCTCGGGTGAAAAGATTTTGACGAGTTGTACGCCCCGCTTCAGCAGGGTATCAGCCAAATGCACTTTGTTGGGCCCCACCACCGTAGTTTGGTTGGCAAAGAGTGCCACCCGCTTGCCTTTGAGCAGGGGCAGGTACACATCCATACGGTCGGCACCGGTTTTAATGCCAGTTTTAGGTTTGTTTACTGGCTGTGCAGCCAATTGTAAGCCGCTCAACAGCAGCATCAAAAAGGTCGTAGCAAGAGCAATCAGTTTTCTCATAGGTCTGCAAGTTGCGTAATTTTAGGTTTGCTATCACCATTTGAAAGACTACCTTGCAGCTTCATTAAATCTCACAAGATGTCTGTAGTAAAAAAGGCGATGTGGTGAAGGTACACTACACCGGTACATTAACCAGCGGCGAACAGTTTGACTCTTCTGCAGGCCGTGAACCATTGGAGTTTACAGTTGGCGCTGGTCAAATGATCAAAGGGTTTGATGCCGGCGTAGAAGGCATGACTCTCGGCGGTAAAAAAACCATTAATATTCCTGCTGCTGAAGCTTATGGCGAATGGAGCGAAGAAAATGTAATTGAATTTCCGAAGGAGCAAATTCCTGCCGAAATGCAATTGGAAATTGGTATGGAACTGATGCTGCGTGACCAAATGGGCCGCCCTGTTCCTGTAATTGTACATGCTATTGAAACCGAAGTAGTGAAGTTGGATGCCAACCATTCACTGGCAGGTAAAGAACTCGTTTTCGATATTGAACTCGTAGAGTTGAATGGCGAAAAAGGTGGCTCAAAAATTATTCTGCTCGACTAATCGATTCGATGATATTTTAAAAGCGTTGACTGGTTCAACGCTTTTTTTATGCCCTTAATACAGCGGTTAATTGCTGCACATCTTGCAGCGAATGCGCCGCTGTAAATACTGCACGGTTGAGTGGCTTACCAGCAGGATTTGGATAAGCAAAAGAGGAGATGAGGATGTTGTGTTGTGCAAACCAATGCTCATCCATGTCGGTAGGTAAAAACAAAATGGGAAGTTGTGGATGCAATACAAAAGAAGTAGAGTGCTGTACTTGTTCTTTCATCCAATGGTAATGCTGTTGCAGCTTTACTCTTTGTGCTTCATACAATGTGGTTGCTTGCTGCCATGCATGCAACACTGCAGGCATGGGTGGAGTAGTGGCTGCGTAAAACGGATTGCTGCGCAAGGCAGCTGCGGTGCTGGCATTGCTGCATGCAACAGCACCAGCCTGCACACCCAATGCTTTCGACATGGAAAAAGAAATCATCCATTCGATGTTCTCTTTTTGCGGCAAAAAAGAAGCTACGCCTTTTCCATTGTTTCCGGTTATACCAATGCCGTGGCTATCATCAATCAACACGATCGATGGCTTTTGCATGGCAGATAAAAATTGCCAGTCGTATGCCACGGGAGCTAACGGGTTCACTGCATCTGCAATGATTGCATATGGCCCTTCGTATGTATGGTTGTTGATTTGCTCCACTACATGCTGACTCCATGTTTCAAATGAAGTTGTGGCTGATTGAATGCCTGCTGCTAATACTGCGGGATGACAATTGGGTGCTGCAAAAATGGGACAGTTCAATTGTTGAATAGAGTGCACTGCTGCTTGTCCTGCTGCAAATCCACCAGCAAATAATACTGTGTCTGCAGCAGCTAACCAATCACTGATTTGCGCCTCTGCTTCACTGTATATTTTTAATGGAGTGTTTGAAATACGGGCACTGGGTTGCATCAGTCCGTACTTGTCTAATCCTTCTTTTACCCATTGCATAAATGCAGGGTGCGATGCCATGCCTAAGTAACTATAGCCGGAAAAGAAAAGTTGTTCTCCTTGTTCAGTAGTGGCAAAATTACCCGGTGTTTGTAACAGTGTTTGCATGTAAAACGCTTAGTTCAAAAGTAAGGGTTGTAAAATTGAATAATTTGAATAACAGCAATAGAAAAGCCCCACATGTTTGCGGGGCTTTTCTTATATCAAGTAAGACTTTACTTTAGGCTACTGCTTTGTTTACCAACTCGGCAGCTTCGCTCAGGAGGATGGCACTTTGTACCTGCAAGCCGCTTTCATCAATCAGCTTCTTGGCTTCTTCGGCATTGGTACCCTGCAGGCGAACAATGATAGGAATGTTGATTTCGCCAATGGTTTTGTAAGCATCAATTACACCTTGTGCTACACGGTCGCAACGAACAATACCACCAAAAATGTTGATGAGTATGGCTTTCACTTTGGGGTCTTTCAAAATAATGCGGAAACCGGCTTCAACAGTTTGTGCATTGGCGCTACCGCCTACATCCAGGAAGTTGGCTGGCTCACCACCACTCAGCTTAATCATATCCATGGTAGCCATGGCCAAACCGGCACCGTTAACCATACAGCCAACGTTGCCGTCGAGCTTTACAAAGTTCAGGTTGTATTGACCGGCTTCTACTTCAGTAGGATCTTCTTCGGTTACATCACGCAGCGCAGCGAGGTCAGGATGACGCATCAGCGCATTTTCATCCAAACTCATTTTACAGTCAACTGCAATAATTTTTTCATCGCTGGTTTTGAACAGCGGGTTGATTTCGAGCATGCCGCAATCCAGCGCCACATAGGCATTGTACAAGTTGGTTACAAACTTTACGCAGCTTTTAAAAGCATCACCACTCAAGCCAAGGTTGAAGGCAATTTTACGTGCCTGAAAACCTTGCAGACCGCCACCGGGATGTACCCACTCTTTAAAAATTTTCTCAGGCGTATTGTGTGCTACCTCTTCAATGTCCATACCGCCTTCGGTGCTGTACATAATCACGTTCTGGCCTTTGGCACGGTCGAGCAAAATAGAGAGGTAGAATTCCTTTACAGGATTGGGTCCGGGATAGTAAACATCCTGAGCCACCAATACTTTATTTACTTTTTTACCAGCAGGGCCAGTTTGAATCGTTACCAGTGTATGACCCAAAATGTTTTTGGCAATGTTGGTCACATCATCGAGGCTTTTGGCTACGGCTACACCACGCTGCTCACTACCCTCAATTTTACCTTTACCACGGCCACCGGCATGTATTTGCGCTTTTATCACCGCAAAGTTGTTGCCTGTTTGCGTTTTAATCTGGCGGTAGGCTTCTTCCGCATGCATCACACTCTCCACGGCGATGCCTTCCTGCACTGGCACATTGTACTTTTTCAACAGCTCTTTTGCCTGATATTCGTGTAGGTTCATATGGGGGCTTTTTTTTAGTGCGGCGAAGATAAGCCTTGCGTGTTTTGACCGTGCAGAAATTGCCGATTTTAGGCCCTTCATTTTCCACCAAAGCCTTTTTATAAAAAGTTTGCTATTTCATTCTGGTCCCTATATTTGTTTTAACATTTTCAAAAAGAATTGTTAAACCAAAACTAACTACCTGTGGCCTACGAGCAGACCGACAAGAAAATGGACAGTGTGTACAGTAAGCGCATTAAAGCCGGTAAAAGAAGAACCTATTTCTTCGATGTACGGTCAACCCGCGGAAATGATTACTTCCTGACCATCACCGAAAGCCGGAAACGATTCAATGAAGATGGCTACGACCGGCATAAGATTTTTTTGTACAAAGAAGATTTCAACAAGTTCATAAAGGGCCTCAACGAAGCAGTTGATTTTGTGAAAACAGAACTCATGCCCGATTTCGATTTCGATGCCTTCAACCACGATGAATATGATGGAGAAGGGGATGAGCAGGCTGCACCTGTGGCCGTAGCTGCTGTAGCACCTGTGGAAGAAGATGTGCCGGTGCCTGCACCCGTTGTGGTAAACGACCTGCCGCCAGCCAGCAGCAATGGAAATACCCATTCGCTGGAAGAGGTAGATAAGTGGTAATACTCATTTGCTCCAATAAAACGGCTGCTTCAACTAATTGAAGCAGCCGCTTTGTTTATTATATACGTCCTGATTACAAACTTTTCAATTGGGCAACTGCCGCCAACGGGTCTGCAGCGTTGAAAACGGAACTACCCGCCACAAGCACCGTTGCACCAGCCGCAACAATTTCAGCGGCATTCTTTTCTCCCACGCCGCCATCAATTTCAATATCCACTTGCAGGCCACGGTCATCAATCATTTGGCGCAGTTGCTTGATTTTGTTGATGGTGCCGGGGATGAAAGACTGTCCACCAAATCCGGGGTTTACACTCATCAAACACACCAGATCCATATCGCCTAAAATATTGTCGAGGCTGGCAATAGGCGTATGCGGATTCAGCGCTACACCGGCTTTCATACCCAGGCTTTTTATTTGCTGCACATTGCGGTGCAGGTGAGGACAAGCTTCAATGTGTACTGTCAAAATATCGGCACCTGCTTTCTTGAATGCTTCCGCATATTTCTCCGGCTCCAAAATCATCAGGTGTACATCGAAGGGTTTGCTGGTGGCTTTGCGCAGGCTTTCAATAACGGGCAACCCAAAGCTGATGTTGGGCACAAAACGGCCATCCATCACATCGAGGTGCAACCAATCAGCTTGCGAATCGTTCACCATGCGAAGGGCTGCATCCAAATGCAGAAAATCGGCTGCCAGCAGCGAAGGAGCAATCAATGCCATACAATCAGCGGTTGTTTATTTGCGGCAAATGTCGAGTTTGATTTCGAGTTTACAAGGTTGAATCTTCAGAAGTTCGAAAGTTCCAAAGTTCCAGTGTTCACAAGTTCCAATGTTCAATGGAAAAGGCCTCAACATCTCAACCTACCAACTTCCAAACCTTCCAACCAGTACACCTCACTTCCCCAACCGCTCCAGTGCTTCCTTCGCTTCTGGTATGTTGTTGCTGATGAGCACACAACGTTCGTAAGCCTTGATGGCAGCGGCTTTGCGGCCCGCGGTTTCTTCGCTTTTACCCAGCCAATACCAGGCCTCTGCATTCTTGGCATCAATCTCTACCAGCTTGGCAAAAGTGGCAGCAGCTTGTGCAGCATTGCCTTCATCAAACCAGGCGAAACCTTTTTCCATGTAGGCATCGGTAAATGCATAATCGTAGCGGATGGTGCTGTCCATCCATGCCCTGGCTTGTGCATAGTTTTTAATGGTATTGTAGTAAATGCCTTTTACATAGCACACACCTGTATACACTTCCCGGGTGGGAAACTGCCGTACAATTTGCGGGCAAAATGTAAGCACCCTTTTGTCGCCGGCTTCGGCTAAAGTATTGGCCAAGCTCAAGAAAATGGTCGGCTCATCTGCTTTGCGTTGCAAATAATATTCATACGCAGCAATGGCTTTCGGGTATTGTTGTGCCGCTCTGTACAAATCGGCTTTTACCAAACTGTAAATTAGATTATTGACCGTGTCTCGTTGCAGTAAGGTGTCACACCAGGTTGCAGCGGCATCGGTTTGATTGCGTTGGCTGAGGGTATCAATCAACCGGTCTATCAGCACCACACTATCCGGATATTGGGCTATTTGCTGTTCCATGCCGGCCAGCAGCGGGTCTTTGCTGGCAGCCGTTGTTGTTGTCTTGTCTGCTGCACCGTTGTTGTCGCAGGCTGTCAGGACACTGCTCAGCACCGCCATCAACAGCACTATTTTTCTACCAAACATCTTTCGTTCCTTTTGCTGCAAATAACGCATAAATAGCTGTTGCGTATTGTGGGCACCCTCGTCAACGTTCGTACCATCATTTGCATACCTCCGCCAAATCGGACAAAGGCATGACAAATGAAACCCGGCAGGGGAGTTACTTTTGCCGGATAGCCAAAAATGAACCGCATGAATAAACTGATGCTGCCTGTGATGCTCCTCATATCCGGAGCTGTTTTGTTTTCTTTTACCGGAAAAGTGTCGCCCATGGAGCTGGTCTCTACTGATTCGCTTCGTTATGCCGACGAGAAAAACCTTCGCAACATACAACAACTCACTTTTGGCGGCGACAATGCCGAGGCTTATTTCAGCTTCGATGATCAGTGGATTATTTTCCAGAAAACAAATCCCAAAGAAGGCATCACCTGCGATCAGATGTTTATTGGCAAAGTGCCTGCACCCGGCGAAAAGTTTACCTACAAAATGGTGAGCACCGGCAAAGGCCGCACTACCTGTGGTGCTTTTACCAAAGATGGCAAGCACGTGATTTACGCCAGCACTCACTTGGGTTCAAGCGATTGCCCACCGGTGCCCGACCGCAGCAAGTATGGCAACAAATACATTTGGCCGCTCTACGATAGTTACGACATTTTCATGGCCGACTACAATGGTAAAATTGTAAAGCAATTGACCAATGCCAAGGGTTACGATGCCGAAGCTACCCTGAGCCCCGATGGTAAAAAAATGCTGTACACCAGCACCAAGAGCGGCGACCTCGAACTGTGGATTATGGACCTGAAAACCGGTAAGGAAAAGCAAGTAACCAATATGCTGGGCTACGATGGCGGTGCCTGGTTTAGCCCCGATGGTAAAAAGATTATCTGGAGAGCTTCACGCCCCACCACACCCGAAGACATTAAAGCCTACAAAGATTTGCTGGCCGAAAACCTGGTAGCGCCAACCAATATGGAAGTGTGGATTGCCAATGCCGATGGCAGCAATCCAAAGAAAGTTACCGCTTACGGACAAGCCAACTGGGCACCTACGTACATGCCCGATAGCAAACGCATTCTCTTTGCCAGCAACCATGAGTACAAGCGGGGTTTTCCTTTCAACCTGTACATGATTAATGAAGATGGCAGCAACCTCACTAAAGTGAGCCGCGACCAAGGTTTTGATGCCTTCCCGATGTTTAGCTACAGCGGCAAAAAGATTCTGTTTTGCAGCAACCGCAACAATGGCGGCACCCGTGATACCAATGTGTTTTTGGCCGATTGGGTAGAAGAATAAAACCTTCCTTACCTTTTACGGTTATGGTAAATTGATGGGCGAGCAGTTGCAAAAACGCTTTCCTTTGCTTCAATCAAAAAATCATTTTGTATGTACGCAGGTTCAGTTCATTTGCACAATGTGCTTCGCTGGGTCATCCTTATTTTATTGTTGTTGAATGTGTATCGTCATGCTACGGCATCGGCGCAGCCTTATGGCGAAAAAGACCGTAAGCTCGGTTTGTTCCTCATGATTGCCAGCCACATCATGTTGCTGTTGGGTTTGTTTCAGTACTTCGCCGGTGACCTTGGTTTAAAAGTCATTACAAACGTTGGCATGGGCGAAACCATGAAGAATGCTGCAACCCGCTACTGGGCTGTGGAGCATGGCATCGGTATGATTCTCGCTATTGTTTTGGTAACCCTCGGTTACGGCGTTCGCAAAAAGCAGTTCAACGATTTTGTCAAACACCGTCGTGCCCTCATTTTATATACCATCGCCCTGCTTATTATTTTGGCCAGCATGCCTTGGCCATGGCGTGAAGGCGTAGGTCGCCCCTGGCTGCCAGGTATGTAATACTCAATTACAATATTTCAAAAGCGATCTCCATGAGGTCGCTTTTTTTATGCCGATAAAGCAAGACAAGTTATGTTTCGCACAGAGGGCACAGAGCTAACAGTAATTATAAATAAATCCGTGAAAATCCGTTTCATCCACCAAATCCGCGTCCCATCATCCTTATCCTATCATCTCATTCCAAAAAACAAATAACAACCTACCTTGCGGCGCATGGAGCAGGTATTTGCATACAACCTTTTGCAGCAGTTTACGCTGCACACTTTTTAGCCATGGGCTGCCCCGAAGCCGATGCACAACTCGCCACCAACGTGTTGCTGAGTGCCGATTTGCGGGGTATCGATAGCCACGGCATTGCCCGCCTCAGCGGCTACTGGCGGCTGTACGAAGCGGGTCGCATCAACCCCAAACCCAATGTGCGGGTGGTACACGAAACACCCAGCACCGCCGTGGTCGACGGTGATAAAGGACTTGGTTTGGTAGTGGCACCCAAAGCCATGCAAGTGGCTATTGATAAAGCAACCAACGTAGGTACCGGTTGGGTGAGTGTGAAAAACAGCAACCACTTTGGTATTGCCGGTTATCATGCCATGATGGCCTTGCAACACGACATGATTGGTTGGGCCATGACCAACGCCAGCGCCCTGGTAACGCCTACTTTCAGCAAAGAGAAAATGCTCGGCACCAATCCCATTTGCGTAGCCATTCCTGCTGGTGAGCAGCCGGCATTTGTGGCAGATTTTGCTACCACCACTGCCGCCAATGGCAAGCTCGAAATATTGCAACGCAAAAATGCCGAAGCCCCACTGGGGTGGGTGCAGGATGCCGATGGCGAACCCACCACCGATGCCAATGCTTTAAAAAAGGTGGCGCCCTGTTGCCCCTCGGTGGCGACCGGGAGCATGGCAGTCACAAGGGGTACGCATTGGGTAGCATCGTAGATATTTTTAGTGCCGTGCTCAGTGGTGCCAGTTATGGCCCTTGGGCACCGCCCTTTCCGGCCTATGTACCCATGCCCGACAATATGCCGGGTGAGGGGCTGGGTCATTTCCTCGGCGCCATGCGCATTGATGGTTTCCGACCGGCTGATGAGTTCAAACAACACATGGACAACTGGATTACCCGGTTTAAAAATGCAGTTCCATCCAACCCGGCACAACCCGTTTTGGTACCCGGCGATCCGGAGCGGGAAATGGAGGCGATCCGTGCTACACAGGGCATTCCATTAGTGGAGGCAGTGGTGCAAGACTTGGCCGCTTTGAGTAGTAAAACAGGTGTCGTTTTTCCTGCATAAAACCGCAGGTCTGTAAAAGCAATGTCATAAAAAAAACTGCGGGTGAGTACAGGAAACTGCATGCAGAAAATGCTGTTATTTTGCCACACGCTGAAAACTACTTGCCTGTAGCCCATGCTATAGGCAATTTTTTGCAGCCTAATCATCGTTCACAAAAGCAATTGTAAACCAATGGAGCAAGGCCGGAACATACAAAAGGCTTTGCCCGACAGAAAAGAGAGACAGGTATGAAAATCATGAAGTTTGGTGGCACCAGTGTTGGTCGCCCAGAGAGAATGGCCCAGGTGGCACAGCTCATTACCGCCGACAATGAACCTAAGATTGTTGTGCTGAGTGCTTTGAGTGGCACCACAAATGCCCTTGTAGAAATCAGCAATGCGCTGGCGGCATATAAACGGGACGAAGCCAAACAGTTGATTGATAAACTGGAAGCTCACTACCATGCATTTGTGCAAGAGCTGGTGAAGCAGGAAGCATCAGTTGCCAAGGCTACTGCCATTGTGCATGAACACTTTGAATTTCTCAACATCATCCTGAAAATTTCTTTCAGCGATGCATTGAATAAAGATATTCTGGCGCAGGGCGAATTGCTCAGCACCAAACTCTTCTGTGTATTTCTGGCAGAAAATGGCATCGATCATGCCTTGCTGCCTGCGTTGGAATTTATGAGCATCGATATGAATGATGAACCCCAGGTACCAGTGATCAGCGCCAAGCTGAAAGAGGCACTGGCGCAGCATGCAGGCAAATCATTGTTCATTACCCAAGGCTATATCTGCCGCAATGCCCGTGGCGAGGTAGACAACCTGAAGCGTGGTGGCAGCGATTACAGTGCATCATTGATTGCAGCAGCCGTGCAGGCTTCTGTTTGCGAAATATGGACCGACATTGATGGCATGCACAACAACGACCCACGTGTATGTAAAAAGACAGTGCCTGTAGAACAACTGAGCTTTGAAGAAGCAGCGGAACTGGCTTACTTCGGTGCAAAGATTTTGCACCCGGCTTCTATTTGGCCAGCACAGCACTACAACGTGCCGGTGAAACTGCTCAACACCATGGAGCCTTCAGCCAAAGGCACGTTGATTGTAGAAGAAGCGGGTAGCACTGGCGTAAAAGCAGTGGCTGCAAAAGATGGTATCTATGCCATCAATATCCGCAGCAGCCGTATGTTGCTGGCCTATGGTTTTTTGCGTAAAATTTTCGAAGTGTTCGAAAAGTACCGCACCAGTATCGACATGATTACAACTTCGGAAGTGGCAGTAAGTGTAACCATTGACAACGCTACTCACCTGGCGGAAATTTTGAAAGAATTGGAACCATTTGGAACAGTTGAAGTGGAAGACAATCAAACCATCGTATCGGTGGTGGGCAATGAAATTGCTGAAACGAAAGATGTATTGATGAAGTTGTTCGATTCGCTGAAAGACATACCAGTACGCATGGTGAGCTACGGTGGCAGCCGTCACAACGTAAGCTTACTGCTGCCTTCTGCCCATAAAACCACTACGCTGCAAGCATTGAATAGCGGTTTGTTTGGATTAGAGTAAAGGTAAGTTGATGGATGATGGTTGTTAGTTGATAGTAAATACAAACAACAATGTGCCGGATTGATTTTATTATCAGTCCGGCATTTTTTTTCGAAGGGAACAAAAAAGAATTGTCAGTTGAAGTTTTCTTTAAGTCTGTATGCTTTTGTCGCTTCTTCTAAATCTTCATCTATGCTCTCGTCGAAAGAGAAGTTATTTAATTGCCACTTATCTTTTGGCCTGTAAAAGAAGAAGGTAAAGCGGATGGGCTCTCTGTCATATCTCACAATAAAGGAGATGATTTTGATATTTTCTCCAGCTGTTTTTTCTGTTAACCAATCGTAACCATAATAAGCTCCGCAAAGGTCTATCAAGTTATTGAGCTTGGTTTTTAAGTCTTTGACAGCGTCCGATTTTTTGCTCATCCACCTATTTGTAGAAAAGCCATACTCTATTGCTTTTTCAGGATCTTTAGCATAGAGCGAAAAAAACTTGTCAGTAATTTCTTTGGGTGTTGTTTGGCCTGCAGATTTTGACAAACACAAAAAGAAAAACAATGACAGAAATCCCAAACGTGTAAATAGTATTTTCATAAATGGAATTTGAATTCTGATACTGAATGATTGTGGCGCCAACGACAGAGCATGAGTTGTGCATTAAACTGCGACAGCCTTGCCCGGATGCAACGATCGATAAGCCAGCCAGGCACTCACCAGCATGAACGCCGAACCCAAAAAGAATGGTGCTCCCGGTAGGTACACATGATGGGCTTTATCAGTAAAGTAGGCGAATGTATTGGTCATGAGTGGCGGGCCTACAATGCTGGTGGCACTCATTAAACTCGTAAGAGCTCCTTGCAATTCGCCTTGCTGGTTGGGCGGTACTTGTCCGCTGATGATGGCTTGCAAAGCAGGGCCGCAAATACCCCCCAGACAATAAGGTATGAGAAACAGAAACATCATCCAGGTTTCGGTAGCTAAGCCAAACAACACCATGCCAAGGGTATACAACAACAAACCGAGGTAAACGCTTTTTTCATTGCCAATTTTGGGGTTGATGACCCGCACCAAACCACCTTGTACAGCACCCACCAATAAGCCAATGACGCCCAGCGAAATGCCAATCATTTTTTCGTTCCAGTTGAAACGTTCAATGCCATAAAAGCTCCAGTTACTTTGTACTGCATGGCCGGCAATGTATACTAGCGTCAAAGAAAAAATGAGTGCTGTAATACTTGGGTATTTGCGCAGATTCAACAGCGATTTAAACGGAATGGCACTCGACCAACTGAAAGCACGACGATGTTCTTTGCCTAACGATTCGGGCAATACAAAATAGCCATACAACCAGTTGAGCAGGCATAGTGTTGCGGCTGTCCAAAAGGGTACACGGGCACCAAACTGACCTAGCAAACCACCGAGTACCGGGCCGAGAATAAAACCGACACCAAATGCAGCCCCAATCATACCAAAGTTTTTGCCCTTGTTTCTGCCGTACTGATATCGGCAATGTAAGCAGAGGCTGTGGTGATGCTACTTCCCGTAATACCTGCTATAATGCGCCCTGCAAACAACCATGCCATGCTGGGGGCGAGGGCCAATAAAATATAGTCGATACCAAAGCCGAACAAGCTGAACAACAACACAGGTCGGCGGCCAACTTTATCGCTCAGGTTACCAATGATTGGCGAAAAAACAAACTGGGTGATGGCATAAGAAAACCCCAACCAGCCTGCCCATTTTGCAGCAGAAGATACATCGCCACCGGTCAGGTCTTTGATCAACTGGGGTAGTACCGGAATAATTAATCCCCAGCCGGTGATGTCGATGAGTAGTGTTATGAAAATAAAGCCAATGGCGGCCGACTTTTTCTCTGCCATGTGATGTGATTGATTGAAGGCCGTAAATGTAAGGCCCAAAGCTTCATGGCTGTAAGCCGTTGGCAGAAAGTCGGCAACTTCTTTTTTAATTCAGATAGCCGTGGTGGGGCGGCAAATCCGGAATGAAAATCTTTCGGTTCTCAATCAGCAGCAAACCATCTTCATGCATTTTGCGAATGGCCCGGATGACTGTTTCAACCCTTAACCCGGCAAGGTCGGCTATTTGCTGGCGGGTCAGTTTGAGTTGAAAACTGTGCGGACAAACGTGGCGTTTTTCCTTCAGGAAATATTCCAAGAGAATGCGGATGCGATCTTCAGGTGTATGGCGGGTAATGGAGTACTGCATCAAAAATTTGAAACGGATTCTTTCTACCAAAATGCGGTTCATTTCCAGATGTAATTCATGGTCCTCTTTCATGAGTTTGCGAAACACATCTTTGCGTAACCGCAGTATCAGGCAGTCTTCGCCGGCAATGGCGGATGCTGCATAAGGCCGGTCATCAAACAATGGCAATTCACCAAAACACTCACCCGGTTCTATGATGGATTGTACATGCTCTTGTCCGTATTCATCAATATTCACCCAGCGTACACTACCACTCACCAACTGATGGTAGTAGTAACAATACCCGCCTTCATGAAAAATGATTTCGCCTTTTTGCACTTTGTGATAAGATGCACCCATGGCGAGCAACAGATGAATATCGAGGCTCATAGCTTCCGTTTTACGGTTACGAAAAAGCAGCAATTCTCTTTATCAAAATATGATAAAAATCTTGTATTGAAAAGGGGAGATTATTGTGACAAAAAAAGCGGTAACCATGGGCTACCGCTTTCACAATCACTATTTGTCGATTTATTTTTTCTTGGTTGCCGGCGCTTTCAAAGCGGCATAGTCAAAAACCAGGTTGGCAAAAGCTTTTACACCTACGTCGAGCATGCTGTCGTCGATGTAAAAATCGGGCGTGTGGTGCGGTGCTGCTTCTTTTGGATTTTTGCCGGCAGGCATGCCACCCAAAAAGAAAAAGATGCCGGGCACTTTGTCGCTGAAATACGAAAAGTCTTCTGCACCGGTGGTCCACTCTGTGAGTTTTACATTGCCTTCACCTGCAGCTTTTACCAGCGATGGTACCATCATGGCAGTAAGCTCCGGATTGTTGTACGTCACCAGTGTTTTGGTATCAATGTTGATTTCTGCAGTAGCGCCATGTGCCTCGGCAATGGTGGTCACCAGTTTCTTCATGCGTTCGTGCAATTGCTTTTGCATGTTGGGCTCCAGTGTACGGATGGTGCCTTCCATCGTTGCTTCTTCAGGAATGATGTTGCTGCGAACACCACTGTTGATTTTACCAACAGAAATCACTACGGGAGCTTTGGTGAGTTCCATTTCGCGGCTCACAATGGTTTGCAATCCATCAATGATGGCGGCACTTACCATAATAGGATCTACACCCGACCAAGGCTGTGAACCATGCGTTTGTTTGCCTTTTACTTTAATGGTAAACCAATCGCTGCTGGCCATGGTGCCTTCGGGTTTGTATTTGATTTGACCGATAGGCGTTTGCGAATTGATGTGCAAACCAAAAATGGCATCCACTTTCGGATTGTCGAGGGCACCTTCTTTAATCATGAGTGGTGCACCGCCTTCTTCATTGCCGGGAGGGCCTTCTTCTGCAGGTTGAAAAATAAAGACAACTGTGCCAGGTACATCTTTTTTCATATTTGCCAGCAGCTGCGCTGTACCCATCAAAATGCTCACATGTGTGTCATGTCCGCAGGCATGCATCACCGGAACGGTTTGTCCTAAATACTCGGCCGTTACAGTTGATTTAAAAGGTAAGTCCACCCGTTCTTTCACGGGCAGCGCATCCATATCAGCACGGAGTGCTACTACCGGGCCGGGCTTGCCGCCACGCAGTATGCCTACCACGCCGGTAACGCCCACTTTTTCCCGCACTTCTATACCCAGTGCTTTCAAATGTGCTGCAATGTAGGTAGCTGTTTGTACTTCGCGGTTGCCCAACTCCGGATGCTGGTGCAAGTGGCGGCGCCATTCAACCAATTTGGGCTGCAATGCAGCAGCACCCGAATTGATGGTGGCCGCATTGGGTTGTGCCATGGCTGCGGTGCTGAGCACCAACAGCGAAGCGGTCATTGTTTTTCTCATAGCTATTGTTGTTAGTTGTTTTATTGTTTGGTAAAAGTGTACGCATCCATTTCTACAAAAGGATTCACGGGAATTTGCAGCGATTGCACAGCATTGTTTTTGACATCGAATTTGGTAGCAAAAATGCCATACTCAATATTGTTGTATTCCAGCAGCCACTCATTGTTGTCCATATAAGTTAGTGTTGCCGTCATAGCCGGATGCTGTTGAAAACGCACCGTCAACTGTTTATTGTTGTTTGTGGCAACAGTAATGTTTCCGTACAATTCATGGGCATAAGTGCCGGTGTATTTTTCCAGCGAAAGCGTTGGCGTTTGTCCTTTTACACGGTTGCGCCATGCGGCAATTTCTGAGAGCTGCTCTTTCATGTCTTGCTGAAAACCGGGTAGCATTTGTGCACTGCGATCTACTGCTTGGTACTTTCAAAAAATAATCGAGCAGTTGGTACCGCAATGCTTCAAAAAAGTTTTGGTTGTCATTGTTGGTGAGGATGGCAATGCCCAGTTTTAAATCGGGCACAAAGCACACATTGCTCACCATGCCGGCGGCACCACCGGTGTGCCAGTACAATTGGTGTCCGTTGTAATCAGCAGCAAATACGCCCAAGCCATAGCCTCTGAAATTGATGGGATACACTGATGATTTAAAACTACCGGTCATTACATTGATGCTGCGGGTTCTGGCCAGTGTGCTCCATGGCATCACCCGTTGTCCGTTGTGTCGGCCACTGTCTAATTGAAACAGCAACCATTGGCTCAGGTCTTGTACATTACTCACAATACTTGCTGCCGGACCAAGGTTATCCCATTTATCATAAGGAACAACATTGAGGTTGCCCGTGTACGAAGTGGTGTACGGCGTAGCAATATTTTTGCTGCGCAATTCAATGCCATTGGAAGCCGCAAAACTGTTGCGCATATCCAGCCGGTTCAATATGCTGTCTTGCACATATTGCTCCCAGCTTTGGCCTATCACTTTCGGAATGATTTCACCTGCCGTCATGAAGCAGCTATTGCAATAGCCATACTCTTGCCGAAACACTGCTGATGGTTTCAGTAGTCGCATCCGCTGCATAATGTCGGAGCGGGAGAGGGTGGTGTTCCAGAAAGTAAAATCGCCCTGAAAAGTTTTGGTGCCAATACGGTGGCTCAGCATGTCCCGAATGCTAACGAGCTTTGTATTGATGGGATCGTATAGCTGATAATCGGGAAAGTATTTGGTGATGGGATCGTTGAGGTTGAGCTTGCCTTGTTGTTCCAAATTGGCCAGTGCGGTACCTGTAAACAATTTGCTGTTGCTGGCAATAAAGAAATGCGTGTTGGCATCCACAGGTGTTTTGCTTTGAATGTCTTTTACACCGTAGCCCTGCAGTTTAATTACCTGTCCGTCTTTTACAATCACCAATGCCAAACCCGGTAGTTGCCAGTCGCTTAATCCTTTGTTGATGTACGCATCCAAATCGGCACCCAATGATTGAGGCAGTTGTGCCATTGTATGTGTAGCTGCGAAGAGTAAGCAGAGGACGGAATAAACAATTCGTTTCATAAGCAATGAATGACAAAAAAGAAAATGGAGTATGTGTCGGAGCAATGACGGTGAGCGGTTAGCAATTTAGCAACTGTCTGCTATTCTATGGTAGTTTTTTCGTGAATGGGCAAAAGAAAACCCCGGAGCTTGCCGGGGTTTGTAAAATGGTTGTTGATGCCTATTTGTATTCGCCAAACACTTGGCGCAGCACATCTGAAATTTCACCCAGAGTGCATTTGTTTTCAACGGCGCTGATGACATGCGGCATGAGGTTGCTGCCATCTTTGGCGGCAGCTTCAATGTTGGCAAAGCTTTGTGCAGCCAAAGCAGCATTGCGGCCTGCTCTTAATGCCGACAGTTTTTCCGACTGAATACGGCGAATGCTGTCATCAATTTTAAACACCGGCGGGTGCTGCTCTTCTGCCACCTGAAATTTATTGACGCCCACAATAATTTTGCTGCCGTTTTCAATATTGCGTTGATACTCGTAGGCGCTACGGGCAATTTCATCCTGCATAAATCCTTCTTCAATAGCAGTAACGCTGCCGCCCATCGCATCAATTTTTCCCATTAGTTCCCATGCTTTGGCTTCTACTTCTGCAGTGAGTGCTTCTACAAAATAGCTGCCGGCCAACGGGTCTACAGTATCTGCTGCACCACTTTCAAACGCCACAATTTGTTGGGTACGCAGCGCAATTCTGGCGGCTTCTTCAGTGGGCAAACTCAGGGCTTCATCATAGCCATTGGTATGCAAACTTTGTGTGCCGCCCATTACTGCGGCCAGCGTTTGCAAGGTTACTCTTGAAATATTGTTGAGTGGTTGCTGAGCAGTGAGTGTACTGCCACCTGTTTGTGTATGAAAGCGCAGCATCATGGCCTTTTCGACTGTTGCGCCCAATTCTTTCATAATCTTCGCCCACATTTTACGGGCTGCTCTAAACTTGGCTACTTCTTCAAACAAGTTGTTGTGTGCATTGAAGAAGAAAGACAGGCGTTTGCCAAATACATTGATGTCGAGGCCTTTTTCCAACGCAGCTTTTACATACGCCTTTCCGTTGCTTAAGGTAAATGCTATTTCCTGCACAGCTGTGCTGCCTGCTTCACGAATGTGATAACCACTGATAGAAATGGTATTCCATTTGGGCAGGTCTTTGCTACACCATTCAAAAATATCGGTGATGATGCGCATGCTGGGCTTGGGCGGATAGATGTAAGTGCCACGTGCCGCATATTCTTTCAGAATATCGTTTTGGATGGTGCCACTTATTTTACTCAAATCTGCACCTTGCTGTTTGGCCAAAGCTACATACAAGCTCAGCAAAATATAACCCGTTGCATTGATGGTCATGCTGGTACTAACGTCCTGCAGATTGATGCCTTTGAAGAGTGTTTGCATGTCTTCAATGCTATCAATAGCTACACCAACTTTTCCTACTTCACCTTCGGCCAAAGCATGATCGCTGTCGTAGCCTATTTGTGTGGGCAAATCAAAGGCTACACTCAGGCCCATTACACCTTGGTTGAGCAGGTAGTGATAGCGTTTGTTGCTTTCTTCTGCGGTGCTAAAGCCGGCGTACTGGCGCATGGTCCACAGCCGGCCGCGGTACATGTCGGACTGCACCCCACGGGTAAAAGGAAAGACTCCCGGCTCTTCTAATGCTGGCGTTGCATTTTTCGATTGAGCACTGTAACGTACATCAATGGGAATACCACTGTCGGTATGTACAGGTTTTATATCACTCATGGCAAATCGTTTAGTTCATCAGTTGCTGCACTTCAAATTGCAACGCTTCCAATACTACTTTGTTCATGGTAGTATTTTCATTTTGATGAATGAGTTGAATCAGTTGTTTGTTGAACTCCATGGCCGGTGCATCTCCGGGTAGCATGGCTGCCACCTGGTTAATGATAAACATGTTTTGTTCTTTGATTTTGCTCACGGCATCCCAAATAGGGGCTTTTACATAGAGCTGCTGTGTTACGTTGTGGTCAAACTCTTCACGGATGGATTGCAACATCAATTGGCGCATGGTTTGTGTATCCAAACCGGGCTGGTAAAAGCGATTAATCAGATTGTCAATCTTGTTGCGTTCGGCAAACAGTGTGAGCCTTTCGTAGGCGGCAATTTTAAGCTTGTCGGCTTCTGCATTGCGGGGCGGCGTTTGGCGCAGCTTTTTCATGATGCGCTGTGTTTGAAAAAAGTAAAAGGCGAAAATGGCCAACACGACTACCAGAAAGAGGGCAAGCGTTACTTCTAAATGTGTAAAATCCATAGTGCTAAGGTAAGTGCTAACCTGCTTTGCTGTATGCATCAACAGCATGTTAATACGGCTTCCGATTTCAGAAATGTTTCTGTCATAGGAAAGGTCGGTGGATATAGGAATGGAGATAGCCGTAAATTTGCCAGCGGAGGAAATTCATATGGAAATGATTGCACAATTACCGGTTACGTTTACGGCTTCGGCCATTGCAGAGCTCAAGCGGTTGCTGGCGGAAGAGCCACTGGCCATGGGTAAGCAATTGCGGGTAGGTGTAAAAGGTGGTGGCTGTAGCGGCATGACCTATGTGCTCGATTTTGATGAGCCCAAGGAAGGGGACAAACATTTTGATATAGAAGGATTGCCGTGTTTGATCAATCCTTCACATGAAATTTATCTCTATGGCATGGAAATTCACTGGGAAGGTGGATTGAACAGCCGTGGCTTCACTTTCAATAACCCCAATGCCAGCTCTACCTGTGGCTGTGGTACCAGCTTTGCAGTTTAATTTTTTTCGAGCAAATAAAGAACGCCACCTAAGCACGGGTGGCGTTCTTGTTAGGAGCTATTGCTGTATCGTTTTTTCAAATCGCTCAATGATCGGCGCAATTTCTTCAGGTGTAACCGGGCCTGGTTTGTCATCCAAATTGATTACAATGAGATAGCCTTTTGTACCCGGTGTTTCAATAAAAGTATTCACCAGGTTCAGTTGGTCACTATTGCTGATTTTACCTGTTTTCGGATCCCAGATTTCTCTACCACAGAGGCAACCCAGTGTGGGAGAAATAGGGTAGTAGGGTTGGCCTTTGAACCACTCCGGATCAATGGTAGTGCCGTGTGCAATAATTTCGCTGCGCCCAATTTTACCCGCTTGGTAGGCTTCCATTAAACCGCTCCATTGCTGCCAGTTGGCGGGGAAATAACTGCGGTACAATTTCTCCGGTGGCGCATTAAACACAATGGGAAAATAATGCGTAAATGTGGGCGGATTTACTTCATGCATCATCACCATTTGCAGGTTGGGCGTGGGACCAATGAATACATTTTTTGAAATGCCTGTACCTGTAATGGCATACAAACCCTGCGGTGTACTGCCATTGGTAATGAAATACGGCAGGTTGCTGGCAGAGCGGGCCAGTTGCACAAAAGATTTCAATTGGCCTTGTTCATCTTTTGCAAAGCGGCCATCCGCTTGTTGCACTACTGCAAGACCGGGTGCATTGCGATGGCTACGCTGAAATGAATACACCACTTTGAATTTGTGCAATTGTTGGTGGGCAAATAAGCTATCTAAAGCAGGCAGAGCTGTAGTATTATTTTTTTGTAAATGCTGTTGCAATGCTGTCAATAAATCATTGCTGCTGTAATTGGGGAAACGCTTGGGTAGTAATTGCAACAACCAGCTTTGCAAACCTGCATCGGCCCGGTACAGATAGCTGGCCGTTTGTGCAAACAGTTTGGGATGATCTGTTTGTTGCACGATGCGTTTCGCTTCTGTCACAAACGTATTGGGATACAAACCATACACCAGTTCCATTAAAGCCCGTTGATTGCCTGATGACAAGCGGCCAAATTGTTGCATGAGCCGGGCAACGCCCGAATCGCTTTGTGGTGTACGCACCAGGAATTGACTCACCGCCCAAATAGCCGATTCCAACTCACCATCACTGCTGTCGATATTGAGGGTGTTCAGCGAGTTGGCCTGATCTATTAATCGCTGCTTTCTTTTTTCAGCCTTCTCGTTTTGGATGCTGTATGGAGAAATGATTTTTTCCTTATCGAAATACAACTGCGTTTTCGCTGCAAAAAATGAAGCGGTAAATATTACCGTCAATAACCATTTACTGTACTGAGTTGCTGCCATAACAGGCAAACTTCTGCCATTCTTTGGAAAAGGTGTTGCGTAGCAGATGGTTATACACGGGGTGTGTCTAATTATTTCATTCAGCGGGTTGTATCCATGCACCGGAATGATCGATTTGGAAACGCTCAAAGGGTTGCAAAAATTCGTTGATTAAGACCGCAACTGTTCTTCTGGAGAGTGGTTCGTTTGGTTTTAAATCAGGCATTAACTGATTTGCTTTCGCCGATATTTCTGTTGGGTTTATTTTCATCAAAGTTGCCAGCAGAGAGTTGAGTTCTGCCATCGTCAGGTTTCTACTGCTCAAGCTTGGCACATTTTCGAAATAGGCTTTCAATCCGGTTAATACTTCTTGTGTGTTGGCGATACTATCAGGATAAAATCGAGTTTCATTGGCCCATCCTTTGGGAATGCCTTTGCCTTTTAATATACCCGTGGCACCTATTTTTTGTATGGCTATAAAATGTTTGTCAGTTGGTGGAACATCCAGATAGGGCATAATCATAGCACCCTGTCGCAGGAGTGTTGCCTGTACGTCACGCACTTGTATTGCTGCAGGTTGTTTCATTTGCAAATAACTCATGGCGGCCAGTACACCTGCGGCCTGGCCTGTAAGCATTACCACTGGTTGCAAACGGGTTGTGCCGTTTACCACATTGCTCACACTAATGGCTTTTTCCGCTACAATCAATCCTTGTGTTTTTTCAGGAATCAAAGCGCCAAGTGGCACATTGAATGATGGAACAGGGTAAAAACTCAGGTGCTGTGGAGCCATTGCATTTTTGCGGTGGTGATGATCGACAGGATAATCTCCAACGGCAATACCCGTTTTATATAAAGCGGTTTTTTGGGAAAATGGCTGTGCAATATCCGGCAGTGTAAACCGGACCAAACCTTTGCTGCGCCTGCCTTCGCGGTGGTATGGGTAAAATGGCAACTTATCAGCAGTAGGAAATTCATCATCAGCAAGCCCGAGATTTTTGAAGCCCAATTGCGTTTGTATAAAATAGATAAAACGCAAGGTGGTTTGTTTGGCTGCCACCAATGCCTGCTCTCTTTCATCAGGCGTCATGTTGATAATATTGACATAATGATCGTTGCCTTCTTTCGGCCAGTTAATCATGTATTTTCCGTTGGGCAGTTTTCCGTAGTTGAGCATTTTCTGTGCATCAACGGTTGGTTTTTGGCGGCTGAAATTTTGATAATAATTGGTGCAGGCGGCATCAAATTCTGCTGGCGTATAGCCAATGGGTTTGGCAATGGTGCAATCCGCTTTGGAACCATAATCTTTTAATATGGCCACATAGGTGAGGTCTTGAATAATATTGCTCGATTCGGTAATGCCTACATTTTCTTGGTTGACGCTATCTGCTTCCATGCCCACATCAAACCGGGCACCAGCGTTGGCCATTACATCGCCCAGCTCGGTAGCGTCGATGGTTATTTGAGCATCTACGTATAGGCTGTCTTTTCTTTGAGTATGCACAAATACAGCACCTGTTACTTGTTGGTTGGTCATGTGGCATCGCACAAATTGCCATCCGTGCATTACGTTAAGCCATTCTTCTTTAGTGGCCAATTGCTGCCAAACCTTATTGCTTACATGTGGTTCAAAGTTGGTATGACTTACCCAGCCTGTGGCTAACGATTGGGTGCCATAATGTTGGTACAACTGCAGGCGAAATTCCTGCCAGATGCCGGATGGTAGTTGATGATTGCCATCGGTACAAGAAACTCCCGCTGCAGAAATCATACCTCCCAGCCATGGCGATGGTTCGATGAGTAATGTGGGTACTTTCAACCTTGCCGATTGTATGGCAGCAGCAGTTCCGCCGGTGCCACCGCCAATAACAAGCACTGCCGTTTGTGTATGCAATTGCGCAATAGCCAAGTGGCCTATGAGCAGCAAAGAACAGGAGAGAAGACTCAAATATTTGAATATGGAATGCATGTTTATATGGGTCAATCTTTATGAAAATTAAGCGTTTCAGGCATTGCATTTTCCGATGGATTTATTTGTTGAAGACACATTTGAAAAAGCTAGCCTTTTGAATGCAGTTAATTAATTCAACAGCATTACTTAAAAGCAGTCAATTGTATTTACCTTCATACCCGAAGCCCTGAACCGTATATTCCTGAATCGAAAATTGATGTATGCGGTTATTGAATATTTCCATTGTTGTTGTCGTGTTGTTACTTGGTAATGCATTGCTGGTACCCGCCAGCGGCAGGCAGTTTTTTGTAGCGGTCAATGGACATCCTAATAATCCCGGTACGTTTACACAACCATGGGCATTAGACACCGCGTTTCGAATGCCTGCATCAAGACTTACCGGAGGCGATACTGTTTGGATAAGAGGCGGAAAATACAGCGGTACTTTTATTTTGGATGCTGATGGCACAGTATCAAAACCCTTGGTGTATCAGGCTTATCCCGGAGAACGGGTTGTGTTAGATAGTTATACGGGTTTGAATAACAATGTAAAAACACTTGAAGTTGTAGGTAACTATGTTTGGCTGGTTGGCATTGAAATTGAAAATTCATCGCCCACCCGCATTAGTAATGCCAGCGGCATCAATACAGCCACTGATTTACACCAAAGTATTGGTATGGAAATTTATGGCAACAGTACACGAATCATCAATTGTAAAATTCATGATACGCCTGGTGTGGGTGTTGGCTATTGGAGTACCGCTCTGGATGCTGAAATTTATGGCTGTTTCATTTACAACACTGGCTTTTCTGCGTTAGACCGCGGCCACGGTCCGGGCATTTATACGCAAAACGGAGACGCTGCCAAACCCAAGGCCGTACGGAATAGTTTTTTATTCAATGGTTTTAGTACAGGCATTCAATTTTATTCTTCTGCCACTGCCAATAAACTGAAGGGGTTGATTATTGACAGTACCACCATTTTCAATTCAGGAGCTTTAACCCGACCAACGCAGGCAAGAAGGAAAAATTTTGTTGCTGGTGCAGAAACCAGTGGCAGAACCAATGCTACGCCCGGCGTTACCAGAGTGAGTGCTTTATACCTGACGGATAATGTATTGTACAGAGATACGGCCGACAATATCAATCAGCAATATTGGAAATATTGGGATTTCAGAGAGAATACGGAGCTCGGTTATCAGGATGAAACTTTGTCTGACAGCTTTGTAATCTTCACCAGAAATCATCTCTACGGTGATCCACTACCTATGCTATTGCACCAATGGGATAGTGGCGTTTTTAAACACAACTTTTTGTATAGCTATAAGCCCAATAACGACGGCGTAAGAAATGTGATTGAATTAGCAACAGGTGCAACTCCTTTTCCTAATTGGGACAGCAATACATACCGTACCAATGAACCGGCATATAATTCGCCATTTAATAATTTGACATTTACCAAATGGAAGGACAGTTTCAATATTGATCAGCACAGCAATTTTGTAAATGGTCCATTTACAGAGCAGTATGCTTTTGTAAGGCGCAATAAGTATAGCCGAAATACTTATTATATCACGGTCATGAATTATGCGCAGTTAGATTCGATGCTCATAAACCACAACTTTAGTGAGCACAACGGCATGCAGTTTTCATTGTATGATGTACAACGTTCTTTGTATGTACCGTTGAGTAAAGGATTGTATAATGGGACAAGTTTTAAGCTGCCGATGAAATTGACGGAAGTGGCGCCAACATTGGGTATTACACCCATGCCTCCAAAACATACCAGTGCAGCTTTAGGTACTTTTGTGTTAAGTTTTTATCCCAGCATTACAACTGTAAAAACGGGTGCCTGGAATGATCCAACAACATGGAATGTAGGTAGAGTTCCAACATCTGAAGATGATGTTGTATTGCAACATGCTGTTACTATTTCGGGTTTGGCCTGGTGCAGAAGTTTGAACAGCAACCAGCAACAAGTAACCACTCAAAGTGGAGCCCATTTACTTATCAGCAATACGGGCCAGTGATAATTCACTGACCCGTATTTATGGTTATTCAAATTAGTAATCCTATCAATGCTCAATAGCAGGTGACATCGTTTTTGCTTCGGCAATCATGGCTTCCAGCTCATGAACTGATGGTACTTTGCCAGATAGGCCAAACTCCTCATTTACAGCCATCAGTTTTTCATGCAAGTTAGTTGCATTACGGCCTTTTAGTTCCATTACGCTGTCCACACCGGCAGCTTCCAGCAGTTCACTTATTTGTCCGGCAATGCCTTTAATGCGCATCAAATCGGCATGGTTAACCCAGGTCAAAATCAGGCTCTCCGGAAGATGCGTTGCAGCTGCAATTTTTGAACGGCCTTGCTTGGTGCCGCCCAGTTTTAGCAGGTCGGTTGTGGTCATAATTCCTTCTTTATTCAACCGGGCTCCGTACGTTTCGCCAATTCCTTCGATGTCAATGATTTTGTAGGGCATATGATGATCTTTATATGGAGGGCAATTTAGGTACTTATCTTTTGTTTTACCATGCTGTGGTTCATAATCTTACATAAAAAAAACCACCTCATATTGAGGTGGTTTTAGAATATACATCACAAGCAATCGATTACGCTTTTGTACTTGCCGGCTTGGCTTTTGCCTGCGCTCCACTATCGCCAAGATGACGACCTTTTGCAAAGTCAACCAAGATGGGGGCCGCTACAAAAATAGATGAGTAAGTACCGGTGATTACACCAATCAACATGGCAAATGCAAAGCCTTTGGTCACTTCGCCACCTACAACAAACAGAATGAGGATGGTGAGGAACACTGTTACAGATGTCATGATGGTACGGCTCAAAGTATCATTGATAGATTTGTTGATAATGGTACCGTTATCAGCAGTAGGCATGTTCTTACTGTTTTCACGAATCCGGTCAAATACAATGATGGTATCGTTCATAGAGAAACCGATCACCGTCAGAATCGCAGCAATAAAGTGCTGGTCAATTTCGAGTGAGAACGGCACTACATGACGCAGGAAGCTGAATACTGCCAATGTTATGAATACGTCGTGCAGCAAAGCTACAATGGTACCAACGCTGTAACGCCAGTCGCGGAAACGAATAAAGATGTAACCTACAATAATGAGGATAGAGAAGATGGTGGCCAAAATAGCACCACGCTTCAGGTCTTCAGAAATGGTAGGCAATACCGTTTGTGAACCCACCTTGTGTACTGTTTCAAATGCTTCGAAGCTGGTGCCCTGAGGAAGGAACTTATTCAAACCAGTATACAATGTACGTTCTACTGTGCTGTCGATATTGGCACCTACTTCTTCAATCTTATAGGCTGTAGTAATGTTCAGTTGGTTTTGACCACCCAAAGTTTTTACAATGGGGTACTCGCCAAATACTTTCTGCAACTCTACACGTACATCTTCGTTGTCAACTTTTTCGTTGAAACGGATGGTATAGCTACGACCACCTTTGAATTCTACACCGTAGTCAAAGCCATAAATCAAAGAACCAATACCCAACAAGGCTACCACCACAGAAATGCCGTAAGCAACCTTGCGGAACTCAATGAATTTGTATTTGGCATGCTGGAAAATTTTGGTACCGATAGCGGTGAAATATTCCAGGTGGCGCTGTTTGTTGGTAAACCAATCGGTGATGGTACGGCTGATGAGGATGCCACAGAACAAGTTGAGGACAATACCCCACATTTGAACGTAAGCAAAACCACGAACAGGACCCAAACCGAAGTAGTACAAAATAGCTGCAGTAAGGAAAGTGGTAACGTGAGCATCCAATACAGGCGCCAATGAACGACGGTAACCATTGTTTACCGCTGTTTGATAATTACGTCCCCAACTCAGTTCGTCTTTAATACGTTCGAAAATGATTACGTTGGTATCTACCGCCATACCAATGGTGAGTACCAAACCGGCAATACCTGCAGCGGTAAAGGTGGCCCCCATGGCCGTGAGGATAGAAATGGTAAACAGCAGGTTCAGAATCAGTGAAATGTTGGCAATCCATCCGCTGTTGTTGTAGTACAACAACATGAAGGCGAAGATGACGGCAAAGCTGATGATGAATGCCAGAGAACCGCCATTAACGGCGTCTTCACCCAAAGTGGCTCCAACCACTTGCTCAGCAACAATTTTAGCAGGAGCAGGGAGCTTACCGCTCTTCAGCATTTCAGATACATCCTGTGCTTCTTTTACTTCGTAGCTACCAGTAATTTCTGAACTACCGTTGGGGATAGGACCATTTACTGTTGGAGCAGTTTGAACAAAATCGTCGAGTACAATGGCGATGCCTTTGCCCACGTTTTGCTCTGTCATGCGGGCCCAAATTTTGGCACCGGCATTGTCCATTTCCATTTTGATGGCTACACGGCCACGTTCGTCATAGTCCTGACGGGCATCGCTTACATGTTCGCCTTCCAGCTTGGCACGTTGACCATCTACGGTTTTCAGCGCATACAATGCCATGATGCCATTGGTCTTTTCATTTTCGCCACCGCTATAGCCGTATACAAATTTCAATGTAGAAGGGAACTGACCAGCGAATGCAGGATTACGCATCCGTTCGCCGAGTACAGCTGTATCTTTTGTTTGTACATAGCCAATGGGACCGGGGAAAATAACCTTGCCACTCTGGTCTTGCTGTGGTTGCAAAATTTGCAACAAGCTCGATACAGGGAAACGCTTGGCCTGACCTGCAGCGGTTGTATCTTTTTTCAGTAATGAATCAATCTTAGCAAAGCTGGCGCTGTCGGCACCTGTGCTGTTGAGTGCAACAGCCAAACCTTCTTCAGCAGCCTGGAAACTTTGGCCAATTTCACCAATATTGTACAATTCGAAGAACTGCAGGTTAGCTGAACTCTGCAAATAACGACGTACACGTTCTTTATCGGTTACACCAGCCAGTTCAACTGTAATGATCTTCTTCACCTTATCGGGGTTGATGGTGGGAGAAGCCACACCAAAACGGTCGATACGATTTTGGAGAATGTTGAAGGTGTTGGTAAAGGCAACATCAGATTCCTGACGCAGGTAAGTGATTACTTGAGCATCAGTGCTTTCGAGGTTAATGCGTTTGTTGCTGTTGGCAATAAACAATGGCGCCAATTTGTTGTTGGGAGCTACTGCTTTGTATTGCTGTACAAACAAGTCAATGAGATCGAGACCAGTAGTAGCTTTTTGCGCTACAGCCTTGTTCAGCGCTTCGTTAAATGCCTTGTCTGCACTGTAGCCGCTTTTAGAACGAAGGAAGTCGGCCATGCCTACTTCAAGCGTTACGTTCATACCGCCTTGCAGGTCGAGACCCAGCTTGGCTTCCTGGTCCTTGGCATCTTTGTAATTGAAACCCCACCAGGTAATTTTTTGCTGGCTGGTGCTGTCCAGCAGGCGCTGGTAGCGGGTTTGAATGGCAGCGTCCAGGGTGTCCTGGTACAGTTCCTGCAGTTTTTTATCGCCAGGGTACTTGGCCGCTGCGGCGGGCATGGTAGCCTTCACCTGCTTCTCGGCCTTCTCCTTCATCTTCTTTTCATGGCTGCTTACAAACCAGGTGAAAGACAACTGGTACAAGCTAAAAATGACCATGAGTGCGGCAAAAACACGCACCAAACCTTTCATTTGCATACAAACAGAATTAACCAGATTTTAAATGGGTGGCAAAAATAGGGGAATTGATGGCACATAGTAGGGTTTTGCACAATGGGGGGAAAATTGATTTTGCAGCCGATATTTCCGGCTGTCTATCCACCAGCAACCTGCCGGTAAAGCTAGTAGAATAAGGATTTCCACAACTGCAGGGCTGATGGTAAAATTTGCGTGTGGCCTAAGTAGAGGCTGCGCTTTACCATTGCTGCATGAAATCGGTTTCTGTGCAATGGTGGATGATTGTTGTTTGTGGCTTGTTGCTCAGCAGTTGTGCTGCCCGCAAAAAGCCGGACACGCCAACTGTACCCCCGGCCGTTACTTCGGGCACTGGCATGGTGCACCCCAAACTGGGCATTGTAGTTCCAGCCAATGTCAATCCTCAGTTGCTGGCTGGTTTAGAAAAGTGGCGGGGTGTGCCATATAAGTTGGGGGGCAATTCGGCCGCAGGTATTGATTGCAGTGGTTTAATTCTGCAGTTGTACAAAGAGGTGTACCAACAACAAACACCCAGAACAACTGCGGATTTATTTGCCCGTTCGCTGATGATTCCTGTTGATTCTTTGCAAGAGGGAGACCTGGTGTTCTTTTCCATCAACAGCCAAAAGCCCAGTCATGCGGGATTGTATTTGTGGAACGGATTCTTTTACCATGCCAGTACCAGCAAAGGCGTTATGATTAGCAGCCTGCAAGAAGCTTACTGGAAAAAATATTTCACTGCTGCCGGGCGTATCAAAAAAACAAATGCTACAAAGCCTTGATTATTGAACGCATTCGTTTCCGTTGTTTTTCATTCAATAAAAGCCCTTTGTGTTTTTAGAAACACCAAGTTGCTGGTCAAATGTTTAGAAATCTGCCATCAACTAGCATGGTTGATTGAATTACCTTTGCGGCGTTTATAAAACCTCTATTATTCCGAATACAATGAAATTAGCTACAAGACTGCAGAAGTTTAATGAGCCCGAAACGCTGAAAATGGCCAAGCTGGCCCGTGAACTTCGTGCTCAAGGCCACGATGTAGTAGGCCTGAGCCTGGGTGAACCCGATTTTGATACACCCGACCATATTAAAAAGGCGCTGGTAGATGCAGTCAACAACAACTATTCGCATTATCCGCCGGTGGCTGGTTATCCCGAATTGCGTCAGGCCATTTGCACTAAACTGAAGCGGGACAATAATCTGGACTATCTGCCTGAGCATACACTGGTGTCAACCGGTGCCAAGCAAAGCATTGCCAATCTGGTACTGGCCACAGTGGAAGAAGGAGATGATGTGATTATTCCGACACCATATTGGGTAAGCTATTCAGAAGTGGTTCGTTTGGCAGGTGCCAATCCTATTTTGGTACGCACTTCTTTGGAATCAAAATTTAAAATTTCTCCGGAGGAGTTGGAGGCAGCTATTACGCCCAACACCAAGCTGTTCATGTTTTCTTCGCCCAACAACCCAACCGGTACTGTGTATTCAAAAGAAGAACTGGCGGCATTGGTGCCTGTTTTTGAAAAGCATCCCGGCATTTGGATTATGAGTGATGAAATTTATGAATACACCAATTACGTAGGTAAGCATGAATCCATTGCGCAGTTTGCCAGCATTAAAGATCGTGTCATTATCGTCAATGGTTTGAGTAAAGGCTATGCCATGACAGGCTACCGCCTGGGTTATATAGCTTGCTCTAATGTAGATTTGGTAAAAGCATGTGACAAACTGCAGGGACAATTTACCAGTGGCGCCAATGCTGTAACCCAGCAGGGTGCAGTAGCAGCGTTGCTCGGCGATATGCAGCCTACTGCTGACATGGTAAAGGAATTTAGTGCCCGCAGAAGCATGGTGATGGAATTGTTGTCGGCCATTCCCAATATCAGAATTGATGAGCCAGCAGGTGCCTTTTACGTGTTTCCTGATGTAAGCTATTACTTCGGCAAAAAAGCAGGCGACACTGTGATTGCCAATGCTGACGAACTCTGCATGTTTTTGCTGGAAAAAGCCCATGTAAGTACCGTAACAGGTGGCGCATTTGGTGAGCCCAACTGCATCCGCATTAGCTATGCTGCCAGCCGCGAAGACATACAGAAAGGATTTACCCGTATTAAAGATGCGTTGCTGAGTTTACAGTAATCTATTTTTTCATACATCATATAAAAAGGGCTGTTCCAAATGGAGCAGCCCTTTTTGATATTGACTTGTTGCAGATTATCTGTTTAGAAACAAAATCCAAAAACAAATGACTACAGAAAGCATGATAAACATGAAGGCACTTCTGATTTTCTGAAAAATAACCTGGTATTTGGAGGCCATGATCGATTTGCGTTTAATCTCGGCTAAACCTTCCTTTGAAAGTTTCAGGATTCTGAAAAGACCAATGAGTAGCGTTAATAATCCAGTTAAGGCTATCAAACCTCTCATCAGCGAATTTTCCAAGGTCTTGTACTCAATTTGAGCAATGCCGTAGAGATTTACCAGCAGTAAAAAAAGCGCAGCTGGAATAACAACTAGTAAATTGAAACTGCTGATGAACCGAAGAAGCGTCAGCTTTTTCTTTCCTGATAAATCAGCCTGATTAATGACGATTGCTATTACAGATGCACTTATAAGCAAGAAAACCATGACAGCTTGATGCAGGAGCATCTCCCATTGAAATAGCATACAAAAGTTGTTTAATTCGGGTTGGTTTTGAGTTCGTTACAACGAAAATATGGGAGAAGATGGTTTCAACAAGCAGCTGTGTATAGATGAATGTGTATTGTGAATAGATGTAAGTGTCGAAAATGTAGGCGAAGGACAATTTGCTAAAACTATTCAGGTCGTTACAACCATACATTGGCAGGCCTACCTTTGCCGCCATGAAAGTGAGAAGCCTTACAAAGGATAAAGTCAACATCATCACCCTCGGGTGCAGCAAAAACCTCGTCGACAGCGAAACCTTGGGTGGTCAGCTCCGGGCCAATGAAATAGCTGTGGTGCATGAATCGGGTAAACTCGACCACAACATCGTAGTGGTAAATACCTGCGGTTTCATCGATAAAGCCAAAGAAGAAAGTGTCAATACCATTCTTGATCAGGTAGAACTGAAGAAGAAAGGAAAGCTCGATAAAGTGTATGTAACCGGTTGCCTCAGCGAACGCTACCGTAACCAGCTTGAAGCCGAAATACCAGAAGTGGATGCCTGGTTTGGTACCATGGAGCTGCCATTAATGCTCAAACAATTCAACGCCGATTACAAATCGGAGCTGTTGGGCGAACGCATGCTTAGTACGCCCAAGCATTATGCCTACATGAAAATAAGTGAAGGTTGCAATCGTACCTGTTCCTTTTGTGCCATTCCGCTGATGCGTGGTGGCCATGTAAGTAAACCTATGGATGCTTTGGTGGATGAAGCCAAAGCGCTGGTTCAAAAAGGGGTGAAAGAAGTAATGCTGATAGCACAGGAGCTTACTTACTATGGGCTGGACCTGTACAAAAAACGCACATTGCCCGACCTGCTGCACAAACTGGCAGATGTAGAAGGACTGGAATGGATTCGACTGCATTATGCCTATCCCTCCAAGTTTCCTTTGGAAATCATTGATGCGATTAAAGACCGGCCAAACATTTGCAACTACCTCGATATGCCGCTGCAGCATGCCAGCAACAATATGCTGAAAGCCATGAAGCGGCAGATAACCCGCGAAGAAATGGAAGATCTGGTAGGTGCCATCCGGCACAAACTGCCAGAAATTTGCTTGCGTACAACGCTTATCGCAGGCTACCCTGGTGAAACACGGGACGATGTAGAAGAACTGAAAACCTTTTTGGAAAAAATGCGTTTCGACAGGGTGGGCATTTTTACTTATAGCCATGAAGAAGGTACCAGCGCCTATGATGTAGTGGACGATGTACCTGCCGATGAAAAGCAGGCCCGTGCACAAGAAATCATGGAAGTGCAGCAGGAAATCAGCTACGAAAAAAATCAGGAGAAAGTAGGCAAGACGTTGAAAGTACTTATAGATAAAAAAGAAGCTGGCCGCTACCTCGGAAGAACTGAGTTTGATAGTGTAGAAGTGGACAATGAAGTGGTGATTCAATCAGCTAAAAAACTGGAGATTGGCCAGTTCTATCCTGTCACCATTACCAAGGCCTACGATTACGATTTAGAAGGTGTGATTGCTCAATAAGCTTGTTGGTATATCGAGTTTGCATGTATGAAAAACAGAGTTGGAATTAGTTATGCGGAAACCCAAGCTTTTTCAAAGCTGGTGATTGATTATTTAGCAGATGCTCCGGCTTTACAACCTTTCTATGCGCATCGACCCGATGTGCAGGGCATAGAGCAAGCTATTGCTGCCAAAGCCAATCATACTGTCAATCGTACATTGCTCGTAGACGAATTGAAAAACCAATATGCTACTGAAACTTTGACCAGCAAACAAGTTGCTCATTTGGAAGCATTGCTGCAACCCAACTGTTTCACCATTACCACGGCACATCAGCCCAACTTGTTTACAGGGCCATTGTATTTCATTTACAAAATCATTCATGCCATTAAGCTGGCCGATGAGTTGAACAAGCAATTTCCGCAGCAGCAATTTGTGCCTGTGTATTACATGGGTAGCGAAGATGCTGATCTGGATGAGCTCGGCCACTTTTTTATTGATGGCGAAAAGCGGGAATGGCAAACGCAACAAACGGGTGCAGTGGGCAGAATGAAAACGGAAAATGTAGAACCGCTTATCCGTCAATTAGAAGGACAGTTTGTGCAGCTGCCATTCGGCCCTTACATGGTGAACCTCCTGCGGACTGCGTATAGCAAACCCAATATTCAGGAAGCCACTTTTAGTTTGGTGAACCAACTCTTTGCAGAATTTGGCCTGCTGATTGTGGTACCCGACAATGCTGCATTGAAACGTCAATTCGTGTCCGTGATTCAGCGGGAACTGGAAGGCAATTTTTCGCAACCTGCTGTAGATGCTACCACTGCTTTGCTGGAACAGCATTACAAAGTGCAGGTAAAGGGCAGACCCATTAACATGTTTTACCTTGATGCATCAGGCGCCAGAGAACGCATTGAAAAAGTCGGTCATCAATATGTGGTGAACGCTTTGAATTTATCCTGGACCAAAGAAGAAATGTTCGCACTCACCGAATCCAATCCAGAATGTTTCAGTCCCAATGTGATTTTGCGGGGCTTGTTGCAAGAAACCATTTTGCCCAACGTGGTATTTATTGGCGGTGGAGGTGAGTTAGCCTATTGGATGGAGCTCAAGGCCGTGTTTGAAAAAGCAAACGTGCCGTTTCCGGTACTTATGCTGCGCAACTCTTTGCTGCTCATCGATGAGAAGCAACAAGCATTGCAACGAAAACTAGCATGGAGTTATGCTGATTTGTTTCAACCGCTGCAAACATTGCTGGATGTCATGGCTGCAGCCAATAATGATGCAACCATTGATGTAGCCAAAGAAGAAGCACAATTACAAAAGCAATACAGCCAATGGCAGGAGGCTGTGGCTAAAATTGATGTGACATTACAACCCTATGTTGCATCGTTGCATACAGCGGCACTCAAAGGACTTCGTGCTTTGCACAAAAAAATGAAACGGGCTGCCCGCAAGCAACTCGGCGATCGGGGCAGGCAGGCGGAGAAACTGAAAGCACAATTGTTTCCCAACGGTGGCTTGCAAGAGCGGGTAGAAAACGTGATGCCATTTTTGGCACAATACGGCCCGGGTTTGCTGCAAGAAATTTATGATGCCTCACCAGCAATTGAGCCGTCTTTTACCATCGTCGATTTGTAATCATTGCTTCATCGAAAGCTTGTACACAAAGCACTGACTATTGGCATCAATAGCACAAACGTGTATTATGATTTCGCCGGGAATGGTGGATTTTCCCAAACAAATAGATTGCAATTTCTGCCCGTTTAATGCAGGTACTTTATCGTGTAACGAAAGCAGGTAGTTGGTAGCAATGGTAGGTTGCTTCATCTTTTTCGATGCTTGTTGAATGATACCAATATAGCCATTGCTATTGTTGATGGAAGAGGCAGAAAACAAGAGTAAATCTTCCTTCGCATCAAATTCTAATCCTGTCACCCGAATGTTTTTGGTGGGGGGAACTTTTAATTCAATCACGGTTATATCAGCCATGGCACCCTTTGCCCAAAAGTCAAATTCAGTCACAATGAAATGATTGATGTCGTTTGTTGTAGCAGCGGCATTTGCTAAAACAATGCGGCCATTTACTTCTGCGGCTCCTTCAATCGATATTTGTGCAACACCCATTTTCCTGATGCGTTTGAAAAAGTCGGGGATTGTTAATGCCGGCGTATACAATTCGCTGTAGGTTTTGCCTTTGAGCGGAAACAACCAGATATCGCTTTTGTCGGTACGTTGCTCACCTGATCCCATGATGAGCAAAGCCGGGTTATTGGCAACTGTTACTATGGCCGTGGCCTGAATGCCTGCATTGCCGAGTGGCTTGCCTATTTTTTTGGGATAATCAAACAGCGATAAACTATCCAGCACTTCATGATTTTCGTTGAGCACAAAAATGCGGGTGGCATCATTGCCAATGGCCATAATGCTTCTGTCGAAATATTCGAGTGCTGTGATGCTTTGAAAAAATGGGAGCTGAGTAGCTTTTTGTAAAGTAATGACTGGTTGTGCAATCAGCAGATTACTGGTCAAAACCATTAGGATGACCTTGCTGACGCAAATGCGCCACTTTGCCCAGTACGGCTGCTTCCATTTCTTGTTTGTATGCTTCAACCTGATCGCCAATTGTAGCATTAAAGCTACCGATAATTGAGGCAGCAAGTATGCCTGCATTTTTTGCGGCATTCAATGCAACTGTTGCAACGGGTATACCATTGGGCATTTGCAAAATGGATAAAATAGAATCCCAGCCATCAATTGAGTTGGAAGATTTAACGGGAACGCCAATCACAGGTAAAGGCGTAAGCGATGCCACCATGCCAGGTAAGTGAGCTGCACCGCCGGCTCCGGCAATAATCACTTTCAAACCGCGACTGCGGGCCGATTGTGCATACTGCATCATGCGGGCAGGAGTGCGGTGTGCCGATACCACTGTGAGCTCATAGGCTATGCCGAAATGTTGCAGCACGTTAGCTGCTTCCTGCATAATGGGTAAGTCGCTGTCGCTGCCCATGATGATGCCGACGAGTGGTTGTTGCATAGTGGTTGTTTTGCTGCAAAGAAAATGAATGGTGCTGCAAACACACAAAACTTATTCTACCAGTTTGCCCATCACCAGCATTACATCGGCTTCTGCCTGCTTCATTTGATAGCGGGCATTAATCATGCGGGTTTGCGATTCGATCAGGTTGATTTGTGTTTGGCGTAGTTCAACAGACGTGATGCTGGCCTTGCGAAAACGTTCCATGGCAATCACATTGTTTTCTTTTACCACTTCCAAAGTTTGCAACTCCAAATCGTATAGTTTCTTGGCGTTGTTGTAATTGTTGTAGGCTGCGGCTAATGCCGTCATCAAATCGTTACGTAGGCTTTCAATTTGTACCTGCTGGCTCTTTTGCTGTACCGCATTTACTTTCAGGTTTTGCTTCACCACACCGCCTTGAAAAATGGGCACTGCCAATTGGATGCCAGCATTTGGTCCGTAAGTTGTGTTGCGCAACGTGAAACCGGCACTGTTGACAGAATTGTTTAAACCGGCACCTGCATTGAGCGTAACTGTGGGCAAACGGTTGGCATTGATTTCTCTTTGCTGCTGATACAAAACAGCCAACTGTGAACGGGCCATCAATAGTGATGGATTGAGTGTGTCAATGGCTGCCAGAATTTTATCCCGGTCGTCAAATGCAACATCTGTAATGGAAGCATCAGATGTGGTAAATGCTTCCGATGGATTGCGGGAAAGAATATTATTGAGCCGTACTTTTTCTTGCTCAATGTTATTCTCAATGGTCATGATGTTGGTCTTTGCAGCATTGTAATCAGCGGCCGCTTGCAGGTAGTCGCTTTTGCCGGCTACGCCAATGTTGAAGCGGTTTTCCGCCAGCTTCATGCGTTCCTCAAACAGCGATAATGTTTCCTGATTGGCTTTTTGCTGTGCCTGAAAACGCAACAGATTGATGTACGCACTAATCACATTATACACCAACACGTTTGCCTGCTGTCGCACATTCAGGTTGGCAATTTTTTGTTGCTCTTGCAAACGGCTTTTGGCAGCCACCACTCTGAAACCGTTGAACACACGCCACTGCGCCACTACCGAAGCATTTTCACTTTGGAAACTAGCACCATTGCGTTTGATATTGGTGCCGTTCGATAAGCGTTGGTCAAGATTATTGTTGCTGAAATTGTATCCGGCAGCAGCAGACACAGTAGGCAGTCGACCAGCATTGCCCCAGTTGTTGAGCAGGTTGGCTACTTCCTCATCGTTACGGGCTATTTGCAAGTCGAAGTTTTTAGACAACGCCTGTTGAATAGCATCATTCAACGTGAGCACAGTTTGTGCAGTTGCTGGAAGAATCATACAGCAACAAATGGCTGCAGTCATCCACATTCTCGTATATCGGTTATTACATTTCTGCATTTGCTAATTCTTCTTTGCTGTGCAAACTGGTATCCTGCATCATGGCTTCAGGAATACCTTTTTTGCGGGTACTTAAAAACGAATACACGGCAGGTACTACAAACAGGGTGAGCAACAACGAAAAGCTGATACCTCCCACAATAACCACACCCAACGGAATACGGCTGGTGGCGGCAGCACCCAACGACAATGCAATGGGCAACGCACCCAATGCCATGGCCAAACTGGTCATGAGGATGGGGCGCAAACGTTGTGTGGCTGCTTCAATAGCTGCATCATATTTTTTCAATCCTTTCTCTTGTTGCTGGTTGGCAAATTCCACAATCAGGATACCATTTTTCGTCACCAGTCCAATCAACATAATCATACCAATTTGTGAGAAGATGTTGATGGTTTGATCAAAGAGATACAAACTCAGCAAACCACCGGCCAATGCCAGCGGTACGGTTACCATGATGATGAAGGGATCGATGAAGCTTTCGAATTGTGCTGCCAGTACCAGGAAGATGAGTACCAATGCAAGCATCAATGCAAAGTTCGTGTTACCCTGACTTTCAGCAAAGTCGCGGCTGGTACCGGTAAGCGAAGCTTCAAAACTATCGTCAAGGAATTTTGCTTTCAGGTCGTTCATCACTTTAATACCATCGCCAACGGTTTTGCCTTCTGCCAAACCTGCAGAAATAGTAGCCGACTTATAACGGTTGTAGTGATAAATACTGGGCGGCGTTGTTTCTTCAGCAATCGTCACCAGGTTGTCCAGCGATATCATTTGTCCGCGGTTGTTGCGTACAAAATACTGTTTCAAATCCGAAGGGTCATCACGGTCGCCGCGGTCTACCTGACCCATTACCTGATACTGTTTGCCATTCATCATGAAATAGCCCAAACGGCGGTTGGTGAGTGCCAGTTGCAGTGTTTCAGACACATCGGCCACACTTACACCCAGTTCACTGGCCTTCAGTCGGTCTACTTCAACTCTTACTTCAGGTTTGTTGAATTTCAAATCGGCATCTACACCTACGAGCACATTGCTTTCTTTGGCCGCTTCTAAAAATTTGGGCAGCACACTACGCAGTTTGTCGAAGTTGTTGTTTTGAATCACAAACTGTACCGGCTGTCCGCCACGGCGGTTTTGTTGAATCGTTTGTTCCTGTGCTGCAAAGGCCCGCACCTCCGGAAAACGATAGAGATTTTTTTGCACGTAATTCACGATATCGCCCTGAGTACGGGTACGTTCTTGCGGGTCGCTAAGCACTACCCGAACAAAGCCAGAATTGACAGAACCACCACCAGTGAAACCCGGTGCAGTAAATGCGAGTACGCCCCGTTGCTCAGGTACAGAATCGATGATGAAATTTTGCAAACGATCCATGGCTTTCACCATGGCATCGTAGCTGGTACCTTCGGGAGCTGTTACAGAAAGCCGGAACATGCTGCGGTCTTCCAGTGGTGCCAGTTCGCTCTGCAAGGTTTTGCCAAACCAATAAATACCAAAACCACTCAGGATGATGATGCCAAATGCAATCCAACGAACCTTCATGAATTTGCTGAGCAGGTGGCGATAACCATTTTCCATGCCCCGGAAAAAAGGTTCGGTAGCATGGTAAAAACGACCGTGTTTAGGACCTGATTTTGGAGTCAGTTTTACGTTGAGTACAGGTGTTAGCGTTAAGGAAACCAATGCAGAAATAAGTACCGCACCGGCTACCACAATACCAAATTCACGGAAGAGTTTGCCCACAAAACCCTGCAGAAAAATGATGGGCAAAAACACCACAGCCAGCGTAATGGAAGTAGAGATAACAGCGAAGTAAATTTCTTTGGAACCTTCTCTGGCGGCTGCCCATTTGTTCATGCCGCTTTCCATTTTCTTGTAAATATTTTCTGTTACTACAATGCCATCGTCTACCACCAAACCGGTGGCCAGTACAATGGCCAGCAACGTGAGTACATTGATGCTAAAGCCAGAAAAATACATGATAAAAAAAGCACCAATCAATGATACCGGAATATCAATGAGCGGACGGAATGCCATGTTGAAACTGCGGAAAAACAAGAAGATAATCAGTACCACCAATCCAACAGAAATGATGAGGGTTTCTTTTACTTCTTCCAGCGAGTTGCGGATGGGCTTGGTGGTATCCAGCAACATTTTGGTAGAAATATCGGCGGGCAATTCTTTCTTGATTTGTTCGAAACGACGGTTGAATTCGTCGGCAATTGAAATGTAGTTACTACCGGGCTGGGGCACAATAGCCATACCAATGGTAGGCACACCGCCTTCTTTAAATACACTCTCTTCATTCTCCGGACCCAGCACAACTTCTGCCACATCTTTCAATCGTACTATGCCATTGGCATCGCTGCGAATGATGACATTTTCGAATTCTTCTTCCGTGTTCAAACGGCCGAGTGTACGTACTGTCAGTTCTGTATTGTCGCCGGCAATTTTGCCCGACGGCAGTTCTACGTTTTCACGTACCAGTGCCTGAGAAATTTGATTCGCAGTTACGCCACGGCTGGTCATGCGTTCGGGCTGCATCCAAATACGCATGGCGTATTTTTTTCGCCCCAAATCTGAATGCCACTTACACCGGGAATGGTTTGCAAACGGTCGACCAACACATTGTTGGCAAACTCAGTAATCTCCAATTGGTTGCGGGTGTTGCTCGATACACCCATTGACATGATGGATTCGCCACCACCATCCGACTTGGAAACAGCAGGAGGTTGTTCCAAATCGGCGGGTAACGAACGCTGGGCTTGTGATACTTTATCCCGCACATCATTGGCCGCTTCTTCCAATGGAATGCCGAGTTCAAATTCTACAGTAATGCTACTAGAGCCCTGACTGCTGTTACTGGTAATGTTTTTAATACCCGGCACACTGTTGATGGCTTTTTCCAGTGGCTCGGTAATCTGGCTTTCAATAATGTCGGCATTGGCACCGGCATAACTGGTACGTACGTTTACGGTGGCGGGTTCAATCATGGGATAATCCCGTACGCCCAAAAATGTAAAGCCCAAAACGCCAAACAGCAATATCAGCAGGTTGATCACAATGGCCAATACGGGCCGCCGCAAACTCAGTTCAGAAATATTCATACGCTACAACTGCGAATTGATAAAAGAGATGCCGAAAAAATTATTGCTTCACCCTGGTTTTGAGTGGCATGCCGGGCTTGATGGTGAGCAAACCATTGGTGATAACGGTGTCGCCCACTTTCAACCCACTCAGTATTTCTACACGGGCACTGTCGCGGTAGCCGGTTTCTACTACCCGGAAAGCGGCCATACCATTTTCACTTACAATCACACTTTTGTTGCGGGTGCTGGGCATAACGGCTTGTGTAGGCACCATAATGGCTGGCTGACGATTGCCCACATCAACACCGACTTCAACAAATGAACCGGGAGCAAGTCCTTTGCCGCCATTCACTACCGCTCTTACAATCAGGTTTCTTGTTTCGGCAGCAATGCTGTTTTGCGAAGCCAATACAGTGGCTGTATAGGTTTGTGCATTGCTCAGCGAAGAGAGTTTTACCTGCTTTCCGGCCTGCATTTCGCCGGCATATTTTTCCGGTACGGCAAACTCCACTTTTACAGTATTGATTTGTGCAATATTGGTAATGATGGTAGCCGGAGTAATATAGGCACCCAAACTAATGTTGCGCAAACCCAACCGACCGTCGAACGGTGCACGGATTTCAGTTTTGGAAATATTCACCCGCAGCAATTCCATGTCGGCTTTAATGTTGCTCACATTCAGCGTAGCCGGATCATAATCTTGCTGGCTGGTACCGTTTATGGCAAGCAGTTCTTTCTGACGACGTTCGGTAGCCTCAGCCACCTTCAGCTGTACTTCCAGTTTTTTGAGTTGCGCCTGCAGGTCGCCGTCAAACAGTTTTACCAGCAGCGAACCTTTGCCCACATTGCTGCCTTCTTTAAAATTGATGGCTACTACCCGGCCACTGATTTCTGGATGGAGGTCGGTGTTTTCGTTGGGTAAAATGGTACCAGGTGCAGACACTTTGCGATCGAGGGCAAACTGCCCTGCCACCACGGCATCAAAAACAGGGGGAGGGCCAGCTGGTTTTTGACCGCCGCCCATGCCGGCTTTCGCATCTTTTTCTTCTTTACACGCCGTAGCAAAAAGCAATGCACCGGCACAAACGAGGAGAGATAAATATTTCAACTGAGGAACTTTTGGCATATGACGTTCATTTGAAGATTTACTTGCTGCACATTGATGGTCAGCGGCTTACTTGCTCTGCACCTTTAAGGTATCTTTCACCATTTTGGCTTTGCGTACCAAGTCGGTGCGGTCGGTGCCGAGTACGGTGACATGGCCCATTTTGCGGCCGGGTTTGGTATCGGCTTTGCCGTAAATGTGTACAAATGCCCCCTGAATGCCCAGCACTTGTTCCAACCCTTCGTAATGCGCCGGGCCGCTGTAACCAGGCTCTCCAATCAGGTTGATGATGGCCGATGGTGCCACCATATCGGTAGCACCCAACGGGTATTGCAGCAAAATGCGCCACAGCATTTCGTATTGAGAGGTAAGGTGTGCCTCAATGGTATGATGGCCACTGTTGTGCACCCGTGGCGCCGTTTCATTTACCCATACTTCACCTTTTTTATCGACCAATAATTCTACCGCAAATAAACCCGGACTGTCAAAGGCTTTCACCAAACGAATGGCAATGGCTTCCGCTTTCCACAACACTTCTTTGGTTATGTTAGCTGGAGTGAGTTGATAATCGAGCAGGTTGAGTGCGGGGTCGAACAACATTTCGGCAGGAGGGAAGAGTACATGTTTGCCATCGGTTCCTACGGCTACAATCAGGGCTATTTCCTGGGCAATATCCACCATGTTTTCCAACACTGAAGGGGCATCAAAACCTTGAGCCATGGCGGCTTCATCTTTCATTACCACCACGCCTTTACCATCGTAGCCACCTTCGCCCACCTTATGTACAGCGGGCAGGCGATGGGCATGTTGCTGCAAATCTTTCAGCGTATGCGTTACCACAAAATCGGGTGAAGGAATCTGGTTGTCTTTGTAAAAAGCTTTTTGGGTAATCTTGTTTTTGATGGTGCGCAGCACGGCCGGTTTGGGAATAACAGTGATACCTTCTTTTTCCAGCTGTTCGAGTGCATCCACATTCACCGCTTCTATTTCAATGGTGAGCACATCCACCTGTCTGCCAAAGGCCAATACGGTGTCGTAATCTTTGATATTGCCCAACACAAAATGCTGGCACAAATGCGCCGCCGGGCAATTCGGATCGTTTTCCAACACATAAGTTTCTACGGGATAATTGGCTGCGTCTTGCAGCAGCATGCGGCCCAACTGACCGCCTCCGAGTATGCCTACTTTTTTCATGTATGAAATTGGCGTTCTGATTTTTTTTAACGGAATACTACCAGCGTGGTGACTTTTCGCACCTCAACATATGCAGTTTCACCGCTTACATTTGTGGCTATGATGCCATCGTTGAAGCAGGTTGCGAAAGTAGCCACCACCATTAAATTGTCTGTAATATTCTTTGCCCTAGTGTTGATAGTGCCAGGCGGAAAACTGCTGGCGCAAAACCCCGGCAACGGACAAATACAGCTCACCGGTCATGTGGGGGCTTTTGCCGACACTTTGTGGGCGGGCATTATTGATGCCGAAAAGGGCAGCTATGTAGGTTCGCTGGCCCGCATCAACAAAGGCACATTTACCATTAAAGCACCACTGACCGACCCTGGCTTGTATGTGCTGATGGTGGGCGACCCCAACAACACGAACAACATCACGTATTACAATGTGTTTTTAGAAGCAGGAATAGCAGAGCTCAACCTCACCGAAAAAAGCCGTGACTTCGACCCGGTAAAAGGTGCTTCGCTGTTTGCATGGAAGGCCTTGGTAGAGCAGTTCGGCCCCGATTTCGACACCCTGTCGATGCTGAATAAAATGCGGGAAAGTGCCGGTACTTATGGCTACAACAACGACAGCATTTTGCGCAGCCGCCAGGTGATTGCAGACAGAGTGGCCACTAAAGTGCCGGGCTATTTGCAAACCTTTAATGAGACTGCCGTGGCACCGTTTCTACTCAATCTGGTGTGGCCGCTCAATTATCCTGTAGCGCAGGTGCAGCAATGGATCCAGCAAATAAAACCTGCGGCCATGCAAAATCAGTATGGCTTTTCCATCAATGAAATAGTGAGTACAGAAATGACATTGGGCTACGGGCAAGTGGCGCCGGTGTTTGTACAAAACGACCCCGACAATAAACCTATTTCACTTGAAAGTTTCAGGGGAAAATATGTGCTGATAGATTTTTGGGCCAGCTTGGTGCGGCCCCTGTCGTATGGAAAATCCGAACGTGGTAAAAGCCTTTGAAAAATACAAAAGCAAAAACTTTACCGTATTTGGTGTGAGCCTCGACAAAGACAAAAGCAAATGGTTACAAGCCATTGCCGCCGATAACCTCAACTGGCCACAGGTAAGCGACCTGGCTTACTGGAACAATGCTGTAGCCCGGTTGTACAAAGTGCAAAGCATTCCGCAAAACTTTTTGCTCGACCCTGAAGGCCGCATCATTGGTAAAAATTTGCGGGGCCAGGACCTGGAAGATTTTTTAGCCAAGACTCTGGGGAATAATTAATTACCAAAAAAGTCGGGCTCCTTTATCTTTGCTTTTTAATGAGCCTCTCTACTAAACATCTGCTGGGCATTAAAAACCTTCAGAAGGAAGACATCGCTATTATTTTACAAACTGCAGGCCAATTTCGAGAAGTACTGCAGCGTCCTGTAAAGAAAGTTCCTTCTCTCCGCGACGTTACCATTGTCAATCTTTTTTACGAAAACTCCACCCGTACCCGCATCTCCTTTGAGCTGGCGGAAAAGCGGTTGAGTGCCGACACTATCAACTTTGCGGCCAGTGGTTCATCTGTATCAAAAGGGGAAACCTTGCTTGATACCGTGAACAACATTTTGAGCATGAAGGTGGATATGGTGGTAATGCGCCACAGTGCCAGCGGAGCACCGCATTTTTTGGCCAAGCATATTCCAGCAGCCATTGTAAATGCGGGTGATGGCATTAATGAGCACCCTACGCAAGCCTTGCTCGATGCTTTTTCTATTCAGCAGGCAACGGGTGGTTTGGAAGGTCGTAAAGTGGCCATTATTGGCGACATCATGCACAGCCGTGTGGCCTTGAGTAATATTTATTTGCTCAAAAAAATGGGTGCAGAAGTGGTGGTGTCTGGTCCGCCAACACTCATCCCAAAATACATTGAACCTGCACTGGGTGTAAAAGTGGAATACGATTTGAAAAAGGCACTGGCCTGGTGCGATGTGGCCAACGTGTTGCGTATTCAACTCGAACGGCAGAATCAGGTGTTGTTTTCTTCTTTGCGGGAATACAACCTTACTTATGGTGTCAAAAAATCGTTGCTGGATTCATTGAATAAAGAAATCGTCATCATGCACCCGGGGCCCATTAACCGCGGTGTAGAACTGGACAGCGATGTGGCAGACAGCGGGCACAGCATAATATTGAATCAGGTAGAAAACGGAGTGGCCGTACGCATGGCAGTGTTGTATCTGCTTGCGGGTAGAAATTAATCCCTTTTCTTTACGGCATCAAATGGCCGTTTATGCGCATTGCACTTTTCCCTGGCACCTTCGATCCCATTACATTGGGTCACGTAGACATTATCGACAGGGCCTTGCCTTTGTTTGATAAGCTGATTGTAGGCATTGGGCGCAATGCCAATAAAAAGCCGATGTTTTCGGAAGAAGAACGGCTGCACTGGATTCTCGAAACCTATCGCGGTAATGATAAAGTGAGTGCTTTGGTGTATGAAGGCCTCACAGTAGATGCCTGCAATAAAGTGGGTGCAGGGTTTATTTTGCGGGGCATTCGCTATGTCAGCGATTTCGAATATGAAAAAGCAATTGCAGACATGAACCGCAGCATCGAACACAACATCGAAACCATTTTTCTCACCTGCTCTCCGCAGTTTACTTCGGTGGCTTCTACCTTGGTGAGAGATGTGTATCGCAATGGCGGCAATGTGCGGCAGTTTTTGCCCAATGCTGTGCAGCGTTCTATTTATCCGGCAAAATAATTCTATGGCTTCTATTTGGTTTCAGGGGCTGCCCGATGTGCACATGCTCAGCGAAATGGGCAAGGGCAACATGGGAGAGTGGCTCGATATTCAGTTTACAGCAATTGGCGACAATTACATCAAAGCCAGCATGCCGGTAGACCATCGTACCAAGCAGCCTTTTGGTTTGCTGCATGGTGGAGCATCGGTAGTGTTGGCCGAAACACTGGGCAGCGTTGCATCCGCATTGGTGGTTGATATGCAGCAATACATGTGCGTTGGTATGGAAGTAAATGCCAATCATGTTCGCTCAGCCCGCAGTGGCAGGGTAGAAGCAACCTGTACGCCCATTCACCTTGGCGCCACATCGCATGTATGGGATATTCGCATCCACGATGAGCAGCATAAATTACTCTGCGTTAGCCGGTTGACTGTGGCGGTGGTTAAGCGGAAGGGGTAAATAAGGTCGAGGTCGAGGACAAGGCCTAGGAGTTCACAAGTTCCTATGTTCACTTGTTCCGGCGTTGGGAACCATTAATTGCCTTTTGCTTCCCGCCTTTAGCTTTTAGCCTTCAGCCTTCAAGCACTACGCCTTCCGCTTTCAGCACATCTATAATTGAAGGAAAAGTATTGTCTAATAAAGCAGGAATGTCATGCGGTGCCACCCATTGTAGGGTTTGAATGTCTTCTTCGGTTTGTGGCACCAATGCTTCTGCAGTGCTGGCTTCCATGCGGTACCACACCGATTCTTTTAGCAGAAACTGTCCTCTTTCATGATAGGTATGCCAGGTGGTAATGAGTGGCGCCATCAGCTGTACATGTTGCAATCCTGTTTCTTCCTGTACTTCCCGCAAGGCACAGGCTTCAAGGGTTTCACCTTCGTCTAACTTTCCTTTGGGCAAGTCCCATTTGCCACGGCGAAAAATAAACAGGTATTCGCCATTTTCATTTTTTACCAAGCCTCCACCTGCGGTAATGGTTTGGAATTTGGATTGCAACAACTGAAAATAATAATCCGGCTTGCTGCTTAAAATAATGGCGGCATCGGCATCTGTTTTGTCGAGGTCGTGAATGCAGGATTGCACACAACTATCCGTTGGCTGATTGATGACCAAAGTGCAACCAGCATCGGTCAGCTGTTGCATGTCGGGTGTCAGTACATTGCTAATGTAAAACGGTTTATTGCCAAAGTAAATACGATACGTGTTTGCCATGTGGCAATGTTACAACATATCAAGAGCAGCAGAAAAGCAGGAACCGGCTAAAAACGAAATCCCCTTCTTGCGAAGGGGACATTGCCATTTGGATTTTTCAGATCAACATTTCTATACAGAAAATAACTTGTGTCCTGTCTGTATGCGGCAGCCAAAACCAGCCAGATTTTCGACCACCGGGAAACGAATATATAATGTTTTCATTGTTAAAACATCAGTATTGATGTTGCGACAGCGTAAAATGGGGATAACTTTTTCGACAGCCAGATACTCAAGGAATTGCAGCACAAAAAAGCCCGCTAACCTATGTAGGCTGCGGGCTCTGTTGTTAAAAGAATTTGCAGGAGATTAGTCTTCCTCGAAGAAACGGCGTGGCCCAGCCGGCTCTTTCTTCGGTGCCAATCCATGTATTTCGTTCAAATCGGCCACGTAAATGCTGCGGCCATGGGTACCGAGCAGTATTTCGTTTTCTCTTTCCTGTACAGCTATGTCGTGCACCGGAATGGCATGGGGCAGGCCATTTTTCCAGATGTTCCAGGTAACGCCGCCGTCTTTCGAAACATAGAAGCCACCATCGGTTCCGGCATATAAAATGTTCTCAAACTTGTGGTCTTCCCGAATCACGTTTACAGGCTCTAGTGGCAGGTTGCCGTTCACCGGCTTCCAGTTGGCGCCATAATCGTCGCTTACAAAAATCATGGGTTTGAAAAAGTCGTTGCGATAGCCATTGAACGATGCATATACCCGGCCTTCTTTGTGGTGGCTGGCATACACACGTGTTACCCAAAATCCTTTCGGCAGTTTGCTGCTGATGAGCGTCCAGCTGTAGCCGCCGTCTTTGCTCACATGAATATTGCCATCATCGGTACCGGCATAGAGCAGACCAAATCGCAACGGGCTTTCGCTGAGGGTGCTGATGGTACCAAAAGGAACATCGCCTTCTTTTTTACCGTTGGTGAGGTCATCGCTCAGGGTTTGCAGGTTAGCACCTTTATTGAGGCTGCGGTGCACCCGGTTGCTGGCAATGTAAAACACATCCGGATTGTGCCGGCTGATGACAATGGGCGTCAGCCAGTTGAAGCGGTAAGGCATTTCGCCAAGGCTGTGCGAAGGACGAACGCTGAGCACTCCTCCTGTATCCAAATGGCTGCGGGTGTATGCGCCAAACTGCGAGCCATAGTATACAGTTTTGTTGTCTCTCGGGTCAGCCAATATCATCATGCCATCGCCGCCACCTACCATACGGTATTGGAGCGTGTCGAAGCTGGCATCGCTGGTACGCTGGCGACGGGTGTAGCCCGTCCAGGTACCATTGTCCTGCAGGCCGCCATACACTTTGTAGGGCCGTGCATTGTCTACACTAATGGCGTAAAACTGACCTACAGAAGGGCTGTTGGCCTTGAACCAGTTGTCGCCATTGTCGTAAGTGATGTTGATGCCGCCATCATTACCCAAAATCATGTGGCTGTCCCGCTTGCCATCGATCCAAATGAAGTGGTGATCGCTGTGGGTATTGGATTTGCCAATGCTTTTGAAGGTTTTGCCGGCATCGGTGCTCAGCATAACCGGTACACCCAGAATCACAATTTTCTCGATCGTTGGAAGGACTTACGGCAAAACGACCAAACCAATAGCCATAAGTGCTGTACATATTGGGCAGGTCTTTTTCGTTTTGCTTTTTCCAGGTTTTGCCAGCGTCTTCGCTGCGGTAAATTTCAAACCCGATTGGCGTTCCTTCAAAGCCGGTGTTTACATTCAAGTAATCATATATAGCCGTGGGTTTCACTTTATCGCTGGCTACCATTTCCTTTACCGACTTAGCGGTATAGCGGGGTGCCATGCGGTTGATTTTCAAAAATGAATCCAGCTTTGTATCATCCAAAGCGGCAAACTGGTCTTTGCTTAACACTTTAAAATCATCGAGTTTGTAATTCACCGAATCGGCTTTGGCATTGCTGCTGCGCTTGGTTTGATTGTCTACAATGGCATACACGATTTGCGGATTTTTTTCGTACACCACCATGCCGCTGCGGCCAAACACGGCGCCCTGTGGCAGGCCACTGCCTTCACCACTAATCAGCGTCCATTTGTTGCCGCCATCTACACTTTTATAAATACCACTGCTGGCGCCGCTTTCTTCAAAGTTCCAAGCCTTGCGGGTTTTGTACCACATGCTGGCGTAGAGCTCATTTGGGTTTTGCGGGTTGATGTCCATTTCGATAGCACCTGTATTTTCATCCAAGTACAACACCTGTTTCCAGCTTTTGCCGCCATCGTTGGTTTTGTACACGCCGCGGTCTTTGTTGGGCGAATACAAATGCCCCGTCACGGCTACCCAAGCTGTGTTGGCATCGCTGGGGTGCACAATAATTTCGCCAATGTGATGGCTTTCGGGCAGGCCGAGGTATTGCCAGCTTTTGCCATTGTCGGTGCTTTTGTACACACCAATACCGCTGTAGGTACTGCGGCTGGCGTTGGCTTCGCCGGTACCCAGCCAAATGGTGCGGGTAGCCCACTGCACGGTTACATCTCCCAGGCCAATCACATCTTCATTATCAAAAATGGGCGTAAATGACTGACCGTTGTTGGTGGTATGCCACAGGCCGCCGGTAGCATATGCCACATAAAACTCGGTGGGGTCTTCGGGGTTTACGTCTATGTCTACCACACGGCCACTCATTACTGTGGGGCCAATGTTGCGGAAATTGGTTTTGAAAGGTGAAGCTGCCACCAGTTGGCGCTTTTCGGCCATGCTCTTTTGCCGGTCGGCGGCGGTTGTAGGCACCACATTTTGTGCCCAAAGAAAGCTGCTGCCCAAGAGCAAAGCCCCTGCGGTAAAAGCAATGTGTTGTAGTTTTGGAAAGGAAGCCATAGACAATTTTTAAATGAATGGTTCGTTAGCAGTTATGATGAAACGTCTCAATTTTTTACTGGTGTTGGCAATGCTGTGTGGGCCGGAGTGGCTGATGGCACAATGTAAAACATTTAAGCTGAGCGACCGTGGCGATACCCTCAACTGTGTGGATACCCGCAACCGCAAGCAAGGTCCGTGGCTGGTGCAGGTGCCAGAGATGCGTGGTAACCCCGGCTACGAAGAAGAAGGCTCGTATGTAGACGATAAAAAGGAGGGAATCTGGCGGCGCTACACTATGGAAGGCGACCTGGTAGCGGTGGAAGCTTACCACTGGGGCATGCTGCATGGCAAAAGCAGTTACTACTCGGTACTGGGCCTCGAAAGGGAAGAAGGCTTGGTGGGCCATTAACCCAAACAAACTATACGATACCATAGAAGTGCCCGACCTGTATGAAGATGGTAAATACACGACCGTTATATTGAAAAATGAAGGCCGCAGTTTACGGCACGGCACTTGGCGCTGGTTTGACCCCACCACTGGTTTTGTACAGCGTACCGAAGAGTTTATACGGGATAGTGCCGTGAGTGGACTGGAAGCTTTTGGCATGAGCAATAGCCGTACCAAAAAGCAACCTGCCGATACCGGCAAAAACGGTAAGAAGAATGAAAAACCTGCCGTAGTGCAGGAATACGAAAAGAAAAACTCCGGCAAGAAAAAAGTACGGGTGAGGGATGGATCGACGGGGTATTGAGGGGAGGTGCTTGTTGTTTATCTCGCTGTTAGTGATTTGCAATCCCTAACATATTTGATTCTAATACGATCGCAAATATTCAGATTCGGCTTCAGGAATAAAAATCTCAAGGAGCAGGAATTATAAGTTGCCTTTCATTTTATGAACGAATAGGGCTAACGGAATCAGACTCAAAATGCTGAATGCCGCATATGCAGCAATCAGCTTAGAGGTTTTCTTGCGTTTTTCTATTGAAAGGGCATTCCATTTCAACTCAATGGCTTCAATGGAATACTTGCTTTTGTATATGTATCTGACATAAGTAACAATCTGAAAGAGCAGGGATATTACTACTACAGTTGGCTTATTAATCCCAATGTTCTTATCAAATAATAACGAGAGTAAAAAAAGAAAACAGATTGCATTTGAACTCATCATAAACCCAACTACTGTAGCAGCTGTATCACTATTTTTTACGTCTTGTTGCTTTTCGTTTGAGTAGAAAATAAAAGTCAGGTAGTAGGTGAAGTCAAAAAAGCGAAACATTGATCAAGGGTTAAAATATGGACAGCCAAGTTGTTTCAGTACTTATAAAAAAATATGCAAGAGTATCATCTTTCTTGAGCTGTGAAAAAATAAAACTACTCTTCTGAAATTAATGCTGCATAAATATACGTAAGAGTTTCTGACTGCTGCTTATTTCGCCCACCATAAAACTTTTACTGGAAGACAGTGCATCGGCGGTATGGATATCCTCTTTAATGACGCCTACCTTATAGATGTAGTAGGAGTGTAGCAGGCTGGTTGCTGTTTTTGTTTTAACCAGGAATCCTGTATGGAAGTCAAGCCCAACAATGTAAGCTGTATTAGCTGGCCAGTTTTCCATGTAGCTAATGAATGTTGCATAACTCCCAAAACGTTGAATATTTCGGCACAGTGCTTTTATCATCACCGATGATGAAGCCTGACTGTATTTTACTACAGGAATATCAAAGCCCAGCTGTTTGAGTACGGTGCATACAAAATAGCCACACGCAATACTTCCTTCTTTGGGTGTACGGGTAGTGCCATTGTAATCCCAGCGGGTGCCAGCCCAGTAAACAGGAATTTGATCTTTGCAGGGCTGATGCCAATAAGCTGTCTTTACCCAAGGCGTTTCTTTCAGCCCCAAATTGTTGTTGAAATTGTAGTAAGAAACTATCGTATGGTAAATTCTTTGTTGGTTCAGGTGCAAGAGCGGGTGTTGAAGTATTATCTGAATATACCTCATTGCAACCCGTAACTACGCTGATGAGCAATGGCAACCATAAGTAGCATAAAGTTCGCATGCAGGCAGGATGCAAATTGTCTGCTATTCCACAAATGTTGTTTCAAAATCTTTCTACTTCCTGCTCAACTCAAAAAACAACAGCTGATACCGGATGGCGCTGCGCCAGTAATCCCAGTTGTGGCCGCCGGCTCTTTCGAGGTAGGTATGTGGCACTTGCATGTGCAACAGTTTTGGTGCAGGGCCCGGTTGCCGCCAATGAAAAAATCTTCGGTGCCGCAATCAATAATCAGCTGCAAGGTTTGGGCGCTGGCTTTTTTGAGGGTATGCAATACCGAGTAGTTGGCCCATTGGGTACTGTCGCCAATTACTTCGCTGATGCCGAATTTTCCTTTCGATTCTGTGAGGTCGACTCCGCCGCTCATGCTGCCTGCCATGCCAAATACATCGGGGTGGCGCAGGGCCAGGTACAAAGCACCATGGCCGCCCATACTCAGCCCGCTGATGGCACGGCCACTGCGTTTGGCCTGGGTAGGATAACGGGCATCAATATATGCAGGCACTTCGCTGGCCACAAAGGTTTCAAATTGAGAAGCAGGTTGCAACGGACTGTTCACATACCAGCTGCTGTAGCCGCCTTCGGGGCACACAATAATGGTTTGGTATTCATCTGCAAGTTCGCTCAGTTGCGGTACCCGCAATATCCAGTTGCTGTGCCAGCCACTGTGCCCGTGCAGCAAATAGAGCACCTGATACGTTAGTTGTGGCTGCATTTCGCTGGGGGTAATAATGGTGCAGGGCAATGACCGCTGCATGGCTTTGCTGAAAATCTGTACAGAATCTACTTTGCCGGCCCATGATAGGCTAGCGGTGCAGAGCAGCATCAATGTCATCCAACAAAGCTTGTATCCAAGGAATTTATTCATGTGGTAAATCTAAGCGCCTATTTTGATGTGTGATTACAGGCGTTCTGTTGGTGATACTCAAAGTATGGATGTATCATCTTTCGGACTTCCGGTCTTCCCGTCTTTCGGACAATGCTATATGTTCTTCCAGTAAATCCATAAACCCCTTCCGATCTATAAACCTTGCGCCCAAACTTTCGAGGTGGGCTGTGTACACCTGACAATCGATGAGCACAATGCCTTGCTGCTGCAACCATTGCACGGCATACATAAAGGCGGCTTTGCTGGCATTGCTCACATGGCTAAACATGCTTTCACCAAAAAACACTTTGCCCAACAAAACGCCGTACAAGCCACCCACCAGCTGGCCTTGCTGCCAGGCTTCAAAACTGATGGCACGGCCCAAGTGATGCAGTTGCGTATACGCATCCTGCATGGCCGGCGATATCCAGGTGCCATCCTGCCCGGGGCGGGGTGTGGTTTTGCAATGGGCCATCACTTCAGCAAAGCACTGGTTGCGGCTAAACTGAAACACATTTCTGCGCAACACCTGCTGCATGCTTTTGCTGATGTTCAATTCATCTGGAAACAGTACAAACCTAGGATCGGGGCTCCACCACAAGGGTACATCACCATCGTACCAGGGAAAGATGCCTTTGCGGTACGCCAGCAGCAACCGTTCGGGGCGCAAATCGCCACCCGCCGCCAGCAGTCCCTCTGCATCGGCAGCAGTTACGGGCGGAAACCAAAGTTTGTCGTCGAGAATGTGGAGCGTTGTCAACCCGGTAAAAATAACACAGATTATACGGCTACGGCTTCAACGGTAGCATTGATACCACGGTCAGTGATGCCTTCAGCCATTACTTTCAGCTCTTCAAAACCGCCATGCTTCACGGCATATTTGCCCCGCATGTGTATAATGAGGGCGCATTGCTCGGCCTGCTCGGCAGAGTGGCCCACAATTTCCATTAGGGCCTGAATCACCCAGTCAAAACTGTTTACGTCATCGTTCCAAACAATGAGACTGTACCCGCCATCCTCCAACACGAGTGTGTCTTCATCAGGCTTCAGTTCGGGGTTTGGTTCGGAGTAAAAAGTAATCATGCGGTTTTAATTGGCGGCAAATTTAGGCAGCAAAGGTTGAAATGTATTGTTAGAAAATGATTGTGTTGAATAGCTTGTTAAAACAGCCTTCAAATGTGCAAATGTGAAAAAGCAGGGCAGAGGCCTGCCAATATTCACGGGTTAATTTGCGTTAGCCTGCTGCTGTAACCTGTCGATGTACGACTGCGTATACACAGTAAGTAATTCATTATGATGCATGTTACCCGTTTCCTGCCCAGGAAAATTGCTACCCTGCCACTTGTTGTTTTGGCTGGCGCAGTGCTTTGGGCAAACAGCGTTGCTGCACAGCACACGTTCATAGTAAAAGACCCGGGCAAGTACCAGCGTTTTCTGGATGCCCGGCAGTGGTTTACTTCCGCCCAGTACAAACTGGCTTATCCGGTGTTTAAAGAGTTGGAGCAGGCTGTAAACACACCTGTAGATATTAACCAACAGTTGTATGTGGAAGAGCTACGTTTTTACATGTTGGCCTGCGAACTGATGGAAGATAACCCTGGTGCCGAACCAAAGGCACAAGGTTATTTGTCGAGCAATGCCGGATCGTATCTCAAAGGGCAGCTTGGTTTTTATCTGGGATCGTATTATTTCCGTCAGCAGCGCTATGCCGAGGCTATCACTGCTTTCGACAAAGCCAATGTAAGCAACCTCAGCAATGAGCAGGTGGCTACCATGCAATTTCAGCAAGGCTACGCTTATTTCACGCAAAAGCAATTTGTGCAGGCAAAGCCTTTGCTCAATTCGGTACGGCAGTCTGCAGCATCACCTTACTATGCCGATGCCAATTATTACTATGGTTTGCTGGCTTTCAACGACAAGCAATACAAAGAAGCACTGCAGAGTTTCGAAGTAGTTCGGTACAATAAAAAGTACGAGGACATGGTGCCGTATTATACTGCCGGCATCAACTATTCCATTGGCGAAAAAGCCAAAGGCATGGAGCAGGCCGAAGCTGCATTGAAAACAGGCAATCCTTATTACAAATCAGAATTGCAGCAATTGGTGGGCCATGGTTATTTTGAAAAAGGAGAGTATGCTAAAGCGCAACCCTATCTTGAGCAATATGTAAAAAGTGCTGATAAAGTAAAGAAAGAAGACCTGTATGAATTGGCCTATTGCTACTACATCAGTCAGCAATATGCAAAGTCAATAGAGGCATTTAAACCACTGGCTGGCGGCGATGATTCGCTGAGCCAGCATGCCATGTATTTGCTGGGCGATGCCTACTTAAAGACAGGCCAAAAAAACAATGCCCGCAATGCGTTTTTGTTTTGCAGCAGCAACAGCAGCAATGCGCAGTTTAAAGAAATCAGTTTGTTCAATTACGGTAAGCTGAGCTACGAACTGGGCTACGACAATGAAGCATTGCCCGCATTGAAACAATACGTCAACAGCTATCGTCAAGGTGCTTACATTACCGAAGCCAGAGACTTGCTGGTAGGTGTGCTGGGCAATACCAGCAATTACAAAGAAGCACTCGACTTGTACGAATCGCTTCCTACCAAAAGTGAAATGGCGAAGTCGTACTATCCACGCATTGCGTACAACCGTGCACAAGAGTTGATGAACGATCGCAATGTGGCGGGTGCAGAGCTGCTGTTGAAAAAAGTGCAGACGGCTCCTTACAATGAATCTGTGATTTCGCTAGCTCATTTCTGGCAGGGCGAAATTGATTTCGGTAAGAATGAGTTTGCCAGTGCGGTGCAGCATTTTCAGGCTTACCTGAGCAAGCCGCAAGTGCAAGGCGAAGCCAATGTAACCAATGCGAAATACAGCCTCGGCTATAGCTTGCTTCGCTTGCAAGAGTACAAGCAGGCAGGCAATGTGTTTGCAGAAATAGCCAAGGGTTATTTTGCCAACGAGCAACAGCAAACTGATGTGCAGTTGCGTCTTGCAGATTGTGCATTCATGCAAAAAGATTTCAGCAAGTCGTTGCCCATTTACAATCAGGTAGCGGCCAAGCGGGGCTATGGCGCCGACTATGCCTTGTATCAGGCGGGCATGATTGCAGGAGCTCAAAATAAGGCTACTGAAAAAATCAATCAGTTGCGGTCTATCGAAACCCTGTACCCCAATAGTGGCCTGGCTGCCCTTGCCAATATGGAAATTGCCGATACCTACCTGGCCGATGAAAAGTTCAAAGAGTCGATTCCTTTTCTGGCTAAAATCATTGCTTCAAAAGGAAATGAAAGTTTGAAGCCAACGGCTTACCTCAAAACAGGCCTGGCTCAATACAACCTCGATCAGTTCAATGAAGCATTGAATGCTTTTACAACACTGTTGAAACAGTATCCGCAATCGCCGGAGAGTGAAGAAGCCATTGATAACGTACGCAGCATTTATGTAGAGCAAGGTAAGCCCGACCAGTACGTAAGCTTCCTGAAAAGTGTAGGCCGCAGTGTAGATCAGAATGTAGCGGATTCACTCACCTATGTTGCTGCAGAGTTGCAGCTGTCGGATGGTAAAAAGCCACAGGCATTGGCAGGCTTTACCAAATACACAGAGCAGTTTCCCATGGGCCGCTATATTGTTGATGCGCATTACTATGCAGCAGAACTGAACCGCGAAATGAAAGCCATGCCCAAGGCCATGACACACTACGATGCTGTGGCTAAGTTGGCGCCCAACAAGTATGCTGAAAAATCGCTGCTCTTGCTGGCCCGCTATTACTATTTCGATGAAAAGAATTATAGCACTGCTTCCGGCTATTACACACAGCTGAAGCAACAAGCCAGCAGCAACGAAAACCGTTTGGAATCAATGCGTGGATTGGCCCGCTGTCAATACTACCTTAACGATTTTGCCAACGCTGTTGCCAATGCAAAAGAGTTGTTGCAGCAAGGTGGTGCCGGTAGCGATGACAAAGTGTTTGCTAACCTCATTATTGGTAAGCAAGCCAAGGCAGATGGCAATTGTGCAGAAGCCATCACCGCTTTCAAATCAGTAGCTGCCTTATCGAAAGCAGAGTTTGGTGCCGAAGCCCGTTATCAAATTGCCGCTTGTTATTTTGAAATGCAAAAGCTGGAGGAAGCAGAAAAAGCAGCATTTGAAGTGGTACAAAAAGCGGGCTCTTATGCCAACTGGGTAGAGCGGTCTTACATTTTGCTCGGCGATATTTACCTGAAACAAGAAGATTACTTTAATGCGAAAGCGACTTACAAAAGTGTGGCCGACAATGCAACCATTCCAGAGCTGAAAGCTGAAGCTGCCAGCAAATTGGCTAAAGCCGAAAGTATGAGTGCAGCAGCATCAAAAATAGGAGGGCAGTAATGAACCGCAGATATCAATCATTCCATCACCTGTTTGTATTGCTGCTGTGTGTAGCAGGTTTTCAAACAGTTACCGCACAGGATACGGTGAAGCGAAGAACCATCGAAATCACGTCTTCCTTCAAGCCCAGTTTGCAGCAACAACAGAAGTTTGGTTTTACAGCCAGTGCTACGCCTGCAGATAGTGCAAGGCCCAAACTCAGTTATAAAATTCCATCGCAAAACCTGGCGTTCAATTTTGTGCCAGCACCATTGCGGCCACTGGCTTTTCAGGAAGACAGTACGCTGAAAAATGCAGCTCCTTCTGTGTATGTAAAAGCAGGCTTTGGCAATTTCAGTACACCGTTTTTGCAAGCACTGGCTTCGTTTGGCAATGGCGAAAAATCGAACGGCAGTGTGGAAGGAAACTTTACCAGTTCAAAAGGCAATCTCGATTATCAGAAAGCCGCACAGTATGGTGTAAAAGGCAATCTGTGGCTGCACATGAAGCAAAACAATTCACTGCATTTATATGGCGGTTATCAGGGGCAGCAAACGCAGCGCTATGGCTGGGAGCCTAAAGCTACAGCACCAGTGCTTGATTCAATGGCATTGCAATACAATACCATTTTTGTTGGGGCTGGTTTGGGCAACAGCATTGCCGGAGATGCCGGTGTGAGCTATGATGCCAAGGTTGATGCACATTTCTTTTCGGATAAATATGATGCACAGGAAACGGCGGTTCGTTTTGAAGCACCCATTACCAAAACCATTGGCGACAATGCCAGTGTAACAGTGGGTATCAAAGGCATGTTGTCTTCTTTCCGCAGCAACAAAGCAGATTTCAGCAACAACCTGTTCATGATTCCCGTGAATGCGCAATTTCAGTTGCAGGAAAATATCTCTGTCAAAGCAGGTATCATTCCGTCATGGAACAATAAGGTATTTAAGTTGCTGCCCGATGTGTCGGTTGAATACTTGCTGAATGAAAAGAATCTCGTGTTGCAGGCTGGATTCCGGGGTTATTACGATGAACAAACCTTCCGTTCTCTGGTTGCATTCAACCCTTGGATTCAGCAGCCGGACAGCCTGACCAATACCCGCAACAGCGAAATATTTGCAGCGGTAAAATCGAATGTCAATGAGAACCTCGGTTTTTCGGGTAAAAGCCGGTGTAGGCAAGCAAAGCAATCTGCCACTGTTTGTAAATGATAGCAAAGATGGTAGCAGTTTTCAAATCCTTCGGGAGCTGGATTTGAACCGCGTATTTATTGCTGGTGAACTGGTGTATCAGCAAGGGCAAAAGCTCAACTGGACCAACAGCCTGCAGGTAAATATTTACAACGACATAGATGCTGCCCCAAAAGCCTATGGTTTGCTACCTTTCGAATTGCGTTCTTCGGTGCAGGTACTCATTTTGAAAGATCTGCGTTTCAAAGCTGATTTGTATACCATCAATGGTGCTTGGTACCGCGACCAAACCGGCGATGACAAAAAGGGAAAATCAGCATTGGATTTGAATGCAGGTCTGGAGTTTGACGTACACAAAAAAGTGAAGCTCTGGTTGCAGCTCAACAACATAGTGAATCAGGATTACCAGCGATGGAACCAGTACCGGGTGTTTGGCTTTCAGGCCTTGGGCGGTGCCATTTTCCACTTCTAAATCGGGCAGTTTTGCTCATCTGATTCAGTTCCTGTTAATTTGTTGGCATGAACGCATTGCTGAACGAATTTCTGCTGTCGCATCAAGAACTGCCACTGCATGCTGTTGGAGTGCTCCGTGTAGCGTCTCAACCCGCTCAGTATGATGTAACAGAACGTGCATTTGTGCCGCCTACAGCAGCGTTGTCTTTCGAGCAATTAACTGCAGATAATGCAGTAAGCATGCAGCCTTTGGTGCGTTTCGTAGCACAGCAACTGCAATCAACAGAAGAAGAGGCTTTCGAAAAAGTAATGCTCTGGCAAAATGATACTGCACAGCTACTGCAGCAAGGCGATGCTGTTACGATTGGCGCCTTTGGTACTTTGCAGCAACATGACGGCCAGATCGTTTTTCTCCCGCAACGCTGCAAACAGGCTTTGAGCCCGTAGCAGCTGAAAGAGTAATCAGAGAAAGTGCAGTGCACCAAATGCTGGTAGGAGATGTAGAAACTACCAGCACCGAAATGGAAGCCTTTTATGACCAACAAGAAAAAGCAACCGACCGGTGGTGGTTGCTTCCTATGATTGTGGCCGCTGTGGCCATAGCGCTGATTATTTGGGCGAAATTTCTGCGTTAAACTTAAGGCGCAGGTACTTCGTTTTCTGTACCCGGATTTACTTCAATTTCTGCGGCCAGTTTGCCAATGAAGTTGGTGGTAATCATTTTTTCTGCCACCAAAATCATATTGCAAAATGCTTCTTCTTGTGAAACACCATGACCTATGATCACCGGCTTTTCTACACCTAATACAGGCGTGCCGCCATACTGCTCAAAATGAAATCGATCGAAGTATGGATGACTGATGCCCTGACGTTGTGTAATAGGATAAATAGATTCCATCATTTTCAGCAATACATTGCCTGTGAAACCATCACACACAATTACATCCGCTTTGTCTTCCAGAATATCGCGGCCTTCCATATTACCCACAAAGCGGATGTGGGTATTGGCCTTTAGCAAAGGATATGCAGCTTGTGCCAGCATATTGCCTTTCCCTTCTTCTTCACCAATATTGAGCAGGCCTACAGACGGGTTGTCTATGCCCAAAATTTCTCTGGCATAAGCAGTGCCCATAATGGCAAACTGATCCAGGTTTTCTGGCTTGCAATCACTGTTGATGCCCACATCGAGCAAGAGGCCTGTTTTGCCGCCTTCCCGTGGAATAATGGTAGCAATAGTAGGGCGCAATACACCCGCAGAAAGCTTCAATGAAAACATACTGCCTACCAGCATGGCACCGGTATTGCCCGCACTAATGAGAGCATCGGTTTTTCCCATGGCCAGCATGCCAAAACCTACAGAAATAGAAGATTGTGGTTTCCCCTTCAATGCTTTTACCGGGTGCTCGTGGTAACCGATAATTTCCGGGCAGTCTACAATATGGAGTTGCTCATGGCCTGTCAATCCAACAGTTGCCAATGCTTCAGCCACATCGGCTGCAACACCCAACAACTGTATTTGTACGCCAGCTCTTGGAGTAGCCAGGTACTGTTTTATTCCTTTTGCCGCTTCAAGGGGGCGTAGTCGCCACCCATCATGTCCAGTGCTATCTTCATAAGGTGCGGAAAATAATAAAAAGGTGACACCTTTTAGCAAAGTGTCACCTTAACCATTAAGAATGGGAATTATTTCTTGATGGGAGACTTCTCAGCCACCACCTGGCCTTTATAGTACAGCTTTCCTTCGCTAACATGTGCACGGTGGCGAACATGTGTTTCGCCGGTAGCACTGTCTACACTCAGGGTAGCTGCAACGGCTTTGTAGTGCGTACGGCGTTTTGCGCTGCGCTGCTGGCTATGGCGTCGTTTCGGATTAGGCATAACGGATCCAATTAAAAGTTATCAAAAGCGTTTATTAATTACTGTTTTCTTCAAGTCCCTTGAATTTGTCCAAATCTTTCCAGATGGAGTGATGATTGTCTTCGCTGGGGCGGAGTTTATTGAGTTTTTCCAGTACTTCTTTGTTGCAGTAAGGACCACCAATTTCAGCATCGTTACACATACGTGTCATAGGAATGCTGAGGTTGATGAACTCATAAATCCAATCACTCAGGTGCAGGTGGCTTTCGTTTCGGTCAATGTAATACACGTCAGGATCTTCTTCCTGTTCGTTCATTTCATCCGGGTTATCTACCAACTTCACCACAATTTTAAACTCATCCCACAACTGCATGGGCAGATTATTGCCGCAGCGGTCGCAAATGACTTTGAGTGATCCACCTACATCAAATTTCAGTAAAAAGAAACCAGTCTTTTTGTCCAAATTCAACTTGACGGTGGCGTTCACATCGGTGAAGTCCTGCTCATCATAATCCTGAAAGAACTTGTCCGTAATTTCATAACTGAATTGGTGTTCGCCCGGCTTTAACCCTACAAATGCTATATCGTACGTTCTTTTGCCAGACATGACCCTTCCAGAAATTAGGGCTGCAAAAGTAGGTGTAATGACCATCGTGGCCAAACATTATCCACTAAAATTCTGGATTTTTCGACGTTTTGGTGGATATGTGGAAAAGGGAAGACAGTCGGTAAAACGAATTTATAACCCTGATTTTAGTTTTCTGATTTGCAAGGTTAACATATTGCCAGCATCAGATCGAAGGCACTACTCCCGTAATTTAGCAGGGTCATTTTGTTTCCATATTTATGAAAATCAATCAGTTATTTTTTGTTGCCCTGCTTTCTTGCTCATTGTTTAGCACTGCTTTGCTGGCGCAGCCACCCCGTAAAGGGCAAACGGCGCCAGATATCCGGCTGCAAAATGCACAGGGTGACAGTGTGGCGCTGAGTAGCCTTAGGGGTAAAGTGGTGTTGATTGATTTTTGGGCCAGCTGGTGCGGGCCTTGTCGTATTTCCAATAAAATGGCCAAGCCGGTGTACGAACAATACAAGGCAAAGGGATTCGAAATACTGGCCATTTCGGTTGATCAAAATACAGCTGCCTGGAAACGGGCCATCAAGCAAGACCAAATGACCTGGCTACAAGTTCACGATGCTGCTGAAGGAGAAGATGCCGTAGCTTACAAATGGAATATCCGCCAGATTCCAACCACCTATTTAATTGATAAAAATGGCAAAGTAGCAGCAGTAGACCCCGACTGGATGGAGATTAGCAAACTGCTGCCCAAGCTGTTGAAATAAAGCTACATTTTCATGGCGGCATACCCCTTAAGCTGATGGGTAACAAAGGCCGTCATGTACGAAGTAGCAATTTTTACCTGCGGCAATAATTCTTCTGGCAACAGCTTTCTTTTTACAGTGCTCTGCCCACAAACCATCATCGTTACGCCCGCCTTTGTTAGTTCTTCCAACACCTGCAGATTGGGATTGGATCGACCATATTTCCGCTGATATGCTTCATTTTTTTGAATGCAATAACTGCCAGCGTTGTGAAAAATAATGACGATAGAACGCTGGTCCTGCGAAATGCCATCTATGGCCAGCAGGTTCACAAACCGGCTGGCTACTTCCAGCGACTGGCTTATTTCTGCGGAGCTGGTATCACTCTTGTCTATTTCAATCACCACTTTGTAGGGTAGGTTTTTATCTGCTGTAAAAGAAAGACCCGGTACCTGGGCAAATACTGCGCCATAATGCGGCACAGCCGGATTTGAGGACGTTTGCGCATAGGTATTTTCGATGGCAAAAAACAAAGTGGCAATGAGCAGGATTCCTTTCATAGCGTAGTCAAATGTTAGCGTTAATGGATGGCAACGAATATAACCATCCTGCTACTGCCTCAAAAGTTTTACCTTTAGCACCTTGCGACGGATACTTTCCATATCACTGATGTGTATTTACCTCATTGGTACTACAGAAGCTTACCAGCTGCTGAAGTTGCCCAGTTTTGTAAAACACTATTTCGAACACAGTCAGGAAGATCCTCAACTATCGTTGATGGCATTTATCAAAATGCACTACAACGAAACGGTTGATATAGATGGTGATTGGCAAAAAGACATGCAACTGCCATTTAAGACCCATGAAGATGGTACCAGTCTGTTGCCCCTTGGTTATTTTCCGCCTACGCATGTTACTCCACTCAGGGCTCCGGTACTTATTGTAAGCAAGCCCCGCATTATTCCTTTCCATCAGTTTCTGTTCGATTTATATTCAGCAGACATCTTTCAGCCGCCTCGGCATTGGGTTGCATAATCCATTTTTCGCAACACTATTTCGATACCATTTAAATTATTGCATTCCAGCAACGGCTGGTGTGTAAGCGTATATTATTATGCTCAATGCCATTATTCAATTTTCTATCCGCAATAAATTAATTGTGGGCATTATGGTGGCTGCACTTATTGTTGCAGGCATCATCCACATTCAAAAATTACCCATCGATGCATTGCCGGATATTACCAGCAATCAGGTGCAGGTAATAACCGTGAGCCCTGCATTGGCAGCGCCAGAAGTAGAACGCCTTGTAACATTCACCGTAGAACAAAACTGTTCCAATATTCAAGGCATTACCGAAATGCGTTCCATTAGTCGGTTTGGTTTGTCTGTGGTCACTATTGTGTTCAACGATGAAACTGATATTTACTGGGCCCGACAGCAGGTAGCAGAAAGACTTCCATACATCAAAGACGAAATTCCACCGGGAGCAGGCAGCCCAATAATGGCGCCACTTACCACCGGCCTGGGTGAAGTGTACCAGTACATTGTAAAAGCAGCCCCGGGTTACGAAGGCAAGTATTCGCTTGCCGATTTGCGTACCATTCAGGACTGGCAAATACGTCGCCAATTGTTGGGTACCAAAGGCGTAGCCGATGTTAGTTCATTCGGCGGTCATCTTAAGCAATATGAAATTGCTTTCCGTGCCGAAAAACTCAATAGTATGGGTTTAAGCATTGCAGAAGTGTACAATGCTTTGCAAAAAAACAATCAGAATTCCGGCGGCGCCTACATCGAGAAAAATGATCAGGTGCTTTTCATTCGTACAGAGGGTTTGATTGAAGACATTCGACAGATAGAATCCATTATGCTGAAAGCATCCGCCAATGGAACCCCGGTGTATGTACGTGATGTGGCAACGGTGAAAGAAGGTCATGCCATACGCTATGGTGCACTGGTAGATGGCAGCAAGGGTGAAGTAAGCGGCGCAGTAGTGTTGATGCTGAAAGGTGCCAATGGTATGGATGTGGTGAATCAGGTGAAAGCCAAGATGGAAGTGATTAAAAAATCGCTGCCGGAAGGTGTACTGGTGGAAACATTTTATGACCGCAGTAAAATGGTGGAACGTTCCATTAATACTGTAAAAACAAACCTGACAGAAGGTGCCTTGATTGTAGTGCTGGTACTGGTTTTGTTTTTGGGTAATCTAAGGGCTGGTCTCATCGTAGCGTCGGTTATTCCGCTGGCCATGTTGTTTGCTATCATCATGATGAATTTGTTTGGTGTGAGTGGCAACCTCATGAGTTTGGGTGCCCTCGACTTCGGGTTGATTGTAGATGGTGCCGTGATTATTGTGGAAGCTGTATTGCACCGCTTGCACCACAAAAAAATACCCGGTGGCGTTGCACATCTTTCGCAAGAACAAATGAACCATGAGGTAGAAAATGCCGCCGGCAAAATGATGAATGCAGCGGTATTTGGTCAGGTAATAATTCTGATTGTATACCTGCCCATTTTAGCATTGGTAGGCATTGAAGGAAAGATGTTTAAACCCATGGCACAAACGGTTTCTTTTGCTTTGGTGGGTGCCTTCCTGCTTTCGCTTACTTACGTACCCATGATTACATCGTTGGGCATCAGTAAAAAGATTTCCAGCAAGGTAGATTTCTCCGATAAATTCATGGCGTTGGTTGAAAAATCGTACCTGCCCTTTTTGCAATTGGCTTTGCGTTTCAAAAAGTCATTGATGATTTTAGTAGTAATCGTTTTTGCCACGGCCATTGCATTGATGACGACATTGGGTGGTGAGTTTATACCAGAATTGGAAGAAGGTGATTTTGCAGTAGATACTCGCTTACTAACGGGCAGCTCACTCACAGCTTCAGTAGAAGCTTCGCAAAAAGCGGCAGCCATTTTGGAAGCCCGTTTTCCGGAGGTAGAAAAAATTGTAAGCCGTATTGGTGCCAGCGAAATTCCCACCGATCCCATGCCAATTGAAATGGGCGATCTTATCATTTTACTGAAAGACAAAAAGGAGTGGACTTCAGCGGACAGCTATGATGAACTGGCCGATAAAATGAGTGCTGCGTTGAGTGAAGTACCCGGCTTATCTGCGGGTTTCCAATTTCCGGTACAAATGCGTTTCAACGAATTGATTTCTGGTGCCAGGCAAGATGTAGTATGTAAGATTTTTGGCGAAGACCTGGACTCATTGGCCATGTACGCCGCAAAAATTGGTGCCATCGCTGAAAGGGTAGAAGGTGCCAGTGATATGTACATTGAAGCGGTAACAGGGCTACCACAAATTGTTGTAACCTACAACCGCGATGCAATGGCATTGTACGGTGTAAACGTGGATGAGGTCAATCAAATTATTCGTACTGCATTTGCAGGTGAATCGGCTGGTTTGGTGTATGAAAAAGAAAAGCGTTTTGATTTAGTAATGCGTTTGGAAAACAACAGCCGGCAAGATGTAAGCAACGTACAACAGTTGCTGGTGCCTACTGCGCAGGGCACTCAAATTCCTATGCACATGGTGGCTAATATTGCCATCAACGAAGGACCCAATCAGATACAACGGGAGAATGCCAGCCGGAGAATCATTGTTGCATTCAACGTACGCAACAGAGACGTAGAAAGTGTGGTGCATGAACTGCAAGAAAAAGTAGGCAAACAGGTGTCATTACCCGCCGGCTATTACCTGCATTTTGGTGGAGCATTTGAAAACCTCAATGCTGCTAAAAACAGATTGATGATTGCAGTACCTGCATCTCTTGCGATGATTTTTTTACTGCTGTTTTTTGCTTTCAATTCTTTCAAACATTCCTTGCTCATTTTCACGGCAATTCCTTTATCTGCCATTGGTGGTGTGTTTGCATTGTGGCTGAGAGACATGCCGTTTAGTATTTCTGCCGGCGTTGGTTTCATTGCCTTGTTTGGCGTAGCCGTATTGAATGGCATTGTATTGATTACCGAATTCAACCGACTGAAAAAAGAAGGCCGCATGACATTGCAAGAATTGATTGTAGCTGGTACGCATACCCGTTTGCGTCCGGTGTTGATGACAGCCGCTGTGGCATCATTGGGCTTTTTGCCCATGGCACTTAGTAATAGTGCCGGTGCAGAAGTACAAAGACCGTTGGCATCGGTGGTAATAGGTGGTTTGATTACTGCAACCTTCCTCACCCTCATTGTATTGCCTGTGTTGTATCAATGGGTAGAAACCAATCCACGCATGAACCGGAAAAAAAATAAGCCCACATCTGCTATTATGCTCCTAATGCTATTAGGTGCAGGTATAACGGCACAGGCTCAGCAAAAAATTACATTGGAGCAAGCGTTTGAATTGCTGCCCAAACAGAACATAACGCTGAAAGCCGGGCAACTGCAACAGCAGTATTTGCAGGCATTGCAAAGCACAGCTGGTGAAATGCCCCGCACCAGAATTGTTACCGAGCTGGGACAAACCAACTCAGTAAATTTTGACACCCGTTTTATGTTGTCGCAAACCTTTTTGCCATTTGGTTCGGTAGCTGCGCAGAAGCAGCTGTTTCAATCTGCTGTATTTGTGTTTGAAAAAGAAATGCAATTGCGGGTTGCTGAATTGCGGCTGATGGTTCGGCAACATTTTGCCAACTATGGGTATCAGCAGGAACGCAAATGGCATTTGCAAATGATGGATAGTTTGTATGACAAACAAGTACAACTGGCAACACAACGCTTGCAGGCAGGGGAAACCAACAAGTTGGAGCTGGCTGGTTACCGGCAGCAACAGCAATTGGTAAGGCAAGCCATACAAACCACCGATATTGCTATGCAGCGGGAAGTGCTGCAGCTGCAAGTATTACTGCAAACAACAGCGCCTTTGCAACCCGTGGTAAACAATTTTAAATCCGCAGCATTGTTGCCCGGTATGGATTCAACAGCCATCGCACAGCACCCGGCCATACAAATTGTAGCGGCACAAGCCAAAGCTGCTGCAGCCGAAACACAATACCTGAAAGCACTCCGTAAACCGGAATTAGAATTGGGCTACAACAACCAAAGCTTGATTGGTTTTCAAACCAGCAGAAATGGTACGGATAAGTTTTATGAAGCAGGCACCCGTTTTTCGGCAGCACAAGTAGGGGTGAGTTTTCCGCTGTTTGGCAAAGCATCAAAAGCTAAAGTAAAAGCATCAGCATTGCGGGAGCAAACACTTTTGCAACAGCAGCAAATGCAGCAACAGCAGCTATCGGGCAACTATCAACTGAAGTGGAAAGAGACGCAGTTGCTGTGGCAACAAGTGCAGTCTATTGAAAAGGAATTGCTGCCAGGCAAGCAGGATATTTTGCAAACGGCGCAACAGCAACTCAAAGCCGGCGAACTCAATTATATGAACTGGATGCTGATTGTAGAACCCGCCTTACAAGTACAATTGCAATACCTCGATAGCTGGTTTGCTTATCGTACTGCTGTGGCAGAACTTCAGTATTTACAAGAGAAAAATTAATCAGCTCAATCGTTAAGACATTTCATTATGAAAAAAATATTGTTCTATAGCATCCTTGTTGTATCAACGGCCTGTGGCACAAAGGATGCAGCCAAAGAAGAAGCCAAAGCTCCAGCTGCGGTAAGCACCACTCTTCAATTGACCGATGCCCAAATAAAAAACGGTGGTATCGAAATTGTGGATGTTGTTTCAGCTCATATCAACCAGACTGTGCAACTCAACGGTACCATTGATGTGCCGCCGCAAAACATGGTGAGTATTACCTGCCCTATGGGTGGTTACATCAAGAGTATTGATTTGCTGCCCGGGCAAGAAATCAACAAAGGGGCAGTGCTCATTACGATGGAAGATCCTGCTTACATTCAATTGCAACAAGATTATTTGGTAGGCAAAAGCAAAATGTATTTCCTGGAAAAAGAACTGGAGCGACAGCAGCAATTGGCCGCTACCGAAGCCAGCAGTCAAAAAATGTATCAGCAAACAAAAGCCGACTTTGATGCGCAAAAAGCCATGCAGGAAGCACTGAAACAAAAATTAGCACTCATTGGTATTGATGCAGTACAACTGACCACAGAAAACATGTCTCGTACCATTGCGGTTCGTTCGCCTATTCATGGTTTTATTTCGAAAGTACCCGTTAACAAAGGCCGCTATGTAGCCCCTACAGAAGTACTGGCGGAGTTGGTAGACCCCGGTGATATTCATGCTTCACTTACAGTGTTTGAAAAAGATTTACCCCTCATTCAGAAAGATCAGGAAGTGGCAGTCCGCTTAGTGGCTCATCCCGAAAAAGCCTATCCTGCAGATGTATTGCTGGTGAGCCGCACCATTGACGATACCCGTTCTGGCATGGTGCATTGCCATTTTCATCAGTACTCCAGAGAGTTGGTACCCGGTATGGCAGTAACGGCAACCATCGAATTGGGAAAACAAATGCAGCCAGCAGTACCCGAAGCTGCCATTTTGTTAAGTAAGGGTAAACACTTTGTATTTGTGCAAACAGCAAGCAAGCAATTTCAATTGGTAGAAATTACGCCCGGCGATAAGGAAAACGGTTTGGTAGGCATCAGCAGCAGCAACTTCGATTGGGCTGGCAAAAAGTGGTCGCCAAAGGGGCCTTTAGTTTGCTAGGCATGATTTTGAAATCTGAAGAAGAGGAGTAGAATAGTATCTTTCTGCTTTCTCTTGTGGCAAACAAAATGGGTTGGATGCCGTTTAGTAATATTCGATTTTTATATTGTCTATTAAAAACATTGAACATGATATCAGTTAAAGCGTATGCTGCTCAATCGGCCACAACTCCGTTGGCGCCGTTCTCTTTTGAACGCCGCGACCTTCGCCCCGATGATGTGCAGGTTGACATTTTATATTGTGGTGTTTGCCACAGCGATTTGCATCAGGTGCGAGATGAATGGGGTGGCTCTATGTACCCCATGGTGCCCGGTCACGAAATAGTGGGTAAAGTAGTTGCTGTGGGTAGTGCTGTTACCAAATACAAAGTGGGCGATACCGTAGGTGTAGGGGTGATTATTGATAGCTGCAATACCTGCAAGCACTGCCAGGCCGATTACGAACAGTATTGTGTAGAAGGCGCTACTGGTACCTATAATGCAATGGAACGAGATGGTGTTACTGTTTCGCAAGGTGGTTATTCCAGTGGTATTGTGGTAAAAGAAAAATTTGTGTTGAAAGTGGATGATAAACTCAACCTGAGTGCCGTGGCACCTTTGTTGTGTGCCGGTATCACTACCTATTCACCGCTCCGTTTTGCAGGTGTAAAAGCGGGCATGAAAGTAGGGGTGGTTGGTCTCGGAGGCTTGGGCCACATGGGTGTAAAATTCGCAGTGGCTTTTGGTGCAGAAGTATCTGTGCTCAGCACTTCGCCATCTAAAGAAGCTGATGCGAAGCGTTTGGGGGCAACCAACTTTATACTCACCACCGATAAAGAACAAATGAAGCAATATGGCAGCTACTTCGATATCATATTGGATACTGTAAGCGCCAACCACAATTTTACCGGTTACCTCAACTTGTTGGGATTAGAAGGCAAATTGCTGGTAGTGGGCTTGCCGCCCGAAGCACCCAAAGTGGCACCGTTTTCGCTCATCAGCAATCGGCGCAGCATTATTGGTTCTATGATTGGCAGTATGAAAGAAACTCAAGAGATGCTTGACTTTTGTGCCGAGCACAATGTAGTAGCCGATGTGGAAGTGATAGCCGCAGCCGACATCAACAATGCGTATGACCGCTTGGTGAAAAACGACGTGAAATACCGTTTTGTGATTGATATGAAAACGTTGTAAAACAAACGGACCTATAACTAAAAAACCTCGCTACTGCGAGGTTTTTTAGTTGGTGCCCAGGACTGGATTCCCTGCCTGACTGCGTCAAGCAGACAGGGAACCAGCACACCCGTTCACTTACTATTGAGTTTGTTTTTCAGCCATTGTTTACCATGGCTTGTTTTGAGATATTTTTCTCTCACTCTGGCAGCTGCCCAATCGGGATGTTCTTCAGTGTAAATAATTTTCCAAGGCAAGTGCCCTTTGGTATACTTGCTTTTACCAGCATTGTGTTCTTTTAACCGAAGCTCAGCATTCAAAGCCATTCCGGTATACCAACTCTGGTCAAGCAAACTTTCTATGACATATACGAATACCATAAAACAAAAATAGCCCGAGCATGTTGCTCAGGCTATTAAAGTGCCCAGGACTGGATTCCCTGCCTGACTGCGTCAAGCAGACAGGGAACCAGCACACCCGTTCACTTACTATTGAGTTTGTTTTTCAGCCATTGTTTACCATGGCTTGTTTTGAGATATTTTTCTCTCACTCTGGCAGCTGCCCAATCGGGATGTTCTTCAGTGTAAATAATTTTCCAAGGCAAGTGCCCTTTGGTATACTTGCTTTTACCAGCATTGTGTTCTTTTAACCGAAGCTCAGCATTCAAAGCCATTCCGGTATACCAACTCTGGTCAAGCAAACTTTCTATGACATATACGAATACCATAAAACAAAAATAGCCCGAGCATGTTGCTCAGGCTATTAAAGTGCCCAGGACTGGATTCCCTGCCTGACTGCGTCAAGCAGACAGGGAACCAGCACACCCGTTCACTTACTATTGAGTTTGTTTTTCAGCCATTGTTTACCATGGCTTGTTTTGAGATATTTTTCTCTCACTCTGGCAGCTGCCCAATCGGGATGTTCTTCAGTGTAAATAATTTTCCAAGGCAAGTGCCCTTTGGTATACTTGCTTTTACCAGCATTGTGTTCTTTTAACCGAAGCTCAGCATTCAAAGCCATTCCGGTATACCAACTCTGGTCAAGCAAACTTTCTATGACATATACGAATACCATAAAACAAAAATAGCCCGAGCATGTTGCTCAGGCTATTAAAGTGCCCAGGACTGGATTCGAACCAGCACACCCGTGAAGGCGCTGCGACCTGAACACAGTGCGTCTACCAATTTCGCCACCTGGGCAGGTGATTGATAATCATTGAACCGGGGGTCAATTTTCGGATCGGGTTGCAAATATAGAAGCCTATTTGAAAACTCCAACTGAAATTTTCAAATAGGACATTTTTCTTTTTTACACAGCTACATTAAAGTCGCGGAGTGCATCATTCAAGCTGGTTTTTAAATCGGTGCTGGGCTTGCGCTGACCAATGATTAATGCACAGTTTACACCATACGTACCGGCAGGAAACTGCTTGTTGTACGTACCAGGGATAACCACGCTGCGGGCTGGCACCCGGCCTTTGTATTCGATAGGTTCGCTGCCACTTACATCAATAATCTTGGTGCTTTGTGTGAGTACAACATTAGCACCAAGTACAGCTTCTTTTTCTACAATCACGCCTTCTACTACAATGCTGCGGCTTCCTAAAAAGCAGCCATCTTCAATGATCACCGGGCTGGCTTGCAAGGGTTCCAACACGCCGCCAATGCCTACACCACCACTCAGGTGTACGCCTTTGCCAATTTGAGCACAGCTGCCCACAGTTGCCCAGGTATCCACCATGGTGCCTTCATCTACATAAGCGCCAATGTTTACATAAGAAGGCATCAACACTACATTGCGGGCCAGAAAGGCGCCATAACGGGCTACGGCATGCGGTACGGCACGTACACCCAAATCGGCGTAGTTGCTTTTGAGTTTCATTTTGTCGTAAAACTCAAACGGATGCAGGTTGAAGGTTTCCATTTTGCGGATGCCGAAATACATGAGTATGGCCTGCTTTACCCACTCATTTACCTGCCAGCCGTTTTCGGTTGGCTCAGCCACCCGAAGGCGACCTTTGTCCACTTCTTCAATCACAATTTCTACAGCCTCGCTGTATTCTATTTGTTGCAACAGGGCCCTGTTTTCGAAGGCTGCCTGAATCGCTTCTTTCAATTGCATAATGCTTGTTTTTTAAGTGTCGGGCGGCGAAATTCAATAAAAAAACAACAACCTGCTTCAAATGGCCACCGCTATTGCTTTACTATTTTATAATTCTTGTAAATGAAAAACTGTTTGCCGGTCAGCTTTTCTACCCAGCGTAGTATTTTCTCTTTTGCCGACATATTGTTGACAGCCGGATTGTAATTGAATGTCCAATCCTGAGCTGCAATCCGGGGCTGCATGAGGGCAGGATGCGCTTCATCGAAAGTGGCGAGATAATCAATCTGGCTGTAATCAAATCCATCGGGATTAGCGGCTAAAAATTTGGCCACATAATCTTCTCCATCGTGCCAGCGGCTGCCAAACTCTGCCTGTTTCAGCAATTGTGTTTTCGGGTTTTTTACATAGCTGTAATGAAAAACCCGGCAAGGAATAGACCACACCTGCAACTTACGGGCAGTGCTTTCATCATCGTTGTTGATGAACACCCGAAACCCTTGCGAATCGCGGTAGGGGCGGGCATTAATGCCGTTGCGAACAATGCGAATTTCATGTTGGTGATACCGGCGGCTGGGGCCATAGTGGCGAAAATCGCCATAGAAATTCAGGAACCGGAAAAGAAAACCTTCAATCTTCGGATTGTGCAGGGCAGTTTCCATGCTTTGCCGAATGATGGGCAATTCTTTTTCGTGCAGCACTTCGTCGGCTTGCAGGGTAAAAATCCAGTCGGCATCGGGGCTACAATTGTCAAGGCCGATGTTGGCCTGCAAGGCAAAAATCTTTCCGCCTTTGCGCAAGTCAGCCGGCCAAATGGTATCGACAATCTTGATTTTAGGGTCGCCAATATTTTCAACAGCTTCACGGGTTCCGTCATGCGAATCGCCCACAACCACTACCAGTTCATCTACCAGTGGCAGCAAACTTTTAATGGACTCTACGAATGGATAATCGAGATGAATGCCATTGCGGACGTATGTAAAACCGGAAACTTTCATGCCTGTATTTTTAGCGCAAAGGCCAATGCCTGCGGCTGCAAATGTAGGTGCTTAGCCGGGCAGCACGAATGCTGCAGCATGCTTTGAATATATTTGCACCTACTTTGCAACACATGAATATCGCCTTAGACGCCAAAAGAGCATTTGTAAACGATACTGGTTTGGGCAATTACAGCCGGACTTTGATATCGTCGTTGGCCAAAGATTTTCCGCAGCATCATTACTATCTGTGTACGCCCAAATTGGGCCGGTTGTTTCAGACTACGGGCAGCAACATGGAGGTGATGTTGCCGCAACAACCATTGCATAAAATGTTGCCATCTGCATGGCGTAGCAGATGGGTGGTAGGCGATTTGAAAAAGCACAACATTCAATTGTATCATGGCCTCAGCCACGAAATACCACAGGGTATTGCACAAAGCGGCATTCGTTCGGTTGTAACCATGCATGACCTGATTCATGAACGCTATCCTGACCAATACCCTTGGCTGGATAGAAAAATATATACCCGAAAGTTTCGCTATGCCTGCGCCAATGCAGATGCGATCATTGCCATCAGCCAGCAAACCAAACAAGATTTGATTGACATCTATGCTGCAGATGAACGTAAGATTCATGTGTGCTATCAAAGTTGTCATCCGATGTATGCCCAGCAAGCCAACAATGAAATAAAGAAAGCTGTTCGGGAAAAGTATGGCTTGCCACAGGAGTATCTTTTATATGTAGGTTCTATCATTGAAAGAAAAAACCTGCTGAATATTTGTAAAGCGTTGCATCAAGCCAAAGACGTGACATTGCCCTTGGTAGTAATAGGCAGAGGCAAGGAATATAAAGCGAAAGTAGAAGCATTTATAGCCGGGCATCAACTCGGAACCAGGGTAATATTCTTATCATACAAACAGCAAGCCAACGGAAGGGTAGGTGTGGATGCCGAAGATTTTCCCGCCATTTACCAAATGAGTAGCATGCTCTTTTATCCATCCTTTTTCGAAGGCTTTGGTATACCAGTACTCGAGGGTTTGTACAGCCGGGTGCCGGTTATTACCAGCAATACATCCTGTCTACCCGAAGCGGGTGGCGATGCTGCCTTTTATGTTGACCCATCCAACCCGGAAGATATAGCTCATCAAATGCGCCACATTCTTAACGATGCTGCATTGGTGCAAGAGCACATTATAAAAGGCGTTGCCTATGCCCATCAGTTCAGCAATGAAATTGCGGCAGCTTCCGTGCATCAGGTGTATTCATCTTTGTTTTAAATTCATTGGCACATGTCTATTGCTGCAGTCATCATTGCCTACAACGAAGCCGATAAAATAGCCCGCTGCCTGCATTCGGTAAAAGCCGTGGCCGATGAAATCATCGTGGTGGATTCCGGCTCTACGGACGATACTGTGGCTATTTGTGAAGCGATAGGAGCAAGGGTAATTCATCAGCCTTTTTTAGGGTACATCGAACAAAAGAATTTTGCAGCCAGCCTTGCAACTGCTGATTACATTTTAAGCCTGGATGCTGATGAAGCCTTGAGCGAACTCCTGCAACAATGGCTGCAGCAAGCCAAAGAAAAAGGCTTATCAAAAGATGCTTACATCTTTAACCGGTTGAACAATTACTGTGGTCAATGGATTAAACACGGCGATTATTATCCCGATAAAAAACTTCGACTGTGGCGAAAAGAAATGGGGCATTGGGGAGGAGAAAATCCGCATGATAAAGTGGTGACCGTTGCCAACGCTACCCTTGAAAAGGTGCCGCTGGATATTTTGCACTGGTCGTTTGCCACTGCAGAAGAACACCGCAGGCAAATGATTCGCTTTAGTGACATAGCCGCACAAGCCATGTATACAAGAGGCAAACGAGTGAGCAGCCTGAAACCTTGGTTGAGTGCGGGTTGGTCTTTCTTAAATGGCTTTTTCTTTCGGGCCGGATTTTTAGATGGCTCAGCCGGCTTGCGCATTGCCCGCATGAACGCTTTTTATACCTTGCGTAAATACAAGCAGTTGATACAACTGCAGCAGCTAGCATGAATCACACTAGCCGCCTTTTTTTGCCCGACATTCACGTAAATGCTTTGAGCCTCATCAAAAAGTATTGGCGCATTTGGTTCTTCTCAGCAGCAGTTGTGTTTCTGTATCATGAAGCAAAAGGAGAATGGAACCTTATTTTTCTTGGCCCCGCCTTTCTGTCATTCGCTGATATTATACGGCAATTCATTTCACCGTTTCGTGTGTTGGCTGTTGAGTTTGATGATGAAGCTGGTCAACTCATCGTTCGTTACAAACCGCATTTTCATCCGGAAATTGCTATGCAAATTTCTTATGAAAGATTGCAAGTAAAAGTGTATCAGCGCAGAGGTTGGTGGACAAAACGTCTGAATGAGCTGCCAACAAAATTGGTGTTGATGAGTAACACCACCGAAATGATTGACATTGATGAACGCAAAGGTTTTTCTGATTCTTTGCTGGCTGAACTTTATGCCAACGCAGCCGCTGTTACCAATAAAATTCTGGTACGCTAAATAGCTATACAGCTTTTACATAAATATCGCCATAGTTACCAAAACTACTAGCTGTAAAATCTGCACTACGCATCAGGGCCAAGAGCTCTGCTGCGGGCATCCAACTGTCGAAATGCATTTGCCATGCTTCATCACGACAAATATTGAAGAGCACTTTTCCACCGTACAGATCTTCAATTCTTTCTACACAGGCAATGGTTTTGCCCGCAGGTTCCGGAATAGTGTATTCAAAAGATAAATAGGGCACAGCCGTTTGCAATCCTTTGAGTACTTCCAGCTCAAAGCCTTCTGTATCAATTTTGATAAATGAGGGCTTCCCGTATTCTTCTATTAATTGCTGCAGCGTAATGACAGGCACTTGCACAGGCTTATCCCATTTGTCTTTAAATTTTTGCTGCATGCCGGCAATCCATTCTTTATTGAAAGACGACATGAGCGGATTGGAAGAGATAAAAAAAGTAAGCTCTCCGGGTTCAGCTCCTACACCTTTGGGAATAACCGTGACTGGCCAACCTTTGTACACTTTTTCAATTTCGGCTACACAGGCCTGGTTGGGTTCTAACGCCACAACTTTGGCTTTGAGCAGCAAAAAACTTCCCACTCTACGTCCCATGTTGGCACCTATGTCAAATACCAAATCACCTTCCTGAATGAAGCTGGCATAAAATTGGCGACTGGCTTTCATAGCTGCCGAAGGATAGTTTCTTTCTTTATGAAAAAGCCAGGTATAATACAATCCCATTGCTTTCAATGAACGACGCCAAATGCTTTCCAGATTAATGATTCCTTTCATGGCTATTCATTGGGATTGTTTAAAGCAGTATGGTTGCTGTTTGCTTTCACCATAGAGATGTACGTATCGGGATGAAGCTGCACTTCCTGCATAAAAATTTGTGGTTCGGTGATGTAGGCATTCAGCATGCCATTACTCACTGCCCATGCCACAGCCGGGTCGGCATTGAATGCAATAGGTGTTTGTAATTCTACCATCACTTTGGCCGCATTCAACGACATACCATAGGCATGCAATAAATCGTGATAGCCAGCCTTGCGCAAATGTTTGGAAAATGGTTTGGCAAACAAATGCTTCACCATGGTATGGTTCCATTTCAGCATGCCCAATGCATGCAGTGTATGATAAAAATATTGTTTGATGGTAGTGCTATTTGAGCTTACTCCATTTTTATCGTACCCAAAATATACAGTGTCCCAGTTGGCAGGTAGTTCAGCCAGTATTGCAGGAATCAGCGGCAGTGTATCAAATTGCGGAATCACATCATCTTCAAAAATCAAGGCCCGTTGAATATTGCGTTGAATCATGTCTTCATACACCATGCGGTGGCTGAGCGAACAGGCCACATGCCCAATAATCATCGGCTTATTGTAGCGGTGAAAACCTTTGGCTTTTTCTTCACTGTACAGTTGCGCCAGCAATGCAGCATCTTCTTCCAGCAACTGCTTATTCATGCCATAAAAAAACTGGTAATTCAATCCTTCCAACAACGGCATCAACTTTGCTCTACGGTCAACGGCCCGTTGAATCGTGATGACATAAATCGCATCGAAATAGTCATTCAGTGATTGATAAAACTGTTGGTTGGCGTGACTCATAATAATTGCAGAAAAAGCTGCCGTATTGAGCGGCAGGGTAGTAGTTGGTTGGCCGTAAAGATAGGTGGAGAGCCAGTTGCTGTTTCAATTGGAAAAAGCTTAGCGTTATCTTTTTTTATACAGGCATTGTTGGCAGTTTACATCCCTTTCCCCTACATTTGCAGCGGCAGGTCATACACGACCAGCTCCTGCTGAACTCCCTCAGGACCGGAAGGTAGCAAGGGTAGGCGGTTGTAGCGGTGCGATGTATTCAGCCTGCCACTTTTTTTTCTTTCACCCCCATATTTGGGGGTGTGTCATTTCTGGCAAGTTCCGTTTCTTTGCACACATTCATTTATTCATTGAACAGCGGCTTAATACCGGCCGGTGTCCACATTAAATAAACCATTTACAATGAAGTTTTTTATTGATACCGCAAATTTGGCGCAGATAAAAGAAGCCAACGATTTGGGTATTTTGGATGGGGTAACTACCAACCCTTCACTCATGGCTCAAGTGGGTGTAAAAGGCGATGAAGCCATCATGAACCATTACAAAGCCATTTGCGAAATTGTGGATGGTGATGTGAGTGCCGAAGTGTTCTCTACCGACTTTGATGGTATGATTGCTGAAGGCCAAAAGCTGGCGGCCATTCACCCCAATATTGTGGTAAAAGTGCCCATGACCAAAGACGGTGTAAAAGCCATTAAGTGGTTTTCCGACAACAATATCAAAACCAACTGTACACTGGTGTTTTCTGCCGGTCAGGCTATTTTGGCTGCCAAAGCCGGTGCCAATTACGTGTCTCCCTTCATTGGCCGCATCGACGATAGCAGTTGGGATGGCATGCAGCTGATTGCACAGATTGCCAACATCTATGCCATTCAGGGTTTCAAAACAGAAATTCTGGCCGCTTCTATCCGCAATGCCCTGCACATTGTAAAAGCTGCAGAAGCTGGTGCTGATGTTTGTACCTGTCCGTTGGATTCTATCCTCGGTTTGCTCAAGCATCCGCTTACCGATATTGGCCTCGCCAAGTTTATTGAAGACGCCAAGAAAACGCAGGCTTAATTCAAGAATAATTCCATAAAAAAACTCCGGTAGTGATACCGGAGTTTTTTATTTAGCGTACACCTGTCATAAATGCCCGTGAGTTGAGTTCGGCTATGGCCACCAGTTCGTCGGTTCGGCTGCCAAATGGAGTGTAATATACCAGCACCCGATAATCGTTTTCTGTTTCCCAAATGCTGCCTTCCGTTGGTTTCATAGAGGGCAATGCCTGCCAGCTGTTGCGGGGCACTGTTACATAGCAATAATTATAGTACCCGTTTTTCAGCAGGATAGACGTTTCGTACGCCTGCAGGTTTTCGTTCCATTTCATACGGGTTTGGTCGTTGAGTTGGTACTGCGTCATTTCGCCAAACAGGTATACATCATACTGGTTAGGTATCTCTCCATTTTGGGGCAAAAAAGTGAAATGCACTTTTCCAATATCGCCCTGCCACCAAGGGTTAATATTTTCGATGTGGCTCACCGCATACCGCCCATTGATATCAGCGTAAAAAGCATAGCGAATAGGGCTTCGAATGGTGTCGGGGCGAATGCGTACGTCATAGGGTTGCACGTTATAATTCACCGAAGCTACCCGGTCGCTTTGCAATCTAAAACTGCGTAAATCCAGCCAGCGCCATTCCTTGCCGGCTTCAAATACCAGTTGCTGTTCATCGCTGTATTCAAACGTACGACCGCGGATAAAGGTAGGGTTCGAAATGGTGCGGGCATTGTCCCAACGGTTGTTTTGCATCACCACCACTTTCACTTCTTTGGCAGGGTTCAAAATATCCTGGTTGCGAAAGTTGAGGTCAATCAACAGCTTTTGGTGTGTCAGAAAATATTCTGGTGCAAAAGGTTGCTGCATTCTTGCTGCCAGCGATGCTTTTTCATTCACCACCAAAAAACGCTTCGAAAAAAGCAGCTTCGCCGTATCGCCGTTTTCATACACTTTCAGCAAATAGTTGCCCGATTTTGAAGGCATACTATTGGCCGCCGGCAGGGTGGCGCTGTAGTGTACATATTTCGATTGCGTGGCCGAAGAAAAACGGTATTGATTGAGCCGGACTTGTGTAAAGCCTTTGATATAATCCATGTTGCTCACATTGGCGATGCTCCAATCGGCATTGCACAGCACATAGGTATAAAAGTAGCTGCGGCTGCTGTTGTTGATGTCGTCAAAATGCAATTCGAGCCCTTCCGTTTCGCCAAGGCGAAGAATGGGGTAGAGTAACTGATCTCCTTTTTTGTACAGCTTGATGCCCACCACATTGGCCGACCGGACTTCTTCTGCTAAAGGCTGTGCCTGTGCGGTAAGCACCATACACATTGCCAGCAGGATAGTCACTCGTTGAATTGCTCTTGCTATCATAGAAATCAAAGTAAATCGTTTTTGCCATTACTGATGGAAACGAACAGATATTTGATGTTGTAAAACGTTTTCTTTGACACAATATTGAACACGTGAATATTAGCCGCTATATCGCCAACCGCATTGTAGGACAAAAGCATTCGTCTTACTCGGGTTTTATTGTGCGACTGGCAACGGCAGCAACTGCTGTGAGTGTGGCTACCATGATTGTAACGGTGAGTTTGGTGAACGGGTTTCAACACGAAGTGTCGGATAAAGTGTACAGCTTTTGGGGACACATGCGGGTGCAGGCATTAGAACCGTACCGCAGCATGGTAGCCGAAGAAACACCCATTCATGCCAGCGATAGTGTAGAAAATATACTGGCTGCTCAGCCCGGCATACAACATGTACAAGCTTTTGGTGCCAGGTCGGTGGTGCTGCGTACTGCCGGACAGTTTGATGGCGTATTGCTCAAAGGTGTGGATCTTCGTTTTGCCAGCAGTCCTTTCAAACGCTTTTTGAAAGCAGGTACAATGCTTCAATTTCCGGATAGCGGCTACAGCTCACAACTCATGCTGAGTGAAAGCATGGCCCGGCAGCTGCAGGTAAATGTAGGCGATACAGTAAGCACCATTTTTTTGCGCAACGGTGAAGACATGCGTAGCCGCCGGCAGGTTGTTTGTGGGCTATTCAGCACCGGCATAGAAGAATACGACAAAAATTTTGTACTGGCCGATTTGCGGTTTTTGCAACGCCTCAACTTGTGGACTTCCGCACAAATTGGTGGTTACGAGGTATGGTTTGATGAACCCGCTAAAGCCAGCTTATTGGAAAAAGGCATCACTAAAGCACTGCCGCAGGGTATAGTCGCATCACCCATCGCCGATATTTATCCGAATATTTTCGACTGGTTGGGCATTCAAAACCAAACCAAACAAATTGTAATTGGCATCATGCTGGCTGTGGCCATCATCAACCTCATTACCTGCTTGCTCATATTGGTATTGGAGCGTACCCGCATGGTGGCTTTGCTGGCGGCCATTGGTATGCCACAGCAGTCGCTGCGCAATATTTTTGGCACTATGCTGCCCGTATTGCTGGCCGTGGTATTGCTATTGGTTTAGGATTGTCTTTGGGTTTGCTGCTGCTGCAACAGCAGTTTCATTTTATTCCCATGGATGAAAAAACGTATTACGTAAGCAGTGTGCCGGTGCACATCATTTGGTGGCAGGTAGCAGCCATAGCTGGTGGCACTTTCGTCATTTGTTTATTGGCTTTGCGTTTGCCATTAAGCATTTTACAACGCATCAGTATTATCAAAGCATTGCGCTTTAATTAAGCCTTGCTTGTTGTTTGCAGTAAATGTGACAGCAAAATACCCGTGGCAACGCCAGCGTTCAAACTTTCCGCTGCACCCAGTTTAGGTATGCTGATGGTTTGTGTGGCAAAGGCAGCAATGTGCTCACTTACGCCATTTCCTTCATTGCCAATTACCAATACGCCCGGTTGTGGTTGCTGCAATTGCCATACGTTATGGCCATGCATATCGGCAATGTAGCAAACTGGTTGCTGCTGTTGAAGCCATACTGCACATGGGCCATAATGCATTTGTACCCTTAAAAAACCTCCCATACTGGCCTGAATGACTTTGGGATTGTATACATCGGCGGTATGCTCTGTGGCAAATATGTGTTCAATGCCAAACCAGTCTGCTATGCGAATGATGGTGCCCAGATTGCCCGGGTCCTGTATATCATCGAGCAGCAAGCTCCAGTTGTTTGCAGGAAAATGAGCAGATGCAGCGGCTGGCAATGCTACCACAGCCAGGCATGATTGCGGTGTTTGCAAAAAACTGATACGCTCCAGGTCTTCTTGCGAAATGGTCACCGTTTTGGCGGGCAGCGTCAGGTTTTTGGGAATGGTTTGTAAAAATGTTTCCGTGCCATACAAAGCCTGTACTATCCAGCGTTGGTGTGCCAGCAACTCCAAAACAGTTTTATGGCCTTCCACTACAAAAGCGTTTGCTTCAAGCCTTTGTTTTTTGGCCTTTAAACTTTGGATATATTTGACTTCATTTTTACTTAGCATCCTGCCATTCATGCGTTTAATTCAACACGGCGAACATACAGTATTGCATCGTTTCAGCCGTTTTTTCCTGCCAATGTTTTGCCTGTTGTGGTTGGCGGGTTGTGTGGCTGTGAAAGATGCTCCCGTTGGCCGGCCCTATGTGGTGAGCAATGTGGTAAAGCTGGAGGCACCCGATTTAAATAAGGAACAAAAAACCGTTTTAGAAGAAAGACTGGTGGGCTTTGTCGCCGATAGTTTATCGGTGCCCAGCCGCTTGGTACTGGGTTTTACCCAAATTTTAAAACCACCGGTTTTTGATTCCAGCACCTTGGGTACCAGCCAGTACTATATGAACGGCTTTTTGAATAGTGAAGGGTATTACGGTGCCAGTTTCGATACTGTGCTGGTAAAATTTGATACCGTTCGGCGGAGCAACAAGTTTTTTCAGTTAGAAAAAACACGCAGGGTAGAAGTCAAAACAGAATTCCGGTTGAAGCTCGGCAAACCCATTCGCATCGATACCTTGATGTATGCATTCAGTGATTCCTCTGCATTGCGCAACGATACACTGATGCAGGAAATGGCCATTGCCAATCAATACAAATCCGGCTTGAAGAAAGGTAGCTTGTACAGCAAGCAAGCCATAGCTGCAGAGTTGGACAGGCTCACGGCTTATTACAGACAAAATGGTTTTTTCCGCATGAGCAGGGCGGGCTTGCTGGCCGAAGTGGATACGACCGACCCGTCGTTGGTAAACTTCGATCTGGACCCTATTGAGCAGCAACTGGCTGCACAAAAAGAAAAGAAAATCCTACAGCCCGTATCCGCATTTTTAAAAGGCCCGGCACCAATCCCGATTTTTTTAAACAGTACAATGTTGACAGCATTTTCATTTATCCCGATGTAAACATTACAGAGAATCCGGATAGCGTAATGCAGCTGATCCAGTTTAAAAAAATCAGTGATTCTAATGCAGTACAAATTCGGGCCAGAAAGAATGACTATCAGGAAAAAATGCTGCGCAGAACCAACTACCTGCTACCGGGTACTTTGTACAATGAAACCAATTATTTCAGAACTGTCAACAGCTTTACGCAAATGGGCCCATGGCAGCAACTGGATGTGCGGTCGTATACCTACAACACCGATTCTGTTGCCAAAATAGCCTTCCACTTCTTTTTATATCCTGCCAAAAAACAAAGTTTTCAGGTTGATTTGGAAGGCAGTCAAAACAACAATATTTCTGCCAGCAACGTATTGGCGGGGCGGTTTTTAGCAGTAGGTTTAGCCGCTACCTACCGCAGCAGAAATGTATGGAAGAAAGGCACCCAATCTACTTTGCAGGGCAGGGCTGGGCTGGAGCTGAATAATGCTTCCTCATCGGGTAACGGCGATTTCTTTCAGTCGTTTATTTTCAACCTGAACCAGACCTTTTCCATACCCCGATTGTTATGGCCTTTCAAAATCATAGATACCCGACAGTTAGACAGTCGCCGTACCTTGATTAATGGCGGTCTTACCATGACCGATCGTTTCCGTTTTTTCAAACAAATCAGCATCAATGCCGGCTTGGGTTGGGAATGGCGCAAGGGCAAAAACAGTTATAGTTTTTCCTTCCCCAATATTGAAATTGTAGATACCGTTTCAACTGATAGTCTCAATCAAATCATCATCAACAATCCATCGCTGGCTTATTCATTTACACCAGGTAATGTGCTAAGTACAAGGGCTAGTTTTGAAAGGGCGTTGGAGTACAGCAATCCATGGCACACGGGTTCTTTCAGGTTGGCTGCTGAAATGACTGTGCCCGTTTTTGATTCAATGTTCAACAGACCTTTTTTCAAATTCTTTCGTGTAGAAGGTCAGTTTTTGCACAAAATAAAACTGCCTAAATCGTCGCTGCATTTCCGTTTTTTTGGTGGTGTTGGCTGGGATTTGTCGGGTACCAAAAATGCCAACCTGCCTTTCTTCCGGCAGTTTGTAGCCGGTGGTAGCAATAGCATGCGGGCCTGGTCTATCCGGCAGCTGGGCTTGGGCAATAGCCTTGCCAGCGATACGGCAAGATTTACTGATCGTTTTGGCGATATCCAACTTGAATTCAACATCGAGCATCGCAAACGACTTATGCGTTTGTTCGGCTATTCGTTGGAAGGCGCAGCATTTGTAGATATTGGTAACATTTGGAACCATACACCCGCCAGTGATGGCTTTGGTAATTTTCAACTGAGCAAGTTGTACCGCGATTTAGCAATTGCTATGGGCTATGGCATTCGTTGGGGTCTCAGCTTTTTGGTTATCCGCTTCGATGCTGGTTTTAAAGTAAAAGATCCTGTGCGGGAAGGAGCCGGCTGGCTGAAAACATTTGAGTGGAAAAGCACCAACCGGCTGGGGCTAAACAACAGGAGCAACCTTGCCGTACAGTTTGGCATTGGTTATCCATTTTAAACTGCTTGTATTGCTGCTACACTCTTTGTTTGGTTACTTCATTTTTGGCTGAATGCTTTCCTTATCGAATCTTTCTTCTACATCGGTTACCTGCAATGCTTGCTCAATGCCAAACTCACCAATGCGGGTACGGCACAGCGCAGATAAATAACCACCACATCCTAAAGCCGCACCTAAATCGTTGGCCAGACTACGAATGTAAGTGCCAGTAGAGCAAACCACCCGAAAAGACAACACAGGTGGCTGCCAATCAGTGAGCTCAAATACATTCACCGTTACAGTTCTGGGATCCAGTTTCACTTCCTTGCCTTGCCTGGCCAATTCATACACTCTTTTGCCATCTATTTTGATGGCAGAATGTGCTGGTGGAATTTGTTGAATAACACCGGTAAAAGTATTTGCTACCGTTTGCGCCTTTTCCAATGTGATAGCCTCAATGCTACCCACAGGAATGGGTGTACTTTCTAAATCATAAGTAGGGGTAGCCGCACCTAGGGTAATGGTACCGGTGTACTCCTTTTCCATACCCATGTACTCATTAATTTTTTTGGTAAACTTTCCGGTGCACACAATGAGTACGCCGGTAGCCAGCGGGTCAAGTGTACCAGCATGACCAATTTTCTTGATTTTGAAAATTTTGCGCAGCTTACCAATAACATCAAAAGATGTCCATTCCAATGGTTTGTCTATTACAAACACCTGTCCATCCAGCACTTGCTGTTGAGTAATTAATGAAGTAGAAGCAGAGTCATTCATGGGCCGCAAATGTACAGGAATGCCCACAGCCAAGTTTAGATGGCCTGGCGGGTTTTCAATTCCACATAGCGGTTTACAGTTTGAACCGTTAGCTGCTCCGGAGGTGTAAGCAGCGACATGATGCCGTGATGCATCAGCTCTTTCACCATCATTTTCTTTTCAAATACAAATTTGCCGGCAATGGTATTGTTGTACACCTGCTCCAAAGTTGTGGCATTGCCATGGGCCATTTCTGCAAGTTCAGTATTCTCGAAAAATACGACCAGCAACAGATGGTGGCGGGCCATTTGCCGCAGGTAAGGCAGCTGCCTTCGCATGCCCGATGTAGATTCGAAATTGGTAAACAAGATGAGTAAACTACGCTGCTTGATTTGACTGCGCACCTGCAGGTACAGCTTTTCATAATCACTTTCGTAAAACTCCGTATTGATGCGATACAATGCTTCTTGTAACAATTTGAGCTGGCCGGCTTTTCTGTCTGCCACTACAAACTCGCCACCCCGGTGCGAAAAAGTAATGAGACCCGCCCTGTCTTGCCGGGTGAGGGCCACATTGCTCAAAACCAACGAACTGTTGATAGCATAATCCATCAAAGAAAGCCCGTTGAAAGGCATTTTCATCAAGCGACCTTTGTCGATAACGCAGTACACTTGCTGGCTTCTTTCATCTACAAAACTGTTCACCATCAGGCTGGCTTGTCGTGCAGTTGCCTTCCAGTTTACCGCCCGTATATCATCGCCGTTTACATATTCTTTGATGTGGTCAAATTCGAGGCTGTGGCCAATTTTGCGAAGCTGCTTGGTGCCCTGCTCTTTGTTTTGTACTGTTTGAGCCATCAGTTGAAACTGACGCAATTGCAAAAAAGAAGGATAGACTTTAACGATCACCGGATTGCTGCCCAGCCGGCGGCGTTGCAACAATCGCAGTGGCGAAGAAAGCATACAAACGGTATAGCCGAAATGATAATCGCCCCTTTGCACAGGCCTCAGAAAATAGGTGAGGGTATGTTTTTTATTGCGGGCATAGTAGCGGGTGTTTTTGTTGTTGCGTTCCTGAAATTGTTCAGGCAGTTCTTCAATCAAATCAACCCGCAGGGGCAGGGGATAGGAATGCCAGAATGTGAGGGTAACATTGTTTTGATCGCTATTGCTGAAACGGGTGCTCAGCAACCTGCTGCAGGTAAATTTGTGGCGTGGAAAATAGAGATAAAAAAAATCGATGAAGACCAAAGAAATGGCTGCTAAAAAATACCACTGACCAATATACATGGGGCCATCGAGCAGCCATAGCAAAACAAACAAGCTAACTACACTCAACCCCAACAGGTAAAAGCGATTGCCGAAATAAAGCTGTAAGTAAAAAGGCGTCTTTTTCAAAAGGAAATTTTACCTCAGCAATGTAATCATCATTTCAATGCATTTGGATCATACCTGAATCGTACAGCAGCATTTTTTTGTTCGGTACTCGACAGGCGAACAGTGAAACGCTGAGAGCCAGCCTGAACAATCATCAGGGCGGTGTTTGGTGGAATCGTACCCAGGTTTTCAGCTACCATCACCACTTCCTGCAGGTTGTCTTCATCACTCAGCCCAATCTTGATGGTAACAGGCTCTGTACTCAATCCTTTTCTTGAAACCAAAAGTTTGTTATTGGCATACACGCTAATGGTGTCACCGTCTATTTCTCCATTGTCGTAAAAGCTGATTTCCAGTAAACGGGCACTGGTAGCAATGGTTTCTACTACTTCGTTGGTACGGTTTTTCAGTACTGCTGGTGCAGGAATTTTTACGGGTGCAGGCTTGGGTTTCGACTCTACTGGTTTGTCTACCGGTGTCGGTTTCGCAGCAGTGTTACCTCCGGTATTGCCAGGGATGGGTGCGGGTGGTTTGGTGGTTGCAGGCTTAGGAGCAGGCGTTACAGGTTTTTTAGCTGTAGTTGCTGGTGGAGGCGTGGTAGGCTTGCTGCCAGTTGATGGCTGAGTCTTAGGAGTGCTGGTGCCTGTTTTAGCAGTAGCGCCGTTGCCTGTGGTGGGTTTCTTTATTAAAAATTCACCTTGTCCGGGTTTTACACTTGGCTTAGAACCGGATTTCGCAGTCGGCGGATTTTTGATGAAATCTTCTTCTTCAAAATCACTCTCACTTACTCTTTCCAACCGCACAATACCACCACCGCAGGGGATGGTGTCGCTTTTCATATTGACACTGGTGTAAGTGCCTTCCAGGTATTCGTGGTTGCCTTCTTTACGATAAGTGAGGTAGCAGGTCATGAGGCAGCCGTCGCCACCACCTGTTATCTTCAAATCCTCCATGCGGTTTTCCTTAATGGTAAGATTGCCTGTGCCGTTCGACCATACGCCAATCATGCTGGCCTTACCATAAAAGCGGGTAGTTTGATACGAATAGGTAACACCCTTTACTGCCTTGCCTACATTGTACAATTGTACTTCGTAACGATATTTTGCACCGGTAAACAGCAGCTCGTATTCATTGTAAAATGTGCCTCGCCAAATACCGGTTAGTTCCTGTGCTCCTGCAGATATCAGGCACATCATCGCCAGCAAAACAGACAGAATACGAAACTTCATGTGGTTGTACGTAGGAATCGGAATTTGAATAAAAATAAAAATTAAGCCAACACCCTTATTCACTGCCCGACCGAAAGTAATTGTTTGTTAATTTTGCCGCCCTTTCATATTGGGATTCAAACAAACATGAGCATTCAAATCACTTTTCCGGATGGAGCCGTTCGTCAGTACGACGCTGGTGTTTCCAGTCTGGATATCGCAAAATCCATCTCCGAAGGATTGGCCAGAAATATTCTTGCTGCCAAAGTAAATGGCGAAGTAAGAGACCTGACCCGTCCTATTGAAGCAGATGCCAGTATTCAGTTTTTGAAATGGGATGATAAAGATGGCAAGAGCACGTTTTGGCATTCTTCAGCACACCTGATGGCCGAAGCGGTGGAGAGCCTTTTCCCTGGCGTAAAGTTTTGGGTTGGCCCTCCGGTAGAAAATGGGTTTTACTATGATATGGATCTTGGTGGCCATAAACTCACGGAAGAAGACCTGGGTAAGCTGGAAGCCAAAATGAAAGAACTGGCCAAGCAAAACCTGCAGTTCAGCCGCAAAGAAATTTCGAAGGATGAAGCCGTGGCCTATTTCACCGAAAAAGGCGACGAGTACAAACTCGATCTGCTGCAAGGTTTGGAAGATGGCAGCATTACCTTTTATACACAAGGCAATTTTACCGACCTGTGTCGTGGGCCGCATATTCCGCATACTGGTTTTATCAAAGCCATTAAGCTCACCAATATTGCCGGTGCTTATTGGAAGGGTAATGAAAACAATAAAATGCTGACCCGTGTGTACGGTGTTACATTCCCCAGCCAAAAAGAGCTCGACGATTACATTGCCATGGTGGAAGAGGCCAAGAAGCGTGACCACCGCAAACTGGGCAAAGACCTCAGCATCTTCTGCTTTGATGATGACGTAGGACCGGGCCTGCCTTTGTGGATGCCCAACGGTACAATCATTATCGAAGAGTTGGAAAAGCTGGCCAAGGAAACGGAAGAAGCTGCCGGATACCATCGGGTGGTTACGCCACACATTGCTAAAGAAAGCATGTACCTCACCAGTGGTCACTTGCCTTATTATGCCGACAGTATGTTTCCACCCATGGAAATGGATGGCGAACGCTACTATCTGAAAGCGATGAACTGCCCGCATCACCACAAAATATATGCGGCAGAGCCTAAGAGCTACCGCGACCTTCCTTACCGCCTGGCCGAGTACGGTACCTGCTACCGCTACGAGCAAAGTGGCGAGTTGTTTGGTTTGATGCGTGTACGCTGCCTGCACATGAACGATGCGCATATTTATTGCACCAAAGACCAGTTCTTTCAGGAGTTTAAGGCCGTTAATGATATGTATTTGAAGTACTTCAAAATTTTTGGAGTAGATAAATACGTGATGCGTTTGAGCCTGCACTCACCCGAAAAACTGGGCCAGAAATATGTAAATGAACCACAGCTGTGGCAGGAAACAGAAGCCATGGTGCGCCAGGTGTTGATAGAAACAGGCACTCCATTTGTAGAAGTACAGGACGAAGCTGCTTTCTACGGTCCCAAGATTGACGTGCGGATCTGGAGTGCTATCGGTCGTGAATTTACGCTGGCCACCAACCAGGTAGATTTTAACAGCGGTCTGAAGTTCAAACTGAGCTACACCAATGCCAACAACGAAGCCGAAGTGCCGTTGATTATTCACCGTGCACCACTGGGTACACATGAACGTTTCATTGGTTTCTTGCTGGAACACTATGCTGGAAAGTTCCCATTGTGGTTGGCACCGCATCAGGTAAAAGTGTTGCCCATCAGCGACAAGTTTTTACCCTTTGCGCAAGAGGTAACTGCCAAGTTGAAAAAAGCCGGCATCCGTGCCAGCACCGACGATCGTAACGAAAAAATTGGCAAGAAAATTCGGGAAGCAGAATTGCTGAAAGTGCCTTACATGTTTGTAGTAGGCGAAAAGGAAATGAATGAACAATCTGTTTCCGTTCGCAAACAAGGACAGGGCGACCTCGGCATGAAATCTGTGGAAGAAATCATTAATTTGCTCTCGGCAGAGGCGGAAAACCGTGATTAATCAACAGGTTTGAAAAACAATCTGTTATTTTGACCTGCGGTTTACACCAAATCAGCCGCATTATTAAATTAAAACAGTTTAATGGCATTTCCCCCAAAAGACAGACGCGGTTTTAATCCTCGTTTCAGGCAGCCGGAGCCTGAGCATCGTATCAACGATAGAATCCGGGTTGCTCAGGTTCGCCTCGTTGGCGACAACGTTACCCCTGGTGTGTACGCCACACAGGATGCGCTGAAGATTGCTCAAGCACAAGAACTGGACCTCGTAGAAATTTCACCCAACGCCGATCCGCCGGTGGTAAAAGTGATTGACTACAAGAAATTCTTGTATGAGAAGAAAAAGAAGGAAAAGGAAATGAAAGCCAATTCCAAGCAAAGCGAAGTGAAAGAAATTCGTTTTACGCCTGGTACAGACGATCATGACTTTGACTTTAAATCCAAACACGCCGAAAAGTTTTTGAAAGATGGCAACAAAGTGAAATGCTACGTGCAGTTCCGCGGTCGTGCCATTATGTTTCAAGACAGAGGCCAGGTGCTGCTGCTGAAATTTGCAGAAAGACTGGCTGAAGTTGGCGCTTTGGAAGGCATGCCCAAAATGGAAGGCAAACGCATGATTGCCATGTTTGCACCTAAAGGCACCAAGAAAAAAGCTTAATCCGCTATATAATTCAAAAGCCCCTGCATGCACTATGCCGGGGCTTTTGTTGTTTTATTCCAGTGGAATTTTAACCATGGCTTCGTAGCGGTTTTGAAACTGATGCACTGTCATGGGGTAGTTGATATGGCTTTTTTCTTCCCTGTACCACATCAAAAAGTCGGTAAAGAGTTTGGTTGGCCCTGCCAAAACCCGGAAAGCTCCATGTTTGTATTTCATGTTGCCGCTTTCCATCACTTCTTTCTCGAAGCCAAAGCGCAGCAACTGCTCTTCCGACAAGGGGATGCTTTCAATTTCCGGAATGCTGTACCAATTGGTTTGCACACCGGTAGTTACTTCTACCTGCCCGCCATCGTCGGGGTTAATGTGCTGAACGACGCCTTCCATCCAGGTACCTTCATTAAGCACCATGACATGGTTTCCGTGTTTCAGTTCATTGAAATGAATCATATGGCAATGTTTTCTCCTAAGCTACAAATTGGAATTGGCAGATGCAAGCCCATGATTGCGCCTTTTATCAGGATATATAAAAAGGCATATTGGAATATCGAACCCTCATTTGATACATTTTTGGCAACTCAATTTGATAGAGATGCATTTTTTAAGATAAAAGCGCCTACTTTTGCGGCCCGATTGGTGAAAACCAATTGAAGCATTGCCCAAATGGCTCCATAAGAGAGACGGGAGGTCCGGATCCGCCAGTAGGGTGTAACAGCAAAAGTTTATGTAACCATGCCAAAGGTTAAAACCAACTCAAGTGCCAAAAAACGTTTCAAATTGACAGGCACAGGTGAAATCACATTTCAAAAGAGCTTTAAGAGGCACATCCTCACCAAAAAATCAACCAAGCGTAAGCGTAACCTCGCCAAGAAAGGTGTAGTAGCTCCGGCCAATACACATTTCGTAAAGCGTCTGTTGGGTCTCAAGTAAGACCGGCCGATTCTGGTAGATTTCATTTCATCAACTTTTAAATTTCTTTTGATATGCCTCGTTCAAAAAATGCTGTTGCCAGCCGTGCCCGTCGTAAAAGAGTTCTCGACCAGGCCAAAGGCTTTTATGGCAAGCGTAAAAATGTATATACTGTTGCCAAGAATATTGTAGAAAAAGGTTTGACTTACAGCTATGTTGGCCGCAAACTCAAGAAGCGTGAATACCGTGCTTTGTGGATTGCCCGTATCAACGCTGCCGTACGTGAAGAAGGTTTGACCTACAGCGTATTCATGCACAAGCTGGCCGAAAAGGGTATTACCCTCGACCGCAAAGTGCTGGCTGACCTGGCTATGAATGAGCCTGCTTCATTCAAGAAGCTGGTTGAATCAGTGAAGTAAGCATTGACATCATTGCAACAATAACGTAACCGGAAAGGGATCGCATCCATTTCCGGTTATTTTTTTGCATCCGCAATACCGCTGTAGAATAGTACTTTTGTCTGCCTCTTAAAAAACCACGCTTTCCGCAAAATGAACAGACGCATAGCCGACCTGGTGCAGAATACCTACACCGACCTCGTTCATCAGACTTTCGATTTTCCTCAGAAAGATTTTAATGTAGAAAATGGCTACCTCAAATTCAACGGTGTTGATTTGAAGTACCTGATTGAAAAATATGGCACGCCTTTAAAAATCAGTTACCTGCCCAAAATTGGCAGCCAGATTAAGCAGGCAAAAACCATGTTTGCCAATGCCATTAAAAAGCATAAATACGAAGGACAGTACTACTATTGCTACTGCACCAAGAGCAGCCATTTCAGCTTTGTAGTGGAAGAAGCGTTAAAGCACGGCATTCATCTCGAAACATCGTTTGCTTACGATATCGAGATTATTAATAAGCTCTACGAACGCCGCAAAATCAACAAAGAGATTCACATCATTTGCAACGGCTACAAGCAGAAATCTTATACCAGCCGCATTGCCAAATTGCTCAATTCGGGTTTCAAAAATGTGGTACCCATCCTCGACAACAAAGACGAATTGCTGGCTTACAAAAAGTCGGTAAAAGTGCCTTTTAAACTGGGTATTCGGGTAGCTGCAGAAGAAGAACCTACTTTTCCTTTTTACACCAGTCGACTGGGCATTCGGGCAAAAGATATTCTGGAATTTTACGTAGACAACATTGAAGGTTACGAAGACAAGTTTCAGCTGAAGATGCTCCACATCTTTTTGAACAAGGGTATTAAAGATGATATCTACTACTGGAGTGAACTGAACAAAGTAGTGAACCTCTATTGCCAGCTGAAGAAGATTTGTCCCGAGTTGGATTCTATCAATATTGGTGGCGGGTTCCCCATTAAGCATAGCCTTGGTTTTGACTACGACTACCAATTTATGATCAATGAAATTGTAGGCGTTATCAAAGCGGCTTGTAAAAAAGCGAAGGTGCCCATGCCCAATATTTTCACTGAGTTTGGTAGCTATACCGTGGGTGAAAGCATGGCACACATTTACAGTGTGATAGGTGAAAAAGTACAGAACGACCGTGAGTGCTGGTACATGATTGATTCATCTTTCATTACCACTTTGCCCGATACATGGGGCATAGGTGAGAAGTTCTTGATGCTGCCCGTCAACAAATGGGAAAACCCATACCAGCGTGTGGTATTAGGCGGTATCACTTGTGATAGCCACGACTACTATGATTCAGAAGAACACATCAACGAAGTGTTTTTGCCAAAGCTCAATGGTGAGAGTGCAGAACCACTGTATGTTGGTTTCTTCCATACAGGTGCTTATCAAGATCAGATTAGTGGTTACGGTGGTATCAAGCACTGTATGATTCCATCGCCCAAACATGTGATTTTGGAGCACGACAAAAATGGCAAACTCATAGATTGGGTATATGCAAAAGAGCAATCCGCTCAAAGCATGCTCAAGCTACTGGGCTATATTAAATAAGGAATTTGACAAGCGGCCTTCGGGTCGCTTTTTTTATGCCTACTTTTCGTATTCAAAAAACGGAGATATGAAACAATGGAAGTTGGCAATAGCTGCTGTTCTTATTTTTAGTTCAACCTGGAATGCTGGTTTTGCTCAAACCACGGCAGAAGAAAAAGCAGTGGCTGCAGTCATCAATAAGATGTTTGATGCCATGCGGCAGGCTGATTCAGTAGGTATCATACAAGCGTTTGCTGCCAATGCCCATATGGAAACCATTGCTAAAACCAAACAACAAACTGACACAGTAAGAGGAAATACGGTTGCACAATTTGCTTCATCCATTACCAAACAAAAAGCCGGTGCACTGGATGAACGCATTACCATTGGTGCCATTCACATTGATGGTAATATGGCCACCGCCTGGACGCCCTATCAGTTTTATTTCAATGGCCAGTTTAGCCATTGCGGTGTCAATTCTTTTCAACTCGTAAAACTCAATGGCGAGTGGAAAATTCAATACATTATTGATACCCGGCGCAAAGACAACTGTCTTTAATTTACTTTGAGTTTGTACTTCTTATTCACCTTAGGGTCGGTGAAGAATTTTTCTACATCTTCCTGAGTCAGATTGTCATCAAACTCAACCAGCGGCAGATCTACCAGCTGCAAGCGGGCTGATTTCAGCTCTTCTTGCATTTTTTTAATCTTAGCTTGCACATTCACATCCCGATTACCTACAATCGCGTTTTCACTAACCAGATATTCTAACCGCTTGGCTACAGAACGCACCTGAGTAGCAGTGTTTTGCTCCTGCACTTTATTGGGCGACACTGCTTCTTTTACAGGCACCAGCGTAAGACCAACACTAGGCAATATTTTACCGAAATTCTTGGCTCCATTAGATTCTCCGGCGGTGCTGAGAGCGGTGCCTGCCAGAGCAGTGCAAGAACTGGTAATGTCGAAACCAGTTCTGGTAGATTTGGTTTTTTTAATGTTTCTGCTCAATACATAGAACGTGAGTTTCAATTGGGCAACATAAGAAGCTACTTCGTTGCTTACCCTTTTGTGCAGCATGTTTTGCGTGGGATAATCTATACCCGGACGGATGAAGATTTTTACTTCTGCAGTATCTCTGTTGTAAAATTTATCTGCGCCAACAAAACGAAGTGTCAGCATTTTTTGACGGGCTGTATCATTATCACGAATAAAATCATAAGGTACCATCCACTCAAATTCATCATCACATTTTCTTACAGATGTATAGTTGGCAATTGGAATATTGGTGTACATCGTAATGTGCTCTGTAGGAAAAGTTCCTTCATCACATTGAATACGAAACTTCACAGAGTCGCCTTCTTCTAAAGTAAGGTTGTTGCTGATGGTTGGCTTTAATTTCGATGCTACAATTTCTGTACTGTAAAATACGATGGTACAGAAAGTGTCTACCTTTTCAGCAGCATTAATCAGCGATTGTACGCCCATTTCTACTCTGTATTGCACGTCGTATTTCAGCTTGCCACTTTTGAAATATGACTTTTCTGCTTTAAAAAACAACTGACCATTGTTCTTATCGAGCTTTACACCAACAGGCGCATTCTTCAAATACCAATAATAGTTTTTAGCGGGCTTATTAATTTCAAATCCATACTGCAACACAGAATCTACATGCAGCGTGAAATACGGATTCATATTGATGATGCGCAGTTTAATGGCGTCTAAAGAATCCTGATAGCTAATAGTGCTATCTGCCTTGTGCACATGAAGACTATCCTGAGCCTGCAAAGAGGAGTGAAGGAACAATACAACGAAAAAGCTCAACAGTACTTTCAATTTCATAGCGATTTACTTTCAGATAACGTAGTAGCGAAGCGAACTGTTAATGAATTTTTTTATCAATTATTGTTTGTTTTCAACCTACAACACACTGATAACGAAACTCCTTGAGCGAAAGTACGCAGTAAATGCAAAAGCCTCTCCGAAGAATCGGAGAGGCTTAAAAAAACCAACTGCTATACGTGCATGCAAAAGCATGCTATATCTGTATTACTGAATACTGATTTGCTTTTGCACAGGCTGCGCTTCTGCTTTTTTAGGCAGCAATACTTTCAGAATGCCCTGTTCGTATTTTGCCTGAATACCGTCAGTGTTCACCTTGTCATCAAGGAAAAACGAACGGCTGAAAGAAGGCAGTGTAAACTCTTTGCGGGCAAATTGGATACTGTTTGCGGTTTCTTCTGGTGCTTTGTAAGCAATTACCAGATGACCATCTTCAATATTCAGGGTGAATGCTTCTTTGCTGCGACCGGGTGCCAGCAATTCTAAATGAAAGGCATCTGCGGTTTCTGCAATGTTTACCGGAGCGGTATAAGGCTGCTGTACTGCCTGGCCAAAGCTGCGTTCCATATCGGCGAGCAAGCTGTTGAATACACCATTGAAACGGTTACCATAAGGGCGGGTGATAAATTTAGTCTGTGTCATATGCTTTCGATTTTTTGTTTGATTTGTTTGACCAAACGGAATCAAAGCCCGTACCATCGTCTTTTAGTACCCCATTTGTCAGTAAATGATAGCATCTTATTTCAAATTAAAGACAAAATGGCATTATTGGTTTGAGAAAGAAGACATTGTGGCGTAAATGGGGTGTCTTTTCGATTTCAGCAATTATCACATGCTGATTGAAACGACAGGTACAACGAATGCATCATTGCCGCAACTTTGCACATTATTTATTCGCATAAACTTTACGCATTATGTATCCTGCCGAGATAGTTGAACCCATGAAGGCTGAGTTGACTGAATATGGTTTTGAAGAGTTGTTGACACCCGCCGATGTAGATGAGCAAATGAAAAAACAAGGCACCACACTGGTAATGATCAACAGTGTATGCGGTTGTAGCGCTGGTAGTGCCCGCCCTGGTGTGCTGATGGCCGTGCACAACGCCAGCAAAAAGCCAGATTTTCTCACCACTTCATTTGCTGGTTTCGACCGCGAAGCCGTAGCTCAGGTTCGCCAGTATTTGTTGCCTTATCCTCCGTCTTCACCAGCTATTGCGTTGCTGAAAGATGGCCAGGTGGTACACATGCTGGAGCGTCATCAGATTGAAGGCCGCCCTGCACAAGTTATTGCCAGTAACCTTATCAGTGCCTTTGAGCAGCACTGCTAATCAAACTATTCAACGCTTTGTATAAAAAGACCTTTCCGTTTCGGCGGGAAGGTTTTTATTTGCTATTCACTCAGGCATTGTCTGTAAAAAGCCACGTTGCATGTACCCCAATTTGTATTTTTTCCTCAAGGAAGTTTTTGGTGTAGAAATTCAATTTTTCAAACTCATCAATACGTTTGGTTTTCTGGTAGCACTGGCTTTTTTGAGTGCTGCATGGGCACTCACTACCGAGCTCAAACGCCGTCAGCAAGCGGGTTGGCTGGGTTTTACCGAAACACAAATAACCGTGGGTGATGGGGCGCCCATGAGTGATATTATCTGGAATGCTTTCTTTGGATTCATCATCGGTTTCAAATTCATTGGCTTTTTTACAGATAAAGAGAATGCACTGGCCGATCCGCAAGCCTTTTTGCTGAGCGGCATGGGCAATTTGCCCGCCGGAATTTTGGCGGCCATTGGTTTTGCCGCATGGCGCTGGTACAGTGGCAATAAAACCAAACTGAGCAAACCCGAAAAACGCAGCATCCGTATTTGGCCCAGTGACAGGGTAGGCGATATGATTGTATTGGCAGCGGTGTTTGGTTTTGGTGGTGCTAAACTCTTTCACAACTTCGAAAACTGGGAAGAGTTGGTGGCCGATCCTGTAAATGCGCTGCTCTCTTTCAGTGGCCTTACCTTTTATGGTGGTTTGATTTGTGCTGGTGCCGCTATTGTGTGGTATGCCCGCAAACACAAAATCAACCTTTGGCATTTGGTCGATTCATTTGGTCCGGCACTGATGCTGGCCTATGCCGTAGGCCGTATTGGCTGTCAGGTAGCCGGCGACGGCGACTGGGGTGTGGCCAACAGTGCTTATGTAGCCGACGAGCAGGGCAAAGCTGTTTTAGCCAGCAGTCCCAAGCAATGGAATGACAGCGCCACCGTACACCTCAACTATTTTAAAAGAGCACAGCACGGTGTGAAGGAAGTAAATACCACTGCCGATATTTTGCACAGCAGCTATGTGGCACCTTCTTTTTACCCACTTGGATGGTAGCTTATACTTATCCGAACAATGTATTGAGCGAAGGCATACCAGTACCCGGCTATGAAGGCCAGTGGAGCAACCGCTTGCCACTCCCGGTTTTTCCAACTCCATTCTATGAAACTGTAATGGGGCTGCTACTTTTTGCAGGATTGTGGTTCTTGCGTTCCCGCATTTTGGCACCGGGCGTTTTATTTGGCGTGTACCTCATTATGAATGGTACCGAACGTTTCCTCATCGAAAAAATAAGGGTAAACACCACCAACGAGCTGCTGGGTTTTCATCCGTCGCAGGCCGAACTCATTGCCTTAGCCCTCATTTTGGTGGGAGTGGGCGTTATCCTTTATAAGCGGAAAGCCAAAGCGTAACCTTCTATTTACTGCATCCGTCTCACCTGCATTCCGGGTGAAACTCACTAAAAGAGCCCCGAAATGGGCTCTTTCCGTTTGTACCTGTATTTAGCCAGTTATCTTGTTTTCTATTGTACTAAGCAATACAAGGTACCAATCTTTGCCCAATCAATTTCATCAGATCAAACGAACCAAAAACAACACACCATGAAACCATTATCCTCACTGCTTGGTATCGCATTTTCAACATTGCTGGCTACAGGCCTGCAGGCGCAAACCACCACAAAAGGCGGACTTAAAGGACAGGTACAATCGGGGGGCAAGGGCGTAGACGCCGCCACAGTAGCATTATTAAAAACTAAAGATTCATCGCTGGTAAAGCTCAGTGTGAGCAATTCGGCAGGCCAATACGAACTAGAACAAATTTTGGCTGGTCAGTATTTGTTACGCATTTCTGCCGTAGGGTATCAGCCATCATTTACAAAAGCAACCATTGTAGCCGGAGAAACCAAGGATGCTGGAACCACAGAACTGGAAGCAGCCGCAGGAAAGTTGCAAGATGTAGTGGTAACGGTAAAAAAACCATTGGTGGAGCAAAAGCTTGACCGCACAGTGGTGAACATAGAGGGCCAGGCCAGCAATGCAGGTATCACAGCATTGGAGGTGTTGGAAAAATCGCCCGGCATCACTGTAGACAAAGACGGCAACATTAGCCTGAAAGGCAAGGCCGGCGTAATGGTATTGATTGATGGCAAACCCACTTACATGAGTGGCACCGATTTGGCCAACTACCTGCGCAACCTGCCAAGCAACCAATTGGAATTATTGGAAATTATGACCAATCCTCCCGCTAAATACGATGCTGCCGGCAATGCTGGTATCATCAATATCAAAACCAAAAAGAACAAGGCGAAAGGTTTCAATGGTTCATTTACGGTAGGGGGTGGCCAGGGTGTTTACCCTAAATTAAACAACAGCCTCAACCTGAATTATCGCAATAACAAGTGGAATTTGTTTGGCAACTATTCGTCTTATTACAACAAGAATTTTCAGGAGCTGGAATTGCAGCGGGTCTTTCGCAACCAGACCACTCAGCAAGTAGTGAGTAATTTTGAGCAAATCGCAAAGATGCGCCGCGAAAACATGGGGCACAATGCGAAGCTGGGTTTTGATTACTATGCCAGTAAAAAAACGACCTTGGGAGTTACGCTGACTGGTTTTAGCAACAAAAGCGACAATAGCAATACCAACAGTACCCTTATCAAAGACCCGTCAAATGTGCTTGTGTCTCGTACAGAAGCGGCCAATTCAATTGACATGCGCTTTAAAAACTGGGGCGCCAATGCCAACCTTCGTCACCAGTTTGACAGCACCGGACGTGAGCTGACTGCAGATGTGGATGTACTGCAATACCGCAACAAGAATGATCAGCATTTTGCCAACTACTTTTTTGATAAAGACGGCAGCAAACTGCAGGAAGATGAATACCTGCGTGGCGATTTGCCATCCACCATCAACATCTACAGTGCCAAGGTTGATTACACGCATCCGTTGAAAGGCAAGGCTCGTTTTGAGGCCGGTGTAAAAACCAGTATAGTAAAAACCGATAACGATGCCCGCTACACAGAGTTTGACCATAGCACCGGCAGCTGGATTATTGATACCGACCGCAGCAATCATTTCATTTATACTGAAAACATCAATGCGGCTTACGTGAACATGTCGAAAGAGTTTAGCAAAAAATGGAGTGGCCAGTTGGGGTTGCGGGCAGAAAACACCAATGCCAAAGGCGATCAGGTAACTTCATCACTCGACTTTACCCGTTCGTACACACAGTTATTTCCTACGGCATATGTTCAATATGCAGCCAATGAAAAACACAGCTTTGTGTTGAACTATGGCCGCCGCATTGAACGCCCTGACTACGAAGACATGAACCCGTTCATTTACTTCCTTGATAAATACACATATCAAACAGGCAACCCTAATCTGACACCACAGTTTGCACACAACATCGAACTGTCGCACAGCTTCAAAGGCTTTCTTAACACGACCATCAACTACACCCGCACCACGGATATGATGTCGGAAGTGTTTCGCCAGGATGATGCCACCAATACCACATTCGTTACCAAAGACAATGTGGCCAACAGCCGCCAGATTGGTGTAAGCATCAACGCAGGTGTGCCCGTAACCAAGTGGTGGAGAACCAACGTGTATGTGAATGCCTTTCACAACAAGTTTAGCGGTGAAATAAACGGTGGCTATCTCGAACTCGATATGAACGGTTGGATGACCAACATTCAAAACCAGTTTACTTTCAAAAAGGGTTGGGGTGGCGAAATCAGTGGTTTTTACCGCAGCCGTATGCTCGAAGGCGTATTGACTGCTCAGTCGATGGGCGTTATCAATTTTGCCGTAACCAAAAAAATGATGAAAGACAAAGGTCAATTGCGCCTCAACTTCCGTGATCCATTTGATCTGCAGTATTTCCGTGGTACCGTAAAATACCAGAACATTGATTTGCGCATCAAAAACCAGTGGGACAATCAGGTACTCAATATCAGCTTTACCTACCGTTTTGGTAAGCCGGTAAAAGGACCATCACCCCGCAAAAACGGTGGTGCCGGCGACGAACAAAACCGGGTAAAATCTGGCGGTAACTAATCGCATTTACATTTTGAGATTCTTACAGCAGGCAGGGCGGTTTTCCGTTCTGCCTGTTCGTTTCAGCAGGGTAGAAGACTATCTTTGCCCTCCAATAAAAGAAAACGATATGCCCAGTTTTGATATAGTAAGCAAGGTAGACGGCCAAACGCTGGATAACGCCGTAAACGTGACCCGTAAAGAAATCACCAACCGCTTCGATTTTAAAGGCAGCCATGTAGTGATGGATTTGGACAAGAAAACGTTTGTGCTGTCGCTGGAAGCGGATAGCGATATGAAAATGGAGCAAATGATTGATGTACTCATTAGCCGCAGCATTAAGCAGGGGCTCGATGGTCAGGCATTCGACCTTACCAAAGATGGTTTTCAAAGTGGCAAAGTGTGGAAGAAAGAAGTGCCCGTACGCAATGGCCTGAAGCAGGAAGACGCCAAGAAGATTGTGAAAATGATTAAGGACAGCGGCGCCAAAGTGCAGGCTGCCATTATGGATGATATTATTCGGGTGACGGGTAAAAAAATTGACGACCTGCAGGATGTGATTGCCAAATGCCGTGGCGGCAACTTTGGCATTCCGCTTCAATTCGTGAATATGAAGAGCTAAATTGCTGATAATCAGCAATTACAAATTTCTTGAAAAAGGTTTGCGCATTTCAATCTGATTGGCCTACTTTTGCCGACCATTAACCAACCCGGTCGCTGTCGGGTTGTAAAACAAAACATACTATGAAACAAGACATTCATCCTAAGAGCTACCGCTTCGTTGTTTTCAAAGACATGAGTAATGGCACTGCTTTTCTGAGCCGCTCTACTGCTGCCAGCAAAGAAACCATTACTTGGGAAGATGGTAACGAATACCCCTTGATTAAATTGGAAATTTCAAACACCAGCCACCCTTTCTACACTGGTAAAAACGTGTTGGTGGATACTGCTGGTCGTATTGATAAGTTCAAGAAGAAATACGCCAAGAAGTAATTCTAACGAACCATACTACCTGTTTAAAAACTCCTGCCTTTGGCGGGAGTTTTTATTTTTATACATCTGCTAATCTGCTGGAAAGAGTGACCGCTATTGGTAGTATATTGGCCCGCATTTCGCTAGTATTCATGATAGTTGTATACGATACCGCCCACAGTCGCCGACAGTTGTACCCCTTGTCTCTCACAAGGCCAATTGCCGATTTGCGAGTGGGTACAACTACGCTGGCCAACTGGTGGGCTATGCTGAGCCAGCTTCCAACAGCTACATTATCAGAAAAGTATTTGACATCAGTACTACCAGCCGCAGCTATCTATCATTGCATTGACGCTACAGTGTTGCCCAATGCTGAACTATGCGCTGCTATTGTACAAATGAAGCCTGGCGAAGTGTTGGAAGACGCCTCTGGGATCATTGCTTTTTGCACAACTCAGGCACCCGTTTTTGGGCAAATGCCTGTTTGGTCATCGGGCAAAACACTGGAGGTAACAGCAAAGCGTTTTGACCAAGCCAGCACTTTGGTGCAACTAAACCCAACATTCATACAGCAAACTTTATCGGATTCCAATCTGCTGTTGGCAAATGAATCGATTCGGCAAAGCAACACCGTGATAGGGGAAACTTTGCACATCGCTTCAACGGCGAGTATGCAGGCTTGTATTATCAATACAACCGATGGCCCTGTCATTATTGATGAGCATGCATTCGTAATGGAGGGTTGCATTATTCGCGGCCCGGTATACATTGGCAAAGGCACTGTTATAAAAGCCGGCGCAAAAATTTACGGTGGTACCAGCATTGGCCAACGCTGTACCGTTGGTGGCGAAATCAAACAGTCGATCATTCATAACTACAGCAACAAAGCCCACGATGGATATTTGGGTGACAGTTACATTGGCGAATGGTGCAATCTGGGCGCCGGCACCAGCAACAGCAATATCAAAAACACGGCTGGTGAAGTGAAAGTGTGGCAGCAGGCCTTACAAGGTTACATACCAGTAGGGGTAAAAGCAGGCACCATTATGGGCGACTATTCCAGAACCGCCATTAATACCAGCATCAATACCGGATGTTGCATTGGAGTGTGTTGCAGTTTACATGATGCTGGTATGGCGAGTGGTCATGTTCCCTCTTTCAGCTGGGGCCAGCATGAAAAGTATCAGCTCGAAAAAGCACTTGAACATATCCGCAATTGGAAGCAATTGAAAGGGCAGGAGCTAACCGAACAGGAAGCGCAAACGTTGGCGAATGTTTTCAATCACCATTCTGCTTGATAAATGTCAGTCTTTCATTTCCATATTCACTTGTAATTTCAACGTCGAAAATCAATTCAATCATCAACCCATATTTTCACAAATGAGAAAGTTTATTGCAGCCGCCAACTGGAAAATGAATTGCACCAAAGAGCAGGCTAAAACATTAGTAGAAGATTTACTCGCTATTTCACATACCCTCGACAAGCGTCATTTGGTGGTACTGGCAGTGCCTTATCCATACCTCATTATGGTGAAAGATTTGGTGGGCCAAAACAACGACTACTTTACTGTAGCCGCACAAAACGTACACCACAAAGACCATGGTGCTTACACCGGAGAAATTTCTGCCGCTATGCTGGCATCTATTGGTGTGGAGTATGTAGTGATTGGCCACAGCGAACGCCGTGAACAATTTGGTGAGTCAAACGAATTGCTGGCACAGAAAATAAATATTGCACTTGAATATGGTTTGAAACCCATCTTCTGCTGCGGTGAGCCGTTGGAAGTACGTGAAGCCGGCAGTCAAAATGAATATGTGAAAAAACAACTACAGGAAAGCCTTTTTCATTTGAGCACTGAACAAATGAAAAATGTTGTGATTGCATACGAACCCATCTGGGCGATTGGTACAGGAAAAACTGCCAGTATCGAACAAGCACAAGACATGCATTTCCATCTGCGGGCCATGCTCATTAAGCAATATGATGAAAATGTAGCCAACTCTGTTTCTATTTTGTATGGTGGCAGCGTAAAAGCCGACAATGCTGAAGCCCTGTTCAACTGCCCATCTGTTGATGGTGGTTTGGTGGGTGGTGCCAGCCTCATAGCCGCCGACTTCGAAAAAATCATTGAAGGACTGAAGCGATAATCACAACAACAACCAACATAAAAAGCCAGTTACGCAAGTAGCTGGCTTTGTTTTTTCTATTGTTTAAAAAATTGCATCAATGCAAAACCGATGCACGTTGCAACCTGTCGTTGATGGCCTGCCCGATGCCTTCATTGGGAAATGGTTCTACCAAAATAGCATCGGCACCAAAATTGTCTGCATTTCGCATGCTGGCAAACAGCTTACTCGCCACTTCATCAATACGAGAATCGTTCGATAGTGAAATCACTCGCAATAATGTGGTTGTGGCTGGAAAGTGATAAGCTGCAGCTATTGCTTCTTCATTTCCCCAACCCATGATGATCACTCTTTTGTCAGCTGCCAATGCACTTGTATCAGTGGCTTTGCCCAAATACAAAGGAGTATGTGTTGCGTAATGGGTTTTGAGCATTCCGGGTGCTACAGGGTGATCTTCAGCATGAGTTTTCAGCACAGGTGTAACGCCTGCTATTCTGGCTATGTCTTCCATACTCACTTTGCCCGTTCTGCGGATAATCAATTGTCCGTCTTCTTCATCCACTATAGTGCTTTCAACACCCACTGTGCACGTGCCACCATCCAATATGTAAGGAATTCTCCCATGTAAACCTTCATACACATGGGCGGCAGTAACAGGACTTACATACCCAAATCGGTTGGCACTTGGCGCCACCAATGGAAAATCGAGTTGTTTCAACAGGGCTTGGGTGACAGGATGTGCAGGAAGACGTACTGCCACTTTTGAGCTGCCGGCCGTTACCACATCACTCACAATCGTAGGATTTTTATCCAACAAAAAAGTAATTGGGCCGGGGCTGAAAGTATTCATCAGCAGCTTCATCACAGGTGAAATATGGAGCACATATTTTTTAACTGCATCAATATCCGGCACGTGCAAAATCAACGGATTAAAACGGGGCCGGTCTTTTGCCAGAAATATTTTCAAAACGGCTTCTTCCTTCAAGGCATTGCCCGCCAAACCATACACCGTTTCTGTAGGAATAGCAACAAGCTCTGCTTTACGCAACCAGTCTGCAGCAGCAACAATGTCTGTTCCGATTATTGTATCAAAAGAAGAAGAAGTCATTGGCGCAAAGTTGCCACAATATCATTCGCCAGCAAATTTGAATATGGCCATGTCAATCGGTTGGCTGCTCAAATCCAGTGGAATCAATTCTTCCCAGGCTGCAATTTGAAAAGCTTCATATCCTTTTTGCTCAAGCCAATCACTAATGTGCTTGGCTGATCCACCCAACGCCTGCAAATGCCGGTCATCGAGTTCCAACAAAAGTGTAGGATGATACGCATCAATCAGCTGCTCCATGCCTTGCAGCGCCAGCCATTCTGCCCCTTCAATATCCATTTTAATTATGTCGGGTATCGGGGCGTTCATTTCTGACAGCCATTCACCCAGACCTATCACTGCTACATCAAATGTTTCATTGGTTAAGGTGTTCGCCAGCGTTGCCATGCCGCGGTTATCGGCACCCGATTGATGAAGGGTGAGTGTTTGTTTTTCTTTTCCTATGGCCAGCGGTACTATTTCAAGATTTGGCAACGGTGGATTCAATTGAACATTAGACTGAAGGCGATTTAAGTTCACAGGTGAGGGCTCAAATGCTTTGACAGTAAGCTGCGGATACAATTTTGCTGCCTGCAATGCATAATAGCCAATGTTGGCACCGATATCGTAAAAGCATTTTGCGGTGGCGAGTTCTTGTATGAGCCATTTGGTTTCCCGCAATTCATATCCTCCGTACCACAAAATTTGACGTTCGATGTGTTCAGCCAATTTGCAATGCAGCTGTACACCGTTGCCCAGTGGCTTTACAAAATCTATGTCCATCCATTGCTGGCGTTTAGCCAGTTGTATAAAGTATTTGAGCCCACGATGAGGAAATGGAAAACGACCAATGTACCATTGAATAAGCTGCTGCAACATCGGGCTAAAAATAATGATACTTTTGAATGCGATGGTCGATCAGCAAGGTTATGTATTGTGGTTATGTAGTTGGTATCCAAACAAATTGGAACCTCTTGCCGGCGATTTTATCCAGCGCCATGCCAAAGCCGTTGCTGCAAAATTACCCGTTCACGTTTTGACTATCGTGGTCGATGAGTCGGCACAAATTACCCGGAAAATGTTGGTTGAAAAAAGGGTAGAAGGCCATCTCACGGAAACAATTGTATATGTTCATTTGGGTTTAAAAGGACCAAAAATTTGGCAGAAATGGCAACAATGGAAAGCCATGCAGCGGGTGATGTTCGAGCAAACCAACCTGTTAGAAAAAACGGTCGGCAAGCCTTTACTCATTCATGCCCATGTGGCTATCTACGCTGGTTTATTGGCGCATCAATTGGCACTACATTGGCAGCTGCCGTATTACATTTCCGAACACTGGACTGAATACCTACCCGAAGCGCAGCCTAACTTTAGAAAGGCCAACCCATGGCTAAGATGGCAATGGCGCAAATCCATGAGAGCAGCCGACAATCGTTCTGCAGTATCATCGTATCTGGCAGAAACACTTCGTGACATGTGTGGTAAACCTGTGTTGCGCATACCCAATGTGGTAGATACAAGCATTTTTGCCCCACAGGCCACTACTGCGGACCGTACAAGGTTGATTCACATTTCTACTTTCAGCCATCAAAAGCAGCCATTACAAATTTTACAGGCATTTGCGCAGTTGTTGGCCGACAAACCCAAGGCATTGTTGGTAATGATTGGCCCGGAAAGGCCCGCATTGAAAGCTGCGGCAACCATGCTCGGCATCGGGCATGCCGTACAATGGCAAACTGAAGTACCGCAACAGCAACTAGTTCATGAAATGGCCCAAAGCAAAGCGCTGATCCTTTATTCGGCCTTTGAAACCTTTGGATGTGTTGTAATAGAAGCCTGGGCTACCGGCATCCCGGTTATTGCTTCAGACATACCGCCCATGCGGGAATTGCTCAACAACCGGCCAGGAAATTGGCTGGTACCCCTCAACAATACAGCTGCATTAGCCGCGGCTATGTCGGAGGCTTTGGCATCCAAAAAGAAGGTTAATCCGTCGGGATTCATGCAGCTAGATTTGGCTGAATTTTCCTTTGAAAATGTAGCAGAAGCTTTTTACAAGTTTTATGGTATAAACATGCTGTAATCAGCATCGTGTAATTGATTGATTTTCATTGTACTTCAAGTATGGTAGAATGTGGGTAAAATAAGGACTTATCCACCCTCAGATAAGGCTGTTTTCCGGTACATTTGTCACCCTTGTAAACACACTTATGGAAGATCAGCAACTGCCACAGCAGACAAACGATTTCAACAGAATAATTCAGGTCAATATTGAGGAGCAAATGAAAACCGCTTACATCGATTATTCGATGTCGGTTATCGTTGGCCGTGCTCTACCCGATGTACGTGATGGTTTGAAACCTGTACACCGTCGTGTGCTCTATGCCATGAACGAATTGGGACTTGATTTCGGAAAGCCTTTTAAGAAAAGTGCCCGTATTGTGGGTGAAGTAATGGGTAAGTATCACCCGCATGGCGACTTGTCTATTTACGACACTATGGTGCGGATGGCCCAAGACTGGAACATGCGATACACGTTGGTTGATGGTCAGGGTAACTTTGGTAACCAGGATGGTGACCCACCGGCAGCCATGCGTTATACCGAAGCCCGCCTGCAAAAGCTGGCTGAAAGCATTCTGGTAGATATCGAAAAAGAAACCGTTGATTTTCAATTGAACTTCGACGATAGTATGGAAGAACCCACTGTTCTTCCAACCCGTATACCGCAGTTGTTGGTAAATGGCGCCAGTGGTATTGCCGTTGGTATGGCAACCAACATGATGCCGCATAACCTTGGCGAAGTGGTGGATGGCTGTATCGCCTATATCGACAACAAAGAGATTACCGCCGAGGAGCTCATTAAATACGTAAAGGCTCCCGATTTCCCAACTGGTGGTGTTATTCATGGTTTTGAAGGCATCAAACAAGGATTCCTTACAGGCCGCGGCAGGGTAGTACTTCGTGGTAAAGCCACAGTGGAAACCGATGACAAGGGCCGCGATAAAATCATCATTACCGAAGTACCTTATCAGGTAAACCGCGATACACTGACCGACAAAATTGGTCAGTTGGTGAATGAAAAGATTATCGAAGGTATCTCCAACGTTAACAATGAAAGTAACCTTAAAGAAGGCACCCGTGTTGTACTCGACCTGAAGAGAGATGCTGTTCCGCAAGTAATAATCAATCAGTTATACAAGTTAACTGAACTTCAAACTTCATACGGCATCAACAATGTAGCGCTGGTAAGAGGCCGTCCAAGAATCTTGAATCTGAGAGATCAGATTAGTGAGTTCGTAAACTTCCGCCATGAAGTTGTAGTACGTAGAACCAAGTTTGAACTGCGCAAGGCAGAAGAACGTGCCCATATTTTGCAAGGTTATCTGATTGCCTTGGATCATTTGGACGAAGTGATTCAACTGATTAGAAGCTCGGCCACTCCGGAAATTGCCCGTGAAGGTTTGATCAGCAATTTCGGCATGACTGAAATCCAGGCACGTGCCGTACTTGATTTGCGTTTGCAGCGCCTCACCGGCATGGAACGAGACAAGATCAAAGAAGAGTATGAAGAAATCATGAAACTCATTGACCATTTGAATATGATTTTGGGCAATGAGGACATGCGTTACGATATCATTAAAACAGAATTGCTCGAAGTAAAAGAGAAATTTGGTGATGCCCGACGCACTGAAATACAATACCTTGCCGATGAAATTTCTTTGGCGGATCTTATTGAGCAAGAAGACGTTGTGGTGACTATATCAAATCTTGGCTACATTAAAAGAACCAGCTCCAGCGAATTCAGATTGCAACGCCGTGGAGGCCGTGGTGCCCGGGGTAGCCGTACCCGTCAGGAAGATTGGATTGAGCATATGTTTGTGGCCAATACCCACCATACATTGTTATTCTTTACTGAAAAAGGGCGTCTGTACTGGTTGAAAGTGTATGAAATTCCGGAAGGAGATAAGAACAGCAAGGGCAGGGCTATTCAGAATTTGATGCAGCTGCCTGGTGATGATAAGGTTCGGGCAATCATCGACATCGCCAATCTTGACGACAAAGAGTTTGTACAGAAACATTACATAGTTTTATGTACCCGTAAAGGCGTGATTAAAAAGACTTCGCTGGAAGATTTCAGCCGTCCAAGATCAACGGGTGTAAATGCTATTACTATCGTAGAAGGTGACCAGTTGCTGGAAGCTAAACTGACCAATGGGGAAAGTGAAATCATGATGGCCGTACAATCAGGTCGTGCCATTCGTTTCCCTGAGGAAAAAGTTAGATCAACCGGCAGGGGGAGCCATTGGCGTTGGCGGTATTGAGGTGGATGATGCCAACGACGAAGTAATTGGCATGATCTGCGTTCAAAAAGAAGACCTCGACAAACGCATGATTCTGGTGGTGAGTGAAAAAGGCTTTGGTAAGAAAACACCAATTGACGAGTACCGGACTACCAATCGCGGCGGTAAAGGTGTTAAAACAATCAGTATTACTGAAAAGACTGGTAACCTGGTAGGAATTTTGACCGTATCAGATGAGGAAGATTTGATGATTACCTGCAAAAGCGGCATTACGATTCGTACGGGGGTAGATAGCATTCGGGAAGCCGGTAGAGCTACACAAGGTGTGAAATTGATACGATTGGAGGATGATGACGCCATTGCAGCTGTAACCCAAATGGCCAAAGAAGAAGAGGAGGAAAACCTGCTGAATGAAGAAGGTGCCGACGTTGCAGGAGAGATTTCGACTGAAACAAATGAACCTGACGCTGAGCAAAACCAACCTGATGATGCTGCTCCTTTAGCTGAGGATGCAGGTGAATAATTTGTAACAACACATTGTAAACCAATATTTCGATCATGAAACGTTTCGTATTGAGCCTGGCCCTAACAGGGTTAATTTCATCCGTTGCGATGGCGCAATTTGATGAAGTGAAAAACATGCTGGCCATTCAGCAGTACAAAAAAGCTAAGGAGCAATTGGACCAATTGCTGACCAAGCCTAAAAATGCTGCAAAGCCAGAAGCACATATTTTGAAAGCTACCATTTTGGCTTACCTTATGAATGACCCGGCAAATGAAGCACAGGCGACTCAGCTTCGTCAGGAGTCAATCGATGCGTATAAAAAGTACATGGAGCAAAGATCCAGCGAAGCCATTGATTGTAGATCCTCAATATGCCAATGCGCCAATCGCTTACTATTCCAGCTTTTTCAACGAAGGCATTAAAGGTTACAATAAGAAGGATTGGCCTAATGCTTCTGCCAGCTTTAAGCAAACCGTTGAATGGAGCGATTTCATCATAGCCAACAAACTGGCTAAAATGGAATTCGATACTTCAGCAAACTTGCTGGCTGGTGCCGCTTTTCAAAATGACAAGAAAGACGACGCAGCCATCCCATACTTCACCCGTCTGACAGACAAGAAGATTGGTGGCGATGACAATGAGTTTGTGTACCAATTTTTGATGGGTTATTATTTCCGTAAGGAAGATGCTGCAAACTTTGAAAAGTACCGGGCATTAGGCAAGGAGTTGTATCCTAAAAGTGAATACTTTACCTATAGCGAAATAGACTTCATTATGTCTATGGAAGATGAGGCTGAAAAGGAAAAACGCATTGAAGCCAAAATTGCCAAGGAGCCAACCAACATTGAACTGATTCAGAATTACGGTTTCATTTTGTTTGATAAGCTAAATGCTGAAGATGCCAAGCCAGTGACCAACTACGCTGAATTGGAGCAAAAAATGATTAACTACTTGAGCCAGGCAGGTGACAATAAGCCTGATGATGGCAAGCCTTATTATTATTTGGGAAACCACTTTGTAAACAAAGGTGTGAAAATCAATCAGGACATCAGCAAAGTAACTGACGACATTAAAAAGGCCAATGCTTCAGCCAAGCCAGACAAAACCGGCAAATTACCTCCGCCTCCAAAAGAGTTGACAGATAAGCGGGATGCGCTGAAAAAAGCTTACAATGATGAAATTGAGAAGGGTTTACCATTCTTGCTGAAATCTGCAGAAGCTTATGGAAAGCATACCGATTTGAAAGGCATGGAGTTGCAGAACTACAAGCGTCTTGTTGACCAACTGATTCTCATTTACGGAGACAAGAAAATTGCTAGTAAGGTTCCTGCTGACAAAGCCAAGTTTGAAGCTGAGGAGAAGAAATGGAATGCCATTTATACAAAGATTTCTCACTAAGAAAGAGGATAGAAACAAGCCGCACTCCTGCGGCTTGTTTTACAATTATCTACTTAACATAATATTAATTATAGCAATAATTGGTAAATTCATTTAGTATGAACATTTCAACAAATACAGTCACTTAGGTTGATTGAAGTTTTATTTTCACGATTCTAAATATTCTGTCACTCTGAAACCTGATGATTGATGCGCCGTAGAAAATTTGTACAACTTGCTTCATTGCTCCCAAGTGGTTTGTTATTAAATAAGGCTAATGCAAGTCCAAAATCTGAAGAATTAAATACCGGAAAAGTTTCACCAGTGGTGATTAGCACTTGGGCACCAAATGTAAAAGCTAATGCGGTAGCTTGGCAAGTACTAATGAATGGCGGAAATGCACTTGATGCTGTACATCAGGGCGTGATGGTTCCGGAAGCCGATCCTGATGACCAAAGTGTAGGTTATGGAGGATTACCTGATCGTGATGGCCGGGTAACACTTGATGCATGCATCATGGACCATCAGTTCAATATTGGTTCTGTTATGTATCTGGAGCATATTGTACACGCCATCACGGTGGCCCGTTTGGTGATGGAAAAAACACCTCACGTTCAAATTGTGGGTGAAGGTGCATTGCGTTTGGCCTTAGAGCACGGTATGAAAAAGGAAAATCTCCTGACTGAAAAAAGTGAAAAAGCCTGGAGAGAATGGTTGAAAACAGCACAGTATAGTCCTATGACAACAGTAGAAAACCTACTGGAGCGTATAAAAAACAATCATGATACCATTGGCATGCTGGCGCTAGACCAACATGGAAATCTTTCAGGAGCCTGTACTACCAGTGGTATGGCATACAAAATGCAAGGTCGAATTGGTGATTCACCTATTATTGGCGCTGGCTTATACGTTGATAATGAAGTGGGTGGTGCAACTGCTACAGGTGTTGGTGAAGAAGTGGTACGGGTTTGTGGCAGCCATAGTGTGGTAGAATATATGCGCCATGGCTACTCGCCTGCCGATGCTTGTAAAGAAGCCGTAAAGCGATTGGTAAAGGCACGTGGTGAGACCTTGGCTAGAAAATTGCAGATAGGATTTATTGCATTAAACAAAAAAGGTGAAACAGGTTGCTACTCATTAAATGGTGATTTTACAATGGCGCAACGGAACCAGCAAGGTGAAAAAGTAATTCAGTCTCCTGCCCTGTTGCCCAAAAGCTAATGTTTGAACTTTAAAGATTTCCACTTATCTTACTCTTACCCAAATGAAGGTTATGTTACGTTGGAGAAAATATTTATCCGTTGCTCTTCTTGGAGTACTATTGGTTCCAAGCTGGAACTGCAAAAAGGCAATTGAGAATGCGCAGGAAGATTTCGTAGTAAGCCTGATAACCAATAACTTATGGGTAATAACATTATACAGCGAAAATGGTACTGACCAAACAGCACTTTTCAATGGCTACGATTTTAAGTTCAACAAAGACCTCACTGTTTATGGTAGAATAGCTGGTCAGCCTGACGCTGCAGGCACCTGGAAAGGAGACGCTGCAGCAATGACCATTACATCAGCTTTTCCTAACGGACCGGCACCGCTCAGTAAACTAACAGGTGTTTGGAACATTACCCGTACAACTTTAACCTCCGTCAAATCAACCCGAACGGAAAATGGTGTGGTGTACAATCTGGATTTGCAGAAAAAATAATCTGTGTAACCTTTTGATTACCAAAGATTTCGGGGGCATAAGTCGCCCCATTTATTGCCAAGCATAAAGCCAAGTACAATTTCATGGGTACCCTTGGTAAAGTTTTGTAAGGGTGAAGTGGTGTAATCATAAGCATATCCAATATTGAAGACATTGGATATGTTCACCCCCAACATCGCACTCAAACCATCGTTTACCCGATAACCAGCGCCTAACCAGATTCTGTCTCTGTATTGGGCTTTCACATTTAAATCTACGCCCAATGGCAGTGGATCTACATATCGGATAACTGCCGATGGAATAATACTGAAATCTTCGCCGGCATACAATTTATATCCTGCAGTAAAAAATAAGTGCGGATATGATTTGGCATTGGTGGTCAGTGTGTTACCCGAAAACTCCAGTCCCTGATTCATGATTTGTTGTGCAGAAATACCAGCAAAAAAATCGGCACTGTACAACCACAAACCTGCATTTACATCGGGTCTGAGTTTGTTGAGATAACCGCTTGATGCCACTGCCGGGTCGATGGGATTATCAAATAAGAGTTTGGAAGTGTTTAGGGAATTGTTGGTGACCCCAACACTGATACCGCCGGACAAGCTGGTGCGTGGCCCGATTCCCAAATGATACGCATATGTGCCATAGGCCGAAAAACGGTTTAAGGCACCTGTACGATCATTAATCATGGTAAAGCCCCAACCATGGTGCGGCTTAGCGGATGTGTAAGATTCCCAATAGGCTCTTCCCCTGGGGTTTTCTCCTTCTGGTGAAAAAGTTGTGGGGTTAGTGCGGCTATCTTCTTTACCAATAGAACCATGAACGGTGACATACGTGGTAACAGGTGCATCCAATATACCCACCCACTGGTGACGGTGACTGATCTTGATATCTGTGTAATTTTCAATACCAGCTACAGCGGGGTTAATGATGTAATTGTTCAGTATGTACTGAGTATAGTGTGGCCTTTGCTGTGCCTGTACCAGTTGGTTACAAACTAAAGCCAACAATACCAGTGCAACTGTTTTTATCCTGTTCATTAAGCTGCTTTTTTGCGTCAACATCATCTTAATATTGTAACCGATCCGCTCATGGCTTTACGTCCATTCTTTGGATCAATGATATAATAATATACACCTACAGGCAATTCTTTTCCCGCCTTTTTACCATCCCAAGGAGTGTTGTATCCAATACTTTCAAAAATCATTTTGCCATATCTGTCAAACACTTTTACGGATGCACCAATGTAACTGTTGAGATAACGTATGTTCCATACATCATTAATGCCATCCCCATTTGGACTAAACACATTGGGTATAACAGGCGCCAGCAACACTTTTACAAACACGTCATCGGAACTGCTACAACCGCCTGCACCGGTTACAGTGAGTACATAGGTTCTATCAACCGTTGGTTTGGTAACCGGCTGCAATGTATTCGGGTTGTTCAAATCCGTAACCGGACTCCAACGATACACATAATTGCTACTGCCGGTAGCTGTTGCAGCAATGGTTGCCTGCCCTCCTTCCAATACAAACAAATCGGGGCCGGCATTAACCACAGGGTAAGGATGAATAATGGGTACCCGCTCAGCTGTATCGGATACACAACCTTTATCAGTTATGTAATACAACTTTGCAACAAAAGAGCCTGCACTAGTATAAGTGTGGACCGGTGATGCGAGATTGCTACTATTGCCATCGCCAAACTGCCAAATCCAACTAGTGATGGTTTGAGTCAATGGGTTACTCTGATCTTCAAAAGTGATGGATTCTCCCAAACAAACGCCTGTTGGAGTTACCGCAAAATTTGCCATCGGTTGTGGATAGACTTCCGTCAAACTTTTTGTCAATGAATCGCTACAACCGTCTTTTGAAGTGACTTTCAATTTGACTGCGTAAGTACCAACAGAAGGATAATTATAAACCGGATCTTTGAGCGTACTCACGGCATTCGGTAAGCCAAAATTCCAGCTGTAAGCAAACTGAGCAGCACTGCCATCGGCAATGGTACTTTTATTGGTAAAAGCTGCTACCCCTGCTGGCATACATACCACAGGCAAATCGAAATCTACCAACGGCACGGCATGTATCTGGAAACTACTTGTGGCTGGCAAGCTCACACAGCCACTATCCGTTACAACTATCAGTTGTGCAGCTATGGTGCCGGTTTGCTGATAAACATGGGAAACTATTGAACCAGTATTTGTAATGGTGCTATTGCCATCGCCAAAGTTCCATTGCCATTGCTGCAATTGATTGGCATTTGGTGTAGAGGCATTTGAAAACAAAACTGATTGGTTGACACAAGTGGGATTTAAAACACTGAACGCTGCGGTAGGTCTGGGCCACACTGTAATTTGCTGTGTTGCAGAATCACGGCAGCCGGCATCGCTGGTGAATGTGTAACGCAGCATGTGTATTCCTGCACCAGTAATGTCTGGTGAAAACAATCCAGCATCATCAATACCGAGTCCTGCATAGACTCCGGTTCCCAAAGCACCTGTTTGTTCACTGGCCTGAACAATTAATCGCGGAATAGCATCTACACAAATGCCAGGTATGGTTTCAAATGATATGAGCGGTGTAGCAAATAAAGTGAGTGTTTGAGTGGTTTCATTCACACACACATCGCCAGAATAAGCAACAAACCGAATGACAACATCCTGCGAAGCTGGTGTGTTGAAAGAAGCATATTGATGCGTATACAATTTGTCGAAAGATGGTGTTTCATCAATTGTTGTATCTGTTGCCGATGGCCAGTTCCAATACACCACTACTTTGGTGATGCTACCAAAATTGACGGTGGATTTGTTTTGAATGATAACCGGAAGATTGCTACACTGCGGATTGTTTTTGTTCATAACATCAAAAACGGCAACGGGATTGTCACCGTTTACGGTGAGTGTTTGTGTCAATGAATCCTTACAACCAACACCGGAAGATGCCAGCAATTGCACCTGATAATTACCAACGGCACTGTATTTATGCTGCCCATCCAGCGTGGTAGCTGTGTTTTGACCAGGCAATGCATTGCCATCGCCAAACTGCCATTGCCACTGAATACCGGATAGATTGCCACCGGGTATTGTACTGTTGTTTTTGAAAAAAGCAAATGCATCAGTAAGACACACTTCAGGCAAGCTGAAATCTACCACCGGGAACTCTCCCACCTCTATTGGTAATGGAAAACTACTCATACAACCGGTGTTGGTTTCTACAAACAGCGTTACCGCTTTAGGTCCACTCGTATTAAACAACACTTTGGGATTGATAGAACTGGTGACAGTATCTCTTCGGTTTCCGTAATCCCAAATCCATCGTTCGATGTTGCCAATCGGTATAAAAGAATCATCTTCTAATTGAATGCTATCTCCAACACATGATGCGCCAGCTACCCTAAAGTTGGGAATAGGTACCGCACTTACCCGAACGGTTTGAGTACTGCTGTCAACACATCCGTCAGTAGAAATTATTTTTTGTTGAATGGTATAATCACCGGGAACCATGTAAGCTTTTGATGGCAGAGAACCGGCAGCAGTTGTATTGTCGCCAAAATCCCACAGCCATTGCGCAATGTTTCTGTCATGGGCCGTAGCGGTATTCATAAAGAAAACAGGATTGCCGATACAACCATTATTGGTAGCGGTAAAGCTGGCCTTGGGTTGAGGGTAAACAGTAACCAAAACACTATCTGTACTGCCACAACCCGGAAGGTTGGCAAACTCTGTCCGTAAATAATATTTCTGCACCACAGTGGAAGTGCCCGTATTGCTCAACGTTACTGTGGGATTAGCACTGTTGGTACTGCTCAAACCCACTGCTGGCGACCATGAGTATTGATATGCGGGATTGTTGGCAGCGCCAATTTGCACAGATGAATTATTACAAATGGCTGCATTCGTTCCGGCTTCGGATGGCGGCATTTCTGTGTAAATGCGTACATCTTTTATCGAATGTCTGTCTGTACTGCCACCTGTACTGGCGGTAAAACCGAAGTAGCCTAAAAAATTGAAAGTTTGAAAACCCGTTACCCGCTGCACACCATTTATTGAAACAGTAATGTTGCCTTTATCGTATTCAATTTTGCAAGTGTGGTACTGTCCGTTTCTGATGAAACTCAACGAACCATCATTGTTGTTTTTGGTAGGTTGACCGTTACATTCATCATATCCGTTTCCCCAGCGCAGCTCTATTTTAGGAACAGCATCTGTGCCGCAATTCAACCATGTATCAATGCCCACTTTCAAACCATTGGCAGTAGCCGGAATACCTAAGCCACCGCCGGCAACAAAGCCAACCGGAGGTACATCCAAATAGCAAAAGGCTAGGCCGTCGGCCGCTGAACCTTCCGCAATGCGAAATTGAAATTCTGCAATCCATTTAGAACATTGTGCCAGATTAATGGGCACATTATAAAACACTGAACCACTTTGGAAATTCACCGGATTGGTCAAAATCAATTCTCCATTTCCGGTATTGCTACCTGTGTTGCCGAGGTAAGCATTGCCTTGCAAATTCCACCCATTTGTATTGAGTGGTGTACCCGTCAATTGCGCAAACACATAGGATTGCGCCATTGCGTTCCTACTTGTTATCAGTACAACAAGTATCAGCAATATGTGCAGCAGCCTCCTCATTTCTTTTTCCTCTATCGAACGATGGTTACAGATCCGGTACTTGGCTTGCGGCCATTTTTAGGATCAATGATGTAATAGTATGTACCAACAGGTAGCGGCTTCCCTGCAAACTGACCATCCCATGGTGTGTTGTAGCCTGTGCTCGTAAATACTTGTTTGCCATATCTGTCAAACACTTTGATAATAGCACCAGGATAACTGCTGATGTACTTAATGTTCCAAATGTCGTTGATGCCATCACCATTAGGGCTAAACGCATTTGGCACATCCGGATCAAGCAACACTTTCACAAATACATTATCGGTACTGCTACAACCACCTGCTCCTGTTACACGCAAAGTGTAGGTGATGTCTGTAGCTGGTTTAGTAACAGGTTGCAACACGGTACTACTATTCAAATAAGTAGCCGGTGACCAACTGTATACATAATTGCTCGAACCGGTAGCAGTTGCCGCAATAGTTGTTTGTCCCCCTTCCAACACAAACAAATCAGGCCCTGCATTAACTACCGGATAAGGATGAACTATCACATTTTTTGTGACCGTATCAGAGTAACAACCTTTGTTGGTTAGGTAATACAGCTGAACAGCATAGGTGCCTGCTGCTGCATACGTTCTGCTGGTATTTTGCGTGGTAGCAGTACTGCCATCTTTCAAATCCCAATACCAATTGGTAATCGTTTGATTCAAAGCATTGCTTTGGTCGGCAAATGCAATCACATCGCCCAAGCACACTTCGGCAGGTGTGGTGCTGAAATTGGCCAATGGCTGAGGATTGACGTCTGTAAGTTGTTGGGTCAAAGAATCACTGCAACCATCTTTTGATGTAACCAGCAATTTTACATTGTACGTACCCACAGCAGGATAATTATACGTTGGATTTTTCAATGTGCTGCTGGCACCTGCTACACCAAAACTCCAACGGTAAGTAAACTGTGCTTGTGTGCCATCTGCAATGGTACTTTGGTCATTGAAAGTGGCCGCACCAACCGGCATACAAACCGTAGGCATGCTAAAGGCCACAACTGGCAACGGATGCACATTGATGCTTTTGGTAACCGGCAAACTCGTACAGCCGCTATCAGTAATCACACTCAATGTGATATTGGTATTGCCGGTGTTGGCATACACATGTGAGAAAGCTGCTGCGGTTGTTTTAGCATACGTGTTGCCATCTCCCATCGTCCAGTTCCAATTAGAGAGTTGGCTATGATTTGGAACTGATGCATCTCTGAATACCACTTGCTGCGTAACACAGGTAGGTGCGTCTACATTGAAGTTGGCAGTTGGTCTTGGCCAAACAGTAATGGTATTGGTGCTACTGTCTTTACAACCTGCCGCACTTTGATAAACATATTTAATGGTATGCGTACCCACACCCGGAATGGTTGGCGTAAATAAGCCGTTTGCTGCAATGCCATTGCCACTGTATACAAAACTGCCCGGCAATCCGGCCACATCATTTGCCTTTGTAATAATGCGTGGCGTGGCGTCCAAACAAATACCTGGAATGGTTGCGAAAGATACTTTTGGACTAGCCTGAAGGGTAATCGTTTTCACGACATCGTTTACACACACACCACCTGAATAGGCAACAAATCTGATTTGTACCGTTTTGGTAGCCGGTGTATTAAAGTTGCCATATAAATGTGTGTATTGCTTATCCGGTGTTGGAGTATCATCTGTAGTAACGATGCTGGCGTTGGGCCATTCCCAATACACTTCGGTTTTGGTAATAGAACCAAAATTGACAGTTGACTTATCCTGTATGGTAACTGGCAGATTTGTACACAAATTACCGGCCGTTACTACTATAAAATCTGCTTTGGGTTTATCACCGTTTACTGTCAGCACCTGGGTAATGCTGTCTACGCAGCCAGCGGCTGAAGTCACTTTCAACTGCACGTTGTAATTGCCCACCGCACTATACTTGTGTTGTGCATTTTGCGCATTACTAGTGTTAGGATTACCGGCAGATGCATTGGCGTCTCCAAAGTTCCAGGCCCATTGCATGCCAGTACTATTGTCTGCAATGGAAGTACTGTTGGTAAAAATGGCTGATGCATCTGTCAAACAAACTTCTGGAACTATAAAATTTGGTTTAGGCAATGGATGCACCTGTAGCGTTCGTTTCAACGTATCACTTACACAACCCTTGCTATTAGTAACTACCAGTGTTACAGTTTTGCTACCCCATGCTGCATAGGTATGGGTGAAAGCGTTTCCGTTGGTTGCATCATAAGTCGTGTTGTCACCCATGTTCCACTGCCAGCGGGTTATGCTACCTACATTGGCCACACTTGTTTGCGTAAATGTCAGTACGTTGGTTTCGCAAACCGGCGATGAAGTTGTGAAGTTGGCGGTTGGCAAAGGATTAACAACATGTGCTTTGGTTACGGTATCACTCGGGCAGCCTTTGTCTGAGATAATCCAATGCTTCACATTGAAAGTGCCGGCTGCCGTATACAAATGTGCCATATTGCGCAGCGAATCTTTTTTGCCGTTACCAAAATCCCAATAGAATTTTTGCAATGCCTGATTGCTGGCTGTGCTGGCATCGGTAAACCGTGAACTATCCCGCAGACACACTTCATTGGTCATGGTAAATTCCGCTTTTGGCTGTGCAAACACATTAACGAGTTGCATTGTGCTATCATCTGCACAACCAGCTGCAGAAGTTACGGTAAGCTTTACTGAAAACGGGCCAACAGTGGTGTATTTATGCAGCGGATCTTTTACTGTTGCAGTGCCGGCATCACCAAAATTCCAGTTGTATGCAAAACCTGCCTGAGTACCATCCGAAATAGTGCTGGTGCTGGTGAATTGCGCTTTGCCATCAGGTAAACAAACAACAGCAGGTATGGTAAACGAGGCCACCGGATAAGGTGACACCGTAATGGTTTTGGTAAAGGCAACACTTTTACAACCGGTTTGTGTTTGCACTATCAACGAAATAGTATAAGTGCCAACGGTTGCATAACTGATAGTACGAGGAGTATTCGCTAAAAGTGTATCTACTCTGCCGTCTCCATAATTCCAAATCCATTTCACCAGGTTGCCACTAGGTGCTGTGGATGCATCTGTCAAAACAATATTGCTGCCAACACAGGTGGGTGCACTTACTGTAAAGTTTGCTACGGGTGGCAGCGTTACATCAATCACTTTTGTGGTATCTGCAATGCAACCAATGTCGGTGAAAATGGTTTGCTTCACACTAAACTGACCCGGATTCAAATATTTCTTGGTTGGATTTTTAACCGAATCAATACTGTTGTCTCCAAAGCTCCATTGCCACCTGTTGATGGTTCTGCCCAACCCATTGCTGGCATCAATAAACTTCACAGAATCGGTGCTGCAACCAGTATGTTGCCAAACAAAATCGGCCTTGGGTTTTGCAAACACTTCTACTTCATAATCTATTTGTTGTTCGCCACTACAACCATCAGATGTAGGGTTGTTGGCAAATACAGTCACTTTGTACAAACCTGTTTGGGCAAGCACATATTTTCCGGGCAGGCGGTATTGGTAAATGTTTCTGCCTTCTACAACCCACGTACTATCATAATCTGGATCATTGATGGTGGTATCATTGAAGCGGCCATAAAACTGCCAACGCAATTGTGTGGGTTCGTACGGAAGTGTGATGGCAAAGTTGAATGGAGAATTGACACAGGTGGCAGGAAAGTTTACTGTGGCATATTCGTTTTTGATGGTGATAAACTGAAACAAGTCACGTACGTTGGTACCAGCATTGTATCCATAAGATTCCACGTTGCCATAACCGTAAGCAATAGCCGAAAAGCTAGAGTCTGCCACTAATGTTTGTACCGGGTTCACAACACTGATATTCGTCACATCTTCTTGCAAATAAGAATAGGCTGTACCCGGTATTACCTGAAAAGTAGCGATGGGTGGCGCACCGTTTATTCTAAACGTAGGTGCCGCTACTGTTTTGATAATGATGTTGAGATAGCACTTATCTACATTGCTTTGACCAGAAGGTACCCAAGAACGATGTGCAGAGAACAACGTGATGTTGTTTATCGTTTGTTCTACCGGATTCAGAATGACCATTTCCGGATCGCTTTGTACCACGTTGGCACCACCGGGTCCGCAGGTTTGGCTGGTCATGTATTGCACCACAGATATGGGTTTATCTGCATCAATCTTGTTGGGAAAGTTGGTTTTGAATTCATAGAAATTGCCGGGCCGCAAACCAGTCAATTGGCTGGATGCACCATTCTCCGTTCTGGTAACCACTGTTGCCGGATCGGTTACATACACCCGAAAAATATCATAGGTTTTTCGAACAAAAGGTGCTGTCAAAAAGCTTTTACCAAACGTTCTTGTCGGAAACAATTGTTGATACAGGTTGTCACCGCCAGATGCACCGGCACAATCAAAAGCCGACCAGGTAGTTGAACTAAAAACACCAATGGGTTTACAGCTAGAACCTGCTGTGGCAACAGAACGAACCTTGGTGCCACTAATATCTGCATCTTTAGGAAACTGCACCTGATACACATCGCCGGGCTGACTGAGTGTAATGGTGTATTCTGTGCCTGCGGGTTGATTGGCCCTGGTGGTAACCGTGGGTGTAATACCCACAACAGTGTTGGCCTCTTTTGCCACAACCGTTATGGTTCCATAGCCACTGTTGGCACCACTGGCGCCACTACTGCTATAGCTGGGCACAATGTATTCCTTACCCCATACTGCCGTGGGCAAAATGAGAGATGCACCAGAACGGGCCGAACGAATGATATGTGCATATACTACCACTGGCACATCGCTGGTTACATGTATGCCGGCTGAAGTAAGAATGCCTTCGGTTTGAGGTAAATACACGGCATTATTAGGAGCATCGCCATTGGTGCCTAAAAACACCCGGCGAAGACCATTGGCCGAAATACTAAACGGAATGGTATTAGGGCCCGCCACTACCTGACCAGTAGCTGCTTTATCGCTGGTAATGTAAATACCCATGACAGCACCTGTGCCATCTACGTGAGCTGGAAATGTGATCCAAAAATCTTTGCCTTTGTTGGAAAAGTCTTGCCCGAATGCATCGGTAAGCCCAACCCAACAACAACAAAGCAGCAACAGCCTGGCAAACAAATGCTTCATATCAAATAGAGGGCGAATAGGAAAACGCAATTTACTAGTTTAAGTAGTTAGTGGTTCAACATATTATGACCATCAATCGGGCCTTTGGTTTAAGTACCGGGCAACTGTTGCAGGTAGTTTTTGGCGGAAGGCCCCAGGTTAAACAAAAGGTCTAATATGCTCAGGTTGGTTTCAAAACGTTCGCCGAAGGTTTGTTGGTATGCAGGCAACAAATACTGTGTCCTGTTTTTGGGTAAAAAACGATGGCGAAAATCTGTCTCATCCTCACTTATAATGGGCGTAAAGGATGTACTGTACTCAATCTTTCCTTGCCAGCGCAGCTGTTGCAATACCCACCGCAACGAATGCTCTGCCATCTCCCACAGCAAAGCATGTTTGCTTTCCCAAATTTGCTGCAGCCCGGGTGCATAGTGGTAAAAAAAGGCGATCTGTTGTACAAGGATTCCAGTGTTCGCCAGTGTTCTTTCATCCAGCGGCCATTATAATCAACTTTCAAATCGGCCGTCATGGCTTTCTGATCTCTCCCACCCTGCAGCGGTACCGTTATCGCCAGCACATCGTTGGCACCCAACACCTGAAAGCGGTTGCGATAGCCCATTTTTTGCCAATGCTCCTGCTTTTCCAATACCAGCGTTTCTACTTCGTGTATACGGGCAAAAGCAGCTATCGGGCCAAACAATTGTATTTCAATTTTCCTCATCATACGCAGGAATGAATAGACGATTTTTTAAGACAGGTTGAGCGGTGATCGGGCAAGCTACGGCATCTGTATTTTTGGGCATGCAAAAATTGGTCAATATAGCTACCCTGTTGTTGCTACTTACTGCTTGTAAGGCACCGCAGGCTTTGCAGTACAATAGCATCGGAGCCATTCAGGTGCAATCAATAGATATGCAAACAACGGATGGCATTGTTGACATTTCCTTTTACAACCCCAATGCATTTGAGGTACAACTCAATCGTGTGGAAGCTGTGTTGAGCATCAATAATCAGCCTGCAGGCAAAGCCAACATGGATACGTTGATTGCGATGACGGGATTAACCAACAGCACTTTACCCGTTCGCATACAGCTAAACAATCAATTGCTGCTGGGCCAATCCATGCAGCTGTTGTTGGGCGGCAGCATTCCTTATCAAATTGAAGGTTTTGCCATGGCAGGAAAGAAAAAGCCCCGTTGGAAAATTCCTTTTTCACAACAGGGCGCTTTTACCAGACAAATGCTGGAAAAATTATTTCGGTGATGGCGTTGCTTCCGGCTTTTTGCAACAGGCCGGTAGCTTTTTATACGTATCCGGATTAGCTGTTACATCATCAGCATCAAAGCCAGCATTGGCAATAGCCGTTTTTATTTCTTCGAGGTTGGTACGGTCAGGATACCAGGTTACCTGTACCACGCCTCTTTTGAAAATCACATTGATTTTGATAAGGCCGTCAACATATTTTGGCGCCATTTGCTCAATGATTTGTTTGCATGGCTCACAGGTAGCTTGCGGCACTTTTATTTCTGCTCTTTGCTGCTTGGGTTGTTGTGCCTGTGCGGCTGTTGTCATCAACAACAACACGAGGAATGAATACAAAACTTTCATAACAATATGGGTTTGATAGGCGTTACTTTTTCCAGTTGGCAGGGTCCTGACTCCATTGCAGCAACACTTCTTGCTGGTCAGCAGAAATGATTTGCCTTTCAATGGCTAAATCAATCAGCGTTGGATAGTTGGTGAGTGCTTTAAAAGGTACGCCGGCCTTGTCAAACGCTTCGGCGGCCTGCGGAAATCCATAGGTAAAAATGGCCACCATACCTGCCACTTCCATACCTGCGTTGCGAATGACATCAACGACCTGCAAGCTGCTTTTGCCCGTACTTACCAGGTCTTCAATCACCAATACTTTCTGGCCTTTTTCGTAGTAACCTTCAATTTGGTTGCCCAAGCCATGTTCCTTTGGTTTTGGACGAACATAAATATAAGGTAGTTTCAGTTGGTCGGCAGCCATAGCACCCCAAGCAATACCCGCTGTAGCCACACCAGCCAACATATCAATATCTGGAAACTCCGAAAAAATCACATTGCACAATTCGCTTTTGATATAGTCACGAACAAAAGGAAAACCCAGTGTTTTTCTGTTGTCGCAATAGATGGGACTTTTCCAGCCGCTGGCCCAGGTAAATGGTTCGTTTGCATTCAACCGGATGGCTTCTATTTGTAGCAATTTTTCGGCTACTACCCTTTCATTCGTTTTCATGTTGTTGCTATTGCTGCGAATATCGCAATGTTTAGGAGGCGATGCAGTCAAACGGCATTGCCAGTAAAAATTTTAGCAGTTTATGGTTGATGTGTGCTGTCGGCTTTCGTTTGCATCCAGGCAGTTTCCAATCGCTTCAAAGCACTGTCGAGGCCAGGCCCGTAAGCCTTATCCGCCATCATCATTTTCATTTTCAAGAGCGGTTTGTACCAAGGGGTTTGAAACACGTAGAACATTTGCGTAGTGGTGCTGTCGCTTTGCAATTGGTAAAAAGCAATGCCCCCTTTAGCTACTACTGCTGCATCTTTTTCTATTTGAAAAAACAATGTATCCGCATGGGGCGTGGCCTGCGCCGACAAGCTGTTGAACAAATTGTTTTCATAAAAAGGAATGTCAGCTGTTTTCACCAGCATGGGTTCATTGCCCACCAGCAAAGTTTTTGCTGAAATCAAATTGGTTTCCAAACTCTTGGCCAATGCGGTTTCAGCAGCACCAATATTTCTTACCCTGCTGATAACAGTATTGGCAGGAAACAACAAGGTAATGCCCCAAAAAAGCATTCCAAAAACCAACACACTCAGCAATCCCAGTTTAATCAATTTCATTGTCTGTTTTTTTACTCCCACTTAAACACTTTCACAGCTACGGCGTACACCACAATTCCCCACAAAACAATGATGCCAATTTCAAAACCGGTGTCCCACAAGTGAGCTCCTTCAAAAGCAATTTTGCGCATGGCATCGTTGAAGTAGGTCAAAGGTAAAATGCGGCAAATGGGTTGCAACCAACTTGGGAAAACATCGATGCTGAAAAAAGTACCCGCCAGTAAGAACTGCGGCAGTGTAATGAGGTTGGCAAATGGCGGAATAGAAGATTCGTTTTTGGCTACACTGCTTACAATGAAACCAAAACCCATAAATACCAGCAGTGCAATAAAACTCAACACCAGTATTTCAAGGAAAGTAATCCAGCCATTGACGAGTGTAAACTTGAAAGCAAATGTGCCGATACCGATAATCACAACAGCCGTCACCAACTGAAAAATTACCCGGGCAATACCTTCACCCAAAACAATCATGGTGCGGTTTACAGGCGTAGCGTAAAACCTTTTGAGCACAAGGGTTTGACGCAGGTTGAAAAACAAAAAGGCCACGCCAAACACACCGGCACTGAGCAATGAAAAACCCAGCTGACCGGGAAGTATAAAATCAATCGTCCTGTACTTGCGTACCTCTTCAATTTGTGGGGCATCAAAGGATGCGTAGCTCAATTTATTGGGATAAATGCGGGCATCAATTTTGCTCACCACATTTTCTAAAAAAGGTAGAAACGTAGACAACTTATCGCCACTGGCACTCGTAGAGCGAAAGCTGATGCGGTAAGGATGTGCACCGTCTTTGGCAGCTTCATTTTTATAAACCCCCAGCACACCCGTAATGCGTCCTTTTTTGAGTTCTGATTGCAATTCAGCATCCGATGCCGGCTGCACAAACTTTACATTGGGAATGGTTTTGAGTGCAGCAATCACATGGTTGTTGGTATCGGCATTTTGCTCGAGTACAATGCGATAGGTAGTGATGCCACCGCCACCGCCAATGAAGCCAAACACCAAAATAAAAATGAGGGGAAAAGCAATGCTAAACAGTACAGCAGAAGGACTTCTGAAAATCGCTTTTAAAGCCCCTTTTGTAATGGCCAGCATGGCCGTTACCTGACTATAAGGCTTTACGGAAGGGGTTGTACTCATGCCGGCAAAAGTATCAGATTGTGGAGCACCAACAGTCAATATTTTACTGAGGCTGCGTTGAAGGCATAATGAAAAATGGCAATCGCATTTGAGTGGTTCCAGCCTGCTGTTTCAGCAACTGCATGTGTTTCCATGCGGTTACAAACTCAGGCCCCAGTTGTTGCTGCAGCAACATGGCCATTTGGGTTTGCTGATCGTCTTTGTCGCTCATGAGTTTTTCCCACAGCGATTTTACTTCGGGCCATTCTTTTATACTGTACGATTTCACTTTTGCCATACGGGCAGCACAGGCAATGGCATCTTGCAGGGTACCAATTTTGTCTACCAAACCATGTTTGATGCCATCTGTACCACTCCAAACACGACCTTGGGCAATGCTGTCTACTTCGGCCACCTTCATGCGGCGGCCTGCAGCCACTTTGCTCAGGAAGTTTTGGTAAATAGAATCTACACTGTTTTGAAAAAAACGGCGTTCGGCAGCTGTCATTTGCCGGAATGGCGAACCCAAACTGGCCGAAGCTGACGTTGACACTTCATCGAAGCTGATACCGAGTTTTTGAGAAGTTAACTGGGTGGCATCAAACAGCATACTGTACACGCCAATGCTACCGGTAAGCGTACCGGGCTGTGCAAAAATGCTATCGGCTCCGCAGCTGATGTAATAACCGCCACTGGCCGCATAATCGCCCATGCTTACAACAACAGGTTTGTCTTTTTTCAGCAACTGTATTTCACGCCAAATTACTTCCGAAGCCAGCGGGCTACCGCCGGGGCTGTTTACCCGAAACACAACCGCTTTTACATTTTTATCGAACCTGGCTTTGCGCAGCAACTGCCGGATGGTTTCTCCACCTATAAAATCATCACCGCTTTTTCCATTCACAATTTCACCTTGCGCATAAATCACCGCTATTTTATCTGCTGGCGCTTCCTCTACTTTTTTGGCTATTTCAATCATTTCCTTCACCGCCAGGAAATTGATTTTTTCAATATTGGCGGCGCCGGTTTTTTTAGCAATGATTTCTTTTACTTCATCATCGTATAGCAGCTTGTCGATAAGGCTGGCAGCCACTGCATCTTGGGCAGTTTGCATGCCCAGGTTATTGGCTAATAAACGCAGTTGAGCTGTATCTGCCTTGGGGCGACTCACAGCAATGTGTTGCAAAAACTGACTGTACAACTCATTGAGCAGTGTACTCAGCTGCAGCCGGTTGGCATCACTCATTTTATTGAGGCGATAAGGTTCGGTTGCGCTTTTAAATTGTCCTGCGTAAAATATTTCCGGCTTCACCCCCAGTTTTTCCAAGGCATCTTTATAAAAGGCCAGTTGAATACCGAAGCCCTGCCAATCCAAACTACCAGCAGGATTCATGTATACCAAATCGGCAACCGAGGCCAGTTCATACGCCCGTTGTTCGTAGTAATTGGCATAGGCAATCAACCATTTTTTGCTTTGCTTAAACCGGAGCAATGCTTGTCGAAGTTCTGCGCTGCCGGCATAGCCGTTGGCATTGTAGCCACCCACCAGGTATATGCCTTTTACTTTGGCATTGGTAGCGGCGGCATCAATAGCAGCAATTACATCATGCAGGCCCAAAATATCTTCCGACTGTGCCCCGGGTATAGGCAAGCCCTGCTCAATCCTTTGTTCCATCATGGGTTTGCTGATGTCTATCACCAGCACGGTATTGTCTTTTACCACAGGGGTGTCTTCGCTGGTGGCGGCACTAAAAATGCCGATGCCTAATAAAAACAGGATGAACGTAAACAGGCAAATGGCTAAAAAAGTAGCCAGGAATATTTTAAGGAAACTGCGCATATATCATTGAAAATCCGCATAAAACGGATGTGCTGCCGAAAATAAGGATATTTGCTCCCGTGACCGACAAACGTTCTATAAACACAGCTTATTTACTTACCGGCGGAAACATGGGTAGCCGGGAGGCACAACTGGCCCGGGCAAAAACACTCATTCATGAGCAGGCAGGCAAAGTGATTCAGGCATCATCGCTGTACGAAACCAGTGCCTGGGGCAATATTCCTCAACCAGCTTTTCTCAATCAGGTATTGTGTGTTGAAACCACACTCGACGCCACGGCACTGCTTTACAAAGTGCTGGACATTGAGCAACAAATGGGCCGTGAACGCAGCATCAAATACGGACCAAGAATCATTGACATAGATGTACTGCTCTATGAAGACCTGATACTTGAAACAGCTGATTTGACCGTGCCACACCCGTTTTTGCATGTGCGAAGATTTACGTTGGTACCGTTGGCGGAAATTGCGCCACATTTCATACATCCGGTTCTCAACAAATCCATCCATCAGTTGCTGTTGGAATGCCCCGATGCGCTGGATGTGAAGAAATTTTCTCCGGAAAATGAATGAACCTCCATTGTTTTGCGCCAAGGGTTCATAGTACATGGATTATCACTTTATCACGATTGAAGGCAATATTGGGGCAGGCAAAACCACGCTGGCACATTTGCTCAGCAAAAAGCTGGATGCACGGTTGATTTTGGAAGAGTTTGCCGACAACCCCTTTCTACCGAAGTTTTACGAAAATCCCAAGCAGTTTGCTTTTCCGCTGGAGTTGTTTTTTATGGCTGAACGCTACAAACAACTCAAGGATATGCTGGTGAGCCGCGACCTGTTTAATACGGTTACGGTAAGTGATTATCTGTTTACAAAATGTCTGTTGTTTGCCCGTGTAAACCTGCCCGAAGAAGAGTACCGTTTGTACCAGCGATTGTTTGATATCATTCACCAGCAGATAGTGCAGCCAGAAATTTTGATTTACCTGCATGCACCGGTGAGCCGCCTGCAGCAAAACATTCGCAAACGCAACCGTACCTACGAGCAAAGCATCCCTGATGAATACCTGTACAGCATTCAGGAAACCTACAGCACTTACATCCGCAACCACAATGTACCTACGCTGCTGGTGGATGTAAGCAAGGCCGATTTTCTCAACAATCCTGCACACCTGCAAGCTATTATGGATGCCCTCGAAAAACGCTACGACACAGGCCTGCACGTGGTAAGTCTGCCAGATTAACGCTTTTTCATATCATACCAACCTTTCTGCAGCAGGCTTGTTGCTAACAAAGAAACAGTACTTGGCCGGCGAGGGTTATTTTTGCAGCGGCCAATGGCCTACATCGATATGAAACAATTCAACGTTCCCTCTTTTTATAGAAGTCAGCTTATTTCAGCCATCAAGGCCAACCGCAAAGCGGCAGACAAACTCAAGAAAGATTTTGCACCCACCCTGCTCGATTTTGGTTCGTTGAAAATATACCTGGCCCGTCATTTCGGCTTTTGCTACGGGGTAGAAAATGCCATTGAAATTGCGTACCGCTGCGTGGAAGAAAACCCGGGCAAACGCATTTTTCTGTTGAGTGAAATGATTCACAACCCACAGGTAAATGCCGATCTGCAAAAAAATGGCGTTGCCTTTTTGCAAGATTCATATGGTAAAACCATTGTGCCATTTGAAGACCTGACGCCGGAAGATGTGGTGATTATTCCTGCCTTTGGCACCACCATTGCCATTGAAGAAAAACTGAACAGCCTCGGCATTTCGCCATACAAATACAACACCACCTGCCCTTTTGTAGAAAAAGTGTGGAACCGTGGTGAACAGCTGGGCGAAAAAGGCTATAGCCTGGTGATACATGGCAAGCCCAAGCACGAAGAGACCAGGGCTACATTCAGCCGGGCGGCACATCACTCCCCTGCCGTTGTGGTAAACGATATGGCAGAAACCATCACCCTTGGCAAATACATCACTGGTGAGCTACCTGCTGCGGAGTTTTACGAAACATTCAAAGGCCGGTACAGCGAAGGGTTTGACATTAGCAAAGACTTGCAACATTTTGGGGTAATTAACCAAACCACGCAGCTGGCTACCGATACACAAGCCATTGCCGATTACCTGAAAGCCCTGGTCGAAAATCATTTTGGTGAAACCGATGCCGATGGCAAAAAGCGTTTTGCAGATACCCGTGACACCTTGTGCTATGCAACCAACGACAACCAAACTGCCGTTCGGGAAATGCTGAATACTGCTGCTGATTTGGCTATTGTGGTGGGCGGTTACAATAGCAGCAACACCAGCCATCTGGTAGAACTGTGCGAAGAGAAACTGCCAACTTTTTACATCAAGGAAACGGCCAGTATTGTTGATACCAACAGCATTGTTCATTTTGATTGGCGCAATAAACAAGAGTTACAAACCAATGGCTGGATGCCCGCCAAAAAGCCATTAACCATTTTGCTGACAAGCGGTGCCAGCTGTCCCGACACATTGGTGCAAGCGGTGATAGAAAAACTACTCGGTTATTTTCCTGATGCAACGCCACTGGAGCAAGTGGCTGAAACATTTTTGCAAGACTAAGCTTTGTGTGGTCTGCTCTTCATGGTCAGTACCAATTCGTAAGCTTTGTTCAGGGTTTCTTCTGGCGAAAGATCAGTATTGTCTAAAATGATGGCATCGTCGGCTTTGCGCAGCGGACTTATCTCCCGGTTGCTGTCGATATAGTCACGCATCTCGAGGTTATGTTTTACTTCTTCAATGGTAACTGCCGGATTTTTTTCGTGCAGTTCCTTGAAGCGACGTGTAACACGGATGGCAGGATCGGCCTGTAAGAATATTTTTAATTCTGCATTTGGGAAAACGGTGGTGCCAATATCACGGCCATCCATCACAATGCCTTTGGCATCACCCAACTTTTGCTGCGCTGCTACGGCAAATGTGCGAACCTCTTTTACAGCAGCTACTTCACTTACTTTTTCAGCCACCACCAAATCACGAATCACGTATTCTACGTTTTCGCCATTCAGAAATATTTCACTCTGCTTGGTATCGGCGTTTACTTCAAAATGCAATTCAATATTGCTAATGGCATTATCCACTGCAGACTGATCGTTCCAATCAATACGATTGCGCAAAAAATACAACGTGATGGCCCGGTACATCGCACCGCTGTCAATGTATTTGTAATGCAGTTTGCTGGCCAGTTTTTTGGCCAGTGTGCTTTTGCCACAGGAAGAGTACCCGTCGATGGTGACAATGATTTTGCGCATGCTGCAAATGTCTGTCTGTGCAGCTAAGCTGGCAAATTATTTTGGGGCCTTTATATGAAAACGATATATGCCCCACCCAACCGTACAAAGCAACCCAACTACACAAACCATTAATATGTAATTGATTTTACTGGCACCGCCATTCATGGCACTATCATACACCATCCATTGAATGCCCAGGAAAATAATAGCTCCCCATACCCTTATTAGCCGCACCATCCATGCCCCAACCTGATACATTTGTGCTGCATTTTCTTCGGTGATGGGTACGGAATAGTTGAATTGCTGCGGGTGTTTATTCATAAAAAACAATGTGGTGGCTACGAAAAAATAAATACCAGCCAACAGCCATACCGATTCTTTCCCAGACCAACCATCTGGCTGTCCATTAAAACTAAAATGGATGGGCACTCTTTCGGGCAACACCGCATAGTGGTATATCACACTTACCAATATCGCTGCAGACAATAACCAAATAACCAACTCTAAGCGGCTATCTGTTTTGGTAAATGGTATTGAAATATTCGGACGATTCATCACATAAAAAAGCCAGCTGTTTCCAACTGGCTTTAAAGATAAATCATGTATGCATTAGGCTTTGCCTTCTTCTACGGTTGGTTCCGATTCGCGGCTCTTCATACTAAACACAATCTTCTGATTGTCCTTATCAAAACTGGCTTCGAGCACATCGCCTTGCTTAATATTCATGTTCAGAATTTCTTCTGCCAGCGGGTCTTCCAAATACTTTTGGATGGCCCTGTGCAGCGGACGAGCACCAAACTGTGAATCGTATCCTTTATCGGCAATGAAGTCTTTGGCTTCTTTGGTGAGTTCCAATCTAAAGCCCAGGTTGTTCAACCGCTTCATCACATTCTTCATCAAAATATCGATGATAGAGAAGATGTTTTCTTTCGACAAACTATTGAAGATGATCACATCGTCAATACGGTTCAAAAATTCAGGGCTGAAGGTGCGCTTCAATGCTTTTTCAATAACAGCCTTGCTGTTTTCTTCAGCACTCTGCATACGGGTAGCGGTAGCAAAACCCACGCCTTCACCAAAATCTTTCAACTGGCGTACACCAATGTTAGATGTCATGATGATAAGGGTGTTTTTGAAATCTACCTTGCGACCGAGGCCATCGGTAAGCTGACCATCATCCAATACCTGCAGCAAAATGTTGTAGATATCAGGATGCGCTTTTTCAATTTCATCGAGCAGGATAACGCTGTAAGGTTTACGACGCACTTTCTCAGTGAGTTGTCCGCCTTCTTCGTAGCCCACGTATCCCGGAGGCGCACCAATCAAACGGCTTACGGTAAACTTCTCCATGTATTCACTCATGTCGATGCGAATGAGTGAATCTTCGCTATCGAACATATAACGAGCCAGGGCACGGGCCAATTCTGTTTTACCTACACCCGTTGGGCCAAGGAAAATGAAAGTACCAATTGGCTTCTTCGGATCTTTTAAACCTACCCGGTTGCGCTGAATGGCTTTCACCACTTTCAGGATGGCTTCATCTTGTCCGATGACCATGTTCTTCATGTCATCACTCATCCGACGAAGCTTCTCCGTTTCGGCCTGCACCATGCGTTTTACAGGAATGCCGGTCATCATGCTCACCACTTCCGCAATGTTTTCTTCATCTATCGGATAGCGGGCATGCTTGCTGTCTTCTTCCCATTCGTTCTTTGCTTTTTCCAATTCTTCGCCCAGGCGTTTTTCGGTATCCCGCAATGAAGCAGCTTCTTCAAAACGCTGGCTTTTTACCACCTTGTTTTTCTCCAGCTTTATTTCTTCAATGCGTTTTTCCAGATCAAGAATGTTCTGGGGAACATTGATGTTTTTGAGGTGCACACGGGCTCCTACTTCATCCAATACATCAATGGCTTTATCGGGCAGCAACCTGTCTGTCATGTACCGATCGCTGAGTTTTACACAGGCTTCAATGGCTTCATCATTGTAGCTTACGTTATGGTAGTCTTCGTACTTACTCTTGATGTTTTGCAGAATCTGAATGGTTTCTTCCACGCTGGGTTGCTCCACAATCACTTTTTGAAAACGACGATCGAGGGCACCATCTTTTTCAATGTGCATGCGGTATTCATCCAAAGTAGAGGCGCCAATGCACTGGAGTTCGCCACGGGCCAATGCAGGTTTAAAAATGTTGGAGGCATCCAGTGAACCGCTGGCACCACCAGCACCTACGATGGTATGAATTTCATCGATGAACAGAATCACGTCTCTGTTCTTTTCGAGTTCGTTCATGATGGCTTTCATGCGTTCTTCAAACTGACCACGATATTTTGTGCCCGCTACCAATGCAGCAAGGTCCAAACTAATCACTCTCTTATCGAACAACACCCGGCTTACTTTGCGCTGCACAATGCGCAGTGCCAAACCTTCCACAATGGCAGTTTTACCCACACCGGGTTCACCAATCAAAATGGGGTTGTTCTTTTTGCGTCGAGAAAGAATTTGCGACACCCTTTCGATCTCTGCTTCACGACCTACAATTGGATCGAGAGTTCCCTGCTCTGCCAATCGGGTAATGTCGCGGCCAAAGTTGTCGAGCACCGGAGTTTTGCTTTTTTGAGCACCACCCTGCTGCTGCCGTTGTTTGGACGCACCAGCACCATAACCGCCGCCTTTTTTCTCCTCTTCAAAATCGTCGTTGTCGTCGTCGGAGTATTCGGCACGGGTGTTGAAATCGCTGTTGAGCAATACGCCCAATTCATTTTTGAAAACATCATAATCTACTTCATACTGCATGAGTATTTGCGTAGCAATGTTTTCTTTGTTTTTCAAAATGCTCAGCATAAGGTGTTCGCTTTCTACGGTTGCACTCTTCAGCGATTTGGCTTCGAGCACCGTTACACGAATCACTTTTTCGGCCTGCTTGGTGAGTGGCAGGCTATTGATGTTGGCAATATTTTTTCCTGTTTTATCCCGCACGGCCAGTTCTACTTCCTTGCGCAATTCGTACAGGTCTACGTTCAATTGTTTCAGCACTTTGATAGCTGTGTTTTCGCCGTCTCTTATCAGGCCAAGCAACAGATGCTCGGTGCCAATAAAATCATTGCCCAACCTCAATGCCTCTTCTCTGCTGTAGGAAATTATTTCCTTTACCTGTGGTGAAAAATTACCGTCCATATGTGTGCTCTCCTGTTGCTTACAATATTAAAGATTATTTTCGGGGCTCAATCCTTTGCTGAAATACACATGTTGTGAATTAAGGAACAACCTCAACCTCCACAACCTGCCCGTTTCAACATTCACGATGCCGGTTGAATGCATTACGATTCAGGAACAATTTAGGTTGTGAAGGAATCGGTAATCCTGAAAAGCGGCAACAACTTATACACCGTTGTTTATGAACGTCAAATTAGATACCAAGGAAAAATTTCACGAAATCAGCCTCCTCGATGGCGTATTAACTGCTAATATGACAGCCGACTTTGCCGAAATGCTGTCTGTTGTACAAAAACAACCGCCATTTAATGTAGTGTTGTCATTGGAGCAGGTGCAGGAAGTACACGCCGATATGCAGCAGGCACTGGCGCAGGCTCAACAAGCTTACTATGAGCTCAACTATTCTTTTGTGATTTGTTGCATGCAACCCGCTGTAGAAGAAGCCTTTGATAAGGCCGAACTTTTGGAAATGATGAATGTAACACCTACCCTGAGCGAAGCCTGGGACATAGTGCAAATGGAAGAAATAGAGCGGGAACTGATGGGTGATTTTGATACGGAATAATTCATATCCGTTTTTTGCAGCATACGCAGCCGATTGATTGTCATTTGCATTTACCCACTACACTGCACCGCTTATGTACGGACTCACCATTCTCGGCAACAATTCGGCTATACCGGCATATGATCGTCATCCAACGGCACAGGCCCTGTACTGGAACGATGAAGTGTTTTTGATAGATTGTGGAGAGGGTACACAAATGCAGCTTACCCAGTACAAAATCCGTCGGGGCAAAATCAACCACATATTTATCAGCCATTTGCATGGCGATCATTATTTCGGGCTCATTGGCATTATTACTTCGTTTGGATTGTTGGGCAGAGAGCAGCCACTGCACATTTATGCTCCTGCCGGTTTGGAGCAAATCATCCGACTCCAGTTACAGGTTGCCGATACTACGCTCCCATTTGATTTGCAGATACATACTATCGAAACTGCCGGCACATTACTTAGCAACAAGCATGTGCGGGTGGACTGTTTTCCGGTAAAGCACCGCATTCCTTGTTTTGGGTTCCGCTTTACGGAGCAAAAAGCACCCCGGACTTTACTTAAGGAAAAAGCTGTGGCCGCAGGCATACCGCAATACTTCTACAACCGCCTGAAGCTGGGTGAAGATTACATCAACAAAAATGGCGAAGTAATACTGAACGAAACAGTAACTACTGCAGCGCCAGCACCATTGAGCTATGCTTATTGCGCCGATACGGTGTACCTGCCAGAAATATGCGTTCATCTGCAACAGGTTACATTGATGTACCACGAAGCCACCTTTCTGCAAGATTTGGAAGAAAGAGCCGCAGTCCGTTTTCACAGCACCAGCAAGCAAGCCGCTATGATGGCTCAGCACTGCCAGCCACAACGATTACTCATCGGTCATTTCAGTAGTAAGTACGAAGACTTGCAGGAATTTGAAAAAGAAGCAAGGGCGGTATTTCCAAAAACAGATTTGGCCATAGAAGGCGTTACTTATTTGCTGCGCCGCCCAACAGAAGCAGGTAGCTAAAAAATGCAGGCAATTGTTTGCGCCAGGCGGCTTCGTTGTGCTGCGCCTCTGGCGAAATAATTTCGACGAATGATCTTGGTTTTCCTTTTTTAGCCAATGTAGCCATGCGTTGCATGTCGGGTACCATGGATTCTCCTTCCATGCCGCCGGCATAGAGGAACAACCGCTTTTTCCGAAAGGCTGATGGTTGCGCATTAGCTGCATTGAACATTTCAGGTGCCGTCCAATATGCAGGAGAAAATATACCTGCACCAGCAAATTGTTGCGGTGCTTGCAGCAAAGCTTGGGTGCTGATGAGCCCGCCCATGCTGCTGCCTGCTATCCAAGTGTTGGATGCTTTTGTACTGGTGCGATAATGTGCATCAATCCAAGGCTTCAATGTATCCGTAATCCATTGCACAAATGCACGTCCGTCTGCCTTGCCAAAACGGGGATGGTCATATGGATTGTATTCATTCAGCCGTAGCGGGCCTGCATGATCAATACCAACTACAATCATTGACTTACCTGTGGCTAGAAAAATGGAATCGAGTACTTCATCCACCTGCCATTCGCCAAAGCTGCCCGTGGTTACATCAAACAGGTTTTGCCCGTCCATCATGTACAGCACCGGATACTTGTTGTTGCCCTGCGTATAATCGGGTGGCAAATACAAACGAATGGTTTTGTTTTCTCCCTTTCGTTGTACAGCAGCAGGCAACACATGCACATTGGCAGAAGCTGTTGAAACAACTGGTTTGCCTGCATGCAAATGCTGAAAGCTTTCAATGCGAATTGTAACGCTTGTGTCTTTCAGTAGTTTTATTACCCGATTGCTGATGCTACTACCATTGCTGTTGCATTCAACTTTTTCCCAGCTACCGAGAGTGCATTTAAACTCTAGCAATGCAGCAGCAGTAGCTTGTATGCGCAGCTTTCCCTGATTATTAAAACGATAGTTACTGTCTTTCGGATTCCAACCATTGAAATTGCCGGCAACAAATATTTGTTCTGCTGAAATGCCCTGCGGCAAATCTTTCAGCGAAAGCAAAAGGGTTTGTGCCCACCCGTTGGTTTGCACAAACCCCATCCAGACCAGTAAGGTCAGTATTGTTTTATTCACTTACAATAAGCTTTTCAGTTTTGCCATGTGTACTGCACTCAGTGGCACCAACGGCAAACGTAGGTTGTTGCTGATGATACCCATTTCACTCAAAAATGCTTTTACACCTGCAGGATTGTTTTCTACAAAACACATATCCATTTTTTCGAGGAGGCTGTTTTGCAAAGGACGTGCTTCTGCAAACTGACCATTGAGGCACATGTGCACCAATTGGCTGAACTGCGCAGGATGACTGTTGGCTATCACACTAATCACACCATCAAAACCACAGGCAATGAGCGGCATGGTTACATGGTCGTCGCCACTAATGAGCAGGAACCCTTCCGGACGATTTTTGATGAGGTGCATGGCTTGCACCATATTGCCACTGGCTTCTTTGGTACCAATTACTTTGCCCGGAAAATCGTTGGCCAACCGGATGGTGGTTTCTGCACTTATGTTGGATGAAGTTCGGCCCGGTACATTGTACAAAATCACCGGCTTAGGCGATGCGTTGGCAATAGCTGCATAATGCTGGTAAATACCTTCCTGAGAAGGCTTGCTGTAATAAGGGCTCACACTCAGTACTGCCGTTACAGCGTCCAATGGCCAGGTGGCCAATTTACGTAACACTTCTTGAGTATTGTTGCCACCAATACCAACCACTACCGGCACACGGCCCGCCACGGTTTTCAAAGTAAAATCGAGTACAGCGAGTTGCTCTTCTTCAGAAAGTGTGGCTACTTCTCCTGTAGTACCAAGTGTTACCAGATAATCGGCTTTGCCACGGAGTGTATATTCAATGAGTCTTTCGAGGGCTGCATAATCTACAGCCATATCTTGCTGGAAAGGTGTAACTAGGGCTACACCCACACCTTTTAATTGTTGCATTTTACTTGTGATTTTTGCTTGTGCTTGACTAAGCAACAGGGTGCACTTCGTAGAAGCCCATGTTGCCGAATTTTTTGATTCGCTGGCTGACCCGCTCTTCTGCGGGCACCTGTTTAAGCTCACGAATCATCGGAAGCAAAGTGTCTTTCAAATATTGGGCAGCCAAATCATAATCCCAGTGAGCACCTCCCACTGGTTCTTTTACTACGCCATCTACCAAGCCAAATTCGAGCATGTGGTCGCTGGTGAGTTTCAATTGTTCGGCAGCAGTTTCCTTTTTCTCCCAGCTGCGCCACAAAATGGAGCTGCAACTTTCGGGACTGATAACAGTGTACCAGGTATTTTCCAACATCAATACTTTGTCACCTACACCAATGCCCATGGCGCCACCACTGGCACCCTCGCCTATCACCACGCAAATAACAGGCACTTTCAGGCGCAGCATTTCATAAATATTGCGGGCAATGGCTTCACCCTGGCCCCGTTCTTCGGCTTCAATGCCTGGAAAAGCTCCAGGTGTGTCGACCAACGTAATGATGGGCTTGTCGAATTTTTCAGCCAGCTTCATCAGGCGCAGCGCTTTGCGATAACCTTCAGGGTTGGCCATACCAAAGTTGCGTTCCTGCCGCATTTTGGTATTGATCCCTTTTGCTGACCAATAATCATCACCGTTTCGCCTTCGAGCTTGGCAAAACCACCAACGATGGCTTTGTCGTCTTTTACATTGCGATCGCCATGCAGCTCCACAAAGTCGGTGGTCATTTTCTGAATATACTTCAGGGTGTATGGCCTGTCCGGATGACGACTCAACTGTACTTTTTGCCAGCTGGTGAGGTTCTCGGTTATTTCTCTTCGCTTATCTACAATGGATTGTTCCAGCTGTGCAATCACAGCGGTATAATCAACGCTCTTATTTTTTTCAGCGTTCTTCTTATTGACTTCGATTTGCTCATACAATTCTTTGATGGGCGTTTCAAAATCGAGGAACTGCCTGTTTGGATACTGGGGCATACTTTGTTTAGTTTACCTACGTATTAGTTTGGGGCGGTAAAATTAAGGGTTGACGTATACAATCAAACAGGCGGATTGAGTAAATCCGCCTGTTTAGGGTAAATGTGTAAAACGATATTGGGAATGAGTTATCTACGACGCAACCAGGATTCGGGGTTTTGAGTGCCCTTGTCCGTGTCAATCTGGAAGCTTACTTCGCCAACGCCTTCATCATTCAGACCGGCACGGCCCAATACTTGCCCCGGACTTACCTTTTGGCCTTTGCTCACCGATACACCCTGCAGGTTGCTGTATGTGGTAAAATATTTACCGTGTTTTACCATCACCACCTGACGATCGCCAACGTTGAAAACAGAATTTACTTCTCCTTCAAACACTGCTTTTACTGGTGAGCCTACGTTTACTTCCATCGTAATACCATCGCTGGGCACTTCAATGGGGCGAGAACCAAAACCGGGAATCATATTGGTGCCATATTTGAGCGTCACCACGCATTTTTCTACCGGCCAAGGCAGGCTTGCCACGGTTTTCTTCAAATTGCTGGGAACGAATCAGTCCTTCGGGGGTGTTTTCCAATACGGATGCATCCCGCTTTTTGATAGGCGTGGTTGCTGTGGGCGTATTGGGTTTAGTACCATTGGCAGGCTTCGATGCAGTTGCATTGGTGTTGCCAGTACCAGCATTGGTATTGTTCTTCGCTGCTTCTGCTTTTTTGCGGGCCGCTTCTTCCCTTTCTTTTCTTAAGGCTTCGTCTTTTTCCCGCTTAATCACAGCTGCAATGGCATTCTGCAGTTGCTTTCTTTCTTTTTCACGGTTGGCCAGCATATTGCGCAGTTGCTTTTCCTGACTGGAATACTGTGCTACCACTTTGTCCTTTTCTTTTTTCTCAATTTCCAGTTCTGCTTTTTGTTTGCCTTCCAAATCGAGGGCTTTGGTTTTTTCGAGACGTTTGCCGGTAAGGCTGGCTATTTTTTCTTCGAGTAATTTTTGTGTTCGTACAATATCACCCGCTTTTTGAGCCCGGTAACTGCGGTATGTTTTTAAATAGGAAACACGTTTCAAAGCATCAGCAAAGCTGCCGGCAGAAAAAAGAAAGTTGAGAAAATCGTAATTACTTCTGTTTTTATAAGCATACACCACACTTTGCGCATACTGGTCTTTCAACGTGGCCAACTCTTGCTTCAGGGTGTCAATTTCACGGTAAGTTTTAATGATATCCTTTTCTACGTAATACACTTCACCCTTGATGTTTTGTATTACCTGATTGCGGATGTTGATCTTTTTTTCAATACCCCGCAACACACCCAGCGACTGCTTCTTGTTTTTTTGCGCTTCAGCCAGGTCTTGTTTTACATCTTCAATTTCTTTCAGCAACTGCTGCGTTTTGCGTTGCAGTTCTTCTTTCGATTGCTGCTGTGCAACCGCCGAAAAACTAACTAACAACAAACAAAATGTGATCATACGTAGCATAGGCTTCAATTTGAAAGGTGTAAGCAAAAAAGTGAAGGATGATGCATTTGAAACGACAGGATGTCGCCAGTATTATTTAGGCGTATAATTTTTAGGAATCGTAAATGGGAATGTTTGTACTTCATCAAAAGTGACTTGCTTGAATTCTAACAGCACGTCCAGCTTCGATTTTTCCGTCACCGTAATTTCCCGCATGTTGCTAAACAAACGGTTTTGTACTTGTGCATAGCCACTGAGTGAAATACCGCATGTACGGTTACGCAGTTGGTCTACATCATCCAGCTTGCTGTGCAAAATGGAGTTGTTGCTGGTATCCACAGTGATGAGATGCTTGAAATATTCGCCAGTACTTAATGCCATCAATGTATTGCCTGTTGTTTTAAATGAATTCACGTTTTGCGGAAAGAAAACCGGATTGCCGATGATAAGATCCTGCAACACGGTAAAATCCACAGGCAGTTTCACTATTTCTTTCAGATATTCTACACTTCTGGCGGCAATGGTTTTTTCCAGCTTGTCCATAACCCATACAGAGTCGGGCCGAACCAAAATGCGGAAACCTTCAATACCCAAAGCACCGGTGATGGAAATCCACATCAGGCTATCTTTTTTGATGCGGATGAAAGCTGTGGCATTGGTATTCTTGCCCTTGCTGTCGTTGAAATCAATCTTGATTTTGCCAAGGAAATAATTGAAATCGATTTTGTTGCTGTGCACTCTGTCGTAAATGGCTTTTTTGATAGCCGCTGAATCTACTTCAGGAGCTTGTTACGGGTATAACGGCTGCAGAGTCTACCTTTTGAATAGCTGTTTGAATTTGCTTGGGTGCCTTGCAAGATGCTATGGCAAACAAACAAGCTACGCAGCCGATGAATATATTGCGAAATGACATATGGTTCAATGGGAGGTTCGTTCGCAAATATGCGGCAATGTGGCAGCACCTTGTGTTAAAAGGTTATTCAGCCTGCGTGGAAAGCCATACTGCCAGCACCCGCTATTGCTTACCGGTATGGCCAAAACCACCTGCGCCGCGGTCAGTTTCGGTCAAGGTTTCTACCGGTTGCCACTGCACCTGAGCTACCGATTGAAATACCAACTGAGCTATGCGGTCGCCGGAATGTATGGTCTGTGGCTCTTGGCTCAGATTGATGAGAATCACCTTTACTTCTCCCCCTATAATCACTGTCGATGGTGCCCGGGGTATTGAGGCAGGTAATGCCCTGCTTGATGGCCAAGCCGCTTCGTGGCCTAACCTGAGCTTCATATCCATCAGGAATTTCGAGATACAAACCTGTGGAAACCAATGCTCTATGGAGAGGTTGTAAAAGTATTGGCTCAGGTATCCAGGCCCGGATATCTAACCCCGCAGCTCCCGGTGTGGCATACGCCGGCAATTCATTGCCCGATTGATTGACGATGCGAACAGCTAACCCGGCCATTAACCCTCCATGTTTCTTTGCAGCAACACAATGGCACTGGCACTCAAGCCTTCACCCCTGCCTATGGCATCCATTGTTTCGGTGGTGGTAGCCTTAATGCTCACATCATCCAAACCAATTTTCAAAATGGAGGCAATCACCAACTGCATGTGGTTGATGTAAGGCTTTACTTTAGGTGCTTCCAGACAGATTGTACTGTCAATGTTCACTACATGATAGCCTTTCTCCCAAATCTTGTCAACGGTTTCCTGCAGCAGCACTTTGCTGTCGATGCCTTTGTACTCAGGAGCGTTGTTGGGAAAGTGTAAACCGATATCACCCAAAGCAAGTGCTCCCAGCATAGCATCACAAATGGCATGCAGCAATACATCTGCATCACTATGTCCCAGAGAGCCTTTTTCGTACGGAATTTTAACACCACCCAGCCACAAATCTCTTCCTTCTACGAGAAGATGAAAATCAACGCCTTGTCCTATTCTTAACATGATCGATTGGTTTAAAAAATGATAGGCGAAAGTACACCCTTCGCCTATCTAAAATGCTGATTCTTTTCAGTTTATGCTATTCTCCAGCCCCGCCAAAATCGAAGGCAAGACTAAAGCGGAGTGTATTGCTCAGCGGATTGCGGTTGGTGCCGCTGCCCGATGGTACGAGGTAAGAAAAATTCAATCCCATAGAGTTGAACTTCAAACCAACGCCTACACTAAAATATTTGCGGTTGCCCTTGTTTTTGTCTTCGTAGAAATAACCACCACGGAAGAAAAACTGATCGGCGTAGCTATATTCTGCCCCCACACTCCAGTTGATTTCTTTGAACTCTTCGCCCATACCATCTGGCGCATCGCTAAAAGATTTAAACCAACTTGAGACTACACTTTGGTTTCTATAATCAATAAGTGCATTTGCCGCTCCGGCACTATCGAGATTGCTTATATCAGGTACAGTAGGCACCAACAGCTTGTTCATGTCCACGCCGAACATGATTTTATTCATTTCGTCGAAAGCTTTGGTATAGGTAAAACCAATACCAAGGTTGGCGGGGATATAGTCTTTTTCGGCAGCATTGTTGGTGTAGCCAATTTTGCCACCCAGGTTGGTAAGTGCTACACCAAATCTAACACCGCTACCAATTTCGTCGGTGCCATCGTAGAAGGCGGTGATATCGCCTGCTACTGTACTACCAGCCTGGTATACAACACCACTGCTCGAAGCATAACCACGTGCAAGGTTACTGTTGATGTAACGCAGCGCTGCACCAGCACTCCAGCGTTCGGTAAGTTTGCGGCTATAGCCGAGGTCCACGGCCAGCTCTGTAGGTTTACCGGTGCTCAGCGGGTTTCCACTGAAATCGGTAAACTGAATATTACCAAGGTTAAAATAGCGAAGTGAACCAGACACCGCCGATTCTTCATCCAGTTTATAATAACCATTCAAAGCCGCCAGAAATACATCGCTAACGCCAATGTCTTTGAGCCAAGGTGTGTAGGTTACAGAAAGGCCGGCCTGGTTTTGTTGAAAAGGCATTTTGGCAATGTTCCAAAAAGTAGAACCGGCATCGGGGGCAGTAGCTACACCCAAATCGCCCATACCGCCGGCACGTGCATCGGGACTGATGCGTAAAAACGGAACAGCAGTAGTAGGAACATTATTTACTTGCAATTGTGCCTGTGCAAACAGGCCGGTAAACAAACCGATGCCCAACAGGGAATGTCGCAGGGATACTCTCATGAAAATGTGTTATTTAATTCAATACTGGCCATTTCAAACCGCCAACAAAGCGGTTCAGTCAAAAAAATCAAAGTGTTGAAATGCGTAAAAGTCAGCCAATAGGCAAGTATGATTTGAGATATTCGAAGGTAAGTAAAAATCTTTCAAAGCTGCACCCAACACAAACGAACAACCACGTTGGATATTCTCTTTACAAACGAAATGATTTGGCAGCACAACATTCGGCCCGATTTATGCAGACCTGTGCATTACCCCAAAAAGTTCAAAAAGTGAAGCCTGTGTGTGAAAGGCTTAACTTTCGGGGATTGTTTTGCTATGCCTGATAAGAAAATAACCTTACAACAAGTGCTTCGGCGCCAATGGACCATTAGTGATATAGCCTGGCTTATCATCAACCTGATGCCGTTGCTTTTCTATATCGCCGGTGCCATTTCGGCTATTCAGGCATTCCTGTTGTATATGGCCGAAACCCTCATGATTGGCATGTACAATACCATCAGGCTGCTGGTTTCATCAGCTCTTCGGGCTGGTGATGGCAGTTCTTTTAAAAAAGGCGATTTAATTGCAGGCATTTTTTTTGCGGCCTTTTTTGTGGTACATTTTGGACTGTTTGCCTACGTTCAGTTTATGATTTTCATGGGTGTTTCAGGCACGTCGGTAGGCATGAGCATGTTCAGTAATTTTACAGCAGCCTGGCAGCTGCTGGGCACCAATGGCCATTTGTTTTTCTACATCAATCTGGGCTTGATATTTCTGCAGGGTGGTATTCAATTTTTGCAAGAGGTAGAATGGAAAACCAAATCGATGTTGCAGATGATGTTTGAGCCCTACCTGCGCATTTTTGTACAGCAATTCACGGTGCTTGCAGGCGCCATGTTTCTGAACTTTGGCCTAAGTGGTGGTTTCCTCGTGATATTTATGCTGGTGAAAATCTTTTTCACCTGCTTTCTTGATTTCAACAAGTTGTTTGCTGAAATGAAACGCACCAGTGGCGACCGCTTTTAACCGTCAATCAACTGGCTTCCCTCCTGCTCATTGGCCAACAGGCGTTTGCATTCGTCGAGCAGTTGTTGCTTATCAATAGCCACCGTACCAACCGATTCACACACCAAACCGCCAGCCAGATTGGCCACAGCTGCCATGAGCGGCGCATTGCCCGTGCAGGCATATACTGCAGATGCCACCGCAATCACCGTATCGCCAGCGCCACTAACATCCGCAATGTTTCGAATGTGTGCCGGCGTAATGCTGGCCTCGTTACCATCCTGCACAAATACACCACGTTCGCTGAGGGTGATGAGTGACACCTGGTGCTGTAATTCGGCTTTCAGTAATGCATGAACTTGCTGCATGCCTTCCAATGTAGGTGTTACATCCAGCAGGTTCAACGCTTCTTTGGCTTCTTTCAAATTGGGCTTGAAAATGCTGACGCCTTTGTAAGCAAAGAAGTTTTTCCGTTTGGGGTCAACGGTAGTGATGATGTTGTTTTGCTGGCAGTATTGCAGCAACGCAGCAATCACTTCCTTCGTCAATACGCCTTTGTTGTAATCTTCAAAAATGACAACCTGCGGTTTGTCTTGCTCAAACTGCTCAATAGTTTTATCAATAAAACGCTGGGCTTTATCAGCAGGCAAATCATCGCTGACCTCGTAATCGAGGCGCAGCAAATGCTGGCTGCGGCTGATGATGCGGATTTTGTTGGTGGTAATACGGTCATCACTTTTCCAAACACCTTCGGTATTGATGCCGCGGTCTTTCATCATGATTTCCAGCAGCAGCCCGTCTTCATCGGTACCGGTCACCGTATGCATCGACACTTTTGCACCGAGACTTATCAGATTCAGTGCCACGTTGCCTGCACCGCCAATCCGGTATTCCTTGCCTTTTACCGCCACCACCGGCACCGGTGCTTCCGGCGAAATGCGGTCAGTGTGGCCAAACCAGTATGTATCAAGCATTACATCGCCCACCACTGCCACATGCAATTTTTCTATCGCTTCAAATACCTGATCGAACATATACCTGATTTGTAGCGCAAAAGTAGGGAACCCAACAACAAGGCCTGTTACAGCATTTGCAACAGGCCTTGAATTTATGCTTCTTCAGCAGTGTCAATAGGTTTGAAACTCTTTCGGGCCCAGTAATACAAAGGAATGCCGATGGCCACAATCACAAATCCTGGACGGGTGTAGCCGGGCTTATAGATGAGCAGCAGGGCACAAAAAGCCAGTCCCATGATGATGTAAATGGCGGGCAACAAAGGGTAGCCGAACGCTTTGTAAGGCCGTGGTGTATCGGGTTGCTTTTTACGCAAAATGAAAATGCCAACAATGGTGAGCACATAAAACAGCACCACTACAAAAGAAATCATATCCAGCAAATCGCCGTAACGGCCGCTGAGGCAAAGCACCGAAGCCAGAGCACATTGTGCCCACAGTGCCCATTGTGGTACTGCATTTTTATTGAGCTGTCCGGCTTGCTTGAAAAACAAACCGTCTTTGGCCATGGTATAATACACCCTAGCCCCTGCCATAATCAATCCGTTGTTGCAGCCAAAAGTGCTGATCATAATAAGGATGGCGACGAGGTAAGTGCCAAATGAAGGAAAGATGCGATTGGCGGCAGCTACGGCTACCCGGTCATCGGCTGCAAAAGCCAGCTCATTCAAAGGCAGCACATACAAATACATCAGGTTGGCACTTACGTATATCACGGTTACGATTAGGGTGCCCAAAAACAAACTCAACCCGATATTGCGTTTCGGGTTTTTCATTTCCCCTGCAATAAACGTGACGTTGTTCCAGCTATCACTACTAAAGATGGAACCCACCATGGCTGTAGCAATGGCGCCCATCAACGCACCACCAGAAATGCCTACCCAGGAAGTCGGCATCAACTTGCCAAGCTCATCTTTCTGACCCAAATCTTGCATGGGGGTAAAACCTGTTTCCCAGTTGGCGGCCCAAAAGTTTTCTTTGGCCAGCACAAAGCCCAACACTACCAACCCAAACAAAGCCAACAGTTTGGCGGTGGTAAAAATGGTTTGTATAAACTTCCCCTCTTTTACACCACGGGAGTTGACATAAGTAAGCAATACAATAATGGCAATGGCCACCAGCTGACCGCTGTACACTTTTACAATTCCGGCGTCAAACAAAAAATAGTTGTTGCCCAACTCCGGAACGAGATAGGCCAAAAACTTAGAAAAAGCCACGCCCACTGCTGCGATGGTGGCCGTTTGTATGACGGCAAAAAAGCTCCAGCCATACAAGAAACCCATGAGTGGATTGTAGGCTTCTTTCAGATATACATACTGCCCGCCAGCCTTGGGAAACATGCCGCTCAATTCGCCATAACTCAATGCGGCGGTTAAGGTCATAAAACCCGTAATGAGCCATACGGCAATGAGCCAACCGGCGCTGCCCACGTTGCGGGTAATGTCGGCACTTACTATAAATATACCGGAGCCGATCATGGAGCCCACCACTATCAGGGTGCCGTCCATCAGGCCCAGCGATTGTTTCAAATGTGTTTGTTCTGCCATGTGTAGTTTGGATAAAGGAGCCAATATAGGTAAAATGCGTGTTGCGTAATCTTCGGTTTACACATTGTTTGTTCTTCCTGATATTCCACTTAAAATTGTAAAAAACCTGTGTACAACATTGTGGCAAGGCATCAATGGCCACTGTGCAGTACAACGTCTAACAAGGTTCAATTACCAATCATAACTCAATGCGTATGCGGAAATCGTTTGTGTGGCTGTGTTGTTTCATAGCCCTTTCAGTTTCGGTGCAGGCCCAGCAAAAAGGCAACTATGCACTGGCCGCCCGTTTCTCTCCCAAAAAAATGGAGAAAATGTTGTTCTCTACTTCGGTAGATCCTCACTGGCTCAAGTCGGGTGACAAGTTTTGGTACATGTACCAAACCACTGCCGGCAAAGTGTGGTACCTGGTAGATGCAGCAAAGGGTACCAAAACCAAACTGTTCGACAATGATAAGATGGCGGCAGATATCACCCGCATTGTGAAAGATCCTTTTGATGGCCAGCACCTGCCCATCGACCGTATCAAATTTGTAAAAAATGAAACGGCTTTTCAGTTTGAAGTAAAGAGTACTGAAGAAGTAGAAAAGAAAGACACGGCAGCCAAAAAAGGGGCCGAGCCAACAAAAGAAAAAAAGACCTACTACTTCGAATACACATTGGCTACAGGTCAGCTCACAGAGTTGAAAGATTTTGAAAAACCAAAAGACCGTGCTCAGTGGGCTTCTATCAGTCCCGATAAAAGCATCGTGTTGTTTTCAAAACTCAACAACCTGTACTGGATGGACAGTGTGAACTACAATAAAGCGCTGAAAAATGAAGACGACAGCACGATTGTAGAATACCAACTGACAAAAGATGGCGAAGAGAATTTTTCATACGGTGGTGGCCGCAATGAAACCAATGTTGAAAAAGAAAAGAACGCCAAAAAACGCAAAAGTGTATTTGTGTATTGGTCGCCCGACTCGAAACGCTTTGCCCTTATGCGTAGCGACGAACGCAAAGTGAAAGACCTGTGGGTCATCAACAGTGTAGCAGAACCACGCCCAACGTTGGAAACCTACAAATACCAAATGCCGGGTGAAAAAGAAGCCCCTGAACGTTACCTCTACATTTTTGATGCCAGCAGCAAAACCAGCAAAATAGTAAACACGGCTGCATTCAAAAATCAGGAGATTGGCATGTGGAGTGCACCCATGGCAGAAAGCAGCCGCGACGATGATTTTCGCAGTAATATCTGGCATGGTACCAATACGCATTTTTACATGAGCCGCACCAGCCGCGACCTGCACAAGATTGACATTTGCAAAGTGGATGCAACCACCGGCGCCGTAACCACATTGATTGAGGAACGCCTGAATACGTATGTAGAAATTCGCCGTCCTGCCCTCATCAACGGAGGTAAAGAGATTGTACACTGGAGCGAAAGAGACGGCTGGGGTCATTTCTATTTGTATGATGACAAAGGCACCATGATACGCCAAATCACCAGCGGTCCCTGGCATACAGAAGACATTGAAGGCATTGACGAAGTGGGTCGTGTGATGTATTTCACAGCCAATGCCCGTGAAGCCAATGAAGATCCTTACTACAACCACTTGTATCGCATCAACCTCGATGGCAGCAATCTGAAATTGCTGAACCCCGGCGACTTCGACCATCAGGTAAGTGGCAACGACAACAAGCGTTTCTTTGTCAACAACTTTTCCCGTGTCAATACCATTCCCGTTTCTACCCTGCTCGACAATACCGGCCGTGTGGTGATGCAACTGGAACAGGCCGACTTCAGTTCTTTGTTTGCTGCAGGTTACAAATTTCCTGAGCCTTTCAAAGTAAAAGCCGATGATGGCATCACCGATTTGTATGGCGTGATGTACAAGCCTTTCGATTTTGATTCCACCAAGAGATATCCGCTGATTGAATACGTGTATCCAGGTCCGCAAACTGAAGCTGTGAACAAAGCATTTGGCCGTGGCCTCGACCGTACCGACCGTTTGGCACAATTTGGTTTTGTAGTGGTAACCATTGGCAACCGTGGCGGCCATCCCAACCGCAGCAAGTGGTACCACAACTTTGGCTATGGTAATCTTCGCGACTATGGTTTGGCCGACAAAAAAGCGGCAGCAGAGCAACTCGCAGACCGTTATTCATTCATCGACATCAATCGTGTAGGCATTCACGGCCACAGCGGTGGTGGTTTTATGAGTACCGCTGCCATGCTGGTGTACCCTGATTTCTTTAAGGTAGCAGTAAGCAGTGCCGGCAACCACGAAAACAATATCTACAACCGCTGGTGGAGTGAAAAACACCATGGGGTGAAAGAAGTGATTTCTGCCAAAGGCGATACCAGCTTTGTGTACAGCATTGAAAAGAATCCGGAGCTGGCCAAAAACCTGAAAGGTCATTTGATGCTGAGCCATGGCGATATTGACAACAACGTGCATCCGGGCAACTCTATCCGCATGGCCAATGCACTCATCAAAGCCAACAAGCGTTTTGAATTTGTGTTGCTGCCTGGCCAACGCCACGGTTATGGAGATATGACTGAATATTTCTTCTGGAAAATGGGCGACTATTTCTGTGCTCATTTACTGGGTGATACCAACCCACCAGTTGATATCATTGAAATGACAAAAGAGCAAGAACAAAGCGGCAATAAGCGTCGCAACTAAACAAGAAAGGTAAAACAGGCCTGCCTCCAAATTCCCATTACCCGAAGTAGTAAATGGTTTAACTTTAAATCACGAACCTTAGGATATGAAAAGCGGAATCGTTTGGGTGGTAGGCCTGTTGTTTTGGGCAAATGCAGTGTTGGCACAAGCCGATCCTGCAGCATTAGCAGTAGGCAGCAAGGCACCGTCCTTTTCTGCAAAAGACCAACATGGTCGCACCGTATCGCTGGAGCAATTGCAAGCAAAAGGCCCTGTGATTGTTATCTTTTACCGAGGCTATTGGTGCCCGTTTTGCAACCGGCAGCTCAAACAACTACAAGACTCATTGCCACTGCTGAAAAAACGCAATGCGCAGGTAGTGGCCATCAGTCCGGAGTCGGCTATTTATGTCAACAATACCATTGACAAAACCGAAGCCAGTTTTCCCATTTTGTCGGATGTAGATAACAGTATTATGCAGCGGTACAAAGTGCTGTATGATGTAGATGCCAACACCGTCAGCCGGTTGAAGGCCATTGGCGTAGACCTGAATGCTGTGAATGCTTCCAATGATGCGGTACTGCCCGTGCCTGCCGTGTATATCATCAACCAAAAAGGCATTATTACCTACGCTTTTTTTGACAGCAACTACCGCAACAGGCCCAGTGTAAAAACACTCTTGGAAAAACTGTAAACAGCATTTCCTTTTTTCGGCAGCACAAAATACAATTGGGTTGCGCATTCCTACCGATATTTGGCCGGGTCTGTCATTGGCCGACCGTCACGCACCAATTATGTATCAACTAGGCGATTATCTGCGCAGAGGCAGCAAGTTTGTCAACAATCAGTTTTTTCCATCCCACAAAAAACTGAGCACACTCATGATATATGCTACCGATGTGTGCGACAGCGCCTGCAAGCATTGCCTTATCTGGGCCAAGCGTCCGGTAAACTACCTGAGTAAAGAAAAAATATTTGAAGTGATGCAGAGCAAATGCATCACCAAACATACCTCCGTTGGTTTGGAAGGCGGCGAGTTTATGCTGCATCCCGATGCCATGGAGATTATGCAATGGTTTCATCAGCATCATCCCAATTTCGATTTGCTGAGCAACTGCCTCAAACCCGATGGTGTGATTGAAGCCGTGAAAAAACATCCACCACGCAGATTGTTTATTTCGTTGGATGGCAATGAAGAAACCTACCTGCACATGCGGGGCAAACCCGGCTACCAGAGTGTATTGAAAGTAATTGAAGCCGTACACAAGCAACTGCCCGTGTCGGTAATGTTTACACTCAGTCCGTACAACAACTTCGACGACATGCAACACGTAGCCGAAGTGTGTAAGCATTATGGCATCGACATGCGGGTGGGTATTTACAACGACATCGCCTTTTTTGACACCGTAGACAAAGCCCATGATTTAGAGCCCGGACAAGTAAAGAACCAACAGCCGTTGGATTTTAGAACGGTGCAACAACTAAAGAGTGAAGGCAAGGTTGAAACCATTAAAAAAGTAAAAGCGGCCGAACGCAGTGGTGATATTCAAACACCCAAGCATGATACCAGCCGCAGCTTTCAAAACTTTGTGCCCAACATTCCTGAAATCATCAAAGAGTTTTCGGAGAATTATGATTTCATGGTGCTGTACAATGAATGGCGCCAAAACAATGTGAAGCTGAAATGCTACAGCATATTAGACAGCCTCGTGATTTTGCCGAATGGCGAAGTGCCCATTTGCCAGAACCTCGACCTGATGTTAGGTAATGTGCATGAACAAAGTCTGGATGCCATTTTCAACGGCCCTACAGCTATTGCGCAGCAAAAGCATTTTGTACACAACTGCAATCAGTGCTGGCTCAATTTTCATCGGAAATACGATGTGATTTTGTACCGCTCATTCGAAAAATACTTTGGTCGAAACATTACCCAAAAACTATTTGGCTACTACCAGTGGTGTGCTGAAGCCGAAAAAAGCTACGCCGATCTGATAAAGCCTTAGTAGCATTGCAACACTAAGTTTTTGCCATGCAACGCTGGGATCAATTACCTGCCAAAAAAACATTGCTGTTGCTCTGGGCCCTTGTGGGACTGGTAGTAGTGGCATTGTACGCCCCTTTTGGTTTGTATTATCTCAACGATGATTTCATACACATACCATTGAGTGAGCAGGCCGTGTTTGGTCAGCGGCATTCTATAAGGGTCATGAACGATTTTAGTTTGTACCTCGATAGTTTACTCTATGGCAAAAATGCTGTCGGTTACCACTTTACCAATTTGCTGTTGCATCTCGCCAATACTGTTTTGCTGTTTTTTACCAGCAAAAAAATACTGGGGCTGATGAAGCTACCCAACAGCTCTTTAGTAGCACATGCCACCTGTTTCTTTTTTATCCTCTACCCTTTTCACAGCGAGTCTGTTTTTTGGTTAATCGGTCGTACCGGCGCCTTATCTACTTTATGGATGCAACTGGCGTTGCTGGCACAAATGCGAAGATCGTTTTGGTGGCAAATGCTGGGCTGCTTGTTGTACTTAGCCGGATTATTTACCTACGAGTCGGTTTTAGTATATTCTGTGTTGCTGGGCGCAATTTGGTTGTATAGAAAACAACAGAAAGCAAATGATGCCAGCCATTGGCTCCAGCAAATGCTGATGGCTGCTGCTGCCACCATAGCCTACATACTTATTCGTGTAGTAATGCTTGGTGGCGTTACTGACCATTACGAATCGGGCAGCTTGCTTACTGGCCAACTCAGTACCCTGTTCAGTAATTACGCGGCGTTGCTGTTACGCCTCTTTGTTCCTCCATTTGTGAGCAATACCTGGCTGCTGATTACTGCCGTCATCATACTCTTGCCGATATTGATACTCGTAGTTTATCATCGGAAACAATGGGCCGGAAACCTTTGGAAATTTTTCTTGCTGAAACTGGTGCTGCTGGCCAGCTTGCTGCCTTACATTTCGTTGGGTATTGACACACATGGTGTAGAATCTGAGCGATACCTGTATTTGCCGTCATTGTTGTTGGCTTTACTGGCAGCACAAGTTTTGCGCTGGTGCAACATGCAGCAGCGTTGGTTACTCAGTGGCATTTATGCAGTATTTGCTTTTGCATTCCTGCTGCAGAGTTCATTGAGTTTCCGCAGGGCAAGTGCAGTAGCCGAAACTGTAGTCGCCACTACCAATACATTTGTGCAACCACAACACCGGTTCATTTATTACTTCAATATGCCGGGCGAACACAAGGGTGTTGTTTTGTTGAGAACAGGTTTGCCCGAAGCCGTAGCATGGCTGGTGCCCGCAGCTGCTGGCAAAACCGTCTATTCCATTGCACCGGATATGAAACCGTTTTTACAAATACCCAAATTGGAAAAAACTACGCTGGTTTCTAAGGCGCAGTTTGTACAATTGCTGCAAGTGCCCGATAGTGTTCAGCTTAAGCAAAGTCTGCTCATCGCTTATCAAAACGGCCGCTTGCTGGTGGCTCAGTGATGCTTCATTTGACGAAGTCCTTCTTCAAAAGAAATAATGTCGGCATAGCCCAACTCACAGGCAATCTTTTGCGTATTCAATGTGCAACTCCGTGAAAAACTCACCGCAGCCATGCGGGTTATTGGTGGTGCCTTTTTTATGCCGAAGCATTTCCAAACTGGTTCAATGCAATCAGCCATCAGGCGGGCCATCCATCCGGGAATGGATGTATCGGGTAAACGCAATTGCTGTGTGGCCAGTTGTTGCTGCCAAAAATCGTAAAGAGTGTGAGGTTGTTTGTCAGCTACATGATACACTTGTCCGGCAGCGGCTGGATGCTGTGCGGCCAATTCGATGGCGGCAGCCAAATTCAATACATGCGTTACACTGGTTTGAACCCGGCCCTTGTTCAACCATAAAAACCGACCAGTCTCGGCAGCTTGCTGCATGCTTTTATACAATGGGTTTTGCGTATTACCCCAAATCATACGTGGCCGTAAAATGACGATTTCTATTTGGCTATGATACGATTGAAGCAAGACCTCGGCTTCTCGTTTACTTTTTGCATAGGCGTAAGATGCGTTACCCAAAGGCGTTTCCTCAGTGGCATTACAAATATCAGCATCATTCAGCAGCACCATATCGGTACTGATGTGTAGGAAACGCTGGGCCCCAATAGCCATGGCTTTTTCTATGGCGGCTTTCGTTCCCTGTACATTTACTTTTTCATATTCGGCGTAAGGCGCCCATTTGCCCAAGAGTGCCGCACAATGCAGCACAACGTCTACATGTGGAATCGTTGTTTCAGCCAAGGTTTCCAAAGTGCCCAACACGGGCTGAATACCTGTAGCCTGTAAACGTTTCGCCTGAGTATCGTTACGGCAAAGTCCTATCACAGTATGGCCTTGCTGCAGCAAATATTGAGCTGTAGCAAAACCTGTAAAACCGGCAGCACCTGTAATGAAAAACTGCATGCGATGAAAATACGATTAAAGCAATGTCATGCATTGTTGCAAAGACGCTTTCCACTCCGGTATGGCACAGCCGTAAGTTGTTTGAATTTTATTACAGTTGAGTACACTCCATTCAGGCCGCTTGGCTGGTGTTGGAAATTCTGCAGTGGTAATGGCATTTACCTTGCAGTTCAATCCCGATATCTCTCGAATGGCCACAGCAAAATCGTACCAACTGATAATACCGCTGTTGCTGTAATGAAAAATGCCGGGAACAAATTTTGGATGCTGACAAATACTGAGCAGTGCATTTGCTAAATCAATGGCATAAGTAGGCGAACCCAACTGATCATTGACAACACCAATTGATTCTTTTTCTTTCATCAATCGCAACATGGTTTTTACAAAATTGGCACCATGCCTGCTGTACACCCACGATGTTCTTACAATGACAGCACCATCAGCATAAAGTTGTTGTATCAACTGCTCTCCTATCAATTTGCTTTTGCCATACGCCCCAACCGGATGCACAGCATCTGTTTCTACATAAGGTTGTGTGGCAGTGCCATCAAACACATAATCAGTGGATACATGAATCAGTTTGGCAGCAATATCTTTACACACTTTTGCCAAATGGCCTACAGCTTCGCCATTGATTAAATCAGCAGCCTGCGTTTCTTGTTCGGCCTTGTCTACTGCTGTGTAGGCAGCTGCATTAATAACCCAATCAGGTTTTAGTGCCTGCAACACCTGCGATACCATGCCAAACTGCTGCAGGTCGCAATGTTCTCTGCCTAAAAAAATGCACTGCAATGCAGGAAAATTCGATGCTACATCTTGCATGCATTTACCCAACTGTCCATTGGCACCGGTTACAACAATCTTCATGTTTGCTGATTTGCTCAAAAGTAAATGGGTTTTTCAAACCACTGCAGTTTGAAAAACCCATTGTATTGTTTTGCGAAAAAAATTACTTGCTGGTAAATTCTTTCGGCTGCTTGTGCCATTCCGATTCGGGCAGAGCTTTGAAGTAGTCGTAAGTCTTTTTCAACCCTTCGGCACGGTCTACTTTTGGTTCCCAACCCAAAATGGTTTTGGCCTTGGTAATGTCCGGCTTACGTTGCTTCGGATCATCAGCCGGCAATGGCTTGTATACAATTTTTTGATTGCTGCCAGTCAACTTGATAACTTCTTCTGCAAAATCTTTCAACGAAATTTCACTGGGGTTACCAATATTGACGGGGTAGGCATAATCGCTGAGCAACAAGCGGTAAATACCATCCACCAAATCACTCACGTAGCAGAAACTGCGTGTTTGGCTACCATCACCAAAAACGGTCAAATCTTCACCACGCAATGCCTGACCAATGAAGGCGGGCAATGCACGACCATCATTGAGTCGCATTCTCGGACCATAAGTGTTGAAGATGCGAATGATGCGGGTTTCAACGCCATGGTATGTATGATAGGCCATGGTGATGCTTTCGAGATAACGCTTGGCTTCGTCGTACACACCACGAGGACCTACGGGATTTACATTGCCCCAGTATTCTTCGGTTTGTGGATGCACCAATGGATCGCCATATACTTCGCTGGTAGACGCCACCAAAATGCGGGCCTTTTTTGCCTTCGCCAATCCAAGACAGTTATGCGTTCCCATGGCACCCACTTTCAGGGTTTGGATGGGAATTTTCAAATAGTCGATGGGGCTGGCGGGAGAAGCAAAATGAAGGATATAATCCAGCTCACCCGGAATGTGGATGAACTTGGTAACATCGTGATGATAGAATTCAAATTCTGGCTTTGGAAAAAGGTGCTCAATGTTGCGCAAATCACCTGTAATCAGGTTGTCCATGGCGATCACATGATAGCCTTCAGCTATAAAACGATCGCAGAGGTGTGAGCCCAAAAAGCCAGCAGCACCGGTGATGAGGATTCTTTTCTTTCGGGTAGTTGATTCCATGGTGGCGTTCATTAATTGTTGGGCTGTACAGTTTTGCGACCAATGCTGAAATAATAATAACCGAGTTTGTTCATCAAATCTGTATCAAACAAATTGCGGCCATCAAAAATGGTTCTGCGCTTCAGCGAAGCAGAAATTTTAGTAAAGTCTGGCGTACGGAATTCGTTCCATTCTGTAGCAATAATCAATGCATCGGCATCAGCCAGCGTTTCGTATTGCGATTCTGCAAACTTGATGCTATCACCAAGCAATGCTTTCACATTGGGCATGGCTTCGGGGTCAAATGCAGTAACGGTTGCGCCTGCGGCCAACAATTCTTTGATAATGTACAAAGCCGGTGCTTCACGAATGTCATCGGTGTTTGGTTTAAAGGCCAAACCCCAGATGGCAAAGTGTTTACCAGTCAGGTCATTATTGAAATAGTCTTTGATTTTTGGAATGATGTACGTTTTCTGCGCTTCATTCACTTCCATTACACTTTTCAATATGCGGAAGTCATAGTTTACTTCAGCTGCAGATTTGGCCAATGCCTGTACATCTTTGGGGAAACAGCTGCCGCCGTAACCGATGCCCGGAAACAGGAATCGCTTACCAATGCGTTCGTCACTACCTACACCTTTGCGAACCATGTCTACATCGGCACCGAGCAGTTCGCACATGCGGGCTATCTCGTTCATGAAAGTGATTTTGGTAGCCAGGAATGCGTTGGCAGCATACTTGGTGAGCTCAGCACTTTTTTCATCCATGTAAATAACGGGGTTGCCACTGCGTACAAAAGGTGCATACAACTCTCCCATTACCGAACGGGCTTTGGCACTATCGGTACCAATCACTACACGGTCGGGTTTCATGAAGTCTTCAACGGCTACACCTTCCCGCAAAAATTCGGGGTTGCTCACTACGTCGAAATCTTCACCGGGTACCAGTGCATTGTTGCTGCCTTTCAGTATGCCTGCTATTACTTTATCAGCAGTACCTACAGGTACAGTGCTTTTGTCTACAATTACTTTGTAGTCGCCTTTTTTCATAATGGTGCCGAGCTTGTGGGCTACACCCAACACATAGCTCAGGTCGGCGCTGCCGTCTTCGCCGGGAGGCGTTGGCAAAGCCAGGAAAATGATTTCGGCATCTGCTATGCCTTCTTCCAATTGTGTGGTAAACAGGAGTCGGCCTTCTTTTACGTTGCGTTCAAAAAGTTTTTCCAAACCGGGTTCGTAAATGGTTACGGTGCCGCCTTTGAGCTTGGCAATTTTGCGTTCGTCAATATCAACGCAAGTGACACGGTTTCCGGTTTCTGCAAAACATGTTCCTGTTACAAGGCCTACGTAGCCTGTTCCAATAACTGCGATCTTCATGTAGTGGAATGTTTGGTGTTGGTTAAGATGGGTTTATTAGGGATTCATTATTGTTGGGCAAATTCAATAACGGCGTTTGCAATATACTGCTGGGTTTCCAATGTCAGTTCGGAGTGCATGGGCAAAGAGATAACCCGGTTGGTGAGCCAGTCGGTTACAGGCAATTCATAGCCGCTGCCACCAAATGCATCAAACATTTTTTGGCGGTGCGCCGGCACCGGATAATAAATCATGGAAGGAATGCCTTTGCTGGCGAGGTGATTGACCATACCATCACGGTCTACACCTTCTAACTGCAAAGTGTATTGGTGAAATACATGGCGGGTATATTCAGCCCGGTAAGGAGTTTGAATATTGCCTTGTGCTGCAAACAATTTGTCGTAAGTATCAGCAGCAGCAATACGTGCTGCGTTATAGGTTTCCAAATTGCGCAACTTGATGTTGAGGATGGCAGCCTGAATGGTATCGAGACGGCTGTTGCAACCCACCAGGTCGTGATAGTAACGCACTTTTTGGCCATGGTTAGCAATCATGCGCAACTTATCAGCCAGGGCGTCATCGTTGGTAAACATGGCACCGCCATCGCCGTAGCAACCCAGGTTTTTGCTGGGGAAAAAGCTGGTGCAGCCAATGGTGCCCATGGTGCCAGCTTTGGCTTTGGTACCATCGGGGAAAATATAATCAGCACCCATTGCTTGGGCAGTGTCTTCGATTACAGGTAGGTTGTGCTTAGCAGCAATCTCCAGAATTTCTTTCATGGGCGCTGCATGACCATACAAATGCACCGGCACAATGGCTTTGGTGCGAGGAGTAATTGCGGCTTCTAACCTTTCGGGATCCATACAAAAGGTGCGGGGATCCACTTCTACAAACACGGGCTTCAAACGCAGCAACGCTACTACTTCGGTAGTAGCCACGTAAGTGAAAGACGGCGTGATGACTTCATCGCCGGGTTGCAGGTCCAGCGACATCAATGCAATTTGCAAAGCATCGGTGCCATTGGCACAAGGAATGACATGTTTTACACCTAAATATTGAGCCAGAGACTGCGCAAACTCCGCAACTGGTTTGCCATTTATAAATGCAGAAGATTCCAACACATCAATCACTGCCCTGTCTACTTCATCCTTAATTTTCTTGTACTGCGTATGCAAATCCACCATTTGGATGGTACTCATAGGGGTAATTTTAGCGTTGCAAACCTACATGAAAAACATTGACAATGAATACCAAGCGCAGGGTATTCTGAGTAAATAGCCTACTGCTTTTGAGCAATGCCATTGTTGAAAGCATAGTTTTGCAACAAATCGATGTTTTGCTAAGCATTCCTCTGTACCAGTTTTTTTTGTGGTTGTACCGCTTGATGGCGCTTTGCCTCATGCCTTTTAGTCCAAAAATTAAGTTGTGGGTAAAAGGCCGGCGCAATGGCATGCAGCACTGGCAGCAAATGCTACAGCAAGCCCGCCAGCGGCAAAAAGGCCCATTGGTGTGGTTGCATGCCTCCTCGCTGGGTGAGTTTGAGCAAGGCAGCCCGCTGCTCACTGCCATTCGCCAGCAATACCCCGATGCGCTGCTGGTGGTAACATTCTTTTCCCCATCGGGCTATGAAGTAAAAAAACATTACAGCGGGGCGCATTGCATTGGTTACCTCCCTTTCGACGGACCATTGTCTGCCAAACAATTTGTAGAACTCCTCCAACCCGATCTGGTGTTGTGGGTGAAATATGATTATTGGTTTTTTACACTACGGGCCATTTACCAACGCCGCATTCCACTGTTGCTGGTGAGTGCCATTTACCGCAGCAATCAGCCATTTTTTAAATGGTATGGGGGCATGCACCGGAAAATGCTCGGCTACTTCTCTCACTTTTTTGTGCAAACCAAAGAAGCAGCTGAACTGCTGAACACTGTGGTTGCTCAAGGAAAAATAACCATCAGCGGCGATACCCGTTTTGATGCGGTGGCGGCGGTTGTAGAACATTGGCATGGGCATCCGCTCATTGAGCAATGGATGGGCAATACTGAATGGGTAGTGGTGGCTGGCAGCACCTGGCCTTCCGATGAAGAAAAAATGGTGCACTACAGCAAATCTTATCCGCAGGTAAAATGGATCATCGCTCCACACAATATTGATGCTTCGGATATGGCTGATACAGTGGCGCTGTTTCCCAATGCCATTCGTTTTAGTGCATTGAATGAAACCACCGCAACAGCCGCACAAAATGTGCTCATTATTGATAATGTAGGCATGCTCAAATACCTCTACAAATATGGACGCATATGCTACATTGGTGGTGGCTTTACAGGAGATGGTGTACACAATGTACTGGAAGCTGCCGTGTACAGCAAGCCTGTAATTCACGGGCCTGAATACAGCAAGTATGCAGAAGCCATTGCCTTGTTGGAAAACGGTGGCAGCGCCATTATTGAATCGGCACTGGAGTTGGAAAAACTATTGCAAGAATGGATGATCCATCCGCAAATTGTAAGCAACATGGGTAAGGCTGCCGGCAACTATGTGCAGCAATACAGTGGCGCTACGCAAAAAGTGATGGATTACATTCAGGCAAACCGCCTTTGTACCAGCGATACAAACTGCTGAACCAGCGCATCATCTTCGCTCCAGCCCAATTTCAAGAGCAATTCCCGTTGCATCCAGTATTGTGCTTCCTGATAAATAGCAAAGCCGTTGAGTGTTTTTACACTCCGCTCAAACATTTGCTCATCGCCCCGAAAGAGGGATGCTATAAACTGATATTTCTCGCTGATGGTAATGGCTTTGCGCAAATCTGCAATCTTGCCGGGAACTATTTTTTCGGCCAGCACCGGCTCAGGTTGAGCAAACAACTCATTGAGGACTTTGGTGCGTTGTGCCAGTTTATCATTCAAATCTTTGGGTTCATTTCTTTCATCTTGCTCGGCCACTTCTTTGGGCGTTGGCATTTGCTCAAATGATTCCGGCAATGGTTGCAGCTTGGCCAATTCAATAGCTTCTGCTTCTTCAATCATTTCATCGGTAAGTGGCAGTTCATGCACCTCTTCTGCCGGAGGCAAAAAAGCTGCATGCAACTCATCCATGTGACGCAGTGCTGCTTTTACCATCGGGTCTGGAATGCTGTCGTAAGCAGGATGAACAATCGCTTCAACAGGGATGGTAGGTGACTGAACGACAACGGGTGTTTCTTCCATTGGCGCAGGTGCTACCACTGCTATGTGTTCTATTACTGGTTCTGCTGCGGGTTGAGGTTGTGCAATGGCTTCCACAACTACCGTCTCCTCATGCACAGGCATTGCCATGGGCTGCGGCTCCTCTTCCACTACTATTACCGAAGGTGGTTTGGGTGGAGCATATTGCACAGATGGCCTTGGCAATGTAGCAGCAGGCTTATTGATATTGTTCGTCACAAAATCGGTGCCGGCAGTAACGGCCACCGTTTCTTCCACAATGGATTGAACCGCCAGCAGTTTTGTTCTTAATTCTTCCACTCTGGCAAGCAAGGCACTATTATCTTCGCCACGGTTGGCAGCAGCGGCCAATTGTTGTATCAGTGTATGGATAGATTGCATAGAATAAGGTGATCGGTTTAAAGTTACACGCATCAACAATCGTAAAACGTAGCAGATTTATTCACAGATGTTTATTGAACCAAATTTAACAGGCGAAAGAAGGGGCTGGATCGAAGTGATCTGCGGCAGTATGTTTAGTGGTAAAACCGAAGAACTCATTCGTCGGTTGAAACGTGCCCGCATTGCCAACCTCAAAGTAGAAATTTTTAAACCGGGCATTGATATTCGCTACGATGAGGTAAACATTGTGAGTCATGATTCGAATGCGATTCATTCTACACCCATCGACAACTCACAAAAAATACTGCTGCTGGCGCAGGATGTGGATGTAATCGGTATTGACGAAGCCCAGTTTTTCGATGATGAAATAACACACGTGTGCCAGCAACTAGCCAATCGAGGTTGCCGGGTTATAGTAGCCGGTTTGGATATGGATTATCTCGGTAAGCCCTTCGGGCAAATGCCTTACCTCTTGTCTGTGGCTGATTATATCACCAAGCTACACGCCATTTGTGTGGAGTGTGGCAATATTGCCAGCTTCAGCTATCGCACTGGTGCCGGCGATCAGCAGGTGTTGCTGGGCGAAAAAGATGTATACCAACCCCTGTGCCGCAAGCATTATTTCGACAAAACACATTCCTGATTGTTCACCTGCCATTCTCCAATTTGTGAAAGCATCGGCCTTAGCAGCACTCATCAAAAAAGACGTTCAACTGGAACTGCGCCAACAGCAAAACCTGTATGGCATTTTGGTGTATGCACTCAGTACCATTTTCATTTTGTATCTGGCGGCCGGCAAACCCGATGCGGTGCAATGGAATGCTTTGTTTTGGGTAACACAGCTGTTCATAGTGGTGAATGCCGTTATTAAATCTTTTGTAGGCGAACCCAAGGGCCGCAGTTTATACTACCACAGCATTGTGCATCCGTTGGAATACCTGTTTTCTAAAATGGTGCTCAATGTGATCTACATGTTTATCCTTGGCGTTGTTTCCATCCTTTGCTTCACGGTGTTGTTGGGCAATCCCGTGCAAAACATGCTGGCATTTTTCGGCATTGTTTTATTGGGTGGCACAGGGCTTTCATTGGTATTTACCATGCTCAGCGCCATTGCTTCCAAAGCCCGGCAGCAGGCCAGTTTAGTAGCCATTCTTGGCTTTCCGGTAATTGTGCCGCAAGTGGTGTTGCTCATTCGCCTGAGTAAGTATGCCTACGGCGAAGTATTTAAAGCAGGCGTACCCTTGCAAATGACCGGCCTGCTCATCGGTTTGGATGCATTAGTAATTATCATGGCATCCGTGTTGTTCCCGTATTTGTGGAAGGACTAAATTCATGCTTTCAACGGCTGCGCCAAAAAACACACAACTATGGTACCTGCTATTCGTAAAGCTTTCAATGCGGCATTTACGCCAGAAAAATATGCGGCGTTTTTAGATGACATGCACCGCATTCATCCCGGAGATATTGAGTTTCGGATTGCAGAAACACCGGTGTTTGTGCCACAATCATTTACACAACAAGTACTGCAAGCCTGCGAAGACATTGTGGATGTAATTGTGCGGGATGACTTTAAAACGTTGACAGAATCCGCCATTCCGGCTGCTTATAAAATGGCTGGCGAAAATGCTCATACCGATTTCATAGCTTTCGATTTTGGAATTTGTAAAAACGAAGCTGGCGAATTCATTCCGCAGCTGATTGAAATGCAAGGCTTCCCTACCCTGTTTGGGTATCAGGTGTTTCACGATGCCATTACCAAAAAGCATTTTCCCATACCCGAAGGTTTTGATAGTTACCTCAACGGCCATAACCGCGACAGTTATGTGGCTTTATTGAAAGAAGTGATTATTGGCCGGCATAAACCCGAGGAAGTGATATTGCTGGAAATTTATCCTGAGCAACAAAAAACAAGAATTGATTTCAGTTGTACCAAAGACCTGATTGGCATTGAAACCGTTTGCCTCAGCAAACTGCGCAACGAGGGCCGTCGTTTGTATTACGTGAAGGCCGATGGCAGCAAACAATGCATCAGCCGCATATACAACCGGGTAATTTTTGATGATCTGGAAAAGCAACAATTGCCGGCAGAGAGCATCAATATCCTTTCCGATTGGGATGTTGAATGGTGTCCGCATCCGCACTGGTTTTACCGCATCAGCAAATACACTTTGCCTTTTATCAATAGCCCGTATGTGCCCGAAACAAGGTTTCTGCATCAGGTACATCCCTTGCCAGAAAACCTACAGGATTATGTGTTGAAACCACTCTTTTCTTTTGCCGGGCAAGGCGTCATCATCGATGTAACAAAAGCAGATATTGATGCGGTAAAAGATCCTGAAAACTGGATTCTGCAAAAGAAAGTGCAATACGCCGATGCCATAGAAACGCCAGACATTCCGGCCAAAGCCGAAATCCGCATTTTCTATTTTTGGCCCAAAGGAGCTGCACGACCTTTTGCAGCTCAAAACCTGGCCCGCCTGAGCAAGGGTAAAATGATTGGTGTACGCTACAATGCCGATAAAGAATGGGTAGGCGGTTCGCTGGTGTACTTTGAACAGTAACTTTTTATGTAAAATGAAACGGGGCAGTGATCATCACCGCCCCGTTTTTATTATTTACCAAAGAAGAAATATGCTATGACGACCGCTGCTATTACGCCTATGAAATCAGCAATCATGCCGGCCCAAATGGCATAACGCACTTTCTTGATGCCTACACTGCCAAAGTACAAGGCAAGAATGTAGAAAGTAGTATCGGCGCTACCCTGGAATGTACTGGCCATTTTGCCCACAAAGCTGTCGGGGCCGTGGGTTTTAAACACATCCAACATAAGGCCACGGGCACCGCTGCCACTGAATGGTTTCATAATGGCCACGGGCAAAGCCGGCACAAACTCATTGCCAAACCCCATGGCAGAAAAAGCATACGCAAAACCATTGATGATGAAGTCCAAGGCACCGCTTTCGCGGAACACCCTTATGCCCACCAGCATACCAACGAGGTAAGGAATAATTTTTACAATCACATCCCAACCGCCTTTGGCACCTTCTATAAAAGCATCAAACACATTCACTTTTTTCCAAAGTCCACCAATGATGAATGAGGCAACGATTAAAAACAAAATGAGGTTGCCAAAAACCTTGCTGAAGGTTTCACGGGTAAGAAAAACAGGTTCAGAAAAACTAGCCTGAGAAGGAAGTACGCTAATAAAGAGCATGAAACCCACCACCGCTGCCAGCATGCCAAACAACCACAACGCCAGCACCCGATCGAATTTCAGGCGTTGCCAAAAAGCGGTGACTACAATACTGGCCAAGGTGGTGATAACTGTACCAAGTACACAAGGAATGAAAACGCTGGTAGGATCGGTAGAACCAGAACTGGCACGGTAAGCAAAAATGCTGAGCGGCAATAAGGTAAGCCCACTGGTATGCAGCACCAGAAACATGATTTGCGCATTGGTCGCCGTGTCTTTATTGGGGTTCAGCGTTTGCAAACTATCCATGGCTTTGAGGCCAAATGGCGTGGCGGCATTATCGAGGCCAAGCATGTTGGCACTAAAGTTCATCACCATTTGGCCCATGGCCGGGTGCTTTTCGGGCACTTCCGGAAACAACCTTTTGAGAAATGGATTGAGAATGCGGGCCAGAAAATTGATGGCACCAGCCTTTTCGCCAATGTTCATGAGGCCAAGGAAAAAGACCATGACACCGGTGAGCGGCAATGCTACATCCATTACAGCACCTTTGCCCGATTCAAACATGCCATCAACCAGCCGTTTGAAAATTTCATAGTCTTGAAAAACGATGAGTTTAACCAAGGCCACCAACAGGCCTACAATGAAAAATGCAATCCAAACGTAATTAAGTGCCATGCAAACCAAATGAGGTTGCCAATATCCTTAATCCCGTTGATATTGCATCAATTCGAGCACAAACTTTCTGGGCTTCTTCTTCTTTCTACAGCAGGTGATGAATGCGACGCATCATCAGTGCAAATAAATAATTGAGCATTGCGTGTGATTTTATAATTGGTTGACAAATTTGATTCCAAAACCGCTGCACGTTTCGTTAAATACGTAAGCTGCCAATCTTCGGGATGAGCCACGCTTTTTTACGGATAAACGCAGCTACACCACTTCAATAAAGACAGTTTAACAGCCAAATAGTTTATTGCCCCTACTTTTGCAGCCTCAAAAAATATACTATGGCATTGCAGGCAGGCATCGTAGGGTTGCCAAACGTGGGTAAATCAACCTTGTTCAACGCGGTTAGTAATAGTGCCAAGGCGCAGGCCAGCAACTATCGCTTTTGTACCATCGACCCCAACGTGGGTTTGGTGGATGTACCCGATCCGCGGCTGGATAAACTCCGGGATTTGGTCATACCTGAACGTGTGGTGCCTACCCAAATCGAAATTGTGGACATTGCCGGACTGGTGCGTGGCGCCAGCAAGGGCGAAGGTTTGGGCAACAAGTTTTTGGCCAATATTCGTGAGGTTGATGCCATCATTCATGTGGTACGCTGCTTTGAAGATGAGAATGTACTGCGGGAAGAAGGCGCCATCAACCCTGTAAGTGATAAAGAAATCATTGATACCGAGCTGCAGTTGAAAGACCTCGACAGCGTGGAGAAGAAAATAGCCCGCATTGAAAAGCAAGCCAAAAACGGCGATGCCAAAATGAAGGCAGAACTGGATGTATTGCAGCGCTGCAAAGCACATCTGGAACAGGGCAAAAGCATTCGTTCACTCGACTTAGGCAACGAAGAAAAACCTGCAATTGCTGATTTGTTTTTGCTGTCTGCAAAGCCAGTGTTGTATGTAGCCAACGTGGACGAAGCCTCCATGCAAACGGGTAACAAATACAGCGAAGCATTACAAGCCATGGCTGATGCAGAAGGTGCCGGCATCATCATCATGAACAACTCTATTGAAGCGCAGATTACCGAAATGGAAGACCCTGCAGATAAAGAACTGTTTATGTCGGAATACCATATGGAAGAGCCAGCCTTGCACCGCCTGATTCGTTCGGTGTATAAGCTTGCTGAAACTGCAAACCTATTTTACCGCAGGGGTAAAAGAAGTACGTGCATGGACCATTCAGGAAGGTTGGAAAGCGCCACAGGCCGCCAGCGTTATCCATACCGATTTTGAAAAAGGATTCATCAAGGCAGAAGTGATAGCTTACAACGACTTTGTACAATATGGTTCGGAAGCCGCCTGCCGCGACAACGGTAAACTTCGGATTGAAGGAAAAGAATACATTGTAAAAGACGGCGACATCATGCACTTCCGTTTCAACGTATAACGTAGTTGAAGCTTTGTATAAAAGAAAAACCGCAGCCTTACAGACTGCGGTTTTTTAATAGCTTGATGCGTTCCAAACGCTTGATGATATTTTTATCGGCTGCCAATTTTTGCAACGCTGCCAGATGCCTGTCGTGGTGCAAATCGGTACCTACCCAGGTTACTAACTGCTCATCCAAAAGCTTTTCGGCAACCTTCTGCGAAGGCTTTCCATAATAGCCAGTCAATGACAAAATGTTGATTTGTAAATCGGCGCCAGCATCCACGAAAGATTCGTATTTATCGAAGCGATCGAAGTAAAACGGATAGCGTTCCGGGTGTGCCAGAATGGGCTCATACCCTTTGGTTTGCAATTGAAAAATCATCTCCCGGATATTGGGCGATTCGAAAGCAAAACTCATTTCGATGAGTATGCGTTTGCCGGGTAATTCTACCAAATCATTTTTTTCAAGAATAGCCTCAAAATCATAATCGGTCATGTACTCCGCAGAAAAACCTTTGAGACTTGTCCACCCTTTTTCATCCGTTGCTGTCTTCAATTTCCGATAGGCATCTTCAATGCTTGTTGGTGTATTGGGATGCACTTCTCCCAACACATGCGGTGTACAATACACTGTATGATAACCCAACTGCATCAAAGATTCCAGCAAAAACAAAGAGGTATCTACATCGGGGCTCCCATCGTCGATACCTGGTAACAAATGATTGTGCATGTCTGCACCAATGCATGACAGTGTATCTGATATAGCTGGTTCTTTTTTCTTAAAAAATGAAAACATGCGAATGATTCAGCTACCCTATTTTCTGGCAGTGAGCTACGAAAATACGTAATGGAAAATGGTTAATTGGATGCAGTTACCTGCGTTTTGTTCATTTCGTCAAACGACTGATAAATAGAGTTGTTGCTGATATACTCAGGCACCATGCGTTTCATTTGACGCACCACATTTTCGTCGTTGTTTTGAAAGGCTTCCTGCAGCAAGGCATCGATGGCTTTGTTAATGGCATAGAAGTCATATTCGGCCACCCTGGCTATCAATATTTTCTTGTGGTGTGTTGGAACAACCTCTTCCTTTTTATTGAGCAGTTCTTCGTACAATTTTTCGCCAGGACGCAAACCAGTGAATTTAATTTCAATGTCTTTACCCGGCACATAACCCGCCAGTTTAATCATCTTTCTTGCCAGATCCTGAATGCGAACAGGTTCGCCCATATCAAACAACAATACCTCGCCCCCATTTCCCATGGTTACTGCTTCCAGCAACAAAGAGCATGCTTCGGGAATGGTCATGAAGAAACGAATGATATCGGGGTGCGTCACCGTTAGCGGTCCGCCAGCAGCTATTTGTTCTTTAAACCTTGGAATAACCGAGCCATTGGAACCAAGTACATTTCCGAAACGAGTAGTAATAAACTTAGTATGTGTTTTGTGTACCGGAAGACCGTTTTCAGATACGGCATTTGAAGCCAAATGAACGACCTTCTTATCACGGTTACCCAATGATTGGCAATAGATTTCTGCAATACGTTTGCTCGCCCCCATGACATTTGTCGGATTGATGGCTTTGTCGGTAGACACCAGCAAGAAACGTTCTACTTCATATTCAATGGAGAGGTCTGCTAAAATTTTAGTGCCCATCACATTGTTGCGAATAGCCTCAGAAGGATGGTACTCCATCATAGGCACATGCTTGTAAGCAGCAGCATGAAATACAATCTGCGGGTGGAAACGTTTGAACAAACTTTCCATCGAGCTTTCTTCACGAACATCACCAATAAATAAGGCAATGCTACAATCGGGGAAATGATTTCTCAGTTCGTATTCCAGTTCGTAGAGGCCGGTTTCATTTTGGTCGCAAAGAACCAATACCGAAGGTTTGATGCTTGCTACTTGCCGGGCCAATTCGCTACCGATAGAGCCCGCTGCACCCGAAATCAGAATACGCTTACGGGAAATAAGATCTGTAACCTGCTGGTTTTGCAGTTTGATTTGCGGCCTACCCAACAACTCTTCAATTCGGATTTCCTTGAGTTGGGTAATGTTCAGCTGGCCACGAATCCATTGATCAATGGGAGGAATATTCCTCACCTGAATATCGTTTGCCAAGCAAAAATCAACAACCTGATTTTTGACATCCGCTTCCATTTCGGGTTTGGCAAACAATATCATACCTACCTCACCCCATTCTTCTATTACGTTTTGAAGTTGGTCGAGGCTGTAAATTTTGATGTTGTCGATGGTTTTACCAACGTAAGAAGGATCGTCATCTACAAATCCAACGACTTTATATTGCTGATTGCTTGCCTGCTCAATGGTCGTTTTCAATTGCGAACCGTTTATTTCGCCACCATAGATAAGTACATTGGTTTGCTGCCCCAAACTGAGGCTGGCACGGTACCAGGTTTTTACAATCAACCGATAGGCCACCATCATGAAGGAGCCCGACAGCAACGTAATAATTAAAATTGAAGTTGGAATCAGTACATGCGTCTGCCCAAAAGCGATCATACCAATGTTGATGGTACAAAGCATCAAAAACGAGGCAAACAAGGCAGTGGTGGTGCGGATAGCTTCGGCAAAACCAGAAAAACGGATAATGCCCTGGTATGTTTTAAAAACAAAAAAGAACAACGAATTAGTAATGATAACCAGAATGAGGTGTGTAAACAATGTTCCGGCGAGTACTACCTTAAAATCGAAATTGAAGCGCAGCAGGTTGGCGATAATGACCGACAAAGCGCCTATGAATGTGTCGAAAAGAAAGACCATCCATTTCGGTGCCACTTGATGGCTCAGCAGATACTTTCGAACCTTGTACACGGAATAGGATTTTTGTTTGGGTGAGTAAGAGGTTTGCAGTCAGTACCTATTCCCGTCAAATGTATGCCTATCCGTTATATTCACCAACGGACAGGCATACATTTTATTAGCGGGAATAAATATTTAAGCTGCTGTAATGCAATACTTTAGACATAGAAAACGGATTAATGCCCATGTGGGTCTTGTGTTGGAGCCTGTGCCGGCGCCACGTTTGGCTTTACATCCATAACTTCCAAATCGAAGATCAAATCGCTGAATGCTGGCAGTTTTTCGCCTTGTGCGTTGGAACCGTAAGCCAACATAGCAGGTACAAATAATTTCGCCTTAGTACCCTTGTTCAACAATACGATTGCATCATCCCAGCCGGGAACAACCGCACCTGTCTGTGCTACAAATTCAAATGGCCCAACGTGGCCGAAGGCTGGATCAACATTGGAATCGAACTTGGTACCGTTTTTAAGAGTGCCTGTATAGTTTACACTGATGAGCAAACCACTATCGGCTTTTGGACCATTGCCCTGACGTTCAATTTTAATGAATACGCCTTTGGGTGTTTTGGTGTAACCCGAAATTTTCTGCTCTTTCAGATACTCTTCCATAGCAGCAATTTCACGTTGTGTTTCTTTCTGGGCTTCCTGTTCCTGATCCTTATAGATTTCTTCTTGCCTGTTGAAAGTACCTAATACAGTAATGTAACCACGAATGGTACCCCCCCTGCTTAAACACATCGTTGTACATGAGGTAGCCACGCTTTTGCATGGTGTCTACATTGCGAATAAAAACAACAGAATCACCAATATTCATTTCGCCGAGGAAGTCGGTAAAATCATGCACATTTTTAGCTGAGGTATCAAACTGTCCGTAGGCAGGAATGTGCTTGTAAGTATCAACCAACACGCTATCGCCAATGGTAGCCCGGTAGTGCAGCTTTACAAACTGACCCGGCTTTACGGGTTGCTTTTTACCATTGTGAAAAATCTTGTACAAGATGCCGCTTTGTGTTTTTTGATAATCGGCATTGCCGCAGCCCATCAACAAGGCAGCCATGGCCACCGTCAAAAAAAGAAGACTATTTACTTTGCTGTTCAGTTTCATACAATGATTTATTGGTTTGACTTTCAGTATTTTACAATGCATTTCAAAAATTACTCAACAGTTTGTTGAACCTCGGTTCCCAATGATGCGGCGAGGTTAGGCAGCACTTCGTAAAAACGTTTTACCGTTTCTTCGAGACTGGCAGAAGACCGGCCACCGGCAGCATTTTTGTGTCCGCCACCTTCAAAATAAGCCCGGGCAAATTGATTAACATCTACATCTCCTTTACTTCTGAATGACCATTTCCGTTCTTCATCTCGGTCAATAACGATGGCGGCCATTTTTATGCCTTGAATGCTCAGCGGATAATTGACCAAGCCCTCTGTATCGCCGGTGGTAATATCAAATTTGTACAAATCAGCTTTGCTGATAACCATCAGCGCCGTATTCATTTCGTATATCACTTCCATCCTGTTGAGCAGCACATGACCAATGAAGCGCAGCCTGTTTTCCAGAAAGCTGTCGTAAATATGATCGTGTACCAGCGAATGTGCAAATCCTGTTTGCTTTAAATGAGCAATCATACTGTGCACGGAGGCTGTGGTAGAAGGAAAACGGAATGAACCCGTATCTGTCATTACCCCTGTATACAAACAGCGGGCCATATCTTGGTTGAGTAAGTGGCCACCACCCGATTCAACAATAAAATCATACACCATTTCACAGGTACTGCTTTTGCCTGTATCACTTATGCCGTAGGCAAACATGTGCGTTTGCGGCTCCTGATGATGATCAATGAGAATACGTAAACCACCCGCAGCTGCCAATGATGGCTCCATGCGTTTGGTACGAATGAGTGTATTAAAATCCAGACAAAACAACCAGTCGGCTTCTGCTATGAGTTGATCGGCATGCTTGGTTTTGGCTTCGTAATCAACTACGCTGTCTACGCCAGGCATCCAGTTGAGAAAAGCGGCCCAATTGGTAGGCGAAATAACTACAGCCTGGTGCCCCAAAGCTGTGAGGTAATGATACAGCCCCAATGTTGAGCCCATGGCATCCCCATCAGGTTTTTGGTGGCAGGTAATCACCACTTTCTTGGGCGTTTCCTTCAGCAGCGGGTAAAATGTATCGATTGTATTCATGATGAATTGGCCGCAAAATTCTGCCCACAGGGCCTTACAGGCAAATAAATGTTTGCAAGAATTGTCTCTCAGCTGTGTATAAATGCCTTTTGCGGCAGTTAGTGACCATTCGTAGCTGGGGTGCTTTTCCAAGCTATACCAAAAAGCAGTACAGCAAAAAGTCCGGCACTTGCTAATCCCGCAGCCATACAAATGGCCATTTGTATTTGGGAAATGTTGTTGTAGAAATACCAATAATAACCTGCTCCGCAAATGGTGACTATCAGTGCCAACAATATGCACCATAAGTTTTTGTAGAATTTCCCATTGCTTGATTGCCAATAACTTAGTGATACATATATACTGTAAGAAATCATACCAATACTTAACGGTACCAGCAACTGACCTACTGAATTGAAGGACGCTCCAAATAGCCAACCGTACACACTTGCCGGTAGGAAGGAAATGACGACCGCTGCCCCACTCATCGCCAGCAGCAATAACAGCAGCAAACGGAAAAATTTCCGGTACAGGCTTTTGTCAGGAATTTGCCCTGCATGCTGGCTGTAGAAAATCTGGCCTACGCTTCCGGGCAATAACAGGAGCGCTTCTGCCAGCGCCATGCTATTGGAAAACGAACCCAGCAGCGTAGCCGGCAATACAAAAAAGGGCAACCTGTTATTGATTAATCCTACCAACTGAACCGACTGATTGACAGCGCCTGCTTTCAGCATGGTTTGCAAAAGTGTTGCTTTGCTTGTGGTTTGAATACTGTCTCCTTCAATCGCAGCATCTTTTATCACCAAAAAATATTGAGCTGCCAACGCAATTGTCCAAACTAGCAACATGGCCAACAGAAAGCCGAGTTTGCCTAAACCTATCGCAATAAATAAGTAAGAAAACAATGCAATACCGGCTGCAGCACCCGTTCCACTCATATTGAACGCTCCAAACTTTTGCATACCCAACAATACATGCCCCTGAAAAGAAAATACAGCATTACAATAACCAGCAGCCATCAGCAAAATGGTTTCTGTAACAGTTAACTGAGCCAAGCAACCAGCCGCTCCACCGGCCAGCAATGCTACAGCTGCGGCCCATTGCAGATAAATATTGCGCAATGCTTTTCTCGAAAATTGCTGCATCAGATACACCACCGTTGCACCTCCAGCCATATCTGCCAGCAATAATATCAGCGCAATAATCAATGCATAAAGAGCACACACGCCACGGTCTGCCTCGCCCAATAATTGCGAAAGCAAAACAATGCTGGCAAAGTTGAACAATGCCGTGAGCAACTTAGCCCCCCACGAAAATGCAGCCAGTCTGTACATTGTTGCGAATATCAATTTTATTTGATTTGCCCACGAACGGGCAGATTGCCTTTATTTTGAATTTAATTTATTAATAGACCTCGTTGGTCAGTACAACCCATTGTAAAGAATATGTGCGGAATCGTTGGCTACATAGGTGAACGTCAGGCCTATCCGGTAGTAGTAAAAGGTTTGAAAAGATTAGAATACAGAGGTTATGATAGTGCAGGTGTAGCACTCATAGACCAGCAACAACTGAGCATTCATAAGAAAAAAGGTAAAGTAGCAGACATGGAAGAATCCATTGTTGGCGCTACGTTGGGCGGCCATATTGGTATCGGCCATACCCGTTGGGCCACACATGGCGAACCCAGCGACCGCAATGCCCATCCCCACCGTTCGGCTTCAGGAAAACTGGCCATGATACACAACGGTATCATTGAAAACTATGTTGCAATTAAAGAAGAACTGATGCACAAGGGGTATCAGTTCCTCAGCGATACCGATACAGAAGTGCTGCTCAATTTCATTGAAGACATTCGCATCAATAATGATTGTCCGCTTGAAGAAGCCTTACGCATTGCCCTGAAACGCATTGTGGGTGCCTACTGTATTTTATTGATTGACGAAGATGACCCCGATACCATTTTGGCTGCCCGCAAAGGTTCTCCGCTGGTTATTGGGATTGGTAAAAATGAACACTTCCTTGCCAGCGATGCATCACCCATTATTGAATACACCAAAGAAGTGGTGTATGTAAATGACTACCAGGTAGCCATTGTAAAAAAAGATGAGTTGGTGCTGAAAAACCTCGGCAATGAAAAAGTAACACCCTTTATTACCAAGCTCGATATGGAACTGGCAGCCATTGAAAAAGGCGGCTACGACCATTTCATGCTCAAAGAAATTCATGAGCAACCCACCACTATTTTCGATTGCCTGCGTGGCCGACTATTGCCCGAAACAGGCATGATAAAAATGGGAGGCATCGAAGCCAATATCGAAGCCCTCATCAATGCACCTCGCATCATTATTGTAGCCTGTGGTACCAGCTGGCATGCAGGTTTGGTAGCCGAATACCTGATTGAAGAAACCTGTCGCATACCCGTAGAAGTAGAATATGCTTCAGAATTCAGATACCGCAATCCCATCATTCAAAAAGGCGATGTGATAATCGCCATCAGCCAGAGTGGCGAAACAGCCGATACCCTGGTGGCATTGGAAAATGCCAAAGAGCAAGGTGCTTTCATTTTCGGTATTGTCAATAGTGTGGGTAGTAGCATTGCCCGCCTGAGCCATGCCGGAGCTTACACGCACAGCGGCCCAGAAATTGGCGTTGCCAGCACTAAAGCATTTACCGGACAGTTGGCCGTTATCACCATGATGGCTTTGAAAATGGCCAAAGCCAAAGGCAGCATCAGCGATGAGAAATACATGAACCTGCTGCACGAACTGCAGGCCATTCCTGAAAAAGTAGCTGCTATACTGAAAAATACTACTGGTATTGAAGCCATTGCAGACAAATACAAAGACGCTACTGATTTTCTGTTCCTTGGCCGAGGCTACAATTTCCCGGTGGCGCTGGAAGGTGCATTGAAGCTGAAGGAAATCAGCTACATACACGCCGAAGGCTACCCGGCTGCAGAAATGAAACATGGCCCGATTGCACTGGTAGATGAAAACCTGCCGGTGGTGTTTGTGACTACCCGGGATCGTTTCTATGAGAAAATTGTGTCCAACGTACAGGAAATCAAAGCCCGCAAAGGCAAGGTGATTTGCATCGCTTCCGAAGGCGACACAGTAATTCCGGAGATGGCCGACGACACCATTTTTGTACCCGATGCCGACGAATTGGTGGGCCCGTTGCTGAGTGTGGTGCCGCTACAACTGCTTAGTTATTATGTGGGACTGAAAAAAGGATATGATGTAGATAAACCCCGAAATCTGGCCAAAAGCGTAACGGTCGAGTAATTTCCGTAGGCTTTTCCACGCTTTTATGCCCCCTGTGGGAAACATTTGACAATGCCATCCTTACAGGTATGATGTGCGTTTTGGTACATTCGCAGGGCTATATTTTATGTGTAGCACAATATTTGAAGTAGAACACCGTTCGTTATTTAGCTAAAATGTATCCCAGATACTTATGAAACTTACCCAATTATTCTTCATCGCGGCTGTAATAGCAATTGCTCCGGCTTGTAAAAACGGCGGACCATTCAAAAAGAAGTTCGATAAATCGAACGCTACCGGCTGGAATTACAATGACAAAAACAGTGGCGGCTTCAACGTAGCCAAAGCCAAAGACATTAAGGCTGGACCTGGTTTGGTGTTTGTTCAGGGCGGTACTTTTGTAATGGGTGCTGCTGAGGAAGACGTAATGGCCGACTGGAACAACGTGCCGAAACGTGTCACCGTGAATTCGTTCTTCATCGACAAAACTGAAGTAGCCAACATTCACTACCGTGAATACCTGTTTTGGTTGAACCGCATTTTCGATCCGGCCGGCGACCCCGCCAATCAGCCGATTGTTGATGCTGCTTACCCCGATACCTTGGTTTGGCGTAGCGAACTGGCTTATAACGAACCGTATGTAGAATATTATTTCCGTCACCCAAGCTTCAACTACTACCCTGTGGTGGGTGTAAGTTGGAAGCAGGCTCACGACTATTGCTTGTGGCGTACCGACCGGGTGAATGAGCTGGCGTTGATTAACGGTGGCTACATCAACAAAAACGAAATGAAGAACATGCAGGGTAAAGGTGCTGATGCCTTTAACACCAAAGCATATTTGCTTGGCCTAACAACCCCTCCTCCGGGTACTGCTGCCAAAAGCAAAAAGAATCCGCTGACAGACCCCAATGGTCGTCCTCGTACACAGGTTACATTCGAAGATGGTATCATGAGCCCAGACTACCGCCTGCCTACAGAAGCAGAATGGGAATATGCAGCTCTCGCCTACATTGCTCAAAACCCACAGCCCCGTCGTAAAGAAAAAGGCCAGCGTGGTGAAGAACTGGTAGCCAATAAACAAGTATACTCTTGGTCTAATAATTACAATGGTCTTCGTGACAACCGTCGTGGTAGCTGGCAGGGCGAAATGCTTGCCAACTTCAAGCGTGGTTCTGGTGACCTGATGGGTGTGGCCGGTGGTTTGAACGACCGTTCTGCTTTGCCAGCACCTGTTGAAAGCTACTACCCCAATGGTTTCGGCATCTTCAACATGAGCGGTAACGTAAGTGAGTGGGTAGCCGATGTGTATCGTCCGATGACCTACGAAGTGGGCGACGACTTCAACTACTATCGTGGTAACGTGTTCAAGAAGCTGAAAGTGATTGACCCAACTTCAAACGATCCTTCTACCCGCTATGAAAAAGACTCTACGGGTAAAGTGAAATATGTAAACGAAGAAGATGCCGATTTGGCCAAGCGTCGCAACTACCAGAAAAACTATGCTATCAACTACCTCGATGGTGATAGCCTGAGCGGCGCCAGCTACGGTTATGGCATCACTACTTTGGTGAGCGACAAGAGCCGTGTAATTAAAGGTGGCAGCTGGTTGGATATGCCTTACTGGCTTGGTCCCGGCACCCGCCGCTTCCTGGAAGAAGATCAGTCTACCAGTACCATCGGTTTCCGTTGCGCCATGACTTACTTTGGTGCGCCAGAAGGCAACAGAACACGAGCCGGTAACTACTGGCAAACAAAACGTCAGCGTCGATAAGTACTCCCAACATATGAACAGAGCCCGCCAATTGGCGGGTTTTGTTTTTTTACAAGGTTTTCTTCGGCCATTTTTGCAACTCAATTGTTTTACATACATGACTAGCATCCCACAACTATACGAAGCGTATTTACAATGCAATGGCGTTACAACTGATACTCGAAATATCCTACCTGGTCAATTGTTTGTGGCCCTAAAGGGGCCCAACTTTAATGGCAATGCTTTTGCAGAAAAAGCATTGGCAGCCGGCGCAAAATATGCGCTAATTGATGAACCGGAATTTGCCGTAAATGCACAAACCCTTCTGGTGCCGAATGCCTTGGAAGCCTTGCAACAACTGGGATTGCACCATCGCCGGCAATTGAACATTCCGGTGCTGGCCATAACTGGTAGCAATGGTAAAACCACTACCAAAGAATTGGTACATGCAGTGCTGGCCACGCAGTACAAAACCTACACCACCAAAGGAAACCTGAACAATCATATTGGTGTGCCGCTTACCCTGCTCAGCATACTGCCAGATGCAGAGATGGCCGTCATTGAAATGGGCGCCAATCACCAAAAAGAAATTGCAGCTTATTGCAGTTATACCGAACCCACACATGGACTCATTACCAATTGTGGCAAGGCTCATCTCGAAGGATTTGGCGGCGTAGAAGGTGTACGCAAAGGCAAGGGCGAATTGTTTGATTGGTTACGCAGCAGCAATGGTGTCGCATTCATTTGCGATGACTTTGACTATTTCCATGGCATGAGCCAAGGGCTCCATGAAATTCACTGGTATGGAACGAACAATGGCGAAGTGATAGGTAAGGTTTTAGCCAGTGAACCGTTCCTGCAAGTGTCTGTTGAAAGAGGGATGAACACTTCCATCATCAATTCACAACTGGTAGGTGCCTACAATGTGTACAACGTATTGGTGGCTGCTACAGTAGGTAAATATTTCGGCATCAGCGATGCAAACATTGTACATGCCATTGAAGGGTACACGCCTACCAACAGCCGTAGCCAGCTCATGCAAAAAAATGGCAACCACATTATTCTGGATGCCTACAATGCCAACCCCACCAGCATGGCAGCTGCCATTGATAACTTTGCCAAACTGCAAGCCCCAAATAAAATATTGTTTTTGGGAGGTATGATGGAGTTGGGCGAAGAAAGCACGCAGGAACATGCACAACTGATTGCTTTGATACAGCAGCATCAATGGAAGGACGTGATACTGGTGGGTGGCGACTTTGCCAATCTGCCTCACCCCTTTCGGTATTTCAATAACTCAGAAGAGGCGGCTAGTTGGTGGAATGCTCAGCAAAGTGCCGGCAATTATTTGTTGGTAAAAGGTAGCCGCAGCATGCAAATGGAAAAGATTGTAGCATAGTGTGCCCTGTCGGGTGATGATTATCACGCCTATCCCACCTCAGTTTGGTACTTTTGCCAGCATCTTATCAGGAGTATGAGTAGCATTATGGAAAAACAACGCAAGCCCGGGTATTTAGGAAGTGTACTGCAATGCAAATGTGCCCGCTGCAGAGAAGGCAATATGTTTCAGCATGGTCTTCAGCCATTGCCTTCCGCTAAAAACATGGAAATGCCTACACAATGCGAAGTATGTGGCCAACCCATGGAAATTGAAGTAGGCTTTTACTATGGAACAGGTTATGTAAGCTATGCACTTACAGTGGCCATTAGTGTGGCTGTATTTGTAGCATATTGGGTACTCGTTGGTATCTCTATCAATGACAATAGTTTGTTTTATTACCTCGGTGTAAATGCATTGGTTCTAGTGTTATCTATGCCGTATATCATGCGGTTAAGCCGATCCATCTGGCTATCGTTTTTTGTAAAATTTGACCCTGATTGGCGCAGTAAAGCACCCGACAAAGTAGAACGAATTGTAGAAGGACAAATGGGCAACTGGTAACAGTTGCTTTTTATTTTTTCAGATGTAGCATTGTTCACAATATTGGACAACAGGTGTTGGCACCTATACCAAGCTCCTTACATTTGCCTCCTATGCTAAACGATTTGCGCAAAGAACAGGCCCTTGAATACCATGCCAAAGGAAGGCCTGGTAAAATTGAAGTTGTTCCCACCAAAGAAGCCAAAACGCAACGCGACCTCAGCCTTGCTTACAGCCCTGGTGTGGCCGAGCCATGTAAAGAAATCAAGTCTGATGTCAGCAATGTGTACAAGTACACCGCCAAAGGAAATTTGGTCGGCGTTATCAGCAATGGTACGGCCGTGCTGGGCTTGGGCGATATTGGCCCCGAAGCCAGCAAACCCGTGATGGAAGGGAAAGGCGTACTCTTCAAAATCTTCGCTGATATCGATGTATTCGACATTGAGGTAAATGAAAAAGACCCCGATAAATTCTGCGACATCGTTAAATCATTGGAACCAACATTTGGTGGCATCAATCTCGAAGACATCAAAGCTCCCGAATGTTTTTACATAGAAAAAAGACTGCGGGAAGAAATGAAAATTCCGGTGATGCATGATGATCAGCATGGCACGGCCATCATCAGCAGTGCCGCCTTGCTGAACGCACTGGAAATACAACGCAAAAAAATTGAGAAGGTAAAGTTTGTGGTGAATGGTGCGGGTGCCGCTGCCATTGCTTGTATCAAACTATACATTGCATTGGGTGCCCGTTTCGAAAATTTTGTGGTGTTCGACATCAATGGTGTACTGCACAAAGGCCGTACCGATTTGGATACATTCAAACAACAGCTGGCAGTAGATGCATCCAAAGCACATTGGACCTTGAAAGATGCCATGAAAGATGCTGATATGTTTTTGGGATTGAGTGTGGGCAACGTGCTCAATGCCGACATGATAAAAAGCATGGCCAAAAATCCGGTGGTGTTTGCCTGTGCCAATCCCGATCCGGAAATTATGTACGATGCAGCACACGATGCCCGAAAAGACATCATCGTAGCAACAGGCAGAAGTGATACCCCTAATCAGGTAAATAACGTGCTTGGATTTCCCTACATCTTCCGTGGTGCATTGGATGTAAGGGCTACCACCATCAACGAAGAAATGAAACTGGCGGCCGTTCGTGCCCTGGCAGAGCTGGCCAAAACACCAGTACCTGATATTGTGAACCTTGCCTACAATGAAAAATCCATTTCATTCGGGCCCAACTACATCATTCCAAAACCGTTAGACCCACGTTTGCTGGCGGCAGTAGCGCCTGCTGTAGCCAAAGCAGCCATGGACAGCGGTGTAGCACAGCAGCCCATTGCCAACTGGGACAACTACGAAATTGAACTCAACCGCAGGCTTGGTTTGGATAACCAACTCTTCCGGGTAATTAGTTCGAAAGCTCGTCGCGACCCACGCAATGTCATTTTTGCAGAAGCCGACAACATCAAAGTATTGAAGGCCGCAGAAATTTGTCTGGAAGAAGGCATTTGCTTCCCCATACTTATGGGTGAAGAAAAAAAGATCCGCAGGCTGGCAGAAGAAAACGGACTCACCCTCGATGGCATGACCATCATCGACCCCAAAGAAGAACAATGCGAAGACAAACGTCAAGAATATGGCGAGCAGTTTTTTGGCATGCGTGGCCGCAAAGGTTTCAACCGCTACGAAGCCATCAAAGCCATGAAAGACCGCATGCACTTTGGTTGCATGATGCTGCGCAATGGTGAAGCCGACGCATTGATCGCCGGCCCCAGCCGCGACTATTCAGGTTTGATTCGTCCGGCACTGCAAATTATTGGTACAGAACCCGGCGTTAAAAAGATTGCCGGTATGTACATTTTGCTCACCAAAAAAGGACCGCTCTTTTTGGCCGATGCCACGGTGAATTTTCACCCGACTGCCGAAGAAATTGCCGACATCACTCAGATGGTGAGCAAAGAAGTCCGCAGCTTCAACATTCAGCCACGCATTGCATTGCTCTCCTACTCCAACTTTGGCAGCAGCAATACACCCGAAGCCAAAATGATGGCCGAAGCCAGAAACATTTTGAAGGAACGGGATCCTAAAATGATTGTGGATGGTGAAATGCAAGGCATCCTCGCATTCAACAATGATATCTTGAAAGAAAACTATCCATTCAGCGAGTTGGTAGGTCAGGATGTAAACACATTGATTTTCCCCAATTTGTCTGCGGGCAATATTGCCTACAACCTGCTCCGCGAAGCTGGCAATGCCGATGCCATTGGCCCCGTATTGCTGGGCATGAAAAAACCAGTGCATGTATTGCAACTCGGCAGTACAGTACGCAGCATCGTAAACATGACGCTGATTGCAGTGATAGATGCCCAGATGAAATGCTATGCACACGACACCGGCAAAGAACCTGCCAAAAAGAAATGGTGGCAACGTGGCAAGCAGTAACATCATTCCTTTTTACGCAACACACACTCATTGCAACGCATTAATTTCAACTCATGCCGTTATTCGAACATTTAGGAAGCTACATCATCACCATGAAGGGCATGTTTGCCCGGCCGGAAAATGAAAAAATGTACTGGAAAGAATTCATGCACCAGTGCGTGGAGATTGGCATTGGCTCATTGCCCATTGTCCTCATCATTTCGATGTTTTTGGGCATGGTAATGACCGTGCAAACAGCCTACCAACTGGTAGCCAACTTTATACCGCTCAGTACCATTGCGGTAGTAGTGCGGGATAGCATGTTGCTCGAATTGTCACCCACGGTTATTTGTGTAGTATTGGCTGGCGTAGTTGGCAGTAAAATTGCCTCCGAACTGGGCAACATGCGCATCAGCGAACAAATAGATGCACTGGAAATCATGGGCATCAACACTAAAACCTATTTGATTTTACCCAAGGTGCTGGCATCACTCATTGTGGTACCCATGCTCATCACTTTATCCATTGTTATTTCGTTGTGGGGTGGCCGCTTTGTGGGCGAAGCAGCAGGCATTATCAACTCCACCATTTTTGATGAAGGCCTGCTCCGCGACTTCAATCCGTTCAACGTTACAGTGGCCATGGTAAAAGCGGTTACGTTTGCCTTGCTCATCAGCAGCATTTCGGCCTACTTTGGGTACAATGTAAAAGGCGGTGCTTTGGAAATTGGCCGCAGCTCTACCCTTGCCGTGGTGGTAAGCTGCATCCTCATTTTGCTGGCCGATTATGTCATCACACTTATTCTGCTCAATCCATGATCAAGCTTCAAAATATCAAAAAATCTTTCGGCGACAGAACAGTGTTGTACGACATCAGTGCTGAGTTTTTGCCCGGCAAATGCAACCTCATTATTGGTAGCAGTGGCAGCGGTAAAACGGTGCTGATGAAATTGCTGGTGGGTTTGTTTACTCCCGACAGCGGACAGATTTTATACCACGGCGACGACATGGTGCAAATGAGCCGGGAAGAACGCAAAGAACTGCGCCAGCAAATTGGCATGCTGTTTCAGGGGTCAGCGTTGTTCGACAGCATGACCGTGGAGCAAAACGTGATGTTTCCCCTCGACATGTTTACCAAAGACAGCTATGCTACCAAACTGAAGCGGGTAAATGAAGTGCTCGACCGGGTAAACCTGAAAGACACCAACAAAAAATATCCGGCAGAAATAAGCGGCGGTATGAAAAAGCGGGTAGGCATTGCCCGTGCCATTGTGCTCAATCCACAATACCTGTTTTGCGATGAGCCCAACAGCGGCCTCGATCCGCAAACGAGCATGGTGATAGATAAACTCATCAAAGACCTGACGGTTGAATTTAATACCACCACCATCATCAACACGCATGACATGAACAGTGTGATGGAAATTGGTGACAATATTTTGTACATGTACCAAGGCTACAAGCAATGGACGGGCACCAAAGAAGACATCATTTTCAGCACCGATGAAAAACTCAACAGCTTCATTTTTGCCAGCGAGTTTTTACAGGATGCCAAAAACATGCGGATGCTCGAAATGACGGGCAAATATCCAGGGCAAACACCACCCACAAATGCATGAGAAGTATGAAAAAAATCCTGCTATCGGTATTTGCATTTGTGTTGTTCAGTTCAGTCGGCTTTGCCCATGAGTTTTGGCTCGATCCCGTTTCATTCTTTTCCAAAAATGCCTGCGTTCGCTTTCGGGTGGGCGAACATTTCAGCGGCAACAACTGGAGCGGCAACTTTGAAAAAGTACGGCTGCTGGAAGTGCTCAACCATACCGACCGCAGCACCAGCAATGCACAGCAAATGCTGCCCAACCCGGGCGATTCATTGCAATTCAGCCTGCCATTTACCGGCACACAACTACTGGTGTACAACGGCAGCAACAGCTACATAGAACTGCCCGCCAGTGAGTTCAATGCCTATTTGCAGGATGATGGCTTGACCGACATTGCGGCCTGGCGCAAAGCAAACGGACAAGACACAGCCCGCAGCCGCGAATACTACCAACGCAGTGTAAAAACCTTGTTGCAAAATGGCACACAGCTAACGCCCTGCAACTATCCTACCGAATTGCCGTTGGACATTGTACCGCTGCAACATCCGTACAGCCTCACCAAAGCAGGCAGCATCAGCTTTCAGGTATATTTTCAACAGCGGCTGCTCAAGCAGGCCCTCATTCGCACCTGGCACATCAGCAGCAGCGGTAAGCTCACGGCTGGCAGTATTGCCATGACCGACGGCAGCTTTACACTGCCGGTAACGCCCGATGGAAAATGGATGGTGAGCCTCGTAAAAATGGTACCCAACAACGCCGATGACAAAGCCGACTGGCAAAGCTATTGGGGTTCATTCACCTGGGGCTATTATTAATACCGACGCCACAGCCGGAATGTCCAATCGATACAATCAAATCCTATGGGGGTCGGCATTATACCAGTTAGTTATTCCTTCCAGTAATTCACTGATTGGTATAACCCCTTTTTTGGGGATAATGCCTCGCCAAGTGTGGCGGTCAACCCCTACTTTTGCGTCACTTTTTTACGTCCACAGTATAAACTTTTGCCATGAGTGTTTTAGTAAACAAAGACTCCAAAATAATTGTACAGGGTTTCACCGGTACAGAAGGAACGTTTCATGCTACGCAGATGATTGAGTACGGCACCAACGTGGTTGGTGGTGTTACGCCAGGCAAAGGTGGCAGCACCCACCTCGACCGTCCTGTGTTCAACACCGTGGCCGATGCCGTGAAATCTACCGGTGCCAATGTGAGCATCATTTTTGTACCACCCGCATTTGCTGCCGACGCAGTAATGGAAGCTGCCGACGCCGGTATTGCTTTGGTGGTATGTATTACCGAAGGCATTCCTGTGCAAGACATGGTAAAAGTGAAGAACTACCTGCAGGGCAAAAACACCCGTTTGGTAGGTCCTAACTGCCCCGGTGTAATTACCGCTGGCGAGTGTAAAGTAGGCATCATGCCGGGCTTCATTTTCAAAACTGGCAACATTGGTATTGTGAGCAAAAGCGGTACCCTCACTTACGAAGCAGCGGATCAGGTAGCTAAAGCGGGTCTGGGTATTACCACGGCCATTGGTATTGGCGGCGACCCCATTATTGGCACAACCACCAAAGAAGCCGTTGAACTGCTGATGAACGACCCTGCTACCGAAGGCATTGTAATGATTGGTGAAATTGGTGGTGGCATGGAAGCTGAAGCCGCCCGTTGGATTAAAGAATTTGGTACCAAACCTGTGGTAGGTTTTATTGCCGGCCAAACTGCACCTCCCGGCCGCCGTATGGGCCACGCCGGTGCTATTGTAGGTGGTGCCGACGATACTGCTGCTGCCAAAATGAAAATCATGGCAGAATGCGGTATCCACGTAGTAGCCAGCCCCGCCGACATTGGCAAAACCATGGCTGCTGCGTTGAAAAAATAAGCCCGTTGAACAACGCTAAATATTTTGTTAAGCCGACCTTGTGTCGGCTTTTTTTATGTGCATGGTTATGCAAAAATGCCGTTCCTTACATCCCGTTTACCGATAGCGAAAAGAGACCTTTACATAAACACCGATACATGATGCCGAACAGATGGACGCTGCTCCTCCTCAGCCTTTGCTGCACACTCAGTTTGCTGGCGCAAAAGCCATTCAACTACGACAAAGCCTGGCAAAAAATTGATTCCCTCATGTACAAGGAGCTGCCCAAATCGGCCTTGGCAGAGGTAAACAAACTATATGCGCAATCAGTAAAAGACCAGCAGGAAGCGCAGCGGTTAAAAGCTATTATTTGCAAAGGACACCTCGCTTTAGTAGTAGAAGAAGAAAACTACAAGCCAGTGATGGCGCAGCTGGAGAAAGAATTGAAAACAGCCAAACAACCCAGCCAGCAAATACTACACAGCCTGCTGGCAGATGTGTATCTCCGCTATTTCGAAAGGCAACGCTGGAAGATTTATGACCGCAAAAAAACGAACAGCATCAGCAGCAATCCTGATACCTGGAGTGCGGAAGATTTTCACCACCGCATTACACAACTATACAGCGCCAGTCTGAAAAATCCGGCGTTGTTGCAGCAAACCAATATCGACAACTATCAGCCCATCCTCATCAAAGGAGAAAAGAAACTCCGCCCTACGCTGTACGATGTATTGGCCCACAAGTTTCTCGATTATTTGCAAAGCGATGAAATGGACATCAGCGAACCCATTGATGCATTTACACTCAACGATGCGGCCTCGCTGAGCATGCCAAAACTTTTTATCCGCCAGCACTACAGCAGCAACGATAGCAGCAGCCGGGTGTGGCGGGCTATTCAGTTGTACCAACAGTTGCTGAGCTTTCACCTCAACGATGCCGACCCTTCTGCATTGATTGATGCCGACCTATCCCGCTATGCATTTGTGCAGCGGGAAAGCAGTAATCCTTACAAAAAAAGATTGGGGAAAGAATGGCTGGAAAACATAGTGGCGCAATATCCCGACAATGAAATGGCTGCCATGGCTGCACTTGAATTAATTGAGTACTGGCGGGATTTGGGTGAAGCATGGGAACCACAACAAAGCAAGAATACAGAAGGCAAAATGGCACTGGCCATTGCCGCTAACATGGCGAAGGACATCAGCGGAAAATTTCCGAAAGCCATTGCCGGAGAAAGAGCCGCTTACCTCTATAAAACCCTTACCAAACCACAGTTGAAAGTAGAGGTAGAACAGGTAAATGTGCTGAAAGAACCCTTCAGGGCGAAGCTCACTTTTACCAATACCACGAAAGCGTATTTACGCATCATCAAAGCAAAGAATGGCGAAGAAGTGGACGAGTATTTTTACCCCAGTGAAGATTGGTGGAGTATAATAGTGAAACAAACAGCCATCCGTCAATGGACACAAGACTTACCTGCTTATACCGACCTGCGGGAGCACAGTGCCGAAATTGCCATTGATGAATTGCCCGTGGGCGAATACTGGCTGCTGGCCAGTGCCGATGAATCGTTTAGCACGGCGCAAAATGCACTCACTACAGTGCACTTGTACGTGAGCAACATCAGCTATGTGTACAACAGCAGCCAGCATTTGTTTGTACTCGACCGGGTAACCGGCAAACCACTCGCAAATGCACAAGTAAAATTTTGGAAAAAGAACTATGACTATAGCTCACGAAAAGAACAACGAACATTTTGGCAAATGCTTCGGACGGATAAGAACGGATTAGTGATGATTCCAAAAGAAAAATCAACCAACAACCGAAACCTGCTCATTGAAATTACGCATGGCAACGACCATTTATTTGTGCAGCACCAAGTATACAATAGCGGGTACGTGTACGATGAAAATCAGTTTACAACAAATAAAGAAGAACATGCCCGCTACTATATTTTCACCGACCGAGGTTTGTACCGGCCCGGTCAAACGGTTTACTTTAAAGCCATTGGCGTAACCAACAACAAACAAACCGGAAATGCAGCATTGTATTTGCCCAACAAAAATGTTGAGGTACAATTGTTTGATGCCAATCAACAGCTCATCAAATCTGTGCAACTCATGCACAATGAGTTTGGTAGCATTCAAGGCAGTTTTACATTACCAGCCAACGGCCTAACTGGCAGCTTTCGCATAGAAGTACAAGAGGGTAATGAACGACGCCCCGCCTACTTTAAAGTGGAAGAATACAAGCGGCCAAAATTCAGCGCCAGCTTTGCCCCTATACAAGGTAGTTACCGGCTAAAAGACAGTGTAACGGTGAAAGGGAATGCCACTGCTTATGCCGGCAATGCTGTTACTGGCGCCACTGTGAAATACACGGTGCGAAGATCACATCGCTTTCCCATTTGGGATGCGCCATTCAAAAATAGCTGGACTGCCTACCCGCCGCTTTCCCGCTATCGTGGCGAAACAGCCGAGATAGCCAACGGTACTGTAACCACGCAGGCCGATGGCAGTTTCAGCATCTCCTTTCCTGCCCTGCCCGATGAAAAAATTGATGCAGCAGCACAGCCCATTTTCACTTACAGCATTGAAGCTAGTGTAACAGATATCAACGGTGAAACACATGAAGCCAACACTTCTGTGAGTGTGGGTTACACCTCGCTGCAACTCAGCCTTGATAATGTAGGTAAAGATTTTATGCGGGTTGATAGCACGGTGAAGTTTGTGCTCAGCAGCAGCAACCTCAACAATGAACCGGTACCCACCAACGTGCAATGGAAAATTGTGGCGCTGCAAACACCCAACCGTTTGTTGCGCAACCGATACTGGTCAGCGCCAGACACGGCCACCATGGACAGGACCAGCTTTGTGCAACGCTTTCCCCACGACCCCTATTTGAATGAAGATGATATGCGAAGCTGGCTTTTGGGCAAACAGCTTTTAGGTGATACAGTAAATACCGGCAGCAACAACCGCATTCAAATATCCTCCGGCAGTTTGCCTGCTGGTATGTATGCCCTGCAGTTTAGTGCTAGGGACAAAGATGGACAACCTGTCAGCGGACAACACATTTTTGGCATGTACGATGTGCAACAGCAACGGCTGCCCATGCCCATGTATCAATTGTTGCCGCAAACCAACCCAACCCTTGAGCCGGGTGAAAAAGCAAACATCTTACAGGGCAGCACTGCCAACCCTGCTTATGTAATTGAGCTGATCAGTAAGTTTCGAAACCAACAACAAACAGACAGCCTGACTTACCACAACATGCAGCAACCGCTACTGCAACAAACGGTAACAGCAACAGAAGCCGACCGCGGTGGCTATCATATCAGTCAGGTATTTGTGCAACACAACCGGGTGTACAGCAACAGCTGGCAGGTAAACGTACCTTGGAGCAATAAGGAACTACAAATTTCCTTAGCCAGCTTCCGCAACAAGCTCTTGCCTGGCCAGCAGGAAACTTGGACACTCAACATAAAAGGCAAGGGTAAAGAAAAGGCAGCGGCTGAATTGCTGGCCAGTATGTACGATGCATCTTTAGACGACATACAGCCATTTGCATGGAGCGATATGTATCTGTGGCCCAATCATTATTTCACAGCCAATGGCTGGCGAACTGATGCACAGTTCAAAAGCCAGACGGGTAGTGAAAAATACAATGAAGTGGTGGATACTAGTGGCGCCTATTTCTACACCCAAATGATGTCGATTGCTGATTATTGGCAGGTATTTAGCGAAAAGGCAATGTTGCCGAATGGCTCAGACTCAGGAGTAATAATTGGCTACAGCAAACAGGAAGGAGTCAATGATTTAGCTGTTGTCAGATCAGCTGCGCCACCTCCAATGGAAGCAGCAAAATTCACACCATCCAACATCGTCAAAGACGAAGAAGTTCAGCAAAAAGAACAAGCTGCGGGTCAAAATGGCAAGCCGCTTCAAATCCGTAAAAACTTCAACGAAACCGCATTCTGGCTACCGCAGTTGCGTACAGATACGGCGGGCAATGTGAACCTGAGTTTTACCATGCCCGAAGCACTCACCCAATGGAAACTGCAGCTGCTGGTACACAACCAACAATTGCAAACGGGCTTGCAGCAAGCCATGGTCATTACACAAAAAGAGTTGATGCTGCAGCCCAATGCGCCCCGCTTTTTCCGTCAGGGCGATCAGCTGGAACTGGTGAGCAAAGTGGTGAACCTCTCCAACAAAGAACTCACCGGTGTAGCACGGCTCGAACTCTTCAATGCCAGCACCAATCAACCGGTAGATGGTTGGTTGCAGAATGTTTTTCCGCAGCAATATTTCACTGTAGCCGCCGGCCAATCGGTGGCGGTGAAATTTCCATTGCAAATACCGGTGCAATACACCGATGCCCTCACCTATCGCATTACGGCCACGGCCGATCATTACAGCGATGGCGAAGAAATGACCTTGCCCGTACTCAGCAACCGCGTATTGGTAACAGAAACGCTGCCACTCACCATTCGCAATACCAACCAACGCAGCTGGCAATGGCAAAAGTTATTGCAAAGCGATAGCAGCAGCACGTTGCAGCATCAATCATTCAGCATTGAGTTTACCAGCAATCCTGTGTGGTTGGCGGTGCAGTCTTTGCCCTACCTCACCGAGTATCCGTACGAGTGTGCAGAGCAAACCTGGAACCGTTTTTATGCCAATGCATTGGCGGCACACATCAGTAAGCAAATACCCAATATGGCCAAACTGTTGCAGCAATGGCAGCAACAAGACACAGCGGCTTTGCTCTCGAACCTGCAAAAAAATGAAGCGTTGAAAACAGTGCTGCTGGAAGAAACGCCATGGGTACTGGCCGCTAAAACAGAAGCAGAACAAAAGAAACAACTGGCGGTGCTGTTTGATGTAGTACGCATGGCCAACGAATGGAACAAAGCGCTGCAACAACTGGAAGAACTGCAAAGCAGCAACGGTGGATTTGTTTGGTTCAAAGGCGGCGCCGACGACCGTTACATCACCCAATACATTGTCAGCAGCATTGGGCATTTACTCAAACTGAATGCAGCACCCACTGGCTTGCAAAGCCGTTTGCAAACCATGGCCACCAAAGCCATTGCCTACCTCGATGCACGGATGCAGGATGACTACCAATATTTGCTGCGGACAAAATTGCTGGCGAATACTACCACCGCCAACGACTTGCAGGTGCAATACTTTTATGCCCGCAGTTTCTTCCCCAATGCTGTGCTGAAACCAGCCTACAAAACAGCCTACGATTTTTACTTTGGCAAACTCAAAAACAGCAGTACCAAACGCAGCAAGCAAACACAAGCCATGCTGGCCATGGTGCTGCAACGCAACAAGCAAACGGCAGCGGCTGCAGCCATTTTGAAATCGCTGACGGAAAACAGCATCAACCATCCGGAGATGGGCATGTACTGGAAGGAGTTCAACAACCCGGCGTACTATTGGTGGCAAGCGCCTATTGAAAGCCATGCCCTGTTGATAGCAGCCTACGCGGAAATTGAGAATAACGCCACACGCATTGCTGATTTGAAAACATGGCTGCTGCGCCTAAAGCAAACCAACAACTGGAAAACCACAAAAGCCACCGCAGATGCCTGCTATGCCTTGCTGCTCAAAGGCAATAATTGGGCTGCTGCTCAAAGTACGGTGCAAATAGAAGCCGGCAACTGGACGCCGACCATTCAACAAGAAGCAGGCACGGGTTATGTGCAGGTGCAGGCAGTGGGTGAAAAAGTGAAAGCTGAGATGGGCAATATCCGCATTCAGCTGAAGCAGCAAGACAAAACCGCTGCCAAAGGTTTGACGGCTTGGGGTGCCGCCTACTGGCAATACTTCGACAACCTCGACCAGATAACGGAAGCAGCTACGGGCTTGCAACTCCAGAAAAAATTGTACAAAAAAGTGCTGAGCAACAAAGGCGTTGAACTGGTAGAAGTGTTGCAAGACACGCCGTTGAAACCCGGTGACAAACTAGTCGTTCGGCTTACAATCACTTCCGACAGAAGCCTGGAATATGTGCACCTGAAAGACATGCGGGCTGCCTGCCTCGAACCGGTATCGCAACTGAGCCAATACCAATGGCAGGGTGCTTTGGGTTACTATCAGGCTCCCAAAGATGCCAGCATGAATTTCTTCATTCACTATTTACCCAAAGGCACCTATACGTTGGATTACAGCGTGTGGGTAACCCATGAAGGCACGTTCAACAACGGAATCAGCACCATTCAGTGCATGTATGCGCCGGAGTTTAGCAGCCACACAAGCGGACAAATATTGACGGTAAAGGCAGAGTAAGAAAATACCCACAATTGGGGATGCAGCAATTTCATTGCAGGTGTACATTCGCTATGAAACCTCCATGAACAGAAAGCATTTTCTCAAAAACTTATTGGGTACGGCCGCCGCAGTTACTGCCGGCACCAGCGCCATGGCCATGCCCGACCCACCAGTGGTGCGTAGTTTGGTGCAGCCGCCGTTTTTACAACCTGGCGATATCATCGGCATTACCTGCCCGGCCAGCCCACTGGAAATGAAGGAAATGCTCAACTGCAGCAATGCGCTGAAAACATGGGGCTATGAAGTGTGTGTAGGCAATACCGTAGGGCAAGTGTGGGAACGCTTTGGCGGCAGCGATGCCGAACGGGCAGCCGATGTGCAACTCATGCTAGACGATCCTTCCATTAAAGCCATTTTATTTGCCCGTGGCGGCTATGGTGCCATGCGTATGATGGACAGGGTAGATTGGACATCGCTACGTAAAAACCCGAAATGGTTGGTGGGCTACAGCGACATTACCGCCATTCATTGCCATGTAAATGCACAGTTTGGTTTGCCCACCATTCACGGTGATATGGTCAATGGTTTCAAAGCCATTGAAGACATCAGCACGTTTTCTTTAAAGCAAGTGATTTCAGGCAAACGTTTTGAATACCGCAGCCCTGCCTTTGGCCTCAACCGCATGGGGCAGGCAACTGCCATGTTGGTAGGTGGCAACCTGAGTTTGGTAGCCGCCATGCTGGGCAGTAAAAGTGAATTAGATACCGACGGAAAAATCTTATTTCTGGAAGAAGTGAGTGAATACAAATACACGCTTGACCGGATGCTGATGTCGCTGAAACGAAGTGGCAAACTGGATAAGTTGGCAGGCCTCATTATGGGTGGCATCACCGCTACCAAAGCCGATGCAGAAACACCTTTTGCCATGAGTGTAGAAGAAATCATTTTTGAAAAGGTAGCCGACAAAAACTTTCCCGTTTGTTTCAATTTTCCTGCCGGCCATATTCGCAACAACATGGCGTTGAAGCTGGGCATTTACTACACGTTTCGGGTTACAGAAACCGGCGGCTCCCTCACCGAAATGTCTACCACATTACCCCTCGTTCCATTACCAGATATTGACAGTTTGCTGACGCCACCGGAGATTTTACCATAGTCATTCTCCTTATCTTTCGCCATCAATGTTGTATCGATGGCAAAAGCAATCATCACTCCCCCGTATTTACGTAAAGGCGCCACTGTTGGCATTGTTTGTCCTGCCGGCTACATGCCTGCTGCAAAAACACTGACCTGCCAGCAAACCCTGCAATCATGGGGCTTTCAGGTAAAGCTGGGTAAGACAGTGGGCCATCAGCATTTCTATTTTTCGGGCACCGATGAAGAACGTTTGCAAGACCTGCAGGCAATGATGGACGATCCAACAGTAGATGCCATTTTGTGTGGCCGCGGTGGCTACGGCACCAGTCGCATCATCGATCAGCTCAACTGGAAAAAATTTCGCCAGCACCCCAAGTGGATCATTGGTTTTAGCGATATCACGGTATTACACAGTTTCCTGTTTACCAAACTCCGCACCGCCAGTTTGCATGCACCCATGGCCAATGCTTTTAACGACGGCGGCGCCCATGATGAATATGTACAAAGCCTGCGCAAAGCCCTTACGGGAAAGAAAGCCAACTATACCTGTGCCGTACATGCTTGCAATAAACCAGGCAAAGCCACAGGACAATTGGTGGGTGGCAATTTGAGTTTAATTGCCCATCAAATTGGTACGCCAAGCGATGTGGATACCAAAGGAAAAATCCTGTTTCTGGAAGATGTGGGCGAATACCTCTACAATGTAGACCGCATGCTGCTGCAATTAGACAGAGCCGGTAAACTCAAAGGTTTGGCAGGTTTAATCATTGGTGGCTTTACCGACAACAAAGACACCACTACGCCCTTTGGCAATACCATTGATGAAATCATTGCGCATCGCATTGCTGCTTATAACTTCCCTGTTTGCTTTGGCTTCCCCGTAAGCCACGAAAAAGAAAATGTTGCCCTGAAAGTAGGTGCAACATTTTCATTACAAGTAGGTAAACAAAAAGTAATGTTGAAGGAGTTGTGAAGAGGTTGATTGGTAGATTGGTTAATTAGTGGATTGGTTAATTGATGGATTAGGATAGTTGTCAAATATGTATAAGCATCTACCAACCACCAACCACCAACTATCAACTACCATCAAAACCGATAGCTTACAGCATTAATATTCATGCCGGCGCCTACGCTGGCAAACATCACCACATCGCCGCTGTGCAGGCTGTGGCCTTCTTGTGCCCCACTCACTACGGAGTGATACAAAGTAGGCACTGTGGCCACAGAGCTGTTGCCGAGTAAGTGAATGTTCATAGGCATGATGCTCGCAGGTACTTCTTTCTTGTCGTACAAGCGGAACATGCGTTTGATGATGCCTTCATCCATTTTTTCATTGGCCTGATGAATGAAGACTTTCTTCAACGCATCAATGCCCACACCACTTTTATCCAAACAATCCTTCATGGCCTGCGGCACATGCTGCATGGCATACTCATACACTTTTCGGCCCTTCATTTTGATGTAGCGAACACGAGGATCGCTGCCGGGAAAATTAGATTTGCCGAGGTATAAATAATAGGCTTCGTCGGTGCAATGGGAGGCCACGCTGGCACTCAGTATACCAGGGCCGGTGGCTTCATCTACTTCTTGGTATTCCAGCACACAAGCACCCGCACCATCGCTGAATATCATGCTGTCGCGGTCGTACACATCCACCACCCTGCTAAGGGTTTCGGTACCAATAATCAATGCTTTTTAGCCATGCCTGCTTTGAAAAAAGCATCGGCCTGAATAACTCCCTGAATCCAGCCGGGGCAACCAAACAATAAGTCGTATGCCACACAGGCAGAATTCTGAATGCCGAGGCTGTGCTTTACCCTGCTGGCAATAGCAGGCAACACATCTGTTTGAATAGTATGCTTGAGTACGTTGCCAAAATTGTGGGCAACAATAATCTGATCTAACGTTTCCGGATTGATGCCACTGTTTTCAATGGCCTGCCTGGCCGCCAGCACCGCCATGTCGGCGCAGTTCATGTCTTCATTTACATACCGGCGTTCTGCAATGCCCGTTATCTCCTGAAACTTCTGCACAATTTCTGTGGGCGAAGTGGTAATGCGCTGGTGATGCTCGTCGTAAAAATTGTGGACTGTGAAATCAATATTCTTTTTAACAACAGGAGGAATAAATGCTCCTGTACCTGTAATAACCGAGCGGAATGTGTTCATATAGCGTATGCAGCATTATTGCTGTTGCGCTAAAGCTAAATGAAAATGATTACTCAGACATATTCTGTTTGGATTGCATTTTATCAGCCATCAACATTGCGTCAAAAATCACAGCAGCAGCATCGTCATCCTACCGTTTTCTGGCTGCAGCAATGGGTGCGTATGGTCCGTATTTATGTGCCTTTTCATCAAAGCCATCGGCATACGGACCAAAGGCAAAATCAATTGGCTTTTTATCGATATGCGGCCAATCGTGGGTTTGGTCTTTGTGCGGTCTTGGCTGGCTGTTCACAAAGGCAGCTACATCCCAGGCTTCTTCATTGCTTAGCGTAGGTTTGCTATGACTGGCCATATTAAAAGGCATATTGGCTTTTACATAGCCTGCAAAATTGGACAAGCGAAACAAGCCGGCCCCATCGTTGTAACTATGCGGTCCCCAGAGTGGTGGATACACTAACTTATCGCCATCCATCATGCCTTCGCCATTGGCGCCATGGCAGCTTTTGCATTGATTGATGTAAACCGTTTCTCCTTTCACCGGATCGGCAGCACGGTTGAGATACGGCAACTTTTCAATACCGCTTCCCTTGGGCTGCTCTCCTTTCGCTACATCTTTTCCCAACCATTTGATGTAAGCAAAAATGGCTGCATACTCACGGCTGTTGCTATCAGGTGCGGTGCCGTTTAAACTGCGTTCAAAACAATCACTCACTCTTTTGTAAATGCTTTCGTACATGCCGCTTCGCTCCCTGAATTTGGGATACATGCTGTACACGGCGGAATAATTATTACCCCATGCCTTTCTGCCGCCATCAAGATGACAGTTCTGGCAATTCATGCCATTGCTGATTTGTGCCACCGTGCCTTTAGGGCCTAAATATTGGGCGGTATTTTTAATCAGCTCTGCTCCATATACAATTAGTTCCCGCTCGGGTCCTGTCGTTGTTCTATCAATATACAAACTGGGTGCCTGCCATACACTGTCTGTTGTAGCTACTGTCATCGGGGTAGCTTCCTCATAGGGTTGAAGTGACTTGACAGCCACTACAATGAGCAACAGCAAAAAAATACCGAACACCGGCCAGTCTGACTTGAATTTTGAAAACAACATGCGGGCAACGCTTGAATACTGTAATGGAAATGTACGACGCAAAATGGCGTAAACAGCCGAAGCGGGCTGTGATAATGGTCACCTGCTATCACATGGTTACATTCAAGAAACGTGATATTAGTACAATCGTTAAGTTGATTGTTATTTTAAAATGTCCCTAAATTGACCATTCAATCAAAAATGGTATTGGTCAACTACAATCCTTTGTCAATGAAAATCAAACACACAACACTACCTCTTGCTTACCTGCTTATTTTATCAGTATTTTCCTGTACTAGTATTTCAAAAGTCAGGTCTGGAAAACAGCAATACAAAGACATTTACGTCAACCAGTTTAAACTGGTATACATCAAACAGCTTCTGAAAAAAAGCTATAATCATTCGTTTGAGATTAATGCCATCATCAATGCTGATCATAGTGGTTTTACAGAATCCATTTTGCATGATGGCGACTTTGAATTCATAGATAGCTTGACCAATTTGGACAACACTTATATGATTGCAGATTCGATAGAAGGAAGAAACCGTGCAGAAGGTGCTCAAGGTAAAAGACCATTGCAATTCTTCATTGACATTCTTTCCTCTAAAACACTGGATCAGCTAGCAAAGCGGCGAATGAAATTGAATCCTGTTCCCGAAGCATGGAAATTGTAAATTTTAATTTCCAAAATTCAATCTACAGTTTAAAAGAAAATCTGTCGTTCATCAATCAAACCTATTGAAACACATCAAACTACCATGCCGACACTTAGGCTCTAAAATTTTCGCTAATTACCGTAACTGCAGCTGAAACCGATACAGCAAAGCCGGCAATTGAAAACCCTTTTTACCAAAAGCTTCTGTAGCCAGCCAACCACAAACTACCAACCCCTACCTGCCAACAACTATCCAATCCTGCCACTTCGGCCACTTCCGGCCAGCACCTTTGCAAATAATTTTTCCCTGCACTAACCTTGTGTTGTCAACAGCACTACAACAGCTGCCGACAACACAACACCGGATGATCATCAGCTCCATAGGAGTCACACTCCACACACACTTTTTATCACCCGTTGCAGCACATACACTGCAACACAAACTCACACAACCATGGCCAAACAAAAAGGCATCATCCCCATCGAAGGTACCCTCGGCAACATTACCTTCTACCGTAGCAAAGAAGGCTACCTCATCCGCGAAAAAGGCGGCGTCTCCAAATCCCGCATCAGCACAGACCCCGCCTTTCAGCGCACCCGTGAAAACGGCGCCGAATTCGGCCGGGCAGGCACCAGCGGCAAACTCATCCGCACCGCCTTCCGCGAAATGCTCCTTAACGTGTCCGACAGCAAAATGGTCAGCCGCCTCACCCAGGTGCTCATGCAGGTCATCAAAGCCGACACCGTCAGCGAACGGGGGCTACGCAAAGTCAACGGCCCCAACCTCATCTTCCTCAAGGGCTTCGACTTCAACGTAAACGGCAAACTCGCCACCACCCTTTTCGCTCCCTACTCAGCCGACATCAACCGCAGCAGTGGCCAACTCGAAATCACCATTCCGCCATTCTCCGCAGCCAACATGATTGCGGCACCGGCGGGTGCCACCCACTTCCGGCTCATCGCCGGTGGCGCCGCCATCGATTTCGAAGGCAACACCTACGACGCCGCCAACACAGGTACCACCCACCTGCCCCTGAGCGGTACCGATACGGCCGAAATCACCCTCAACTGTACCATCACCGCAGCCAGCACCAAACCACTGCTGCTGCTCTTCGGGCTGGAGTTCTACCAAATGGTCAACGACGCTCATTACAGCCTCAAAAACGGGGCCTTCAACTGCCTCAGCGTTATTGACATCAGCGGCGAATAATCCGCCGTCAACCCCACTTGTTCATCACACCCTTTCTCACACACACCAAAAACCACACACCATGAAACAAGTCATGCGCAGAATGCGCAAACCCACCCCGCCTTTCTTCAAAAAGCTCCGCAACATCGGGCTCGTAGTAGCAGGCATCGCCGGTGCCATCGCCACCGCTCCCATTGCACTGCCCGCTGCAGTCACCAGCATCGCCGGCTACTTCACCGTCGCCGGCAGCATTGCCTCAGCCGTCAGCCAGCTCACTACCCGCGAAGAAAGCCACCCACAACCTTCAAATACCATTGAAGATGTGGAATGATGCCAAACCGCATGTGCACGATGCACAAAACCTGTCGGGCACCATCGTCGGTACCCTCGTCGCCATCCTCATCAACATTCCCGCCAAAGACCTCGCCTATACTGCCGCCATGGCCGCAGTAGGCGCCTGCACCAGCTTCCTGGCCTCCTGTTTGTTGAAATGGCTCACCCGGCGCATCGAACAATGGATCCGGCAAAACAAAACACCCCCTGCATAAACCACATGCCCGCATCAACCCCAAAACCCGGCTCCGGCCGGGTTTTTATTTGCCCTACCTTGTTTCTTATCCCACGAAACAACTACCAACCATCAACTACCAACCATCAACTACCAACCACCAACCACCTCCCATCCAACCCCAAACTAAAAACCAAAAACTAAAAACCTACCAACCTGCCAACCTCCCAACAACAACCCTTTACCCCACCAACACGCCCCTCACATCCTCCTCCGCCAATCCCGTATACATACAAAACTCCCGCACCGTCACCAACGCATTCCGCCGCTTCCCATAATGCCGCCGCACTGCCTCCAGCAGCCGCCGGGCACTCCGCTCCTTCTTCCCCGTTATCAACTGAATGTCCTTGGCATAAATCACCACCCGTAAGGGCATACGATGTCCTTGCTTTTGCATAGCATTTGTTTTGGTGAAACAATACTGCACACACCACCACAACTACTGCACACACCGGCATACACCAGCCGCAGCAGCCCCGGCAGCAGCACCAACCAGCCATAAAAGGTTATAGGGATTTGTTCTTTCGCCAACAGCAAACCAGCCAGATCGCTTTGGCATAATGTCACGCCTGCAACACGCAAATGCGTATATACTGTTGCTACATCTGCAACCGCATTCTTACCCAGGCAAGATTCGCCCTTGCCACCGGCACCTTACTGCCATCTGTCAACACCAGCAGCAACTGCCCGTCTTCTTTCTGTATGCTGCTCACATGCGCTTCATTCACCAGATAGGATTGATGACAACGCATAAAACCAGATGTTTCCAACTGCTGCTGAAGCTCCCGCAGCTCCTTGTTCACCATCAACCGGTCGCCGTTTTGTAAATACACCTGCGCACCGGCATGGCGGGTACAACAATACGTAATCTGTGCTATCGGCACCCTTCGATAACTCGTCCGCTCAGGCAAAGTGATGGTTTTAGACGCCCTTTGCAACTCTTGTACAATGGTCGACAAATCCCGCCACACAGGCTGCGCAGCATACAACGCATGCAACTCCCTGGCCCGCTGCAAGGCCACCGCCAGTGCCTGACACTGCAATGGCTTCAACAGGTAATCCACAGCCGCAATCCTGAACGCCCGGATAGCATATGCATCATGTGCCGTAATGAAAATAACCTGGCACCTGAAATCACCAAGTGCCTCCAGCAAATCGAATGCGGTATCCTGCCCCAGTTTAATGTCCAGCAACAATAAATCAGGACGGTAAGCGGATATCAGCTCCAAAGCAGTAGATACCGAATCCGCTTCGCCCAACAATTGCAACCAGCCAAAATGCTGCTCCAGCAACTGCCGCAAATAAGCACGGGCATGCGGTTCATCATCTACAAGAATGACTCGCATAAGCAATGGGTTAATACGTGAGTAAATAATCAATCTTCCAGCCAGTCAGCCAGGCGAATCCTCGCCACCGTTTCATTCCCCTCTCTTAATAAATCAAATCGGATGATGGTTCCCGGGCCTATCAGGCGCCGCAGCTGCTCCAGTCGCTCCCGGGTCAGTCTCAACCCCATACCCGTTCCGGCATACACCGGCTGCTTGCTGCAATCCAAATCCGTTATCCCGCACCTCAATCACCAGGTCCTCCCCCCTCCCGCAGGTAAGCAATCTTCACCCATCCTTTTTCCCGCATGCCCGACAAACCATGCCTGATAGCATTCTCCACCAGCGGTTGCACCAGCATGGCAGGCAATTGCACAACCTCAGCATCCAGCCCCTCATCCTTTTCAATGGTATACATAAAGCCAAACCGCAATTGCTCCAGCTGGCAATACCGGTCCAGCATGCACAACTCCTGCGACAATGTAAACGGTTTGTCGCCTTTACTGTGTTCTATCGTTTGTCGCAACAGCTCCCCAAATTGCGCCAGATAAATATTGGCTTCCCGATATTGCTGAGCCCCCACCAATCCGGCAATAGAACTAAGGGCATTGTATAAAAAATGAGGATTCAGCTGCAGCTGTAATCGATGCAACTGTTCCTGCATCACCGCTTTTGCAGTCGCCTCTTTGCGCATCTTTTTCCGGTGTGGCAGGTACAACATTAGTCCGGCACCCACACACAGACCCAAAACCAACAAGGCCACCCAAACAGGCTCCTGATACCAATAACGCCCCATCGGCACCTGTACCACCTGACTCCTGGTACTAAATGGATAACGTATCACCAATTGATGCACTTTACCGGCAGGCAATGGCGGCAGCCGAAGCAAATGCCCCGTCCGCAACCAACCCTGTGGCCAGGCTACACCATCTTCATTCAACACGCTGTATTCCATACAACTGTCACCCAATCCTTTGGGCCGCAACAAATACAACTCGGCCGTCATGGCCGGCGCCAATACAGGCAATCCACCTGTCATCGGCTGCCACATATACTTACTGCCCTGCCCATGGCCCACAGCATACACCCTCGCCCCCAAATCCTGCGTATCCCGCAATGGCTTCAGCATTACCCCACCCAGCTGAGGTGTCATGGCCTGCCGCTCTACCCGCAACATCCGCCAGCCAGCCCGGCTGCCTGCCGTCCGAAACCAACAATCAAATGCCGCCCCTTCCTCCAACAACGTGTCCAGTATCATATCATCTGCAGCTACAGTTTGCCATCGCTGCGGCAACGCATCCACCGGCACAATGGACATCTCCACTGCATCCAGCCAGTATCCATTTTCAGCAGCCTCCCACCACAGCAAGCTGCCACGGGCTGTAACCACCGCACCACCCAGCAGCATGCGAAATGGCGCATCATACAGCAACAACCGCCGCTGCTCCCGATCTACCTGCGCTTCCACTACTCCCGGCAACAATACCGTAATCCGGTCCGTCACCAATAATGTATCCGAAGAAAATGCCGGCACTGATGACAGCTGCAACAACAAATACAACAAACAGATAAAACGTAGCATGAGCATGGGTGTGATTTGATGTCATAAATGTAAACAGCAAAATACCCGCATGCAATACCAAATACCGGCTCATAACTACCAAATTCCGGCTCAAATCAACAGGCACTATCAACTACCCCCTTCAACCAACTCCCAACCCCTAACTACTAATTACCAATCCCTAATTACCAATCACACTCCCGCCCCCCCCAAATTCCTAACTACTAAAACCTAATTCCTCATCCCCAATTACCAATCCCTCCCGTCAGCAATCAAAAAAAAATATTCACCGAATTCCACTCCAACCCTACCAGATTTCACTTCCATACTACCAAATCCCAGAAAAGCCCCTGACAGCTACACTCCGGGGCTTGATTATCCCATTTCTGTTTTGAAAGATTTGCTTTTCAAACCACCTGAATCCGCCTGTCATGACTCGCTACTTCCCATTCCTGTTGTTGGCCAGCATCTGCCTTTGCTGCCTGTTCTTACCCGGCTGCCAAAAAATACACAATGGCAATACACATCTAGCCCACAGCCACTGCCTACAGAACAATTGTTGCAAAAAATCAACGCCCGTTATCCATCCCTTTCCACGGCAGAAATCAACAATATAGAATCCGTTACTACCTATTCCTACAATGGCCACACCTACACCCATATTACTTTCTATACCCACAACAACCAGCTGCAAAGCATGGTCATCGATAGCTATTATACCACTGCCGGTAACATTCTGGAAACCACCTATCGCTGCGACAGCAACTTCTGTACTTGTCAAATCGTCATCGAACAATCTGAAAAAGGAGAAGTCACCATCCGCTGCTCCTGCCCCCCCTGCACCATGACCATTCAATAAGTATGCGCATACCAGGCTCCGCCGAACACCTGTAGAAAAAAGTAGGCCCATCTCCGCACACCCGGTCACATAAAGCCCCGTGGGTGACCGAACCCAGGCATAGCCGAACACCTGTAGAAAACAGTAGGCAATGTTCAAAAAATGGGGTGGACCATTCTTAAGCCCTACCAGCAAAAGCATAGCCACCCCCAAACCAACACATCATGAAAAACAAATCCCTTTTCTTGGCCATCCCGGCATTGCTCCTCATGGCCATCGCCATTTTCGCTTTCAGCAAACCACAGCCCGCAGCTAAAGCCACCCTCACCGAACAATGGTTCAAATACCAGGGCAATATCAATGGTGGCGGCACCACCAATCCCGCCAACTTCGAACCCATCAGCGCCCCATCCTGTTCTGGTGATGCTGCTCTCTGTGCCATCCATGTGCTCTCCGATGGCGAAGCCGAACCCCGCCCCGATGAAACAGCACTGCTCAACATGCAGACTGAAATCAACAACGCGGTGTCTTCCGGCACACCTACCTCCGATGTAGCATTGGAAGATTAATGCCGGCAAAAACAGGGAGGCTGCCTTTCGGCAGCCTCCTTTTCTCATCAACGCTCATTCTGCACAACCCCGCCCATAGCTACAACTACCATGGGCAACAATGCCGTCACCCGCTTGCTATCAGGCTTCAATACATACTCGTTATTGTCCAATTGACGGCGCAATCCTTCTTTCCATACACCCGTTTGCCAATACCGCCGGATATCCGGCCAACGCAAGCCCCGGTATGCCAGCTCCAGCCTTCTTTCCAACCGGATACGCTCCGCCAGCTGCCCCGGATCCTGTATATCCAGCGGCACCCAACTGCTGCGCTTCCAACGCTTCTCCAGCAACTGGTTCAATGCCCCCAATGCACCTGCCCTGTCCCCCAATGCCAGTGCCGACTCTGCCCGTATCAGGTACAACTCCCCTGTCGTCAGCCCGTCAAAATACACGCCACTCACCTGGCCGTCGTAATTGCCCTTGAAATTGTACAGTCCATCCGGCTGCCGCTGCCAGTACAACCCCTTCCGCAAATCGTCTGCAGCATACAATTTGTACAATCCCGTATCTACCCTCGATACATTGTTCGATATACCAGCCGACATCGTACTGTGATACAACACTTCCGTATTGAACCGCTGAAAAGGCACCGTCGCCGATGCATTCAGTGTAGCATAATCCAACAAGCTCCCCTGCATCTCCAACCCCGCTGCCGATGCTTTCGCCGCCAATACCATATCCCCCATCTGCAATGCCACCCTCGCCAGTAATGCCCATGCCGCAGGCTTTGAAGCCCTCGTCAAAAAACGGGCCCGCTCCGGCAGCAACCACACCGCCGCCGTCACATCCTTTACCATCTGCTCATACGTACTGGCAATACTGCTCCTTACATACCCCGCACCAATATCTTCTGTCAATACCAGCGGCAATCCAAATCCGTTGTCCGCCATTCCTGTTTGATAGGGCACCGCAAACAACTGCGCCAACCGGTAATAACTCAGGGCCCGCAAAAACAACGCCTGCCCCCGCACATCACGTACAGCCATTTGTGCCGTATCTGCCACCGGCATCCGGTCAATCATCGCCAATACCGTATTCGCCTGATATACCCGCCGGTAACAAGCCATCCACTGCGCTGCATTGTCCGCAGCATCTCCCCATACATAATTCTGCCGGGCAGCCTCATTCGTTACAGCAGCATAAGCACTACTGCTTACCTGCACATCATCACTGTACAAATGCGTCGCCCACATCCAGTTGCTGTTCACAATCGTCACATTGTCCAGCAGCGCCTGTGCATCCTGCACCGTCACCGGCACCGTCGCCGTCTTATCCGGCCGCTCATCCAAAAACTTTTCGCAGCCCGTCAGCAGCCCGCCAACCAATAGCAATATCAGTATTTTATGTTGTTGCATATGCTCTCTTTTACAATGAAAAAAATATCCCCTCACATCCAAACACTCACACCCACACCCACACCCCAAACCACCAACCATCAACCATCAACCATCAACCACCAACTACCAACTACATCCCAACCCTCAACCCCACCGTCCACGCCAACGGCTGCCGCAATCCATCCGGCCATTCCGGATCCACACCCCGGCTATTGGCCTTGTACAACAATATCCCCGGCTGCCATAGTCCATACCAGTTGCACTGCTGCAACTGCAGCCGCTTACACCAGCGTTTCGGCAAATCATAACTCACCTGCACATCCTGCAACCGTATGCTATTGGCCCGCTCCACCAGTACCGTACTGTTGCTGTAAAAATTATCCCGCAAACTGCTGTTCGGATAAAGCATCGAGGGCACCTGCGTCCGCAACTCATCTCCCGGCTGCTGCCAGCGCTTCGCCCAGTCGGCATGCGTCACCCAACTGGCAAACAGGTTTTGATAATGCACCGACCGGTTCCGGTAATAATGCCCCCACTTCCACAATACATTCACAGAAAGCTTCCAGCCTCCACGGCCAACCGACGGTCGCACCGACCCGAAAAAATCAGGCCTCGAACTCCCATGAAACCACAAAGAGTCCGACACCGTGCTGCTGATAATCGTGCCATACTGCTGACTCGCCATACCATCCAGCCGCCCCACCGGATTGCCCGTCGCAGCATCCAATCCCGTCATCACATAACTGTACACTCCGTAGGCCGGAAAACCCGCCCTCGGGTTGATGGTCTGCTCCATCCCCACCAGGGTATTGCCCACCGTACTGCTCAACGGATACTCCGTAATCAAACTCTTGTTCCAGTTCAGCAACCAGTCAATGCGCAATTCAGTTTTGCCCCGCAGCAAGGCCGTCATCAACTGCACATCCACCCCCCGAACCCGCATCCGGCCCGCATTCATCGTCACCAGACTCTGCCCCGTCGTCGGATCCGGCACCACCGGTATCAGCAAATCCTTCGACCGCTTCTCATACCACTCCACACTCCCCGTTATCCGCTGCTGCCACATCGCCACATCCATACCCACATTCCACTGATACACCTGCTCCCACCGCAAAGCGGCATTGGCCGGCGTACGGATACCCGCATACGGCTGGTTCACAATACTCCCTGCCGCAGGGTAATAGGTAATCGTAGTCAGCGGCGACACACTGTTGTCTACATTACCACTACTGCCATAAGTAGCCCGCAGCTGCCATCGGTCTACCCATTGCCAGCGCCACCACGCCGCCGCCGTAGGCTGCCAGCCCAAGCCCACCGAAAACAACGGCACGCCCCGCTTATTGGTGCCTACCCCCAGCAAATTGGCGGCATCCTTCCGCACACTCATATTCAGCTGGTATTGCCTGCGCCACTGCAAGCCCGCATTGCCGTACACCGACACAAACCGGTCCGCCAATCCCGACTGCGCCTGATTCACCGGCAGCTGGCTCGCCGCCCCCACATTGCCATACAACGGATATACCTGCAGGTAATTCACCTGCGCCGAACTCAAGGTCTGCGCATCATACCCGTAATACCGGCCCGCAGCACTCCGGCTGTCCATCTGCCGCAGCTCCGCTCCGGCTATCGCATGCAGCCCCCAGTCATGCCGCTCCACATCCGTATTCAACTGCAGCCGCCATTGGTTCAGCAACTGCCGCCCCTCCTCCCGGTCCAGTATCCCGCCGGCAGGCAAAGCACTCGTCACCTGCCCGTTTTGCAGGCTGCTAAACCGGTTCCGCAAATTCCGCACATAATACGCCTCCCCATCCCAGGCCTGCTCCCGCTGCTGCCAACCCTGCTCCTGCTGCCAGCGCAGCTCCGCCTGCACATAACGGTGCAATTGCAACCGGGCATGCATCCGCAGCACCACATGCTGCTGCCCCCGCTCCGTCAGCTGCAGCTCCCGCTCGGCCAACGGATAGTATTTCCACATCGCCAGCAGACCGCCACCAGCCGTATCTGTATAGCCCTGCCGGTAATCTTTTTCATACGGCACCGCCACCCCATCCGCATCATAAAACGCATAGTAAGGATAAATCGCAGTCGACTTTCCGCCACCAATCGACAGCTCCCCATAGCCACCGGCATTCCGCTGCCACTGCTTCGTACCCGTAAACAGCATGCCCGCCCCCAGCTCCAGCCGTTTGTTGGGCTTGCCGGTCAGCTCCAGCCGCCCCGTCAGCCGCTCCTGCCCGTCGCCCTGCAGGCTGGCCGACTGTCGGTTATAACTGCCACTCAGCAGCATGCTCAGCTGCGGCCCGCCCATCGTCAGCTGCACATGGTGCTGCTGCATACCCGCCGGCTGATACACATGCTCCAGAAACGACCGCCGCACATCTCTTGCCGCCCACCCTTCCAGCGTGGCGGCTACCGTTGTGGCATCCACCAGCCCCAGCCGCTGCCGCTGCAGCAACTCCACCACCGGCGAAACCACCGGCCGCGTCGTCGTATTGTTCAGCGCCGCATTGAAATACCCCTTCTCAAACAACCATTGCTCCGTGGCTATAAAATCGGCCGTGCCCATCACTGGCAGGTCCATCAGCCTCGGCACCGCCGTTTGCGTATACTGGCTGTTTACCTGTACCCGCAATGGCTGCTGCATACCCGCCTTCTTGGTCCTGATCACAATCACGCCATTCCCTGCCCTGGCACCCCAGATACTGGCCGCAGCGGCATCCTTCAAAATGGTCACATCCAGCACATCCTCCGGATTGATGTTCGACACATCCCCCGCATACGGAAAATTGTCGAGTATCACCAGCGGATCGGTCATCGATTGCCGCAGGGTACTCACCCCCCGTACCGATATACTCCGGTTGCCGCCACTGCTCGTACTCGTCAGCACACTGCTCGCCACCCCTTCCAGCCGGCTCAGCACATCCGCCGACACACCCCTGTTCAGCAAGGCCTGCCCCACACGGTCAAAGGATCCCGTACTTCGCTCCCGCCGCAATTCCTGCATGCCCGTAGTCACCGTTACCGCCGCCAGCGTGGCATCCAGGGGCTCCAGCATCAACCGTAGCTCCTGCCCGCTGTCTCGCCGCCCGATATACCGTATCAGCGGCGCATAGCCCGTAAACGACACCAAAAGGGTATCACCCGTCCAGCGCACCGGCACCACAAACCGCCCCGCAGCATCTGCCGTCACCTGCTGCCGGTCCCGGTATTGTAAAATCGTGGCCCCCGGCAAGGGCTTGCGGTCCTCCGTATCCAGCACCTGCCCCCGCAGCATGCCCCGGTCGGGCAATTGCGCCCCAGCCGTCATGGTGCACAGCAGCCCCGCCACTGTCGCACTCTTCATCCATCTTTTCATTCCGTAGTCAGTTATGTTTTGGTGAAAGAAATTGTACTCATCGGTCGGCAAACACCAACACCCGTTGCTGCGCCATTACCGGCCGCACCTGCAGGTTGTACGCCCGTAGCGCCGTATCCAGCAGCTGCACATCACGCAGCACCCGCCGCTCCAGCACCCACGGCATGGCCAGCGTATCCGGTAACACACTTTGCACATACGGCAGCCCCTCCTCCGACTGCTGCAGCAAGCCCAGCAAACCCCGCAGGTGCTTGCCCCGGTAATGCTGTTGCGCATCGTACACCGGCGACGGGCCCGCCATCCCCACCGGCCGCAAACTGTCCGCCACTACCAGCTCCAGACAGGCCAGCTCCCGCCATTCCATCCGTACCCGCAGGTCCAGATAACCGTTCAGTATCTCCAATACCCTGGCCTGCCGCCGCTCCACCGGCAGGCTGTCCGGCAGCACCACTTCCAAACAACGGTTGTACCGCCATTTCCAGGCACCCTTCTCTGGTATACCCACCGGCATTTCCAGCTCCGGCCGCCTTGCGGTTTCCCATACCACCAGCGATGGCGGAAAACCCACAAAAGCCCCCAGCAACATCTTATACATCACCGCCGGCGAAAAATTGATGAAATACGTCCGCACCATCCGCCCTGCCGTATCCCGCTCCGTACCAAACACCGGCTGCACTCCCGGCAGCATCGGCCCGAAAGCACTGTGGCTAAATGCCGCCACCGGTGCCAGCACCGCATGCTCAGCCGACCACTGCAGCAACGGCACCCGCCGGTCAAAATCCCATACATCCGCCTTCACCGGCCAGCGGTCTATCTTCCCCGCCTCCACCTCCGCCCAGGCAGCAGCCCCAAAACTGTCGGTATTCGTAAGGGCCCGTACTACCCCATGGCCATCAATCCACACCACATGACTCAGCAACCGGTGCGGAAACAACTGCTGGCACACACTGTCTGCCGCCAGCATGGGCAGCACCACCCCTTTTTGCCGCTGCTGCGCCATCAGCTTCTGCATCACCGGCCACGGCTGCGGCGATACCACAAACGCCTGCACCGCCCCCTTCGAACACTCCACCAATTGCTGCAGGGCGGGCAATGCCTTTACACAACTGCCACAATCACTGCGCATCAGCTGCAATACCGTCCACGGCCTTGCCGCCTGCACCTGTACCTGCAAATCATTCTTGCCCAGCGCCGCCCACAACGCCGCCGGCACCCTGTCGCCCCGCTGCAACGGCAGCAACTGCCCCATGGCACTCCCCCACAGGCATAGCATGGCCACCAAGCCATACACACGTATGCTCATCATCATAAAATGTTTTGTCGGAACCGTGGGGCTCCGGATAAAAAATGAAAGGATAACCGACAACAGACAGCCCTCAGGCCCCCACGATAGGCCTGCTAAACGTAATGCCATGCTGATCCCGATAACTATCGGGATGTCAAAGCATGGATGATAATCCAGTAGCTGTCTGCTACATATCTGCAGTGGTCATTACTGCTGTGGTGATTACTGCTGTGGTGAGCCCGTCGAACCACAGACTCGAACCACCCTCTGCAGTGGTAAGCTCTGCTGTGGTGAGCTCGTCGAACCACAGTTTGCAAAGCCGATCCCAATAGCTATCGGGACCACAAACCACCAACCATCAACAATCAACTAAATCGGATTCTTCGGCTTCTTCGCAAAAAGCGTTTGCAATAAATGCAGGGCCAGGTGTTGGTATCGTTTCTCCATAGCAACAGTTGGTTGTGTGAGTAAATAACCCATGGAGACAACACCCAAAAAGTAGGCGTGGAACTCCACTTACCGCTCTGAGGCCCTAGGAAAGCCCTGCCACGAATAAGGGAGCCCACGCCGTAACGTGAGCTCTTCACTTATCATCTCGTGGCATTGAAATTTCCTAGGTTTCAGAACGAGACTTAAAGCGAATTGCTTTATTATTTTTAGAATTACTCTTCTAAAGACAAGTTTACAATTGCTGAGCTAAAATAGAAAAAAGATTATACTTTAATTACGTTTAGTAACTTTTTTATTTACGTTTTAATATTTTTTACATACTTAATGTAAATTATTCATAACCATTTAAGAAACCGAAGTGAACTTTAGCTATATATCAATTCTAATGGCTAAAACTTCGAAAACGCTCCAAGAAAAAGATCTTGAACTATTAGGTATAAAGTCTCTAATTGATGGCGGAAGAATTACAAAGATGGCAGACTTCATGAAGTTATCGCCTACAAAACTTGCCAAGGCTTTGGGAATTAATTATGGTAGATATATGGCAAAACTTGCCCACCCAGAAAAGTTCACAGTAGGTGAAATCGTAAAAATGGCTGCAACATTAGAAGTCGATAAACAGGTGCTATTTAATATAGCAAGTCAAAGTATCTAACCATTTTCATTATCGCATCTTATGGCTACAAATCATAAACGACATTCACTAAAAATGACCTGTAATTAGTTGGTGTACAAATGGAGCCCAAAAGCGTTGAAAATATTTTAGCAACTATTGGTGAAAATCTAAAAAAGGCAAGAGAATCCAGGGATAAAAGCCTAAGAGAATTAGCATCCGATTGTGATATTGACCATAGTGCTATTGCAAAAATCGAAAAGGGGCAGACCAACGTAACAATTAAAACACTGCATGTTCTTGCAGAAGCGCTAGAAATAGAATTTACGGTTCTTTTAAAGGGTATATAGACTTTATAAATCCACGGAATCATTTCTGTGGTCAATACATAAACAAAAGCCTACCTGCTAGAGCCCCCCAAAAAAATGAGGAACTGCTATTAATACGCAATCAGCGACACAAAGGGAGGCACTGGACCAACAAAACAACTGTTTCGCAAAGGCAGTAAGCGGGGCCATTAGGTTTGCAATGTCCTGTTAGCTATCGGTTTTTGGGATCTAGTCAAAAAATGCATCAGCATGAATTTACCTCCACTCCTTTAATACAATGAGGTATTTGAATGCCTGAAAACAATTTTTGATTTGAATAAAACATTCTAGCCTCTTTATTCCTCCAGATAAAGAAAAGATTGAGGAGGTAGAAGATGATAATCTTCTTTCAAACAAAGAGGTGCTTTATACTTTTTTGTGCTTTTTATTTTAATGGCATACCCCATTTCACGTTTAGCAAAATATTTATAAAAGAAATCTTCATCAATACCTGCGTAGCGTTTAGTTTTTCTCCATAAATCGGTCAAAGTATCATTGATGATAGAATCTATTTCAAATTCACCAATCACTTTTTGCATTGGCGAAGATGCATAAACCACCACGGTTTTTATTTCCCGATTTTTAAAAATAGCTTTTCTAAATTCGTACTTCTTACTTCCGTCAAATATCCTCTCAGCAAATTCTGGCTTAATAGACAACAATACTTTCATTAGTTGAAGTTTGCTTTAAAATGACTAAAAACTGTTCCTTCGTAATTTTCTTCAATCCCCTTAGTTCATTGTCAGCACCTGAAATAATTCCAAGCTCTAACAATGTTTGTCGGTTCATTCGTTTGCCCAATTGAAAGGAATAAACATAAAGGAAATTGATAATAAAAGGTCGATAATAGGGATTCCAGTCCCAATACTTTTTTAACTCTTCATTGCTAAAAACACTTCTTTTTCTACACTTAGAAATAAAGTCGGTCTCATCTTTAATTTCATCGATTTTATCTTCTGCAATGGCAATAGTAGTAATGACACTGCTATAATAAGCACTTTTTCCTTTTTCGGCTGTCCTATAAAATACGATGACATCACCCCGATTTATTCCCCTTTCAATTGAGCGGCAAATATACACTTTACTTAAGGCGTTCCGGTGAGGTTCGTGTTCAATGAAATTTTGAGGTGATTCGGTCCTCAAAAAAGAATCAGGTAACAATTCAGTATGATATTCAGGATATATAGGGACAAGGAAAATACTGTTATTGCTAATACCAATAAATGGAAAAGTCAATTTTGGATTTTCAATATTAAAATTTGGTTTAAAATCACGCACATAAACCAATTCAGCGCTATTTCCTTTAGTCCCATAAGGCGCAAATCCCCAATCTTCCAGTAAGGCAATCAGGCGTTTTTGTTCATCTCGTTTATCAAAAATGGTTACATAGATTTCTTCAACTTTTTGAGCAATGGCATTGTCAAATATTATTTTCATAAACCGCTCGCCCAACCTTACACCATTGCTTACCACTTTAAAGGTTCCAACTTTTAATCTCTTTTTAGGTTTGAACGAAGGGGTAATATCTGAATAAGGTTCGTCTTTATCTTCTGTTTTCAGGAAAAGAAAAGAAAGCAGTTTGCCGTTTTCGCTGTTACTTGTAACATAAACCTTATCGTTCGCTTTTTTATGAAACCACTTATCGAAACCCGGGTAATCTTCCTTTAGCGTATCAAAGAAAGGGTCGTCTAAATCCAGTTCACCAAACAATCTTTGCTGAACACCTAAAACCTGATATTTAACCAATTCAGGGTTCTCGGCATAAATTTTTTCAAGGAACGAGTTTATTGTATAAACACGGTCAGCAATATCAAGGTCTGCTGCTTTGGTATGTATTTTCTTGTCCTCTGAAATAAGCAGATCAACCCTGCCAACATATACTTCATTTAAAAGTTGGGTATCGTTTCTATCATTGTCGTTGTGGTCATATTTAGCTGAAACTTGTTTTACTTCTTCAGGCATTGCAGCTATGGTAAGCAGTTGCTCATAGCTTTCTAATTTTATCCTGAATGTTTCAACGGTTATATTATTCGGATTCTTTTCAATTTCATGAATTGTAACAGGGTGAATACACTTCTGATATTTCACTTTGTCGAGCCACTTGAATAAAATTCCAATGTCCTGATTAAAGACCCTTCCAGCTTCTCTGTGAATGATAATATTTGTGTCTAATAGGGCTTTCATATGTTAATGTTATTATGCAATTCGTATTTCTCCATCTGCAAAATGGATTTGTTATTATTCTCAGAAAGCCAAGAAAAATATCTGTCTAAACCAGCATTTGTCAAATTAATCGAATACTCAATTCCCATAATACCCAATACAAAATATAGATTATCAACTTGATGTATTCCGTTGTCCATTGAAGAGATCTCAGGAATTAAAAAATCATACTCATTTAACTTTTCGGAGTATGAATTTGATTCTTTACAATAGTCAATTTGATTTTCACTGTCAATTCTTCTTATATGATAAGGCCATATTGCATAGCCCTTGCCGTATCTTACGAAATTCCTTAGCTCATCTAAGCTATTATTTTGAATAAAGTCATCTTGCCAGTTTTCAATTGAAGAAACTCGTTGAGCAAAAGCTTCAAGGGCAATTAAACCAAGAAATTTGGAAACATTTATATTATTCCTTGGTGGTTCAGGGATTACTGGAACAAAAAGTTCGTTACTATTCAGAATAGTATTTAAAGTCTTTTCATCATTATAAATTACTTCAATTATGTTATCACCTTTAGGTGAAAAGTTAATTTCAATAATGTCTTTACTCTTAGTGAAACCACTAACAGAGGGTATTTTACCCTTTTTGTTTTCAATCATTATCCTGCCCCTTAAAGATTTAAAATAGGGCATCTCTAAAACTGCTTTTTCAATTTTGCTTCCGAAATAAGAATTACAATTATCGCAAACCACTCCCTTTGGAAGTATGTTATTTTTATTTCCCAAACTTTCAGGTATAATATGCTCTACAGATTTAGAGTTGGCGCTATCGTTCTTGCAAAAAATACATCTCATTTTTTGTATCCGATTTTAGTTAACAACCACAACCAACCTTTATTCAACTGCGAGGTAATTATGGGTAGTATAAAATATATGAGTGTAACCAAAGCAATACTTAGTGCTATATAAATTTCAATTGGTAGTTCATTCCAAACTTTTTGCAGAGATAATTTTGGATTGGCTGATGCACGGAATCCTGGAATAAATAAAAGTACACCACAAATTATGTTTATTAAAATTGCCAAAGCATACTGACCAGGTCCAATTCGTTCCATTGAATAAATTGAAAAGAAAGAAAAGGAATTTGCAAATTCCTTTCTATCTGAAACTTTGACTTCCTTTTTATTGAATACCACTAATAATTCATCTTTTTTTACTCGCTTGTCACCGAGGTATTTATTGAAAGAGTCATATTCTAAAGTTCTGACATTTTTTAATGAAGAATTGTCAAAGAAGACAATATCATACTTGTTAGGTAGAATATTGAATGAAAAGCTACTCTTTATCTTGCAAAATTCCTTATCACTAAAAAATACAACTTCGTCATCTGGAATGTTCCTGCGTTCATTCACCTTTATATCGTAAATGATAGTGGATTTGCTAATTCCCTTTTTTCGCATTGAGATATAAGGAATCGTTGGTTTAATCCAAAACCTGAAATATACATTTGGCTTTTCTGCTGAATCGTAATCTAAATAAGGCTGTAGATTAATAGTGGCTGTTATGAGTTTGTCAGAGGTTTTATCTATCGTTACTGGAATAACGCATAGTTCGTTTCTATCTGAAAACTTATGTATTACGCCAAGTTTATTCCTCCCACCATCTAAAGAATTTGTAGTGCTAATTGAATCATTGAAAATAAATCTGCTATTTTCTGCAATGCTTAACTTGTCGTATAAATCCATTACTTCACAATTTTTTGTGAACCAAGGAATAAATACGGAAATTGAAAGTTGATTTGATGTGATTGATTCTTTTGTCACTTCAAAGCCGAACTCAACTAATGAACTGTCATTGTTAAATTCCCAAGTGCAAATGTGAAAACGCTCAATTTGAACAGGTCTATTCTTTTCACTGAATATGAAGAATGAATTATCCATCTTACTTTACACTAATATTTTTTATTATCAGTCCGTCTTTTAATGACTAAGTATTATTGAAAATTAGCCGCCTATATATCCGATTTTGAAAACACTCTTTTGTGGCACATCTACATTTAATTAGACTTATCTCCTTTCAATTATTGCTTCGTACAGTTAACTTCTCCAAAAGTCACTTGAAACAACATCACGCTATTAGACTTTTGCAAAGTCGAACAGACTATCAATGGCTTTGCAAACCGCAGCCAACTGCATTCGCTTTCCTGTTCAAGGTTCACCCCAGTCAATAACAATTCATAGTGCATTGTATGTTACTGTTTTAAATATAAAATAGGGAGCTTTTCCAGTCGGGTACAGGTACACCGTAGGGCAGGCGGAACACCGCCAAGCCAATTACATCATCACGCTCCCCTACAGTAACCTTACCAAAACGGGGATAGCTTGGTATTAAAACTCAGTAATTATGCGGTAATGGCAAAATATTTTTTATCGCAAACGGGGTTATGCAAAAAACAAACGTCGTGCTACTTCTCTCACAAACCATGTAGCTTCATCCCAAGCAGCAGCTTGGCAATACCTGGTATAATTCCACGCCAACCCTCCGCCCCGGTTCGTGGCTCATTTACCAAGCCCATCATACAGCTACAAAAAACCAATAACCATTACTGCATATACCGCCACTCCCATGGCGCAACCGGTTGTTTATCTGCCCACAGGCCAACTTGGGCAGTACGGGCAGCCAGCTCCAGCTTCGCCCAGGCAGCGTTTTGGTCATACCGGGTATAATGCCACGCCAGCCCTCTCACCAGCCAACCTACCAACCTATCCACTTACCAACCCAAACATATTACCACAACAAGTCAACCCGCCACACAGAGGGAGGCGCAGGCACGGCCATCCCGATAGCTATCGGGAGCCCGGAGGTTTCGGGTTGGCCTTGTCCCGATAACAATCGGGATTTTTGGTACTTTTTGCATCAAGGCAAAAAGTACAAGACTAACAATAACCACCTTCATACGCATCCCAAGAACCAACACCACGCACCTGTCATCTATACCCCCTTTCCTACTCTAATATTCACTTCCTGATGTATAAAGAACTATCCAAAAAAACGGACAGCACTTAAGTGTGCTGCCCGTTCATAATATAAACCCTTCTAAAGTGCCCATTTATTCAGGTAGCCGGTTTACTGCCGCCACCAGCAATACAATAGCCAATGTCAGCATCAACAATCGGGCATTCTCCCCTCTCGCTGCCACGCACATATTGCCGGCACAAAATCGCACCTCATCTTTTGGCATTCTTATTTTTTTTATTTGCATAAATTAAATGTTGAATGAAAAATAACCCCACACCAAGCCCGGAGCGATAAGCATTGTAGAATAACAAATGGCATTGGCGCCCCAGATACACCAATGCCATTTCGCTACACGAGTACATCTACAATTGTGCGGGTACCGCCATCTCTTTTAACGTTCGCAATACCCAATTCACGGACAGTCAGAGTGCTATAATCCTCACTCCTGCCTATATCCCGCCCATTGTCCGACCGCAGGGTAAAATAATACTGGCCTGCAGAAGTGGTGCGTCGGTCATAATACGGATCGTACGGCGAATTCCGTTGACATATCTCAATAGCCCTGGTACAATCCGCTAGGTGATGATACCCCTCACTACTGTGCAAGATGGTTTTGTAATTCGTGTCCCGCAGCCGAAAACGCCACTGGCCACTTACGTCCCTGTAACGCTCATATCTTGGATAACTCATCACAACCTCCTATCCTTTTGGTGGACAATTGTCGTTACCGTAGCTATCCTTTGCCCGGATGCGTCCGTCACGTCCGTGAATCACTAGCTCAGATTGCTGATGCTGAGCAATAACTCTGGCTATCTCTATAGCCGCCTGTTGTGTTGTGGTTACTGCGGTAGCCTTTTCATTACCGGCCCCCTTCACCTGCCAGCCCCCCGAAGGGTGCTTGGTCACATGCTGATTTCTACCCATAGTTTAAGTTTTTAGGGTGAAAAAATAATCCTGCCCGTAAGTAGCTCACGGTTTAACGGGCATTGTAGCCGGCATGCTGTGAAGAAAAATCGATGGCCGCAACGGCCGCGGATACAAATGTTCGGGGTCTGGGGTATTCCCTTACTTTTGAAGCCGGTTTCGTACCGATTCCGGGAAGTTTCTAGCATGCTATAATTCTTCCCTTCGCCCTCGCCGGTTCTCGACCAACCAGTGGGGGCTTCTTCTTTTTCCAGAATCATGCTCCAAATCACGGGCCAATAACTGTAACCTGCCACATTGGCTTAACATTTCATTAGCAACCCGTAAGTAGACAACCATAATTCTGACAGACAGTCAAATATACAACTTTTGTCAACCTACGCCCACCCATACCCTAGTAAAAACTGACATAAATACTGAAGTGGAAAAAATATGAATCGAAATTTGTCAACTTACCCTTACCTTTGCACAACAATTCTCGCATTATGTCAGCCCCATTTTCACAGCGCTTCAAAGAAGCCCGTATGCTCAATGGGTTTTCTTTACAAGATCTGGCCAATAAACTCCACGCCGAACAAATCAGCATCTCAAAGCAGGCACTCCACAAATACGAAAAAGGCGAAGCCATACCCGATACCCAAATGCTGCTGCAGCTCAGTCGGGTGCTGGGTGTTCGCCTCGATTTCTTTTTCCAACGCCACACCGTAGAGCTCAGCACTCCGGAGTACAGGAAACTCAGCAAGCTGCCGGTAAAAGAGCAGGAACGCATCACTGCCATTACCCGGTTTGCGGTGTCCCGCTATCTCGAACTGGAGTCCTTATTAGACCTGAATACTCCTTTCATCAACCCCTTAGCCAACTTTCCGGAAATCAACGAGCTGGCAGAGGTGGAAGTTGCAGCCAACCACGTTAGAACCCAATGGAATTGGGGTACCGGCCCATTATACAATGTGCTCGAACTATTGGAAGACCAGCATGTAAAAATGATACTCCTCCAATCCGAGGACAGCTTCGATGGTATGAAAGCGTGGGTGAATGACCAGCAAATTGCAGTCATTGCCCTGAATAGTGTGCGCCTCAATAGCCCCGACCGGCTTCGTTTTACCGCCTTACACGAATTAGGCCACCTCTTACTGCCCATCAACCATTTGCCCGAAAAAGAAAGAGAACGGATGTGCAACCGCTTTGCAGCAGCCATGTTATTGCCTGAGTCTACTGCCAAAATGGAGTTCGGAGCCAAACGCAATCGCCTGCACCTGCAAGAACTGGCCGATTTGAAAAAGCAGTACGGCATATCCATGCAGGCCCTCGCCTTCCGTGCCAACGATTTGGGCATCATTACCGACAGTTACCTGAAACAGTTTATATTTATGTTTTATCAGCATGGCTGGCGCCAAACTGAACCGGCACCTTACACCGGCGAAGAAAAGGCTACCCGCTTCAATCAGTTATTGATGCGGGCGCTGGCTGAAGAAATCATTTCAATCGACAAAGCAGCCGTATTGAATAACCAGTCTTTACTCGCATTCAGAAAACAGTTACAAATGGTAGAATGAATATAGCACTCACAGATGCATGTATTTTTATAGACCTGCACGACCTCTCCCTCACACATCAGTTATTCCAACTACCTATTGATATTCATACCAGCGATGCCGTATTTGCAGAGCTGTATGCGGAGCAGCAAGAAATCTTAAGGACATTTGTATCCAGCCAACGATTGTTCATTCATGCATTAACCGTAGAAGACATGTCATCCATTCAGGCCTTACCTTTGCCAGATGGACTAACATTTAATGACAAAACGGTGCTCTATCTGGCCTCAAAAACCGGCGGCATGGTACTCACCAGCGATGCAAAGGTGCGCTATCATGCAGGCAGGCAAGCTATCGAATACCATGGCATGTTATGGCTGTTCGACCAAATGCTATTGCATCAGCTAATCACAAAAAAGGCAGCTATTGCTGCACTTCAACGCCTCTGTTGTATCAACAACACTTTCCAAAACAATCCCCGGCTGAAAGAGGAAATAGAAAACCGGCTGAAAAGCTGGGAAACTCCTTAGTAAAAATCAATTCTCAGCCTAAGCTCCGCCTTGGTTCGTAGCGCACAAAAAAAAGCGCCTCATACAGCTGCAACATCCCATCCCCTCACTGCATATACCGCCACTCCCATGGCGCAACCGGTTGTTTATCTGCCCACAGGCCAATCTGGGCAGTACGGGCAGCCAGCTCCATCTTCGCCCTCGCAGCGTTTTGGTCATACCGGGTATAATGCCACGCCACTCCCCCACACCTGCCAACTTACCAACCTGCCCACATACCAACCTCCCAACCCCATTGCCGCTTCATCAAACCTGACCCCAAAAAGTCAAAAAACCATCATCGACTTATTTATAACGCCAAACCAATGGATCTTTGCCCAATCGGCATTTGCACACCGCATCCAAAACAGTGGGTTCCCCTTCCTGAATACCGATACCCTCACACTCGTAGCAGCTTATGAGAATCACCAATTAATTGCTGTAAAAGAAATGATCTGCAGCAACCCCAACAGCTTCAACCTCCCCGATAATCTACTGGCACAAATACACACACTACCAGACATGGTAGCTTCACCCCCTCCATGGTCAACAGAATGAATCAATTCACCGCAATGAAATGGACATGAAATCAGCACTTGTATCACCGGTTTCCTTAGCTACCTCTCGCAACTTTTGGCCGGTGGCATATTAGCATTTCATATTTGTTGGTGATAACACCTGCAACGGTGACTCCATAAGGAACACCAGCAAACCAAAGTGTAATCAACTATTTAAAAACCGTTTCCACTTCTCTTCATAAACCTTTAATGTCTTGCTATTCAAAGGAGGCATTGTCTCTTTTGTTTGTTCCAAAGTATTATTTTCGATAATACGTAAGAATTCATTAAAATCTGTAATGAACGCTGATAAATCAAAATCTTTGATACCCAGTTGATTAAACCCAGCAATGGTATCCTTTAATTTTTTTTTACACTCTGTTCGTACTGCATGTTCATCATGTTCTTCTACCCATTCTATATCAATCTTTGAAGCAAAACTTATTAACTTTTTACTTTTGATATGCTCAACAGAAAGGTCAACAAATTGAAGCTGGTAAGGCGTTTTACAAATTAAACTTCCTGCAATCTCAACTACACTACTGCCATATTCCCTATCCTGATAAAAATTTTGCAGAAATGAAAGCTCATTATATAAATTCTGAAATTTGAGATGAAGAGAAGGCTCAGTAGAAAAGTTTAAACTAATTATCATACTATTTAATCATTAAATTGCCGGGAGGCAGATGTCCATGTTGTAATAAATATTTTAATATAAACTTTTTTTCTGTGCCTTGGTTCGTGGCTCACGAAACGAGGCCCTCATACAGCTGCAAAAAAACCATAACCATTACTGCATAAACCGCCACACCCATGGCGCAACCGGTTGTTTATCTGCGCACAGGCCAACCTGGGCAGTACGGGCAGCCAGCTCCAACTTCGCCCAGGCAGCGTTTTGGTCATACCGGGTATAATGCCACGCCACTCCCACACACCTACCAACTTACCAATCTCCAAACTTATCAACCCAAAAAATCACCAACTACCACAAAAGTCAACCCGTTACACAGAGGGAGGCGCTGGCACGGCAAAACGGGCGGAGCCATCGGGTTTGCCTTGATTTTTCTTGCCTCGACTTAGTCGTAGGTGGTACTTTTTGCATCAAGGCAAAAAGTACATACTACGCTCCGGGCAATCAATCCCATGCAGCCGTATCCGTACTTCCTTCTTCTGCCTCAATCATTCGTAATTACCCTCTTTCAATAAATGAAAATGATTGAAATTAACATCTGGGCAATTCTTGATAATTATTTATACCCTACAAGTTTTTAGATTCGCAATATGGCAGCATCTGACCAAATCAAGAGCATGATCCGCTATTTTGGCGAAGGCGATGAAGAACGTTTCTTTTCATCGGCCTTGCAAATTGCTGCCATGGAAGCCCGCAAAGGGCATACAAACCTGGCACATGAGCTGAAATTGCTGATTGAAAAGGCGAAAGCCTACAGGTCGGTTGCTTATGCCGACAGGGCCAAGACCATACCAATTCTGCAGCCCAAACGGGAACTGAAAGATTTAGTAGATGTGTTCTACCCTCAGGTGCGCCTCAAAGAAATGGTGTTGAGCAAGCCTGTTGCGCAATCGCTGCAAAAGCTGGTGAAGGAGCAAAAGCATTGGGAGAAACTGCAGCAATTCAATTTACAGCCCAAGCGCAAGCTGCTGCTGGTGGGCCCGCCCGGCACAGGCAAAACCATGACAGCACAGGCATTGGCGGGTGAACTGGGCATTCCAGTATTCATTGTGCGCCTCGATGGTATCGTTTCCAAATTCATGGGCGAATCCATTGCCAAGCTGCGCCTCATTTTTGAAGCCATGGTAGATAATCGTGGCGTTTACCTCTTCGATGAGTTCGACTCCATTGGTAGCCACCGCGATAAAGGGCAGGATGTCGGCGAAATCAAACGCATCCTCAACAGCTTCCTTATCCACATTGAGAAGGACCAAAGCAACAGCATCATCATTGCAGCTACAAACCTGCCCGACATGCTGGATAAAGCTTTATTCCGCCGCTTTGATGAAGTGATTGCTTATCCTCTACCAGATACCGAAGAAATTGAAAATCTGATCAGCCGCTCCCTGCAGGGTTTCGCCAAAGAAGCCAGGTTTGACCTGCATGATATATCCAGGCTGGCCACAGGCCTTAACCACGCACAAATTGTACAGGCTTGCGAAGAAGGCATCAAAGAAATGATAATTGAAGAACTGCCCGCCATATCAACGGCGCACCTCACACAGGCATTACAGAAAAGACAATAAACTATGGCCCACCCTTTTCAGAAACCACACCTCATTCTCCCCCAACGTTTTCAGCAGTCTCAGGAATACAAGTACCCTCGACCTACAGGTTCTACTTTTAAGGTAATGGTACGCAATCGGCAGCAGCATGGCCAACGATTGCTGCAGCAAATGCAACAGGTACTCAATCGTTTTGAACAAGACGAAGCCACCCGAAATGAGCTGGTGGATAATGGTATCCGTTGGGATGAGGTAGTTTATGTGGAGTTTGTTTCTCCTTGGGGGTATGAACTAAACTTTGAGCGCCTTATCCATACTGTGGAGGACCCACATTATCTGCTACTGTCCACAAAAAGGGAGGCCCAGAATGGCAACGATGATCCAAAAACAAACTTTCGCTATCGGTCGTTGCTAATGCTTAAGAAAGGTGGCATCTCCCATTTCATTACTCAGGTAACAAGGTATTTGGAGCGAAACGGACGCTATAGAGGAGAGGATACTGGCAAGCCGGCATCCAATGACTTAATCGCCAATATTGAAGACATTCAGTTAGCCACCCTGGCGGCTTTCTGGGCTGAAAGTTCAAAAAAAGCACCCTTTCCAACCGAAGACGAAGTAGTTTGGTGGGAAGTATGGTTCCGCAAACAGGCATATAACGCAGACACGCTACGAACACAACTGCAGTTAGCTGGAGCAGACTTAGGAGTAGGCGCACTTGAGTTTCCCGAGCATATAGTGCAGTTGGTAAAAGCCAGTGCGAGGCAGCTTAGCGGATCCTTGTTCCTGCTGGACTCCTTATCAGAACTGCGCAAACCACAGCAGCTGAATGATTTCATCACCGACAGGTCTATAACCTATACCGAAAAGCAGGAATGGCTGGATGACTTAATAAGAAGGACTGATGTAAATGGAGACCCTGACAAAGTGCTGGTCTGCCTATTGGATTCAGGCGTCAATCATATGCACCCCTTGCTACAGCCATTGATACCCGGAGATCACTTACATACCTGGAATCCTGATTGGGGTGTGGCTGATTCATGGGAAAGAGGTGGACATGGTACGGGTATGGCAGGCCTTGCCTTTTATGGCGACCTGACCGAGGCTTTGGCAAGTCCGGCACGCATCAGCATCGTGCATGGTGTGGAGTCATTTAAAATTGTGCAGCCTGGCACAGCCAATGATGCCAAGTTGTATGGCATCATTTATCGGGACGGGTGCAATACAGTGCTATCCGAAAGGCCAAATAATCCAAGAGTCTATTGCCTGGCAATAACTAATGAAGATTTGGACAATGGAGGCCGACCCACATCCAGCGCCGCAGCTATTGACAAATTGTGTTTTGGTGGCAGTTATGAAGGCGATCCGAAAAAGCTATTTATCGTGAGCGGTGGAAATGTTTGGCTCAATCATCCCCAAGAATACCCCAACAATAATTTCATTTCTTCAGTAAAAGACCCCGGCCAGGCTTACAACGCTATCACCGTTGGCGCATTTACCCAAAAGGACAAAATGAGCAACAGCACTAACGCTGCCATTGCACCCTATGGCGGCATGTCGCCATTTAACAGCACTTCAGCTGCATGGGATGGCCAGTGGCCCAACAAGCCGGACATTGTAATGGAAGGTGGAAACCAGGAAATAGATGGCAACGACTTACTACACAACGATCAACTAAACCCACTTTCAATAGATAAGAATTTCAACCGAAATATTTTCATTCCATTTGGTGGCACCAGTGGAGCCTCTGCCATGGTGGCCAACATGTCAGCGATGCTTCAGCACAAGTATTCTGACTTATGGCCGGAAACCATCAGAGGTCTGCTCATTCATAGCGCCGAATGGACGCCAGCCATGCTGGCTGGAAGGTCACTTCATACCTTGTCAGAAAATGAACGAAGATCATTGATTCGATCGGTAGGCTATGGTGTGCCAAATATTTTGAAAGCCGTGAGCAGTGCCAACAATTCTCTGACGCTTATAGCCCAGGAACACATCACACCATTTAGGCTTGAAAATGGCGCAGTGCGCTACAACGAATATCACTTTTATGAGCTACCCTGGCCAAGGGAGGTATTGCTGCACGAAGTGGCAGACAGGGATGCAACCATCACCATTACGCTCTCCTATTTTATTGAACCCAACCCAGGCAACCGGCAATATGCGAGGTCGTTCTCCTATCACTCGCACAGTCTCGACTTTAAGCTCATAAAACCAGGAGAATCCATTGAGCACTTTCAAAGAAGAGTATCGGCAGCATCCGTGCTAGAAGAGGAGGATGAACTAGAAGAAAACATGCCAGCCGATAAGAAAGGTGAAGACTGGTTCATTAAAGAAAGGGTCCGGAGCAAAGGATCCATCAAAAAGACATGCTCACGGTAAGCGGTGCTGAACTGGCTGACAGGCATTATTTAGCCATCTTTCCCAAGGCAGGTTGGTACCGTACACGCAAAAGATTGAACCGCTACAATACATCAGTTCGGTATAGTTTGATTATCTCAATTGAAACTCCTGTAGAGGAAGTAGACATTTATACTCCTGTCGAAATGCTGATAGCGGTCCCAATTCCAATATCATCATAATTGGTAGCTTAGTTGTGCCTTGGTTCGTGGCTCACGAAACAAGCCCTTACCCAGCTACAATATCCCATACCCAATTACTGCATATACCGCCACTCCCATGGCGCAACAGGTTGTTTATCTGCCCACAAGCCAACCTGTGCAGTACGGGCAGCCAGCTCCAGCTTCGCCCAGGCAGCGTTTTGGTCATACCGGGTATAATGCCAGGCCATTCCCACACACCTACCAACTTACCAATCTCCACACTTATCAACCTCAAAAAAGCAGCCTCAATCACAAAAGTCAACCCGATACACAAAGGGAGGCGCAGGCAAGGCCATCCCGATAGCTATCGGGAGCCCGGAGGGTTCGGGTTGGCCTTGTCCCGATTGCTATCGGGATTATTGGTACTTTTTGCATCAAGGCAAAAAGTACAAGCAATCAAGCGCTTCATAAAACTGCAACATCCTATGCCTATTACTGCATATACCTCCACTCCCATGGCGCAACAGGTTGTTTATCTGCCCACAGGCCAACCTGAGCAGTACGGGCAGCCAGCTCCAGCTTCGCCCAGGCAGCGTTTTGGTCATAACAGGCATAATGCCAAGCCACTCCCACACACCTGCCAACTTACCAACTTACCAACCTACCAACCCCCAAAAACCACCACAAAAAGTCAACCCGCTACACAGAGGGAGGCGCAGGCAAGGCCATCCCGATAGCTATCGGGAGCCCGGAGGGATCGGGTTGGCCTTGTCCCGATTGCTATCGGGATTATTGGTACTTTTTGCATCAAGGCAAAAAGTACAAGCAATCAAGCGCTTCATAAAACTGCAACATCCCATTCCCATTACTGCATTTACCGCCACTCCCATGGCGCAACCGGCTGTTTATCTGCCCACAGGCCAACCTGAGCAGTACGGGCAGCCAGCTCCAGCTTCGCCCAGGCTACGTTTTGGTCATACCGGGTATAATGCCAGGCCAGCCCGGCCTTCAGTAAAGCTTCATTCAGGCTTTGCGCCGGCTCGTCGTACCATACTATACCTATTGTACGCCCATACCGGTCAGTATCAGTACTATCCACCTTCACGGTCTTGCCATAAATGGCTTTACTGGCAAATGCCTTCGCCACCTGCCCAAACGGCTGCCCCTTCTCCGGGCAATCAAAGCCAGGGTAAAAGTTTCAAAAGGCTATACAGAGAAGCTGCACTGGACGCATATCTGTTTTTGAACTGCTGGAAGTAAGAATACTTACCCGTGAATGGATAGAAGAATACAATACCAAAAGACCGCATGAATCTCTTCAGAATCATACTCTCGAAGAATGAAAGTTAAAACAAACCAATACCTTCAATACTCTAATTAAAGCTGTCTAAGAAAAGGGGCACTTACAATACAAGATTACAAAAAGAGAAATATTAAGGTGTATCAAGGGTTGTTAGCTATCCAATTACTATAATTATCCCTTTGTAAATCAAATAAAAGTGACTGAAATATTCTTGAGTTGTAAGTATAAAGAGTGTGTCTCAAAATTGTATAAGGATTCATCTTGTCTCCATAAGTATCCTCTCTATACTTTTTATACCTCTCAACCAATTCATGATGTTTCTCAAATGCATCTTTTAAGTCACCTATAGTAAGCTCCTTTAAATTGACAATTTCATAAATAAACCCCTCAACTTTGTAATCTTCAAATACAAAGTCTTTGAAAACACTATTACAATAATTCAGAAAGTTCCCAACGTCTAGTTTCTCTTTTAAGAGTAACTCTTCCTGCTTAATTTTTTCTTCAATCTCAGCTTTAGTCTCAAGACGAATCGCATCGAACTCCCTATCTGCCATTTCAAACAACGCCGCTAAATTGATTACTCGTCTTTGAAGTTTATCGGATAAAGACTTTTTATACTTCAATTTATGGTCCACTTCACTCCAAGCATCTTGAACAATTGACCTTACTTGTACTTCAAACTGGTATTGAGCAATGTGTTGATACTCTTTAAATCCACTTCTTTCCTTGTTTAACTTTAAATCCAAATGAACTCCTTTATATCCGAATGTGTCTTTCTTTTGAAGCAGTTGCAAAGTTTTATTTGTAATATCTAATGTCTCAAAATTCTCTTTTACTACATCGACAACCTTTTCGATATCACTTTCATACATACAAATTACACGAATACCAATAAGGTCAGTTATGAAGTCCTTAATCTCATAATTCTTTTTGCTTTTCTCTACTTCCTTTCGATACTTCAAATTAAATTTTTCTATACACTCATTTCGCTCTTTAACTCTAGAAATAATTTTCGGTGTGATAAATTCTTGAGTATTAGACAGTAATAAATAAATCAAGTTTCTGAAAGATTTTTCAGCAGAATGAATATTATCAATATTAGCTGCATAAAATTCTTTAAAGTTTTCTTTCTTCTCTAAAAAGTCTATCATAAGTGCAGTTTTTGGTTCTGATAGTGTGTATAACCATAAAAGGTTAGGCTGATTTATTCTTTATCAACGTTCACAGCAATTGCAATCCAACTTTTATAGTTTCTTCCAAACAATATTTTCTCTTTTTCCTGAAAGTTCCCTATCAGTTAACAATTTACAAAATCTATATTCAGAGAATTATATTTTACCAAATTTCTGCGAGATAAATTATCCTAATGAAGAATTGGAAAAACAGATCGTTGATACAAGTTTCAACATTGAATATTCATGTTTTTTCTCTTTGCTGTTCGGGATTTGCAATCCCGAACCTATATCGCCGGGTTTGTAACCCGGGAAATCATGCGGTAAATTTGAAATCATGTCATTTGCTTACAACATCAAAGATCAGGGTGCTCTTCACTTCCTCACCTTTACGGTACACCAGTGGGCTGATGTTTTTACACGTCAACAGTATGTGGATTTGTATCTCGACAGCCTACAATATTGTCAGCAAGAAAAAGGCCTGCTGATCTATGGCTGGGTAGTAATGACCAACCATATACATCTTTTGGCCAGAGCAGCAAATGAAAACCTAAGTGAAATTATTCGTGACCATAAAAAGTTTACGGCAAAAAAAATATGTACAGCTATAGCAGCAAATGAAAAGGAAAGCCGGAAGGAATGGCTGTCGTTAATTTACAACGTGAAGGTCATATCTGGTTTTGGGAAGAAGGTTATCATGGTGAAGCGATTTACAGTGAAGCTTTCTTTCTTTCGAAACTGGAATACATACACAAAAATCCAGTTCGTGCAGGCTTCGTGGAAAGCCCTGAACACTATGTGAACAGCAGTGCTGCCGACTACTCAGGATTAAGGAAAGGCAGGTTGGCCATTTTTGGTTTATAGTAGCCTTTTGCGGATTGCAAATCCGCCGATATGGCTTCGGGATTACAAATCCCGAAGAGCAGCTTCGCCATTACAAATGGCGAACAGCGAACATCTCGAATAGCGGGGTTTTGGGAAGAAGGTTATCATGGTGAAGCGATTTACAGTGAAGCTTTCTTTCTTTCGAAACTGGAATACATACACAAAAATCCAGTTCATGCAGGCTTCGTGGAAAGCCCTGAACACTTTGTGAACAGCAGTGCTGCCGACTACTCAGGATTAAGGAAAGGCAGGTTGGCCATTTTTGTTTTTAGTAGCCTTTTGCGGATTGCAAATCCGCCGATAGCCCGTTCGTCATTGCAAATGGCGAACAGCGAACATCTCGAAGAGCGGGCGGGAGAAGACTGTTTAATAAGGCTACTTCCAGTAGTAGTCCACAATAAATCCTACAGCAGTTACTATTAAGAAAAACAAAAAATGCCTTGTGGCAACTCTCTTCACTGGAAAGGAATAAATCCGTAGCCATCGATTCCCCAAGGAACAAATTATTGTTACTATAACACTTGCAACAAGGGATAAAATTATCCCAAACAGTATTTTTTTAAAATAGTAGCTTAATGGATTTGTTGTCAATACTTCTTGCATCCTTTGAGGGCTTACAATTGCAAATATCATTGCAAGGAAGAGAAATATTGCCAGTATTGCGTCAACAAATATTATAAATGCTATTCCAATTACTTGTTTTGAATTCATGGTTTATTTTCGTTATCTTCTTTTGCACGATTATATATGATAGCTTCGTCTGTTTCTGTAACAGTAAAATCACCAAGATTAACCAATGAGCTAACAATAGCTTTCAATCTGTCTATTGTTTCCTTGGTCACAGTTTTTCCATGTGCTAACCTACCACCTCCTTTAAATCCAATTTCATAAAAAATACCTTTAATATGGTGTGCTGGCGATATCCAGTCATCTGAGTAATATACTTCATAACTAATATAAGCAGGATTTGTTATAAATTCATTTGCCTCATCAGGAGACAAATAAAGAGCAGTTTCAACAGCATGGAATATGCCATCATTCCGTCCAAACCTCATTGCCATATAATCTGCCATACCAGCAGCAAATGCAGCGCCCTCGCTATGACCTCAGCCTTGGTTCGTGGCGCACAAAAAAAACGCCTCATACAGTTGCAACATCCCATAACCATTACTGCATATACCGCCACTCCCATGGCGCAACCGGTTGTTTATCTGCCCACAGGCCAATCTGGGCAGTGCGGGCAGCCAGCTCCAGCTTCGCCCAGGCTGCGTTTTGGTCATAGCGGGTATAATGCCAGGCCAGCCCGGCCTTCAGTAAAGCTTCATTCAGGCTTTGCGCCGGCTCGTCGTACCATACTATACCTATTGTACGCCCATACCTGTCGGTATCAGTACTATCCACCTTCACGGTCTTTCCATAAATGGCTTTACTGGCAAATTGCTTAGCCACCTGCCCAAACGGCTGCCCCTTCTCCGGGCAATCAATCCCGTGCAGCCGTATCCGTACTTCCTTTTTCTGTGGGGTTAGTAAACTAAATGTGTATCAAGTTCCTCATTTCGTTTCCGAAAAAACATCGGCCTTCCACAGGCAGCATATTGATAATACCGGTTATCATAACGGCAATTTGCCAAACCCTACCAACCTGCCAACTTATCAACCTAACAACCTCAACCTACCACCTTACCGGTAAGCTGGCCAAAGAGGGCATTACTACAAATCAGGGTATTGTTACAATTGCGTCTCCGTAGTTTATTCAAAAGCAATTGATTATTTTGTGCCAAGAAGGGCCAGAAAAAGGGAATGGAAGCATGATTTCTCTCCGTAGAGCATTCATTTGTAGTCTGGCAGGCTTCATCACACCACAATAATTTGAAAAAAAGTCCAAGTTTAGTTGGAACTAAACACAGTATGCCTAAATTCGCACTCAGCAAGGTTAAAACCATAAACGCAAAACAAGCGGTACACGAACTTGAAATTGATGGTGTAAAAGTGCTGGATGCATTTGAAAATCAGCTAACTGGAACCAGTTTTCAATCAGAATACAAAACGCTACTCACCTATATTGAATATGCTGCAAATAATGGCAGTTTACCCGCAACAAAATTCAAAGACATTACACCAAAAGGAGAAGTAGTAAAAGAATATGAGTTTAAAAGTAAGCATCTGAGAATCTATGCCATCAAAGCCAGTAATGGCAAAATAATTGTACTGTGTGGATTGAAAAATAACCAGAAATCAGACATCACGAGTTTCAGGTCAATCAAAAAACAATTCTGTAACGCTATTAAAGTGGGAAAGTAAAAATGAAAAGAGAAGAATTGCTTAAAAGCCGGGAATATTGGATTGCCCAAATTCAATTAAAGCTTTACGAAATGATTGAAAACTACCGTAAAGAAAACAATTTGAATAAGACACAACTGGCACAAAGGCTGGGGGTTACCAAAGGATATATAACTCAAATTCTAAACGGCGACTTTGACCATAAAGTAAGTAAGCTTGTCGATCTGGCACTGGCGTTTGATAAAGTACCTTGCTTTGAGTTTGAAAATTTTGAACAATACTTACTCTGTGATAAGTTGGGTATGAATGATATTAAAATAAATGCAAGGCCAATCATACATCTCACAGTTTCTCACTCCTATACACTACCCCGTAAAGACACAGACACAAATGCGGATACCGGTCTTTTTCATTCAGATCAAATAACATATACGTTGAACAAGCCAGGATGTATTACTGAAGTACCAGCTTTAAACTAATCGGTCATCAATGACAGAACAAAAATTCGCAATAGAACTAAAGGCTGCCAGCACTGAAGAATTCAAGGTTGAAAGATCTTTGCATGATAAAATTGGGCCTATAAACCCACAAAAAATTAATGTCCAACTTGGATTTCAGTTTCATCATGAAATTGTCAAAGATATATTTACCGTTACCGTTTTAGTGGTATATCAATACCCGACAAATCCAAGCAACAATGAGCATATCGAGCTGATGAAGTTTCAGGCGGGTTTTGACTTTACAGTTACAAATCTCAAAACCATTTTAAAACCAAATCAATCAGGCTTCCAGATGCCTGATAATGTAATGATGGCCATCGTAGGGGTTTCCATATCAACTGCGAGAGGTATGCTCATACCGTTAACCGCCGGCAGCTATTTAAATTCCTTCATTCTTCCGATTGTTGACACAAAAGAAATGTTGGAAAACTTAAAGATTAAAAAAACGCCAATTGAAAATGAACTTCATGTTCAAGGCCAGCAACAATTGACAAAACGAAAACCCAAACAATCCAGATAATATACCACTGGCACATTTGTTTTGCATCGACTTGGTTTCACAGCCATGGTTCGTGGCTCACGAACCATTCATCATCCCCCTAGCAGCCACTTGGTCATACCGGGTATAACGCAAGCCAACTCCCCTAACACTTTCTAACCTAATCAGAATGAATTGAAAAACTGGTATAATTAAATTAGGGTGAATCCACCAACCACCAACCACCAACTATCTACTACCAACCACCAACCATCATCCATCCCCCTAGATACTCCCTACATACGCCCTACATAATGCATGGGGAATGGCACTTATCCACATTTCGGTATCACTTAAACAGTCGACAAGAAATAGCCCACCTTTTAGGAGTAATAAGCATTTGAAAAACAATCACTTATACGATACAAGAAAAAGATGCCGATAGTTGCAGAACAAAAAACGAATACTACCGCAACGGCAGCTGAAACCGATACAGCAAAGCCGGCAATTGAAAACCCTTTTTACCAAAAGCTTCTGTAGCCAGCCAACCACTATTGGAGGTTTCAAAACAAACGGATTCCAGTTGGCCGGTTTGAATGGAAGGCGGCAGCGTAAATAGCTGTACGTTGCCTGTAAGACGAATAGCAGTACCCCGTTGCGCAATGGCAATCAATTGCACGGCTCCCTGCCTTGAATAAGCAGTCAGCAGCAGCCAGCCCTTGGCATGGTACGCAGCATCGGTTATTTTAAAAGCACCGGTATGCAGGCTGTCTACCAATGTTGCTTTGTAGTGGCCGGCCTTTGCCGGCATTGTATAATGATAGCTAGTACTACCCGCCCAGTTTTTACTAAATAAATGCACCTGCTGCTGATGCACCACTATGGCTTCACAATCGAAACGGGTATGGTTGCCGGTAACAGCGCTGTAGTCTGTTTGGTCGGCATAGCTGAACCCGATTTTCCCAATAGCCGATGCTGGAATCACAATTTTCTTTTTGCCCGCTACAATCAACTTTTTAGGCACCATATAAATGGCCAGGTTCTTTCTGTTGCCCGATTGATTGTTGCCCACATCAGCCACATAAAAATGCGTGGCATCCTGGCCCATGGCTTCCCAATCTTCATTGTGAATACCTTCCAATACGATGGTTTGTTGAATGTCGCCCTGCGTATTGCATACATACAAATGCGCTGGATGGCCGCCATCGTTCAGCATCAGCAACTGCTTGCGTTCCGGCCAGTATTGTACCGCACTTACTTCTTCGAGTTTGTTATCCAGTGCAGCCACTTTTTCAGGACTATACCGCGTAGCAGACTGTGCCTGTAAAACAACAACTGCCAACAAACTCAGGAAGCTTGTCAGCAGTTGCTTGGTATGCAAAAATGAAAACATGTAGCTGGGTTATTTCACTTCAATCTCGTGGCCCATCTTATCCCGCTTCGCCACCAGATAATCATGGTTGTGAGGATTAGACGGTACTTCCAAACCAACGGTATCTACAATCTCCAACCCGTAGCCCATCAGGCCCACCCGTTTCTTGGGGTTGTTGGTCATGAGTCTGATTTTGCTGACGCCCAAATGCCGGAGTATTTGCGCACCAACGCCATAATCCCGGGCATCGGCAGGCAGCCCCAGCATCAGGTTGGCTTCCAGCGTATCGGCACCCTCCTCTTGCAGCTTGTACGCCTTCAGTTTGTTCACCAGGCCAATGCCCCTGCCCTCTTGGTTCATGTATAAAATCACACCCTTTCCTTCAGCTTCTACTTTTTGCAATGCACAAGCCAGTTGATCGCCACAGTCGCAACGGAGGCTACCCAAAATATCGCCGGTAAAACAACTGCTGTGTACCCTTGTAAGCACCGGTTCATCTTTGACCCAGTCCCCTTTTACGATGGCCAGGTGTTCCATGTCGTTGCTCTTGTCTTTGAAAGCCACCAACTGAAAATGACCGTATTTGGTCGGCATGGCTACCCGCACTATTTCTTCAATCAGCGTATCCTGCTTCAGCCGGTACTCAATCAGGTCTTTAATAGAAATGAGCTTGAGGTTCCATTTTTTGGCAATTTCCTCGAGTTGAGGAAGCCGTGCCATGCTGCCATCTTCATTCATAATTTCCACCAGTACCCCCGCAGGTTCATATCCGGCCAGACGGGCCAAATCGACTGTGGCTTCTGTATGACCGGTACGGCGCAATACACCGCCGGCCTTGGCTATCAACGGAAAAATATGCCCGGGGCGCCCCAAATCAGATGGTTTGGTAGCCGGGTGTATCAAAGCCTGTACAGTTTTAGCCCGGTCTTGTGCAGAAATACCGGTACCTGCACCGGGGCCAATCAGGTCCACCGAAACAGTAAACGCCGTTTCATGCATGCTGGTATTGCTGCTGACCATAGGCTGCAAATCCAGTTCAGCGCATCGTTCAGCTGTCAAAGCAGCGCATACCAGCCCACGTCCGTAAGTAGCCATGAAATTGATGACTTCAGGAGTCACACATCGGGCAGCACAAATAAAATCGCCTTCATTTTCGCGGTCCTCATCATCCACTACAATCACCAGTTTTCCCAATCGGATGTCTTCAATCGCACTTTCAATAGTATCCAGCATAACAAGATTTAGAGGTCAAAATTAGGAAAGCACCTGCATCTGCCCTGCTTTAATTCCGGAAATACAAGGCGGCGGAGGGGCAATGAATTGTTAACAATATTCCGAACAATTAATGTGTTGTTCCTGTTTCTTTGCACTGTAAAAAACTCCAAAACTTATGTTGAGAAATTTTCTCCGGTTCATGGCAGTGATGGCCATTACACTGGTATCCAACACTGTTATGAGTCAGGTAACAACCAGTACTATAACAGGCGTGGTGAAAGATCCTAAGGGTCAATTGTTGGAGGGTGCTACTGTAAAAGCAGAACACCAACCCTCCGGTACTCAGTACTCAACCTTTACTACAAAAGGTGGCATTTTTACGCTGCCCGGCATGCGTACAGGTGGCCCTTACCGGGTTGAAATTACCTTTACAGGCTTCGCTCCTGCAGTGTACGAAGGCATCGTACTGCAGTTGGGCGAACCATTCAACATCAACGCCAACCTCAAAGAAACTGAAAGCATTCTGGAGAATGTGGTAGTAAGTGGCACCCGCCGCAAAGCAGCCGTCGACAAAACCGGTGCTTCTACCAACATCAGCAACCGTACCATTACCAGCATGCCTACCATTTCTCGTAGCTTATCAGACTTTACCCGCCTGACGCCACAAGCAAACGGCAACAGCTTTGGCGGCCGCGACAGCCGTTACAACAACATTCAGGTGGATGGTGCCAACCTCAACAACAACTTTGGTTTGAGCAGTGAACCGCTTCCAGGCGGCCCCGGTAATCAGCCTATTTCTTTGGATGCGATTGAAGAAGTTTCTATCAACATTGCTCCTTACGACGTACGTCAGGCAGGTTTTACCGGTGCTGGTATCAACGCCGTTACCAAGAGCGGTACAAATAAATTTAAAGGTTCTGCCTACACTTACTATCGTGATGAAACCTACAACGGAGCCCGTGTTGCAAATGAAAAGCTTGGTCCTCAACAATTTTCTCAGAGCAATATTTGGGGTGCTACATTGGGTGGTCCAATCATCAAAAACAAACTGTTTTTCTTTGGCTCTTATGAATATGAAAAAGAAGCTTCCCCGGCGTACAATGGTCTCCAAGAGGTGGTTCTGGTATTGGCAACGTATCAAACATTTCTGCCGATACCCTGAAGAAGTTCTCTGATCTGTTGCGCAGCCGTTATGGTTACGAAACAGGTGCCTACGATAATTTCCCCAGCTTCAGTGCCAAAAACACGAAAATTTTGGGCCGTATCGACTGGAACCTGAGCAAGAACCACAAAGTAACTGCCAAGTTCAGCCAGCTCACCAGCAACAATGACAACCAATTGAATGCCACCAGCACTCCTAACGGTGCTTTGACTGGTCTGCAATCTCGCTTTGGTCAGAATGGTATGAGCTACGCCAACAGCAACTATGGTTTTGAAGACATCGTTCGCAACGTAACCTTCGAATTGAATAGCCGCTTCGGTTCTAAAATCAGCAACCAGTTGCTGGCTACCATGACCAATATCAGCTCAATCCGTACTTCACCCAGCGCCATTTTCCCCTTCATTGACATCCGCAATGCCATGGGTATTGGTACTACTACCAACATCAGTGCCGGTTACGAACCATTCTCTTTGAACAACGAGGTGATAAACGATGTGTACAGCTTCACCGACAACTTTACATACTACGCTGGTAAGCATACCCTCACTGCGGGTATCAACTATGAGTATCAGGAAATCGGTAACATGTTCATGCCCGGTTCCCAGAGCTATTATGCGTACAACTCACTGCAAGATTTTGTAGAAAACAAAGCACCAATTGTATACTCAACCACTTATTCTTTGGTACCTGGTCAATCAGCTGTTTATGCTTCTCAGGTAAAAGTGGGTCAGGTTGGTTTGTACCTGCAGGATGAGTGGGTGGTAAATCCACAGTTTAAAATTACCGCTGGTGTTCGTTTCGATAAGTTTGGTTTCCCCGAAACTCCAATTGAAAACAAAGCTATCAGCGCTGTTAACCTCTACGATGCCAATGGCAAGCTGACCAAATACAATAATACAGTTCTCCCCAGCACCAAAATTTACTTCTCGCCCCGTCTTGGTTTCCGCTACGATGTAGATGGAGATAAGAAAACTGTGGTACGTGGTGGTACAGGTATCTTCACTGGTCGTATTCCATTTGTATGGCTTACAAACATTACCCAAAACAGTGCTATGTACCAGTTTGGTGCTACGGTTACCGATGCTACTGCACTGGAACGTTTCAAATTCAATCCAGATCCCAACTTCCACCTCAATCGTGGTGATGCATTGTTGCCAACTACTCCCGGAGGAGCTGTGCCAACCAACCTCGTATACTGTCTGACCCCGGTTTCCGCTTCCCACAACTGTGGCGTACCAACATTGCCATCGATCAGGATTTGGGCAAAGGCTGGTTGCTGACTTTTGAAGGTATCGTTGGTAAAGACATCAACGCTGTGCGGATGCGCAACGCCAACCAGAATAACTTCAATGCCATCCTGAATGGTCCGGACAACCGTCCTCGTTTCCTCGCTTCTGGCGACCGTCGTCTGAATTCAAACATCACCGGTTCTGCCATTATCCTGGAAAACACCAACAAAGGCCATCAGGTAAGTTTGACTACTCAACTGAGCAAGTCTTTCAACAATGGTTTCTTCGGTTCAATTGCCTACACCTATACACATGCGGCTGATGTAACCTCTAACCCCGGTTCTACTGCCAACTCTGTATGGAACAGCACGCCAACTGTTGCTGGTCAAAACGCTTTAGAAATTGGCAGCTCACCATCAGCACTTCCTCACCGCATTATCGCCAACGTATCTTACCGCAAAGAGTTCTTTAAGAAATTGGCTACCACCATCTCAGTATTCTATGAAGGCAGCCATCAGGGTCGTTTCACTTACGTAGTGAGTGGTGACCTCAACAACGATGGTAACTCAAATACCGATCTGTTGTACATTCCTAAAACTGCCAGCGAACTCACTTTCGTAAATGCAACTTATGGTGGTGTAACCTTCACCCCTGCACAGCAGGCTGCTGCATTCGATGCCTACATCGATCAGGACAAATACCTGAGCAAGCGTCGTGGTACTTATGCAGAGCGTAACGGTGCTTTGCTGCCTTGGTACGACCGTGTGGATGTGAAGTTTACACAAGACATCTTCACTCATTTCAAAGGCAATAAAAACACCCTGCAGTTTACTGTAGACGTGTTCAACTTTGCCAACATGCTGAACCGCGATTGGGGTATCCGTCGTTTCACCATTCAAAACCAACCATTGGTTTCTGCAGGTGTAAACTCTTCAGGTGTACCTACCTACCGCATGAACCAGACCAGCAACCAGCTGCTGACAAAGACATTTAACAACAGCAACTCTACAGCCAGCACCTGGAGCATGCAAATCGGTTTGCGTTACATGTTCAACTAATCGGGTTACATACGACATTACTCATCACAGTATGTCATATCAACAAGAAAGCCTTCGCAATGCGAGGGCTTTCTTGTTGATATAAACTATTATAAAAAAAGTGCAGCCTTTTGTAATGGCTGCACTTTGTATTTCTCGTAGAAATGCTCGTTACTTTTTAGCTTCTCTGGCCCAGGTATCTTTCAAGGTTACGGTACGGTTAAACACCAACTTCGAAGCATTGCTATGCACAGCATCCAGGGTAAAATAACCTTTCCGGATAAATTGAAAATGATCACCTACCTGTGCTGCTGTCAATGCAGGTTCTATGTATGCATGTTCAATCACCTGCAAGCTATCGGGGTTGATATACGATTTGAAATCACCTTCTTCCGCAGAAGGATTTTCAACCTTGAACAAACGGTCGTACAACCGAACTTCCGCTTGCACTGCATGTGCGGCACTTATCCAATGAATGGTACCTTTTGCATGAACACCACTGGTATCGCTGCCGCTGCGGCTTTCAGGAATGTATTCGGCCAGCACTTTGGTTACACGGCCATCAGCATCTTTTTCAAAACCGGTACAGCGAACGATGTAAGCACTTTTCAACCGTACCACGGCACCCGGTGCCAGACGGAACCACTTCTTAGAAGCTTCTTCCATGAAGTCTTCCCGCTCAATCCACAGCGTTCCGCTAAAAGGAATTTCCCGTTCGCCGGTCTCCGGCATTTCGGGGTTGTTTTCCGATTGCATCATCTCTACCTGCCCTGCCGGATAGTTGGTAATTTCCAACGCCAGCGGATCGAGCACCGCCATACGGCGCAAAGCAGTTTTGTTCAGGTCTTCCCGAACAAAAAATTCGAGCAAACTCAGGTCAATCAGGTTTTCTCTTTTGGCCACGCCGATACGGTCGCAAAAGTCTCGGATGGATTTCGGCGTGTAACCACGGCGACGCATACCACTGATGGTAGGCATACGTGGGTCGTCCCAGCTTTCCACATGACCTTCATTTACCAACTGCAGCAGCTTCCGCTTGCTCATTACAGTATAGGTCATATTGAGGCGGGCAAATTCATATTGATGACTCGGGAAAATCTCGAGTTGCTCAATCAGCCAATCGTACAAGGCACGGTGCGGAATAAACTCCAGCGTACAAATGCTATGCGTAATGCCTTCAATGCTATCGCTTTGGCCATGCGCAAAATCGTACATCGGGTAAATGCACCATGCATCGCCGGTGCGATGATGGTGGGCATGCTTGATGCGATAGATGATAGGGTCTCGCAGCAGCATGTTGGGGCTGGCCATGTCTACCTTGGCCCGCAACACCTTGCTGCCATCCGCATATTTACCTGACCGCATGTCGGTAAAGATTTGCAGGTTCTCTGCTACGCTGCGTTCTGCGTATTGGTTACGCACACCCGGTTGTGTGGGCGTACCTTTTTGTGCGGCTATTTCTTCAGAAGTGCTGTCGTCAACATACGCCAGCCCCTTCTCAATCAGTTTTACAGCAAAAGCATACAGCTGTTCAAAGTAATCAGAAGCGTAAAATTCATTGGCCCACTGAAAACCCAGCCACTGCACGTCACCTTTAATACTGTCTACATATTCGGTGTCTTCTGTTACAGGATTGGTATCATCAAAACGAAGATTGGTGGCACCGCCATATTTCTGTGCCAATCCAAAGTTGAGGCAAATGCTTTTGGCATGGCCAATGTGCAAATACCCATTGGGCTCTGGAGGAAAACGGGTAAGAATGGACTTGTGTTTGCCAGCAGCTAAATCGGTTTCAATAATTTCTTCGATAAAATTCAGGCTCTTCTCTTCACTCATGTGTTGCTTGTTTTTGTTGCCACCATTGCCTTTGGGCATTTCATTGCCCTGTAAACTGTGGTACTTCTTTTTATACACGAAGGCTGCAAATGTAACGCAATGCCTATGTTTCACGGAGATGAAAATCACAGTGTACCGTTGCTGCTCCATGTGCCGAGCGGAAGACGGGATTCGAATGCCGACAAGCCACTTGTGGCGGCTGTCTGCACCGTGACATCCGCTTCGGGCGGATCGTCACGGCCCGCGACCTTCAGTTTGGGAAACTGAAGCTCTACCCCTGAGCTACTTCCGCTGAATGTTTTAAAGGTAAGCAACACTGGTTTTGCAACACCTGACTTTAGCCAAGCGCTACATCCAATATCATCATTACTGTAAAGCCACCCATAAAACCCATTACGGCCAAATCGGTGTATTTGTCGCGTTGGGTTTCTGGTATTACCTCTTCCACCACCACGTATATCATGGCGCCTGCGGCAAAAGCAAGGGCAAATGGCAACACTGGCTGCATATATATCACCGCTACGGCGCCCAACACGCCGGCAATGGGCTCTACAATGGCAGAAAGCTGTCCATACCAAAAGCTTTTGAATCGGCTCACACCATGTCTGCGCAGCGGCATGGCTACTGCAAATCCTTCGGGAAAGTTTTGAATGCCGATGCCTATGGCCAAGGTAATGGCACCGGCAATGGTAGCATCGGGCATACCCTGAGCAGCAGCGCCAAACAACACCCCTACGGCCAAACCTTCAGGAATATTGTGGAGCGTAATGGCCAATATCAGCAATGTACTTCTGCGCCATTGGGTTTGTACACCTTCCGTTTCTTCATCGGTAAAATTGATGTGCAGGTGCGGCAAATATTTATCGAGGGCAAATATGAAAAAGCCCCCCGCCAGAAAGCCCACTGCTGCCGGAAACCACGGTGCCGATGGAAACATGCGTTCACTCATTTCAATGCTGGGATTGAGCAGGCTCCAAAAGCTGGCGGCCACCATTACACCACCCGTAAAACCCAACATGGCATCCAACAAGCCACGATGCATCTTTTTAAAAAAGAACACCAGACTGGCACCGGCAGCAGTTACCAACCAGGTAAAAATGGTAGCCAGCAATGCAGCATACACCGGACCAATTTCTGTAACAAAGGCAGTTATTTTTTCCATGTTCTCTAAGCTTCAATCGGTTTTACAAAAATGTTTTTGGCCAGCATTTCGCTAATGGTGAAGCTGGCACCGGTAGCCAACTGCAGCTCCACCGTTTTATCAAAATTGAAATGGCGCAGCACGGTAAGGCGGCTCCCCATTTCCAGTTTTTTGAGGCTGAGCATTTCCAGAAATGATTCATCCTGACTACCCACACCACATACTTCTGCCGGCAGTTGCTCGGCCCAGTTGCTGAGGGCTGTTTGCTCTCGGGCCGCCATATAACCCGAAGGATCCGGAATGGGATCGCCATGAGGATCGAAACGTGGAAAGCCTAAAAATGCATCAAGCTTATCGGTAAGTAAATCACTTTGCACATGCTCCAACTGTTCCGCTACTGCATGTACCTCTTCCCAGCCAAACCCTAGCTTTTCAGACAAGAAAAACTCCCATAACCGGTGCCGCCTGATAATGCCCAAGGCCAGCTTTTTGCCCGTACGGGTAAGCGAACAGCCATAGTACTTTTCATACTTCAACAGTCCTTTAGCTTCCAGTTTTTTAATCATATCGGTAGCCGATGCCGGACGTGTTTGCAGCTCTGCCGCCAAATCATTAGTGTGCACACTTTTCTGGTGGCGTTGCAAGTGGTATATGCTTTTAATGTAATTTTCCTCGGCAACTGTGTACATTCGAAATGTTTAGACAAATCTAAAAATATATTTTTATAAATAGCCCATGAAAAAGAATTTGCTGAAACAGCTGTCGCTACTGGCTTCTGTTTGTTGTATGATGGCGCTGCTCACAGCATGTAACGGATCGCATAAGAAGAGCATGAAGGGCGATGAAGAAGTAACGGTGAAAGACTTTGTAGCGTTTTTCGATCCGGTAAAATTGCCCATCTCTTTTACCGATACCATTTTCAAAAACAAACTGACCGACTCGGCACGTATAGAATACAAAGTATTTACCCAAATGCTGGGCGATACTATTTTGAAGCCCCTCTATAAAAAAGAGAAGCCCAAGATTTACGCCATGGGGCAGTTTAAAAACGGAGATGCAGAAACCTACCTCTTGCTACAAACCAAAGGCACCAAAAACGCAGTGTACATTGTAGCAGTAGATGAAAATATGGTACCCAAAGCCAGCATGATGTTGCTGGCCAGCAAAGGCAGTACAACTGCTACCGATTTAGTGACCATCGATAAAAAATTCACCATTACTACGGTAGATGAATACAAAAAAAGCAATGGAGAATTGACCACTTTTTCTTCAGTGTATGCATACAACACAGCAGGTTTGTTCATGGTGATAATGAACGATGGTTTGAAAAAGGGAGAAATTGTAGAGTTCGTGAATCCCATTGATACTTTTCCGCAAACCCAACCCAATACAGGCGATTACGGCAGCAACAAACAAAACTTCATCAGCATTCGTGATGGTGATACCCCTAAGAAATTTCAGTTCTTTTTGTACATGAACAAAAGCAGTTTGTGTACTGCTGAGCTCAAGGGGGAAGCCCGTTGGGTAACCAAAGACAGTGCCGTATTTGATTCGAACAACGATGGTTGTAAAGTGGCGTTCAAATTTAGCAAACGCAACATACGTATCATGGAACTGGAAGGCTGTGGCAGCAAGCGCCCCATGGAGTGTAGTTTCAATGCCAGCTACAATAGAATTCAAAAGCCTGTTGCCAGCAAAAAGAAAAAGAAATGAGTGAACGCATCAATTACAGTAGCGGCGCCGTGTGGGAAGAGCTGGTGGGCTACAGTCGGGCGGTACAGGTTGGCAACGTCATCGAAATAGCAGGCACTACAGCCTATGTAAATGGAGAGCTGGTGGGCCGTGGCGATTTGTATGCACAATGCACCTGCATCTTCGAAAAAGTAGCGGCAACACTTGAACAAGCAGGCAGTGGATTGAAGGATGTGGTACGCACCAGAACCTTTGTAACAGACATAACGCAATGGGAAGCATTTGCCAAAGCCCATGCTGAATATTTTGGCAACATCCGTCCCGTTGCCAGCCTCATAGAAGTAAAAGGGTTTATTGACCCCGAAATGCTGGTGGAAATAGAAATGACCGCAATCATTTCCGGTGCAAAAGTTTAGCACATTGACTATCAGGCATGTGTACATTTTACACAATAAACAATCGCATTTGCGCTATATTGCGGCCCCTTTAGCAACCGAGCACCCCAATGCAGGCAGCGTAGAACGAGTGATGAGCTATGCAGTATAACATTGGATATTACAAACCTTATCTCGCCGCTAAAGCATAAAACATATCTTATGAGCAGTACTGGTTTTCACAATTATACCGTGCCTTATCAGGTAGACGAACGGTATAGCAAGAAAGTCGCCTACTTCAGCATGGAATTTGCCGTGCATCAGCCCCTCAAAATATACAGCGGTGGTTTAGGATTTCTTTCCGGTTCACATTTGCGCAGCGCTTATGAACTGAAGCAGAATCTTATCGGTATTGGTATCCTTTGGAAATATGGTTATTACGACCAGGCCCGCAACCAAGACCAAACCTTGCAGGTACAATGGAACGAAAAGATTTACAACTACCTGGAAGATACCGGCATCAAATTTCAGATTCCCATTCATGATCATCCGGTTTGGGTAAAAGCTTACTACTTAAATCCAAGCACGTTCAACTCAGCTCCCCTGTTTTTGCTGAGTACCGATTTGCCGGAGAATGATTATGTAAGTCAAACCATTTGTCACCGGTTGTACGACGGCAATACCGCTACCAAAGTGGCACAATTCATTTTGTTGGGTATTGGTGGTGCCAAACTCATTGATGAGTTGAACTTCAACCCAGATGTGTACCATCTGAACGAAGCACATGCCATGAGCAGTGTGTTTTACCTGTACAAAAAGTTGGGCAGCGTTGAAGAAATTAAGAAGAAGCTTGTTTTTACTACGCATACGCCAGAAGAGGCCGGCAACGAAAAGCATGACATTTTCCTGTGTGAAAAAATGAGCTATTTCTACGGTATGCCGCTGGAAAAAGTAAGACAACTCACAGGTATTTACGATGATCAGGTTTAACCACTCACTGGCAGCGCTGCGATTTGCAAGAATTGCCAATGGTGTGAGCCAGCTACATGGCGAAGTGAGCCGTCAGATGTGGGGACACTATGAAAATGTAGCGCCTATCAAAGCCATTACCAACGCACAAAACTGGAAATACTGGGCCGATAAGCAACTCTACCGGTTTATGGAAGAGGGCAACGATTTTGGTTTTGATGATCGCAAACGCCATTTGAAAAAACGGGCTTTTGATATTGTAGCCGATCAAACAGGCAAGCTGCTCGATCCGGATGTACTCACTATCGTTTGGGCCCGCCGTTTTGCCGGTTACAAACGTGCAGAACTGCTGACCCGTGATTTGGCCCGCTTCGAACGGCTCATCAACAACATCGATCGTCCTGTACAAATTATTTGGGCTGGCAAACCTTACCCGTTGGACTACCCTGCTATCAGCGACTTTAACCACCTCGACCACCTGAGCAAGAGCTACAAAAATGTAGCGGTGTGCATCGGCTATGAATTGGCGTTGAGCAAGCGCCTGAAGCAAGCCGCAGATATTTGGCTGAACAATCCACGTGTGCCCCGCGAAGCCAGTGGCACCAGTGGTATGACAGCTGCTATGAATGGTGCTGTGAACCTGAGTACTCACGACGGCTGGATTTGTGAATTCATCAATCATGGCAACAACGGATTTGTTGTGCCTCCGATTGATTACAGCGCTGTTCACGTACAAGAGCAAGATCAATACGATCTCGATCAACTGTATAAAATTTTGGAAGAGCAGGTAGTGCCATTGTATTATGGCAACAAAGACACCTGGCGCCAGATTGTAAAAAATGGCATGCGGGATGTGCGTATTCAATTCGACAGCAACCGCATGGCTCACGAATATTACGAAGAGATGTACAAAGCCTGATAAAGGCATTCAACTACAAGCACAATCTGAATATCCCGGCTCCAGTAGCCGGGGTATTTATTTTTACCAAAAGCTATGAATGCCTCCATAGTTTTGCCTTCCCAACAGAAACAGAACACATGCATTATTTATCAGCAGAAAACCTTACCAAAGCTTACGGCGTAACTCCATTGTTTGATAACATTAGCTTCCACATAAACGAAGGTGATAAAGTAGCATTGGTGGCCCGCAATGGTGTAGGCAAAAGTACCCTGCTGAAAATACTGGCCGGCCGCGAAACGGCTGACAGTGGCAAGCTTTGGATTAGTAAGGACGTAAAAGTGGTGCTGTTTGAACAGGAACCGCAATTCATCGAACATCAAACCATTGCCCAAAACATCTTTCAACACGACCACCCTATTCTCAATGCCATTCGTGACTATGAAGAAGTGAGTGAATCGGGAGACGGTGAAAAAATTATGCAAGCCATTCAACGCATGGATGAACTGGGTGCATGGGATTTTGACGCCAGCGTAAAACAAATTTTGGGCAAGCTCAACATTCATTACCTCGACCAACGCATGATATCACTGAGTGGTGGCCAACGCAAACGAGTGGCACTGGCACGTACACTGATTGATGCAGGATTTGAAACTGGTCATGTGCTGCTCATAATGGACGAACCCACCAACCATCTGGATGTAGAAATGATTGAGTGGCTGGAGCATTACCTGAGTGCACAGCATGTAACGCTGCTGATGGTAACCCACGATCGTTATTTTCTGGATGCCGTGTGCGATGAAATATGGGAAATGGAACGCAGCAACATTTACACCTACAAAGGCGATTACGAAAACTTTTTGGAGAAGAAAGCTGCACGAATTGAAAACGAACTGAGCAGCATTGACAAGGCAAAAAACGAATACCGCAAAGAACTAGAGTGGATGCGCAAGCAACCCAAGGCCCGCACCACCAAAGCCAAAAGCCGCATAGATGCTTTTTACGATGTAGAAAGCAGGGCCAAACAAAAAGTGGTAGACGAGCAACTGCAATTGCAGGTAAAAATGACCCGCCTTGGTGGCAAGGTGGCCGAAATGAAAAAGGTGTACAAAGCATACGGAGAGAAGTCTATTCTCAATGGTTTTGACTACACTTTTGCCAAAGGCGAACGCATTGGCATTGTTGGTAAAAACGGCGTAGGTAAATCTACTTTCCTCAACATGCTACAAGGCTTGGAACAAGCCGATAGCGGTAAAATAAATATTGGTGACACCGTTGTATTTGGCAACTACAGCCAGGAAGGATTGCAATGGAAAGAAGACCTGCGGGTGATTGAATATGTAAAACAATTTGCAGAAACATTTCCATTGGCTGGTGGCGGAGCGCTTACCGCCAGTAAGTTTTTGGAGTTGTTTTTGTTTCCACCAGAAAAACAATACACCTATTTATCATCGTTGAGTGGTGGCGAAAAAGACGTTTGCAATTGCTCACCATTTTGTTTCGCAATCCCAACTTTTTGATACTCGACGAACCGACCAATGATTTGGATTTGCCAACGCTTGCCGTAGTCGAAAACTTTTTGGCCGACTATCAGGGCTGTGTACTCATTGTAAGCCACGACCGTTATTTCATGGACAGGCTTGTTGATCATTTGTTTGTTTTTGAAGGTGATGGTATAGTGCGGGATTACCCCGGCAACTATACACAATACCGCCTGGAAGAACAATGGAAAGAAAAACAAGCAGAGCAAAAAACAACATCTGAAAAAGAGAAACCAGTTGAAACTGCGGCAGCTCCGGTAGCCAAGAAAAAACTATCGTACAAAGAGCAACGAGAGTTGGAACAACTCGACAAGGACTTGCCCGCATTGGAAGCTGAAAAAGCAACACTTACTGAAAAAATGAGTAGCCCTCTCTCCTACGAAGAACTGCAGGAAGTATCAGCAAGGCTGATTGCCGTAACCAATGAACTGGAAGAAAAAGAAATGCGTTGGTTAGAACTCAGCGAAGTGGGCAATTAATGCTTGTGTATTTGCTGCTGCATCCAATCAGCGAAAGATGCAGCCCATTGTGCGTACAATTTTCCGGCAGGATGTAAGCCATCTTCTGCCAATAAACTACCGTCGTTTGATGCGGCTCTGCTGGCAGTGCTGTTATCTAAAAAAGTAACTTTATACTTATCGCAAAGTGCTTGCAGCACTGCATTAAATGCATCAATCTGTTGTGCGATAGCGTCTCTATCCTTGTCTTTTGCAAATGGCGTAACGCCCCAATCTGGTATAGACAACACCGCAACCCGATGCGATAAATTGCCTGCTAAATGAATGGCTTTACGCAACAAAAATTCAGCATCTTCCTGAAAGCTTTCAATAGATAAACCACGGTACTGATTGTTGACACCAATCAACAGCGACACCACATCATATGCCTCTTCCAGTTGATGATGAATCAGGTATTCCGCCAATTCAAAAGTGGTCCAGCCTGTTTTGGCTACAATCTCCGGAGCATGTACATGCACACCAGCTTTGCGCAAGAGTTGCATGGTTTGGTATGGAAACGATTCATACAAAGCAACGCCTTCTCCGATGGTATAACTATCGCCAAGGCATAAGAGGCTGTGGATATGCTGCGACATTTTAAAATTGCGTTTTCAGGATTTCATAAAAACGATACACATCTTCAAAGCTACAATACATGGGCGCTGGTGCCACACGAATAACGCCCGGTTCCCGGTAATCAACAATGATACCTGCAGCATGCATAGCATCATGAATGGCCCGGCCGTTTTCTTTGAAATACAAGGACAGTTGGGCTCCTCTTTCATCAGGATTTTCAGGCGTGATAATTTCAAAAGATAAATTGGGCAATTGCTGCAGGAGGTATTGCAAATAAGCAGTGAGTCGTATGCTTTTGGCCCGAAGATTTTCGATGCCTGCCTGCTCAAACATTTCCAGCGAAGCTTTCAGGCACACAGTGTTCATTACCTGCGATGTACTCATGCACCAGCCACTGGCATCGGCCTTGGGCACAAACCCTTTCTCCATTTTAAAACGGGTCTTTTCATCATTGCCCCACCAGCCGCCCAAGCGACCCAGCTGCACATTTTGTGCATGTTTTTCATGTACAAAAACGCCACCCACAGCACCCGGACCAGCATTCAAATATTTGTAACTGCACCATGCTGCAAAGTCTACATTCCAACCATGCAACTGCACAGGTACATTGCCGGTTACATGTGCCAAATCAAAACCAACCATCGCACCTGCTGCATGACCAGCCTTTGTGATAGCAGCCATATCAAACAATTGACCGGTATAATAATTCATGCCGGCAAACATCACCAATGCCAGTTCTTCAGCATGAGTGTTGATGCTCTCAATAATATCTGCTGTTCGCAACGTTTTTTCACCAGCTCTTGGTGCAATTTCTACAATGGCTTCATCGGGATTGAAACCATATTGCCGTACTTGTGTTTCCACTGCATATTGATCGCTGGGAAAAGCGCCGGCTTCCATCAATATTTTATACCGCTTGCCATTCGGTTTGTAAAACGACAACATCAACAGATGCAGGTTCACCGTTAAGGCATTCATCACCGTTACTTCTTGTGTAGAAGCGCCAACGAGTTTCGCCAATGTGGGTTTGCAATAATCCTGATAATACAACCAAGGATTGGTGCCACCGAAATAACCACCTACTGCCAGTTGTTGCCAACTGTTCAATTCGGTTTGTATAGCGTTGGCAACTGCCTTGGGTTGCAGGCCCAAACTATTGCCACAGAAATAAATGGCATTTCGGCCTTCATGCTGCGGAAAATGAAAATCATTTTTGAAAGTATGAAGCGGATCCTGAGCATCCAGTTGACGGGCAAAGGTTGATGTTGGTTCAAATGCAAGCATGGCGAAACGACAATTTTGTTTGAAGGTTTGTTGTGTAGCAGGCATATCCCGCAAACAACACAACGAATATCTGCAGATTTTAAGAATCCTTTGACATTACAAGCGTAGGGGCTTGTAAGTTTATGTGTTGATAGTGTTAATTTGCCGCAACCTCAATTGGCAACAATCCTTAATACAATCAACTTTGCGTGTATAAAATGCGACTCCTAATGATGAATGCGTTGGTAATGGCAGTTGTGGCGGGTGGCTTCATGTTGGCAGGATGCAATCAACCAAGTGTGCAGTCTCAATCTTTAAACGTAAGCATGCTCAACAGAACCATGGAAATGACAGATACCGCCACCTTTGGTGCCGGATGTTTTTGGTGTACAGAAGCGGTTTTTCAAGAACTCAAAGGCGTGTTGAAAGTAACCAGTGGATACAGCGGTGGTCATGTGGCCAACCCCACTTACGAGCAGGTAACCGCTAAAACCACCGGCCATGCAGAAGTAACACAAATCGTGTACAATCCGGAAGTCATCAGCTTTGATGAATTGTTGGAAGTTTTCTGGAAAACACATGACCCCACCACCCCCAATCGTCAGGGTGCTGACGTAGGTCCTCAATACCGTTCTGCTATTTTTTATCATACCGCTACGCAAAAAGAACTCGCAGAAAAATACAAAGCTGATCTGGATAAAAGCGGTGCATTTGCTGCCCCCATTGTTACCGAAATCAGTCCTTATAAAAACTTTTATTCGGCAGAAGATTACCACCAGAATTTTTATGCCAACAACCCCAACTACGGTTACTGCACCTATGTCATCAAACCGAAATTGGATAAGTTTCGAAAAGTATTTCAGGAAAAATTACGCAAATCAAATCCGGGTCAATAACCCGGATTTTTTGTTGCTGCATATCACTGCGGTTTAGTAGTATTGCTACATGCGTATATCCGTTGTCACCAGCCTGTTGGCCATAGTACTGCCTGCTTTTGTACAGGCACAGTTAGGCAGAACGCCACAAAAATTCACCCTCGACGATTCGTTGCGGGGAACGCTCAACGCCAACCGTAGCTGGTGGGATGTACAACGCTACGATATTACTGTAACGCCGGATTATACCAGCGAAACCATTGTTGGTCAAACCAGTATTCGGTTCAGCAGTAGTAAGCCCGGCAAGCTGATGCAGATTGATTTGCAACAGCCTTTGCTGATAGACAGCATTGTGCTCAATCAACTCCAGCGCATTTCATTTACCAGAAAAAACAACACCGCCTTATTGCAAATGCCTGCACAAATGCAAGCTGGTGAACACAACCTGCTCATCTATTATCATGGTCAGCCACGCAAAGCCATACGAGCCCCCTGGGATGGCGGCTGGGTATGGACCAAAGACAATAAAGGCCGCCCCTGGATGACGGTGGCATGTCAGGGCTTGGGCGCCTCCGTTTGGTATCCATGCAAAGACCACCAAAGTGATGAACCTGATTTGGGTTCATCGCTTACGATGATTGTGCCTGATACACTCACAGCTGTTGGCAATGGCAGACTCACCAACAAAATGCCCATGGGCGATAAAACGGCCTGGCGCTGGGAAGTAAAAAATCCCATCAACAATTACAACATCATTCCATACATCGGCAAGTATGTATCGTTTGAAGAACAATACAACGGCGAAGATGGTGTGCTCGATTGCAGCTATTGGGTGCTCGATTATGAACTGGAAAAAGCCAAAGAACAATTCAAACAAGTGAAGCCGATGCTTCAATGTTTTGAGCATTGGTTTGGCCCCTATCCTTTTTATGCCGATGGCTACAAACTCGTTCAATCATCGCATCTAGGCATGGAGCACCAAAGTGCCGTGGCCTATGGCAACAACTTTATGAATGGCTACCGTGGCCGTGACCTGAGCGGTACAGGATGGGGTTCCAAATGGGATTTCATTATTATTCATGAAAGCGGACACGAATGGTTTGGCAACAACATTACCAGCAAAGACATTGCCGACATGTGGATTCATGAAGGGTTTACCAACTACAGCGAAACCATATACACACAATGCCTGTTTGGCAAAGCTGCCTGCGAAGCTTACGTGCAAGGCATTCGCAAAAACATCATGAACGACAGGCCAATCATTGGTGAATATGGCGTAAACCACGAAGGCAGTGGCGATATGTATTACAAAGCGGCCAACATGATTCACACCATTCGTACGGCCATGCAAAACGACAGCAGTTTTCGGCAGCTGCTGCGGGGCATGTACAAAACCTATTTTCATGGCACCACTTCTACTGTAGAACTGCAGGCATACATACAACAGTTTGTGTCGTTTGATGTGAAAGCAGTGTTTGATCAATACCTGCGTACCACACAGATTCCGTTGTTGCAATGGAGCATCAACAGCGGTCAGCTGAAAGTGAAGTTTACTGATTGTAACGCTGCATTTCGTTTGCCTGTGTATTTGCCCACCGGCATTGGGCAGGGCGTTTGGAAAACCATACAGGCCAATGAGTGGACAACAATTGCCACATCATTGAATGATGAAAACATCAGTAGTGAGTGGAATAAAAATTTGTATATCCGGTATCAGGATTAATCAATCCAACTGTGTAGGTGCAGCGGTAGCTGGTGTAACTTCTGGCATGCGGCGGGCACCAATAAACCGGCGGCTCCAATACTTGCTTTGGAGGTCGCCAATGCTTACGCCTTCGCTGCTACTGGCATGAATGAATTTGTTGTTTTGCAAGTACATACCCACATGGCTAATACCGCCGGTGGTATTAAAAAAAACAAAATCACCTTCCCGCAATTCATCCCGCTTAATGCCTTGCATGGCCACATATTGCTCACGGGCAGTGCGTGGCAGCACCCAGCCAAATGTATATTCCGAAATCACCTGCATGAAAGCCGAGCAATCAATGCCTTTGGTGGTTTTGCCGCCATACCGGTAGCGTGTGCCGTACCAATCATCAATGTTTTTGTACAACACGAGGTTCGATAATTTCTCTACCGATTCATTGAGCAGAATGGCGTATTTAAATTGGACAGGAATGAAATTTTCCAACGCGGATCCCAGGGTTTTGCCCAGGTTAAAATCAGGACTTTTTAAGGATGTTTCCTGACGACGGGCCGCCATCAAAATAGAATCGAAATTGCGGAGCGGTATGTCTCTCTCCAGCAGGCTGTCTTTTACCTGCGGGATGGCTTGCGCCAAATTTACCCTTGGCGTAGCCTTTGGTTTCGCCTTTGCGGTGCTGGCTGGTTTCTTCTTGCTGACCGTTTTCTTTTGTGTAGTTGTTTTCTTGGGGGCAGGCTTTTTGGCACTGCTTTTCCGCTGCGCTTCGGCATAGCTACTGCAGAGCAGCAACATAGCCATCACACATATAGTACACAATCGTTTGATCATCAACTCCATCCACACAAATTTAGCGAGGGGCAAAAATACCGGAAAATGCCTAGCGACCATCATCCGGCCGTCAAATTTGACAGTCATGCTATCAATAAAACCGTGCCACAATTGAGCCTCAACGGTTTACATTTTTCCTAAAAAAATTGTACGGTTTTGTGGAAAATGAAAGCGGTATCATCCGCCCTTTTACGCCAAATTTGACCCCTTGCATTGTGGTAAATCGTACCGAAAATTTGTAGCGTTATGCCTTGTTTTTCCCACCTCCATTGTCATACTCAGTATTCATTGCTCGATGGCGCCGCCAGCATCGATTCGCTGTACAAAAAAGCAGCGGCCCACAACATGCCCGGCCTCGCCATAACCGACCATGGCAACATGTTTGGTGCTTTTGAATTTGTGAGCCAGGCCTGGAAAAACACCCGTGTGGTGGGCAAAAATGAAGATGGCTCAGACAAAATTGAGCCAGTGGTAAAACCCATTGTAGGCTGTGAGTTTTATGTGGTGGAAAACATGCACCGCAAAACTTTTTCTAAAGAACAAAAAGACGAACGCTACCATCAGGTATTGCTGGCCAAAAACAAACAAGGTTATCAAAACCTCATCAAGCTCACCTCGTTGGGTTTTATTGAGGGCATGTACAGCAAGTATCCGCGTATAGAAAAATCGCTGATTGAAAAATACCACGAAGGTTTGATTGCCACCACCTGTTGCATTGGTGCCTATGTGCCCCAAACCATTTTGCACGATGGTGAAGAAGCCGCAGAAAAAGAGTTTCAGTGGTGGCATAATTTGTTTGGCGATGATTACTTCATTGAATTGCAGCGGCACAACATGCCCGAGCAAGACCAGATTAATGAAGTGCTGATGCGCTTTGCCAAAAAGTACAACGTACCGGTAATTGCCACCAACGACAGCCACTACACCGATCAGGACGACTATAACGCCCACGATATTTTGCTGTGCATCAACACCGGTGAAAAGCAAAGCACACCGGGCTTTGATGACATGACGAATGATGAAGTGCACATGAAAAATAGGCGCTTCAAATTTCCCAACGATCAGTTTTATTTTAAAACGCCGGATGAAATGTCGAAGCTCTTCAGCGACATTCCACAAGCGATAGACAACACCAACATGATTGTAGATCGTGTGGAAGTGTTGAACCTGAAGAAAGATATTTTACTGCCCAACTTTCCCATTCCGCCATCCTTCAAAATTCATGAAAGCGATGTGCTGAACCAGTGGGAATACCTGAAGCATCTTACTTACGAAGGCGCTATGAAACGCTATGGTGAAATTTCGGAGTCGACACGTGAACGTCTGGACTTCGAATTGAACACCATCAAAATCATGGGCTTTGCCGGTTACTTTTTGATTGTAAGCGATTTCATTAAAGCCGGTCGTGATTTGGGAGTGTTTGTGGGTCCGGGTCGTGGTTCGGCAGCGGGTAGTGCAGTGGCTTATTGCATCGGCATTACCAATATCGACCCCATTAAATACAACCTGCTGTTCGAACGTTTCCTCAACCCCGACCGTAAGAGCATGCCCGATATTGATACGGACTTCGATGATGAAGGCCGTCAGCGGGTAATTGACTATGTGGTGGACAAATATGGCAAAGCACAGGTAGCACAGATCATCACCTACGGTACCATGGCTGCCAAAATGAGTATTAAAGACGTGGCCCGTGTACTCGATTTGCCACTGGCTGACAGCAACGCTTTGGCAAAGTTGGTGCCCGATAAACCAGGTACCAATTTGGGCCGTGTGCTCAAGGCACCACTCACCAAAAAAGAAGGTGAAAAAAGCCTGGAAGAAAAAGAACAGCTGGCACCAGAAGATATTGAGAACGTAAAACAGCTACGGGAAATTTACAAAGGCAATGACATCAGGGCGCAGGTGCTGAAAGAAGCCGAACGTTTGGAAGGCTCTGTTCGCAACACCGGCATCCACGCAGCGGGTATCATTATTGCGCCAAAAGATTTGACAGAGCTGATACCTGTAGCTACTGCCAAAGATTCTGATTTGTGGGTTACACAAATAGAAGGTAGTGTGATTGAAGATGCCGGCGTCATCAAGATGGACTTTTTGGGTTTGAAAACCTTGTCCATTTTGAAAACGGCATTGGAACTCATCAAAGAAAATCATGGAGTAGTCATCGAACCCGATGATTTACCATTGGATGATGCCAAAACCTATCAGCTGTATCAACGTGGCGAAACCAACGGTACGTTTCAGTTTGAAAGTACGGGCATGCAGAAATACCTGCGGGACCTGAAGCCCGACCAGTTCGCCGATTTGATTGCCATGAACGCCTTGTATCGTCCGGGGCCATTGGCGTACATCCCCAAATTCATTGCCCGTAAGCACGGCCTCGAACCCATTGAATATGACCTGCCGGAAATGGAAGAATACCTGGCAGAAACATACGGCATTACCGTGTATCAGGAACAGGTGATGTTGCTGAGCCAAAAGTTGGCGGGTTTTAGCAAGGGCGATGCCGACGTACTGCGGAAAGCGATGGGTAAGAAGGACCGCAAAACGCTGGACAAAATGAAAGGCAAGTTTGTAGATGGTGCCATTGCCAAAGGCATGGCGGCCGACAAACTGGAAAAAATATGGACCGACTGGGAAGCCTTCGCCCAATATGCGTTCAACAAATCGCATTCAACCTGCTATGCATTTGTAGCGTACCAAACAGCCTACCTCAAAGCCCACTACCCCAGCGAGTACATGGCGGCGGTGCTCAACCATGCCGGTGCCTTGGAAAAAATCACCTTCTTCATGGAAGAGTGTAAACGGATGGGCATTAAAGTACTCGGTCCGGATATCAACGAATCGAAGCAAGGTTTTGCTGTCAACAAAAAAGGAGAAATCCGTTTTGGTTTGGGTGGTTTGAAAGGCGTGGGCGAAGCTGCTATTCAAAGCATTATTGAAGAGCGGGAACAAAACGGCCGCTATCAAAATGTGTTTGATTTTATCAAACGCATCAATCAAAGAACCGTGAATAAAAAATCGCTGGAAAGCCTGATTTACTCTGGTGCATTTGATTGCTTTGAAGACCTGCATCGGGCACAATACTTTTTTGTGCCAAAAGGCGAAAGCATGAATGGATTGGAACGTATCATTCGCTATGGCAACCAATTGCAGCAGCAAAGTGCCAGCACGGCCAACACTTTGTTTGGCAACCTTGCAGATAGTCTGGATGTACAACTGCCCAAACTACCACCTTGCGACCCTTGGACACTGACCGATAAACTCGGGCATGAAAAGGATGTAACGGGCATGTTTATGAGTGGCCACCCACTCGACCACTTCCGTTTTGAGCTGAAACATTATGGCGTAACGCCGCTCGGTGAGTTCAATGAATTTACCGACAGCATCAACGAGCAAAGCAGCCCGACACGCCCCTTCCGGTTGGCAGGTTTGGTGGTAGGGGCACAACATCGCACCACACGTACGGGCAGAAACTTTGCCATTCTTGCTATAGAAGATTATACAGGCAAGGCAGAGTTTGCCTTATGGAGTCAAGACTATACGAAGTATGCGCAGTTCCTCAACATTGGTTTGAACTTATATGTAGTAGGCCAACACAAACCACGCATGAAATACGGCCCCGATCAACAGCTGGAGCAGCAAGGTTGGGAGTTTAAAATATCGGGTATTTATTTGCTGGAAACCCTGCGTACAAGTGCCACCAAACAGGTAGATATTTTGATTGAGCCATCTAATATTACCACACAAATGATTGGGTTTATGGAACAACAACTCAAGAAAAATGTAGGTGGTACCAAACTGAAATTTTTGGTGCGGGATAGCATCCGCAATTTTGATATTGAAATGATGAGCAGCAAAAGCTACAGCCTCAATGAAGAGATGGCCGACTATCTGCTCAACACAACTGAGTTGGATGTGAAAGTAACGATGACCGATTTAGGCTAATCGTTTCCAATATCAAATATGGCTGGCATTACAACTGATGCCAGCCATATTTTTTTCCATAAGCAATCAGCCATGCCACTACCCTGTTGTACGATTGCAGGCCCTGTGGCTGATTGTTGCTCCACAAGTATCGTTCGTATATCCAATTAAGCCACTGCTGTGCAGGATGCTTGTGTTCCATCACCCATTGCCGCATTTCTTTGCGATGCAACTGCAGCATGTAAGGCACTTCTTTGTATCGCTGCTTCGCCAAAACACTATCCCGCACCCACATGTCGCTGACGGCATAGTCATGCATTTCGGCATAAGTGCTGTATTGCAGCAATGCAGAAGTGGATTGTTTGCCAACTAAATATCCGATGAGATTGGCTTCGCTTTCGCTGCCAAAACCCAGCTGATGCGCCACTTCATGACTCACTGTAAACGGCAGCGTAAATGCAGGGGCGTGAAAGTTTACCTGCGCTTCGCCAGTGAATGGAAACAAATAACCACCGTAGCCGGTGTATGATTGTAAAGGCCCGAGCAGATTGGGTTTCAAACTGCTGTGCTCCAACGCAAGCCAGCTATATTGCTGTGAAGCATTTACATACGCAACAGTCACCATTTCATTGAGTTGCTGTCTATCCTGTGTCAATGATTGACGAATGGCAATGCTGTCTTTACTTAATGAATGTAGTCGGGCATTCACTGTATTCAACAGCGTATCTACATCGGCAGTAGTATACAAGTCCGGCTGCAGTTGTAGCAGATAAGCTGAACCTTTTCGGTAATAATTCACCCCCCAAATGCATTCAAACAAAATGTATATCCACAGCAACCATTTCAACAACTGTTGAACCAGATGCTTTAGCCAACCCAACTTTCCTGCGTATTGTTTTTTCCGTCGAATCGTTTGTACAAGTGTAAAAAGAAGGAAAACGAAAAGCACAGCTATCAACGCATCACCAACGCTGAATGGTAGCCAGCCAAACAGCCATCGAAGAGTTGCTCCGATGTATGGGTAAATGCCTTGTGCATAATAGGTTTCGATAATACCGGGAAACTGTTGCAACCACCAGATGAGCAGCACAATTACCACAGGAAAAATCCACTGACGAACAACGGGCGGTATGGCAAAACGTTGTTGCATGAAATGACAGACTTAGTTCACAAATCCCCAATAGATACCCAAACGGAAAAACAGTCCGGGCGTAGGATATAAAGGTGCAGCAAGATTATTGTTGACAAATGCAAAACCACGGCTCACACTCAACGTATTCAGGTTTTCCAAGCGGGTAAACAAGCGGAATGATCGAATACGCAAATGCAGGTACGCATTGATGTCGGGCTTGTTGCGGATCAGCGCAGTATCCTGCACTATCCACTGACCATTCATCGGGCTGAAATCATTCATTTTATATGCGGTATAGTACCGCACTTCCACACCTGTACTCAGCAGCAGGTTTTTGAAAAAAGTACCTTCATAAGCAATCCTGTTTTGCGAATACAATACAGGCAAATTAATCACCTCACTCGCCTCGGTTTGTACGTGAAGCGATGTATGCCAGTTCCAGCGCTTACTGAGCTTAAACGTTTTAGCGGCTCCCACATGAAGCACACTAGTCAAAGTTGATTCTTGCTTAAACGTGGTGTATGTATCCCAATATGTGTAATTGCTTACGAGATAGTAATTGCCAAACAGTTGCAGCTTCAGCGATGGCAGAAAATACTGCCCGCTGATTTTGGTCCAGTTTTCTTGTTTTAAGCTGCTGACCGTTTGATTGATAAATCCGGAAAGCGTATCAAACACAAAAGATGGTGTGCGGTTGGTATTCACAAATCCCAATTGCAATACACCAGCCTTTTTGCCCAGCTGTGTTTGCAGCAATACGTCCAGGTTGTAATCACCGGCATTTAGCCCACTCAGATATAAACGGGCATTGGCATTGATGTCCCACTTTCTGTTGCGGGTTCTGTTGCGGTACTCGCCCAATACATAGCTGTTATTGTATTTACGTGCCGTTACGCTGTCGTGCAACGCAGACAGCAATTGCAAGCCGGCACCCATTTTCAGAAACTGGTCCTGATTATTTTTTTGCGGGTACAATAAAATAGCTGCTTCATTGGTAAACTCTGTAAACCGATCATTGAGCAGCATGTTTGGATAAAAACTTTTTACCCCAAACCGCTGCCTGTACACACTAGCATAGGCATTGGTAGCAGCCGTATCTGTCAGGTATTCATCTTTAAAGCCAAACTCTTGCCTATTGTAGAGTATGCTGTGTTGTACCCGAAACCTGGGGTAAAAAACTTTCGTGTATGAAGAGTCTTCTTCATCAATTGTCAATACAGAGTCCTTTTGACCAAAATCGTATTGATGTCTGAAATACAGGATGCGTTGTTTGTAATCGTGTCCTGCTTTTACACTGGTAGCAAAAGGGTTGGCTGTAATGTCACCGTCTTCGCCCAACCAGGTGGGAATATTAAAACGTTGTGCAAATGCCTGATTGGTAGAAGTGAGAAATGTATCAGAAACAATGCCGCCATTGGTGGCCGATCGGTTGCGGTTGGTGATGTACATGAAATTGCCACTGTACCGTCGGTTGCGGGTGGCAAAGCCAGAAGCCAGGCGTATGTTGCTATGACTGGTATTGTTGTTTTTAAAATTGCCGGGCGAACCAAGGTACCTGAATTCAAACGAAGCATTCCAGGTAGGCGAAATGTTTTGCGTATGCAACGCTTTGATGGTTTGCTCCGACCGGCCACCCAGCAAGTAATCCAGCTCTGTGTATGGCCTTGTGGTTTGAAATATGCGGGTGCCTTCTACGGTGTATTTGTAGGTATCGTATGCATGAAAGCCCGGATCAAAACCAGGCTTCATGTAAGGTTGAAACAACAGTGATTGTGTAGCATTACCAAGGCTACCTAAAAACAACTGGTCTTTTTGCAACGGAAAACGCAACGAAAATTCGCCTACTGTTGAGTCAAGCAATCGGATACGACTGCTATCGAACATGCGGTAAAAAATAGTAATGGAATCTTCGTTGTTATCTCTTTGCTGTAAGCTATCGCCACCTTTCATTTTGCTGCCCGCTCCCATGGGCCGGCCTTGTGCATCAAAGCGGCCGGTACCAATACCGGTGGGCCTTTGAGCATGCAGCATTCCTGCCATCGACATGCACAGGCATAGCAGCAATGCCGGCATCCAATTCCGGTTTTGCAAATGGTTCATTAAGGAAGCGATTTTCATGGGCCGCAGATATTCCACTTTTACAATGCCTCTATCAGGCCCTTGAAGATAGCTGTCATTTTGGGTTCGGCAGCTTTAGCAGCTTCCAATACTTCTTCATGGGTAATGATGTTGTTTTCTTCCCGAATGCCCAGGTCGGTAATAACGCTGATGGCAAACACCGGCACATCCATATGTCGGGCCACAATCACTTCCTGTACGGTGCTCATGCCCACAGCATCGGCACCAATAATATGCAGCATTTTGTATTCGGCCTTCGTTTCAAATGTAGGGCCGGTTACACCTACGTATACGCCTTCATGTACCGCTATGTTATTGGCGGCAGCTACTGTTTTTGCTGTGGCAATCAAAGCTTTGCTATAAGGCTCACTCATATCAGGAAAACGAGGACCAAGCTCCGCCACATTGGGCCCAAGCAAAGGATTGTGGGCAAACAAACTAATATGATCGTTGATGATCATTAAATCGCCAACAGCGAAAGCTGGATTCATACCACCGGCAGCGTTGCTGAGCAGCAGTGTTTCAACGCCCAGCCATTTCATTACCCGAATGGGAAATGAAACATCGGCAGAAGAATACCCTTCGTAAAAATGAAAACGGCCGGCCATGCATACCACAGTTTTACCAGCCATTTTACCAAAAATGAGTTTGCCACTGTGCCCCTCTACTGTAGACACCGGAAAGTTGGGAATGTCTTCATACGGTATTTCACATTCTACCGTCATGTTCTCTTTAAAATTGCCCAAACCGCTGCCCAGCACAATACCGGCAACAGGTTTTTCACTATAATATGCTTTGATGACAGCAGTAGTTTCGTTTAGTTTTTCAATCAAGGTCATGTATCAAAAATTTGAGTGTTTGGAAGAAGCGGGTAGCAATGATGCTGCATTTTCTGGCTGCTGCAGCATTTGCAAAAAGAGTTGCAAACCCTGCATTTTTTCAGCTGTTAGTTCGTAATGTATGTTTTGGGTAAAATAGTATTGCAAGTCATAATCAGGAAACGGATGTGTCGCAACAATCTCTGGTATGTGTGCCATGCCTAAAGCATTGGCTTCATCAAAAGCCTGAATGAAATCGGCCGGCAGCGGCTTGTTGGCAATCCATGCAGCAAACACAAAAGGTAAGCCAGTCCACTGAAGCCATGCTTCCGCCAAATCATACACATGGGCATGCTTGCTTTGCAGGCTAAGCGCCCGGTCACCAATCACCACGGCAGCCGTACTGCCAGCAATCTGCTGTTCAAAACCAAGAGTGGCTGCTACCAATTCCACCGGCTGCTTCCAAAAATGCTTCAGCAAAAGTTGAGCAAGAGCCACCGATGTGCGGCTTTGATAATCGAGCATCACATGGGTGATCTGCTCCATGGGCACATCACTAAAAATGCAAACAGATGCAACAACGCCATGAGCAGCAATACCATATTTGCCCACTATTTGCGCATTGGCCACTTTGTGAAAAACAGCCACCGGGACAAGCCCCACATCAATAGTGCCGGCAATCAACTTTTCAGCAACTGCACTGGGGTAGTCTGTCAGTAAATCCATCTGCTGTAGCACCGGCATTTTGCGCATACCATACAGCAAGGGCAGCGTGTTGGAGTAACTCACTGCACCCACTTTTACGAGAGTCTTCGATTCGTCGGGCATATGCATTTTTTTGCGAAGTGGGCAAAGGTAAGCGATGCGTAGCCAACATGCAGGCACCCTTTGGGCTTGCCTTTGGCCAACAATGCTTTTAACATTTTCTAGCATGAGCTTTTTTACATTTCGCAACCATTAGCAGGATTATCGCACATCATCACTCAAAAACAAATGACATTAAACATTCTTTTCATGTAAGTTGAACCCCTACATTTGAGCAGTTTAATACTCCCCCTAGTCACTGTCGTGGGTTTGTGCTCTTGCAAACTGGCGTAAGTGCAGGTAAATATTCGTGTTATGCCGATTGATTACTCATTCCAGCAAGAAGGATCGAACGTTGTTAGTAACAGCATCAAGCAATGAATTTACTTACGAAGAGGCATTGGGCTACATTCAGGCCGTTGGCGAAGCTGCATTGAGCTCTCAGTGCAGCCATATACTCTGCGACGAAACAAACCTTACTCATCGTCTTGGTTTGGCCGAAACTTTTGAATTGGCTGAATACTCGGCCAACCTGGCAAAACAAGGAAACATTAGGGTGGTATTGCTATGCCACGAAAGCGTAAGTCAGGCAATTCAACTGTATGAAAATGCCACGGTTAACCGCGGCATGAATTTAAAAATTACAACCAGTAGAGAAGAAGCCAACGAATGGTTGTTTGGTTCTGCTTCCTGATGACTGACTCAATTGGGATTGATGTTAGCAACTACTTTGGCCTTCAATCTTTTTCCGGCATTAAGTGCTTTGAAAAAATCTCCGTAGAAAGCAGCGCTGTCCACATTTAACGCAATCACCGGTGTATCGGTTGCATTGGCCATCATGCGTTGCAGCTCATGCTCCAGACTATCGGTAGCAATGGGCTTTTGCATCAGATACATCTGCCGGTTTTTATCGATACTCACCACAATGGTTTGCTTCACCTTGGTATCATTTTTACCACGGGGGGTATCCACTTTTACCACATTGGGATTGGCCAGCGTACTCACAATCAGAAAGAAAAACAAGAGGATGAACAGGATATCGTTCAACGCTCCGGTGTGTACTTCGGCATGTGATTTTAATTTGCGGCGAATATTCATGAATCAACTTGAGAATGTGAAAATTAGCTAATGTGCTAATGTTCTAATGCACATTTCACATTAGCACATCAGCTATTTGTGCGGCTCTTGCAAAGTGTCTAAAAATTCTGCCGTAGCTACTTCCATTTTATTGGCAGTTTTATCCACCTGTGTATTGAGGTAGTTGTAAAAAAGGTATGATACCAAACCAATAATCAAACCTGTAGCGGAAGTAATCATTTTTACATAAATACCACCAGCGATGGTATTGAGTTCAAAGCGGCCAGAGGTATTGATTTCATAAAACATCTGAATCATACCAATGATGGTACCGAGGAAACCAAACATGGGTGCCATTCCTGCAATCATCGACAATACGTTGATGTTGCGTTCCATGTTATACATCTCAATTCGCCCTACATTCTCCATGCTCTTTTCAATGGCATCAATGGGTTTACCCAATCGCTGCAAACCTTTGTCAATGATACGGGCTACCGGATGATCAGTATTCTTCGTCAATGAACGGGCTGCAGTAATGTTGCCGTTCATGATGTGATCCCGCACAATATTCATGAAGTTGGGATCAATACGGGATGCTTTATTGATGGCAATATTTCTTTCTACAAAAAAATACACGGCCACCACCAATAGCAATGCCAATGGAATCATCAGCACACCACCCTGCGCAATCAATTCCCAAAGATTGATGGACTTAGCAGTAGCACCAGCCTGAGTGGCTACTTGTTGCATGGTATCTGTAAGCGCCTGATAGAGCAAAAACATGGGCAAGTAAATTATTTATGTATCAACGAATATGCAGGCAAATAATTATTCATGTTGTATTTGTCTGCGGCTATTAACAGTTTTTTACGCCAGTTGCAGCACTACTTTTTTTGTTCTTCAGACTTCATTTGCATCATACCCATAATACGGTTCATGGTACTTTGCATGCCATCGGGGCTGCCATCGAGAAATATCACATTGCCCTTTCCGTATTCAGCAAAGTTCTTAATGGCTTCTGTCCACATACTAAAGAGTATGACATTGGTATCGAGGTTGGCCTGTTTCAATTCTTCTGCAGCTTCACTCATACCCTTGGCTACTTCCTGACGGAACAGCGCCACACCCTGACCACGCAGTTGTGCAGCCTGCCGTTCGGCTTCTGCAGCAATCTTAATGGCGTTGCCTTCAGCTTCTGCAGCACGGGTTTTGGTAATAAGCAATGCCTGACCTTCGTTTTCAGCAGCGGCTTTCATATTGTGGCTGGCCACTACCCTGCTCATGCTTTCTATAATGGCCTGATCAAACGTGATATCATTGATTTGCAAATCGAGCAAATGATAACCCCAGGTTTCGAGGGTCTGGTCAATTTCTACTTTCACATATTCTACAATTTCGCGGCGCAAGCCCAATACTTCTGCCTGACGACGGGTAGCCACATACGAACGGATGTTGCCTTCAATGGTGCGAACCAATGCCTGCATCAATTCTCTTTCACTCATGAATTTGAAAGCCACCCGCTTGATGGTTTCTTCTTCTTCATTCATCACACTGTACAGCAGCATCGATTTGAAGTACACGTTGGCCTGATCGAATGGTAACCGCCTGAAATTCGAGTTCCACACTGCGGTTTTGAATACTCACTCTGGTATACACTTTTTCCAGAAAAGGAATTTTGATATTCAAACCGGGGCGCATAATGCGGCGGTATTTACCAAACATAGTAATCACAGAAATGTACCCTTGCTGAACGGTTACAATACCGCTGAGTACAAACAATACCGCAATAACGACGAGAGCAATAAAACCGTAGTCCATGCTATAAAAATTTGACGAAAGTTAATGGCGGCTTACCGCATTTAACTGCGGAATTATGCACCATTGGTAATAATGATGGCTGCGTGGTTACGCCTGTTCACCTGCAGGCTTTTCCGCTGGCTGTTTTTGCAGCAAGGTTTGAAACGGAATAGCAATGAAAATAACCAGCGCTGCGCCAATGAGATTGAGCCAGAGAAACGACACAATTTCCATTTTGTAAATGGTGACGACCAAGAGTTCGCTTACTACCGCACTCCAAAAAACGGCATCGCCTTTTACTTTTTTAATGAAAAAAGCTACGAGAAAAATGCCTAGAATAACACCGTAAAAAAGAGAACCCAAAATGTTTACTGCTTCTATTAAGCTGCCCATATTGGTAGCAAACATGGCCACCGCAATGCTGAACAAACCCCAGCCCAACGTGTATTGCCAGCTGAGTTTGTACGACGTTTTCTCATCGCAGTTTTTATTCACCACTTTGTGATGAATATCGATAACAGTACTGCTGGCCAACGAATTCAGCGCCGCTGCAATGCTGCCCCAGGCCGCCAAAATAATCACCGCTATGAGCAGGCCCACCAAGCCTTTCGGCAGGTTCTGTGTCACGAAATACAAGAAGATATAATTGGTGTCGCTGGTTTCGCCATTGGGTACAGCTTGCTTTAATACAGCAGCGTATTCTTTCCGTAATGATTGGAGTTGTTGGAAGTTTTGCTCCACTGCCTTTTGCATGGTATCAACATGAAAACCGTCGGTAGCAGGCCCTTGGTTTCTCAACCTATTGCGTTGCTCTTGCAGCAAATTGTACTCCGCTTCCAGCTTGTTGAGTGTCGGCGCAAATGCAGTGGTCTTGGCTTCTTTCACCAATGTTTGGTTGAAAAAAATTGGTGCCTGATTGAACTGGTAAAAAGCAAATACCAATACGCCCACCATCAAAATCACAAACTGCATGGGCACTTTTACCAAACCATTCATGAGCAGGCCAATGCGGCTTTCTTTCATGCTGCGGGCTGTGAGGTAGCGGCCCACCTGGCTTTGGTCGGTGCCAAAATAACTGAGTGCCAAAAAGAAACCACCAATCACACCACTCCACATATTGTAGCGGTCTTTCCAGTCGAAGCCTTTTTCTGTCATGCCATCGGTAATGATGTTCATTTTACCCATGCTGCCACCAGTGGCAATGGCTTCGGTAAAACCAACACCTGCCGGCAACAATTGTACAGCTACTACAGCAGCAATCAGCATACCGCCCATAATGAGCAGGAACTGCAACTGCTGTGTGTAGGCAATCGATTTGGCACCACCACTTACGGTGTAAATGATGAGCAACCCACCCATTACCAAATTGGTGAGGTAAATATTCCAACCCAGCAAACTGCTTACAATAATGGCTGGTGCATAAATACTAATACCGGTAGATAAACCGCGGCCCAGCAAAAAGAGAAAAGATGTGAGTGTTCTTGTTTTTAAATCGAAGCGTTGTTCTAAAAATTCATACGCTGTATACACTTTCAGCTTGTGAAAAATGGGTACGAAAAAGGCGCTGATCACAATCATGGCAATGGGCAAGCCAAAATAGTATTGCACAAAACGCATGCCATCGGTATAGGCCTGGCCCGGCGCAGAAAGAAACGTAACGGCACTAGCCTGAGTGCCCATAATGCTCAGCAATACCAACCACCAGGGCATGCTGCGGCTGCTTAAAAAATAACCTTCCAGCGTTTTTTCATGACGGCTTTTGTACAGGCCGTAAGTAATGATACCCGCCAGCGTAGCAATCAACACCACCCAATCTAATACAGCCATGATGCAACTCTTGAAGGATTATTGAAACAATTGACTGAGATAGGTAAACCACCAAATCTGCAACAGCAGAAATGCCAGTACCAAAATGTACCAAACCTGCCAATATTTACGGCCGGGCTCCCGCATTAATCACGTTGTTTTTTGTATGGTTTTCCAAATGCATACAAAGCCGCAATGATGATGCCAATGAGGAAACCCCATCGAAAGTTTTTGATGAGTTTGCCGATGATTAAGCCAGACACCGCAGCAATGATGAGCAATATTTCGGGACGACGCATGAATACAAATTAATGATAATGGAAATGCTTCAGCAACACTACGCTAATGTTTGGGCAATGCCAAGAGATTGGCCAACAAGCGGTAGGCGCCGGGCACACCGGCTGGCAGTTCGCGGAAGAAAACCAGAGCAGTGTACACAAAGTTGCCTTTGCCATATGGCGCAATAGCGAGGCTACCATTTTGCATGGGTTCATTAGGATCGTTGAGGCCCAAAGGCAATTGCCAGTTGGCATCCAATCCTTCTGCATGGTACACACTTCGCTCCTGCACCCAGCCTTCAAAATCTTTAGTGGTGATTTTATTCGGAAAATTCAACACCGGATGATTCGGCAATAAAAACTGCACCGGAGATTGCTCATCGGTAATACGTGTCCGGCCGATGCTAAATGGGTATGGCGCCATCTTCCCTTTCAACGAACTGATGAAATTGTTGGTGTTGTATTGTACAATCAGGTTGCCACCATTTTTTACGTAGGTCATCAAACCTTCGTAGGCTTGTGCCAAATAATCGTGAATGTTGTAGGCACGTACCCCCATCACCACAGCATCGAATTGCTTCAGCAATTCGGGTTTCAAATCGGCTTCTTTCAACTCTGTCACTTGATAGCCCATTTGCAACAAGGCCTCCGGAATTTTATCGCCGGCACCCGGTAAGTAACCAATCTTTTTGCCAACGGTTTTCAAATCGATGTGCAACACTTTCACCACATCCTGATAGTGCCAGGTTTGTGTGGGAATGTGGTCGTATTCAATCATACGGCGGGCATTGAAAAACTCGGCATCACCAAAGCTGCCACCGGGTTTGAACGACAAATGCAGCACATCTTCTTCCTTACCTGTACCCTTCATGTAATTGGGTACTTTCAAGGTGATTGTCTTTTTATCGTTGGCAGCAAACTGCATGGCCGACTGTGGCATTTGCTGCTTGTAGCCAGAGTTGGCACCGCTCAGCAAAATGTTGGGCGACGCGGCATTGGCGGCTTTTACCGATTGAATATTTACCTGCAACGTAGCACTGTCGCTGCTGTTTTTCCGGAAGAGCAACACACCCGGATCGTTGTATAACAAAAACGGATTGGTGACGTGTATCGGATTGTACAATTCTGCTTTTACCGGATCTACCACTCTGTATTGAATGCTGGGATTTACTTTGATGACACGATTGCCCAATGCGATGAACACTTCCAATGTTGGCGGCTCATTTTCACCCTTACCAATCAACTGCTGGTCTTGTACATCAAACATGCCGTCTTTCTTGGGCATGCGCAACCAATAAGGTTGTGTTTCCAACAAACTGTTACCCATCGGCACAGCATAAGGAATTTGTGTCCACACATTTGCCGGCAATGGTTTTTGTATGTCTTGAAATTTATCGTTGAAACCAATGGTACGGATGCTCATGGGAAAATCTGACCGGTTGATGATGTTGAGCATTAGCTTGGCAGAATCGCCTGTCACCACTGCAGGTTGCGTTACAATGGCTTCTGCATAAATACCTGCACAGTGCTGAATAATGCGATCCAAATCCCGCAGTTTAATTTTCACCCATTGGTCGAAGGGTTGAATGGCCAGCAACCTTGATTTTAATTGCAATAAGGCAGGAATACTGGCATCAGGATGCTCCATATCGTACAAGCGAATGATGCCGTTGATCATGGCTTCAATACCTTCTGCATTTTTCACCCTGTCCCAACTGGTGGTTACGCCATCCATCAATCCTTGCTTCACGGGCTCTCCGGCCACCAGGCTAAAATATTCTTTGGAGTTGCCCCGTTGGCGGCTTACGCCAAAACCCTGACTCTTGTGCTGGCTCCGGCTTTCACCGGCCAGTTCGCCAATGCTTTTGCCAGTCAGCGTATTGTACTGTCCCACTTCCAGCGAAAACTGTTTAGTACTATCAATGGTATTGGCGCTGCCAAAATTGAACGTGTTCCAAAGCACCCGCTTGGGCTGCCACACACGGGCTCCTTTACCAAACTGGTCGGTAAACTCATCGGCATTGCCTGCTGCTTCATAACCCAAACGGGCCATGATGCCGCTGGCACTGTGGTGACCGTGACCTGCTCTGCCATCTTCGGGAAAACGGGCAATAATCACATCGGGGCGAAACTGGCGAATCACCCACACTACATCGCTGAGCACGGCTTGTTTATCCCAAATGCGAAACGTTTCTTCAGGATTTTTGCTAAAACCAAAATCGAAAGCCCGGCTGAAAAACTGTTCACCGCCATCTATACGGCGGGCAGCCAGCAACTCTTGGGTACGAATGAGTCCGAGTTCTACGCCTTGCTCATCGCCAATCAGGTTTTGGCCACCATCGCCACGGGTAAGGCTAAGGTAGCCGGTACGATACAGGGCATGATTGCTCAGCCAGGCTATCAGACGGGTGTTCTCATCATCGGGGTGAGCAGCTATGTACAACACACTGCCCAGCACTTTCAGCTTCTTGATGTCCTGCAATATTTGACCGGCGGAGGGTGTCTCCGGCACTTGCGCCAACGCAGCAAAACCCGCCAGCATCCCCAATCCTGTGGCCAGTATTATTTTGAATTTATTCAACAGACACATGATTTTCTATGGCTTCAATAGATGATTAAAAAAAATAATTGGTCGGTGTTAAACCATTGTTTTTTTCTGGTACGATGCTTGATATATTCACAGTGATCTGATTAACCCCAAACCCCCAATTTAAACTATGAGACGTTTTAGCCTCGCCCTTCTTTCATTATTCGTAGTAGCCTTGCTGGTTAGCAGTTGCTCTGGTGGCATGAGCATTCAGGCAGCAGCCAATGGCAAACAAAAATGTGGCCGCGGATTTATCCGTTAATATTACTCACGTAGTGAGCTCTCACCCATAGTTGAAGCGACCACTTTGCAGTGGTCGCTTTTTTATTGTTATCGGGCGGCGTTGCCAGAGTTGACCATAAACAGTGCATTGGCCATCAGCAGCTTGCCACTTTCCCAAAAGTTGCGGAACAATACATCGTCGGCAAAGAACACAACAGAGCCACGGCCCACAGGCACTTCGCCAAACAGTACGCCATCTTTCAGTTGTGCCTTGGCTTTGTTGCCGGTGAAGCCAGCTATTTGTGCCTCTTTTTTAATGACACCCACATTCCAGCCATTCTCCATAAACTCGTACACATTGTTGTCGGCCTTGAGGGTAAAATAGGTTTTATCGAAACCATAGCCCAACGGATGTGAGTTGTCTACCTCTACTTTGAAAATGCTGCCGGGGTTGTTGTATTGCAGGCTTTCTTTTTCCTGGTTTTCGTAGCGGCGAACATTGTCGTACAAACCATCCTTTTCGTCGGCTTCTTTTTTATTGCTCAGGCCCCAATCGGCTTGCACCAGCTGGCTCACTGCATTTTCCATTACAATGAGTTTACCACCCTGCTGAATCCATTTCTTCATAGCACCATCTTTATCAAACAAGGGTTTGTAATTGTAACCTTCTGGCAAAATCACCACATCGTATTTATGCCATGCAATGCTGTTGAGGTTAGCTGCATTAATCAACGTTACCGGGTATTGCAAATCTCTTTCGAGGTAATGCCACACTTCGCCGGCACCCAGACTACTGGTGCCTTCACCTGTAGCCATAGCCACTCGTGGGGCATGCATAATTTTCACATCGGGGCTACCAAAGTCGGCACCTTTGTCCATAAATCCAGTGGCCACGGGTACCAGGGTTACCCGATGATCGGTTGCCAAATCCGCAATCTTTTTTCGAGGTTGGCCACATGCTGGTTCGATGTCTTCAGTAAGATTATTGTACCTGCAGGGTAAGTGGTGCCCTGATACTCAAATGAACGCTGCGCTACCCGTGGCTTAATGCCAGCTTTGAGACAAGCTGCTACAAAATTGGCCTCGCTATTGCTGCGCCAAGGCAGCAAATAACCGTACTGCATGGGTGGCACCACCGGCATCATCAAAATAGCAGGCACGGCTTTGTTCACAGTAAGTTTTTCTTTTACAGCAAAAGCCTTGAGGCCATGTGCGTAAGGAATGCTCCACGCTGTAATGTCGTATGTAGCACTATCAGTAATTTTTGAGGTGGGTTCAAACAACACTTTGGCCATGGTGCCACGTGGTTGCACGGTGCTAATGACGATGTCGCCTTTCTCTACATTAAAAACTTCTTCTTTACCGCTGATATAGTTGAAACCTTTGGCAGGTGCAGCAGCGCCATAGCCCCATTCAATACCATTGTTGGTGAGCAAGTCTGTAAGACGTTTGATTTTGCCTTCGTTGCCTTTTTCTTTCACCACAAAAGTTTTGTACTCCCCTACGCCGTTTGTACGGGCATTGGCAAAAAACTGCTGGAAGTTTTGCTGCAAACCGGTAGCATTTTTTGAAGCAATTTCTACGGTGCTAATACCGGTGGTGAAATGATGTTCGGCACGGTCAACCAAGGTGAGGGTGTCACCGTCTTCGTTGCGGATAGCAAGACCTGCACGAATACCCCCCTGCTCATAGGTCATGCCAATGCTGCCATTGTAAGTAGGCCATGTATCGCCATAGCTGGGGTAAAACAGGTCGAAACGTTCTTTGGTAAAAAACAGCCAGTTGTTGGCATCAAAATATTTGGCATGGTTGCGGCCAATACTTGTTTGAAACTGGCGCTGCCAGGGCGTAATCACTTCATGAAAAGGCTCAGCGGCTGGCGCAAAATAGTAGGGTTCGTTGAAGCCCTGCTCATGAAAATCGACATGTACATGCGGCATCCACTTGTTGTATTGAGGAATGCGCTGCTGGGTTTCTACCTGCGTTTGCCAGGCCCAGTCGCGGTTGAGGTCGAAGTTGTAATGGTTGCTTCTGCCACCGGGCCAGGGCTCCGCATGTTCCCGTGATGATGGGTCGGCATTCATACGGTCGCCCACCACGCTGTTGTACCAGTTTACATAGCGGTCGCGGCCATCGGGGTTGATACAAGGATCAATAATGACCACGGTATTTTTCAACCACTCTTGCGCCTTGGCATCGGTGAGTAAAAAATAGGCCGTCTTCATGACCGCTTCGCTGCTACTGGCTTCGTTGCCATGCACGTTGTAGCTCATCCACACAATGGCGGTACCATTTACCTGACCATTACCCGCTGCCAATCCTGCCAGTTGCAGGTTGTTTTGGCGGATGCTTTCCAGCTGGCCCATGTTGGCGGTACTGGCAAAAGTGGCCAGCAACAAGGGGCGGCCTTCATTGGTGCGGCCATATTGCTCCAGCTTCATTTGTGCAGGGGCAGCTTTGGCCAAGGCTTCAAAGTAGGCCACAATTTTGTGGTGGGGCGTAAAACGTTCGCCAATTTCATAGCCTAAAAATGACTTGGGCGAAGGAATGCTTTGTGCGATGCCAAACACGGCCAACAGCAGCAAGCAAAGAGTAGCAGTTATTTTTTTCATACCAGATAAGTAGGACAACAAAGATTAAGGAAAAAAGCTTTGCAGCCTGTTGGACGACAGAACCGCAGAAACCTTGGTAGTAAATGACCTCCATTCGTGGAAAATTCAAGGGCTTTCTCTTCCTACCAATCGCAAAAGCGATGCAGTAGCATTCCCATCTTTCCCTGATATTTGGCTTCCACAATATTTCACTGCTTATGAAAACGATTGCTCGTTTTGCATCCTTGTCTTTTTTACTGCTGGCATCAGTTCAGCTGTTGCAGGCACAGCCCAATGGCTTTCAATATCAATTGGTAAAACATGCCGAGTACAACAAAGCGGCAGTGAGCAGTGCTCATCCTTTGGCCAGTGAGGCAGGCATGTATGTAATGCAGCAAGGCGGCAATGCGGTAGATGCGGCCATTGCAACCCAGTGGGCATTGGCTGTGGTGTATCCCACGGCAGGCAATATTGGTGGCGGTGGGTTTATGGTGGCGCACCTCAAAGGCGGCAAAAACGTAACCATTGACTACCGTGAAATGGCCCCGGGCAAAGCCACCGAAAACATGTACGTAGATGCAACAACGGGCAAGGCCAATACCAGATTATCGCAAAGCGGTCACCTGGCCAGCGGTGTGCCGGGTACACCGGCAGGTTTGTTTGCATCGCTCAAATATGCCAAACTGCCTATGAAAAAATTGATTCAACCCGCTATTGATTTGGCAGAAAAAGGGTTTGTAATTACTGAAAGAGAAGCCAACCGCCTGAACAATCTGCAGCAGCAATTGGAGAGAGTGAATACTAGCCTGCCTGTTTTTTACAGAGAAAAGAAATGGCAGGCCGGCGATACCTTGATACAAACCGATTTGGCCAATACCCTCAAACGCATTCGTGACAAAGGCCAGGCGGGTTTTTACGAAGGCGAAACCGCCGATTTGATTGTGAATGAAATGGAACGTGGCGGCGGAATCATCAGCAAAGCCGATTTAAAAAATTACAAAGCCATAGAAAGAACGCCGGTTGTATTTATGTACAAGGGCTACGAAATCATTTCGATGCCGCCCCCCAGCAGCGGCGGCATACTCATTCATCAAATGCTGAAGATGCTGGAAAACCGGCCACTGGCCAGCTATGGTTTTCAAACGGCAAAAAGTGTGCAGCTCATTACCGAAGTTGAACGTCGTGCCTATGCCGACCGTGCCGAACACTTAGGCGACCCCGACTATTACAAAGTACCGATGAAAGGATTGGTTGCCCCTGCCTATTTGCAGCAACGCATGGCCGATTATGACAGCACCAAAGCATCAGTAAGCAGTAACATTAAACCCGGAGTGATTAAAGAAAGCATGGAAACCACCCACCTGAGTGTGATGGATACGGAAGGCAATGCAGTAAGTGTAACCACTACCCTCAACGGTGGGTATGGCAGCAAAGTGGTTGTAGGTGGTGCCGGCTTTTTTCTCAACAACGAAATGGACGACTTCAGTGTGCAACCGGGCGTACCCAACATGTTTGGCGCCATTGGTGGCGAAGCCAATGCCATTGCCCCGGGCAAAAGAATGCTGAGCAGCATGACTCCCACTGTGGTACTGAAAAACAACAAACCATTTATGGTGGTAGGAACACCCGGTGGTACTACCATCATTACATCCGTTTTGCAAAGCATCGTTAATGTGGTGGACTACAACATGAATGCTTTTGATGCAGTAAACAAACCAAAATTTCACCATCAGTGGCAACCCGATGAAGTACGGGTGGAAAAAGATTTTCCGCTGGATGTACGCAAACAGCTGGAAGCCATGGGCTACAAAATTGTAGAAAGTGGCGCCTGGAGTGCTACCGAAATGATTTTGGTAAAACCCAACGGCAAACTGGAAGTAGTGGGCGACAAACGCGGCGACGACAGTGTGGCCGGTTGGTAACCGCTACAGTAGTTATTGCAACTCCCCTAATTATCTTCTGAAATAAGTAACATACCTGCGGGTGGATTGCTGGGTTTCTGCACGTAATCGGTTACGGCCTCTGAAATCAAGGTTTTCGTAAAACTGCGACAGCACTTGCTGGTTTACAAAGTCTACAGCAGTGATTTGCATGCTGAGCCATTGCTCATCATCTTGCCAGCGCCGGTTGATGTACCAGCTGCCACTGAACTGCTGATTGTTGTCATTTACATAACTCAGCGTACCGTTGTCGTAAAATGTAAACCGGCCATTGTTGAAAGGTATACGGGCCGAGTTGCCGCCCCAACCCATAGGGTTCACATCGTCGATGCGCCATTCGCCAAGGATGCGGCGTTCGGCTGTGCGGTAACCTTCTTTAATGCAGCCGGAAGTAACAACAGCCAAAGAGGCTGCGAGCAGTGTAACAGTCAGTTTCATAGGCATTGATTTGTGTAGCCTAAATTTCCTGACGGTAATGTTTACAGAATGTTACAGCCCCATTGATTAACAAGAGATTTTGTGAACAGAATTCTAATGAACTGCTGACTATAAACCATCCAGTTTGTAATCAATCTTCATGTCCATATCCATAGGAATTTCAATGGAATTGATTTTAAAAATACCAGACAACTGTTGCTGCAAACGAGCTGTTTGCATCAAGCCCGTGCCAAGGTTAACATAAATCAAGCCTTGTTGTTTGCCCTTAAAATCTGCATCCAGTTTCATACCCATGATGTCGAATGCCGTATTGTCTTTGGGCTGGCCCAATGAAGGCGGACTAGCCAAAGCCAAACCGGGCATGGCCACCTGCTGATCAGCATTAGTAATGGTTGATGTCAGCGCTATTTCTGCGATCCCATTTTTCACCGACTTCAATTCAAAATCGTTATTGATAACCATGGTAAAAATGGCCTTCATCCGAATCTGATTTTTCCATTTGGCACCATCGTTTACTTTTTTGCCGGGCAACACATAAAAACATTGCTCCAGCATGCCGCTCATCATGTCGTCATTTATCAATGGGCGAAGTGCAGTAGCCAGTTGCTTGCGTAGCTGTTCTTCCAAGGGCTGTAAGCCAGCTTCCACTACTTTCCACAAACTATCGGTAGATACTTTTGTCAGCACTTGACCTTTGGGTGAAATAGTTGCCGTGAACTCAATTCCCGTCATCATATCCATTACCCGCAAAGCAGCTGAATCTTTCTGCGAAAGACTGTCTAGCGAAAACATGGTTTTATCCTTCCCCTGACTCAGGTTGTAATCCTCATAGGCAAAAGCCACCTGTGTGTTGCCATCGGGCAGGGTATCAAACCGTAGCAAACTACTAATGCGGGTATTCATGGGCTGCTTCAACTCTTGTCCCAGCATTTTAATGGTCACCTTGCCACTAACATCTGTTTGCAGCCGGTAGCGGGAATCATCAGCAGGCTGAAAACGCAAATCGTATTTTCCTTCGCGGCAGCCAGTAGCAGCTACCAACAGCAACAAGAGTAATGCTTGACAAAATTGTTTCATGACAGTGTGGAATGCGCCAAAGATACCGGCTGAAAGTGAATAGTCCACGTGACTGCCATTTGCTAATTGACAAGTGGCTGAAACAAATAGAAATGCCCCGCTTCTTATTCAAAATTGCCGTTACTTTCGCTCTGTGATTAGTCAGGAAACCGTACAGCGCATTATCAACAGCATCAACGTCCTCGAAGTAGTGGGCGATTTTGTGCAGCTCAAAAGAAGGGGCGCCAATTACCTTGGCCTCTGCCCTTTTCATGGCGAAAAAACACCTTCGTTTACGGTCTCTCCTTCCAAAGAAATATACAAGTGTTTTGGCTGTGGCAAAAGCGGCAACTCCATCAGCTTTTTAATGGAGCACGAAAAGCTGGGCTATGCAGAAGCCCTGCGTTGGCTGGCTAAAAAATACAATATCGAAATTCAGGAAACGGAAGTTGATCCTGAATACAAAGAAAGACAGCAAACGGCCGACAGCCTGTACATCATCAACCAGTATGCGCAAAAATATTTTGCAGAGCAGCTTTGGGAAAATGAGATGGGCCAGGCAGTGGCATACAGCTATTTACAACAGCGGGGTTTTACCGACGAAACCATGCGAAAGTTTGGTTTGGGCTATTGCCTCAACGAAAGGGATGCATTTACCAAAGACGCATTGCACAATCAGTACAATAAAGAGTTGCTACTGAAAACCGGTTTGGTATCGCAGCGGGATTATGGCCTGCAAGACAATTACCGCGACAGGATTATTTTTCCCATTCACAACCACATTGGTAAAATCATTGGCTTTGGTGCCCGTCTCATTAAAAACAGAGACAATGCACCGAAGTATATCAATACACCAGAGAATGAACTGTATGTAAAAAGTAAAATTCTCTACGGTATTTATTTTGCCCGTCAAGCCATTGAGAAAAGAGATGAATGCTTGCTGGTAGAAGGTTATACAGACGTTATTAGTTTGAACCAGGCCGGTGTAGAAAACGTGGTGGCCAGTGGTGGTACTTCATTAACACCCGACCAGCTCAGGCTGATAAAACGTTACACCAAGCATCTTACCATTTTGTACGATGGTGATGCTGCGGGTATCAAAGCGGCCTTGCGTGGTTTGGACTTGGCACTGGCCGAAGGTTTGTATGTACGTTTGGTACTGTTGCCCAATGGCGAAGACCCAGACAGCTATGTACAAAAAGTGGGCAAAGATGAATTCAACGAATACATCAATAACAACAAGAAAGACTTCATTCTTTTTCAGACAGAACTGGCGCTGAAAGAAGCAGGCAATGACTCCCAAAAAAGAAGTGAGGTAGTCAACCGCATTGCAGAAAGCATTAGCAAAATTGATAAGGCTGAAGACTTCTCCCGCCAGCAAGATTACATCCGCCAATCAGCAAGTTTGCTGAAGGTAGACGAGGAAGGTTTGATTAACCTCGTCAACAAGTACATCCGGGAAAAACTGCAGAAAGAGCAGCGTAAAAACCTGCCCGATCAATCGCCATTGCAAGAGGCAGAAACAATGCCCGATGAAGTGGTGGATGCCAACCTTGCATTGCTGCTCACCAACGAACTGCAAGAACGTGCCGTGGTGAAAAGCCTGCTGCTGTATGGCTTGCTGCCCCTGCAGGAAGAAAGTGAAGAAACTGTAGCACAGTTCATTTTCAACAGCCTCGAAAACTTTCATTTCGATAATACCGAATTGGAAAAAGTGTACCTGCTCTACAAAAGCTGGTACGATGCCGGATTGGAGCCTACCGAAAAATCTTTCGTGTACTACCCCGATGAAGCACTCAACCGCCTGGTGATTTCGCTGCTGGAGTTTCCATACGAAATCAGCCCCAAATGGGAGGAGATGATTCAGAGCCGCCGCATGTCGGATATTGAGCAAAGCCGGAAAGATGCCAACTTATCGGTGAGTTATTTTAAGCTGCGCAAACTGAAACAAATGCTGGAGCAAAACCAACAGGAGCTGGAGCATGAAAAAGATCCATTGGTACAGCAGCAGTTGATTGAACTGCACATTGAGCTCAAAAAGTTTGAACGGGAAATTACTTCTGTACTGGGTACGGTTATCCTGAAATAAGCTGGGCAGAAATGTTTACCAAATACAGAGCTGCTATTGCTTTTCCAGCATATCGCTGTACGAATGTGTAAGCAAATGTGAAGGCTGAATATCCAGCAACTGCATGTAGTGATTGCACTGCTCATGAAGCTTGGCTGCGCCAATATTTCCATCTATATCAATGGCTTCTATTTCAACAAAAGTGCCCAATCCTTCTACATTGTCCAGGTGAAATTTCACATTGTCGATAAAGTATATTTCTCTGGCTTTGTGCACGGCTACTTTTACGCCCCAAGCAGCTGCCAGCACCGATTGTAAGTCATGACTATCGCCATGCAGTTGTGTCATGTTTACAGCAGAACCTTTGGGTGTGGCACTGTTTTCCCTTGCATAAAAAATAAGTGAATACTCAATATTGCCACGGCGAAGTTTAAGCCGCCCGTTGGGACAGTTAAAATACACATCGGTTTGATGATCGGTGCCTTTGAAATCGGCTCCCGCCGCCATAAGAACGGCCCTGGCTTTTTCTAAATCGTCGCAAGTTGCTTTAATTTCTACATTCAGGTGTGCTGCCATAATGCCGGCAAAATACAACCTTCATGCATGCCAATGCTATTGCACTTCTTTTACAGCAGGCAACGTTGCTTTAGCTGCCGTACCCGATAAATTTTGAATGAGTAAATCCGCTACTGCATAGCTTTCTACAGCATAATTGAAATAGGCAGGTAGCTGAGTGCCCCAACTTACACTACAGTTTCGCAAACGAATATTGCTGGCCTTATCAAAATAAAAACCAGAAGTGGAACCTGTTACAAATCCATCTGCTTCACAAGGGCGGCGGTCGTACAAACCTCCCGGCAGACTGGTGGTTTTGTGGAGTTGTACATCTACGCCATCAAAAAAGATATCCTTGATTTTATCTGCAGTCTCGGCACTTACAAACACACCGTTTTCACCCACACATTTGATGTTGCTAAATGTAATGTTGCGCACCACGCCCACCCGGCCTTCAGTCGCTCCTGCAGGAAATCGCCAGTTAGCATCTTTGTGGTTCACTTTAGCCCTTTTAAATGCAGTGATGTAAATAGGCTCTGCTTTACCCCACCATACATCGCTGAACAAACGGCTTTCAATAATCATGTTGGAAAAAACGACATCAGTCACCACACCCTCATCACGATGCTGAATGCCTACACCCCGGTTGCTGTTTTTAATGATGCAATTGTTCACCAACACCTGCCGTATGGTATCCATGTTTTCAGAACCAATCTTGATGGCGCAGCTGCGGGAAGTCATGGTGCAATTGGTAACCACAATGTTTTCGCATACGCCAAACTCTTCAAACTCCCTTCTGTTTTTCAAGCAAATACAATCATCGCCGCTTTCGATATAGCAATCGCTGATGCGAACATTTTTGCTGTGGTCAATATCAATGCCATCACTGTTGCGCACCTTTAAACTATTTTTCAGCGTGATGCCCGAAATCACCACATCATCGCAACCAATCAGGTGTATGGTCCAATAAGCTGAATTACCAATATGCACATCACGAATGCGGATGTTTTTGCCGCCAATAATTGTGAGCACATGTGGTCTTGGATCGAGCACATGAAAAGGTTTCAACACGTAAGCGTCCGCTTCTTCAGCACCCATAAATGCAATACCGTTACCATCAATTGTACCGGTTCCTGTCAGGCTAAGGTTCTCTACCTTTTCAGCACCAATCCAAATGGTGCCTTCACCCGGGTTTTTCCTGAAAGCTGATACCTTATACAACTGCTCATCCGGACTCGCTTTCACCACTGCATTCGCCGCAACATGAAATTCTACATTCGACTTCAGTTGAAATGGTCCACACAAAAAGGTTTTAGATGCAGGCACCAGTACCCTGCCACCACCCGCCTTATGGCAGGCATCTATAGCTTTTTGAAACGCAGCGGCGTCATTGCTTTTGCCATCGCCTTTGGCACCAAAAGCCTGCACATTAAACACCTGCTGGCTCATGCCTGCATGACCAACTAGCAATAAGCAGCATCCTAAAACGTATCGAACGATTTTTTTCATCTTGATTTTTTTACCATTTTTCTGCAGAACGATTTTCGGGCTTACTACCCCAAGTGGTGGGCTTACTACCAAACTGAATTTCCAACACACCACCGTTTGCAATCATGGCATGGGTGATATAATTTTTTGAGTACAGTTTACCGTTCCAGCGAACATTTTGTATGTATTGATCTTCGGCACTTTTTTTACTGCACCGAATAGAAAAACTTTTCCCAGCCGGCAGTTGAATATCAATGGAATCAAATAAAGGTGCACACAACATGTATTCAGCATTCACCGGATTAAGCGGATAAAACCCCATGGCGGCAAACACATACCAGGCACTCATTTGCCCTGCATCATCATTGCCACTTAGTCCACCGGCACCATCGCTGTACTCAGTCAATAAGATATCACGTACATGCAGTTGTGTTTTCCAGGGCGAAGCCGTGAAATTGTACATAAACGGAATTTGATGGCCGGGTTCGTTGCCATGCCAATATTCAGCTTTGGTAAACAAACTATCTAAAGCGCTTTCCAATGCAGCAGAACCGCCCATTAGCGTGGCAAGGTCTTGCACGGCATGCGGTACATAAAAGCTGTACTGCCTTGCTGTGCCTTCTGTAATAAACGGCAATCGTACATCTGGTTGAAATGGTTGATACCAACTGCCATTGGCGTATCGGCCATTCATCATGCCTACCTGCTTATCAAAAACATTTCTATAATTGCTGGCACTCTTTTGTAGTTGTGCTGCATCTTTTTGAAAGCCCAACTGCTTTGCAATAGTAGCTAATGCATAATCATCGAAAGCATATTCCAAGGTGCGGCTCACTTGCTCTTTTTGTGAAATGCGATGGGCACACTGTCTTCCATTGGAATGTAGTCATACCTAAGCCAGGAATCCATGGCACGTCGGCCAACACCATTTACATAAGACAAACTATCGGCTACTTCAAAAGCATTGCGCCGCATGTAGCCGTATGCTTTTAGTACATCATAATTGCGTAGGCCCCGGTTATATGCCGATGCAATAAATGCAGTTACATGATCGCCAATCATGGCACTGGTATAACTATTCCAGCAAGGAAAAATAGGCAACCATTTGCCTTGTTCTGCTTTCAAAATCATGGAGCGGACAAAGCTGTTTGTCAATGATGTATCCACAATACTCAACAGCGGTAGTTGTGCCCGGTAAATATCCCACATCGAAAAATCGTCGTAGTAATTGCCCTGTTGCAACTGCATTACTTCTCCATTGCCCGAAAATTTCGGATAAGCTCCATTCTCATCATTCATTAAGCGGGGCTGCTGAAAACTATGGTACAACGAAGTATAAAATATCCGCTTCCATTGTTCATTGCTGGTTGTCACCCGAATGGTGCCCAAAGCCTGCTGCCACTCAGCAGCGGCTTGTTGTTGAATGCTTGCCCACGAAGCAGTGCCAATTTCAGCCTGTAAGTTTTGCCGGGCATTTTCAATGCTGGTAAAAGAGGTACCCATGCGAAGCGTAACCCTTTCGCCTTTACGCAAATGATAACCCACAAAAACACCCATTCCTTTTACCTCATGAACTGATGCATTGAAGAATATTTTTTCCTGTACAAAAGAACCTGCTACGCCAGGCGCTATGTCTGTCGATGCATACATCCATCCGCTAAAACCGGCAGGCTTACCCCATCCCTGATAAATGCGGTGCACATCGTTTCGCCCCTGCATGGTTCCTGTGGTTGCATCTACACTGGCAAAGCCTTTTGCATAATCCGTATTTGGAATCAACAAGAGGTACAAACTATCATCTTGCAACATGGTAAATTCCATAATGCCAGCCCGGAGTGTACCTGTCAATGCAGCAGCATAACTCTGTGTACGTATGTTGTATTGTGTTGGGTCCGATTGTTCACTGGCATGCTCAAGAGGAGTAGCATATGCTGCTGCTGTTGTCCGCAGTTTGCCTACTACCGGCACTATAGTAAAGCTGCCATAATCTTGCATGCAGGAGCCACTAATCCAGTGCGTTGCCCGAAAGCCCGTAAGTTGCTGATCGGTGTAGAGATAAGGTGGAATACACTTGGTTTCTGTGGTACGAGTTTCAGGTACCCACTGTGTCATGCCAAAGGGCCAACCCACCGCAGGAATGGTGTTGGCATTCTTTTCGGTACCACCAGCTTCGCTGTGTTTTACAGCAGCAGGTGTAGTGGCTGGCGCAGTGCCCGCCATGGGTTGCACATATTGCCACAATGGTTGTGCTACTGCTTGCCGGCAAAGCAGCAACAGCACAACAACAAAAGGCTTGGCCAACAATTTGCTCCGCATAACATGATTTATTCGAGCACCATTACAAAGCCACCATAACCTTTTACGGAAAGCTGTTGCGGTGCCTGATGAATGTTGATTGTTTGCTGACCAAACAACTGACCATTTTCTACATCTGTAATAATGGTCGCTGTCGACTTTCCAAACTGATGCAGATTCAATGCCCAGCTCTTGGCTTTTGCCTCACCGTTGATGCCAGCGATGTACCATTTGTTGCCGCTCTTTCTCGCCATCACCACTTCTTTTCCGGGAAAGCCTTGCAGCAAACGCACATCCTCCCAATGATTGGGCAATTGCTGCAAAAACTCCTGCACAAACACAGGCACCTGACGCATACCATCGGGGTTTTCTGCATAGTGCTGAATACCCGACAAAAACAAAACAGACAAGGCCAGTTCGAAAGCACCGGAAGTACGACGGATTGATTTAGAATGTGTTAACCTGTACAAATTCATGGGCGTAAAATCCATGGGATCAAAAGCATTCCGGGTGAAAGGAATGACTGTGCAATGTGCAGGTTGATTGTCGGCGGCCGATTGCTCAAAGGTGACCATTTCCATACCGTAGATGGCTTCTGCCGTCATGAGGTGAGGATAAGTTTTGTGCCAGCCACGTGGAAGTGTGGCTCCGTGAAAATTGATGAGTAATTTATAATCCGCTGCGTCTTCCAAAATGTCAATGTAATACTGCATCATCGATTGTCCGTCGCCACCAAAAAAATCAATCTTGATACCTTTTATACCCATGGCTTGCAATCGGGCAAACTCCTGCTGCCGGCTTTCTTTTGTGAGCAACAATCCTTTGGGATGATATTTTACTGTGTTCCAATCGCCGGCAGAATTGTACCACAGCAATAGCCCTACATTTTTAGTAGCCGCATACTTCGCCAACTCCTGCACTTTTTCATACCCAATTTTTGTGTCCCAGTCTGCATCGATGAGGCAGTATTGCCACTTCATTTGCGCAGCGTAATCGATGTATCTTTTTTGCTCATCATATACAATGAAATCATCTTTCGAATTGATCCAGCTCCACGATGCTTTGCCCGGTTGCACAAAGCTGTAATCTTTTTTGGCTGCAGCAGGTGCCAGGTCTGTACCAAGTGTAGATTGCGCAATGCTCGCCATAGTACCAATAGTGAGAATACGCCATGGCGATTGCATAGCCGAACTGTATTGTGGCAAGTGGCCCAGATTGGTAAATACTTCACGGGGGTCGGGATAGGTGACTTTGTATATCGCTTTTCCGGAATCGTTGCTAAGCCTTGTACCACAATAGCGGCCGTCCATGTCTGTTTCGGTAATGATCAGCCAGTTGTTGCCGGTTTTAAACAAAGCCGGGTACACCCAACCTGCCATGGGTGATGGCGTACCAGCCGCAATGCCCATCATGTATTTTTCTTCGTAAGAAGGATGGCAATGTTCCCATCCTGTTTTGGCCACACTCATAGGTTGCAACCAGCCTTTGGCAGCAGTGCTCAATGCATAAGTAGTGTGCTCCTCTAGTATGGTTGTTGTTGAATTGATCCATGGCAATACATATCGAAAAGCCACGCCATCATTGCTTACCCTAAATACCACGTGCATGGATTGCTGCTGCGCATTTTTGACCACCACTTTTATTTCATTGGCTACATAGCGAATGTTTTGCTTCTTGGCATTGACCATGTTGTACGTTTCTTGTACCAACATGGGTTTGCTGGCACTCACCCATTGCAGCTGTGTTACAAAATTGCCGGCACTGGTTGATAAGCCAAGCAATGAAGGCTGCAACACTTCGGCCTGCTGCCGGAAAACAGCATATTGCAACTGACCTTTCGAGAGCCAGATGTTGACGGCAATAGACTTATCGGGACTGCTCACCTGGCTAGCCTGTTGTGCTATCACAGGGATTTGGCTACACAGCATTATCACTGCCCACATGAAGGCGGGCCTTATAGCACAGAAATACTTTTTCATACGGAAATTTAAAAATAGAAGGATGCAGATTTGCAACCCCGGCAATTTACGAAAACGGTTAAGTAACTAAATGTGGCTGGCATAATTAGAAATGTACTTTTGAGAAAGCCGCATTTCATTGTCCAACAGTGAACCGACTACTACGCAACGAACCATTGCTTTGCCAACAAGAAGCGTAGAAAAGACCGACTGCATTGCCTCGCATCGCTGAGTAGTTGATACGGCCACCCTACATAACTCTCTGTCCGTTGATGATGAAGGTATAATCCCGCAAGTGTGCCTACCCAAAACAGCAACACAGATAGCCAGTTCCAAAACGATTGTACAACCATTCATGAAACCTGTTTCTACTAATACGCTATTTAAACATTGCTATGGCCGCTATGCTATTGCGGCTGTAAATGTGTTCAATATGGAACAGGTACATGCATTGTTTGCAGCAGCTCAGGCCAGCAACGCTCCCATCATTGTTCAGCTTACACCTGCAGCCCGCAACTACGGCCATCCGGAAATGCTGCATGCCATGGTGACTGCCGCGGCAAACATTTACCCCGATGTGGTACATGCTATTCATTTAGACCATGGCAATGAAGTACATGCAGCATCTGCCATTGCAGCAGGTTACAACGCCGTTATGATTGATGCATCACATGATCCTTTTGAGCAGAATGTAGCCCGTACCAAAGCTGTGGTAGACATGGCTCATGCCAGTGGCATTGCTGTTGAAGCAGAACTGGGTGTACTGGCAGGTGTAGAAGATGATCTGAGCGTAGATGAAGCACATGCAAAATATACTGATGCAGCACAAGCCAAATCTTTTGTAACACAAACTCAGTGCGATAGTCTGGCAGTTGCTGTGGGTACCAGCCATGGTGCTTATAAATTTAGCGGCAAGCAAGGTTTGCAGTTTGATGTATTGCAACAAATACAACAAGCACTGCCCGGCTTCCCGTTGGTGTTGCATGGTGCATCGTTGGTAGATCCTGCCACCATTGAAAATATCAATCAGCATGGTGGTAAGCTGCGCCAGGATGCCAGTGGTGTTAGTGTTGATGCTTTACAAAAAGCCATACAACTGGGTATTTGCAAAGTGAATATTGCTACCGACCTCCGCTTATTGTGGGCCAGTGTATATCGTACTTTTTTTCATACACAACCAGATCAGGTTTGACCCGGTGTTGCCGGGAAAAACATACATGCAGGCCTGCCAGCAGTTATTGGCTGAACGTTTTGAAGTATTGGGTGCCAGCGGCAAGGCAGCTGAATTAAAAACAATCATTGCATGAGTTATCAATCGCCACTCATCAGAAAACCAATGCCAGTAGGCTGCTACCAAAAAATTGTAGCCGCCGATGCCGGCTGGACACACCTGAACATGGAAGCCCGGCTAATGCAGCAAGGTGACACATGGACTGGCAATACCGGCGACAATGAATATGGATTCATTTTGCTGAGTGGCAATTTTTCAGCAACAACTTCTAAAGGCAACTGGGCAACCAGCAATGGCAGAAAGCATGTGTTTGCAGGCATTGCACACACATTGTATTTGCCACGCCATACCGACTTCTTCATCACCGCTACTTCACCTGTACTAGACATTGCGGCAGGTTGGTGCAAAGCCGATGCTGATTTTCCTGCAAAATTTAAAACGCCTGCAGAAGCAGCCATAGAAATACGGGGTGGCGACAATGCCACACGGCAAATCAATAGCCTGATAGAACCCGGCTTTGGGGCCAGCAAACTGGTAGCAGTAGAAGTGTATACGCCAGCTGGCAACTGGAGCAGCTATCCGGCACATAAACATGATGAAAGAAATACCAGTGCCGACGGACAACTATTGGAAGCTGCACTGGAAGAGTTATACTTTTTCAAAATGCAGGGCGATGGCGCATTTGCTATACAGCAAGTGTATACAGAAGACCGTAGTTTGGATGAAGTGATTAAAACACATAACAATGATGTAGTGCTGGTACCCAAAGGTTATCATCCGGTGGTGGCTGGTCATGGCTACCCTTGCTACTACCTCAACTTTTTGGCCGGCTCCGATCAATCGCTGGCCAATACACCCGACCCCAACCATGTATGGATGTTTGATGCATGGACAGGAAAAGATCCGCGGGTGCCACTTGTAACTGCAGCTATGAACGAAGATTCTACCATATGACGCAACGAGCTTTTGAACTAATCACTTTTGGCGGATCCAGCATTGATCTGTACTCACAAAATATTGGTGCCGACTTTGTGGACATCAAAGGTTTTGATGCGTTTGTAGGTGGCTCGCCACTCAACATTGCCGTAGGTACAGCAAGGTTGGGTGCACAAGCCACATTGCTTACAGGAGTTGGCCACGATAAGATTGGTGATTTCATTCTTCATTTTTTAGAAAAGCAAAATGTAAACACCAGTGCTATCCCCCGCATTGAAGGCGCCAGAACGAGTGCTGTGGTTTTGGGCATTGAACCTCCCGACCGTTTTCCGTTGGTGTACTACCGCGACAACTGTGCCGATAGTCAGGTAACGATTGATCATGTGATTGCAGCGAATATTCCGCAATACAAAGTGCTTGAAGTATCTGGCACGGCGCTGAACATAGAACCCAGTCGCAGTGCGGTTTTCTATGCTATCGAAACAGCTTACGACAATGCTGTAGATGTGGTGCTTGATATCGATTTCAGAGCAGACCAATGGAAAGATCTTCGTTCGTTTGGATTGATGGTGAGAGCCATTTTACCCAAGGTAAAAATTGCCATTGGCACAGAAGAAGAAATACTCGCTGCCACGCTGCAGGATGCTAAACAAGTACAAATCAAACACCAACAAATTTCTGCTCCTGAAATCAAGGGCAACATCGACGAATCCATTCAACGGATACTGCAATCAGGTCCCAAGGTGTTGATTGTAAAACGTGGTGCCAAAGGTGCCAGCATTCATTTGAAAGATGGCAGCGTTACAGAAGTACCGGGTTTTCCGGTAGACATTTTGAATGTACTTGGTGCTGGCGATGCCTTTGCCAGCGGCTTTATTTATGGCTATCTGCAAGAATGGGATTTGTACAAATGTTGCCGCATGGGCAATGCCAGTGGTGCTTGGGTGGTACAAAAACCCGGCTGTGCCAACGATATGCCTTATTACGATGAACTGATGGCATTTGTAGCACAAAGAGGCGGATTGTAATTAACTCAAAACAACGAACAGCGATAACGCAACAACCTATGAAACAAGCCACCAAACGATTGACCGTAGCACAAGCCACATTATTGTATTTGCAGCAGCAATACGTAGAACGTGATGGTTTGGTGCAACCCTTCTTTGCAGGCTGTTTTGGCATTTTTGGCCATGGCAATGTGGGTGGTATTGGGCAGGCTTTGCTGGAAAATCCTTCCTTCAAATATTATCAGTGCCGCAATGAGCAAGCCATGGTACACAGTGCCATTGCTTATGCCAAAGTGAAAAACAGATTGAGTGCTTTTGTGTGCACCACCTCTATCGGTCCGGGTGCTACCAACATGATTACAGGTGCGGCAACCGCCACCATCAACCGATTGCCAGTGCTGTTGTTGCCGGGCGATATTTTTGCCAACCGCTCTGTTGACCCTGTATTGCAACAACTGGAAAGTGAGCAGAGCAACGATGTGTCTGTCAATGATTGTTTCAAACCCGTTTCAAAATACTGGGATCGCATCAACCGGCCGGAACAGCTGATGGCTGCGTTGCCAAAAGCATTGCGCATTCTTACTTCGCCTGCTGAAACCGGCGCAGTTACATTATGCATGCCGCAAGATGTGCAGGCAGAAGCATTCGATTTTCCCGTTGCATTTTTTGCCAAAAAAATATGGACCGTGCAGCGGCCATTGGCCGACCGGGCATTGCTCAAACAAGCAGCCACGTTGATTGCGCAAGCCAAGAAACCCATCATCATTGCAGGTGGAGGTGTTATTTATAGCGACGCCAGCTTAGCACTGAAAAAGTTAGTCAACAAAACGGGCATACCTGTAGCAGAAACCTTTGCTGGCAAAGGTTCACTGCGGTACGATGAACCGCAAAACCTTGGTGCAGTGGGTGTAACAGGTACACCAGGTGCGATTGCTATCTGCGAGAAAGCAGATGTAGTAATTGGCATTGGTACCCGATACAGCGATTTCACCAGCATGTCGCAGTCTGGTTTCCAGCACAACAAAGTACAGTTCATCAACATCAATATATCTGCGTTCGATTCACACAAACAAGGAGCATTGGCATTGGTAGCCGATGCCCGTGAAACCATCATCGAACTCAGCAAATTATTGGGCAATTACACGGTACCGGAAGCTTATGCTAAAACTGTTGCGAGGTACAACCGCAGTTGGAATAAGCAGGTGCAACAAGTGTACGATTATCGTCATGCACCATTGCTGAGTCAGGGAGAAGTGATTGGTGCGGTCAACAGTTTTGCCAAAGAAAAAGACATTGTGCTTTGCGCAGCTGGCAGCTTGCCCGGCGACCTGCACAAACTCTGGCGTACCGCAGACCCCAAAGGATTTCACCTCGAATACGGTTACTCCTGCATGGGCTATGAAATAGCCGGCGGACTAGGTGCAAAAATGGCCGACCCCAGCCGTGAAGTGTACGTGATGATTGGCGATGGCAGCTACCTGATGATGTCGCAAGAAATCATTACTTCCATACAAGAAGGTTTTAAACTCACCATTGTATTGCTCAACAATCATGGTTTTGCCAGCATTGGTGGTTTGTCTACCGCATTGGGTTCGAAAGGATTTGGTACTCACTATAAATACCGCAATGCAGCCACCGGACAACTCGATGGCAACTACCTGCCGGTAGACCTGGCAGCAAATGCTGAAAGCTATGGTGCGTTAGTTATTCGGATAAACAATCATGATGAATTGCAAGCAGCGTTGGTACAAGCAAAAAAACAGACCGTACAACGGTGATTTACATGAACACCGACAGAGAACATCGTGTAGGTGGCTTTGGCTGGTGGGAAGTGCCCATTTCAGAAACTTCAGGGCTTAGCAGTATTCAGCAGAGCCTGAAAGGTCTGAACCAAAACAGACAGAAAAAACGCAGATACCTCTAACAACCATTTTCAAAATATTGCCAACATGAAAGTATTACAAAACTATATCAACGGTGCCTGGGTAAGCAGCCAATGCAGTAGCACAAAGCCCGTGGTAAACCCCGCCAATGGCGAAGTGCTGGCACAGGTGCCCTACGGCGATGCAACCATACAAGACGTAGCCAGTGCTGTGGCAGCAGCGCAGGCCGCTTACGAAGAATGGAAGCGGGTGCCGGTACTCCGTCGCATACAACCATTGTACAAACTCAAGCAACTGCTGGAAGAAAATACCGATGAGATAGCCCGGCTGATTACGCTGGAATGCGGTAAAACATTGGCCGAATCAAAAGGTGAATTGCAAAGAGCTATCGAAAATGTAGAAGTGGCTTGCGGTGCCCCAATGCTCATGCAAAGTGAGTTTTTGGAAAACATCGCATCAGGTATTGATGAATACATGATTCGTCAGCCGTTGGGCGTAACGGCATGCATTGCGCCGTTTAATTTTCCTGCCATGATTTCTTTTTGGTTTTACCCTATGCCATTGCCACCGGCAATAGCATGATTGTGAAGCCATCAGAAAAAGTGCCACTCACCATGATGAAAATATTTGAGTTAGTCCATCAGTTGGATTTGCCCAAAGGCTTACTAAACATGGTGCATGGTGGTAAAGAAAGTGTAGATGCTATTCTTGAACATCCGGATGTAAAGAGCATCAGTTTTGTAGGCAGTACGCCGGTGGCCAAATACATTTACGCCAAAGGAACTGCACATGGAAAAAGAGTGCAGGCACAAGGTGGCGCTAAAAATCCCGTTATCATTTTACCGGATGCCGATGTGGACATGACCACACAAATTATTACCGATAGTGTGTATGGTTGTGCGGGTCAGCGTTGCCTTGCAGCTTCAGTAATTATAACAGTAGAAGACAATGGCAATATGCGGGATGCTTTGTATGCAGCTGCGCAAAACAGAAAAACAGGATTTGGTTTGGAAGCCGGTGTAGAAATGGGCCCTGTGATTACACCAGAAAGCAAACAACGCATAGAAGACTTGATAGCACTGGGTGAAAAAGAAGGGGGCTCTCTCCTGCTCGATGGTCGTGGCACCAGCATCAGCAACTTCGAGCAAGGCAATTTTCTTCGTCCTTCCATCATTGAAAATTTGCCCTTGCAAAGCAGCCTCATGAAAACAGAAATCTTTGGTCCGGTGATGACATTGTTGAGCATGAAAACCATAGATGATGCCATTGCATTTGTAAATGGCAATAACTATGGCAACATGGCTTGCCTGTTTACCAGCAGTGGTAGCAGTGCCCGCAAATTCAGAAACGAAGCCATGGCGGGCAACATCGGCATCAACATTGGTGTGGCAGCACCTGTGGCTCAGTTTCCGTTTAGTGGTTGGAAAGAAAGTTTCTTTGGCGACCTGCACGGACAAGGCAAACATGCCATTGAATTTTTTACGCAAACCAAAGTGGTGGTAGAACGCTGGCCCAAAGAATGGACACGAAAATTTTAAAGCAGATTGTATGTCAGCAACAATAAAAATAGCCAATGCACCATGCTCATGGGGAGCACTTGAGTTTGAACTCGAAGGCAAATCGCTGGGCTACACGCAGGTGTTGGACGAAATGCAGGAAACCGGATATGCCGGCACAGAGCTGGGCGATTTGGGATTCATGCCTACTGATCCGGCAGCATTGAAGGCAGTAATTGCACAACGGTCATTTGATTTGCTCGGCGCTTTTGTGCCAGTAGCATTGAGCCAGGCCGAGGCACATACTGCAGGCATAGAGCAAGCATTGAAAACCGCTAAACTCATGCACGACGCAGGTTTCAGTCATGCATTCATTGTCTTAGCTGATGAAAATGGCAGTGTGTATGAGAGAACCAATAACGCTGGCAGAATTACACCCGACGCAGCATTGAGCACTGCCGCCATGGAAGTGTTTGCAGCTGGTGCCAATGCCGTAGCCAAAGCTGTAAAAGAAACGTATGGCATGCGAACAGTATTTCATCATCACTGTGCAGGCTATATAGAAACACCAACGGAAATCAACCTGTTGATGGAGATGACCGATCCGGATTTGCTCGGCTTGTGTTTTGATACCGGGCATTTTTCTTTCGGTGGTGGCACCAATCATGTTGCATTTATGCAGCAGCACAAAAGCCGTATCTGGCATGTGCATTTCAAAGACTTTTCTCCAACGGTTGCAGCTGCGGCAGCAGCAAACCAATGGAACTATTTTCAATCGGTGGCCCATGGCGTGTTTTGTGAGTTGGGCATAGGCAATGTAGATTTTGCTGCTGTAAAACAATTGCTGCTCGATTGGGAATACAACGGATGGATTGTGGTGGAGCAAGATGTGTTGCCAGGCATGGGCAATCCAAAACAATGTGCTGAAAACAACAGAAAATATTTGCACCAAATAGGACTCTGAGTAACGAGGTGCTTCAACTTTTGTGAACCAAGAAAATACTACACCGTGAAACAAATTGGCATTGGTCTGCTGGGCTTTGGCCGCATTGGCAAAATCCATTTCAGAAACATCATGCACTATTTTTCGAATGCAAAAATGGTGGCCGTAGCAGATCCGCAAGTGGCTTGCTGCAGATTTTACAGCGAAATACAACAACGTGTTTTTTTCGAACAATGAGGAAGACGTCATTCATCATCCTGATGTGGAGGCCGTGTTGATTTGCTCTCCTACCAGTGCTCATGCCAAATCGCTGGAACTGGCATTGGCTGCAGGAAAACATATTTTCTGCGAAAAGCCCATGGACCTTTCTCTGGAAACGACTACCACTTTGGCCAGCATTGCTGCACAGTCTGATGTGAAACTCATGATGGGTTTCAACCGTCGCTTCGACCCTGACTTTATGAAAGCCAGGGAAACAGTACGTGACGGAAAAGTGGGCAACGTGCAGATAGTGAAAATTACCAGCCGCGACCCGGGGTTGCCTCCCATTGATTACATCAAAAATTCTGGTGGCTTATTCATGGACATGGCCATTCATGATTTTGACATGGCCCGCTACATGATGAATAAGCAAGTAGTGGAAGTTTTTGCTAAAGGCCTGGTGATGGTTGACCATGCTGTAGCCGATGCCGGCGATATTGATACGGCACTCACCACGCTGACATTTGAAGACGGCACGTATGCGGTGATTGATAACAGTCGCAAAGCTGTGTACGGTTACGATCAGCGTATTGAAGTATTTGGAAGTGCCGGCATGGTACAGGTAGAAAACAACCAGCACAACAGAAATATTTTGTACAACGAGACTGGCATACATCAGGCATTGCCGCTCGACTTTTTCATGGACCGGTATGCAGAATCGTATCTCCGCGAAATGGGATTGTTTATTGAATCGTTGCTGCACAACAAGCCTGTGCCCGTAGGTGCCGCCGATGCTTTGGCCGCTACCCGCATAGCTGTAGCCGCCAAAAAATCGATGCTCGAAGGAAGGCCCGTAGCCATTGCCGATGTATTAGCTACTACAATGAAACCAACCAGCAATGGTATTGCCGTTGCATCTTGATGGGACCGTGATGATAAAATGGAAGCAGGTGTCTGATATCAGGCACCTGTTTTGTTTTGTGTAGATTTTCTTTCTACCAACACAGATGGAATAATGACCGGTTTTTTGGTGTAGCCATAATCTTTCCCTTCCATCAACGTAAACAGAATATCCGCAGCATTTTTACCAATCTCAAATGCAGGCTGCGTTATAGTGGTCAATGATGGATTTAAAATTGGCGCTGTTTCCACCGTTGAAAACGCAACTACCTTCAGTTCATCTGGTATCTGCACTCCCAACTCATGACAAGCCAGGTAGGTTTGTATCGCCAGCCTTTCTACCGAAGCTACAATACCATCAACCGTACCGCGGTTGGCTATCACTTCTTTTATGTGTTCATGGGTATGCGTATCGTTGGCACTGAAATAACAAATGGCATTCTCGTTGGGCAATCCGGCTTCGGCCAATGCTGCCAAAAAACCTTCGGCCCTTTTGGAGCAAATAGCCAGATCTGACGACACAGAAAAGAAGCGAATGTTCTGGCAACCTCTCTCGAGCAACAAGCGGGCACTATTAAAGCCACATTCATAATCGTTGGTAATTACTTTAGGCGCAGCTATCGATTCCAATTCCCGATCGAAAAAAACAACCGGCAACTTTTCATCGAGCAGTTTTTGAATGTGTGCTCCGTTTTGAGTTTCACTGGTTACTGAAATCAACAAACCATCTACCCTGCCGCTTCTGCAATCTTCTACAAACGATTGTTCAATCACAAAATTTTCATGCGACAAATAGATAAGAACGTGGTATCCTTTTTTTTCCGCAATCGATTGTATTCCGTTAATGGCAAGTGAAAAAAAGTTGTCGGCTACCTCAGGCAAAATGACGGCGATGGTTTTGCTGCGCTTACGCCGAAGGCTACTGGCATAAGGGTTTGGCGTGTAGTTGAACTCTTTTGCTGCTTCTAAAACCTTCTTCTTTGTCTGTTCACTTATTTCATGGCTATCCCGCAGCGCTTTAGACACCGTTGCAACGGAAAAGTTGAGAATTTTCGCCAGTTCTTTGATGTTCGTTTTTCTCATGAAAGCTGCTGAAAAAAGTATTCAGGTTGAAATGTAACGGGATTCTGTGAAACAGGCATCCTGTTTACGAAAACGGTTAAGTAAATAAAAGGGATTCAATTGGTTTTACTCTAAAAAAAAGGGCTGATTTTAGATGCAGAATTAATGATTGCTTGTGGGTAAGAATACGTTTGCTGCCATCAAACAATTCCCACGATACAGAGAGTAGAACAACGAGAAAGTGCCATCCTTCCACAAGCAATGATTGACAGGAATAGCCGATGATATTGAAGCCAAACAATATCATCAATTACCAAAACAACGATATACAAGCTGCCGATTTACCAAGTTTAAAAAACGCTCAACACAGGTTGAACCAATAGCATTGTGTGCAACAAAGTTTGCCATTGGGTATCTGTATTGCCATCAACAACTGACAATATTCCCCTTAATTAAAACCAATCAAAATTTCTGATTATGCGCATGTCGATTACTTCGTGGCTAACCAGCAGGATAGCAATGCTATTCACCATGCTACTGCTCGGCCCCCTGTTCGTATTAGCACAGGATGCCACCCGGGAAATTAAAGGTACCGTTACCGACAACAACGGCGGACCACTGCAGGGTGTGTCAGTTTTAGTAAAAGGAAAATCAACCGGCACAGCTACCAACAACGCAGGTATGTACACGGTAAAAGCTGCTAACGGTGATGTATTGGTGATAAGCTATGTGGGCTTTCTGACACAGGAAATTACCGTAGGTGCTTCAGCAAACTTCAATGTATCGCTGAAGCCGATTACCAATGAAAACACAGATGTGGTAGTGGTGGGTTATGGCCGTTCAACTAAGAGAACCGTTTCCAGTGCCATCACTTCTATTAAACCTGAAGACTTGAACCGCGGTGCCATTGGCGACGTTGGTCAGTTGCTCCAAGGTAAAGTGCCCGGCCTCAACATTACAGCCAGTGGTGATCCTAACCGTCCTGCTGCCGTTATTCTGCGTGGTCACTCTACAGTAAACAGTCCTGGTGGTCCGTTTTATGTAATTGATGGTATACCCGGTGCTGATATCAATGCAGTTGCTCCAGATGACATTGCTTCGATGGACATTTTGAAAGATGCCTCTGCTACGGCAATTTATGGTAACCGTGCATCGAATGGTGTAATTATGGTGACCACCAAAAAAGGTAAGAAAGGCAAAACGCAAGCCGCATACAATGGCTATGTTGGTTTTGAAAATGTAAGCAGCAGCCTCGACCTGATGGATGCAGCACAACTGAGAGCTTACTCACAAAAAAACAACTATACACCAAACGCTAATGATGATAAAGGTGCAAATACAGACTGGATGAAAGCCATTCAGAAAAGTTCTGCTGTATCACACAACCACAACATTTCTTTCAGCGGTGGTACAGACAAAAGCATGTATAGTGCCAGCCTCAACTACCTGAAAAAAGATGGTATCATTTTACAAAGTGATCTGGAGAGAGTGGTTGGCCGATTGAGTGTAGAACACCATGCGCTGAATGACAAACTCATTTTTGGTTTGAACATGATGAGCAGCAACAGCAAGGCATCAAATGTGCCGCTGCAAAACATGGTATTTCAGCAGGCAGTGAAGTACAACCCCATGTCGCCTGTATACAACGACAATGGCACTTTCTTCGAAAACTTCAACAACCCCAGCTATTTCAACCCGGTATCTATTATCAAAAATGCGGTGGATGATACCAAGTACGGTTCATTGCAAGGCAACTTCACCATTGAAGCCAAACTGCCTTTCAACCTTACGTTCAACAACAACCTGGCATACCAGCGTGGTACCTGGCTGCATGGCGAATATTACAACAGCTACTATTCTCAAAACTACAGCACAGGTAGCTTTTACACCAATGGCGACCCGGGTGGCGGCCGCAGCCTGCGCAACTTCTTTGCTAATGGTTTGGCCTACAGAGGTTACTATCAGAGCAGTTCTAAAACTCTGGAATCTTACCTCACTTGGGACAAGAAATTTGGTTTGCATAAATTGAAAGCCGTGTTGGGTTACAGCTGGCAGAAAAACACCAACAACGAAGGCTTGCAAACCAGCCAAACCAATTTTGTAAACGATTACACAGGATACAATAACCTGGGATTGGGCAACTACCAAACTGTAAACGGATTTGCCGTTGATTATGGTGGTTCCGTGTATGAAGAAACCAACTTCATTTCAGACTTCTTCCGTTTGAACTACGACTTCAATGAAAAGATTTTGGTACAGGCATCTGTAAGAAGAGATGGTAGCTCTGTATTTGGTAAAAACAAAGAGTGGGGTTATTTCCCTGCTGCCAGTGTGGCCTATCGTTTGTCTGAAGAAAGCTTCATCAAAAACCTCAACATTTTCAATGACCTGAAGTTGCGGGTGAGCTATGGTGAAACAGGTAATGCATTCGGCCTCGGCGCTTACAATGCGCAGCGCCTGTACAACAAATCTGGTACATACTATAGCAACGGTGTATTTGCAGCATCATTCCGTTCTACACAGGGTTCTAACCCAGATTTGCAGTGGGAAGTTACCGCCACCAAAAACATCGGTATCGACTTCGGCATTCTGAAAGGCAAAATTTCCGGTTCGGTGGATTTGTATGAAAAGACAACTACCAACATGGTATTTCCTTACAGCGTTGCACAGTCTATTGACCCCAGTGGTTTCTTGTGGTTGAACGTTGGTGAAATCCGCAACCGTGGTATTGAATTCATGGTGAATATCAATGCGATTACAAGACGTGATTTCAGCTGGAATACCACACTGAACCTGGCCAGCAACCAAAACCGTATTATGGATTTGAAAGGACCTGAGCAATATGGTGTAAATGCTGACTCTACTTACTATACGCAAATTGATGGCCCCGGTACTACTGGCAGCCGCTTGCAATTGTTGGCTGTAGGTGGACCTCTCGGTCAGTTCTATTCTTTCCAGTACATGGGCAAAGATGCCAACGGCAACTCCCAGTTTTTGAAGCGTGATAAAACTTTGACCACCAACCCATCCAACATTTCTGATTACCACTATCTTGGCAGCCCTCATCCTACCTTGATGTTTGGTTGGAGCAACACTTTCCGTTACAAAAACCTCGATCTGAATTTCTTCATCAGAGGCGTATCTGGCAACAAGATTTTCAATGCCACCCGTGCAGATTTGTCTTACGTAGTTACTGCCGGTCAAACAAACATCAGCCCTTATGCTGCTGATGATAAAAAGACTGATGCCAGAAACAACAACTTCTCTTCCCGCTATGTAGAAGATGGTTCTTACATCCGTTTCGACAACGCTACATTGGGCTATCGCGTCAACATCAAAAACGAACATATTTCAAACCTGCGTTTCTATGCTACAGTGAACAACCTGTTTGTGATTACAAACTACAAAGGCATTGACCCCGAAATCAATCAGGGTGGTGCATCACTGGGTGTTGATTACAACAGTTTCTATCCTAAAACCCGTACCATTCTTTTGGGTGTATCAGTTGGTTTTTAATGTTTAAAAAATCTTTTTATGAATAAAATGAAACATCTTTTAATAGTGGCACTTGCGGGTCTTGTAATGGGCTCCTGCCACAAAATTGAAGTGACGCCAAACTCGTTGTACACAGAAGAGGTGTTCCCAAAAACAGATGCCGAATTTCAATCGGTAATGGGAACCATCTACACCAGTTTGCGTGGGCACTATTCACTTGGTTATTGGTTTGCACAAGAACTCAGTTCCGATGAATCAATTTTGCCCGTATATGGTGGCAACTGGTTTGATGGTCAGGGTTACATTCAACTGCATCGCCACGATTGGAACAAAGATCATGGCTGGATTACTACCGTGTGGAACGATGCCTATTCTATTGTAGGCTTGTGTAACCAAACCATGTACATTTTCCGCAATGCTCCCGATGGCGATTCAAAAAACACGGCGATTGCAGAATTGAAAACATTGAGAGCATTTGCTTACTGGGAATTGCTTGACATGTTTGGCAACGTGCCTTTGGATACGGTATATCCAAGCCCCGGCGTTCAGGCAAAAGCTGCACGGGCACAGGTTTTCAGCTTTGTAGAATCTGAATTGAAGTCTGCAATTCCTTATTTAAAAACAGCAACCGGAAGCAGCACCTATGGTAAAGTAACCCGCTGGATGGCCAATGCACTGCTGGCAAAACTGTACCTGAATGCTGAAGTATATGCTGGTAGCCCCAAATACAATGAAGCGATTGCTGCATGTGATGCTGTCATTGCCTCAGGCAACTTTGCCTTAGAATCAAGAGGTTCCTACCTGACGCAGTTCTATCCTACCAACGGTCCTGCCAACAAAGAATTCATCTTTGCTATTCCCTACGACCCCTCAACCAGTAATGGTTACCTCTTCCATGGTCGTTATGATTTGAACCGTAACCTGGGTATTAAGTATCGTTATTCTGGTAGCACACCTGGCAATTACTCGTTCAATCAAATCATCATGAACCAGACTTCTGGTAATGGTTTGATTAACTCTCGTCCGAGCGGACCACGTGCAACACTGTCAAGTTTCTACAACAGTTATTTCAAAGCCGACCCCAATGACATCCGCAACAACCAGTGGTTGGTTGGTCTTCAGTATTGGAGCGATGGTAGCCCTATAATGGTAAGAACGACAAAGAAGGGTTATGATCAATTCTATACAGGTGCTGATGGCAATGCTGAATATATTTACCATCTGTCTATCGACTCAGTAATTGCAGCAAGACTCAATCCTGCTTCTATCGATTTGGGTAATGATGAAGTGGCATGGAACATGGGCATCCGCAACATCAAGTTTTATCCCGACGCTAATTCATCGAGCCGTAACCAAAGCAACGATGCCCCACTCTTCCGTTATGCCGACATATTGCTTATGAAGGCTGAAGCTATTTTGAGAGGCGGCACGGCCACCAATGGCCAAACGGCGCTATCTTTGGTAAACAGTGTACGCAGCAACAGAACTACTTCTGCAGCATGGACAGCCGTTACTTTAGATGATTTATATGCTGAACGTGCCCGTGAATTTACTTGGGAATGCTGGCGCAGAAATGACATGATCCGCTTTGGCAAGTATGAAACTTCTTATGGTTTCAAAACTAATGCCGACACGTATCGCCGCATTTTCCCAATACCTACCATGGCTATGAATACCAACCCTAAGCTGGTACAAAATCCTGGTTACTAATTTCTTTTCATAAGCAAGCAAGCAGTTAGAAGAACCGGGGTATTATTGCCCCGGTTTCTTTTAACACCAATTGCCGAATTGTTGTCCTATGAAAAAAACAGTCGTTTCTCTTCTGCTGCTTTTTGCCATTTGGCATCATGCTGATGCACAAATATTCATTCGTGATAGTGCTGATATACCTAAGAGCAACACGCCACAAGTATTGCCCAAAGCCCTGCATTTTTTGGTCATGGGCGATTGGGGTCGTAATGGTGCAGACCATCAAAGAGAAGTTGCTGCGCAAATGGGCAAAACTGCCAGTGATATGAAAACGCAATTCATCATTGCAACGGGAGACAACTTTTACCCAAGTGGTGTGATGAGTGAACATGACCCACTGTTTCATTATTCATTTGAAAATATTTATACTGATTTCTCTCTACAATGGGATTGGTATTTGATTCTGGGCAACCACGATTACATGACGAATCCTGATGCACAAGTAAAGTACAGCAGCATTAGCCGCCGATGGAAAATGCCCGCCAGGTATTACAGTAAAAAGTTTGCCATCAATGGCGATACTACACAACAAGTGTTGATTGCCTTCATCGACACAAACCCTTTGATACCGCAGTTTTATGGCAGTCCGCAGTATGGAGCAGCAGTAACCAATCAAGACAGCACTGAACAAAAAAATGGCTGGAAAATGTATTGAGCGATGCATCGCCCAATATAAAATGGAAGCTTGTTGTTGGCCATCATCCTATGTACACTGGCGGCAGCAGAACCGAAGGCTATGATACCAAAGCCATCAGAAACTCATTAAAGCCACTGTTGGACAAATACAAAGTAGATGCATACATCAACGGGCATGAACATAGCCTGCAACACATTAAACCAGCAGGCGTTACTCATCATTTTATCTCGGGAGCAGCATCTGAAAGAACAGCTGTAAAGCTGATACCTGATGCCAGAATGGTTGCATCTACCTATGGATTTATGTTGTTTTCTGTAACGGCCAATCATATGTTAGTACAAACCATTGACTATAATGGCCAAATCATTTACAGCAGCAACATTGCCAAATAATCAATAGCTTATTTTATCATCAGCACCGGTAATACATTATGCATACTTTACAAACAGCCGATTACATTGTATTCTTTGTGTATTTTCTGCTCATTGCCGGTTATGGGTATTATGTATACCGCAGTAAAAAAACAACCGGTAGTAGTGCGAAAGATTTCTTCTTGGCCGAAGGTGCACTTACCTGGTGGGCTATTGGTGCTTCTTTGATTGCCTCCAATATTTCTGCAGAGCATTTCATTGGCATGTCTGGTTCTGGCTTTGCCATTGGGCTTGCCATCTCTACTTACGAATGGATGTCTGCAGCAGTTCTTATCATCGTTGCTGTTTGGATTATACCCATGTATTTGCGCAACCGCATTTACACCATGCCACAATTCTTGGCACAACGATACAGCAATAGTGTGAGTACCATCATGGCCGTTTTTTGGTTGCTGGTTTATGTTTTCGTCAACCTTACTTCTATTATTTACCTCGGCGCTTTAGCCATCTCCTCTATTTCCAGCATCAGTTTCGAATGGTGTATTGCAGGCCTGAGTGTCTTTTCCATTTTGGTTACACTTGGTGGCATGAAGGTGATTGGCTATACAGATGTTATACAGGTTTTGGTGTTGCTCATTGGTGGACTTGTAACCACGTATCTTGCATTAACGTTGCTGGCTGATAAATTTGGTTATCAGGGAAACATTCTGGAAGCACTGGGCGTTTTGCGCAAAGAGGCTCCCGAGCATTTTCACATGATACTGGATGAATCGAATCCGCATTACAAAGAGTTACCAGGGTTGTCGGTACTGATTGGCGGCATGCTCATCAATAACCTTGCCTATTGGGGCTGCAATCAATACATTGTTCAAAGAGCTTTAGGCGCCGATTTGAAGACAGCCCGCAATGGCATTCTGTTTGCAGCGTTCTTGAAGTTGTTGATTCCTGTAATTGCAGTATTGCCCGGCATTATCATGTTTGTATTGCACAAAAACGGCATGTTTCAGCAAGAAATGATGACCGATGGAATTGTGAAGCCGGATCATGCCTATCCTACATTGATGAACCTGCTGCCTGCCGGTTTGAAAGGTGTTGCTTTTGCAGCACTTACTGCTGCTATTGTGGCATCGCTTGCCGGCAAAGCCAACAGTATCTCTACTATCTATTCACTGGACATACACAAAAAATTCATACGTCCTGAGGCAACAGAAAAGCAGATTGTACAAGTAGGACGTTGGGCCGTTATTATATCTATGGTCATTGCAGCGGTAATTGCGCCAGCACTTAAATCACTCGACCAGGCATACCAGTTTATTCAGGAATATGTTGGGTTCTTTTCACCCGGTGTATTGGCCATTTTTCTGTTGGGTATGTTTTGGAAGAAAACCACCAATGCCGCTGCATTGGCAGGTGCCGTCATTACCATTCCATTATCTGCAATTCTCAAGTTTTTACCCGGCTGGACAAATGGCGCATTTCCTGATTATCCATTTCTCGACAGAATGACCATCACTTTTGTAGTAGTAACTGTTGTGATGATTGCCATGAGCCTGCTGAAACCCAAGCCTGCCGGGGATGCACACAACATTGTACTTGATAAGTCGCTGTTCAAAGTAAGTCCGGCCTTCATTATTGCCTCCATTTTAATTTGTGCCATTCTTACTGCATTGTATACCATTTTTTGGTAGGCCAATTTTTTATTAGTTGCAATAGCTAGCAAAAACATCTAAGGTTATGGAAAAAATATCCCGCCAATCATTTCTTCGAATGGGTGCGTTTACTGCATTGTTGCCCATAGTATCTCAATCACTCGGTTCTGATGTATCAGCATGGGAAACAACCACTGAAGATGAAGCATTACTCTTGCAATTGGTAAAAGCAAACGATGAACAACTGGACCAAATATTACCCATTATACAAGCTGGCAAGCAGCAATTCAGCCGTCGCATTGGCAATGATTTTTCGATGATTGCTGCCGGATACGCACATCCGCAATCCAAGTACTTTCACCAGCATGCACTCATTGATTATTTGCATCAATTGGTGCAAGTGATGATACGTTTTCAAACGGCTGATGGTACCGTAAACATTGGCAACCTAGAATCTCCTCCTGATACATCATTCCTCATAGAGTTGCTTTGCCCCGGTATCGAAATATTGAAACACGATGGTAGTGCCGATGCATTAGGAGTATGCGAAGCCATCAAACCCTTTATGCAAAAAAACGGTCATGCATTGGCTGTAGGTGGTGTGCACACCGCCAATCATCGTTGGGTGGTAAGTGTTGCGTTGGCACAATTGCATCATCTCTATCCCAATCCTCAATATGTACAACGCATAGAAGAATGGCTGTCGGAGGGCATCTTTATTGATGCTGACGGCCATTATGCAGAACGCAGCATCATTTACTCAGCAGTAGAAAATACGGCTTACATAGGAATTGCCCGCTTGCTCAATAAACCTGCGTTGCTCCAACCGGTGCGCAAAAACCTCCGCATGATGTATTACTACATGGAGCCGAGCGGGCAAATGATTACCAACGACTCCAGAAGACAAGATCGGTTTTTATACCGCGACATTTTGTTGTATTACTATCATTACCGGTATCTCGCCATTCTCGACCGTGATCCTTTTTTTGCAGCCGTAGTTCAGTTCATGGAGCAAATGCCCAATTTCAAACAAGATGTTTTAAATAAAGGCTTGCCATTCTTTATGGAGACATCATTGCTGCGTCAATCACTTCCGGCACCGGCAAAGCTCAATACCAATTATGAAAAGCTTTTTCCAACAAGTGCATTGCTGCATATACGGCGAGGCAGTACCAGTACTACATTATTTGGCGGTGTCGATTGGCCGTTGATTGTAGCCTCTGGTCGTTCGCACACTCCCAATTTTTTCAGCTATCGTAAAGGCAAGGCCGTTATGCAATACATGCGTCTGTCTTCCACTTTCTTTTCCATGGGTTATTTCTACAGCGATGGATTAGAAAAGGTTGGCAATGCCTACCGGTTACGTAAAAAATTAGACATCCCTTACTATCAACCCATGGCCGTTTCGAAAAGAAAGAAGAACGGCGATTACACCCTTTCACCCAGTATTGACGACCGTTTTTGGAATAAAATGGATTTTGCTAACCGCAAAGTGAGTAATGTAAAAACAATGGAAACGATCGTTACCATGACCGAAGTAAATGGCATGGTGAGCTTACATTTTTCCATACAAGGATTAGCCAATGTTCCAGTAACTATTGAATGTTGCTTTGGCAATGACGGAGTACTAAGCGGCACACAAGCAGCAGGCAACAACAACCATTTCTTAGAGCAAGCAGAAGCTACATTTACGAATGGTTCCGACATCATTCGCATTGGCCCCGGTATGCTTGCGCATCGCAACATCAACAACCTCGAAGGCGAACGCTACAGTACGCATTTTGGCAGTTTACGTACGGAAGGACAGCGTTTATTCATCACTGGCCTCACTCCCTTCAATCATACATTACACATCAGTTAAGGGCATAAAACACTAAGCCCCGGAACAATGTCCGGGGCTTAGGCGAAAAACGTATGCTGGAATTATTCAGCGGCTTTTTCTTCGGGCGAAGTAGCTTCTTCAGCTTTTACTTCTGGTGCAGTTTCTGCAACAGCAGCAGTTTCTTCAGCCTTCTTTTTGCTACCACCGGCACGGCGTGTACGCTTAGCAGGTTCAGCAGCTTTTGCAACTGTCTTACCGTAAACCTCGTTGAAGTCAACCAGTTCAATCAGTGCAGTTTCAGCAGCATCACCAGGACGAGTGCCCAGCTTAATGATGCGGGTGTAACCACCGGGGCGGCTCGCAATTTTGGGAGCAACCACTGTGAACAGTTCTTTAACGGCAATCTTGCTGTTCAGGGCACTGAACACCACACGGTGCTGGTGCATGATTTCAGCTTCACTGCCATTCTTCTTGGTTTTTGTAATCAATGGCTCAATAAAACCACGCAATGCTTTAGCCTTAGCCAAAGTAGTTACGATGCGTTTGTGAACGATCAATTCGGTAGCGAGGTTGCGCAACAACGCAACGCGGTGGGCTTTCTTACGACCCAGATTGTTTACTTTGTCTCCGTGACGCATAACTTGTTAAGTTTTTACAACACACCGTGTCAAGGAATGTGTTGTTTGCATCAATACCTTTCGGTAGTAATGCGGTGATTGAATTATTGAAACAATACCTGAAGCTTAGAGCTCCTCGGTATCAATTCCCATTTTAGCGAGGTCCATACCGAAAGACAGACCACGTTCGCCCAGTACCTGCTCAATTTCGCTCAGGCTCTTCTGACCGAAGTTGCGGAACTTCATCAGGTCTTCCTGCTCGTATTGTACCAGTTCGCTCAGGCTGTTGATTTTAGCAGCTTTCAGACAGTTGAAAGCACGTACGCTCAAATCCAGATCTTCCAAAGGAGTCTTCAGAATCTTGCGCAGTTGCAGTGTTGATTCGTCTACCGGATCTTCCTTCTTCTCTTCTTTGGTATCGAAGGTGATGTTTTCATCGGTGATGATCATCAGGTGCTGAATAAGAATACGGCTGGCTTGCTTCACCGCTTCTTCAGGGTGAATGGTACCATCGGTTACCACTTCCATCAACAGTTTTTCGTAGTCGGTACGCTGCTCAACGCGGGTATTTTCTACGCTGTATTTTACGTTCTTGATGGGTGTAAAAATTGAATCAACGGGGATGTAACCAAATGGAGCATCTTTCAAACGATTCTCTTCAGAAGGTACATAACCGCGGCCTTTACCAATGTGGATTTCGATATCCAGCTTGGCGCTGGCATCCATGGTGCAAATGTTCAAATCGGGGTTCATCACCTCGAAGTTTTGCAACACTTCGCCAATCATACCGGCAGTAAACTGCGTTTTATTCTTCAGGCTCAGCATGATTTTCTCCTGCTGAATTTCGCCGTCAGTTGTTTTTTTGAAACGAACCTGCTTCAGATTGAGGATGATTTCGGTTACGTCTTCGGCAATGCCTTTGATAGTAGCGAACTCATGATCAGCGCCTTCAATACGGATACCTGTGATAGCGTAACCCTCGAGAGAGCTCAGCAATACACGACGCAGAGCGTTACCTACTGTCAAACCATAACCTGGTTCGAGTGGACGGAATTCGAATTGAGCTTCAAAATCGGTTGCCTTGTGCAGAATGATTTTGTCAGGCTTTTGGAAACTTAAAATGGCCATAGTATTTGTTTACTGGTATGTAAATAATGATTGAAAACTGAAAGCATGTAACAAGTCAAACCGCCAGATGAACATCACCGGCGGTTGACAGTTTATTACTTGCTGTACAATTCTACAATCAGTTGCTCCCTGATGTTTTCAGGTACGCTTTCCCTTTCAGGATAAGCGATGAAAGTACCTTTCTGCTCGCTTTCATTCCAATCCAGCCAGCTAAACTTAGCGTTTTTGCCACGGATAACGCTGGTGAAAGCGGTATTGTGAGCGGCTTTAGGAGCCAAAGTGATGACATCACCGGGCTTCAGTTGGAATGAAGGAATGTTTACCACTTCTCCATTTACACAAACGTGTTTGTGGCTTACCAATTGGCGTGCAGCAGGACGACTAGGAGCAATACCAAGGCGGAAAACAGTGTTGTCCAAACGAGCTTCCAGCAATTTGATCAGGTTTTCACCTGTAACACCCTTACGACGAGCAGCCTCTACGAAAGTTTTGTAGAACTGACGCTCCAATACACCGTAAGTGTACTTTGCTTTCTGCTTTTCCTTCAGCTGCATAGCGTACTCACCCAATTGCTTACGCTTACGGGCGGCACCGTGCTGGCCGGGAGGATTGCTGTTTTTGCCTAAATACTTACCATTGCCCAGAATGGGCTCGCCGAAAATGCGGCTGATTTTGGTCTTTGGACCTGTGTAACGTGCCATAAACTTTTTTCATTTCGATTTTTTTTGAAACCGGTGCTACGATCGGTAAAAAATCGTAAAAAATTAATCGTGCACCCTTTGTGTAAATGAAACCTTGTTGGCTCAGTTCCTTTCGCTCCCATTGGAGTTGCAGGAATTATTTCGACCTCAAAGCCCCCTTTAGGGGGTTTGGGGGTTATACGCGACGCTTCTTAGGAGGACGGCAGCCATTGTGTGGCAGCGGAGTCACATCCTTAATAGAAGTTACTTCAATACCGCTTTGAGAAATAGAACGGATAGCACCTTCGCGGCCGCTACCTGGACCTTTCACGTAAACATCAGCACGTTTCATACCGGCGTCGAGGGCTACACGGGCAGCATCGGCAGCGGCAACCTGAGCGGCATAGGGAGTATTTTTCTTGCTACCCTTGAAACCCATTTTACCAGCACTGCTCCAGCTAATCACCTGGCCTTGCTTGTTGGTAATGCTAATGATAATGTTGTTGAATGTAGCGTTAACGTGTACGTCGCCGGCTACATCCACTTTTACCACACGCTTTTTGCGGCGGCTTTGGCGCTTAATTGTTGTTTTGCCATTTTGTTTGGAGGTAATCTTGTGAAAAAATAAATCCCGACATCGCCTTTTGGGTGACCGGGAACCGGATTTTCCTCCTCCTCAACCAATGTTGAGGGATCCAGAATGAGCCGGATTTATATAACAAAGTCGTGAACAAGTTCATCACTTGTTCACGACTCAATTATTACTTCTTAGGTGCCTTCTTCTTACCGGCAACTGTCTTACGCTTACCCTTACGAGTACGGCTGTTGGTACGGGTACGCTGGCCACGCAAAGGCAGACCTTTACGGTGACGGAGACCACGGTAACAAGCGATGTCCATCAAACGCTTGATGTTCATGCTCACTTCGCTACGCAGTGCACCTTCAACTTTCAGTTCGTCGTTGATGATGGTACGGATGGCATTCAGCTCATCGTCATTCCACTGACTTACTTTTTTGCTGAAGTCGATTTCAGCTTTTGTCAAAATGTACTGTGCAGTGCTACGACCAATACCATAGATATAGGTAAGGCCTATTTCGCCACGCTTGTTTTTGGGGAGGTCAATACCGGCAATACGAGCCATGTTATTTTCTTTTTCGTTTTTGTTCTAGAATGTTGGAACTGCTAAAGCAGCACTGTTGCATTATTATCCCTGACGCTGCTTATAGCGGGGGTTCTTTTTATTGATAATGTACAGCTTTCCTTTGCGACGTACAATTTTGCAGTCTGCGCTACGCTTTTTTACTGATGCACGAACTTTCATCGTTCTTTTAATTTACAAAGTTTCAAAACTCAGGCTGCCCGGTTTTCAGCCTTCGCAGCGCAAATGATTACTATTTATACCTGAAAATGATCCGTCCACGTGTGAGGTCGTATGGGCTCATTTCTACGCCAACTTTATCGCCGGGCAAAATGCGGATGTAGTGCATTCTCATTTTACCAGAAATCGTACTAATAACTTCGTGACCATTTTCAAGGCGAACCCTGAACATGGCATTCGACAGAGCTTCTATAATTACGCCGTCCTGTTTAATGAGTGATTGCTTCGACATATAGTTTTTGGGAGCGCAAAGATAGAAGTTTTCAACAAAAAACCGCAAAGGTTTCCCATTGATTTTCTACAAAACGGCTGCAAATGTGGGAAAATCCCCGCAAATAATTCCAAAACTGGTCGACTAATTATTGGCCGCGGCCAAAAAACAGCACAATGTGTGCCCTTGAATACATTAAAACTTACATGCCGGGCCATTTTCAGCCAGCATCATTTCACTTCCATTCCAGATTGCCATAATAATTCATGGCCGAACGATTTGTACTGATAACGGTAACGGTAGTGTATCCTTCTGCGCCTATCATCATCATGATTTTTTGCACCTCGGGTTTGTCTTTCGGTACTATTGTCACGGTCCACCCGTTTTTCTTGCCTGGCTCAGCAGAATATTCAAATTGTTTCGACTCAAACCTGATGGCTCCTTCACCACCATAGGCAGACCCGCCAAATGAAGTGCCGAAAAAGGGCAAATCACAACTAAGCATGTCTGGCTTTACTACAATACCATAAGCAGAAGTAAGATTGATATTCCTGCCCTTTTGAGTGGCAGCTGTCATGGCCTTAAAAGAATACTGCCGGGCATCAACGGCTGTTTTCACTGCAGTTTGACGGGCAACGCTGGTCATACCGTCACTAAAAGATGGGGCAGCACAACCTGCCAGCAGTACAGCCATAGATACAATCACAAGCGTATTGAAAAGGGTTCTCATAGTCAAATCTTTTCAGCACCAATTTCGTTTAAAATAAATTGACCGGCAACACAATTTCCCATTGGTGGGGCTGGGTAATGCCCGAAAATTCCGGATCGAGCAGATAGCTGTACCGCACACCCAAACTTACCGGCAGTTGGTTCCACCAGCGGGTATCGAAGTAGATTTCGGAGCCCACCGTATTAAAAGGGCGTGTAGCACCGGTGCGCAAACTTTTTACACGGGTATAATCGTAAAACACGTTGGCCCGGATGCGTTGGAAATACAGCATGTTGCCAAAACCCCAATCGGGGTAAAACAACGGAAAATGGTAATTGGCACCCAACCGGAACATCCTTGGGAAATTCACACTGTTGTAGCCTCTTGAAAACGGAAAAGCATTGGAATAGGCGTATTGCCGCATGGTATCACGGGCCTGCCAGGCGCCAGACAATACCAGACTATGATTGCTCCCTATACCGGGGAAATACAGCGTACCGCTCAGCAGCAATTGCCAGGCCTCCTGTCCATCAATCATATTGCGATAATCGGCCAATAAAGCCTGTGCAAACCGAGGGTAAATCTGTTGGCGGGCTTTTTGCACCTGCGATGTATACGTTACACGGGTGTTGAAGAATGTGTAATTCAAATCCCGCAGCAGGCCTTTGCCTATCCCCTGCCAACGAACATTGTCTGTATTTACCGTAGCGGAGGCAGTAAAGCTGCGGTACATTTTACCCTTGGTAAAATTGAGGGGCAAATACAAACCAGCATAAGCTTCTGCCTGATTGTACTGGAAAGTGGTATCAGCATTGTAAAAAGCATCGCGGCCAAAGGTTTGTTTCACACCAATCATGGGTTGCACAAACCAGCCACCATACCGGATATTAGCTCCTGCTGTATGGCTTTTTTCATTGTTGTTGTACGTATAAGATAGTTCCGTAAGCACCGTGTTCAGTACGTTATTACCCAAGAGTTTGGCCGTGTATTCTGCTTCACTAATCTCCGGCTGCCAGGTATGAAAGTTGAAAGGATGGGTCAGTTTACGATACTTCGTTCCGGCCAGTTGGGTGGTGGAAAGCTGACTCAAATTTGTATAGGTACCTGATTGTTGATTTTGGTACAGCAACTTGAAACCATCCTCAGCAATACCTTCTGTTGCGGGCATCACTGGTGTTTGCCCCAACCGGAAACCATCCGCGGTGAAATACGAAGCCATTACCCCACCACTTTTGGCAAAGCCTTGATAGACCCCAGTAGTAAAAGCCGTAAGCTGCCAACGCATGCCATTGCTGCGCTGAATGGCATACAGGGCATCTTTGCCGGCTTCGCTTTGTGTGTAGTAAATGGTATCGCCCTGCACCACAGGAAATGCCAGCAATCTTTCTGCCGGGGGCAACAACCATTGTTGTTGACGCTTGGCGGGCTGCCACAGCAACCAACCCATTTTACCAGCAGGCTCACGTACTGCCACCAGCACTTCATTGGATTGTGGCAAAAACTTTGGATGCGATAAAAACCAATTTGAAGGCACTTGCAATGAATCCAGCATGGCGCCTTCGGTATTCATGATGAGTATACGAGAGCCTTTTATTGGATCATGTTCAACGGCAACAATTTGGTCGCCGTTTGGATGAATATCGGGTGAGAAATAACGGCCTTTACCAGACACATCAAAAACCTCACCGCTGGCTACATCCAGTAAGCGAACAATGCTGTAGTCGCGGTTGCCCCAGCGGGTATCAGCCTGCAAGGCACTGTACACAATGCGGCCATTGCTGTAGCTGAAGTAATCATCGTAGCCAATGTCTTTCACCGCAATCTTTTGCTCATTGCCTTCAGCATCTATTTCTACAAATCGTGGTATATCAGCATAGCCTGCTTTAAGCATAACCGTTTTACCGTCAGCTGTTGGATAAGGATACTTGTAATCTGTTACCGCTTGCTTATTCAGCTTCGTAATCCATATGGGTGAAAGATTGATTTTATTGGCCTGTTGCTTTTGGCGAAAATCTTGCATGGCTTCCTGCACAAATGCCTGGTACGTTTTTCCCGTGTGTTTTTTTACTGCGGCCTGCATAGGATAAAACAAGGTGTTGAATGCAGCAGCATCCCGGGTAATCTTTTGCCAGACATCATCGCCGAATTGCTGCCGGCCATAGCTTACGAGCAGATAGCCGAGGTCGTAATGATTGGGATAATATTTTCGTAGCGATCCATTGCGCATTTGCATAAATGAAAAGTCGTTGCGATTTTCATTCAATGCTGTATATGCATTCAGAAACAATGGGAGGCGGCCCCTGCCCTGTCCGCTGTACACCGTTTCATTCCACACGGCATCGCCTTCAAAAAACCAATCAGGAACTGATAAACCATTGGCCAAAGCCTGCCCCTGCTGCCCAAACAAGCCACCCATAAAACGGGATAATCCAACATTGAAATTATTATACTGCTGCACATGCCGGTATTCGTGTATGGCCAGGTTATCGGTCCACGACATACTGCCTAGTTCCAACGGATTTTGTGGCGGCATCATGAAAAACTCACTTCTTCGTGGCCCCATCATTACATAGGCATTGCTGTAGTTCACATCTTTTTGCAACACAATGCTGTACCGTTTGTGTTGCTGCCCCAACGAGGCAGGGCCTTGCTGCTGCTGCAAATACAATGACACTGCTGCAACACGGCTGGCTACACTATCCATGCCCGCCGGATAAATCACTTTTACAGCATCGTTGTTTACCTGCCGCCATTTTGTCCGGGCGGGGTTGCCGCCAAAAGTTTGTGCATGTGCAACATGCTGCATGCCTGCACACATCAACAGGCCAAAACAAAAATGTAGTATTGAGGGCTTCATAAATCGTTGCTTCTTCATCAGCATGAAAATTAGGCCGAAGCAATATGCAAACCATCATTTGCAAAAAAAACGACCCGACAATTGCCGGATCGTTTTAACCAAAACCTCTATCAAACAAATCCATTCAATTAATGCGCTGCGGCAGCAAGGCCCGCCGCTTTCTTATTGCCTTTTACCATGAGTACAAATGGCACGCAGACCAAAAACAATACGCCTACAAACGTGAATACATCCATATACGATAGCACTGACGCTTGTTTCAATACGTTATAATCAAGCGCCTTGTATGCACTTTGCATGGCCACATCGGCACTCATGCCCTTGGCCATAAATGCCTGTTGATAACCTTGCACCCGTTGCATTACATCGGGGTCGGCGGTATTTAAATGCGTGACCAAATCGGCACGGTGGTGCCAGTTTTGGCGAGACATATACGTGGAAATAATAGCAATGCCGAATGAACCACCCAATTGTCGCATCATACCCGTGAATGCGGCTCCCTGACCAATTTGCTGCCCTTTTAGGGTAGACAGCGAAAGCGTTGTAATAGGAATGAACAACAGTGCCATGGCCACACCACGCATGATGAGCATCCAGAAGAAAGCATCAGCGCCGGTATCGGGGGTAAGGATTTTGTAGCCCCATAAACAGAACACCACAAACAAAGCCATGCCTATAGCGGCCAGGTACTGCTGTGGCGCCCCTTTTTGCAACAGCTTGCCAATGAACGGCATCAGGAATGCCGTGGCTAAAGTAGCGGGCACCATGAGTAAACCAGATTGCGTGGCATTCCATCCCAGCGTAGCTTGTGTATACAATGGAATGATGAATGTAGAGCCATACAAGCCAAAGCCCAGAATGAAAGATAAAATAGTACCCACACGGAGGTTGCCATTTTTAAGCACCCGTAGTTCTACAATGGGATTGCTGAAAGTTAACTGGCGCCAAATGAAGAAATACAATCCCAACACAGCCATCAATGAAGTGATGATAATGGTAACAGAGTTGAACCAATCTTCTTCCTGACCTTTCTCCAGCACAAACTGTAAAGAACCCACTGCGACTGCCAACAATCCTATACCCAGCCAATCAATTTGCCGGCCAGATTTTTTTTCGGCATACTTGGGACTGCGTACATAGCGCAATGCAAACAGTGTAGCAATTACACCTAATGGAATGTTGATGTAAAAAATGTACGGCCAGCTGAAATTATCAACGATATAACCACCCAGTGGCGGGCCAAGTGTGGGACCTACAATAACACCCAATCCATAAATGGCCTGTGCCATACCCCGTTTTTCTACAGGATAGCTTTCGGTAATGATGGTTTGAGAAGTCACCAGCAACGCACCACCACCTACGCCCTGCAAAAAGCGGAAAATGATGAGCTCCCAAATAGTGGTGCTATTGCCACACAAAAAAGAAAAAATGGTGAAGATGATGATGGAAGCGGCAAAATAATTGCGCCGGCCAAACTGCTGCGACAGCCAGCTGGTCATGGGTACAATAATCACGTTGCCGATAGCATAAGCGGTAATCACCCAACTGATTTCGTTGAGGGTGGCGCCCATGTTGCCCTTCATATCGTTGAGGGCTACGTTTACAATGGTGGTGTCTACAATTTCGAGCAGGGCACATAAAATGGCAGTGAACGTAATAATCACCCTGCGGAAACCATATTCCACCAAACTATTTTCATTGGTCATACCTGACAGATTGCTTGTTTATGATGCATGAACCAAAGACTACTTCACCAATACATCAGCCGTTACATTCATACCCGGACGCAATTGTTGCAGCATAGCATCATCCGCTGTTGTGAATTCTATTTTCACCGGTACCCTTTGTACTGTTTTCACAAAGTTACCCGAAGCATTATCCGGCGGCAGCAAAGCAAAACGACTGCCAGTGGCCGGACTAAACGACGTCACTTTCGCCAGGAAGTGGTGACCGGGAAATGCATCCACGGCTACACTTACCTCCTGACCCAGTTTCATTTTTTCCAGTTGCGTTTCTTTGAAGTTGGCCACCACCCACACATCACTATTTACCACAACATTCATCAAAGTTTGTCCGGGCTGCACCATTTGTCCTGGCTGCAGGCTTACACGGCTTACCACGCCATCAACAGGTGCTGTAATGATGGTGTAAGAAAGGTTGAGTGCTGCTGCATCCAGCTCGGCTTTGCGCTGCAAAATGTTGGCGTTGGCCACTGCCACCTGCTTGCCGGTGGTATTGCTTTGCGAACTCACCACATTGGTTTGTGCCCCTGCTGCTTTGCGTTGCTCCTGCAAAATTTGCAATTGCTTTTCTGCAGATAATTTTTCTGCTTCAGCCTGTTCAAATTGCTGCTGGGTAATAGAATGATCTTTTACCAGATTGGCATAGCGGTTATAATCCTGTGTGGCTCTCCACACCCGCACTTTCGCCGCTTCAATTTGTGCGTCAGCTACGGCTTCGTTTCTGCTGGCGGTTGTAATGCCGGTACGTGATGCTTCAGTAGCTGCACTGGCAACCGTAAGATTGCTTTCAGCAATGGACAATGCAGCCTGTGCCTGTGCAAGTTTCACCTGCAAATCGCGGTCGTCTAAAACGAGAAGTGTATCACCTTTTTTTACCCGCTGGTTATCCTTCACTCTTACCTCGGCAATAAAGCCGCCGACTCTTGGAATGATAGGACTAATGTTGCCTTCAATTTGTGCATCTTCCGTTTCTTCATGCTTTTGTGCATGCTGGTATTTGATGTAACCGTAGGTGCCTCCAACCAGCAGCAAGGCGATGAATCCAACTAAAAATTTGGTATTGGTTTTCTGTTTGGGCGTTGTATTGTTTTCCATGAATATTGGTCAATTTGTTGTGGTAGAATTATTTTCCGAAACCGGGTTGTAAAGAACCGGCAGCTTTCAGCAAATTGGCATAGGCCAATGTTGCATCTGCTTTGGCATTTACCTTGTTGAGGCGGGCCCGCAGCAAGCTCAAATCTGCATCCAGCAAATCGGTCAGCGTGGCCAAACCATTGTTGTATTTATTGTTGGTAATGCGGTAGTTTTCAGTAGCCTGTTCAATGGCTTTATCGTACACTTCTGTTTTCTTTTGCATCAGCAATACAGCCTCGTAGGATTTATTTACTTCCAACCGAATTTTATCCTGCATCAAAGAAGTAGCCGCTTGCAACTCTTGTTGATTTGCCTGCAGTTCATTCAGCCTGGCTTTCGTTTTCCAAAGGCTACTGATATTGTACTTTACACCTACACCCACATTGAGTGCATGACTGATGGTAGCAATGTTTTGCAAGTGTGCCGAAAAGTAACCACCCGTGGCGGCTACCGATGGCAGCTGGCTGCCTTTTACCGCTTGCATACCGGCTTTAATGGATTGCTGTCGCTGGCCATAAGCAGCCAGTTCATTGCGGTGCAGCATGGCCGAATCTTCCCATGCAGACAAGATGCCTGCAGTAGGTGTTTGTTCAAAAGCAGCCGCTTCTACCAGCAGTTCAGTTTGCTCTGGCAGACCCAACATCAGGCACATATTTACGCTGGCATCTTTCAGGTTATTTTGTGCTTCGAGCAATGCCAGCTCCACATTCGATGCTTGCAAACTGGCTCGCATTAAATCGTTGCGGGCCAGCAAACCGTTTTTTTCCAGGTTGGTAAAATCCTTCACCCGCTTGCTGCTCATCTTTAAGGCTTTCTTCAATGAGTTTTACCGTTTGTGCCGCCTTGTACAAATTGATGTACGCCGCAATACTGTTTTGAATAACAGCCTGCTGATTGACTGTAGCATCGAGCCTTGCTGCTTCCACCAAATACTCGGCTGAAGCAATACCATAGCGAATTTGGCCGTCGGCATAAATGGGCACCGATGCATTGAGCATGCCAATGAGTGCTGTATTTACTTTCAACGATGCATTGGTTGAGGGTGGCGGCTGACCATTTCCTGTTGCAATTTTCGGATCTAAGCCGGGTTGGTTCAGCAGTAAAAAACTGGTGCTGGCACTAAGCTCCGGCAATTTCTTTTCTTCGGCCTGCTGCACTCTGGCAATGGCAGCATCAATTTTGGCCTTGTCCATTAGCAACAGTTGGTTGTGTTGCAGAGTCATTTGAATGGCTTCGGATAAAGTGAGTTGCTTGCTGTTTTGCTGTGCTATCGACAACACAGGCAGCAGCATCAACAATACCCAAAGGATGTTGTGATTGCTTGTCTTGGGATTCATTTATGATAGGATTGCTTTAAACAAAAGAAAATGTGCTGTTTCAACCGGCGTTTCATTTCGGCCATGAAAGCTTCATCAGTCATGTGCTGCAGGTTGTGCATTTTGCGGTACGATTCTCTCGAATGCAGGGTTTGATAAGCTGTACCCACCATGGTAAACAACAACAAGGGAATGTCCACGTCCTGTTTGAAATCGCCATTGGCCTGCCCTTCCCGAATGATTTTGCCGATGATGTTCGTATTGCGTTCCCGCACCGAGTCCATGAGTGAGGCAATCGGGCTCATTTCATTGGACAATTGCTGGCGCAAAATGAGGCTGTGGAAATAGGATTTGTTCGACATGCCTTCCACAAAAGAGTGAATCAACTCCTCCACTTTTTGCCATGGCTGCAGTATGTTGTTGTCGGCCATTTCCTCCGCAGCTATCCAGGCATGGGTAATGCGGTGGTGGAAAATGGCTTCCATCAACTTTTCCTTGCTACCAAAATAATACGACACCATGGCAATGTTGATGCCTGCCTCCCGGGAAATATCACGGATAGACGTGCCGGCAAAACCATGCAGAGCAAAGAGTTTCTCCGCCGTTTCAATGATGTGTACCTGCTTATCGTTGTGCTCCATACGATTGAATTACGATGCAATATTAAACACTTGTTTAAATTCAAACAAACGTTTAATTAAAAGATAACCCACAAAAAAGCCGGACTTAACCGGCTCTTAACATTCAATAAAAAATTATAAGGAATTATTCTGCCCAGCTCATCACATAGCCATCGTTTTCCAATGCCAACGCAGCCTCCGTGAGTTGCAATGGATGGAAAGTATCCACCATCACCGCCAGTTCCTGGGTGTCTTTTTTACCGATCGATTTTTCGACTGCGCCAGGGTGCGGCCCGTGTGGAATGCCTGCCGGATGCAGGGTAATCATGCCCCGTGTCACGTTTTTGCGGCTCATGAAATCGCCGTCCACATAGTACAGCACTTCATCGCTATCAATGTTGCTATGGTTGTATGGCGCCGGGATGGCTTGTGGATGGTAATCGTACAAACGGGGCACGAAGGAGCAAATCACAAAGTTGTGGGCATCAAAAGTTTGGTGCACTGGTGGCGGCTGATGCACCCTTCCGGTAATGGGTTCAAAATCGTGAATACTCAGTGCAAAAGGATAGCAACATCCATCCCATCCTACTACATCAAAAGGATGATGGCCATAATGAATGCCGTACATCATCCCCTTCTTTTTGGTGTGAATCAAAAAGTCGCCGCTGGCATCAATGGGTTGTACCAGTTGTGGGGTACGAATATCCCGTTCGCAATACGGGCTGTGCTCCAGCAACTGGCCGTATTTACTCAGGTATCGCTTAGGCGGTACCACCGGACTGAAAGATTCTACAATAAACAAGCGGTTATCGGGTGTATCAAAATGAATTTGATAAATACAACCCCGTGGTATCACCAGATAATCGCCGTAGGCAAATGACAATTGGCCATATTGTGTATGTAAGATACCCGTGCCTTCATGTATGAAAATGATTTCATCGGCATCGGCGTTTTTAAAGAAGGAATCCGTCATGCTTTGCATGGGTGCAGCCAGACTGATGTGGCAATCGTTGTTCACCAGTACCGGAACTCTGCTTTGCAAATAATCCTGTACGGGCTTCAGGTTAAAGCCTTCGAAACAACGATGCTTCAGCATGCGTTCTTCCGCCACTTTTGGCCGTACATCTACTGGCGTATCATTGCCAATGATGACTGTAGGCGGATGAATATGATACAACAACGAATAGTCGTTGGAAAAACCTTCGGTGCTAAACAGCTGTTCGCTGTACAACCCGCCATCGGGCTTGCGAAACTGCGTATGCCGTTTGTGCGGCACCTGTCCTTGAGAATAATAATGAGGCATGCAACAATGGATTTAAATGAATAGACAACTGTTCAACAAGATTGTTGAATGAAAGGAAAATGCAATCATGCATGTACAAAAAAATCAGCGTTGCCTGTTTTCGCACAGCGCCACCATCAGGAAATGATACTTCCAGCGGCGCTTATCAATGTGATAGGTAAAATTGCGGTGATACGGCATGGCTTCCGGCAATCGTTTCATCAAATGTACAATGCTGCTACATTCGCTGCATGCAAAAGCTACACACAGTAGGTTTGGTGGTATTGCAGCACAACCAATTGCTGCTGGCCTACAGCAACAGCAAGCAGGCCTGGTACCTGCCCGGCGGCAAAGTAGATGCAGGCGAAACAGCCGTGCAGGCTTTGCAAAGAGAAATAGCGGAAGAATTGCAAGTGAACCTGCCGGATGATGCGTTGCATTTTTACATGCACATTACAGCAAAAGCTTATGGCGAAAACGATTTGCAAATGGAGCAAGATTGTTACCTGTGTTCCACTCCCGCCAACTGGCAGCCCTCCGCCGAAGTAGGGGCCATTCGGTATTTCACATTGGCTTCGTATAGCCAAGAACCAGCGCAAGTGCCGGGTGTGCTGGTGTTGTTTCATCAATTACATCAAGACAAACTGTTGACTCCATGACCCGCATCGGTTTACTTTCTGATACACATGGCTGGCTCGATGAGCAGGTGCTGACACATTTTGCCCAATGCGATGAAATTTGGCATGCCGGCGATTTTGGTGAGCCAGACATCATTCCAACTTTGCAGCAATACAAACCCGTGAAAGGTGTGTACGGCAATGTGGATCCTGCGTTTATCCGCTATCAATTTCCTGAAAGAATTTGCTTTACAGTAGAACAGGTAACCGTTTGCATGCAGCACATTGGCGGCTACCCCGGCAGGTATGCACCGGGTGTAAAAAACTGGTTGCAACAAAGCGGCGCCCAACTCTTCATCAGCGGGCATTCGCACATTTTAAAAGTGCAATACGATCCATCCATCGATTGCCTGCACATTAACCCCGGAGCTGCCGGAAGGCATGGCTGGCATCAGGTTCGCACCATTGTTCGCTTTGCGATTAACGGACAAAAAATTGAACAACTGGAAGTAATAGAACTGGGCAAACGCGGTCGTTGATGAATAGGTAAATGCTGTATCTTACCCATTCTATCAATCCATTACTGCTATGCAATCATTTGACCGCCGCAACTGGCTCAAAAAAAGCGGACTGTTGCTTTCTGGTTTTACCATTGGCAATGGTCTGTTGGCAAGACAATACAATTTCAACGATGATATTTGGGAAGCAGCACCAGACGGTCAAATAATCCGCATTGGTCAAAATGAAAATCCGTACGGCCCCGGCCCCATGGCCCGCAAAGCCATGATGGATGCAGTCATCAACAGTAATCGCTATCCATCGGAACTTGCCACGCAATTGCGGGAACGCATTGCCAAAGCATACAACCTTACCAAAGACCATGTACTGTTGGGTGCTGGCAGCAGCGAATTGCTGGGCAATACGGCAGCACTGGCGGCAGAGAAAAAAGGCAGCAATGCAGTGAGTGGCGATCCAACTTTTCGGTTGTGGTTCGGCGCTGCTGAGTTGTTTGGGTTGAGCATTAAAAAAGTACCTCTGACGCAGGATAAAGTGCACGACCTCGATGCCATGTTGAAAGCCATGGATGCACAAACCAGTATGGTATATGTGGTGAATCCACACAACCCAACTGGTACCATTGTGGCCGATAGCGAGATGCAATCCTTCGCAGAAAAAGTAACGGCAAAATGCCTGTTGCTACTCGATGAAGCATATACGGAATATGCAGGCACCACCAGCTTGGCGCCGATGGTGGCCAACAATAAAAATCTGGTGGTAGCTAAAACATTCAGCAAAATACATGGTATGGCCGGAGCCCGTGTGGGTTTTGTGCTGGCACATCCTGATACCATTAAAAAACTGGCTGCGTATCAGCCTTGGGCCAATGCCGGACCAAGTGCGGTAAGCCTTGCTGGTGCATTAGCCGCCATGGACGACCTTGCATTTATGCAACAAACCCGCCAGAAAAATGAAGCGGTGCGCAACTACGTTACCAAAGAAATGAACCAACTGGGCTTGAAAGTGATTCCCTCTTACACCAGCTTTATTTATTACGACAGTGCTGCTTTCAAAGGCGACTTGGCACAGGTGATGACACAAGCCAATATCATGGGTGTACGTACGTATGAAAATGGCAGCAGCTGGCGTCGCACTTCCATTGGCACCATGGAAGAAATGCAGCAATTCATCAAAGTGTTGAAAGCAAATATGTAAGCCTTACTGCGGCGTCCATTGATACACGGCTGCAGCTGTATTATCTTGCGGATGCAATAAATGAATATTGGCTTGTTGCTGCTGCAGCATGCTTTGCACCTGTGCAAATGCTGCTGCATTTCTACGCTGCACAGTTAGTGAAGGGTGTACAAAATCATCGGTCAAATAAATTTTACCGCCATGCTGATGCACTTGCTTAGCAGCCAGCATGGCTTGCTGAAATTGTTGCTCACCTGTAAAAACTTTTGCTGCACCATAGTACAACAAATAGCGAACTGCACTGGCACTGCCCAAAGAAATAACCATGTCATTTGCCGTGGCATTTTTTATCAGCCAAGCCGATTGAAAACGGGTGTAATCTTCATCTTCTTTTTGAATAAAAAGATAGCCACCAACAATATTGTGCAGGCACAAAACAAACACCAACACATACAAGAGTCGTTTGCTGGCATGCAAAACAATCAATGGAAAGAAATAGATACCCAACACAGCAAATAAAGCAGGTTGAATCATGAGCCACGGTTCGGGAGAGCCGGGATCCACAATGAGCAATGCGGCGCTGTAAACGACCAACCACAATACAAACGGATTTTTCCAAAAGCCCTGAAAGAAAATGCTGCTGCGAATTTTCCATAGCGCAAACAATGCCAGCATAATGAACAATACAGCTGTACAAACAGCAAGTATGGCCAACGATGTATGATGTTGTGCAGCAAATACTTCTTCTACCAATAGTTTTCCAGGAAACCATTGTTCTATTAAGCTCACCACCGCCGGGAATGCGTAGATATAATTCAAACTCACCACATTGGATGCAACGACTGGCACTGCATTCAACGGGTGCCCTCCCGCCATTTGGATGCCACTATTACAATACGTCCAAAAAGTTGTATCAACTTCACTTGCGTAAAAAGCCATTGCATAACCAGATACTACCAGCAAAACAACCATTGCAGCCCATGAGCAAATTTTCAAAACGGAAGTTCGCAGCACGATCATATACAGCGGAATAGCAATGCATGTAACAACCCCCGCAGGCTTATACCACATCACAGTTACCCCACACAACAAGGCTGTTAATGCAAGGTACTTTCCTTGCTGCGCATTGGTAATACTTGCACAGGCAGCATAAACCGATAATAAACAAAGCAACAAGGCTATGCCATATACTTCCGCTTCAACTGCATAGCGCCAATAGCCGTAACTCAATAACAAAAAAGCGGCACTGCAAAATGCTACAATATGACTTGTATTGAAATGTTGGCGTAGTAACCGATACAACAATAAAACACTGGCAATAGATGCCACGCTACTGCACACACACATCAATTGGTAAGCATCTGCTTGAGGATTTATCCATTGTACAATATTCAATAAGGCTTTAAAAAAAGGTAAGAATATCAGGTATCGGGGCAGCCACAATTGTGCATAATCATAGGTCCGAATGGCGTAGGCATAAAAATAGCCATCATCATTTTCACTTCTATTGCCAGGGAAACTCAAGATTAGCAATAAGAAAAGCAACAAAAACATGCCTGCGTATCGCAACGATGATGATGACTGAAAACCGGGCTTCATGATTGGGTGTGATGTTTTGTTGTAGGGGCTTATTTCTGTAAAATACAACCAAAAAACAAAGCGGCTTAAAAAACTATTCGTTTTTTAAGCCGCTTTGAAAAATTGGAGTATGATTTACCTGAAAGTTTTCATCAATTGTCGTTGAACAATTACGCCATTTGCTTCGAGCACCAACCAGTAGTTTCCAGCAGGCAAAGCAATTGTATTCAGATTATACTGCAACGTGGTTTGCCATTTTTCCAATACCTGCATTTGTACCTGCAGCCCACGGGCATCTAACAATTTCAGCGTCACTTTTCCTCTGTAAGGGTTTGTCCAACTGAGGAGTGTAGTATTGCCATGCATAGGGTTTGGATATACCGTTAACCCTTTAGCACCAACGCTTGTCGATGTAGAGGTAGTCACTTCCACATCTCTAACCACAGGTAGTGTGTTTTGCACAGGCGTGGCTTGTGTGGCTGTAGAAGGACTTACTTCCGTTATCGTCAATCCATTAATGTAGTTGTAGGTATTTACCCTGGCAATGGCAATGGCAATTGACCCATTGGTTGCGGATAAATTGGTAAAGGAAACTGCATTGGTTTTGTTGTTATCCGTCACTACGGTTTGTGCTACTCCATTAATAGTAAACCTGGTGCTATTACCTGTATTGCTTCGGCTGGCATACAATTCGATATTGTAAGTTTTAACGGCACTCAAACCATTCAAGGTGAGCGTTCTGTTGCTAGTAGCATAACTGGTATACCTCAGCACTGCCGGAGGACACATAGTACCACCAAAACTTGCACCGTTGTCAGAAACTGCTTCACTGTAAGAGAGTGTGGCAGATACCGTGCTCACAGCACCATCTGCGTAATTGAAAGCTGCAGAAGAACGGTTCGTAATTTTGGAACCACCAACATTCCAGTTGTTCCAGCCTTCTGTGGTTTGAGGGTTCGTTCCACCAAACAGGTTTATTTTAATCTGCCTTGTTGTGGTAGTGGGCTGTGCATTTACTGTAATCCAAATTGAATCGGTTCCGGTTGCGCCACGGTCATCAACGGCTGTTAACCGGAACAAATAACTTCCTTCAACGAGGTTGTTCACGGCTGTGCTATTAGTGCTTGCAGAAACAATCGTTGCAGCAGTTGGTCCTGCTTGTTGTGTCCACAAAATACTTTGTAAATTACTTTCAGCGTCAACAACTGAACCATTCAATACAACACTATTGGTGGGCAAAGTAATGCTGGTATTATTTCCGGCATCTACCACTGGAGCTTGTATTGGGCCTTGGATTTACCTGCACAGCTACAATATCTGTAGCTGTAGCTGCAGAGTCATCCGTTACAGTCAACTCAAACAAATAACTACCTTCTATCAATCCGGAAACTATTGGAGAAGCAAGCGTATTGTTATTGAAAAAAGCAGTAGCAGGTCCCGCTACCTGACGCCATGCATAATTAGTAATTACACCATCGGTGTCGTTTCCAACACCATGCAATGTCAGGCTGTTGGCAGGTAATACAAGTGTTGTATCATTTCCGGCATTGGCGGTGGGAGGTTCGTTTGGTCCTCGTTTCACCAGCACCAATACACTATCTCTGCTCACTCCGCCTACATTATCTGTTGCCATCAATTCAAACTGATAACTGCCAATATGCAATCCTGAAACTGTTGTTTGCAATGTGTTGGCTGATACTATAACAGCATTTGATGGCCCAGCTAACTGTCGCCATTGCACAGCAGTTATGGAACCGTCATTATCGATGGCAGTACCCGATAGCAACACAGTATTTTCAGGTATGGTAATGGATTGATCCTGACCAGCATTTACAACAGGTAACAAGTTTGCAACAGTACAAGCATCATCCAGAATTCGTTTACCTACTACTCTGGTATACAACAAGTGATGGCCCATGTCATTTACATGCACCCCATCAACATTGTAAGCGTCTACAATGGTTCCGTCATCATTTGCAAGAGTTGTCCAAAAGTCAATGGCTTTGTTTCCAAACCGCTGATAAGTCCAGTCTCGCATCAGCATCAGGTTATTGCGTTGAGTAGTATTTAACGCTGTTCGGGGTTGTGTAGTGGTTACCCAAACTGTAATGCCGGCTGCATCCGTCAATGCAAGTGTTCTTTCGTAATTCGCTTGTTGTTCTGCCAAAGTGTAGTTCAATGCCACATCATTGCTAGGTAAATTGATAATGATGATGTCGGGATTGTATGTCAATGCCTTGGTGATATTGCGCAATGTATCCGGTACGGGTCTTCCTTCGGGCGGTACAAACCCATGAGGGTTGAGTAAATGATAGGTAGTACGACTTGAGGTAGCAATATTGATCACCTCATTTGCAGGATTAAAACTGCGAACGTATTTTCTGAATTTGCTCACCCAGTTACTATCGGGCACACTGGCACCGGTACCCATTGCCGTGCTAGAGCCCATCACCACAAAGCGAAGCTGTTTACCGCAATTCAAGGAGTCAATAATAGATGGCGGTGCAAATGGATTGTCACCAATCAACACATACACAGAATCCTTACCGATAAGTCCATCATTATCCGTTACGGTGAGTTCAAATCCGTACCTGCCGGTTTGTGGATTTTCTACCGTGGCAATGGCCTGATTCGCATTGACCAGGAAACTACCAGCAGGACCATCAAATTGCTCCCAATGATAACTCACAATACTACCATCAATATCTGCGGAAGCAGTTCCGTTCAATGTAAATACATCCAAGGGTAAGCGCAGGGTTGTATCCACGCCGGCATTGGCCACTGGGGCCAACGGATCCGGCGGAAATACATTCACCACAACAGTATCTAAAGCTGCAGCACCGCTGTTGTCAGTTACCATCAACTGCATTTCGTAAGTGCCTGCTTCAAGATTACTGATTACAGGATTCACGATGTTTGGATTGCTGATAGTTAATGATGCTGGTCCTGAAATTTTAGACCATGCAAAAGCCACAATAGAACCATCCTGATCGTATGATGCCGACGCATTTAAGTTCACAACATTATTGGGTAATGCAATATTGACATCTGCACCAGCATTCGCCACAGGCGCAACATTGCCTGTTACAGCTGTTGTTTCTGTGAGCATAAATCCATTGAGGTAACTGTAGGTATTTACCCTGGCCACAGTTACAACAATACTACCGGTGGAAGTTGTAAGATTATTGAAAACAACTTTGTTGGTTTTGTTATTATCCGTCACCACGGTTTGGCTAACTCCGTTGATGGTAAAGCGGGTACTGTTGCCTGTATTGTTTCTACTGGCGTAGAATTCAAGTGAATAGGTTTTGCCAGCCACCAAACCATTAATGGTAAGAGTACGTGAAATGGTAGCATAGCTGGTATAACGGAGCACTGCTGGTGGACACATAGTACCACCAAAACTTGCACCATTATCCGACACGGCTTCACTATAAGAAAGGTTGGCAGTAACTGTGCTGACGGTACCGTCTGCGTAATTCAAGGCTCCGGAAAGTCGGTTGCTCACTTTTGATCCGCCAACATTCCAGTTGTTCCAACCTTCTGTGGTTTGTGGGTTTGAACCGCCAAACAAATTCACTTTTATCTGCTTGGTGATAACCGGCGGTGGCGCATTTACCATTACCCGAATCGTATCCAATGCCACAGCGGCACTGTCGTCTGTTACCTTCAATTCAAAGCGATAACTACCCTGCATCAAATTGCTGATGCCGGTTTGAACATTTCCTGCGTTGGCAATGCTGGCTTGCTGCAGGACCTTCTATTTGGCGCCATTGGTACTGCACAATGCTACCATCTGCATCCGTTGAGCCACTTCCATTGAGCGTAGTAGTATTGGTGGGCAATGTCAACACCTGATCAGCACCGGCATTGGCTACCGGAGCAAGGTTTGGATTCAGGTTTACAACGGTAATCAATACCCGGTCTTTGCTTACGCCACCCTCATTATCAGTTACAGTAAGTTCCATTTCATAAATGCCTTTGCGTAGCAAACTCAATTGAGGCGTAGCTGTAGTAGCACCGCTTATGGCAAATGAAGTGGGCCCTGCAATTTTCGCCCATTGATAAGACACAACCACCCCATCATTATCACTTGAATTGGTACCGTTTAATGTGTAAGTACTGGCCGGATATTCAATGCTGTCATCTGCTCCTGCATTGGCTTGCGGCAGCTGATTAGGATTGGGATTCGTCACCACTATCCTTACTGTGTCTCTATCAAACAAACCAGCCGCATCGGTTACCGTAAGCATGAAATTGTAAGTGCCGGCAACAAAACCATTTACGCTTGTACTTACTGCATTGGGTGTTGTAATGGTTTGACTACCCGGACCATTCAACTTTTGCCAATTGTAAGTCAGCGTACTGCCTTCCGGGTCGGTAGATCCGCTGGCATTGAGCGAAACTGAGGTAACAGGCAAGCTGATAGCCTGATCGGCACCAGCGTTGGCATCGGGCGGGTAATTGCGCCGGTAACGCAACATCCATTCATATATATTGTAGCCACCTACCCTATAGTTGGGATTGCTGGCATACAAACCACTGTTCACATGCGTTACGCCATCAAAGCGGGTAAGAATAGCAGGGATGGATGGATTGTAACTATTGATTTTGTTGACCAAACTTACAGACCACGACACCGGCGATGACTGATCGGCATTACTATGCAATCCCCAAAATGGCAAGGCTGTATTGGCGATGTTATTGGCACCAGCATCGGTGTATGGATTGATGTAAGGCGCAATCGTAACCATACCGGCTATGCGGTTGGCATTGGTACTACTGTTGGTAGCGTACTTAATAATTTGATCGCCGCCCATGCTGTAGCCCATCAGGTATATGCGGCCGGCATCAATTTTATAGGGCTGTGCCAATAAATAATTGATAAGGCTATTGATATCACTCACAGAAGCATAGTCTTTCCACTGAGGACTGATAACGATGAATGAACTGGTTTGGCCATTCACTGTAAAGCTGGAAGGAAACTGATTGTTGTTGATGTAATACGCAGCATTTTCCCGCAGCACTTCATTCAGTTCAGTGGTGCCATTGCCATAACTGCCTGCTCCATGAAAACTAATCAGCAAGGGAAACTTTTGCGTACTGGCTGCATAACCTGTGGGCAGGTATTCGTAAAAGCCGCCACAATTGGCATTCACATTTACATTTCGGGGAAGGTGTGTTTGTGCTGCCACATATTGCATATTCATGCAGAGTAGCATGAACAACAACACAATACGGCAACTAAAAAACAGGGTGTTTTTTTGCTTCATCTAGGGATAGGCTTAAGGATTGCTTGATGCTTGTTGGCCCTGCTGTATCAACGCTCAAATACATGCTTTGCAAGGCTTTTCGAGCTCTAAAATAGCCGAAAAAAATGAAAGCAAAGCTCAAAAAAGAGTGTTTCGACAACGAAATGTGGATACAACGCACACACATTACTGCTGGTTATAACATGAGTAGCTGAGCAGTATAGAAACAAAAGAAAAGCCCCGCCAAGTGGCAGGGCTTTTCATATTGAAATTCGATCAATGAATTAAGCGATTTCAACTTCTGCACCAGCTTCTTTCAGCTTAGCAGCGATGTCTTCGGCAGTAGCCTTGTCAACACCTTCTTTTACAGCTTTAGGAGCACCGTCAACCAGGTCCTTCGCTTCTTTCAGACCCAAGCCAGTCAGGTCTTTTACTACTTTCACAACGTTCAACTTGCTAGCGCCAGCGCTTTTCAGGATAACGTCGAAAGAAGTCTTTTCTTCTGCAGCAGCAGCAGCGCCACCACCGTCAGCAGCAACAACAACTGCAGCAGCAGCTGGCTCGATACCGTATTCGTCTTTCAAAATTTGGGCCAGTTCGTTAACCTCTTTTACAGTCAGGTTAACCAGTTGTTCTGCAAATGCTTTCAAATCTGCCATGGTTTCTAATTTTTTCCGCCTTCATTCCGTAATGGTCCGGCGGAGGTTTTAAAAAAATTGTTGTACCCTCTTATAGCCGGGGGCATGGCTTATTGCGTTTCCTATGTGGAAAAACAGTCTGGGAGAATTACTCAGCAGCTGGTGCTTCGGGAGCAGCTTCAGCAGCAGGAGCCTCAGGTGCAACTTCAGGAGCAGCAGCTTCAACAGCAGCAGGAGCTTCTTCGGCAGCAGCAGCGCCGTTGGCTTCGTCTTTGTTGAGCAATGCGCTGAGTACACGCTTGGCCGGGCTTTGCAACAGACCGATTACTTCACCAATCAATTCATTCTTCGTCTTGATCTTGGTGAGGGCAGCCAGTTGGTTGTCGCCTACATAAATATCACCGTTGATGAAAGCAGCTTTCAATACGGGCTTTTCGCCTTTAGAAGCTGAGCGGAAAGAGCTGATGATAACGGCTGGCTCCTTAGGGTTCTCAGAGAACATCAGGGCAGTTACGTTGTTCAGCGCTTCGTACACACCGGCATACTTTTCAGCATCCAGTGATTCGAGGGCTTTCTTAATCAGGGTGTTTTTTGCCACCTTCATTTCTACCTGCTTGTCGAAGCATACGCGACGCAGCTGGCTAACCTGGGCAACAGTCAGGCTTTCTGTATTGGTTACGTAGAAGTTGTTGTACTGAGAGAACTTGTCTTTCAGCACCTCAATTACGTCGTTCTTTTGTTCTTTAGTCATTTCAATTCGTTTTGAGTGTTACTGTATCAACACTCCTCTTTGGCCTTCCGCCTTAGCGGAGAAGGTTCGGAGGGGCCTTAGTGAATGAACGTTTTAGTATCAACAGAAATGCCGGGGCTCATAGAGCTGGCCAGGCTAATGCCTTTCAGGTAGGTTCCTTTGGCAGTAGAAGGCTTCAACTTGATGAGGGCGTTAATCAGTTCGTTGGTGTTTTCTGCAATCTTTTCAGGAGAGAAAGACACACGACCGATAGAGGCGTGAATGATACCTGCTTTGTCCACCTTGAAGGCGATTTTACCACCTTTCGGATCGTTTACAGCACCAGCTACATCGTTGGTTACAGTACCGGTCTTGGGGTTTGGCATCAGGTTACGTGGACCGAGAATTTTACCCAGCTTACCAATTTTAGGCATTACTGCAGGCGTAGCCACGATAACGTCGATATCAGTCCAGCCACCTTCAATTTTCTGAATGAATTCGTCCAAACCTACGTGGTCAGCACCAGCGCCTTTGGCTTCAGCTTCCTTATCGGGAGTGCAAAGCACCAGTACACGCTTGGTTTTACCAGTACCATGAGGCAGGCTTACAGTACCACGGATAGCCTGATCGGCTTTCTTAGGATCTACACCCAAACGAACGTGCAGGTCAACAGAGCTGTCGAACTTGGTGCAGTTGATTTCTTTTACGAGTGAAGCAGCTTCGCTCAGGCTGTAAATCTTGTTTTTATCAACCTTGGCTTCAGCCACTTTTCTTTTCTTAGTCAATTTCATGATTCAATCTTTTGAGGTTGATAAAAATTAATTTTCCCAAGGAGCTTTACCTTCCACATTCAAACCCATGCTGCGGGCAGTACCGGCTACCATTTTCATGGCGCTTTCGATAGTGAAGCAGTTCAGGTCAGGCATTTTGTCTTTGGCAATCGCCTCAACTTGTTCCCAGGTTACTTTACCCACTTTGGCACGGTTGCTTTCCTTAGATCCTTTCTGAATCTTGGCAGCTTCCATCAGCTGAATTGCAGCGGGTGCAGTTTTAATTACAAAATCAAAAGATTTGTCGTTGTAAACAGTAATCAACACAGGCAGAACCTTACCCATTTTATCTTGGGTACGGGCGTTGAATTGCTTACAAAATTCCATGATGTTCAGACCCTTTGAACCAAGGGCCGGGCCGATTGGCGGCGCAGGGTTGGCTTGTCCTCCTTTACACTGGAGCTTCACATAGCCGGTGATTTCTTTAGCCATTCTAAAAACGTTTTTGGTGATAGCGTATCAGCGTTATTGCCGATACTCCCAAATTCAAGATCCGCCGAAGCTTGGACTACAGACGGATGACAAAGAACTTTTTGGGGCCGCAAAAGTAGGCATCTAAAGCGTTATGAACAACTAATTCACCAAAAAATCTTTCTGCATACTGCCTGTTGCGAAATTAGTGACGTGCCATACTATAGCTGTTATATTGTTCAGATTAAACCGAAAAACTGATTGAACTGATATTGGTCATGGCTCGAATTAAGCGGGGTCAGTAACTTTATGACAGCAAGAAATACCAATCATTTCAACCCTTTGTTATGAACAAGATTATCGCCCCGGTCGATTTTTCCGACGTATCAATAAACGCTGTTCAATATGCAGCACAACTTGCAGCAGCCCTTAATAAGACTTTGATAATCACTCATGTAGTGCAATTGCCTGTAGTATATGGCGATGTGCCAATGCCCGTGGGTGAATACGAATCACTAGTAGCCGAAGCCAAAGAAAAAATGGACGATTTGGTAAAGGCCTTGGAACAAACCACACAAGGCCAGGCCATTATTCACACCGATGTAAAAGTGGGCAGCCCGGTGTATGAACTGGTGCACAGTTGCAAACCCGACCAAGTGTACTGTATTGTAATGGGCACCCATGGCGCCGGCAGTGTTGAACGCTTCTTTTTGGGTTCCACCACGCAAAGTGTCATTACCGAATCCAAATGTCCGGTGCTGGTTATTCCCCAAAACTTTGCCTTCCGCAAGGTCTTCAAAGTTGGCTTTGCCAGCGATTTTAAGCAGGTGGTGAAATCAACACCGGCAAAAAAAATACTGGAAGTAATCCGCCAATGGAATGCCGATTTGGAAATACTGCATGTAGACCCCGACTACGCCGAGTTTGAGCCATCGGTAATGGAAGAAGGCCTGTTGCTGGAAACCATGTTTGAAGAAATCAAACCCAAGTTTCAGTTTTTGCACAGTGGCTATATCGAAGAAAGCATTCTTAACTATGCGGCGGACAATGAACTGGATATGCTGATTGTGACGCCCAAAAGCCATTCTTTTCTGGAGTCGTTATTCATGCACCAGCATACCGGCGACTTTGTACGGCAGGCTACTGTGCCGGTACTAATTTTGAAAAATGATTGATGCTTGTTTTTATGTTTGAATAAAACCTGGCCTTTGGGTCAGGTTTTATTTTTTGAGGGCCGACGCCCATGCTATTTGCAGCCAACCAACAATAAAAGCAATACCACCAACTGGTGTAATAGCCCCTAACCAGCTTAGGTTCATACGGGTGATGTGGCTCAAAGTCATGATGTATAATGAACCCGAAAACAACCCAATGCCAAGGTAAAAGGCAATGATAGCATTGTCGATTCGCTTATTGGGTTTCATGCGGTTGTAAATGCCCGCCACAATCAGTGCAAGGGCATGATACATATGGTATTGCACACCCGTTTGAAAAGTGGCTATCTGAGATGGCTCTAAACGTTGCTTGAGTACATGCGCACCAAAAGCACCAAATGCCACCGCTAAGGCAGCCAATACCGATCCCCAAAAAACAGTCTTCGTTATCATTTCGTCGCAGTTTCTTTTTGTTGAAATATAGTTGAAATGCTGGCTGCTAATGCTGGCAGGTCGAGTACTAAATCCGTTACCTCCAAATCGGCCTGCGCATACCAGCTTTGCCGTTTGGCAATCAGGGTTTCTACAATGTGCAGTGCTTCCTCTTTTGAAGCAGCGTTGGCGATCAAGGGACGTTTGTGTTTTACCCGCCAGATACGCTCCGCAATTTCAGTAGCCGGCGGATTCAACCATAGCACTACCCCATGCAGCTTCATCCATTCCATATTGTCGAAAAAACAAGGCGTACCGCCACCACATGAGAGCAACACATTGTTTTGCTGACCAATGAGCCGCAATTGCCGGGCTTCCAATTCCCGAAAATAATCCTCACCATATTGCTCAAAGATGGCCGGTATAGATTGCCCGGCAGCAGCAACTATTTCATCATCCAAATCCACAAACCTGAGCGACATGGTTTCTGCCAGCAGCTTGCCCCACACCGTTTTACCGGCACCCATCATTCCAATAAAAAAGACAATCCGGTTCATGCATTTTAGTTGCGGGGTTATACAAATAAGAAGCCCACAGCCACGCAAACATACGTACTGTGGGCATTGCTATTGGTACTGTCAATTATGGCTTAATAAATCCGTCCTTTTTCATTTGGTCTACTACAACAGTTGCAAAACCTTGCAGTACTTTATTCAACTGGCCGGGGTTTGTGGTTCGGGTTACTCCACTCCACAACAACTTTTCAGCCAACAAATCATAAGCATTGGTTTCAACGTAGTAAATTTTGTCTTCGATGTAATAGCCGGGCTCAACATATGCACCATAGCCAAACCTGTAATAACCTCTGAAGCCACCATAAAACGGATAGCTTACTCTGCCGGGCACATAGGTGGTTTCCTTTTCCTTATCAATCAAACGGGTAACAATGGCGCCGTCGAAGCCGTCTTTCTTCAAGGCATCGGCAATGGCATCGGCATCACCGGCCTTGCTGCTAATGCTGCTGTAATTGTAAGAAGCCACAGCACTTGGCCCCAGTTCTTTTGCCAGCATTTCCTCGGCCACTCTACGGGATGTTTCGCTTTGTGCAAAAACCACCACGAGTACTTTTTTGAAGTTATTGAACCGGGTGGTTTGTACAGGATCGAGCCAGCTTTTTTCTATTTGGGTAGCAGGGCCGCAAGAGGCAAAGGCACACAGCAGCAGTGTGGCAGTCAGCAGTTTTTTCATGGTAAAAATTGAATGAGCATGGTTAGTTTGAATTAAGATACCTGTATCGTTCGGTAATGTTATTGAATCATCAACAGCACAACTACATATGCCTAAGTTATGAACTGATGTTCAATACACTTTGATTTCTAAAAAAATTAATCAACTACCTTCGTCGCCTTTCCGAATGGCCCCAAAACAGTCGGCAAAACGCATCTAATTGATTTGACCCCATGAATAATATCCGTAAAATTCCATTGGAGCAATTGGGCTACCAGTTTATCGAACCTGCCTATTTGCCCGAAGGACAGGATGAATATTACCTGCGCAATTTGCAAAACCGCAGCGGCATTAATTATCGCCAGCTTACCGCCTACGAAATAGAAGTACTGGTACGCAACCGCAATACCTGCGACAACTGGAACAACTTTTTGGTGAGTGATGCTTTCAACCCCGAACTGGTAAAAAACTGTAAGTTCTACGGGCTGGTGCGCATTGGCAAACTGGAACCTTATTTTCTGGAATACAGCCAGCTCAAAATTGCTGTAGGCCTATACAACAGCACCATCATCAGCTGCGATTTTGGCGACAATGTGGTGGTAGATAACGTGAACTACCTGAGCCACTACATTGTAGGCAGCGAGGTGATTATTGTAAACGTAAACGAACTGATGACCACGCCACATGCCAAGTTTGGCAACGGGGTGCTCAAAGATGGCGAAAGGGAATCTGTACGCATTTGGGTAGAGCTCTGCAATGAAAATGCCGGCCGGAAAGTGCTACCGTTTAATGGCATGCAAGCGGGCGATGCGTGGATGTGGAGCAAGTACCGCGATGACCAACCGCTGTTGCAAAAGTTTCAGGAGTTTACAGAAAAACGCTTCGATACCAAACGGGGCTACTACGGCAAAATTGGCGACCGCACCGTTATTAAAAACTGCGCCATCATCAAAGATGTGTGGATTGGCAGCGACGCTTACCTCAAAGGCGCCAACAAGCTCAAAAACCTCACCATCAATTCGCAGGAAAATGCCGCCTCACAAGTAGGCGAAGGCTGCGAACTGGTGAATGGCATTATCGGTTTTGGCTGCCGTATTTTTTATGGTGTAAAAGCCGTTCGCTTTGTACTCTCCAATCATTCGCAACTCAAGTATGGTGCCCGATTGATCGAACTCTTTTTTGGGCCCCAACTCTACCATCAGCTGCTGCGAAGTGCTAAACTCCCTCATTTTTCCGGCACATGAGCAGCACCACAACAACAGCTTTTTGTGTGCTGCCCTCATTATGGGCCAAAGCAATATGGCTGCCGGTGCTACCATCGGCAGCAACCACAACAGCCGTAGCCCGGATGGCGAATTGCAGGCCGGTCGTGGTTTTTGGCCGGGCCTTGCAGTAAGCCTCAAACACAACAGCCGCTTTGCCAGCTTCACCATGATTGCGAAAGGCGATTACCTGCATGAGCTCGACATTCCCCTGCCCTTTTCGCTGGTGAGCCAAAACACGGCTACCGATAGCTTGCAGATTATGCCAGCGTATTGGTTCATGCACAACATGTATGCACTGGCCCGCAACGCCTGGAAATATGTAGACCGCGACAAACGCATCGATAAAACGCAACACCTCGAGTTCGATTACCTGGCGCCAGATACCATCAATGAGATGTTTACGGCCATGGCATTGCTGGAAAAATGGACAGGTGCAGCCTGGTATGCCCAAAAAGGCACCACTGCCGATGACAAACAACAGCAACGAAAAGGTGCCCAACTGCTTCGTAATAATGACAGCATCCTTGCTTCTTTAAGCATTGAAGCTACCGGCCTCGAAAACAGCAAACGAAAAGTAGTGGTGCTAAAAGCTGTGCAAGCGTGGCAGCAATACCGCCAAATGATCCGATTGTATGGCATTGGCCAAATGATTGCCGCGGTGGAGGAAGCAGGTACGTTTAGAAAAGCCGCCAACCAATGGAAGGGCAAACTCAAGCGTAACCATTTTACCAACGTGGGTGGCCAGTTAATTCCGGATGCAGATTTGCAGCAGCTCATAGCCCGTATTCACAAAGGCAGCACCAATAGCTGGAACGATGTACATGCCTTTTATGCTGAACAATCTGCTGCCTATCCTACACAAAAACTGCAGCATGCACTGGCCAGCTTCGAAGCTATTTCGGGCCAAAAAGTGGCTGATTTAAAAGAGGCCGACTTTAAAGTATTGGTGGCAGAATATCTGTCCATTAAAACCGACCTCTGCAAACGCATAGAAGCCAGCCGTGCCAAAGATTACAGCAATGCCTTCCGCAAAATGATGTACAACAACCAGGCAGAAATGGATGAAGTGATTGGCAAGCTGGAAGACAATGGCTTCATTTTACAAGAAAAGAAACAGCTGGCTGCCGAAAAACGCCGGCTACGCACATGGCTAGCCTAAGATACCCACGTATATTGGGGGCGAAGTACGGGAGGCCTATTTTTGCACTCGTCACATAAATAAAGCGGTATGCTAAAGGTTGGTGTTTTTGGAGTAGGACATTTGGGCAAATTTCATTTGAACAACTGGAAGGAAATTGAAGGTGTAGAACTGGTGGGCTTTTTTGACCCCAACGACGAAATGGCCGCAACAGTGGAAAGCCAGTATGGTTTGAAACGCTACAGCAATGCCGAAACACTGATGGATGCAGTGGATGCTGTTGACATTGTGGCACCTACCAATTTCCACTACGACTTGTGCACCAAAGCCCTGCGCCGCCAAAAACACATTTTTGTAGAAAAGCCATTGGCAGCCACTATAGATGAAGCCAGAGAAATTGTAAAACTGGTAAAAGAAGCCAAGGTAAAATTGCAGGTGGGCCATGTGGAGCGTTTCAACCCCGCCTACCAGGCAGCCAAACAATATACCACCCAACCCATGTTTATTGAAGTGCACCGCTTGGCGCAGTTCAACCCACGGGGTACAGAAGTGAGTGTGATTCTAGACCTCATGATTCACGACCTCGACATTGTGTTGAGTTTGGTGAAGAGTCCGGTAAAAAACATTTACGCCAGTGGTGTGGCTGTTATGACAGACACTCCGGATATTGCCAACGTACGCATTGAGTTCAACAACGGCTGCGTGGCCAATCTTACCAGCAGCCGCATCAGCATGAAGAAAATGCGGAAGATTCGTTTGTTTCAAAAAGATGCGTACATCGGCATCGACTTTTTGGCCCGCAAAGCAGAAATCATCAAGATCAAACAAGACAGCGACGAGAACGCTTTTTCTTTCGATTTGGAAACACCCAAGGGAAAGAAAACCATTGCCATTGCCAATCCTCTGATTGAAGAAAACAATCCTATCAAACAAGAGCTGGAAGCCTTTCGGGATGCCATTGTACAAAACACCGCTACGCCGGTTTCGGAAGTAGACGGCTTTCTGGCTATGGAAGTGGCGCAGCAAATTCTCGACAGCATTTCTAACACCACCGTTTTCGAAGGCTAGTTCAGCATGCTGGCGCATAAATCCATATCAGTTGCGTGGTATGTGTTGTCCGACTGGTTGTGCTCATTGCTGGCCTGGGTAGCATTTTACATCATACGTCGCTTCTACCTATTTCACCGGCTGGATGTGGAAGGCTTGGCCAATGAATCAACTTTCTGGTTGGGCATGGCATTTATACCTGTTGGCTGGCTGCTGTTGTTTGGCGCTACAGGTAGCTATCAAAAAACATTGTACGAACGTTCGAGGCTCAATGAGCTCACCAATACTGCTATGCTGAGCATTGTAGGTGTACTCATGATTTTTTTCGGATTCCTGATTGATGATATCCGTAATCCTTTTGATCTCTCCTATTACTACAAAGGTTTTGCTGGCTTGCTGCTGTTGCAGTTTGTGTTTGTATTTGCAGGTAGAGCACTACTGCTCACCAAAGTGAAACAAGAGATTCGCAGTGGTAAAGCCGGATTTCATGTATTGCTGGTTGGCACAGATGAACAAGTACGCAAACACCACAGCTACTTGCAACCATTGGAAAAAACCATTGGCTGGAAACTCCGTGGTTATTTACTGCCCGAAGGCCACAAACCATTGAGTAATTTTTCGCCGGCATTGTTGGGCCATATTGATGAGCTGGAACAAATCATCGATCAATATCAGATAGAAAAAATCATTCTGGCTTTTGGCAAAATAGATTCCTCACTCACCAAGTCGTTGCTCGACAAACTGGCGGGCAAAGATGTAGAAGTGTACATCATTCCGCAGGTGATTGACATTCTGACTGGTATGGCCAAAACCAGCAACCTGTCCTCTGGTCCGTTTGTGAGCATTCACACCGGTTTGATAGCCGACTGGCAGCAAAACATCAAACGCATTCTTGATGTAACCATTGCGCTGCTGGCCAGCATAGGCCTGAGTCCGTTATTGCTTTTTGTAGCGCTGCGGGTGAAACTTTCTTCTCCCGGCCCTGTCATTTACAAGCAGGAAAGAATGGGCTACAAAGGCAAACCGTTTTTCATTTACAAATTCCGCTCTATGTACGCCGATGCGGAGGCCAACGGCCCAGCACTGTCTTACGATTTCGATCCCCGCATTACCCGCTGGGGCCGCATCATGCGCAAGTGGCGCCTCGATGAACTGCCTCAGCTCTGGAACATTTTGAAAGGTGAAATGAGCCTCGTTGGACCAAGACCGGAACGCCGTTTTTATGCAGAACAAATTACTGCCCGTGAGCCGGCCTACAAATACATTACCCGTGTAAAACCTGGCCTTACCAGCTGGGGTATGGTGCAGTTTGGCTACGCTACTTCTGTAGATGACATGGTGGAACGAATGAAGTATGATCTCATTTACCTGGAAAACATATCACTGCTGCTCGATTTTAAAATCATGATCCATACTTTCCGGATTATACTTACGGGAAAAGGAAAGTAACGCTACTGAATTTACGCTATCGCTTCAAGTTATAATGACCAACTGATGAAAGTACAATTTACCACTTCGAACCTGCCTTTTAAATATCCGTTTACCATTTCGAAAGGCACCAAAACACATCAGCCGGCATTGATTGTACAACTGGAGCATGTAGGCTACCGGGGCATTGGCGAAGCGCCAGCCATTGCATACTACAACATACCTGTAGAAAAGATGATAGCGGACCTTACGGCGAAAAAAATGTTTGTCGAAAAATTCGCCTTCACCGAGCCCGACCGCTACTGGCATTACCTGCATCACCTGTTTCCGCAAAATGGTTTTTTGGTATGTGCACTGGATATTGCCGCATGGGATATGTATGGCAAAATGAAACGCCAGCCACTGTATAAATTCTGGACGAAGGAAGTGACAAAAATGCCACTCACAGATTATACCATTGGCATTGACAGTATTGAAAAAATGGTGGAGAAAATGCAGGAGAAGCCATGGCCTGTGTACAAAATAAAACTCGGCACAGATAACGACATCGCTATTATGGAAGCGCTGTGCAAACACACTGATGCCAAGTTTCGCATTGATGCCAACGCAGGCTGGACCGTGGAGGAAGCCTTGGAAAAAATTAATGTATTTAAAGACATGGATGTGGAGTTTATAGAACAACCGCTGGCCAAAGATGACTGGGAAGGCATGAAGCGTTTGTACAATGAAAGTCCGCTCCCACTGTTTGCCGACGAAGCTTGTGTATTTGAAAAAGATGTGGCCCAATGCGAAGGCCATTTTCATGGCATCAATATCAAGCTCACCAAATGCACAGGTATAACGCCAGCCCTCCGCATGATTGCTGATGCCCGCAACCGCAACATGCAGGTGATGGTGGGCAGCATGAATGAATGCAGCATTGGCTCGGCCGCCATTGTACACCTGATGCCGCTGGTAGACTATGTAGATGTAGATGGCCCGCTGCTGCTGGCAGAAGATTTGGCCACTGGTTTGGAGTACAATTTTGGTGAAGTAGCCCTGCCGCAAAATCCGGGATTAGGCATAACTTCCCATTTGTTCCAATAACTATACATGCAACCAATCTTACGGAAAGCCATGCTGCTGCTCACAACTTTGTTGTGCGTTACCCACTACTCATTTGCCCAACACAAAAATCACGGCATTGGCCTTACCCTCAGTGGTGGTGGTGCCAAAGGCCTTGCCCATATTGGCATACTGAAAGCCATTGATTCTGCAGGCCTCAATATTAATTATCTCACTGGCACCAGCATGGGCAGTATTGTGGGCGGATTGTACGCCGCAGGTTATAGTGCAGATTCCATTGAAAAAATTGCCCGCTCCATTCACTGGGAAGATTTGCTGAGCAACAGCATTCCCATGAACCTCTACACCATGGAGGAGAAAAGTGAGTTTGGTAAATACGCCATCGAAATGCCATTTACCAAAGGCAGTATTGGCTTGCCTTCCGGCTTTTTAGAAAGCCAGGAACTATGGCTCACGTTAGAAAAATATTTCTTTCCGGTTGCTGCCACACATGATTTCAAAAAGCTGAGCATTCCATTTACCTGCGTAGCGGTTGATTTATTGAGTACCGAACCTGTGGCGCATACTTCGGGCAGCATTGTCAATGCCATTCGTAGCAGCATGGCCATACCCGGCGCCTTCTCTCCGGTAGATATTAAAGGGCGTCGGTATGTGGATGGTGGTATCATTCGCAACCTGCCGGTGCAGGAATGTATCAACCTGGGTGCGAAGTATATGATTGGTGTATCGGTGAGTGCTCCGGTACAAAGCCTTGATGAATTGAATAGTGCCGTGCAGGTGTTGTCGCAGGTGATGTTTTTGAACGAGGCGAAAGACAGCAGAGAACAGGCACAACTGTGTCAGTCGTTTATAAGCGTACCCATGGGCACGTACAACTCCGCCAGTTTTAGCAGTGCTGAAGACATCATTGAACTTGGCATTACTGAAGGCAGAAAATATTATCCGTTGTTCAAGCATTTGGCAGACTCACTCAAAGCAATTGATGCAAACTATTCGTTTCGGAAAAACAGATTGCCCAATGTATCCGCTTACAAAATTGCTGCCGTAAAAGTGGAAGGTTTGGGCAAGCATGCTGTAGAAACATTCTTACGGCAAATTGAGGGGAGAAATGAGCAAAGCATCAATTACAGCAAATTGCAAAACAATACCAGAGATGCTTTTGCCTACCGCATGTACAAAAGCATTGTGTATGATGTGGAGCCAACCAAAGACAGTAGTTATGTACTGCAATACAAAGTAAAACCGGAAAGCTCCACCATGCTGAAAGTAGGCTTGAGTGAAAACAGTTTTACCCGCTTTGCAGTCAACCTCAACCTTACCACCCGCAATCAGTTGTTGCCTTCCAGCCGAACGATGGTATCGCTCAATATTGGCGATAATTTCAGGGGCTTGTTTGAGCACCTGCAAATGTTTGGTTATCGCCAGCCATGGTCCAACAGGCTGCAGGTGTACACAGAGTTTCAAGACCTGCCAGCATACAATGATTTGCGCCGCATTGGACTGTACAAATACAAGTACGTGAGCATTGATGATCGTTTTCAGTTGTCAGCGAAACGCAAGTCGGCCGGTGGTTTTGGCATGCAATGGGAAAGCATTGTAGCTAAACCACAAATTGAAACCGGTACTTATTTCGACGGCCGCAACAACTATTTTCAGGCCTATGCTTTTTGGCAATACAACAACCTGATTAAACCATTGTATGCGGATAAAGGAACGATTGCAGAATTCAAACTGGGATATGTATTTGCATTGCAACCCCGCATCAAAGCGTTCAACAACGGGCAATTGATTGGTGATGTAAATCCATCATTGTTTACTTACGGCAACTACCCCAGACTGACAGCCAACCTACAGAGTACGGCACAAATGAGCAAGCGTTGGAGTTGGGTAACCAAAATGCAGGCAGGCGTCAACTTTAGCAAGAATATTTCGCTGCTGAATGAATTTGTTGCTGGTGGCATCACAAACACCATGCGCAATCAAATTCAGTTTGCCGGGTTAAGAGAAGGCGAATTGGATTCAGAGAGTTTGGTGGCTGTACACACCGGCCCCCAGGTACGGCCATTTGGTAGTTTTTACCTGAGTATAAATGGTGCTATTGCTCATTTTGATTTTGTACAAAAAACATCGCAAACAGTAAAAGCCGGATGGCTCTATGGCACCGCCATTACTGCAGCGTACCTTACACCCATTGGCCCTGCAGAACTGAGTGTGATGGCTTCTTCCAAATCTGAAGGACTACGGTTGTATTTCAACTTTGGCGTTCCGTTTAAGTAAATAAAAAAGCTATGGCAATCGCATGCAAATGACCGGACACAGTCCGGCGGATTTAATAGACACCAGTGGCCCGCTGAGGCGGAACACTGGCGCCATTGGGGGGAGTGATTGTCTAAACCGCCCCTTTATCCTTGCAATAGCATATAAATTCATCAAACACCTTGCAGAAATAATCAAAAGGAACAACAGCATCATTCACAGGCTCCCCAAAATCGTTGCGCCATATTAAACGAAATTTACCATCCCTAAATAGAATTATTCCATCACTTTGGGTATTAGAAAACTGAGGACCCGTAAAGGCATGCCTTGCCAAGTGCTTCGTTTCATCATACCGTTTTTCATCTTCATCAAGCCTGAAATTAAACTTCGTAGTGTATGCAAAAACCTCCTCGGTACCCATTAAGTCAAACACAGGAAGGTAAAGGCTTTCCTTCTTTTTTACTATCGTCTGATAGTCTGTAATAGTGTCAGCTAAGGGGGCGGACTTTTTAAAATTTCCTTTGGGCATGCCTTTGAGCCAAAGCCGGAGGAAAAACTTTTTGGGATGTTTCGTTTCCCTCAGTTCGATTGCAAATATTTCTTTATCGCCAAAAATCATTTTGTCACTCTTTTAAGTTTATTATTTAATTACCCGTCTGGCGCAAGTGTTCTGCGCAGCAGGCCACTTGTGCCGCTCTAATGTTGCCCGATTGTATCGGGATTTTCATTCATCTGCCATGTCAACTTTTTATGCGACCAAATCACTTCACCAAGGTATCTTTTTTTGGAGCTCGTGTACCCCACGAACCAAGGCGGAGCACCACCAAATGGTTAGGTTACAAGTGATAACACCCGCAACGCGGCTCTGAGAGGAACACCAACAAAGGCAAGATGTACATTGGCAGAGACAGTATAAATAGAACCCTATTTTGAACGAGGGCTATCAAGAAATTCACTTGTAGGAACGATGCCTTTCAAGATTGGCATTGGGCCATAAACTCTAAATTGAGCGACTTTGCCAGAACTTGCCGGTGGTAAGAAATAAAACCTTATGGAATCAATTTTAAATAACTCTAGTGAATCTACATTATATAGCTGTTTATCAGGATAGAATGTCACAACAGATCCAGGTTCTCCATGTATCAATTCATTGTAAGTTTTTAAGTCCAGTTCATTTACATCTCCTTTCAATCTGACAGCTCTCGCCAAATCGCTAAATGCCATCGATTGATAATCCTTTGTAGTGTTCTTAAAAAAATGTTCTGGCATAATTTTAGATAAAGAATCATATTTCCTTTCAAAAGATAATCGAAAGGCATCTTTTACTACTTGTTCAAGTTGCACCTTGTTGTCATGCTTCTTAAAGCATACATTAAATTGAAAAAAAGAAAAACCATTACAACATACTTCATAAAATAAATTTTAATCCTTCGATTTTAAGTCTACAGCCATCGGTTCATATTTTTTTGAATCCCCTCCCATCTCGGTATACCCAACTGGCGCAAGTGTTCAGCGCAGCAGGCCACTTGTGCCGCTCTAATTATGCCAGATTGTATCGGGATTTTCATTCATCAGCCATTTCAACTTTGTATGCGATCAAGTCACTTCATCAAGGTATCTTTTTTGGGTTCGTATGCCCCGAACCAATGCGGAGATTTCCTTTTAAGTAAAAAAAGCTGTTGTAAGTAACAACAGCTTTTTCAATATGCATGAAATCAATCCTTATTTCTTGAATTTGTTTTTCAATGCAGCCAATGCATCATTGATGTCCAAATTGCTCAGGTCTTTTTGCTGTGGCTGTGGTTGACGCTGTTGCTTATTGCCACCTGTGTGTCCGCTACGCTGCTGCGGGCCATTGTTCGGTTCGGTTTGTTTTATGCTCAAGGCAATGCGCTTTCTGCTCAGGTCCACTTCCAGCACTTTTACTTTCACTTTTTGCCCCAGCTTCAGTGCTTCCGAAGGATCGCTGATGTAACGGTTGGCAATTTCACTTACGTGCACCAATCCGTCTTGCTTTACACCAATGTCTACAAAGGCGCCAAACTTGGTGAGGTTGGTCACATTGCCCGGCAACTCCATGCCTACCTGCACTTCTTCAATGCTGTAGATATTGGCAAATTCAAAACTCTCCGCTGTAGAACGAGGATCCAAACCGGGCTTCACCAATTCCTTCAAAATATCATTTACCCGGTGTTCGCCATAGCTGGCGTACTGTTTGGCATTCACTTGTTTTACCAGTGATTCATTGCCTACCAAATCTTTCACCGTTACGTTCAGGTCTTTGGCAATGTTGTTGACAATCTCGTAACTCTCCGGGTGCACGGCACTATTGTCCAGCGGATTATCGGCTTGTGGAATGCGTAAAAAACCGGCACATTGTTCAAAGGCTTTGTCGCCCAACCTAGCAACTTTCTTCAATTCGTTGCGGCTTGTAAACATGCCGTTGGCTGAGCGATACTCCACAATGTTTTTGGCAATGGTTTCACCAATACCACTTACGTAACTCAGCAGGTGGCGGGATGCGGTATTCAAATTCACACCTACCAGGTTCACACAACTCTCTACCGTCTGATCGAGTTTTTCTTTCAGGCGTACCTGATTTACATCGTGTTGGTACTGACCCACACCAATACTTTTCGGATCAATTTTTACCAGCTCGGCCAATGGGTCCATCAGGCGGCGACCAATGCTCACAGCACCACGCACTGTTACATCTTCCTGCGGAAATTCTTCTCGGGCCACTTCGCTGGCACTGTACACGCTTGGCTCCATCTTCATTTACCAAAAACACGGGCAAGCCAAGGTTCAATCCTTTGATGAATTTTTCTGTTTCACGGCCGGCAGTTCCATCGCCAATCGCAATCACTTCAATGCCATATTTGGCTACCAACTGGCGTACAGTATGCTCTGCATCGTACAAGCGGTTGTTTTCGTGTACGTAAATAACTGTGTTGGTTTTGAGGTCGCCTTTGTTGTCGAGCACCACCGTTTTGCAACCCGTACGATAACCCGGATCGATGGCCAGCAAATGCTTGCCACCCAGCGGACTGCTCAGCAGCAATTGGCGTAAGTTATCAGCAAACACATTGATGGCTTCTTCATCGCTGCGTGTTTTCATGGCCATACGAAACTCACTTTCTAACGATGGCTGCAGCATGCGTTTCCAGGCATCTTTCAAAGCCTTCTTTACATGTACGGTTTCGTTGTGCATGCCTTTCACTACATGCTGTTCCAGCATTTCTACTGCTTGTTCTTCCGCAGGTTCTATGCTGATGCGTAGGAAGCCTTCCATAAAACCACGCAGCACGGCTAAGGCCCGGTGTGCAGGCACTTTGGTTACCAGTTCGCTGTAGTCGAAATAATCTTTGTATTTGGCCGCTTCAGCTTCTTTGCCACTCACTACTTTACTGATGAGCAAGCCATCTGTTTCAAACAGGCGACGCATTTTGGTACGTACCACCGCGTCTTCGTTTACCTGTTCGGCAATGATATCTCTGGCGCCTTGCAAGGCCTCGTCAATGGAAGCCACTTTTTCGTTGATGTATTTATTGGCTTCTGCTTCAATATCCGCATCGGCCTGTGCCAGCAAGATATTAGCCAATGGTTCCAGGCCATTTTCACGGGCTGTTTGTGCCTTGGTTTTGCGCTTCGGTTTGTATGGCAGGTAAATGTCTTCCAGTTCATTGAGGCTGCTGGCTTTGTCCAGCAACTTCATCAGCTGCTCGGTCATTTTGCCCTGCTCTTCAATGGTTTTGATGATGAAGGCTTTGCGTTCGCTAAACTCCTTTTGAAACTTGGCTTCTTCCTGAATGGCCTGAATTTGCACTTCATCCAGATTGCCGGTTTGGTCTTTGCGATAACGGGCAATGAATGGAATAGTAGCCCCCTCGCCCAGCAGGCGCAGCACGGCTTCTACACTGGCGGGTTTCAGGTTGAGTTTGGCACACACCGGCCCAACAAATTCGAGCATGATTCAATCAATTTTAGGGCAGCGAATGTATCGGAGCCAAGGCAAACAGACAAGGGAAATAGTTTTGCACAACAGTGGGTTTGGCACGGCTAAAAAGACAGATAAATTTTCTTCCACTCATCTCTCCGGTAACCCAAATGAGGTTACATTTATACCCGTACAACAACTACCACACATGTATTCAGTTACCATTCAAGGTAAAACTTACCAACTCAATTTTCCAGAAGCCACAGTGGTACATGCCAATAAATACAATGGCTCGGTGGGCATTTACATCTGGCATTTGTTTGGCAGCAATGCTTATCAGGATGTGGTCTTCAAACTCAAGAACACGCAAAAGGATGTACCACTTACCCTTACAAACGGAGATTTACCCTTATATACCACACAGCAGGTAAAACTGATTTGCCTGGATGATTTGGTTGTTGGCTATGTGGATGTACAATCAAACAGATATCATTACCTCAACAGGAATTTCTTGCGGCTGTTGGGGATTGGCTCGAACCTTCCCATTGCTTTTTTAATGTTGGCAATATTGTTGGTTATTCTATCATTTTTAATTCCAGGAGAATATCAACAGGACACTTTACTCAGCACCTTCTTGCTTTGTATCTTATTTGTCATTTACCGATTTCTACATAACAAGTGGATTGAAAGATTGCTCGATAAAGCATTACAATAAAAAACGGCCTGCATGAATTTGCAGGCCATTCAATTATCTTTCTGGGATTACTCATACCAATTGCAATAAGAAATAATTGCGCTTTCCTTTTTGTACCAACAGGTATTTGTTGTGCAGCAATTTGTCTACACCTACAACTGTGTCCGGGCCTTCCAGCTTTTGCTTGTTGATGCTAACGCCACCCCCTTGCAAAGTTTTACGGGCTTCGCCACGGCTGGGGAAAATACCGGCATCGGCCAGCAAGCTTACGGCGTCAATACCGGCTTCCACTTTGGCTCTTTCAATTTGGTGTGCCGGCACGCCTTCCATTACCTGCAGCAGTTGCGCTTCCGACAAAGATTGAATGACTTCTGTAGTGGCATTGCCAAACAAAATTTCTGAAGCCTGCACCGCAAAATCATATTCCTGACGGCCGTGCACCAACACGGTAATTTCTTCTGCCAGCTTTTTTTGCAATTGGCGCTGGTGAGGTGCTTCCAAATGAGCAGCGGTCAGGCTTTCAATTTCAGCCTTGGGCAAAAAGGTGAAAATCTTAATCCAGCGAACGGCATCTTCATCGCTGGCATTGAGCCAAAACTGGTAGAACTGGTATGGGCTGGTACGGCTGGCATCGAGCCAAACGTTGCCTTTTTCCGTTTTGCCAAACTTGCCGCCATCGGCCTTGGTAATGAGTGGGCAGGTAAAGGCAAAAGCCTCGCCTTCGCCATTGGTCATGCGGCGGATGAGCTCGGTGCCGGTGGTGATATTGCCCCACTGGTCGCTGCCACCAAACTGCAGTTTGCAGCCTTCGTTTTTGTATAAATGATAAAAATCGTAGCCCTGCATCAGCTGGTAAGCAAATTCGGTATAGCTGATGCCGGTGTCGCCTTCAATGCGTTTGCGTACACTGTCTTTGGCCATCATGTAGTTCACTGTCAGAAACTTACCTACATCGCGGAGGAAGCCGATGAAGCTGATGTCGCGGAACCAATCGTAGTTATTCACCAGTTTGGCAGCATTGGCATTGGACTCATCAAAATTGAGGAAACGGCTCAGCTGGCTTTTGATACCTGCTACATTGCGCTGCAGGGTGGCTTCATCCAGCAGGTTGCGTTCATCGCTTTTACCCGAAGGGTCGCCCACCATACCGGTAGCGCCACCAATGAGGGCCACCGGCTTATGACCGGCTTTTTGCATATGCATGAGCAGCAAAATGGGTACCAGGCTGCCAATATGTAAACTCTCGGCCGTGGGGTCGAAACCAACGTAACCGGTAGTGGGTTCTTTCAACAATTGCTCCTCCGTGCCGGGCATGATGTCGGCCAGCATGCCTCTCCAACGCAATTCTTCAATCAGATTCATGGCCAATAGAACTTTTAATGGGCGGCAAAAATAACCGAAGGCAACGATAGGCACTAAGAAATTGATTATTAAAGAAATTTGATGTTGAACAATTAATTCATTCCACACATATTACAGATACTCGTAAAGCCTTTGTATCTTTATATTCTTCTCAAGGTTCATGAAGAAATTTTACTGCATACTAACCCTATGGTGGCTCGCCACCACGGTGAATGGTCAGTCCTTTCGGAACGAATGGATAGACTACAACAAGACCTATTATAAGTTTCCGGTATCAGAAACCCGCTTGTATAGAATTCCCCTTTCTGCATTGACTTCCATTGGCTTAGGCAATATACCTGCCCAAGATTTTCAATTGTGGCGCAATGGAGCGGAAGTACCACTGTTTACCACCCAGGAAACGGGACCGCTGGCTGCGGATGGTTTCATTGAGTTTTACGGCAAAATGAATGATGGCTATCCTGATACGGAATTGTACGCCAGTCCCAACGATCAGGTGAATACCGACAGGAGCTATTTTTCTGATACAGCTTGGTTTTACCTCACTGTAAATGCGGGAAAGCCGAACCTGCGGCTGAAACAGGCCGCCAATAATGTAGCCGGCACCAGCGTAGCACCGGAAACATACTTTACGCATTTCTACAAATTTCAGAGCTATTGGACGTGGAACTATGGAGCCGCACAGGTAGTAGCTGGTCAGGCGGTACGCAGTTCGCTGCTCAATGGCGGCGAAGGCTGGGCCGCACAACCCTTCAACAATTGGGCACCGCTCAATTTCAACCTTACAGGTTTGTATGTAAGCGACAAAGGACCTGCCCAACTGGATTTTGCTTACTCCGTTTCTGGCAACTATCCTCTCGACCGAAATATTCAAGTCTATATCAATGACTCACTGGTGGGCAGTGTGTTTTCTGCCGGTTACAGCATGAAGAAAGACACCGTTCGAAACCTGTCCACGTCTGTGGTGCGGGGCGATGCGCTGTCGTTGAAGTTCATGAGTGACAACCCGTTTTACTGGGAAAATATTTACCTCAACAATTGCGGCATCCGTTACCCCCGCAAATTCAGTTTTGGCGGAGAATCATCATTTGAAATGACGCTGCCAGCGAAGGCCAATGGGCATCATTTGAGAATGCAGGGCTTTAGAAGCGATAACCAGCCTATGGTTGTGTATGATCTCACCAATAACAAGAGGTATCAAACCAATGTACTGGGCGACAGCAACTATGTGTTGCTGGATGGAACTGCTGCCAGCCGCAATGTAGTTGTAAACAATCAGGTAAGTTTTGTAAGAAACATAACCGGGTTTACACAAAAGCGGTTCATTAACTATGCACAAGCTGCCAACCAGGGCGATTACATTATCATCAGTCATAAAATCATTTCCGGCAGTGGTAATGCTATCGATCAATACAAAGCTTACCGATCTTCTCCCGAAGGCGGCAGCTATAAAGTATTGACCACCGATATTGACGAACTGGCGGAGCAATTTGGTTATGGCCAAAGAAAACATCCGCTGGCTATCCGGAACTTCGTTCGGTATGCGCTGAATAGTTTCAGCACAAAGCCAAAGTTCGTTTTCCTGATTGGCCACGCCACTTATTACGAAATATTCCGTGGCCTGCAAGGCATACCGGGTGCACAAGAACTGGCACAGGTACCCAACTTTGGTACACCCGCATCCGACAACCTGCTGGTATCTGCCGACAACAATTCACCTGTACCACAAATTCCGGTGGGCCGCCTCAGTGCCATCACCAATGAAGAAGTGCTGACCTATCTGGATAAGGTAAAGCAGTATGAAGCCTTGTTGCGCAATCCTACTGCATCAGCTGCCGAAAGAGACTGGAAAAAGGAAATGATTCATTTGGTAGGTGGCGATGATGTTTTTCTGGCGAATATTATAACCAACTTTTTCAATCGCTACAGGCTAAGCGTTGCAGATACGTCTATTGCTGCCAAAGTGTATACGTACAAGCGGGTAAACAATCCCTCTTTTGCCAGCGATATGGCGCAAATCAAAAACCGCATTGATAACGGTGCCGGATTGATCACCTATTTCGGACACTCCTCTGCCAGTGGTATTGACTTCAACCTGAGCGGCCCGGAAGAATACAAAAACACAAATGGTAAGTATCCCATTTTTATTGCCAATGGATGCAGGGCTGGCAACATTTTTGACTTTTCTTCTTACCGCCTCAATTCAAAAAATGTAAGTGTTTCTGAAAACTTCATTTTTGCCAAGAACAAAGGCGCCATTACGTTTATCTCCAATTCTGATTTGGGTGTTATTAACTACATGCACCTTTTCACCAACGAGTTTTACAAACAGTTCAGCCGTTTCAATTATGGCAAAACGATTGGTGAAATTCAGAGAGAATCTATACAGCAAGCATGGAATATTACCGGAGGTTCCGATCCGCTTAATCGCATCAATCTGGAGCAGGTGATACTGCACAGCGATCCGGCCATTGTACCTTACCCCTATCCTTCGCCGGATTATACCACCAGCGAAGATTTGATTTCCTTTTTGCCTGCTTCACCCAATGTTGCCAACGATTCTATTTGGGTGAAAGTAAAATTTGCCAACATTGGTCGTGCTGTAAGAGAAACCGTACCCGTGGTGCTTTACCACGAAAAAGCCAACGGGCAAAAAGTAGAATTGCTGCGTACCACAATAACCAATCTGTTGAAGATGGACAGTGTACAGGTAAAAATGGGTTTGCAAGGCATGTTTGATGGAGGCACCAACTATCTTATTGCCAGCATCGATCCTGATGGCAGCAATACTGAATTTTCCGAACAAAACAACACAGCCCGCAAAGCATTCGATTTAAATACCAATGTCATTTTGCCTGTATTCCCTTATGATTTGGGCATTATTCAAGGACCGGTTGTGAAACTCTCCGGCTCTACAGCCAATCCGGTTGCTAAGTTGGCTACCTATCGCTTTCAGGTAGATACCAGCAAAAACTTCAACTCTCCGCTCCTGTTTACAAAAGATACCATCAGCATTGGTGGCGCCTTGTCGATTGTGCCCAACATTGCCTGGAAAACAAATACCGTTTACTACTGGCGGGTATCGCCGGTAAGCATTGGTGTGGCTACCAACTGGGCTGGCGCCTCTTTCTTGTACAACCCCACTTTGGGCAGTGGTTCTAACCAGTCGCATTACTACCAGCACCTGCAATCATCACTGGCTAAAATGATGTTGGGCGATGCCAGCAACCGTCAGTTTGCATTTCAGGATATCCCTCAAAACCTGTATGCAGAGCATGGCATTTACCCCACCAGCGGCACAGAAGAAGGACACTTCAGCATCATTGTAAACGGACTGCGCAGCATTCGCAGTGCCTGCATCGGCAGCTCAATTATTTTCAATGTTTTTGACGGGCAAACTTTCAAGCCTTGGGACAACAGTGTAGGTGGACAATATGGTAGCGGCTATTATTGTGGTCCTGGCCGCGAATACAATTTTGAATTTTACTACTACAGCCAGGCCAACCGGAAAACCATCATGGATTTTCTGAATATCATTCCGAAAGGACATTATGTAGCGGCACGAATGGTGCTCGATCCGCCGCATGACAGCAGCTTTGCCAAATATTGGCTGAATGATACTGCCATGTATGGCAAAGGCAATTCGTTGTACCACGCTTTGGTAAAACAAGGTTTTCAAAACATTGACTCGCTGAATAAGCCCCGCACTTTTGCATTCTTCTTCAAGAAAGATGATACACTCAGCTTCAAGCCGGTAACCGTATTCAGCGAAGGTTTGTACGATCGCATCCAAACATCGCAAAACCTGTACACCAAGGATACAAGTGGCAATATTCTTTCGCCCGATTATGGTCCTGCTACTGCTTGGAAAACGCTGACATGGGCCAGCCTCAAAGACGCAGACCCGGCCAGCAAAGGCGTTGCCAATCTTCAACTCTATGGGAAAACCAAAACCGGTACCTATACCCTGTTGCGCAATCTGTCAAGTGCCGAAACCAATGTAGACATCAGCAGTATCAGCGCCACTACTTATCCGTATGTGCAGCTTCGTATGCATACAGGTGATACCGCAAAGGCCAAACCGGTACAATTGCAGCATTGGCGGGTAACCTATGACCCCGTGGCAGATGGAGCTCTCAGTGCCGCAGACTACTGGCGCTGGACCGCAGACACCTTGTTGCAATTGAAAGACTCTCTTCGCTTAGGTATCGCTTTCAAAAATGTGAGTGCCTTTCCTATGGCAGCCACAAATTATACGTTGAAGCTGGGCAATAAAAACGGACAGGAAATCAACTTGCAAAACGGTTCGCTGAAAAGCCTGAATGCTGGCGATACAGCCCGAATTTATTTTGCCGGCAATATAGACAGCCTGCTGGGCAGATACTATTTACGCCTCGAAGTAAATGGTGCAAAAGCGCCGGTTGAGCAAGCTTACTTCAACAATCTGGCGTACATGCCTTTTGATGTAGACTCGCTGAAGGATGCCGTACAACTGATTTCATTTAATGCAACCCCAGGCACCAATCAGGTAAACACATCCTGGAATGTGGCCCTCGAACTGAAAGTGGGTAAGTATGAAATATTGCATGGTACCGATAGCAGTGTTGCAGGCATGCAGGTAGTACTCACCCAACAACCAGTGAATGCTGCCGCACCACAACAACAATACTTGCTGGCGCATACCAATCCGGTTATTGGCAACAACTATTACCGCCTGCGCATCACCGATATTTATGGAAATGTAATTCTGTCCAAAGCCATAGAAATTAAAGTGCGTTTGCTGGATTATACCATGCTGCCTTCCGGCAATGCCTTGCTCCACAACTGGAAGTTTGAAAATGAAATGAAGTTGACCAACTATAGAATAGAGCATGCTGTTAATACAGGTTCATTTGCAGCAGTAGCCACCCGAGTAGCTACCAACACCGGCGTTCCAGAAACCAATTACACCTACTCGCATACCAAGCCATCGTTGGGCATCAATAAGTACCGCTTAGCTTATACCGATGCTTATGGAAACAACTATGCCAATGCAGAAAAATCAATAACCATAGCCTTGCAGCAATTCAATGTGGTGGTAAATGGCAAAGTGGTTGACATGCAATGGGACTTCACCAATGAAATCAACATTGCAGATTATGTGGTAGAATCCGGAGTAGACTCCAGCAAGCTTTCTTCCATTTACACGCAACTGCCCAGTGGCAATGGTGCAGGTACATTTACCTACAATTATCAGCATGGCAATCCGCCTTTGGGGTACAACTTCTACCGCCTTCGGGTAAAGGATGGCAATGGCAACATTGTATACTCACCAGTTTACAAGGTTTTTGTGGGCGATGCCACAACGGTGATTGTGTATCCTAATCCGTTTGTGAATGAAATACGTATTGTAACAGGCGATAACAGCAGCAGCTGGCATGCAGAGTTGATAGATGCTGCGGGTCGGATATTAGTCAATCAAACTGGTGTAGGCTCTATGTCTATTCCGACCGGAACCCTGCTACCCGGCGTGTATTTTATCCGATATCAGAAAGGTGATTTTAAACTAATGCAGAAATTGCAAAAACATTAGACCTAATTTGCGGGCACAACCCCTTAATTCCTATGAGGAGCAGTGATTTGAGACCGGCAGAAAAATCGTTCTGCCACACACCACCCGGTGTACCACCAACTACTACAACTTCAGTCACCAGCCTGCTTGGGCTGGTGCTCTTGTTCATGTGTATGGCCCCTTTGGCCAATGCCCAAACCTTTCGCAACGAATGGATTAACTACAGCAAAACCTACTATCGTTTTGCAGTTACACCAGCAGCAACGGTAAGCGGAGCAGCCAGCAACCATGCCAACAAGGGCGATTACAATATGCTGTATCGCATACCCTACGCTACCCTGCAATCGCAGGGGCTTACAGCTGTACCCGTAGAGCAGTTGCAATTGCTGCGCAATGGTGTTGAAGTTCCTATTTATACTTTTCCTGCCAGTGGCATCATGGGCACCGATGGCTACATTGAATTTTGGGGCCGTGCCAACGATGGCAGTGCTGACCGCGACCTCTATCGTTCGGCCATCAATCAGGTGAATGACCGCTGGAGCATGTTTAGCGACACCGCCTATTACTACCTCAGCACCAATGTGGGCAGTAATCTTCGCATTACAGATGGCGTACACAATCCACTTGCATCCTCGCTGGTGCCGGATTCATTTTTCATGCACACGATACGCATCAGTCCACGCAATACCCGCAACCTTGGCTTTGCCATCAATATTCAGGGCAAAGAAGTGCGGTCTGCCTCTTTCGAAGCCGGCGAAGGCTGGGCTGAAAACCGCTTCGGCAATTCGCCTTTTATATACGGATTGGGTAAGTTGTTTGCGTTTAAAAACACAAGTTCGACCATATCGGCCAGCTATTGGGCACAAGGTATGTCCAACGTGAACAAGACAGTGGAGTTCCGGTTGAATGATTCCATTATCGGCACCCGCACTTTCCGTAGGTACAATACCGATTCTGTTTTTTACAGCAACATACCGCTGAGCAGAATCAACAGCAACGACTCCACTTTTATTACAGTTCGACTGCCCGTGTTGGATGGCGGTTACCGCTCCATGGTGTCGAAAGTGCAGTTTACGTATCCCCGCAAATTTGAATTCGACAAACGAACAACGGCATTTGAATTTGTGCTGCCTGCTTCGGCTACCGGCAAGCTGCTGAAGTTTGTGAATTTTGACACCAGTGCTGCACCAAAAATTTTGATAGACGAAACCAACCGCAAACGCTACCAGGCCGTTCGGGTGGCCGATACTTTGTGGGTAGAATTGCCAGCTTCGGCAACGGCCAGCAACCTCATTCTCACCACGGTTGACTTGACGCCAGCCAAAAATATTGTCCGGGAAATTGCGCAGCTTACACCCAGAAATTTCACCAATTATGCATTGGCTGAAAACCAGGGTGATTACCTGATTATTTCTAACCAGCGATTGCACAACAATAATGGCAACGACCCTGTAGATGCGTACCGGGCTTACCGCTCCAGTGTGGCCGGTGGTAGTTATCAGGCAAAAGTTTACGATATTGAAGACATTACAGAGCAGTTCGGGTACAATGTTTTTAAACATCCCATTGCCATCCGCAACTTTTTGCGCTACAGCCGTTACCAGTTTGGCATTCAACCCAAAGCAGTGTTGCTGATGGGCCGTGGTTCTACCTACGATTACTCGTTGACAGATACCAATATCAGCAGGCTGAATTTGGTACCTACCTGGGGCCAACCCGCCTCCGACAACCTGCTGGCTGCAGCCGACAATGAAACCATTACTCCCGTTACGCCTATTGGCCGTGTGGCTGCCATCACCGGCGCCGAAGTACAAGACTATCTGGATAAAGTAATTGCTTTTGAAGCGGTGCAGGCTTCTGATACGGCTTCACATTTATGGCAAAAAGAAACCCTGCATTTGATTGGGGGCAACGACCCGTACATTGTTGACCCAATCAAAGGGTACATGCAGAAATACCAAGCCCGTATTACCGATACCTTGGTGGGTGCCAATGTGCAAAATTTCCTGCGCCTGAATGACCCCAATACGTCGGCCAACAACGCCGCCATACAGCAAGCCGTGCAGCGTGGCACAGGTATCATTTCTTACTTCGGGCACTCCTCAGCTACCAGTTTCGATTTCAATTTGAATGATCCTGCATCACTCAACTACACCCCTGGCCGACTGCCCGTCTTTTTGGCCAACGGCTGTAAAGCTTCTGAATTTTTCGACCTCAATACCCGCCGTTACAATCAGGCACAGTTGACGCTCAGCGAACGTTTTGTGCTCACCAAAAACAAGGGTTCTTGTCGTATTTATTTCCAGTACACATTATGGCATTTTGCAATACCTCGATGTATTTACAGAGAAATGGTATGATGCCATTGCCACCACCCACTATGGCAAATCGGTAGGTGAAATTCACAAGCAGGCCATTCAGAAAATGCTGGAAACAACCACCCTCTCCGACCCGGCAGCCCGCCTTACTGCCGAAGAATACCATTTGCATGGCGACCCGGTGTTGCGCATTCATACTCAATCAAAGCCCGACTACAGCATCGACTCTGCTGCCATCAGCATTGCTCCGGCTGTGGTTACAGCCAATACAGATTCTATCACCGTCAACTTTACGGTAACGAATGTGGGCAAAGCCATTGGCGATACGGCCCGGGTGCGGGTGTACCGTCGTTTTGCAGATAGCCGCGAATTGAAAATTGCCGATTCATTGTTTATCAATGTATCGAACAACAAAAGCATGCAACTGCGGGTACCCGTTGGTGGCAAAGGCGAAAGCGGCAACAACGCTATCGTAGTACGGATTGATGAAGACAACAAGGTAGCCGAAGTAAGAGAAGACAATAACAATGCTGCCAAATCATTTGCTGTGAGCAGTGCCGGTTTGCAACCCTTATGGCCTATGAATTATGGCATTGTTCAAAACTGGCCCACCGCTTTGCTGGCCACTCCATTTGACATTACTGCCGACAGTGCTACCTATCGTTTGCAAATAGACACCACCGAGTTGTTCAATTCGCCGGTATTGTATCAACTGGACACCGTCACCCGCAATGGTGCCATACAACTGATGCCGGGCAACAGTTTGCAAGCAGGCAAAGTATATTACTGGCGTACAACCGTGCTTAATGCCGGCAACCCCGGCACATGGAGCAGTGCATCCTTTACCTATCTGCCCGGCAGCGGTGCGGGTTTCAATCAGGGGCATTATTTTCAACACCTGCGGTCGGCGTACAGCAAAATGTATCTCGACTCCAACTCCCGCAGTTTCAAATACAACAACAAGTTCAACAACCTGTACATTACCCATGGTATTTATCCTTACAGTGCGGTAGAAGATTTGCACCTGAGCATTACGCCCAATGGCAACTCCAATATTTACAGTGCTTGTATTGGCCAGAGTGTAATTGTGAATGTGTTTGATTCACTCAGTTTTCTGCCCTATCCCAATCCGGCACAGGTAAGTGGTACCGTGGGTGGCTGTGCTCCCAATACTGCTTGGTCGTATTTACAATTTTGAGTTCAAATATTTCCCAGCGGCTAACCGCAAACGCATCATGGATTTTATCGATAGCATTCCTACCGGTCAGTTTGTAACGGTGCGTTTGGTAGTCGATCCGCCATACGATTCTATTCAGGTAAAATACTGGCAACGAGATACATTGCTGTATGGACCGGGCAACTCGCTATACCACCGGTTGAAGCAGCAAGGCATGTATGATATTGACAGCCTGAACCGAACCCGCACTTTCAGTTTTGTGTTTCAGAAAAACGACAGCACCCGGTTCAAACCGACCAACCTGTTTTCGGAAGGGTTGTATGATTTGCCTGTGCTGAGTGTAGACCTGCCCATGACCGATACGGCTGCCAGCATAACCTCGCCTTGGTTTGGTCCCGCCAAAAGCTGGGACAGTTTGTACTGGACGGGGTTGTCTGTTACAGAGCCCAACGGAAAAGTGTCGGATACCGTAAGAACGACCGTAATTGGCCGCAAAAAGATGGTAGTACACAAACGCTGTTCAGTTTCAACAGCACACAACAAACGGTGGCATTTACTGCAGCCAATGCTATTGATGCCAGCTTGTATCCATACATTCAACTGCAGCAAACCACTTTCGACAGCGACAATGCCACGCCGTACCCACTCGATTACTGGCGGGTCATATTTGCCCCTGCTCCTGAAGGTGCCATGATGACCGGCGACTATTTCCAGTTTACCGCCGACCCTGTAACCGGATTGTTCAAAGACACATTGCTGACCAATATTGATACGCTTCGTTTTGGGGTCGCCTTTAAAAACATCAGCACCGGTGCTTATGCCGATAGTCTGGTTGCCCGCATTCATTTGGAAGACAGCCTGGGTAATAAGATTCAACTGCTGCAGCAACAACTGAAACCGCTGGCTGCCGGCGACAGTGTTCATCTCTATTTTGAAAGACCACTCGATACCATTGTTGGTGCCTGGAAATTGTATGCCAGCATCAATGCCGATGGTGAACAAACAGAAATCAGTCTTGACAACAACTTTGTGTACATACCCTTCTATGCAAAATATGCATCTGTAGTGCCTGTCAACGCCAGGGTGTTTGAAGGGGTTGGTAACTGGAGCGATTCTGCCCGATGGACACCTTATGGTTTGCCGCAGTGTCACGAAAAAGTGTACATCCGTGGCAATTGTTTGGTGGACATTGCCAATGCAGTTTCCGATTCATTGTTTGTTGAAAAAACCGGCAGACTAGAATTTGCCTCAGCCAATGCAATGCTGAATGTTGGTTGCAGCCCCGATGGTGGTGGCAAGCTGGCCACTGTAAAAGGAACACTCATTGTAAGCGATGGATTGTTTCATATCAATGGTGGCTTGTTGTTTGCCGACAGCAGCAGTTTCTATCAGTTTGGTGGACGTATTGTACTCGACCCCAACAATGGCGACTCTGCCACTTCTATGCGTTTTGGCAACCAGTACGATGCACTCAACCGTGAACCGCTGGCGGTATTGTCGTTTGGTGGTTTGAGTGCCGATACCTCGGCCTACAAGCCCTATGTACAAGGCATCATTGAAGCCATTGGCGGCAGCATCGAAATCATTGATCCACCGATGTATGATTCTATGTTTACGTTCTTCTTTTCGAATGTAGACGTCAACAACATTGTTTTTGACAGTGCTCACCAACTGGTGCTTGGCAGCAGTAATGTAGCCATTACCGACAGCAGCCGTATGAATCAGTTTTTAATTCAGCTCGATGAAAACGGTGGTGATGGGTATGTGGCCTTTGGCAAACTCATCATTAAGGCCAATGCCGTGCCAGGTAGAAAAGTGGTATTGCGGGGCCCCAATGGTTTGTTCCTGCGCATCCGGGGCGAACTGAGGCTGGAAGACGGAGCCGTACTGGAATTAAAAGACGGACTGGAACTGAAGCTTCAATACGAATAATCAACAAGGCCCGGCGGGCTGTGTATTGATATCGGGCAACGGGTAAAATAGTTGCCCGATATTTACGTTTATAAAGCAGCCGCTACGGCGGCGCAAAACACCATCACTACTGCATGAACCGAATCGTTGCACTTACGATATCAACCCTGTTACTGTTTCAGTTTGCTGCCCGTGCACAGTTCCGGAAATACTCCAACGAGTTTTTGAATATTGGTGCCGGAGCCCGTTCGCTGGGCATGGGTGGCGCCAGCGTAGCCACTGCCGCCGATGCCACTGCCGGCTACTGGAACCCCGCAAGGCTGGCTGCCGTTCGTGACAATCCACAGATTTCGCTGATGCATGCCGAGTATTTTTCGGGCATTGGTAAATATGATTTTGCAGGTATTGCCATTCCCATTCAGGACAACAGAAGAACACTCGGCATTTCACTATTACGCTTTGGTATTGATGATATTCCCAACACCTTGTTTTTGGTAGAGCCCGATGGCCGCCCCAACTACAACAACATCGAAACATTTTCGTCGGCCGATTATGCGTTGATGGTAGGCATGAACAACATTGTTTTCAGCAATGACGACCGCGAATTGTCGATTGGTGGCAACGTCAAAATCATTCACCGCAATGTGGGCAGCTTTGCCAAAGCATGGGGGTTTGGTATTGATGCCGGTATTACTTACCGCAGCGAACGCTTGGTCGCTGGGGGCTGTGCTGCGGGATGCCACCAGCACCTTCAACATGTGGAGCTTTCGATTTACTGAAAGAGAAAAGCAAGCCCTGTACCTCACCCGCAACGATATTCCGCAGACCTCTACCGAAATGACGGCTCCCCGCCTGCTGCTGGGCGGTGCTTATGGCTTTATGCTTACCGACCGCATTGAGCTACTGGCCGAGCTGCAACTCGACAATACTTTTGATGGCAAACGCAACACTTTAATCAGCACCAATTTTGTGAGCATCGATCCACGCTTGGGTTTGGAGTTGAATGTAGGCGAAGTATTTTCTGTGCGGGGTGGCGTCAGCAATTTTCAGCAGGCGCTGAAAGATGGCGACAGCACCAACCAACAAAAGACATGGATTTTTCAACCGGCATTGGGTGCGGGTTTTAAAATTAAAAACGTGAAGATTGATTATGCCTTTACCAACCTGGCCAATCAAACTTCTCCTTTGTACACCCATATCATTTCCCTTTCTGTTGACCTGAAAAGAAAAGAAGACTAATGAAAAAATGGAAGGTCATACTCAGCATTACCTGTGTTGTATTGATGCAGAGCATCTGGAACAACTCAGCCATGGCGCAGTACAACAATGAGTGGATTAATTACAGCCGCACCTATTACAAATTCAGCATTGCTGCACCGGGCATATACCGCATACCCAAAAGCACTTTGGATGCCGCAGGCTTAGGCAATACACTTGCACAACACTTTACACTGTGGCGCAATGGCAGCGAAGTGCCCCTGTACACCAGCGTTACTTCGGGCACCTTGGGCGCCAATGATTACATCGAATTTTTTGGTACCAGAAATGATGGAATGCCAGACAAAGCATTGTACCGCAACAGCATCGATCATATTGATGAAAAGCACAGCCTGTTTACCGACACCGCTAGTTATTTTTTAACGGTCAATTCGGGCAGTGCCAACCTGCGCATTGCAGCCATGGCCAATGGTGCTGCAGGTTCCGGGCTTACAGCATTACCCAACATTTGGAAAAATGTACGCTTCGAATACCAGAACATGAGCACTGGTTCTCCTCGTCCGTATATTCATCGAGGCTTTGCCGTCAACTTTGGAGAGTACGTGTATTCATCCGCCTACGACCGCGGCGAAATGAATGCTTCCAACGACATTTTTCCTGATCAAAACAGCATTGATTTTACCGACCGCACTGCAAAATTCAATAACCTGCAACCCTATACGGCAGGTGGCTTGCAAGCAAAAATTAAAGTATCGATAGCAGGCAGTGCGCCTAACAGCCGTACCGTTCGCATACTGCTCAACAATGCAGCTCTCTACGATCGTAGCTATGCACAGTTTGATGCCCGAATCGATTCGGTAAGCAATGTATCGCCAGCGCTGCTGGGCAATGCGGTAACAGAAATTGGTATCAAAAACCTGAGCAGTAATCTGAACGACCGGGTGGTAGCCGGCTTTGCAGAAATTGATTACCCCCGCTTGCCAGATGCCGGCAATGCAGCAGCTTTCGATTTTTACCTGCCGGCCAGTGGCAGCAGCACCCTGCTCGAAATCAGTGGCTTCAACCACAGCGGTGTAGCACCGTTACTATATAACATCAGCAACAATACACAAATGCCCGGCCTGATTATGGGCGATGGCAAAGTACGTTTCTTATTGCCCGCAGCGGCGCAAACCCAACAGTATTGGTTGGTGGCCAACAATGCACAAGGCATTACAAACATCAATAGCCTCACAACCCGCAACTTTATCAACTATGCGCAGCAGGCCAATCAGGGTAACTATTTGATTGTGACCAACAAACTGTTGTTGGGTGGCAGCAACAATCCTATTGATGCATACCGCCAGTACCGCAGCAGTGCTACGGGTGGCGGTTTCAATGCCAAAATTGTAACCATCGATGAACTGGTAGATCAGTTTGCGTATGGCATCAAGATGCATCCGTTATCTATTAAAAACTTTTTGCGTTTTGCAAGAGCCAATTTCAGTGTAGCGCCTACGCATTGCTTCCTTATTGGTAAGGGTATTACCTACGATGAAATGCGGACTTATGAAAGTCATCCAAAAGCTTCGTCGTTGTTTTTGCTGCCTACCTGGGGCTATCCGGCATCGGATGTAATGCTGGCAACAGACGGCTTAAATACAAGTGCCGTGAATACATTCATTGGCCGACTAAACGTCATCAGAACCAGTGAAGTAAATGACTACCTCAATAAAGTAAAAGAGTTTGAAGCCCAGCAGGCCAATGCATCCATATCGCAGCAAGACAAAGCTTGGATGAAAAATGTGGTGCATGTGGTTGGTGCCAACGATGCGTCTATTGAGCAGCTCATTGGCCCCTACATGAATGCCTACAAACGCATTATTGAAGACACCTTGTTTGGTGGCCGTGTTACCACGTTCAATAAGTTTAGCAGTACCACTGGTGCCGTTATTGAAAATGAACTGCTGGAAAAACTGTTTGAGCAAGGCTTTAGTTTGCTCACTTATTTTGGTCACTCCTCTGCTACGGCGTTGGACTACAACCTCGATTGATCCTTCCCGCTACAACAACCCCGGCAAGTACCCGGTGTTTTTGCTGAACGGTTGTAATGCAGGTAACTTTTTTACGTTCGACACCACCCGTATAGGCACCATCAATACCATATCGGAAAAGTATGTACTGGCCCCCAACCGTGGTGCCATTGCGATGATTGCCAGTACCCACTTTGGTATCGTTAATGGCTTGAATGTTTATTCTACAGGTTTTTATCGTTCAGTGGGATTTCAATCGTACAAGCAAAGCATTGGCCGCAACATGCGGGATGCCATCAGCTATCAAAATACCTTGTGGGGCATCAACGATTACCTGGCCCGTATACACACCGAACAGCAAACCCTGCATGGCGACCCTGCGGTGAAAGCCAACGCCTTTGACCAGCCCGACTATAGTGTGGAGCCCGCTAACATCAATATCAATCCATCGTTTTTGTCTATTGCCGAAACGAACTTTAAAACCAAAGTGTACTATTACAATTTGGGGAAGGCGATCAACGATTCGATGACCATCAATGTAACCCGTCAGTATCCCCAGAGCAGTATTTATCCCAATGGTTTTACCGAAGTAGTTTTCAGCAGAAAAGTAAAAGCGCCGCTGGCGATTGATTCTTTCGAAATAACCCTGCCCATTTTTGCAGAAAGAGACAAAGGCAGCAATCGGATAACCGTTACACTGGATACAGAAAACAAGATTGCAGAACGCAGTGAGCAAAACAACAGCACCATCCGCGACATTGTGATTTTTGAAGACGAGCTGCGGCCCGTGTATCCTTACAATTTCGCCATCGTTAATAAAACGAATATCAAGTTGATGGCATCTACATCCAATCCGTTTAGTGAAGTGATGAACTACCGGATGGAACTGGACACTACGGAACTCTTTACATCTGCATTCAAAGTCACCCGCAATGTTTCTGCCAAGGGTGGCCTTATTGAATTTGACCCTGGCATTACTCTGCAAGACAGTGTGGTATATTACTGGCGCCTGGGCATTGTGAACAGCAGTGGCACCGTGCCTCGCTGGAACAATGCTTCGTTTGTGTACCTCAACGGCACGCTAACTGGTTTCAACCAAAGTCATTTTTACCAGCACACCAAAAGCGGTGCCGAACGCTTGTACATTGACACAACCAGCCGTAGCTGGAAGTACAACAATCGCCTCAACAATATTTTCAGCAACCATTCTATTTATCCCATCACTGGTGTAACGGACGGCGATTTCAGCATTAGTGTCAACAACAGCATTATTTCGTCGAGCTTCTGTGTGGGCCACTCGATTGCCATCAATGTATTTGACCCCATCACTTTCAAACCCATGCGCAACTATCCGGGTGGTTTGTATGGCAGTGGCATGAACAATTGTGTGCCCTTCCCCAACCTGAGCCGCCAATACAATTTTGAGTGGGATGACCGCGATACCGGCAACCGCCGCAAGATTCTCAACTTCATGGACAATGGCATTCCCAATGGTTCGTATGTGTTGGTGCGGAAAGTGTTGGATGCACCATATGATCAGGAAACTTTTGCCGAAACACTTAAAAATGATGAACAATATTTTGGCACCGGCAACAGCATTTATCATCGCTTGAAAGCTGCGGGCTTCAATGAAATTGATTCTTTCAAACGGGCTCGTATTTATATTTTCCTGTACAAAAAAGGTGACCCCACTTTTACACCTGTTGTAAGAATGAGTGAGGGTTTGTACGATCGCCTACAACTGAATGCCAACTGTCCTACCCCCGATTCGTTGGGCTACATTACTTCGCCGCTGTTTGGCCCTGCCAAAAGCTGGAAAGATGTAAAATGGCGTGGCCGTGGTTTGGATGCCATCAACAGCGACCAACCCATTGTAGATGTGATTGGTGTGGATGGCAACGGCAATGAAACCCTGCTGCGCAAACTCGCCATCAACCAGCAAGATGCCGACATTTCCAATGTGAGTGCTACAGCGTATCCGTACATCAAACTGCGCATGGAAAACATGGATACACTCAACGGCACACCGTATCAATTGCGCTGGTGGCGGTTGTATTATACACCCGTACCCGAAGGTGCACTGGCCCCCAATGTGCTGCTGCAACTCAAAGATTCGTTGACACTGGGCGAACCACTCGACTTTAAAATTGCATTCAAAAACATCAGCGAAGCGGCATTCGACAGCCTGCGGTTGAAAGTGTATGTGGTAGACAAAAACAATGTGCAGCACGACATTGTATTGCCCCGCAAAAAACCACTCATCAGCGGCGATACTACTACCGTTGCCTTTACCATTGATACCAGAAATTACGGCGGCATCAATACGTTGTACGTGGCAGTAAACCCCGACAACGATCAGCCGGAGCAATATTTCTTCAACAACTTTTTGTTCAAAACATTTTATGTAGAAGAAGACAAATACAACCCGCTGCTCGACGTGACTTTTGATGGTGTTCGCATTCTCAACCGCGACATTGTGTCGGCCAAACCCAATATTCAAATCAAGCTGAAGGATGAAAACCCCTTCCTCGCTTTGAATGACACTGCCGGTGTTACCATTCGATTGAAGTACCCGCAGGAAAGCGTGGCCCGCACCTACCGCTGGAATACAGATACCCTCCGCTTCACCCCGGCTAATGTGAGTGGTGGCGACAACACAGCTACCATCGACTTTACGCCCACCTTGAACCAAGACACAGAAGGCAGCGAATACGAACTGACCGTAACCGGCAAAGACCGCAACAACAACCGGGCGGGCAACCTCGAATACCGGGTGACCTTCCAGGTGTTCAACAAACCCATGATCAGCAACCTGCTGAACTACCCCAACCCGTTCAGCACCAGCACGGCCTTTGTATTTACGATTACCGGTCAGGAAGTACCGCAGGAGTTTAAGATTCAGATACTCACCATCACTGGTAAAATAGTGCGGGAAATAACCCGGCAAGAACTGGGGCCGCTGCACATTGGCACCAACATTACCGAGTACAAATGGGATGGTACCGATACCTATGGCCAAAAGCTGGCCAACGGCGTGTACCTGTACCGGGTGGTCAGCAGCCTCAACGGCAGCCGCATGGAGCAGTTTAAACTCAACGACACTTTCGACCAAAACAGCCAGGACATGACCGATAAGTTCTTCAACAAAGGCTATGGCAAAATGGTGATTTTGAGGTAGGAAGAAAGACCGGAAGTCGGGTGATGAAGCCTTGAGCTTGTCGAAAGTCGGGAAGACCGAAAGTCCGAAGTCTGTAGACCGTAGAAGAGCAACCATAGACAACCACTCCACTCTACGTCACCTCTCCAATGGAGAGGACGGGTGAGGTTAATAAATTCGAAAGTCCGGAGTCGGTAGTCCGAAGATGGATTTCTCCCCTCCTTGGAGGGGTGGCCTTTAGGCCGGGGTGGGCAAAAAGTCGGGAAGTCCGAAAGTCCGTCGTCTGTGGTCTGTCGTCTGTCGTCAGTCCCTTCATTACCGCATTTCGAAAACCTTTTACGCATACAGAACACCCTGCTAGCTCAGGGTGTTTTACTTTTGCGCCCTTCTCAATAGTAAAAGCAACACAGTAGTATGGCAAAAATTGGCATCAACATAGCAACCGGTAGTTTACAACAGGCAGAAATGATTGTGGGTATCGACCTTGGCACCACCAACAGTTTGGTGGCCATCATTCACCCCGAAAGCGGCCGACCCGTTGCCCTGAAAGAACACGACAGCAGTTCGCTGGTGCCATCCGTAGTGCATTTCGATGCTTTTGGCAATGCCAGCGTGGGCGAAAAAGCCCGCCAGTTTCTGGAAACAGAACCGCAAAACACCATCTTTAGTGCCAAGCGCCTCATGGGCAAAAGCTACAAAGACGTGCAGCAGCATGCCGACTTTTTTACCTACAAAGTGATAGACGACGACACCGAAAGCCTGGTGAAAGTGCAGGTAGGCGACCGTTTCTTCTCACCCATTGAGCTTTCTTCTTTTATACTGAAAGAACTGAAAAACCGGGCTGAGCACATCTTGAAAACGCCCGTTACCAAGGCCGTGATTACCGTGCCCGCTTACTTCAACGATGCCCAGCGCCAGGCTACCCGAGATGCGGGCAAGCTGGCCGGCCTCGATGTGTTGCGCATTGTAAACGAACCTACCGCTGCCAGCCTTGCCTACGGCATTGGCATCGACCCCACCGAAGAAAAAACCATTGCCGTGTACGACCTCGGCGGTGGCACTTTCGATATCTCCATTTTACGCATCAGTCAGGGTGTGTTTGAGGTGCTGAGCACCAATGGCAACACCTACCTCGGCGGCGACGATTTTGACCGGGCCATTGTGCAGCACTGGGTGCAGCAGAGCGGCCTCGATATGCAGGAAGTACAAGCCAACAAGCAGTTGCTGCAGAGCCTGCGCCTGGCGGCAGAAAGCGCCAAGAAACACCTGAGCAAGGCCGACCATTATCATGCCGATGTAAACGGCGATGTGCTGAGCATTACCCGTGCCGAATTTGGAACGCTGATAGCTCCGCTGATTGAGGCCAGCATGCAATGCTGCACACAAGCTATGCAAGATGCCGGTCTGCAGGCCAGCGATATACAGGAAGTGGTGATGGTGGGTGGCAGCACCCGTGTGCCTGCGGTAAAAGCAGCCGTGAGTGCCTTTTTTGGCCGCCCCGTACACGACGAAGTAAACCCCGACGAAGTGGTGGCTCTTGGTGCTGCTGTACAGGCCGATATTTTGGCGGGCAACAACAAAGATGTATTGCTGCTGGATGTAACGCCGCTGAGCCTGGGCATTGAAACCATGGGCGGACTGATGGATGTGCTCATCCCCCGCAACAGCAAAATACCTACCGGCGCCGGCCGCCAGTACACCACGCAAAAAGATGGCCAGAGTGGCATGCGCATCAGCGTGTACCAGGGCGAACGTGACCTGGTGCAGGACAACCGCAAGCTGGCCGAATTTAACCTCACCGGCATACCCGCCATGCCTGCCGGACTGCCCAAGGTGGACATTCGTTTTCTCATTAATGCCGACGGGATATTGCAGGTAAAAGCGAAGGAACTGCGCAGCGGCGTAGAAACCGCCATTGAAGTGCAGCCGCAGTACGGCCTTACCGATGCAGAAGTAGAACGCATGCTACTCGAAAGCATTACGCATGCCAAAGATGATATTGCTACCCGTGCCCTGGTAGAAGCCCGCACCGAAGGGCAGCAACTGCTGGAAACCACGGAGAAGTTTATTGGTAAACATGCCGCTCACCTTACCGTGGAAGAACTCACTGCTACTGCTGCTGCCATGCAGGCGCTGCAGCTGGCCCTTACCATGAGCGACAAAGACCTGCTGCACAAAAAAATGGAAGCACTGAACGACATCAGCCGCCCCTATGCCGAACGGGTGATGGACATGGCCATTAGCCAAAGCATGAAGGGCCAGAAAATATAACGCAGGCAATAGACGATCTGTGAGCAGGTTGAACGCTCAACTCAACATTGGGTTTTATGCAAGTTGGCTTGACATTCTAAAATCAGCTAATTGCAAATCCAAGTTGTGATTTGGGCTGGACAAACTACTTTCAACTATCGCTATTCGATACAATTTTATTATTTTCAATCAGCAGCAGATGTGGTTAATCGGAATGCTAGCCTCCGACCTGCCTGAATTTCTTTATGTTTCCTTATGACTTTAATCGCCATTTTATTCCCTTTTCTTTCTTTTATTCTACGAGGGAAAATCATTATTGGCATTGTATGCCTGATACTACAAGTGACTTTGCTGGGCTGGATACCCGCAGCGATATGGGCGGTGATTTCCTTACAAAATGAAAGGGCGGATCGCCGAAATGAAAAATTGATCCGGGCTATGAAGAACCGCTGAGCTTCTTCAACGATTGGTATTCGCCCACAAGGCATGCTTTTTTCCCAGCAACATCTATCACAGGGGACGTTGCGTATGCTTGGTTTTGATTTAACCTGCCCCAAAACTCATTCTTGCCCATCCCCTTTCATAGTGGTACATTTAAGAAAAGCTACTGAGTCAGTAGTAGCCATCATCCTATAAACCTCACCCCATGCTCATCTCCAACAACGAACCCAGCAACTGGCCGGGCTACAAGTATTGCTTGCGCAAGCTGGTTTGTGTGTGGCAAATGGATTTAGCGCATGCCTTGTACTTTTTGCCTTGATGCAAAAAGTACCAAAAAACTCAAGGCCAATACAATCCCTCCGGGTGTTTGGCCGGGCCTGCGCCTCCCTCTGTGGGGCGGGCTTTCAATGTGTGAGCTGGTGGGATACCCTATTTTCGGGATGGTTGCATAGATGTGAAGTGGTTGCAGGGAGTAAGCTGCCTGGATGGGGCATGGCTTTTTTGGGTGGACATACGTGGTGAAGAGATGGTTCGTGGAGGCACGAACCATGGCAAGCGGGAGGATATGGTTCGTGTGTCACGAACCATGGCGGGGGCAACATCAACGATGTTCCAACTCTTTGTTGGTCAGGCGACCAACAAAGGCGGGGTGTAAGGGTGCTGTAAGGTGCTTGTATGCTGGGCGTATGTGGCGGGTATGGTGGGCGTATGTACGGAGGATGAGGGGGGATTGGTTGATTTGTTGATTGGTTAATTAGTTGATTTGTTGATTGGGGATTAGGCATTAGGGATTGGGAGGCTTGTATTTGTGTAAGGGGGTGATTATCTTGTCGGGACAAACACACACTCATGCACGACAACAGTTCTCTTCAACTCCTTGGTGTCAGCGGGCAAATTGGTAAACGCCTGGTTTTTAAACGCTATGGCCGCAAAACGGTGGTGACCCGCTACCCCGATATGAGCGGCGTGGTGCTCAGCCCCCAACAACGGGCCTGCAACAACCGGTTTGCCGCAGCCGTGGCTTATGCCCGAAGCGTATTGCAAGACCCGGTGCTGAAAGCGGCTTTTGCCGAACAGCTCCCACAGGGCCACAGTATTTATCATGCTGCTATCAGGGCGTATTTGCGCCAGCAGGGTTGCTGTCGCTAGCTAGTTTACCGATGGTAAATGCCTGCCAACTTAGTTTACTGACTTTTTGCATTGATGCATGGTCGCTTAAGAGAAACGATTTCTGATGGCGCTTCACTTGGGGGTGAATGACTCATACTGCATGCCTTGTACTTTTTTGCCTTGATGCAAAAAAGTACCAAAAACATCAAGCCTACCCCGAATGCCTCCGGCCGGGTAGGCAGGCCGACGCCTCCCTCTGTGGGGCTGTACTATTACATGCTGGCGGGTGGGATACCCTATTTTCAGGATGGTTGCATAGATGTGAGGTGGTTGCAGGGAGTCTTCTGCCGGGATGGGGTATGGTGGTTCCAGGTGAATATACGTGGTGAAGAGATGGTTCGTGAAGGCACGAATCATGGCGGGGGAATACACCAGCAACATCAACGATGTTTCAGCTCTTTGTTGGACAGGCGACCAACAAAGGCGGAGATGGTTGCAGGGAGTCTTCTGCCGGGATGGGGCATGGCTTTTATGGTTGGACATACTGAAGAGATGGTTCGTGGAGGCACGAACCATGGCGGGGAAATACACCAGCAACATCAACGATTTTCCAACTCTTTGTTGGTCAGGCGACCAACAAAGGCGGGGTGGTTGCAGGGAGTCTTCTGCCGGGATGGGGCAGGGCTTTTTTGGTTGGACATACTGAAGAGATGGTTCGTGGAGGCACGAACCATGGCGGGGGGCAGGGTGTTTTTGATGATGGGTAATTGGGAATGGGAATTGGTAATTAGGGATTGGGAATTCGGGGGGCTTGCATTTGTGCAAACAGGTGATTATCTTACAATAGCATTCACAGCACAAACCACTCACCCGCCTCATTCACTCATCAACTCATCACCTAATTAACCAATCAACTAATTAACTCTCCCCCACTCCCTTCCCGATGAGCACACGGCATACCGATATTGCGGCGGCAGCAGCAGACCTGCAGGATAGCCTGCTTCTTCCTACATTTACAGGGCAGCAAATGCCCGTACAATTGAATCATTCCTTAGCACATCTTCCCGATTACAAACAGGCTCAGCTCCGTGACATCAGCGCCATTATTCAGCAGGCGGTGAACCCGGAGAAAATCATTTTGTTTGGCAGCCATGCCACCGGCCGCTGGGTGGAGCACCGCTATGCCGAGCAGGGCACGGTGTATGAATACATCAGCGATTATGATTTGCTGGTGATTACCCGGCCGGGCGATACCCGCCCCGATTATGAAGTGCAGGACCTGATTGAAAACCGCTGCGTGTACAAAACACCGGTGACCGTGATTGTACACGACATTGATTTTGTGAACAAGATGCTGAGCGAAGGCCAGTACTTTTTTACCGACATCGAACAGGAAGGCATAATGCTATACGATGCAGGTACACAACCGCTGGCCGAACGCCGGCCCCTGAGCCCGCAAGAAGCCAAGGCCATAGCTCAAGAATATTTTGATGAGCTCATAACAGGTGCAAGAGAGTTTTATACAAGTGCGAAACTCAACTTCGATATTGGTCAGAATAAAGTTGCTGTATTCAATCTCCACCAAGCTACAGAACGAATCTATAACGCAATCATATTGGTGCATACGGGTTACAAGCCCAAAACGCATAATCTGGATAAACTGAAGCGGCTGTGCAAGCGGTTTTCTGAGGCGCTTGATGCGGTGTTTCCGAACAACAGTGCGGCAGAGAAGCATTTGTTTGACCTGCTGAAACGGGGCTATATTGATGCCCGCTACAAAAAGGACTATGCCATCAGCCAGCAAGAACTGGCGCTGCTGATAGAGCGGGTGGCCCGCTTGCAAAGTATTGCCGCCGATTTGTGCACCCAAAAAATTGCCGGCTTCGATACCTGATGCATTCTTTTCATGCTGCTGTACACGGTGGGCTACGGGGCTCTTCCCGCAACACAAATGCATGAACGTATGAAACATCAAAAAAGAAAACAGCTCCGGCATTTTTTTGCCAAAGGCAGCGGCTACGAACAACGGCAGGAATGGCAATACCTGATGCCATGGCCTTTGCTGGCCCTCTGCCGTATGACTGAAGTGCCGCCCAAGCGGCTGATCAGCCAGCTGCTGAGCGACCTGGCACAGGACAGCTGGAACCGGCACCCCAATGAAGGGGTGCGGAGTTTGCTGGTGGAATATTTTATCCTGCGGGGCTATGGTGCCGACCGCTACAGCGAGGAGGATATCCGCAGTATGTTTGCCGAAATGAATGCCCTGGGTATGCTCTGGCCCGATGAGGGCAACAGCCGGCTGATAGACAGCCACGTGAAATGGCGCAAACGCCAGCAGGCTTACTGGTTTGAGAAATGGTATTATAAAATACGGCGGAAGGAACCAGCCTGACAGTGCAGATACAGGAAGCGGTGCTTCCTGTATTTTTTTGCCTTGATGTATGGTCGTTTGTGGGAACCGCTTTTTGTTGGCGTTTCACTTGGGGTGAATGGTGCTTAATGCTTGCCTTGTACTTTTTGCCTTGATACATGGCCGTTTGTGGGAACCGCTTTTTGTTGGCGTTTCACTTGGGGTGAATGGTGCTTAATGCTTGCCGTGTACTTTTTGCCTTGATACATGGCCGTTTGTGGGAACCGCTTTTTGTTGGCGTTTCACTTGGGGGTGAAAGGCGACTACAGCATGCCCTGTACTTTTTTGCCTTGATGCAAAAAGTACCAAAAAAAATCAAGCCTACCCCGAATGCCTCCGGCCGGGTAGGCGGGCCAACGCCTCCCTCTGTGGGGCTGTACTATTACATGCCAGCAGGTGGGATACGCTTTTACAAGATGGTTGCATAGATGTGAGGAGGTTGCAGGGAGTCTTCTGCCGGGATGGGATATGGTGGTTTTTGATGATGGGCAATTGGGAATGGAAATTGGTAATTAGGGATTAGATGGGCTTGTAATTGGTAAATGGATTTAGGGCTTGCCTTGTACTTTTTGCCTTGATGCAAAAAGTACCAAAAAACTCAAGGCCAACACAATCCCTCCGGGTGTGTGGCCTGGCCTGCTCCTCCCTCTGTGCGGCAGCCCTATTCAGTGTTGGCAGGTGGGATACGATGTTGCAAGATGATTGCATAGATGTGAAGTGGTTACAGGGAGTCTTCTGCCGGGATGGGGTATGGTGGTTTTAGGTGGACATACGTGTTGAAGAGATGGTTCGTGGAGGCACGAACCATGGCGGGGGAATTCACTTGAGTGGGATGAATTAAAAGTGGTAACAACAACAATACAGAATGTATAACCGGGTGGATTGTACTAATAAACAATACAAAATGTATAACGCTAGAATATTGACAATCAATAATGTTTCATTAGGTCTTTTCTGAAAACAGTATCATATATTTATGTGTTGGCGGCAAGGCTATCGGACGACTGCGAACACATTGACGGAGTAACATAAAAGACGTTGAATGACTGTCCCCGTGTTGGACTTTTCGGCAGACTTTGGCGTAACTTTTTAACTTGGTGCTCCATACTTTCGTTCGGTTTCGGGGGACAGTAATTCAGCGTCTAAAAGGACTTGGTTAACGGCTTGACAATTATCCGACAGGCTAACCATCAACGATTAACAAGAAAATAATGAACATGAAAATATCATACTTATTTGGAGCCGGAGCAAGTAAACAAGCACTTCCAATAGTAAACGAGATACCAACAAGGATTAAAGAAGTTCTTCAACTATTGAAGAGTGAGAATTTCAAAATGTCTGACACGGAACAGTATGATGACTTGAAATTACAACTTTCAAAAGCTGATATTCAAAAGACATTAATTGATGATATTGAGTGGCTTCTCTCCCACTCAGAGAATCACGCAAGCATAGACACTTTTGCAAAGAAATTATTTATTAAAGGTAAGAATGAAGACTTAGACAAATTAAAAGCTGCGTTTTCAGTTTATCTAATTGTAGAACAACTCATAAACAAGGCGGACAAGCGTTACGATTCATTTTACGCTTCTTTACTTAACCACAACTACTATGAGTTTCCTAGTAACTTAAGAATATTGAGTTGGAATTATGACAGTCAATTTGAGCTATCCTTTTCAGATTATACCGAGAACAAAAACATTGGCTCTAACAAATCTTATCTCAACGTAATCACAAAATACACCTACGACAAACCAAGAGGTTCAAAGTTTTGTCTACTAAAATTAAACGGCACAACAAATATTCTTCAAGACAATGGATTTAGGGAATACTACTACATAAGTGAGTATGGCGATGATTTTACGGTGAAACATTTTGACAAAATTTTAAGAAACTACGCAGCAATCAGATTGGCAAAATTTCATCTTTTTTCGGGACTTTCATTTGCTTGGGAGAGATATGGAAAACCTGAGAACGATATTATTCAACACGCTAAAAACGAAACTTATGACACTGAAGTTTTGATTGTAATTGGATACTCGTTTCCATATTTCAACAGAGAAATAGACCGTGAAATAATTGGGAATATGACTATGTTGAAAAAAGTTTATTTCCAAGCTCCTGACGCTGATATTCTTAAAGAGAGATTTTTATCAATAAGAAACGATTTGAAAAGCGAAGGTTTATTGGCAAGGTTTGACGTTGGACAGTTTTTGTTGCCGAATGAACTATAAAAAAGCCCAGCCGCCAACATCGGTTTTGCGTCAGGCGGGGTGACGTGCTTCTATTGACAATTTTGTGTATAATTGAAGTGCGGTTCTTCGTATCGAGTTTAGTGCTAAAATGCCCGCCCGAACGCAAAGCCGAAAACCGTTAGCGGTAATTATATGGGACACGTACTATTTCCAATTCGAGACTTTTACGATTCAGCTTCAGAACTTGTCGGAATCAAATCTGGTATTCTGCTAAATAGATTTGATATTTCAAAAATACTTTTGGAAAAGTATAATGACGATTTTTTGAAAAGTGACAATCTCGATTCTTTTGTCAGACTTGGCTCAGATGTCATTACTAACATGGTAGTACAACTAAGGCGGAAATTGGGAAACTTACCAATGCAAAGTCCTACACAAAAAGATTATTTAGTTATGCGTGAGTATCTGATAAAGACAGGAGACATGACAATATCTGGTCTACCTTCTGTTGGATTTCACTTTATTCACGAAAACCCGGGTATCACTAAAGAAGAATTAGCCGAAAAAATAAAAAATAGTGAAAAGATTGACTTACGTTTAGCTACAGCAGCTGCAAATATTGCATTAGAAATGGAGGATACAGATATCGTAATGAAAGCTCCTGCTGATTGGGACGGATTTACTCCACTATCTGATATTTTTGATACTGAAATAAAACCCAAAGATGCTTTAGATTTTATAGAACAGAAATTTATCGACTATTTAGCTGTGAATGGACACGAAATTGAAAACATACACTGGCGAAATTTTGAGAGATTTTGTGCGGAATATTTTAAGCGTCAAGGCTATGTCGTTGTTCTAGGACCAGGAACAAATGATGGCGGAATTGACATTCGTGTTTTTAAGGAAAAAAGCAGTACTTCATCTCCTTTTATATTAATTCAGTGTAAGAGATATAAGGGCGAACATAAAGTAACAATAGAAACGGTTAAGGCTTTCTACTCGGACGTTTTATTTGAAGGAGCAAATGAAGGCCTTATTGCAACAACTGGACACATTGCAAGTGGAGGGAAAAAGGTTTGTCAAGCAAGAAAATACAATATCACTTTTGCAGAGAAGCACAACGTGTCAAAATGGGCAACTAATATGTGGACACACAAATAACTACCGCTAACATTGCATTGGCAATATGGCGGGGTGAAGAATAAATTCTCAGCTTTTTGTTCGCTGCTCAACTTCGGGTTCGGCAGACGAATAACGCCGAGCAACAGAATAAACAATGAGCTTTTGTATTTTTAATCAGCATTAGTTCCGGGCTGGACGTTCAATGAATGCCGCCACATCGCCAATGCTTTAACGTTAGCGGTCACCCTACAAACGACACCCTGCCTCAAGAATGAACATAAAAACGATAGAGATAACAAACATTAAAGGCATTGGACACAACCTGTTCACTCTTGACCTAGTTCCTAACAGACCAAACATTTTAGTTGCTCCGAACGGTTTTGGAAAAAGTTCCTTCGCTGTCGGCTTTGATTCTTTAAGGAGTAACAAAATTGAGTTAGACGAAAAACACTATTATCTAAAAGATACAAGTAATAGACCTATCTTAACTCTCACCTTGACGACAGGACAAACACTTGTTGCTGACGACACTCAAAATACAATTTCAGATTATTTTGACGTGTTTGTAATTAACAATCAGACGGAACCTAAATCAGTTGTTCAATCTTTTGGCGGAAGAACTTTTGCAAAAACTTCGCTTGACATACTGCCAACTACTTTAATCCAAACGATACCTGCAAAAATTCCTTTTTGGTATAATTCGGCTACCATGAAATCAACATTCGGTGCAAATGGTAGCAAACTGTTGAATAACATTTCAAATCTATTCAATTGTGGACATCTCTTTTTCAGAATTGAAAGAGAGATTGACTTTACTCGCTTCGGTTTAAAACCGTACCGACAAACTTTTGATTCTGCATTTACTGCTATCAACGGACAAAATGGATCGGGTAATTCTATTAAAGGATGGATTCAAGTAAATATTTTGCCATCATTTCAAGCTTTAGACGAGTTTAGAAAACTAGCAGAAATAATTACTTCCTTTGGTTTCGGTGAGGTTCGGGATGAAGTGGACGCATATCTTACAGCATGGCAAATACTTTCTGTTAGAGATACAATGGGAGTTAACTACAAAAAGGCTTGTAAATATCTTTTTTATCTTGATGAAAAGGATGATTGTACAAAAACCATTGAGTCATTCAATCCAGTAAAGGATAGGTTTGACATCAAACCAAAAGTCGAAGGAAACAGCCTTGTTGTAAAATGGCCAAAGGCACATGAAATATCAAATGGTCAAAGAGATATTTTAACTTTCATTGCTCTGCTCTTAAAATCAAGACGAAATTTCAAGAAAAAGGATTGCATCCTTGTAATAGATGAAATATTTGATTACATGGATGATGCAAATCTTATAACATTTCAATATTATGTTTCAACGTTTATCGATGAAATGAAAAGACAGAAACGTAGGATATTCCCCATTTTATTAACGCATCTTGACCCCTTATTCTTTAATCATTTCTGTTTCAATGACACAAAAATCAAGGTAAGTTATCTGAAAGAGCCAAACATAAAATCTAATCAGAATATCCTAAAAATTATCTATAAACGAGGAGACCCAAGTATCCAAAGCCAAGTCGATGCATACTACTTTCATTATCATCCAACAATCAATACAATTGATTTGGAAATCGAGTTCAAAGCACTTAAACTTAATGTAGATTGGGCTAAACCTGAAAAATTCTTTCAGAAAGTATTTCGAGAGGTACGCAGATACTTGTTTGAGACGGATGCCTTTGACCCTTTAGCGATATGCTTTGGAGTTAGGATTCAAATAGAAAAACTCGTTTACGATTTAATTTCAGACCCTTTAAATAAAGCTAATTTCATAAATACAAATGGAACAAAGAATAAACTTCATTTTGCCCAAAGTATTGGAATACATATTCCCGAGACATATTTCTTACTAGGAATAATATACAATACATCTTTACACTTATCCGAAGGACATGACATTTCAAAACCGCTCGGACTAAAACTAGAGAACGGCACTATCAAACAAATGATAAGAAATATATTTACATAAACCAAAAGGGCGAACGGCTAACAGTGCATTGGCAATATGGCGGAGTGACGAATATATTTTCAGCTTTTTGTTCGCTATTCACCTTCAGGTTCAGCCGACGAACATCGTCAAGCAGTAGAATAAACAATTAGCTTTTGTATCCTTGATCGAGCAGCGGTGCCGGGCTGACGTAACACAGAAGACCGCCACATCGCCAATGCTTTAACGTTGCGCCGCAATGGCTCACTCCGTTTGCCGGAAAAGCGGGGGTGTATTTCAGCTGATTTACGGGAGGCAAAATGGGGCAATGGATTTTGCCGGTTAAGCTGCGCAAATGAGATTTGCTGAAAACTCTGCGTTTTCGAAGCGAATCGCTTCAGCAGCTTAGGCGAAGCTAAAGGCTGGCATTGACATTGTCAATACCCTGAGCCAATAGCTTCGGTAAATCCCGTAGAAATACGGTATCTACATTCCCCCCCGCCCATTCCCGATGGTCTACTTCGCCAATCAGCCATTGGCACAAATAGCCAGACGGGTATTTTCCTGGCAGTACGGTTGGTCACTGCGGGCAAATGCGGTTTTGCAACATTCGCCAGCAGCCTTATCTTCATACAGCACCACATCCGGCGAACGTCGCAAAGCCGCGGGACGTTAGCGGTAATGTTAAAATGACACTCTACAGAACATACATATTTCTCATTGGACTTCTATTCGGACTGACTTCCTATGGTCAGACATCGGACTTATGGAATATTGACAACGTCCTAACAAGCACTTTCAAGACAATGATTGCTGCCAACTATGATTTACGGTATGACAGTTTAGCCCCAGCATTTAAAAAGCAACTTGCTGGACAACTTACAAATCCCCTCACATTCGACAACTCATTAGACAGCTTATCGAAGTACCTGACCATTAAAACATCAGCGGACAAGCGAATTAAATTTTATAGTTGGGACGATATTGGGGGCGGGACTTGGCATAACATAAATTGTATTGCTCAGTTTAAAACAGACAATGGAAAAATAATTGTCCAGCAACTAAATACTGAAAATACAGACAGCATAGATTTTACAGACAGTGGTCTATACGAAGTGCATGAGATATTTATCAATGGCACAAAATACTATTTGACTTTTGCATCGGGAACACACGGGAGCGGACATCAACTTAAAATCGTTCAGATTTTTTCAATTACTTCCGATAAACTTGTAAAGTGCAAGTCATGTTTTGCTGACAACATCGACTTGATAATAAAATATCCGAGAAGTGACAAAGCACATCTGGTTTTTAATGAAAGGACAACTGAAATTTCTTACTCAGAGTTTAAACTTGACGATGACAATGGGTTTTATAGATCGACAGGAAAAATAAACACACTTAAATTAATCGATGGGAAATTTACAACAAGATGAAAACACAGCCGCTAACACGGGTTTTGCGTCAGGCGGGCTGACGTGCAAACTTGGAGCTTTGTGCTTCTATTCAAGTGTAGTGCTGGTTGACAGTTTTGTGCTCCGAAACCCGCCCTAACGCAAAGCCCGAAAACGTTGTACGCAACTGTGACAAATTCTATAACAAGGCTTATGCGAGTTATCTCTTTATTTCTATGTTTATCATTTGCATCCTGCACTTTCTTTGATAGCCCAGATAAGAAAATGTTCATAAAGTCAGTTCAGTCCGACGACTTAACGGTTGACTGGTATATCTACAGTTTGATTAGCAGTTTTTCACCTGCTAAAATCCAAGTAGAAAAAGATGGAAACACCTGCCAGATTATTGAGTTTGGACATTACATAACCGACATATCGTTAACGAGTAATGTATTGACAATCCAGACAAGCAAAACACCTGAATTTGATGTTGACGAAGATGCGCTAAAGAAAGTCGGACTTGAAATTCGTCTTGACACAACTGGTCATGAATGGAATGAAAGCACAACGAGATTTGGAAGACTGCAAAGGAAACAAGTTGACTTTTCCAAACGTCATTTTGTGGACTCCTATGGAACAAACTTCGGTGACTAATGCGTACAACATTGAGCTTGGCGTTATGTCGGCGGACTAAACGCAGGTGCTCAACTACACCTAACTATCGGCTTCGGTTCCGGCTGGACGAATAAGGATGGGCTTTTGAAAAGTTTCTGTACTTTGGTTTTTCAATCAGCAATAGTTCGGTCTGACGATTTCCAAATTCCGCCACATCGCCAAGCCCCGAACGTTGTAGGCAATCCCAATGAACATTTGGTTTCATATTGCGGGTTGGACAAGAGGTATATTGCTTACTGGTGGGACACTCTTACTTAGTTTGACACAATGCATAACACAAACTTTATAATATGAAATTTCCAGTTCCAGACGGAGACCATTACGACCCGTCAGTTGTATATGTTCACCAAGCATCGCATACAAGAGGAGTTTTAATTAACCAAATTATTTTATTAGAAAGATTAATTGACAGTTATATTTCTAAATACTTCTGTAATACACAGGATAAAGCAACCGAATTGATGGATATGATTCTGGCAACAAGACGCATGACGTTTGACGGTAAGGCCGATGTGTTTAGGACTATTTTAGATAAACTCTACCCAGAAAAGAAAAAAGAAAATTCTACAATTGCAAAAGACCTAAAATTTATTATTGAAGAACGAAATATGCTTGCACATTATTTTTTAGACGTATCGCCAGACATATTAAACAGTTTTAGTGAAACTAATTCAGCTTTTACACTTCTAAAAATTGAAAAGACACGGACAAGAGAGGTTTTCGATTTCAAAAGAATTATAAAAATAGGCGACACGACAGTTCATTATATTAATGCAATTAACGAAATGCTTCAACAAGACTTGGTTGGATTTGGGCAGAAATAGCTTACGACGGGGGACAACAAAGGACTGCCTACAACAAAAAGTTTTGCGTCAGTGGGGCGGACAATTGTTTCTTCAGCAGTTGTACGTAATTCAGCTGTGTTTCGGGTAGACAATTTTCTAATCACCTTTATTTCTTAACTTCTTCATAAACAACAATAACGGGCTTCAGTTCCGGGCGGACAGTTCAACTTTCCCCACCGAATGCAAAGCTTTGATCGTTGCGCCGCAATGGCTTACTCCGTTTGCCGGAAAATCGGGGGTGTATTTCAGCTGATTTACGGGAGGCAAAATGGGGCAATGGATTTTGCCGGTTAAGCTGCGCAAATGAGATTTGCTGAAAACCGGCGTTTTCGAAGCGAATCGCTTCAGCAGCTTAGGCGAAGCTAAAGGCTGGCATTGACATTGTCAATACCTGAGCCGGTGGCTTCGGTAAATCCCGTAGAAATACGGTAGCTCCCTCCCCCGATCCCGTTGGTCGACTTCGCCAATCAGCCATTGGCACAAATAGCCCGACGGGTATTTTCCTGGCAGTACGGTTGGCCACTGCAGGCAACTGCGGTTTTGCAACATTCGCCAGCAGCCTTATCTTCATACAGCACCACATCCTGCGAACGTCGCAAAGCCGCGGGACGTTAGCAGTAATAGCAAAACGACAGAACAATAGACAAATTTGGCATAATGGAAATTGAAAATTTAAATAGACAATACTTTGAGTCACTAAAGACATCGGACATCTATTCTAATCTTCAGACACTAGAACAACTAATTCGCAACGAGTTAGACAATTCAAATGACTTTAATAAAACTCTTGAAACTGTTTTGACCCGTTTAAACCATTGCGGACACAATCTAGCAAGACTTGAATACGATTCCGATATTTATCGTTTTAGAGAAGTTTGGGGAACTAACTATCACGACTGTGGTGCTAATGGACTACAAATTGAAGTTATTAGTCCCAATAATGTTTACTTGACTTGGGTTATTACAACACAAAATACTCTTGCAGACAAAATATGAATTACCTGAGGAAAAAGCTACATACCGCTAACAGGCGTTTGGCAAAAAAGCGGGTTCAGTGCTTAAATGAAACTTTGTGCTTCGTATCAAGTTCAGTGCTGGTAGAAAGCTCAGTGCTTCGAAATCCGCTTCTTCGCCAAGTGCCAAAACGTTAGCGGTAATACTATGACGATACACAACAAGACAACAAAGTGAATTAAAATGACGGACTTCATAAAAATAATTAAACTTGAAAAGTGGCATTTCTATTTACTTGGACTAGTTCTCATAAATTTTGGGACAGGACTAATTACAGGGTATAGACTAAATCAAAACTTGACATTTATACTAAAAGTTATTTTATACTTGACAGCACTTATTTTGTTCTTGACGACAATTAGACCATTTAAGAAAATAGCAATTTATTATTCATTTTATGCAATCTCAGGTGTTTTGACAGGACTGTTCTTTTTATTTGGTGGTATTTTCCTTGCAATTTTGTCTTCACTTGTATTAATTCCAATTGTTCCAAAACAGACAGAATACAAAACTGAGACTATAAAAATATATGACAGATTTCAAGTTTTTTTGGCTCGTTGTTGTTCATATGAAGTAGTTGAACCTAAACTCTATGTTTTTGAAAAACATTTAGGGTACATAAACATTGAAAGACCTATTGACGCAGACAAGGACGAGTTTAGTTTTAAAAACAACACGATTATTTATAAGTACGAATTGGATAATGACGGACAAAAAACAGTTAGAGACACGACTGAAATACTTAATTTTGAATAGAAGTACTACCGCTAACAGCCGTTTTGCAAAAGCGGGGGTTTCGTTCTTCTATGAAAGTGAAGTGCTAAATTCAAGCTTTGTGCATCTAATGAAGTTTAGTGAAGAAAAGCCCCGCCTTCGCAAAACCCCGAACCGTTGCGCCGCAATGGCTCACTCAGTTTGCCGGAAAATCGGGGGCGTATTTCAGCTGATTTACGGGAGGCAAAATGGGGCAATGGATTTTGCCGGTTAAGCTGCACAAATGAGATTTGCTGAAAACCTGCGTTTTCGAAGCGAATCGCTTGAGCAGCTTTGGCGAAGCTAAAGGCTGGAATTGACATTGTCAATACCCTGAGCCAATAGCTTCGGTAAATCAGGTAGCAATACGGTAGCTCTCTCCCCCGATCCCGTTGGTCTACTTCGCCAATCAGCCATTGGCACAAATAGCCCGACGGGCATTTTCCAGGCAGTACGGTTGGCCACTGCGGGCAACTGCGGTTTTGCAACATTCGCCAGCAGCCTTATCTTCATACAGCATCACATCCTGCGAACGTCGCAAAGCCGCGGGACGTTGCATGCAACCCTAAAAAAAGCGACACAAACGAACTCATAAACAGATAAATGACATACATAACTTTAGATACTTGCGTTTGGTTGGGGTTAATTAAAATTGACCTTCACAAGGACGACAACGTATTTGAAGAAATTTGTTATTGGATGGAGAATAAACATCTTACTCATATTACCCCAGAAAACATTCTTCGTGAATGGGATAGGAATAAAGCAAAAAAGCTACTTGAAATTAGCAATGACATCAAAAAACTAAACAATACAGTTATTAGTTCTTTTCGGGGAACGTCAGACCTTGTTTCAGCTTACCAACCAGACACCGTTGAAGACGCTGTTTCAAAAAGAATTGACAGAGTTGAAACTATTTTGAAAGTGCATTCTGAAATAGCCAGCGAAAACCAAGCAATTTATGACGAGGCAATCAAAAGAAATTTTAATTGTTTTGCCCCAAATCATACTGACGATAGTTTTCGTGACACGATAAACATATATACCGTTATCAATTACATAAAAACAAAAGGGTACACAGATTGTATTTTCTCAACTATAAATTATGCAGATTTTAGCGAGAGTAAAACAAAAAAACACGACTTACACAATCAGTTAATTGACGATTTTAAAAATGCAAATTTGCAATATGTTTATTGTGATGAAGACCCTTTTGGTAGTAAACTTTTAGGAGTTTCATTAAGACCTTATCTTCCAAGTTTTCAAGACCATCTAAAAGAGAAGAAACGAGAAGAAGATGCGAAAACCCTTGCTTCAAAAAAAGCTATTACAACAACAACAATAACAAGTCCTGACGCTGACTATCTTGAAAATATCAAACATCTTGATTTGATTCTTTCTAAAAAAACGCCAACGACTTGGGAACAAGATATGGTCAAATCTTTAATTAGCAGACACGACAGTTACAAACAATATTTTTTCAATAATATCGGGAATAATGGCTTGGTTTAACTTTTTAAAATCAGAGGGCTATTTTGACCCACACAAAAATCCCGAACCAATTCAGGTTACAGAAGGGTTTCAAGTTCCCTATTGGGAATCACTAACGTATTTGGAAAAATTGTCCTTTCAAATAAGTGAAGGAAAAGAAACTGAACTTATAGACGAATTATTGGCTGTAATCAAAAATGTTTCCGAACACCCAAAAGACAATTATCGGACTTGGTATGTTTTCATCAAGATTTTGTCAAATATTCCGAACGACAGAATTCCAAAAGAAATTTTTCACTTCATTCCTATTTGGACTTCGGGAAAGTTTGACACTATGATTCAAACATCTGAATTGTGTGATAAACTTCTTCCAAAATTTTTGAATGATGAACCAACGGAAGCTGACATAGAAAAAGCCGAAATAATTCTTCACTATCTTTTTCAAGTAGAAAAAACTGTTGTGCAAGATGATGTTTGGGACGGAGAAGGCAACAGTTATCGGTCAAGACTGTATTTACACTTCTTAGCCGACAAGTTTGAAAAAAGGAACATTACGCCCAAAGTTATCAAGTATTGCTCTTCCGACTTTATTTTAAACTTAGGTAGGACGCTTAAATTTTTGCTTCTTGATTATCCGAAAGGAATAAATAGTTTATTGAAAGACGGAGAAAATGAATATGAAATAAAAATTCAGATTGAAAAAGAAAATCTTTCTATATCATCAAAATTGAAAGATAGTGAAGTTGCTAACGCAACTTCGCCTCTTTCAAATTGGGAAGACAAAAACGAAGATGAATTAAAGAAGGAACTTGTTTCAATTTTAAAACAGCAAAACATTCACTACACGCCAACTGATGAAAACAACGATACTTTTCTGCGATTGTTTTTTGCATTAAATACAGACCTTACATCATCATTTGGCTTTAATAGTATTAGAAAATTAGACGACCGTTATTCAACAAGTGAAAAAGTATTGAATGTTTTCTCTTTAATATTTCGTGATTTACTTGACGAGCAAGCAAAGCAAAATCCCGAAAAAGCATTGGAGTTACTTAAAACAATTTGCTTTGATAGTAAATATCGTATTCCTTTTTACAAACGCATTTCGCTTTACGTTATTTGCGAAAATTGGAATACAACAAAATCTTTGTTTTGGGAATTACTAAAAGACAACGACAAATTACACATCTTCTCATATTACAAGTATCAAAAAGAAGTTTTTGACTTATTGAGTAGAAATCAAAATGCGTTGAGTGCCGATGAAATTAAAATTATTGAAAAAATAATTGAACAAGGAAAGCAAGTTGAGGTTGAAGAAGAAAGAGAAAAAGAAAACGAATATTGGAAACTTGGTTGGTATTCCGCTTTAAAAGATATTGAGCCATTTAAGGATAAATATTTATCGCTTTCAAAGGAATTGAATATTACAAGCGACCACTATGAAAGTTTAGGAGAAATTCGTGTTAGAAGCGGTTCTGTTTCGCCTTTTACAATAGATAATTTACTTGGAAAAAGTAATCAAGAAATTGTAGAATACATAAAAACATTTAATCCTCAAAGAAGTTTTGACGAGCCAAGCATTAGTGGTTTATCTGAAACATTTGGAGGTGCAGTAGAAGCAGAGCCCGAAAAGTTTGCAACAGAAATAGAATTATATCAAGATATACCTTACATCTATTCGTACCGTATGCTTAACGCATTTGGCGAAGCATGGAAACAACAAAAAACATTTGATTGGGAAAAAGTTCTTCAATATTGTTTGACCACTTTAAAAAGCCCAAAATTTTATAGTGAAGAATTGAAAATTGAAAATGATGATTGGCACGCAAAATCCGATTGGGTTGTAGGTTCTATTGCACATCTACTTACAGATGGCTTACAAAATGACAAACACGCTTTTGACATTAAGTTGCTTCCGCTTGCAAAGGAAATTGTTCAAATCATTGTAAGTAATCTCAAACCTGTAGATGATTTGAAAGAAAGGAATATGGACTACCCGACATATTCACTCAATTCAACAGCAGGAAAGTCTTTAAGAGCATTGTTTGATTATTCACTTCATAGAGCAAGAAATCTTTTTAAACGAGAAGACAAAGAAAAATGGGAAACAGACGTTAAATCGTTATTTGAACAAACCTTACAAAAAGGAATTATTGACGGTTTTATTTTGGAGGGAATGTATTTTGAACAGTTCTGTTTTTTAGACTACGATTGGATAACTGAACAAGTAAAAAAACACTACGAAAGTGAAGACAGAGAGTGGCTTGCTTTTATGGGTGGTTTTGCGTTTGGCAGACCGCCATATAACAAAGAGCTTTACACAATATTTTATCCGCACTACGAAAGAGCAATTGACAACGATGTTAGATTAAAAACTAATAGCAATAATGGTTTAGTTAATCATTTGACGGCATTTTATTTTTGGAAATACGAAACACTTGCTTCTGAGAAGTTGCTTTTTAAGTTCGTAAATAATGCTTCACCAAACCAAGTTGGCAAGCTAATCAACTTCATTTGGCGACAAGAAAATTATCCAAAATCTTTATCGGAATTAGGACAACAAGAATTTCAACAAATCATCATTGACTTATGGAAATTCTTGACAGATAAATACGAAAACTCAAATGTTGAAGAAGAGCAAAAGAATTTAGCAACTCTTTCTAATTGGATTGTATTTGTCCCAGAATTAAATGAAGTTTATACACCTTTAGTTTTAAAATCTTGCAAACACATTGACAAAACATATTCAACACACGAATTGCTTGAAAACCTTGTTTCGCTGAAGACAAAAGGAAATCCAAACACGACAGCAAAAGCCATTGGCGAAATACTTTCGTCTTTGAATTTTAGAGATTATATGGCGGGTTATGACCAAGATTTTATTAAGGATTTGGTTTCATTCCTTTTTGCTAACGGACAAAAACAAGTTGCAGCAGAATTTTGCAATACAATGGCTGCGGTGCATCAACAATTCTATTTAAGGGAAATTTATGAAGCTAACACCAAATAAAATATTGACAACAGAAATAAGGGCAGCTGCCAACACACGTTTGGCGTCATGCAGGGTGACGTGGTTATATTCAAGTCCAGTTCTGTCTCGTCCTGAAATAGGTTGACTAAAAATCAACCATTTTATGGACTTAAAAGAACAGATTATTCAAGAGTATTTAACCCAGGGCTGCGGCTACAGCGCAAAGCCTGCTAAGTTTAGCTCCGAAACATACGCAATTATCAATTTATCAAGATCTTAAGACGATTCAGCGGCTCTCTCCTACCTAATAGCAAGTCTATTCCCACAAAAACATCAAGCATTTCCGGCCATCTTTGGCAGTAGCAGAGTGGCTTTGTAAGCTTGCCGGTGAGGCTGTGCATGCTAATCAGCAGCTGGTGGAAGTAGAGACTTTTATGAGTAAAATAATACCCGTGCTTTACAGTTTGCATTAGCTGGTTAGCTTGTGAAGTTGCTCCCCGCTCCTCTTCCCTCTTTGTGTACACTTGGCCAGTAAGGTGCAATGTATTGTGACCTGATTGGTTGGGTGGCTACTGCGAGCAACTGCTCTTTTGCAACATTTTCCTGAGACCTTATCTTCATACAGTAACACATCCTGCGAACGTCGCAAAGCCGCGGGACGTTGGGCGTCATTTTAAACAGACATCTTCAGTAAACAATAAATTTGACCAACCGTTTTATGAAAAAACATAACTAAGAACTATATCACTTTGACAAACGAAGAATTACACAAAATCATTAACTGCATTAACGAGCAAGACTTAAAAAGACTTGCAACATTTGGAATATTTGCAATAAATGATGACTGGGACGAAATAGCAATAAAAGCCAACAAAGAAGGACTACAACTTTTTGCTTTACAACTTTTAAGAGCTTCACAACAAACAAAAGATGTATTGCTTGACAAAGGAAATAATGTAATTCCATTAAACTCAAATACAGAATGGGTTGACCCCGAAAGTGACATAAAAATTTCCTACGTTGAGCAAGTGGACAAAACTGACCAAGCACAAAAAGTTGATGACAAAAAAGAAACATTTTCAGACAAGTCTATGAAGTATGGTTGTTTTGCTATTTTGATTTTACTTGTATTATCAATTTTTGTAGGACTTTGGACTTTAGTTAAATGGCTCTTTTAATTTATTCCATTTTTTGTCGGTTGACAAAAAGCGAACGCCCAACAAAAGGTTTGGCAATATTGGGGCTTGACGGAATAAATTTCAACTTTTGTATGTCTCATCCTGAAATAGGTTGACTAAAAATCAACCATTTTATGGACCCAAAAGCGGGTATGTAAGCCAGGGCTGACCTCAACACCAACACAAGTATGGAATCAGCTACCTCCTTCACAATAGTATCCTACTTCTTCCCCAAATTCTTTCACCGTTTTCCGGTCATTCAGGGTTGTAGTGCCACGGCTTTGTAAGCTTGCCGGTGAGGCTGTGCATGCTAATCAGCAACTGGTGGAAGTAGAGACTTTTATGGGTAAAATAATACTCGTGCTTAACCCTTTACTATAGCTGGTGGCTTGTGAAGGTACTCCCTGCTCCTATTCCCTCTTTGTGTACACTTGGCCAGTAAGGGGCAATGTATTGTGACCTGATTGGTTGGGTGGCTACTGCGGGGAAGGGCAGTTTGGCCAATATCGCCCAACGACTTATCTTCATTACTATCCTTTGTAACGAACAGCGCAAAGGTGAGGCCGTTGTATGTGTCAGTAGATAAGCACCATTTTGTTCATCATTGATACCCAAGGCAACTGATATGGAGACCAGTAACCATCACAAACGGGGCGGAACTGAAAAGCCAAACGAGTAAGACCGCAGCAGCATGGGACTCTTTTCTTCTCTTTTAGGTAATGCAGGATCTGTTAGTCATGATGAACTACTACAGAAGTACGGACAGTTATTAACGGAGCAAGAGCAAATAGTGCTTGGCTTTAAACTCATCAGGGACACTTTCATCTTTACCAACAAGCGGCTCATTTTGGTAGATGTACAAGGACTGACCGGAAGTAAAGTAGAATACAAATCTATCTCCTACAAAAGCATCTCCCGTTTTAGCATTGAAACGGCGGGTACGTTTGATTTAGAAGCTGAATTGAAAATATGGGTTTCCAGTGAACCCCAACCCAGTATCAGAAAGCAGTTCAACAAGTCGGTGAATGTGTATGAGGTGCAGAAGGTGCTGGCACACCATGTATTGAATTAAGCCAGGCTATATTGGGTGTTTGCGATGGCGTGGCGGATAGTGCTTGTCTTGTACTTTTTTGCCTTGCTGCATGGCCGTTTGCGGGAAACGCTTTTTGTTAGCGTTTCACTTGGGGTGAAAGGCGACTAATCAATATCTTGTCCTTTTTGTCTTGATACAAAAAGGACCAAAAAATCCCGATAGCAATCGGGACAAGGCCAACACAATCCCTCCGGGTTCCCGATAGCTATCGGGATGGCCTGGCCTGCTGCTCCCTCTGTGCGGCAGCCCTATTCAGTGTTGGCAGGTGGGATACGCTTTTACAAAATGGTTGCATAGATGTGAAGTGGTTGCAGGCAATCTGCTGCCGGGATGGAGCTTGGTGCTTTTAGGTGTACATACGTGGTGAAGTGATGGTTCGTGGAGGCACGAACCATGGCTGGGAATCGGGTACAGAATTATTTGTCAGGCATATGACATATACATAGAATCGTAGCTGGTTCAGCTAATCACTTTACTCCTGCTCTTCGGGATTTGTCATCCCGAAGCTGTACCGGTGGATTTGACATCTGCCTTTACAGCTGAAATGTGTTCGGAATTGCAAATCAGCTATTTGCTTAGTGTGGGGTACGAATCAAAGCGAGGGATTAATATACATTGACTGTTGGGATACGGGAAGATGCTTCGTGGATTAAGAACCATGGCAGTGGAGCAACTGTTACTTATGAGATTGAATGATAAAATACTTTTCATCTACTTTTTACCGTACCCAAAAACAAGCTGTTGCACAATAAACCATGACAAAAATTGCCAGTATGTGTAGCCGTGAAACACCCTACCACCGGGCTTTCTACAAGCCATCGGGCTTAAGGATTTTACAGTTTTAAGCCGCATAAGTTTTCAACACAAAGTGAAGAACAACTTAGACCCGGCTTGCTTTTAATGTATTATTTCACGTTCTGTTTTTGGTTGATTATTCGTTGTTAACGGATATCATTAAAAGGGAATCCTGTTAAAATCTGGAACTATCCCCGTAGCTGTAAGCTCCGACAAAGTTGTTTATTCTTGATGCCACTGTTGTACGCTCAACGGGAAGGCTATAAACAATGGAGCAAGTCAGAAGACCTGCCAAAATCATCTATTTAGTCACAACGCTTTCGGGTGAAAAGCATGGTACTGATGATACTGGCTGCTTTGATGCAGACTGGCTTTTCGGCACTATACTTTTCTTCTGCAGGTAAACAATTGGAGCATTTTTTTACGATGAACCACACAGAAGAAATTCTTTTAAAAGAGAACAAAGACCGCTTTGTTATCCTGCCTATCAACTACCCAAAAATTTGGGAACACTACAAAAGGCATGAAGCCAGTTTTTGGACGGCAGAAGAAATTGACTTGAGCAGCGATTTGAAAGACTGGGAAAACCTCAATGATGGTGAGCGGCATTTTATTGCTCACGTACTGGCTTTTTTTGCTGCCAGCGATGGCATTGTAAATGAAAACCTGGCCGTTAATTTCATGAGTGAGGTGCAGTTGCCCGAGGCAAGATGTTTTTATGGGTTTCAAATCATGATGGAAAACATTCACAGTGAGACTTATGCCCTGCTGATAGATACGTATATAAAAGACCCCCAAGAAAAACACAAGCTTTTTCATGCTATTGATACAGTACCCGCTGTAAAAAAGAAAGCAGAATGGGCTTTGCGCTGGATAGACAATGGCAGCTTTGCCGAACGGCTTGTGGCATTTGCAGCAGTAGAAGGCATCTTTTTTAGTGGCAGTTTCTGTTCTATTTTTTGGCTGAAAAAACGCGGCCTCATGCCCGGCCTAACGTTTAGCAATGAGCTCATCAGCCGCGATGAAGGACTGCATTGTGAGTTTGCCTGCCTGTTGTACAGCATGCTGCAAAACCCACTGCCCGAAGAGCAGGTAAGAGCCATTATTACCGACGCTGTAACCATTGAAAAAGAATTTGTATCGGAAGCATTGCCGGTAGACCTGATTGGCATGAATGCCGGCCTGATGCAGCAATACATTGAATTTGTGGCCGACCGCTGGCTTACAGAGTTGGGTTGTGCCAAAGTGTACAATGCCAGTAACCCATTCGATTTTATGGAAATGATTTCGCTACAGGGCAAAACCAACTTCTTTGAAAAAGAGTGGGTGACTACCAAAAAGCAGGCGTCATGAGCCAGAAAGATGCGCAGGTGTTTTCAACAGAAGAAGATTTTTAAGTGTTCGCTTTAAACATGCCCCAGTATGAGTTATGTAATAAAAAGAAACGGCAAAAAAGAGCCTGTTAAGTTTGATAAAGTAACCGCCAGAATTGAAAAACTCAGCTACAGCCTGAGCCCCATGGTAAATGTAATCGAGGTGGCTAAAAAAACCATCGAAGGCATTTATGCAGGCGTACCTACTACGGAGTTAGACAACCTGGCTGCCGAAACCGCCGCTTCGCTAACCATTACGCATCCCGACTATGCCATTCTTGCCTCAAGAATAGCCGTAAGCAACTTGCATAAAAATACGACCAAGAGTTTTACGGCAACCATGCGTAAGCTCTATCATTATATAGATGCCAAAACAGGCAACAAATTGCCGCTCATTGCCGATGATGTGATGAAGATTATTGAATCCAATGAAGAGTTGCTGGATAGTACCATTATTTACGACCGCGATTTTGGGTTTGATTATTTCGGTTTCAAAACTTTAGAAAAATCTTACCTACTCAAGATTGATGGTAAAATAGCAGAACGACCACAACACATGTACATGCGTGTGGCCATTGGCATTCACAAAGAAGATATTGAAAGTGCCATTGCTACGTATCACCTCATGAGTGAAAGATGGATGACACACGCAACGCCAACGCTGTTCAATGCCGGCACGCCAAAGCCACAAATGAGTTCATGCTTTTTGCTTACCATGAAGGAAGACAGCATTGAGGGCATTTACGACACCCTCAAGCAAACTGCAAAAATTTCTCAGTCGGCTGGTGGCATTGGTTTATCTATCCACAACATCAGGGCTACTGGTAGTTATATTGGCGGCACCAATGGTACCAGCAATGGCATTATTCCCATGCTGCGGGTGTTTAACGATACCGCCCGGTATGTAGACCAAGGGGGTGGCAAGCGCAAGGGTGCATTTGCCATTTACCTGGAACCATGGCATGCCGATGTGTTTGAATTTTTAGACCTCCGCAAAAACCATGGCAAAGAAGAAATGAGAGCAAGAGACTTATTTTATGCGCTGTGGATTTGCGATTTGTTTATGAAACGGGTGGAAGCAAACGAGCAGTGGAGTTTGTTTTGCCCTAATGAAGCCCCCGGGCTAAGCGAATGCTGGGGCGATGCTTTTGAACAACTTTACACCCATTACGAAGCAGAAGGTAAAGCCAGAAAAACCATTAAAGCGCAAGATTTGTGGTTTGCCATTTTGCAATCGCAAATAGAAACGGGCACACCGTACATGCTGTATAAAGATGCGGCCAATGCCAAAAGCAATCAGCAAAACTTAGGCACTATCAAAAGCAGCAATTTATGCACTGAGATAATGGAATACACCAGTAAGGACGAAGTTGCTGTTTGTAATCTTGCGTCGATTGCGTTGCCCCGGTTTGTAGTGAATGGCTCATTTGACCATCAGAAGTTGTATGAAGTAACCTATCAGGCAACAAAGAACCTCAATAAAATCATCGACAACAACTACTATCCGGTAGAAGAAGCCAGAAATTCTAACCTTAAACACCGACCCATCGGTTTGGGCGTGCAAGGTTTGGCAGATGTGTTTATTTTGTTGCGGTTGCCATTTGAAAGCGAAATGGCCAAACTGCTGAATGCCAACATATTTGAAACCATCTATTTTGCTGCCATGTCTGCCAGCAACGATTTGGCCAAAGTAGAAGGTGTGTATGAAACCTACGAAGGCTCACCGGTATCAAAAGGCGTTTTCCAATACGATATGTGGGGCGTTACGCCTTCTACCCGTTGGGATTGGGCAGCGTTGAAGGCATCTGTGCAGCAATATGGCGTAAGAAACTCTTTATTGGTTGCTCCAATGCCCACGGCTTCTACATCGCAAATATTCGGCAACAACGAATGCTTTGAGCCCTACACCAGCAACATTTACACCCGCAGGGTGCTGAGTGGTGAATTCATTATTGTAAACAAGCATTTGCTGAAAGATCTGGTGAATTTGGGCTTGTGGAATAACAACATGAAAAACCGCATCATTGCTTCCAACGGTTCTATTCAGCACATTGAAGAAATACCTGCTGAAATAAAAGAACTGTACAAAACAGTGTGGGAAATAAAACAACGAAGCATTATTGATATGGCGGCCGACAGAGGCGCTTATATCTGTCAATCGCAATCGCTCAATTTGTTTGTTGATCAACCCACCAGTTCAAAACTTACCTCCATGCATTTTTATGCCTGGAAAAAAGGATTGAAAACCGGCATGTACTATTTGCGTACACAAGCGGCAACTCAAGCGGTGCAGTTTACGGTGGAAAAACAAGCCTCCAGCGATATTGTACATGTGGCGCAGCAATCTACAGCAGCCAATCATACAACAACGGCCTCGGATGTGGTACCTACACAAGCCGATGGCCCCAGTTGCAGCATGACGGACGGTTGCCTTAGTTGTGGCTCTTAAAATTGTGTGTAGCATGAAAACGGTAACAACGTTTTGCGTTTTTGTATCACTCTTTGCAACGGGCTGCTTTACAAAAGCCAGCACCGGGCAACGTACGCTGGCGCAAATACCACCAGCATTGCTGGGCTGTTTTACTGACGACTATGGCAGCAACTATGTTATCAGCAATAACCTGTGGCAGCATGGCCAAAAGGCCCGTTACCACCTGTTGCAGTACAACAAAGTCGGGCAGTTTTTTATTGCCCAAAACGATACAGCCAACCCTACCGATGCATGCTTGTACACCCGGATAGACATTGTTTTTTTCAACAACATGGAACCTTGGCAGTGGGGCTTTTGTCTCACTGCCTACAATGCCACTACCCTGCAAGAAGCTTTGCAAACACCAGCTGCCAACAAATCAAATCCGCGGAAAGGCTGTAATGGATTCCCTTTTTCCCGCATGAAAAAAACAATTACCAACTGAGGATATAAAAGCACTCATATACAGAGCATTGCTTTTATGCAATATTGGTTGAAATAATGTGGTTAGAATTAACAGCAAACCACCTGATTAGTAAAGTTGCTACCGGCCATGGTTTTGCTGTTTTTTTCCATCTCCTTATCTTCATCTACAAAGTATTTCGGCGCTACACAATGGCCTGAAATTTTGATAACAGCAGCACTACATCTACTTACTCATGAAGAAGACTCTTACCAACACGTTCCTCCTACTCCTCATCAGCACATGGAGTATTGGCCAACACCTGGATGTTGAAAAAGTAAAATGGTACGATTTCTACTGGAGCGGCGATAGCAGCAACCCAAAAGAAGCCATGATGTTGAGATCGGCTATTGATACGATTGACTTCAATTTTCGCTGGCAGTTTGACACGGGATCGCCCAGAACTTTTTTTTATGGCGATACCTGGTTGTCGTTCTGTGCTGCTTTTCCCATGCTGCGCCAATCATTTTTTACCATCGATACGTTTAAAGCTGATGGGTTCATTAATGTAAAAAATGGCGGCGTTCAAATTTCGGGCAATCAGCTTCCTAAAAACATCATAGGTCTGTTGCCCAACTATGGCAACCATATAGACAAGCAAATTATACTAGATAACTTAGGCTCTTCTACAACCGTAGGCACCATGGGTATCGATTTGTTTCGGCAGGGAGTACTCATCATCGATTTTAAAAAGAATAAAATCGGCTACGCCGACAGGCTGTCGAAGCCATTTTATGCTACCAAGAGCCAAACTATTGATTTCACTTTGTTTCAAAACAGAATCATTCTTCCCGTAACCATTGGCGGCAAGCAATACGATTTCTTTTATGACAGTGGCGCCAGTTTGTTTCCGTTGAAAACAACCACTGCTTTTACAGCCTTTCAAGATGCCGTGCAATACACCGATACCTTGTACAACATTACAACTTGGGGCAAGTCGCATGATGTGCCGGGTGGTGTCCTTAAAAAAAGGTTCAGATTGGCAACATGACTATTGCTGCACCAAAAATGTATGTTCACCCTGACCCCGACTTGTACCACACAAACATTTTTAAAGAAGCAGGTACTTACGGACTTATCGGCAATGCCTATTTTGATGGCCACGTTGTTGTGATAGATTTCACCAAGATGAAGTTTACTGTATTGTAAATGCTTCCATTTGTGTATTGATGGCGGGCATCAACCAAAACATCGTACGGATGAACATCGTGAACGAAGCAGCTATTGAACAGCTCATTGCCACTGATGGTCTTTTTGCTAAGATTTATGCCCGATACGGACCGCCGCCTGTATGGGCAAGACCAGCAGGTTTTGTTTCGTTGTGCCGCATTATACTGGAGCAACAAGTAAGCTTAGCTTCTGCCAAAGCCCATTATCTGCAACTCAAAAATTACTTGCCCGCTTTTACGCCGGCCCATATTTTGCTGCTTACCGATGCTGAGATGAGGCGCTGCCGGATCAGCCGGCAGAAAGCGACGTATCTGAAAGCATTGGCTACGGCTGTAACCAATGGAACGCTTGATATAGCCGCATTGTCGCAACAAGATGAAGCCACGGTGAGAGCACAACTCACGTCTATCAAAGGGATTGGCCAATGGACGGCTGATATTTATTTGATGCTGTGTTTGCAAGCGAAAGATATTTTTCCCATAGGTGATATTGCGGTCATCAATACCCTCAGGGAGCTCACAGGAGCTCACACAAAAGAAGACATGTTACAGCTGGCTGAAAGCTGGACACCCAGACGTTCGTTGGCCGTGTATTTTTTATGGCATTACTATCTCAACAAAAGAAAGAAACCACTTGACTTTTTGTAAGCGACAACTTACTCCGGTACATTGTAGTCTCACCAACACAAAACAATTTGCTATGATGCGTATGCAACTCATTTGGCTACTGGCACTCACTTCACTGACCAGCATGGGGCAAGAAACTGTATGCAACTGTTTGGACAATCTGCAACAAACGATTCGAAAAACAGAGGAGAATTATGCCGGCTTTCCGGCGAAAGTGACTGCATCAAACCTTCAACACTATCAGGCACTGGTAAAAAAACTGCGGCACAAAGCTGCACAGGTTACCAACACTAAAAACTGCTACTATATCCTCAGCCAGTACATCCATTTTTTTAAAGACAAACATTTCATACTGGCATACAACAACGAAAAGGACTTTGATAGTACGGTGCTGCAAACGCCAGCCAACTACTGGCAAGACGGAACGACCCAGAGAACGCTGGCTCCGGTGGAGGGCATTTGGATGAATGCGGATAGTACGGTTACGATTGGTATTCAACAATCAGGCAAGGGTGTTTATCAGGCAGTCAAAATTGAATCTTCGATTGATAATTTTCCGAAAGGATTTGTGTACTTCACGCTAACAGCGAACAAAGACCAGTTCATGGTCAAAGAGTACAACAGTTTTATCAGCACTGCATCGCCAGCCATGCAACGGGGCAACTTGTTACAACTTTGGAATCATGCGTTATGGGGGAAAGTCTATCCGCAACACATCACCCCACAGGAAAAAGCCGAGCTAAACAGCTGGAAAAACAACAACAATGGCATTGTATGTACCCAACTACAACCCAATGTGGCGTATTTGAAAATACCCAGTTTTACAAGAACGGATGAGATTATACAGCAAGTGGTGGCGGCTAATGATTCGATGATTAGAAGCAACAAGTATTTGATTGTAGACCTGAGAGGCAACGGTGGCGGCAATACCGGTTGGATATATTTTCTTCCCTATTTTATGACCCATCCCATTGAACAGTACCCTTCATTACTGAGGGTTACACCGGAGAATGTGCAGCACAAGCTGAAAGACCTTGCCCCATTTGTAGAACAGCCCATCAGCAGTGACTATGCCAAGTATTTTCCAGCACCCATCTTAGCGGCTTACAAAAAAGCGTATGCTGAATTGCCTGTCACCAAGTCCAGGTTTTACCCAATACCGGGTGTTACTTTTCCATTGGATTCCATTACCAAAAACCCTGCAAAAATTGCGTTGGTGGTAGACGGGTTTTGCGGCAGTTCTACGGAATATTTTTTCTATTTATCCAAACAAAGCAAGAAGGTGACCACGTATGGCAGCAACACTATTGGCATGATGGATTATGAAGGTATGTCTGTACCCACAGCCCTGCCCTGCCAACAATTTATACTCACCATACCTATTACTCAATCCAGCTGGACAGATACAAAACCGATTGACAATACGGGCTTCACACCAGATGTTGTTATTCCGCTGCCACAGGAAAAGTGGTTGGATTATATCATCAAGGACTTGCAAAAAAAGTAAAGTGCCCATCGAGGTGTATATATCGGCAGGGGCACTTTCCTACAGATATGTTTAGATACAAGAAAGTTGAAAAAATACCACTTCAACCTGTGCATTTGTGGCTAAAAAATCCATGGCCACAGATGCACGGATTACGGTGCATTATTCGAGCAACGCCTCTCACAGAGGACGTTGTTTATTGCATACATACGATGCCTGCAGCTACATCCTTTTCCCGTTATTATTCCGCGGTATAAAAGCCGTGGTATTTTCCACTCTATGACATCCGACTTCGGTACGCAACGTCCCTATTGGAGACGTTGCTGGCAAACTTTCTGATTCATCATTTGCCATCAAATCAAAAGCGCAGCACTAAAATAGTGCTGCGCTTTTGTAGTACATCAATCCAAGCGGGTTACCATTTCAGTTCCAGCTTGTTGTTTTTGCGTTCTATATCGGCCAGGCGTTGTGATGCATCTATTTCTACCGAAATTATTTCGTTGATACGGCGGTTGGTACGGATGATCATTTCGCGGTGTGTCCAGCGCTGGGCGGGGTATACCACACGGGGCGCAGTACTTTCAGCCGGCTTTTCGCCATAGGTAAGGTTGAGTGGTACATAGTGCTGTTCGGTCGTGCTGTCTTTAAATGTCAGCGTTACATCTACCGGCATGGGCATTTCGCCCAACCGCTTGATGCGAACCAGCGTGTAGTTGTCTTCCATCCACAGACTGTCGATGGCATAGTCGATGGTTTTGGTGGTGTACAGCATGTACTCTTTGTACCAGTCGAGTTCCATGCCGCTTACTTTTTCGGCCACCCGCACAAAATCGTTCGGGTTGGGATGTTTGAATTTCCAGGCATCGTAGTAAGCATGCAAGGTTTTTTTGAGCAGCGAGTCGCCTATTACATAACCCAGCTGACCCAAAAACACAGCGCCTTTGCTGTACGCTGCTGTGCTGTACGCATAGTTGGTAGCAAAGTGATCGGCATGGGTGCTCATGGGTTCTTCAAACTTGCCTTTGGCCAGTGCAATGTAGCCGCGGTATTCATCGGCCAGTGCAAAGCCGGTGCCGCCTTTCAGGTATTGCGTTACTACACTTTCGCCATAGCTGGTAAAGCCTTCATCCATCCAGGCATACAGGCTTTCGTTGGTACCCATCAGGTGTTGGTACCAGCTGTGCATCCATTCGTGGATGGCGGTGCCCAATGACGCTGTTTTGATGAGGGTAGCCATAGCGTATTCCATGCCACCATCGCCACCTTGAATAAAGCTGTACTCAGGCCATGGGTAGGCACCAAACAAGTCTTTCATAAACGGATAGGCACGGGCACATTCGTTGGCGGTGCTCACCCAGTTGGCATCGTCGGCTTTGTCGCTTTTAAAAATGAAATGCAGCAAGGGGCCATTGTCGGGCTTGCGGGTAATGTGCTGGTAGCCGGGGTCGGCGGCCCACACAAAGTCGTGCACTTTTTTAGCGGTAAAACGCCAGCTGCGGGTTTCACCGGCAATGTCTTTGAGCGGTGTGCCGGGCTTATCGTAGCCCCAGCCAATAGCGGCTGCATTTTGCAACACACCACTGGCACCAATCTTGTACGATTTATCAAGGGTAATGTTCACATCATAATCGCCCCACACACCGTAAAACTCACGGGCAATGTAAGGGTTGGGCGTCCAGCCGGTGTAATCGTACTCCACCACTTTGGGGTACCACTGGCTCATGCTGTAGCGAACGCCTTCGGCATTGTCACGGCCACTGCGGCGAATTTGCACCGGCACCTGTGCTTCAAACTGGGTTTGAATGCTCACAGTTTGCTTGGGCAAAATGGGCTTGGGCAAATCAAATTTGATGATGGTTTCGTATTCCTTGCCTTTGAGCGTAACACCATTGAGGGTGATGGATTGAATGCGGCAGTAACCAATTTCATTGGGCTTCAGTTGGCTGATGCGATCCTTTACACGGCCATCCCAATCGAGGCGGTCGCTGCCATCGCGGTTGCGGCCCACCACTTTGGTACCCAGTTCCCGGCTGCGGACATCCATACTGCTGTTGGGCTGAAAAGCATTCCAATACAGGTGGAAGTAAATTTCATGCAGGGTATCGGGCGAATTGTTGGTGTACTGAATTTGCTGTTTGCCCTGCAGGATATTCGTTTGCACATTCAGCCGTACATCCATGTTGTAGCTGATTTGCTGCTGCCAGCGGTCGGGCTGGGCCTGAGCAGTGGTAGCCCATAACAATGCGGCTACAAAAACATTCACATAAAAACGCATGCCAAAAATTTAGATGATCAATAGAAACGGGAATGTGTGTGTTTGGGAAAATGAGGTACCCAAAGAAGAGCGTGTAAAGAACAACTGCAATATGACGTTTTGCGGCGGAAAAACGCTTGTTAAAAAAAACACAATCAGGCAAACAGGGCCGACTGTGTGGCGAGGCCGCTGTGTTTGGCTTCGTGCTCCAGCAGCCATTGCTTGCGCCAGAGTTCTCCGGCATAGCCTACCAACGCACCATTGGTACCTACCACCCGGTGACAGGGCACCACAATGGCCAGCTGGTTTTTACCATTGGCCGTACCTGCCGCCCGTATGCATTTTTCATCGCCCAGGCGAATGGCCATGGTTTTGTAGCTGATGGTTTTGCCAAATGGAATATCGAGCAGGCCCGCCCATACCCGCTGCTGAAATGGGGTGCCTTGCTGGCCAAACGGAAAACTAAATTCGGTGCGGCTGCCTTCGAAATATTCCTGCAATTGTGTGGAAGCTTCTTGTAACAACAACGTAGTTGCAGCCTGTAAAGGCAGGGCATCACCAATGAATTTTATTTCCGTTACCTGATCATGATTGGCTGTGAGCAGGATGTGGCCGAGTGGTGATGGGATGATAGCGATTTGATTTTCCATTACCCTACTTTGCCTCCGTTTTGTACGGGCTGCTGCGGTTGCAGCAATACCACGTCGTTGTTTTCATTGTATACACCCAGTACCAAACATTCACTCATAAAATCGGCAATTTGCTTGGGTGGAAAATTGACCACCGCAATCACCTGCCGGCCAATGAGTGCCTGCGGTTCGTAGAGTACAGTGATTTGTGCCGATGATTTTTTGATGCCGAGTTCGCCAAAATCAATCCATAGTTTGTAAGCCGGCCGACGGGCTTTGTCAAACACCTTTGCCTCTATAATGGTTCCGGCCCGCATGTCTACCGCTTCAAATTGTTCCCAGTTGATGTGCATGGCACTAACATAACACATTGCTCCTTTCTATTCACAAAAAAAGCAGCACCGAAATGCTGCCTTCTTTGTTTCAATCCAAAGAGTCACTTAGTTCAAAGACGCATCGGGCACAGGTGCTGTGCTGCGTTCAAACACTTTTACTTCTTTGTAGAGTGTATCTCTTTCTACCGCTACCCGGCCCGCCTGATGAATGAGGGCTACGAGTTCTTCGGTGGTCATGCTGGGGCTTTGCTCTTCGCTGCCCGCCATACTGTAAATTTTGGTACTGTCGTCAATGGTGCCGTCGATATCATTTACGCCAAACGACAGACTGAGCTGTGCATTGTGGCGGCCGAGCATGGGCCAGTAAGCCTTGATATGCAGGAAGTTGTCCATGTACAGACGGGCCACGGCGTACACTTTCATGTCTTCGATCAGCGTGGTTTCTTTTACATGGCTCATTTCGTTGTCGTGGTTGCGAAACTTGAGCGGAATGAAAGTATTGAAGCCCTTGGTTTCATCCTGCAGTTGGCGCAACTGCTCCATGTGGTCTATGCGGTGGGCGTAGGTTTCTACGTGTCCGTACAGCATGGTGGCATTGCTATGCATACCCAGCTGATGGGCAGCTTTGTGAATGCGCAACCAACCGGCACCGTCTACTTTATCGGCACAGATTTGTTCTCTTACGCTTTGGTCAAAAATTTCGGCACCACCACCGGGCAATGATTGCAAACCGGCTTCGTGCATCAGTTTCATGCCTTCTTCCACACTCACTTTGGCCTTGCGGAACATATAATCCAGCTCCACGGCTGTAAAGCCTTTGATGTGCAAATCGGGGCGATGGGCACGGATGGCTTTGGTGAGTTCCATGAAAAAGTACATATCCATTTTGGGGTGTACACCACCCACAATGTGTACTTCTGTTACGGGCTGGCCATCGTATTTTTTCACGATGTCGAGCATCTGATCGATGCTCAGTTCCCAGCCTTCTTCCCGCTTGCTGTACAGTCGGCTATAAGAGCAAAACTTACAGCTGAACACACACACGTTGGTGGGTTCGATATGAAAATTGCGGTTGAAATAAGTGCGGTGACCATGCTTTTGCTCCCGAACCTGATTGGCCAAGGCACCCAGCCAGCCCAGCGGGGCATGTTCAAACAAATACAGTCCGTCTTCCGGACTGAGGCGTACGCCATTGTTTACTTTATCGGCTATCTGTTGTAGCTGTGCATCGGTAGCTACTATGTTGTGCATCAAGGTAGAAATCTGACTCATGTATTCCTTTAATTGGGTGCAAATGTAACGTAAACAACAGCGGTGAAGGCCTGATGTTTATCAGTGTTGGCGTTAAAAAATGGCGGGGTTGCACATCAATATTTTACCAGCTTTTCTGTCCGGCTAAAACCATCGTACTGCAACTGCATATAGTAGAGGCCTGCGGGCAGATGGGCTGTGCTTACTGTAAGAGTTTGCGGCGGATTGGCCGTCCATTGCCACTGCTGCAACACTTGTCCGGTGGCGCTGATGAGGCGGGCACTGCGCCAGCGGGGCTCCGGCTGATAATGCCAGATGAGGAACTGCCCGCTAAACGGATTGGGATACACGCCGAAACCAGCAGCCTTGAGAGCAGCAGGTACATTTTTGGAAAGGATGCGCAGGTCATCGAGCCAGCCATTGTTGCTACCGCCAGCTTTCAACCTGAATGCCAGTTGAAATGGCGTACTGGCGCTTGGTAACAAAGCAGTCAGGTCAATGGTGTCTTTTTGCCAATGGGAAGCCTGTGGCAAATAATCGGCATCGGTAGCCGGGGCTGTATGCCAGCGGTTGCCGAACCGGGCGGCCACGGTTTGCCAGTTGAGGCCGCAATCATTGCTCCACAAAATTTCCAGCGTATCTCCGGCACTGGCATCAATGGCTGAAGTGGGTGCTGAAGCTTTGGTAAAATACAACAGTAACGAGTCTGCATTGCTGACGGGAGCCAGCACCGGCAACCGCCATTCGTATGTGTTGGTTGATGTTTGTCCGAAACGCTTTGCCAGCAAGGCTTTGCTGCCACTCGCCGCTGCGGCATTGCTACTCATCCACCCCTGATTGACAGGTGTGCTCGTCCAGCCCACAGGCACGGATGCATTGTCTTCCATTGAAGTTTGGTATGGCAACGAAGCATTGCCTGCCACACTCACCCATACCCGCAGCGTATCATTTACTGCAAAAGGATCTTGTATGCCAGCTAATGGCTGTACTACAAAATGCAATTGCTGTACACCAAGGCTGAGATTAACAGGCTTGAATAGCAAAGTAGTATCCTCATTGGCGACTAATGCCAAGGCTGCATATTGAGCCGAATCGATGCGTTGGCCATTTTGCAACAATACAATTTGTGCTGACTGCAACATGGCTGCACCGTTGTTGCGGAGCAGTATGTGTGGTGTAAAAATGGTATTGCACAACACCGTGTCCGTTGTAGCAGTCAAACGTGGCAAACTCAGGTCGGCTTTGTTGCGTTCTACCATGCGTACCCGAATGTTGTCGAGCCACAAATTTTGCCCAAACTTATTGGTACCAATAAAGCCAATGCTCACGGTAGCACCAGCCGGAATATTCGCCGGTAATTTCAATTGCTTGCTGGCCCAATCACTAAGATTGAATGGTACAAACTCAGCCGTTGAAAAGCCAGGCACCGAAGCCAAACCAGCCCCGCCTGCTTTCCATAAGGTTTGATAGGTGGTGCCGCAATCGAGGCTGTAGGCTACTTCCAAAGAATCGGCCAAATCGGCATCGGGTGCATAAGCCCGGTAAGCATAATCGAACAACACAATAACAGAGTCTGCTACGCTGGCATCGGGCATGGTGAAAGCTGCGGTACGCAAGGTTTCTTTGCTGTTGTTGCCGTTTTGGGTATAGGCATTCATCAGCACAGAAATATCATCGCCGGCGGAGCTACCTGCCAGTTGCAGGCGACGCCATGTTTTGCCATCGGCAACCAAACTTCCGTTGGGCCCGCCATCCTGCAATCGCCAGCCAACCGGTGGATAGGTAGTACTGGTAAAACTTTCTTCGATGGGTAAGGCTTTTACAGCACAAGCCGTGTTGCCTGCAAACGTAACAGGTTCACCATATTCCCAACTGGTTCCATTGAACTGATAGGGATATAAAGCATAGTAATAGGTCTGATCGGCTTGCAAACCTGTGTGCACAAATCCAGTCTGGTTACCCTGTTGCAACCGTTGTCCGCCGCCGGGAATAATGGTTACTGCGGCCGGGTCGCCGGTGGGGGTACCAAAGCTGCCATCGGTACTGGTGGCCAGCAGCAAGCCACGCTGCGGGCATTGGCGCTGCCACGATAATTGAATGCTGTTGTTGCTGCCAATGGCTTGGGGCATGTTAGCCGTAACGGGCACTGTTGCTGTAATCGTTTCACCCAAACTATACACGCTGCCATCGGCATTGCTGGCCCAAATGCGCAGCTGCCACCGGCTACCATCCATGGGCATGGGAATTGTAACGGTGTTCGCATTGCCGCTATACACTACCGTGCCGCCACCGGGCAGAGTTTGGCCTTCGGTATAGGTTTGATAAAAAGGCAATCCAATGAATGCTTCGGCAGGTGCTATGGCGACCAATACTTTGCTGGCAGCAGCGGGCATGGTCCATTGCAATTGCCAGGTGCTGCACTGTGGCTGCAGTGAAAAATTGGTAACGGCAGCCAGCGTGGCATTGTTGGCCAGCGAATCTGTCCGCAGCATGCTCTTGCCCACATTCAATCGGCCGGTGCCCAACTTGCCCGCCAGTTGGATAACATTGATAGGATAAATATTATCGACGCCAAATTGCAAGAGGCTGCGAAGGTCATCGGCCAGCATTTTGCCCGGTGCACGACTCACCAGCAATGCCGCAGCCCCACTCACCAGCGGGCAAGCCATTGATGTGCCGAACAGGTTGCCATAATTGCTACCCGTGATGGTGCTGAGCATGGGTTGAGATGCATCGCCACCGGGGGCGGTTATATCCACCCAAGTACCAAAGTTGGAGTAGCCTGCTTTTTCATCGTTATGCGTAGCTGCCGCTACTGCCAATACTTTGTTGTAAGCAGGGGGAAAATAGGTTTGTTCGGTGCCATTGTTGCCCGCAGAAAAGATAACGATGCCGCCTTTCAGCACTGTGCCGCCACCATTGGTAATGAAGTAATCGATGGCATCGGCCGTGTACTGCGGAAAGAAATTGGGGGCATTATAGCTCCAGCTGTTTTGCGAAATAGCAGCGCCGTTGTTGGCCGCATATACAAACGACAACGCTTCGTGACCGGCCACTACAGGTGTACCGCCAATGATTTGCAAGCTCATCATTTTTACCCCTGTACTGGCCGTGCCATTGCCACCGGCCACACCAGCAATGCCGACAGTGTTGTTGCGCACCGCTGCCAGCAATCCTGCTACGTGGGTACCGTGGTTGTCGTCGGTGAGCTGGGTATTGTTGGCTACAAAATTGAAAGACTTGCCTTGCCACATGTTGATTTGCAAATCGGGATGTGATAACTGCACACCACCATCATGCACAGCCACTATGACATCGCTGCTGCCGGTGGTGAAATTCCATGCCGGTGACACATTAATATCTGCACCTACCCTGCCAGCGGTTTGGCCGCTGTTGCGTAAATACCATTGGTTGGCAAAAAACGCATCGTTGGGATCGGCATGGAGTTCGATTTTGCCCACGGCATCGGCCCACGCTACTTCGGGCAGGGAGCGAAACATGCTGCACACCTGCATTACCGGTAAGTTGGCCGAAAAGCGAACAGTCATCCAACGCATTAACCCGGCTTGCTCCATGCGTTGCTGTGCCAGAGAGTTTTCGTCGGCATCGGCCAGTTCGTACACGGTTTTAAAAAGGGTATCTACTTTGCTGGCGGCAATTTTTTGCAGGGCTTTATTGAGGTTGGCCGAACCTGTTTGCCAGCCGGTGGCTGTTTTTTTCCAAAGCAAATGCGCAAAACCCGGTTTCATTTTTACCTGTACCACGCCTTCGTACACCGCCGAAGCCGGTAGCTGAAGCGGATACACGGCAGTGGTTTGCGCCTGTAGCCAATGAGGAATGCCCACAGCAAGCAGTAAACAAGCAACAATAAAAAGGGTAATACGATTCCGCATAGCGATGTTCAAAGATAGCCGAAGCCCAAAGAGATACGCCAAACGTTGAATAGCCGGATGAAATTATCCACCAGCATCAAATCCTGACATCCACCATGCCTCAAACCTTATTTTTGCGGATTGAAGCGGGGTATGCGTTGGCTGTGAAGAATCCTGACATGCCTTGGCTGACAGCTATCCCCGTACCCCAAAACACGCATCCGAATGAACTGGAACGACATACTACATCAATGGCCTTTTTATATTTTTCTTGCACTATGCCTCACCCTTCTCATCCAGCTGCTGTATAACCTGTACTTCTTTCTTCGCTTTTTGCTCTACAAATCGAAGGACAAGTTTCAGTCGCAAACGCATCCGGTGAGTGTTATTATTTGTGCCAGAGATGAAGCCCATAACCTGGAGCAAAACCTGCCACCCATTTTAACGCAGCAGTACCCCACCACGCATGAAGTAATGGTGGTCAACGACAACTCATTCGACGATACCAAGTTTTTTCTGGAAGAGCTTGAGCGGATGTTTCGTCATTTGAAGCCGGTGAACCTGACGCAGGAAGCCAAGCATATTCCCGGTAAAAAATATCCGTTGAGTATAGGCATAAAATCGAGCAAGTTTGAAGTAATGCTGCTCACCGATGCCGATTGCAAACCCGCCAGCGAATGGTGGATTCAAAAAATGCAGGACGCATACACCGATGATATTGAAGTGGTGCTGGGCTATGGTGCACACGAAAAAAAGCCGGGCCTGTTCAACAAGCTGGTGCGGTTTGAAACTTTTCATACAGCGCTGCAATATTTCAGTTATGCGCTGGCAGGTACGCCATACATGGGCGTAGGCCGCAATCTTAGCTATCGCAAAAATTTGTTCTTCAAAGCCAAGGGGTTTTCCAGTATCAACCACATTCCGGGCGGTGATGATGACATGTTCATCAACAAAGTGGCCACCAAAGAAAACACGGCCATTGTGATTGATCCGGACACATTTACCTACAGCGAACCGGCCGCCGATTTTGCACAGTGGTGGAAGCAAAAAAACCGTCACTACAGCACAGCGAAATATTATAAAACCAGTCATCAGTTTTTGCTCGGCACTTATGCTTTAGTGAACTGGTTGTTTTATCCTTTGCTCATTGTGAGTGCCATCTTTTTCAGCTGGCAGTTTGCTTTAGGAGCACTCGCTTTCCGCTGGCTGATGCAAGGCATTGTATGGGGCAAAGCCATGCAGCGCCTGAAAGAAAATGATTTGATTCCGCTGTTCTGGTTGTTGGATATCTGGCAGTTTTTCTACTACATCATTTTCTCGCTGTCGGTATTTGTGAAGCCGAAGAGTAGTTGGAAGTAGTGTGATTGCACCCTCCCGGCCTCCCTAAAGGGAGGAGAAAAATCAGTTGATTGGTTGAAGAGTTGACAAGTAAATACACTTCCCTTTCAGACAACTCATCTCGTTTATAATCGTTCTTTACTCATGGAGATACTGACAAAATACTTCGCTGATTTTACACCTACGCAACTGCAGCAATTGCAGGCGCTGGAAGGGTTGTACAAAGAATGGAATGAGAAAATCAATGTCATTTCCCGCAAGGATATTGACAGCCTGTATTTGAAGCATGTGTTGCATTCGTTGAGTATTGCGGCCATCTTCGATTTTCAGCCCGGCATGCAGGTGATTGATATAGGCGCTGGTGGCGGTTTCCCTTCTGTACCCTTGGCCATTTTTTTTCCGGAAGTGCAGTTTCATGCGGTGGACAGCATCAACAAAAAACTAACGGTGATTCAAGAAGTGGCTGCAGGTGCCGGTATCCCAAACATTACCACTCAGCATACCCGTGCTGAGCAAATCACCAACCGTAAGTTTGATGTGGCCGTAAGCCGTGCTGTAGCACCATTAAAAGATTTATTGAGCTGGAGTAAACACTTGCTAAACAAACCATCTGAAGTTCGCAAGCATTTTGGTGCACAAGCCACTGAAGACATGGAAATACCTGCCGGGCTTATTTGTTTGAAAGGCGGCGATCTGGCACAAGAAATTCACGACAGTGGCCGCAAGCCTTTCATCTGGCCCATCAATGAAATTTTTCCAGAGGAATTTTTCAACGAAAAATTCATTCTTCAGGTAAAATAACGGAGATACATTAACGACATTAAAAAGCCCTGCATACAATTGTGTGCAGGGCTTTTGTTTATCTATTGCTGATTAGCGAATGAACAACATTTCACGGTACTTGGGCAGCAGCCAGCATTGATCGTCTACGAGCAGTTCCAGCTTGTCTACATGATACCGAATTTTATCGAAGTAGGCTTCTTTTACGGTATTGCAGTAGGCAATAGCTCTGGCACGGGTGTTGGTCATAGCATTGCAAGCCTTACGTGCTTCAATCATTTTTTCTACACCATCACTCACTTCTGCAATGTGCTTGCTGATTTTTTCGAGAATCTGTACCTGATTGGCAAATGCATTTCCGATCATGCCCAGGTCTTTCAGCCCTTTGATGTTTTCAATCAGTATGTTTTGATACTTGATGGCACTGGGCAATATATGACTGGTGCACAATTCGCCCATAATACGACTTTCAATTTGCACCCGCTTGATGTATTCTTCCAGCATGATTTCATGACGGGCTTCCAGTTCGGCATGGTTGTACACTTCCAGCTTTTCAAACATGTCTTTTGATACCTGTGTCAGAAATGCATCCAATGCCAGTGGTGTGGTGGGCACGTTGGGCAGGCCACGACGTTCCGCTTCTGCATGCCATTCATCGCTGTAGCCGTCGCCTTCAAACAGTACTTTTTCTGAAGCTACAATGTACTTTTTGATGGTTTCCATGATGGCCACTTCCTTCTTCTCTCCTTTTTCTATCAGGCTGTCTACATCCTGCTTAAATGCATTGAGCGTTGCAGCCATAATGGAGTTGAGCACCGTCATCGCGTTGGCACAGTTGGCACTGCTGCCCACGGCCCTGAACTCAAATTTGTTGCCCGTGAAAGCAAAGGGAGAAGTACGGTTGCGGTCAGTGTTGTCGAGCAGCAGTTCAGGAATGGTTTTGTGAATGTCGAGCTTCAACAAAATCTCATCCTGCTCGGTAAAGTTGTCGCCTACCCGTTCTTTTACCTCATTCAATACTTCGGTCAAAAACTTACCGATGAAAATAGAGATGATAGCAGGTGGTGCTTCATTCGCTCCGAGGCGGTGGTCGTTGCCCGCACTGGCAATACTGGCCCGCAGCAAATCGGCATAATCATGCACTGCTTTAATCACATTCACAAAAAACGTGAGGAACATGAGGTTGGTCTTTGGCGTTTTGCCAGGTGCCAACAGGTTTACACCGGTATCGGTGCTCATGCTCCAGTTGTTGTGCTTGCCACTACCATTGATGCCGGCAAAGGGTTTTTCGTGCAGCAATACCTTCAGGTTATGCCGCTTGGCCACCCGGCTCATGATGTCCATGAGCAAAATATTGTGGTCTACTGCCAGGTTGGCTTCTTCAAAAATGGGAGCACATTCGTACTGACAGGGCGCTACTTCGTTGTGGCGGGTACGCAGCGGAATGCCGAGGCGGTAAGATTCCTCTTCAAAGTCACGCATGAAAGCATACACCCGCTCAGGAATGGAGCCAAAGTAGTGGTCTTCCAACTGCTGCCCTTTGGCGGAAGAATGACCGAAAACAGTACGACCAGTGAGGACCAGATCGGGACGGCTGTTGGCCATGCCTGCATCTATCACAAAGTATTCCTGTTCCCAACCCAGTGTGGCTTTTACATGGCCCACATTGCGGTCGAAATAATGGCACACACTTACAGCCGCACGGTTGAGTGCATCCAAACTGCGCAGCAAAGGCGTTTTGGTGTCGAGGCTTTCGCCGGTATAGCTTACATAAATGGTGGGAATACAAAGGGTTTTACCATGGCCAATTTCCATGATAAACGCCGGCGAACTGGGATCCCAGGCGGTGTAGCCACGGGCTTCGAAAGTGGCCCGCAAACCACCACTGGGGAAAGAGGATGCGTCTGGTTCCTGCTGAATCAGCGAGTCACCTTCAAATTGTTCGATGGGAGTTCCATCGCCTTTGATGGTAAAAAATGAATCGTGTTTTTCGGCAGTGGTGCCTGTGAGTGGCTGAAACCAGTGTGTAAAGTGCGTTACACCGCGGCTTTCGGCCCAAGCCCGCATGCCGTTGGCAATTTGATTGCCCATCGAACGGTCTATTTTTTTACCACTTTCAATACTGGCAATAAGGCTTTTATACGCTTCGTCGGCCAGGTAATGCCGGGCCACATCGAGGGTAAAAACATTTTCGCCAAAAATGGCAGTTACTTTTTTAGAAGCGGCCACCGGCACTTCGGTCGGGTGGCTTTGCAGCGATTTCAATGCATTAAAACGTAACGATTCCATATCTTCTTATTTAGCTTTTTTTCCTTGCGTAAAAGAAACGAAAAAGCGCCATTGCGCCTAATGAAAAAGCCAACTCCACAAAGGGAATTGGCCTTTTCGATTGCTTGTGATTCGATTGCTATAACAAGAAAAAGTGCTTATGCCTGTACAGACTTTACAGTCTTGATGATGCGGGCTGCCACTTTGTAAGGATCAGCAGCAGAGTTTGGACGGCGATCTTCGAGGTATCCCTTCCAGCCCCACTTAGGAACGTTTACAGGAATACGGATTGAAGCACCGCGGTCTGATACACCGTAGCTGAAATCGTGGATGCTGGCAGTTTCGTGTTTGCCGGTAAGACGCAGGTGGTTATCGGCACCATATACTTCAATGTGTTCTTTTACCACGGGGCGGAAAGCTTCACACACTTTGTCGAAGATTTCTTTGCTGCCACCGGTACGCAACAGGGTGTTGCTAAAGTTGGCATGCATACCGCTACCATTCCAGTCGAGGTTGCCCAACGGCTTGCAATGCCAGTTGATGGCAACGCCGTATTTTTCACCGATGCGTTCGAGCAAATAACGGCCCAACCAGATTTGGTCGCCGGCTTCTTTGGCACCTTTGGCAAAAATTTGGAATTCCCACTGACCGGCGGCTACTTCGGCGTTGATGCCTTCAACATTTAAACCGGCTTCGAGGCATGCATCGAGGTGTTCTTCTACGATTTCGCGGCCAAAAGCATTGTAAGCACCTACTGAACAATAATATGGACCCTGAGGACGGGGGTAACCGTTGGCAGGGAAACCGAGCGGCTTGCTGGTAGAAGGATCCCACAGGAAATACTCCTGCTCAAAACCAAACCAGAAATCATTGTCGTCGTCGTCGATATGGGCACGACCGTTGGTTTCGTGAGGGGTACCGTCGGCGTTCAACACTTCGCACATTACGAGGTACGCATTCTTACGCTGCGGATCGGGAATGATGTACACAGGCTTCAGCAAACAGTCGGAAGAACCACCGGGGGCCTGCTCAGTAGAAGAGCCATCAAAGCTCCACATACCGCAATCTTCCAGTTTACCACTAAAGTCTTTTTCAATTTTTGTTTTGCTACGAAGGCTCTGTGTTGGTTGACATCCATCGAGCCAAATGTACTCAAGCTTAGCTTGCTGCCATACGAATTATATATTGGTTTTAGTTGTGAAAGGCAAATTTTAAAGATGCAATGGTACGGAAAAGCCATTTACAGCGAATAGCCGTCCAAATTTTTTGAATAATTCTCAGCTAAACCATCAGGTAACCCTTTTTTTCTCAAAAATTATTTACATGTTGTTTTTTTATTATTTGATATTGCTCCACCTCTATATTACTATCCACGTACGTAGCCACTGTAGTGGGCTACCATGTTGTAAAAGTCATTGGGATTAAATGGTTTCATCAGGTAGTCGTCCATACCCAGCACCTTAGCTTTAATAATAACCTCGGGCTCAGATGAGGCCGTAAGAGCCACCACCGGAGTAGTGGTATTAAATTCTCTGATGCGGCGGGTAGCTTCAAAACCATCCATATGTGGCATCTGCAAATCCATAAGAATGAGGTCGTAATGATTGGTCCGAGCCATTTTCACAGCTTCTATGCCATCGGCGGCATGACTGCAGCTGGCATTGCAATTGGTAAGCATTTGCTCTGCCACCATTACATTAAACTCAATGTCATCTACCACCAACACATTGATGCCGCTGAAATCGTTATGCAACTTTTTGTCGGGGTGCGGGGCATTTTGTGGTTCACCTGCTACCAAGGCCGGCAAGCTCAGCACAAATGAAAACGCTGCCCCTTTGCCGGGTGCACTTTGCAGGTCGATATGAGAATTCATGAGCTGCAAAATGCGTTTTACAATACTCAACCCAAGACCGGAGCCCCCGTACTGCCGGGTAATATTTGAATCGGCCTGTGTAAAATGATCGAATATGAGGTGTTGTTTTTCTTTGGCAATGCCAATGCCGCTGTCTTTTATGCAAAAGCGCAACTGAATATGCTCCTCGTTGCTGGAGGGCTCCACCATTACACTCAGCCACACCTGCCCTTTGTTGGTAAATTTTACCGCATTCGACATCAGGTTGTGCAGTACTTGGTTTAGCCGCACATCATCTACCAGTATATGCGCCGGCAGATTTTCATCGATGGTAAGTTTAATGATGGTTTGCTTTTCGTTGGCCTTTAAGGCATAGGCATATTTCAGGTTGTTGAGTATTACCCGCGGATCTACCATGCGTGGTGCCAGTTGAATTTTTCCTTCTTCTATTTTATTAAAGTCGAGAATATCATTTACCAAACTCAGCAGGTTTTCGGCAGCGGCATGCAGTGCGTTGATATTTCTTGCTTGCTCATGGGTAAACTGCTGTTGTTGCAACAGGTGCGACAAGCCAATGATGGCATTCAATGGTGTTTTGATTTCGTGACTCATGACGGACAAAAAATCAGACTTTACCTGTGCAGCTTTTTCGGCAAATTCTTTGCTTACTATCAACTGCTGTTCCAGGTTGCGCTGCACCTCCAATTGCTTGTTTAAATACCGCACTACATTAATGATTTCTGCTTCTGCATCATCTACATGTAAAACGGCATTTTTATCAATGCGTTGTATGGCATCTTTGAGTAAGCCCACCGATTGACGGATGATGTCGTGCTGAGATTCCAGGTGGCTCACAGCATCCTGGTACTCTTTTTCACTCACGGCATAGGCATGTTCCGACAGTAGTTTGTCTCGTTCAAACCACTGATAGGTTTCATTTACTACTTTTAAAAATGCCGACAGATTTTCTTCATTTACACCTGTAGAAAAATACCTGTCTATCTGCTTGTTAAGCGTTGGTACGAAATCGGATTGCTGAAGTTTGGTAGTCATACTAATGGTTTGAAGTGCTGTGCTCACACAGTGTTGTAATCGTCATTGTTTGGTTTTGCAAACCACAGGATCCAGGGGTATTTTGAAATGGCGATATTTCGCCATACGAATAAAAGCCAGTGATAAATGTTTGATGGCCCAGTATTTTTCTGGCAGCATGCAATTCTTCGTAGGTGCGTTTGTGTAAAATCATTTTTCTACCTACACAGCTTACAAGAATAGCCAACGTATTGTCTTCTTTATTGCTGACGGCTACTGATGCAGCAGCTGATTCCGATGCTTCCATCAGGCGTTCAAAATTGGCCTTCATAAGCCTTACCTTACTGCCTTCGGGAATGTTGCCGGCAAACAGCATAGTATGATTTTCTTCATCAATAGACAGGATGGTGCGGGTAACGGCGGGCATTTGCCCAACCCTTACAGATAAAGGAAACAACAACGCTGATGCGGGTAATTCTGCTTTAAAAGGACCGAGATATTCTTTATATAAATCAAGGGCATTTCTGCCATCTATTTCATACAAAATATTTTTATACGAACTGGTTACTGTACGCAAAGGACCAAATTCATCCCACCCGCCAAATGCACTTCCTTTTACTTCCAGCTGATGCCCGTAAAAACCAATCACAACTATATTGCCGCTTACTGGCAAGGCATTTAATCCGGTGACTGTTTCTTTAAACCTTTCACCATCTCCTGCCAGCCCTCCTGTCATCAATACAGCATCATTGCTGGCTGTATCATTCAATCCTTCAACGAGTTCTGTTCCATTTACCAAAGTACCATCGCTAAGAATAAAAAGCAGTTGCAACCCTTCAGATGAAAAACAACTGCGCAAATATTTTCCGGCATGAAAGCTATCGGCATGAGCAGCAATATTGGTACTGTAACATTGTACAGATGAACTTTCAAATTGTATAGCAGTTGCCAGCACTGTGTTCTCCTGCACTTCATCATGTAAAATTTCACCACTGGTAGAGGCCATTGCAATATTGGCAATGGGAAAGCGCAGTTTTAGCGCATCATAAATAAAAGGTTGTTGCAATAAGTATCTGTCGCCAAATACCAGCACCAGCTGTACCATTTCCGGCTGTAGTTGCTCTGTAGCATGTGTATTGCTCCAGGTACCATTATATTGTAAGCCGCAGATTTTCATACTGTGTTATTTTACAATGATGGCAAGAACCAACAATACCAATGCAGGCCTGAGACTGCAGCAGCTTATTTTTTCCAGCCAATATTTTTTTAGTATACCATGAACAATACCAACACAGTAGTTCAATCTACGCACCTGAGTTTGATTGACTGCTCATATATACCAGCAGTCCAAGCGAAAGGATATTAAACAACAGATGGCCACGCCATCAAATGATGTCAAAATTATCTGTTTTTCGATTAAAAAAAGATGATATAAGAATATATTTTGCAAATTCTTTCCCCTTATATTTCGCCTGTGTTGGATTTACAGGTTTGATCTAACTGCCAAACAGGTGGTATCTTTAGCACCTGTGTGTAAGCATTTATTTCATATTATTTTATGCGTAGCGCAAATAATGGCCATTGCGGCATTAGCCGGAGAGGCAACAGCACAACCCGGACCAGAGATATCGCTATCGGCTTCCACCTATTGTTTTTATAGCAACGACAGTTTACAGGTGTTCCGGTTTTCATCGGATAGTGGACTGACGAAGCCTGTTTACCAAAGTTTCGCCATGAGCAGGCAGCAGGCATTAGCGGTTTCTTTTGTGCACCAACATCAGCATATTCAACTGAGCAGTAAGCTCACTCACAACTACCCCATAGAAAAACACAGCTATAACAAGCCGGCACAGCTATTTGCTGTAAGCGACATTGAAGGCAACCTGCCTGCACTAATTGCATTATTAAAATCGGGAGGGGTTATAAACGACCAATGGCATTGGACTTTTGGCAAAGGGCACCTTGTATTTACCGGCGATTTTGTTGACCGTGGCTCTCAGGTATTGGAAGTACTATGGTTTATATACGCACTGGAAGAACAGGCACAAGCTGCCGGTGGAAAAGTGCATTTTATACTGGGTAACCATGAAGTAATGAACCTGGCTGGCGACAGCACCTATGTACATCCGCTGTACCTGCATCAAACACAACAGCTACACAAAAATTATGCTGCTATTTTTGGAGAGCAATCTGTATTGGGGCGCTGGCTTGTAGCAAAAAATATTGTAGAAAAGATAGGTCCGTTTTTGTTTTTACATGCTGGCATTTCGCCGTATACAAATGCTATGCAGGCCAGTGTACAACAGCTGAACCAGCTGGCCCGCCCCTTGTACAGAGATACCACCGGAGAAGGCCCCAACCTTGAAAGCACCATTGTGATGAGTGAAATTGGGCCTTACTGGTACCGGGGCTACTATACCGGCACCCAGAAAGCTACGCAAGCAACCATTGACAGTACACTTTCACTTTTCGGAGTAAAATATATTGTAACCGGACATACCATTGTAGCCAACCAAATCACACGGCATTTCAACAATAAAGTGATAAACATAGATGTACACCATGCCGGTGGCCACTCGGAAGGGCTACTTTGGAAGGATGATCAATTTTACAGGGTTTTGCCCAATGGAGACCGGATACTGCTTTGATTTCGGCAGAAATGTCTACAAAAAAGGTGAGAATGATGACATATGTCACTATCTAACAGTCGATCATGGTGGAACTTTATACAGATTCTACAGCACATCATAAGTGCACCATTCAAGCATTGATCTTTTTCTGAATGGAGTTCTAATACCAGCCGGCCTTTGGGATGATTATTCATTGTAAAACTGAATAAGATGAATCCCACTATGCTCTCCCGAATCAGAAAATCAGCCATGTTGCTGTTTATGCTTTCTACAGCTTTTACCAAAACTGTTATAGCACAAAACATGGCTATTAATACCACAGGCAACAACCCTGATGTATCGGCAATGCTGGATGTAGTAAGTTCCAACAAAGGCATGCTGCTGCCAAGAGTTTCGCTTACATCCACTACAGACGCTACAACCATACCATCCCCAGCAACCAGCCTGCTGGTGTACAATACCAATGCCAGTATTACAGGCACCCATGCCGATGGTGTAGGTTACTATTACAACAATGGCACATCAGGCTCACCAGAGTGGGTAAAACTCAACACATTTGGGGTAAGGTGGGATGATCTGAGAATAACACTTGACAGGGGAAGAGATGCCACGGCAATCAGTTATTTTTCAGGTTCCTCTGGTCCTGAAATATGGTATTTCAGAAACAACTCTCAGTTAGAAGCGATGTCATTTACGGTTCAGCTGCCACACACCTGGAAAGAGGGGTCAACAATTTACCCCCACTTACACTGGTCGCCAAAGGCCAGTAAATCTGGAAACGTTGAATGGAAACTGGAGTATACCTGGCAAAATTATGATCCTTCAACACCTCAGGTGTTCCCAGACATCACTACAAACACCGTGGTATCTACAGGACCATTTACAGCAAATAGTCACATGATTACTTCATTATCCAGCAATAATTCAGGCATAGACGGAACAGGCAAAAAGATATCCAGTATTCTTATTTGCCGCCTTACCAGAAACAGTTCGAACGCAGCAGACACATATGCTGATGATGCTGGTTTATTATTTCTTGATTTCCACATTATGGTAGACGCATTTGGCAGCAAGGCTGAATTTGTGAAGTAACACTTTGTGCTTTATTACTTCAACCTAAATCATCTATCATGAAAAAATATATTTCAATATATCTCTGTGGTTTATTATTTGTTCATTTATCTCATGCGCAATCACTAAAAATTTCTAACGGGGCTCAGCTAGTGGCCAAAGGAACTGCAACTGTGGTACTAAATAATCTCGGGATAACAAACGATGGCAATATTGTACCATCAACCAGTACTTTTATTTTTTCTGGTAACGGCACTACTAGCAGTAGTTTTATAGCGGGCAGTAGCAGTAGTAGCTTTTACAACCTAAGTATGAACAAATCGGCAAATGGGATGCAACTAAATGCTGACATTGCCGTGAGCAATCAACTCCAACTCATAGCTGGTGATAGTTTATTTTTAAATAATCACACAATTGAACTGGGCACTTCAGGTATACTCGTAGGTGAAACCGATAGTAAAAGAGTAACTGGTTATAACGGCGGCTATATTGAAAGTATTGTAACACTCAATGCGCCTCTAGCTGTGAATCCTGGCAATTTAGGTTTTGCAATAACTTCCTTAAGTAATTTAGGTGTTACTACAATAAGAAGAGGACATGTTGTGCAAGGAGAAGGTTCTGTATCCCGATACTTTGATATAATACCTACTAATAATTCTAACCTTGCATCTACTAGTGCCAGCTTTCACTATCTACACAATGAATTAAATGATAACAATGAGAATTTTTTAGATGTTTTTATTAGTTATAATGAGGGTGAATCGTGGACTTTTAAAGGCAACATAGATTTAAATACCACTTCAAATTTTGTAACAGAAGATGGATTTCAATCTTTTGGCAGGGTTATTATTGGAAATCTGGCAAATATTGTACTGCCTCTCCGTTCTGTTACGCTATCTGGCAATGCAACGCCAAAGCAGTTTAAACTACATTGGTTAGCAGCAGGCATAACCGCCAACGGTGTCAGTGTAATAGAAAAATCTTCTGACGGGACGGTTTTTACCCATGTGGCCAGTCTACCCTATTCCGTAACCAATGGCGAGCAACAGCACTTCAACTGGATTGACAATGCTACCTCAGATCAGGTATATTATCGTATCAAAGCAGTCAATCAAGCTGGTAAGACCATCTATTCCAATGTACTGCTACTGCAACGTGGCAGTAATACTTCATTTCAGGTTTACCCTAATCCTGCGAGAGGAAGCATACAATTCATTGCAAACAACATTGCCGCAAAAACTATCGACATTGGCATTTATGCACTCAATGGCCAACTAGTACAGCAGCAAATTGCAATCGTAAAGGCAGAAAAGGTGCAGCAGCAAATCAATATCGCAAATTTGCCTGCTGGTATTTATGTCATCCGTTCTGCAGCCATACCATTGGCACAGCAGTTGTTTACCGTGTATTAGCCAATAGACTGAATTTCGAGCAACACTTTTTTCAATTCTGCTTCATCCGCTACAAACATGCTACCGGCATCGGTAATTTGTGGATTCTGATACTGCACCGTATTGGGCCATTCTATTCTTGCAGAAGTGTGACACTCATAAGCACCTGTGTATTCCAGCAAGGCTTTTACATTGGCCGATTTTACACCCGCACCCGGCATAATGCTGATTCTGCCTGCAGCTTGCTCTACCAGTTTTTTCAACACTTCTTTACCTGCCGGCGCAGTGGCCGCTTGCCCTGAAGTCAACACCCGTTCGCAGCCTGCATCAATCAAGGCTTCCAGTGCTTCAAAAGGATCTGGTGCTGCATCAATAACCCGGTTGGAAGTAACACCCATTGGATAAGCCACTTCTACCAATCGCTTCATACGGTCGGTATCTACCTGTCCGGTGATGAGTTGCACACCAACAGAAATTCCATCGCAGCCCAGCTCCTTGCACATGCGTACATCATGCAGCATCATGGCAAATTCATCGGCATCGTAGTAATAGTTCATGCTGCGGGGGCGAATGATGGGATACACGGCTATCGATAGTTTTTCCCGCACCTGCCGAATGGCGCCGTAAGATGGCGTGGTACCTCCTTCAATAGGATTGTCGCAGAGCTCTACCCTTTTGGCACCCACTCTTTCTGCAATCAAACTGGTTTGAATTCCAAACGAACACACTTCTAATACTGCCGCTGGCATACTGCTGATTTTAGGCCGCTAAGATATTTGATTCTCTCAGGCGGCAGCCTGCCTGATGAAAATCATAGGGCAGCAGTCGGGAGCCCAATATTTTCGCGGCTTCACAGCGTTTTATCCATCTATGTCAGCCAAGCCAATTGAACTCATGGCGCCTGCGGGCAGCTTTGAAAGTATGATGGCCGCCATTCAGGGCGGTGCCAACTCCGTGTATTTTGGTGTAGAGCAGCTCAACATGCGGGCCCGCTCCAGCATCAATTTCAGCATCAGCGATTTGCCTGAGATTGCAGCCCTCTGCGAACGGTACAAGGTCAGAAGTTATCTCACCCTCAACACCATCATTTACGATCATGATGTACGCATGGTGCAAACCCTGCTTACTGCGGCCAAGGCTGCCAGCATCACTGCTGTCATTGCTGCTGATCAGGCGGTAATAGCCATGGCCCGTCAGCTGCAAATGGAGGTGCATATTTCCACGCAGGTAAACATCACCAATCTGGAAACCGTTCGTTTCTATAGTCTTTTTGCCGATGTTGTGGTGCTTTCCAGGGAGCTCAGCATTCGCCGGATCAAAGCCATTTGCGATGGCATTGAGCGGGAACAAATCAAGGGCCCTTCGGGCAAATTAGTAGCCATAGAAGTGTTTGCCCATGGAGCATTGTGCATGGCTGTATCGGGTAAATGTTATTTGAGCCTGCATACACAAAACTCATCAGCCAACCGCGGTGCCTGTTTGCAAAACTGCCGGCGTAAATACAAGGTCGTGGATATGGAAGAAGGACATGAACTGGAAATCGACAATGAGTACATCATGTCGCCAAAAGATTTATGCACCATTCCATTCATTGACCAATTGCTGGACGCTGGTGTACGGGTACTCAAAATTGAAGGCCGTGGCAAAGGACCCGAATATGTAAAAACGGTAACCCAATGTTACCGCGAAGCTATTGACGCCTATAACGCTCATGCATTAACGCCAGAAAAAATTGATCGGTGGATGCAGGCCATGGAAAAAGTATACAACCGTGGTTTTTGGGGCGGTTACATGTTTGGCCAGCAACTGGGCGAATGGACCGACAGCTCTGGCTCCAAAGCCAGCACCCGTAAAATATACCTGGGCAGAGGCCATCATTATTACCCTAAAAGTCAGATTGGGGAGTTTAAGATTGAAAGCTACCCCCTGCAGGTAGGCGACCAAATTATGATTACCGGCAAACATATTGGCGTGTATGAAACCAGTATTACTTCATTGCATGTGAATGATGCAGGCGCTGCGTCTATTGCTAACAAGGGCGATATCTGCGCCTTTCCGGTAGAAGTGCCCATTCACAAAACAGATAAGCTGTACAAAATTGTACCCGTGGAGGAGATGGCATGATCAGCATCACTCAGCAACGCGACAAATGCATAGGCTGCAACTACTGCGTAGAAGTAGCACCCGACCGCTGGCGGATGAGTAAAAAAGATGGACGCAGCACACTTATTGATGCAACAGAACGTCGTGGTTTCTGGACCGTACAAGTGCCCGACCATGAATGGGAAGCCAATGAGGCAGCTGCTAAATTGTGTCCTGTAAAAATTATTCGCTTGAAACAATTGTAGCAGCTGCTTTCACTTTACTCAATTGGCGGCCATTAGTTGTAATGCTGCCGGAAATAACACATGATTTTCTAAGTGTACATGCCTGTGCAAATCGGCTTCAAAGTCTTGTAGTTCCATCAGCAGCAAACTAAATGTATTACATGCCCCCTCAGGGATGGCATAGTTATTCGTCAGCACACGAATTTGTGCAAATGCATCGCCAGCATCATCGTGTTCAGCTTCCATTGCTGCTATAGGAGCCTGCAAGTAGGCAGGAGAAAAAAGTGTAGTCTGCTTCTTTTTACTGGCGGCATATACATCTCTTATTCTGGGAAATAAGATTTGCTCTTCTTTTTGCATGTGGTCATGAAGATGCGCCAATGCTGGCATAAACACTTCCCACACTTTAATCATGTAAGGAAATTTGTCGCCATGCTTGCTGGCCACTTTTTGTAAGTGATGCTGAATAGAGGCACCTTGCTGCAATACATACAAGTGATGCTTTCGGATAATAACACTGATGAGTTCTTCCACATTCATACTTTCTGTTTGTGGCGCCTGTTGTTGTTCATCAAGGCTCACTTGCTGCAAATCAGCTAATACGATGTTTAAATCGAGTTGGTTGTGCGCACAAGCTTCTTCGAGTGTTTGTTTGCCCTTGCAGCAAAAATCCAGTTGGTATTTTTCCAAAATATGTGCGGTCAGATGATGCTGTTTCACAATTGTTCCTAAAGTGTTGTTGGCTTGTATAGTCATTGTTATCAATTTTTTACAAACCTACCTGCGTATCATTCTGCAGTTTATGCGTCAACGCATAATGCAAAAAAAGCCTGCAAGAGTGGTACCTGCAGGCTTACAATGATGTTTGAAATCAACAATTAACTCTTCCGGAAAAAAATGCGCACCGGCACCCCTTTGAAATTAAAATTCTTGCGGAGTTGATTTTCGAGGTAATTTTTATACGGTGTTTTAATGTCATCCGGATGGTTGCTGAAGAATGCAAAGGAAGGCACTTTGGTAGGCAACTGTGTAATGTATTTAATACGGATCAGGGTTGCCTCTTGTCATAGGTGGTTTGTATGACTCAATGGCTTTGAGCATGACATCATTCAACTGTGAAGTAGGAATCTTCTGGTGTTTGCTCTCGAATACTTCCAGACCCAACTCAATGGCTTTAAAAATCCGCACTTTTTCTTTTGCCGAAATAAACAAAATGGGCACATCGTTGAAAGGTGCCAGTTTTTCTTTCAGCACTTTTTCATAGTCACGGGCTGTGTTGGTGGTTTTTTCCGCCAAATCCCATTTGTTTACGAGTATCACCAACCCCTTGCCTTTGTTGGCAGCCAGGCTGTAGATTTTTAAGTCCTGTGCAGTAATACCTTTTTCTGCATCGAGCAGCAGCATACATACATCGGCTTCATCAATAGCTTTGATGGCCCGGATGACAGAATAAAATTCGAGGTCTTCGTTCACTTTTGTTTTGCGGCGAATACCTGCGGTATCAATCAAAATAAACTCTTTGCTGAAGAGGTTGTAATGGGTGTGAATGGTATCACGGGTAGTACCGGCAATATCACTCACAATAGTACGCTCCTGTCCCACCAATGCATTCAGCAAACTGCTCTTGCCCACATTGGGCTGACCAATAATGGCAAACTTTGGCAATGAGTCTACTTGTTCTACTTCATCAGAATCCTTTTCTGTGATAGGCGCCGTTACGGCATCCAGCAGTTCGCCGGTACCCGTACCACTCATGCTGCTGATAAAAAACACCTGATCAAATCCAAGGCTGTAAAATTCGTTGGCCATCAACTGACGTTCGTAGTTATCAACCTTGTTTACCACCATGTACACCGGCTTGGTACTGCGGCGCAGCAGGTCTGCCATCGATTCGTCCAGATCAGTAACACCTGTGGCCACGTCCGTCATAAATATGAGGGCGTTGGCTTCATCAACTGCAATTTTTACCTGACGGGCAATTTCCCGCTCAAATACATCTTCGCTATCGGGCACAAAACCACCGGTATCAATAATGTTGAATGATTTACCGTTCCAATCGGCAACGCCATACTGGCGGTCGCGGGTTACACCGCTCAAATCATCTACAATGGCTTTTCGCTGTTCCAGCAAGCGATTGAAAAAGGTACTTTTTCCTACGTTCGGTCGGCCTACAATGGCAACTGTATAACTCATAACTTCTATTCTCTTTTCAATCATTAGCAGCGCATTTATCGGCAACCAATGATGGTTTTCTTCAAAGCAAAAAGCGGTGTGACAATGCTGGTGTTTGTTTGTGCCCGGTTTCAAATAGCATTACTGAAAGGTACTGCTTTCGTAAAAAGTTATTGGCTATTCGTAGCCATACTCCCGCAAAAACACATCCTGATCCCGCCATTTCGGACGCACTTTTACAAACAATTCCAAAAATACTTTCTGACCTAAAAATTGCTCGATGTCTATCCGGGCAGCGGTGCCCAGTTTTTTTATCATACTTCCCTTATCGCCAATCAGGATGATCTTTTGCATTTCCCGCTGTACAATAATGTCAGCCCGTATTTTAATCAGCGTTGTTTTTTCTGTAAACTCCTGCACCAATACAGTTGAGTGATACGGCACTTCCTGATGATACAACTCAAAGATTTTTTCACGAATAATTTCGCCTACAAAAAAACGGGTAGGCAGGTCGCTCAGGTCTTCGGTGCTGTAAAACGGATCGCCCTGCGGAATGAACTGCAGCAAGGTTTTCAGCAGTTCGGGTACACCAGTACCTTTCAATGCAGAAATAGGAATAACAGCTTTGTATGCTCCACTTTCAGCAAAGTAAGCCGCCGTTTTTTTCCAGACAGATTCTTTTACGCTGTCAATTTTATTGACCAGTAAAATGGCCGGCACTTTCAATTTCAATTGCTGAAAAAAAGCATGTGCTTCTTCGTCCTGCAGTTCTCCCACATCATACACCAGCAAGCCCACATCTGCATCTTCCATGGCGTTGCGCACCTGCTTCATCATGCGTTCGTGCAGCTTGTACTGCGGCTCTATGATGCCTGGTGTATCAGAAAAATGATTTGAAAATTATCGCCGTTCAAAAAAGCCTTGATGCGATGGCGGGTGGTTTGCACCTTGGGGCTGACAATGGCCATCTTCTCGCCTACCAATGCATTGAGGAGAGTGCTTTTGCCGGCGTTGGGTTTGCCTAATATGCTTACAAAGCCCGATTGAAAGTTCATTGAATAAAAAAAGGCTCCCGGGGAAGCCTTGATTTTTTGTTGCGAAGGTAGGGATCGAACCTACGACCTTCGGGTTATGAGCCCGACGAGCTACCGCTGCTCTACTTCGCGTCGTTTTTGGGACTGCAAAGATAGGGGGATACACTTATCGAGCCAAAACTGTTATGATCTTTTTTGATGTCGCTGGCACCGGAGGCAGAAATGGATTTCACAACGCCTTCGCCTTTGTAGAAAATATCGCTGGCACCAGAAGCTGCAGCTTTCAATTCTTTGTTCACCAAAATTTGAATATCGCTGGCACCACTAGCACTTACATCGCAATAGTCGGCAGAGAGTTCAAAGGCTTTCAAATCGCTGGCTCCACTCAGGCCTGCACGAAGGTTGGTGGCACTGCCTGAGATGACAAAATCGCTACTGCCCGATGCAATCAATTTCAGGTTGGTCACTTTTACAGCTCCTTTAAAATCGCTTGCTGCCACTCAATACAATTTCGAGATCATCTGTTTTAAATGTGCCTTCCGTTTTTACGTTGCAAGCACCCGATGCACCAATTTTCATAAGGGTGGGCACCGATACATAAGCCCGCATGTACTTGGCGCCCCAGCCCATGTTGCTTTTGTAGCCAATGTACAAGGTATTGTTGCGCACCTCTGTGGTGATGCCATCTACATATTTGGCTTCGGAAGCACTTACGGCTACAGCGGTACTGTTGCTCTGAGAAATGATTAAATCAATAGCACTGCTGATAACGATGCTGTTGAAACTGCCCACGTTGCGCACCTCCACATTGGGATCGTTGATGGTGGTTTGTGCCATAGCGGGCAAAAAGCCAAGTTGGAATAACACGGCAGCAAGCAAGAAAAAACGTTTCATATCAAAAATCATTTTCAAGTGAAAGTAAGGGATTAGCCACCTTGGTGGGGTTATTGTTCTGTTGTGACCGTTGTACGAAATCGGTAATAAAATGTTACAGTGCATGAAAAAGTTTTGTCAGAAAATTTTTCGTGACTATACATTTGCATATTAATCATCGCCCGGGGTGTTTCAGCACAAAGTGACTGAGACTGAGAAATCACCCGTTGAACCTGATCAGGATAATACCTGCGAAGGGAAGGCCGCTTCCTTCTTAGCCATACGTGGCTGTGTGCAGAAGCATTCCGGGCAAATTCCGTGTAGTATGAAAAGGATTTGCTCGATTCTCTCCCTCCTTATTTCTTTCTCTGTAGCGGCACAAAATACTGTTCGTATACAGGTAGTTCAACCCGATGGTACAGCACTCGATGGTGCCAGCATTAGTCTGCAGGCCGCCAGCAAAAAAACATTCATCACCAATGGCAATGGCCTGGCCGATGTAAATAGCAGCAGCGCCTCATTGGCCTTGCGCATCAGCTATGCCGGGTATTACGCCAAAGATACCAGCCTTACTGCTGGCAATAGCCTGCACAAAATTGTGCTCACGCCCCTGCCAGCTGCTTTGCAGCCTGTGGAAGTACGAGGCATCCGTGCCGGCAACAATGCGCCGTTTACCAAAACAGACATTGCAAAATCGACCATCGAAAAAAACAACCTTGGTCAGGACATTCCTTTTTTGCTGAACCAAACGCCCAATGTGGTGGTGAACAGCGACGCTGGTAACGGTATTGGCTATACCGGCATCCGCATACGGGGTAGTGATGCCAGCCGTATCAACATGACCATCAACGGCATTCCGTACAACGATGCCGAAAGTCAGGGGCTGTTTTTTGTAAACCTGCCCGATCTGCTCTCTTCGGTAAGCAGCATACAAGTTCAGCGGGGTGTGGGTACCAGCAGCAATGGTGCCGGAGCCTTTGGTGCCAGCATGAACTTCAGTACCCACAGTTATCAGCCACAGGCTTATGCTGAGGTGAACAACAGTGTTGGCAGTTTCAGTACGTTTAAAAACACCATCAAAGCAGGCAGCGGTTTGATAGGCAAGCATTTCACGATTGATGCCAGAGTAAGCAACATCAGCAGCGAAGGTTTTATTGACCGGGCTTCGAGCAGGCTGCAAAGTGGCCAATTCACCGTCGGGTATTGGGGCAAAAAATCGTCGCTCCGCTTCAATGCTATTTTGGGTAAAGAAAAAACCTACCAGGCCTGGTACGGCATCAGCGAAGCGGACAAAAACAACAACCGCACCTTCAACAGTGCCGGCACAGAAAAGCCCGGCTCACCTTACGACAATGAAACCGATAACTACTGGCAAAACCACTACCAGTTGTTTTTTAACCATGAATTCAACAGCCACAGTGTGTTCAACACGGCACTGTACCTCACTACCGGCCGTGGTTACTATGAACAATACAAAGCCAATGCCCGTTTGTCTTCGTACGGCATCAATCCGATAAATGATGGAAATGGTATTCCACAAAGCCGTACCGATTTGATACGCCGGTTGTGGTTGAAGAACAAACTCTTTGGTCAGGTATTCTCTTGGCAGCATACCAAAAACCGCCATGAGTTTACGGTAGGTGGTGGCTGGAGCTTCTATCCCGGCCAGCATTTTGGCGATGTGATCTGGACAGCTGCGCAACCCAATTTCCGCCAGCGTTATTATGATTTTGATGCTTCTAAGTCGGACATCAATGTGTACAGCAAATACCAGTACAGCCTGCCCAACAACCGCTGGAAATTGTTTGCCGATGTGCAATACCGTTTTGTGCACTACAAGATTGATGGCTTCCGCAACAACCCCGGCGTGTCGGTGAATGAAAACTGGAACTTCATCAATCCAAAGGCCGGTATATCTTATCAGCATCAAAACTGGAGTGGCTTTCTCAGCTATGCGGTGGGCAACAAAGAACCCAACCGAGATGATTTTGAAGCAGGCCTTACCCAACTACCCCGCCGCGAACAGCTGCATGATGTGGAACTGAACATCAGCAAAAAGAACTGCTGCGCAATGTACAAGCCAGCCTGACTGTGTACTACATGCGGTACAAAGACCAGCTGGTACTGACCGGAAAAGTAAACGATGTGGGAGCTTATACCCGCACCAACATACCCAACAGCTACCGTGCCGGTGCCGAACTCGAACTCAACTACCGCTACAAAAAAGGTAACATCCGCTACTCCGGCGCCTTTAGCCAAAACAGGCTGCTTGATTTTACCGAATACATTGACAACTACGACGACGGTACGCAGCAGGCCATTGTACGTGGCAATACCGCCATTGCCTTTTCGCCCAAGTTTGTGCAGTTTCTCTCAGTAAGCTACCAACCGGTGCGCCAACTGGAATTGGAGTGGATGGCTAAGCATGTGAGCCGCCAGTACCTCGACAACAGCGAATTGCGCAGCCGGAGTCTCGATCCGTACATCAACAATGATGTACGTGCCAGCTACTTGTTCTCCGTGGGCAAAGTGCTGAAAGAAGTACGCCTGGCCCTGCAGGTAAACAACGTACTCAATAGCCAGTACGAACCCAATGGCTACACGTTCAGCTACATTGCCGGTGGCAGCCTCAGTACCGAAAACTATTACTACCCCATGGCTGGCCGCAACTTTATGCTGGCCCTCAACATCAAACTCTAACGCTCACGGCTTTCAGCCAAATACAAAAGAGCAGCCCACTGTGTAGCGGGCTGCTCTTTTTATGCGTTGTAAAAAAATTACTTGCGACCGTAACGGGCTTCCCAATCGAGCATGCCGCCTGCCAGGTTGATAACGTTGGTAAAACCAGCCGACTGCATTACCAAACCGGCAATCTGGCTGCGGTTGCCGCTGCGGCAATACACAATCACTTCCTCGTCTTTAAGGTGTTCAATGTCATCAAACTGCATGGCCGTAATGAGGCCCAGCTTATAGTGCAAACCACCGATGTTGAAATCGGCACGTTCATGGTCTTCTCTTACGTCAATCAGGTTAACGGTTTCGCCGGCATCGAGCCTGCTTTTCAGGTCTTCTACAGACATTTGTTTCATGGACATAGGGGCTGCTTTGATAAATTGATGGATTGCAAAATTGTGGCAAAGACAGATATTATTGTTCGACAATTGTCACCGAGTCGGCAGCAGGCGGCGTTACAGGCGTTGTGCCAATCCACACATCCATGCTTTGGCCGGGCAGCATTTTATTAATCTCACTGCTGCCATCGGGTAATATACTTCTCAGCTCGGGGCTTTGTTTGTAAATGAAAGCGTTGGCGGTATCCTTCACATCGGGGTCGGCCAGTATGGCGCCAATGTTGATGCCCATGCCACTCAGGAAAGCCTGTGCTTCGCTAAAGCGCATACCTACCAGTTGAGGCACTTGCAGCTCAGCATCGCCGAGGCCACTGCCCAGCACAAAACTGATGACACTGCCCTGATAGATTTTGGTACCCGGCCGTATGGGGGCACCATTGTAAAGCTGCTCCAGCACGGCATCTTTGGCTATGTCGGGCTTGCGGCTGGTATCGCCAATGCGCAGGCCCATTTGCTTGATGTAGAGTTCGGCGTTGCGAAACGAAAGGCCCACCAGGTTGGGCATATCCACCATGGGCGGCTGGCTGCGGTTGATGGTAAGGTAAATGGTCCGCTTGGCTTTTACCATATCCTCACCGGCGGGTAGCTGCTTGAGCACAGCCCCCACAGGCTCCGATTCCAGCCAAATACTATCCTGAATTTCTACGGTAAAGCCTTTGTCTTCCAACAGGCGGATGGCTTCTGCGGAAGGCTTACCAATGACAGAAGGTACCCTTTCGTACTGACCGTGGCGGGTGATGAAACCCAACATCCACAATACCAGAAACAACAATCCTACTACCAGGGCAATGGCTGCCAGCAGGTTGACCCAAAACGGTTGCTTGGTGATGAATCGAAACAAGATGAATCAAATTTATTGGGGGTGTAAAATACCAATCCTTTCGAAGTGGCCGCTAAAATTAACGGAATGCTCAGGCTTTTCGTCTGTGCAGGGCATCTTCTATTAACGCTGAGTAAAAATCGCGGAGCGACCAGCCCATGGCTTTTACCTGCTGCGGTACAATGCTGGCGGCACTCTGCCCCGGCACGGTATTAATCTCCAGCATGTAGGGTTCGCCCATGGCTTCGTTGAAAATAAAATCAATCCGCACCACACCATTGCAGTTGAAAATGCTGTAGATCTTTCTGGCAGCAGCCCGAATTTTCTCGGCCTTCCACGCTTCTACTTCCGCCGGTGTTATCTCTTTGCTCTTGCCCTGATACTTGGCTTCGAAATCGAAGAAGTAGTTTTCGCTGATCACTTCCGTCATGGGCAGGGCCACGATTTCACCATGCAGGCGGGCTACGCCAATGGTAAACTCCCGGCCGGCAATGAACTCTTCCACCAGCACCTGATCGTCTTCGGCAAACGCCTTATCAATAGCGGCGGGTAAACCAGCCGCATCGGGCACTTTGCTCATGCCAATGCTGCTGCCACCGTTGGCCGGCTTTACAAACACCGGAAACTGCAATGCCGCCGCCAGTTGTGCCATATCAATGGCATCGCCTTTGAAGTAGTGGAAACTCTTGGCCACATGAATGCCGCTCATGCCGGCTACGGCCACGGTGTACCGCTTGTTGAAGGTGATGGCCGAAGCAGTGGCATCGCAGCTGGTGTACGGTATACCCAGCATGTCGAAATAGCCCTGCAGCTTGCCATCCTCACCGGGGGTGCCATGTATACCAATGAGCACCGCATCAAACCGGATGGTTTGGCCATCGAGCGGCACGGTAAAATTGGCCCGGTCTACCGGCAGCTCCGCTCCCTGGTGCAGGCAAAACCAGCCATCCTTGCGGATGTCGATGGTATAGTATTCAAACTTATCGGTATCAATATTGGCCTGGATGGTGATGGCACTCTTGTAAGAGATTTGTGCCTCACCACTGTATCCGCCTGTAACAAAGGCTATCACCGGTCGCGACATAACTACAGTGTTTTGCGCAAAGAAAAGGAAAGAAGAAGTATGAGGTATGAAGTACGAGGTAAGAGGTTTGAAATGGTTTTTGTTTTTTGGCAACCGGATTATTTGATGAGTACCCATTACAACGCTGCCCTGCAAACTGCCATCCCGATAGCTATCGGGAGCAAACTGCAAACTGCCAATTGCCTTTTGCATCCAAAGCCTTAATTTAATAACCGGAAAAAAGTGTTTGGTTTTCCACTTGATACAAAATGGAGCAACAAAAAATTATAGTTGATCTGAGTGGCTTTTACCATAAAGGAGCACACCGTATGGGCATTCATTTTGCCAATCATGGCAGCATCAACGGGCCACTGCACAAAGCTGGTGCCTTATGGAGCCGCACCCACAAATGCTGGCATGTGCCGCTTGGTAAAGATGCATTTGAAAAAGTGATGGCCATTCTTGCCCCTGTGGCCAATATTGACCGCAGTAAGCTGGATGCCTATATAAAACAACTGAAACAACCAGCCGCAACAAAAGCCCCAAAAGCCATTATAGTTCAAAAGCCTACCACAACAATTAAAAATATAGCCGCACCCGCAGCTACACCATATTTAAATGCAGCCAATGCAGCTGCACTGCAACAAACCCAACAGGCACTGATACTAAAAGGTTACAGCCAAAGTACCCAACGAACTTACCTTACTGAGCTACGCCTGTTTTTTGCCCAGCTGGGTAAGCATGAGGCTCATACATTTACCACCCAACGGCTGAAAGATTACCTAAGCTACTGCCATACGCAATTGCAACTGAGTGAGAATACTATACACAGCCGCATGAATGCCCTGAAGTTTTACTACGAGCAGGTATTGGGCAAGGAAAAACTGTTTTGGGAAATACCCCGGCCGAAAAAGCATTTGCAATTGCCGAAACTGCTGAATGAAGAAGAACTGGCTAAATTGTTTAATGCCTTGGATAATAAAAAACACAAAGCCATGCTATTTACTATCTATAGCGCAGGCCTCAGGGTAAGCGAACTAGCAGCTCTAAAAATATCGGCCATAGATAGCGAAAGGATGCAGATATTAATAGCTCGGGCAAAAGGCAAAAAAGACCGTTACGTAAACCTGAGCCCCTTATTATTGGATATTTTAAGACAGTATTTAAAACACCACAAACCAACTCCCAAAGTATATCTGTTCGAATCGGACCAAACAGCAACCGCCTACCCAACCAGGACGATTCAGCAAATTTTTAGTAATGCGAAAAGTAAAGCAGGTATTACAAAAGAGGTAGGGGTGCACAGTTTACGTCACAGCTTTGCCACCCACTTGCTTGATAAGGGAACTGATATAAGGTACATAAAAGAACTGCTGGGCCATTTCGACATTAAAACCACAGAGCGGTATCTTCATGTAAGTAAAAAACAATTAGTAAACATTATAAGTCCTTTGGACGACCTTTGGAAAAACAAAAAAATCGACTGGTAGCACCAACAATACAACATGTATAACCGGGTGTATTGTACTAATAACAATACAAAATGTATAACGCTAGAACATTGACAATCAATAATGTTTCATTAGGTGTTTTTGGAAATAGTATCATATATTTACGTGTTATGGGCAACCCTATTTGACGACACCGCAACATTGAAACAGACACATAACGACATACAAATGCCAACCCTTCGCAAAATTAAAAGAGCTGCAAGCCGACACACAAGCCAACGCTTTTGCAGCACATTTAATTTTGCCCAACTGCACCCAAAGCCCACCCACCACCCTACAAGTGGACAGCGGACAATTTGAGTGTAACTTTTGACCGAAACAGCACTGAAAAAACTAACTTTACGACCTATAAATTGAATTTATTATAAATGGTAGCAGACAAAGAAGCTAAAGCAAGGATTAAGATAAATAAATTGTTGGAGGACGCAGGCTGGCGTTTCTTCGACAATGAAAACGGTATCAGCAACATTGCCTTAGAACACAGGACAAAAAAAGCTCAGTTCGACAATTCCAAACTTGGCGAAGACCTTGAAAATGCACCAGACGGCTTTATTGACTATCTACTTCTCAATGAACAAAAAAGACCAATTGCATTAGTTGAAGCCAAAAGAGAAAACATTGACCCACTCGATGCAAAACAACAAGCAAGAGAATATGCAAGGGCTCAACATATAAGACACATCTTTTTATCAAACGGAAATGTTCACTATTACTGGGACTTGGAGTATGGTGAGCCAACAATCATTTCAAAGTTTTTGAGCATTAAACAATTAGGAGAAGCAATAAAATGGACTCCTAATCCTGAACAAATGGCAGAACAGCAAATTGATGAAAATTATATTGCTGTTTCACAAGACCCCAAATGGTTAACATACACCGAAGCACAGAAAAACGAAGCAAAGACAAACAAAGGAATTCGACAATTAAGAGATTATCAAGTTGAAGCAATTAGCAAACTCAAAAACGAATTTCTAAAGGACAAAAGAAGATTTCTTTTGAAATGGCAACTGGAACAGGGAAAACCCTGTTAAGTGCAGCCATCATCAAAATGTTTATTCGCAGTAACAACGCAGACAGAGTTTTATTTCTTGTTGACCGTATTGAACTTGAATTACAAGCATACAAGCATTTTAAGAACTACTTAGAAGATGACGGAATTCAATCTGTTATTTACAAGCGAAACAAAAACGATTGGCAAAATGCGAAAATCGTAATTACAACAATTCAGAGTTTATCATACGATAACAGATTTTTAAAGGAATTTTCGCCTACAGATTTCCAGTTAATTATATCAGATGAAGCACACAGAACAATTAGCGGAAACAACAGAATAATTTTTGAATATTTCATTGGCTCTAAACTTGGTTTAACTGCAACTCCAAAAGATTATTTAAAAGGTGTAAACCTTGACGATGCAGATCCAAGAGATATTGAAAGGAGACTTCTTTTAAGCACTTATGAAACATTTGGTTGTTCCGATGGAATACCAACTTATCGTTTCAGTTTAGAAGATGCGGTTAAACACGTTCCGCCTTATTTATGTATGCCTAAATTGCTTGATGCAAGAACAGACATCACCACAGACCTATTAAGCAAACAAGGCTGGACATACAAATTCACAAACGAGGACGGAGACGAAGAAGAAGATACATTTTATAAGAAGGACTTTATGAAAAAATTCGTTTCTAACGAAACGAATAAAAAATTCATTGAAGCCTTTTTCAAACACGCCAAACGAGACCCAATAAGTGGAGAAATTGGCAAAACTATTTTCTTCTGTGTTTCTCGTTTTCATTGTCGCATTGTTACAAAAATGCTCAATGATGAAGCCAGCAAATTATTTCCTGAAGAATATGGCAAAGGCTCATTCTTCGCCTTGCAAATAACTTCTGATATTACAGGCTCTCAAGACAGAACTACACGTTTTGCAAACAACGACCTTAACGGACATTCAAGTTTCAATCCTGATTTAAGAGATTATGAAAGCAGTAAAACACGAGTTTGTGTAACTGTTGGAATGATGACAACTGGTTACGATTGTCCAGATATTCTGAATGTCGTTTTAGCAAGACCTATATTTTCACCCACAGATTACATTCAAATAAAAGGTAGAGGAACAAGACTGCACATATTTGAATATGGCGATTTACCAAGAGTAGATAAAGACAATTATTTTTTATTTGACTTCTTTGCTAATCATCAATATTTCCAGGAGGAATATGATTACAAACAAAAAATTGAATTGCCTAAGGAAAGTGAAGCAAGTGAAGGCGGTGGCGGAACGCCAACTCCCGATTTGAATTACACTGGTTCAGACGAAGTAAAATCAATCAAAGAAGAAGATTTTGGTCCGACCAAAATAATGAAAGTTGATAAAGAGGCTTTCTCAAAACGCTTTGAAGACACAACGAAAGAAGAAGTTGAGAAAAATCCTGACCTCAAAAAAGCTGTTGAACAAGAAGACTGGTCAACATTAAGTTCCTATGTTAAAGAGAAAGTGTTCAATCAACCGACCGAATATTGGAATTTAGAAAAATTGCTTGACTGGTATGAGATTGACAGAAGAGCAACATTGCAAGAAATTTTAATGAAAATATTCCTAAACGGCTACAAGCTAAAAACAAGAACAGATTTAGCAGACGAGTATTTTGAAAAGTTTATGAGTGATGCAAAACTTGACGGCTCAAAATACAATTCAGCAAAACGCCTTTTTGAAAGTTATTTACTGTTTGACGACATACGCAAACAAATGAATGACAAAAACCCCGACCCTAATGATGCAAGGCTAGGGCTTTACAATTTGAAAGTTATTGGAAAGGATAACATCCCTGTAATTCTCAATTACATCAAAGACAACGTAAACATTAATCAATTTTTACCTCGATAATTAAGATGCTAGATAAAGACACAAAGAAGAAGATTGATGATGCAAGAGATACCTTGGTCGGTGTTTTGCCATTACCAACTGACCAAATAGAACTGATTACAATTGCCCTGATTTATAAATTTATGGACGACCAGGACGAAGAACTTCGTCAGGTAGGTTTACAAGAGAAATTTTTCACAGGAGAACTAAAAGAATTCTCTTGGCAGCAATTAATGAGCAATCAATTAAGTGCTGACCAAAGAGTGACAAAATTCATAAATGGAATTGAAGCAATTCAAAAAGCGAAACAAGTTCCAAACTTGTTTCGTGAAATCTTTTGAATGCTTTTTTAAAATTCCGTGACGGAAAAGTTTTACAACGCTTCCTAGATATTATCAATGGCTTTACATACGACCACAGTGAAGAATTAGGAAACTCATTTGAGTATCTTCTAATGACAATGGGTGCTCAAGGTGATAATGGGCAATTCAGAACGCCAAGAAACATCATTGATTTTATTGTAGAAGTTACAGACCCTCAAAAAGACGAAACAATACTAGACCCTGCTTGTGGAACAGGTGGTTTCTTAGTTTCTGCATTTAAGCATATTCTAAAGCGAAATACAGCAGGTTACGAAACTGCAAAAGTTGAATTAGAAAATTATGTAGCAGAAGGAATTCCAGTTTATTGGGGAGCAAAACTTTCAAGTTCAGAAAGAAATACAATTGAAAAAAACATCGTTGGCTATGACAATACGCCTTTAATGGTTCGTTTGGCAAGAGTAAACTTATATCTGCACCATTTCGGAAATCCTCAAATTCACGAATACAATACATTAATTACAGATACACGGTGGAAAGATAAATACGATTGTATTCTTGCTAATCCGCCATTTATGACTCCGAAGGGCGGAATTGACCCACACGATAAATTTAGAATTCCTGCAAATAGAACTGAAATTCTCTTTTCATCATACATTCTCCAACATTTAAACCCTGACGGAAAAGCAGGTTTTGTCGTTCCAGAAGGAATAGTTTTTACAACTTCCAATGATTACGTTGTTCTTCGTAACTGGTTGATATATGAGGCAGGATTGTGGGCTGTGGTATCATTGCCTGCACATATTTTTCAACCTTACTCAGGAGTAAAAACTTCAATACTTTTTATTGACAGAGAAATTGCAAGAAAACGTAAAGAAATATTACTTGTTAAAGTCGACAATGATGGTTTTTCCCTAAACACCAATCGTAATCCAATTAAAGATAATGACTTGCCTGCTGCTTTGGAATGGATGGAGCTTTGTAAGAAAGATTTGGAGCAATTTAAAAAAGAAATTGAGACAAAATCAGATAATCCGTTTGTTAGCAAACTCCGTTTGCTTCATCGTGACGAGTTTGCAAAGCTTGATAATTACAAAGCAACTTCAACAGTATTTGCATTTTGTAAAAAACAATCAGAAAAAACAGTAAAAGCTATTGAGGAAATAGAATTATCAATTAATGCAGAAAGTTTAAAGATAGTCGGGGAAAAAAATAAGTCAAAAATTCAGAAGTCAGAAGACACAATTGAAACCCTAAAGGAAAGGAAAGAAAAGTTATTGAATGAACTTCTGAAGAAGACAGGTATTTCCAAACTCTATGAAACCGAAAAGCAGCTTAAAGAATGGTTTGAAGAAACAATTAAAGAAGATGTAATTCAATATGGAGTAAATCTTATTAACACAAATAAACTCTCAAAAGATATTATTGAGCTAATTGATAATTCGAGAGATTACATTTTAAGTTTTGACAAATATGCTGCTGCTGATAAGGAAAAAGGCGTTTCACAATATGATATAGTTTCTATTGGTCAAGTTGCAGAAGTAATAGCAGGTCAATCTCCTGAAAGCGAGTTTTATAATTCCGAAGGTCAAGGGCTACCATTTTATCAGGGCAAAACAGAATTTGGAAATATGTATATAGGTGCACCTGTTCACTGGACAACTAAAACCACTAGAATAGCTTTAAAAGATGATATCTTAATTTCGGTGAGGGCTCCAGTTGGCCCCGTAAATTTTGCCACTCAGGAAATCTGTATTGGTAGAGGTTTGGCAGCAATTAGAGCTTCTGAAAAAATTTACAAAGAGTATTTATACTATTTTTTAAAAAATCAACAAGATGAAATTAAAGGTAACGGAGGTGCTGTTTTTGATAGCATAAACAAAAGTCAAATTGAACAAATACAAATCCCCTTGCCTCCTGTTGAAATACAGCAAATGGTAGTTGCTGAAATAGAACGGTATCAAAAGATTATTGACGGTTGCAATTTACTTTCAGAAAACTATGCACCAACTTTCAAAATTCAAGATACTTGGGAAGATGTAAGACTTATTGATATTGCTGATTTTGTAAGAGGCCCATTTGGCGGCTCTCTCAAAAAGGAAATATTTGTTGAAAGTGGCTACTTAGTATATGAACAAAGTCACGCAATTCAAAATGACTTTTCGATTGCAAGATATTTTATAAATGAGGAAAAGTTCCAAGAAATGAAGCGTTTTGAAGTATTACAAGATGATATTTTAATGAGTTGTTCTGGGACATTCGGAAAAGTTGCACTGGTTCCAGAAAATGCCCCGAGAGGAATAATTAATCAAGCACTTCTTAAGCTAACTCCAAAAACAGATTTAGTTCGTCCGTTGTTTTTAAAACTACTAATGGAAACTCCTCATTTTCAAATTCAACTTTCAAAGGGTGTATCAGGTGTGGCGATAAAAAATGTTGCTTCTGTTGATGAAATTAAAAGTTTTGAAATCAAACTTCCTGACCTCGAAACCCAAGACAGACTTATTGAAGAATACGAAGCAGAACAAATGACTTTGAATGGCTCAATTGCCCTTGCTAATAAAATGCAAGACGAAATAAAATTTGTAATTGATAAAGTTTGGGGCAAATGAAATTTGAAGAATATTTCCATTACACAGAAAAATTATTGAATGCCCAAAGCGATGTTGCAGAGGTAATTCAACATATGGGCATTCGTGGAAAAGTTCGTGAGTTCTTTGTTAAAGAAATTATTGAAAAGCATTTTAATAATCGTATCACAATTAGCAGAGGGGTTGTAAACCTTGACAACGAAGAAAACGAAGGACAAGTTGATTTAATTCTTACAAATGACTACGCCTTAGTTGCAGCATTTACACCCGAAGACATTGGAGTTAATGCTGATGATTGTAAAATGATTATTGAGGTAAAAACAAACGCAACAAGTGCAGACATTGAAGCTTTTAATAAACGAGCCAAGACGATAAAACAAAACTGTTTTGATACAACACCACTATGCGGAATGTTTTGCTACAAAATAGACATCTTAAAAACAACATTACTTGAAAGGTTCAGCTATGTTTACGACAAGGAATTTGAAATCTACACTGTTGACGGAAATAGAGAATTTGAATATCCACACATTGACTTTTTTGTTTGCATTGACCAGACAGAGTTTGAAGACTTCACAGGGACAAGTGAATTCTTTTTGCGTAAGGACACATCAGAACTATCAGACGGCAGTTACGACCTTTCAGAAAATTTACCAGCACTTAAAGACTTTCTAAAAATGATAAAAGGAATTTTGAAACACTAAACTGCCAACGCATTTGGTGGCACATTTGCAAAACCGCACAAGTCAACGCACAAGCCAAGTTTTGCAAAAGAGCCACCAAGCCAACGCACCACGACAGACACAAAATGAACAGACAATTAAACACGAAAGACAGAAGGGCAGCCCATAACAAGGTATTGCCAAAAGCGGGGCAGAACAGCGTCGATTGGACATTTGTGCAAGGTTCAACATTCGTTCTTCGATTGAACTTTTGTGCTAAAAATCCCCGCCTTCGGCAATACCCAAAACGTTAGTAGCCATTTTACAGACACCCTACAAGTGAAGAAACTCTTACCAATCATATTGCTTTTTACGGCTTGTACGACTAACCAAAACAAACTTGACAAAACCGCAGTCCCAAACGACACTTTGGTACGACAAAGTTCAGAAGAGAAAGACATTTCTGATCCATCAAATACTTTAAACGGCAAGATAGAAACTTTAGAGATGAGTTATATTGTTTGGGGCTGTGCTTGTGCTAATTGGGTAACACCTGATGATTTTAAAAACTACGAAGATGATAAACTTGCAGAGCATTGTATTTTTATTGAGCCGGCAAACAAAGATTTAGAACTTCCTATGTACTTTGACCCAGGAAGACACTTTATAAAAGTTACTGGACAATTTTATGTAAGACCCGACTATCCAAAAGGAACAACTAAAGGGGGAGGAACAGTTGGACAAAGCGAGAGTTTTTCGTTATACAAAGATTGATGTGTTCAAAAAGGATATTGAATATTCAGCAAAAGACGACACGACACTTAACTTATCATACAACGCAGTAGAATGTACCTGTGCGCAATGGAGTGATACAAAATCATCGGCAGATACTGTAAGAGAATATTATTTTTTAGAGCCAGCAACTGATAAACTTATCAATGCTGACAAATTGTGGCAAGGCAACAACCTTCCTTTACAAATTCAAGTAACTGGACAAATTATTTCATATGCAGGTTATCCGACTGGTTATAATCCGACCAAAGGAGACCCAAAAGCAGAAAAGGTTTTTCGTTATACAAGATTGAAAGTTATTAGAAACGGGCCGACAAAAAACGGCTACTAACACTGGGTTTTGCGTCATGGCGGCTGACGCCTAAACCCTGATCGCTGTAATTCTAATCATCTTTAAACCAGGGCTGGGCTGAGGTTCCCTGAGACCGCCACGAACGCAAAGCCCTGGCCGTTGCCTGCTATTTTAAAGAGACACACTCCACAATGACAAACGATGAAATTTTACAAGCAGTTAGACGAGTTGAAGGACTTGAAGAAATGACAGTAAACGAACGCCTTTATGTAAGCGGACTTATGAATGAGTTTGACAAATCAAAAAAACACGACAAAGTTAAAGCTGCATATATTTTAGAATTGCTAAAAGTTGACAAACCTTCTATTTACAAAATTTTGAACTAATGGAACTATCAAATAATAATGCGTTAGCCTTAATGCTTGACCTAAACCAAGATATTGAAGAATATGCAGAGGCGACAGTTAAAAATATTATTGAGGACAAAAACTTTGACTTCTTGACCTATCCGCCAAATAGTGGGTTGACAGATTTAGAAAAGCAAGAGCTCAATAAACTTGACAACAACGAACATTTAAAAAATGCTTTACGAAAAGTTATTGCCGACAATAGTGCAGGAATAGTTTTTAATATGCTTAATATAATTGACGGCACAACTGACCCTAAACTTATGTATGACGAATGGACTGGAATAAAACTTATTGACCAAGACCTTAATGAAGACGCAGATGAATTTCAAGATATGCTTCACGACAGTTTTTATGAAAGCTATTGGAAATGGAGAGAACTGCGTGGCGACAAAAATTGGAAACTTGACACATACGAGGAATAAAAACAGCAGGCAACAAGGGTTTTGCGTCAGGCGGGCTGAAGTGCAAAACTCAACAGTAGTTTTTCTGTTGAACTATAGTAATAAATTCGGCTTTTGAGCTTCGATTTCCCGCCCGAACGCAAAGCCCCAAACCGTTATAGGGCATTTTAAAACGACAACGCATTGACAGATTTTAAGACATATTACAAACAGTATTTTCAACGTGACCTTCTAAATTTCGTGGGACAAATACCTATTGATGGCAACAAACATTACGACAAGAACGAGTTTAATATACAATACTTCTTCTTGACACCGCAATACAAGTATTTAGACATAATTCCTCAGGACAGACAAGGGTTATTTGCTGTTGCACTCTATTGGACTGTTTTAGTTGACCAGACTTTTTATTCAAACTACCGACAATCATATCAGACTTTTCAAAGAAAGACTTTGTATCCAAAATTTATTGGTAACTGTACAGCACCTTCTCTAATGAGTTCGGAGTGCGGACACCACCAACACCCAAGAAGAATTTTACAGGCAATAAACGACACAGCAGACCAAGGAAACAGATTTGACTTTGAGCGTGAAATTTTCAGAAAGGACGAGAGTAACCAACCAAGACTTGTTATTGAATACTTTTCAATATTAGAACAAGCAAGAGAAGTAATGAAAGACGAGATAAAAGAATATTTTGAAAATCACCAACCAGAAATAAGCTGGACAGAATTTTGGACTAAATGCGAGCGCGAACTATGACGACAGAGAGAAAACGCCCTATAACAGCCGTTTTGCAAAAGCGGGGGTTTCGTGCTTCTATGACAGTGAAGTGCTAAATTCAAGCTTTGTGCATCTAATGAAGTTTAGTGCTGAAAATCCCCGCCTTCGCAAAGCGGCAAAACGTTGTGTGCAAGGCTACCTGACAACAACTTCATACCTTCCATTTTCTATATTTTCTAAAAACCCTGCAATAGAAATTACTTGATGACCGACCCATACTTTATCATCTGGTATTGAATATGCTGTAACCATTGCGTGTTGTCCAAGTTTATCCCAATTTTTATCTGTCATATACCGAATAACCATTCCTACCTTTATGGCACATTCAATTTCTTTCCCTTTATGTTTTTCTATCCATTCCAATGCGTGTGGTACACATTTGCCGTGTACAGGACATTCGGGGATTGCATCAAGTAACTTTTGCCTTTCTTCAAGTAGTTTTTCAGTTACTTCAAGTTCGTGTTTAAGTTTTTCTAATTCTGACATTTCGCTTTATTTTACCCGCCCTGCACACAACAATCGGTTTTATGCTATGCCGGACGGTGGTTTATAATTTAAAATTTCTAAGTGGCACAGCATAAAGCCGTACCGTTAGCGGTCAGGCTAAAAGACGACACCACAACAAAAGAACGTTAAAAAATATGAGTGACAAATACGACAAATATTTTCCAGAACGGTTTGTAAAAAACAGACCTCTATTTAACAAAGCAGTCAAGAACTTTATTAATGGCGACTTTGATAATTACGCAGACGCATATCACGATCTAAGAGCATTTATTAGACAACCAGTTGCGGAGTGGCACGAAGGGGCATATTTGCCAGACTATTTATTAGACGAGAGAGACGACATTTTATCAAGATTGCATAAGGATGATATTATTCTATCAGAAAAGCCGACAAAAGAAGAACTTAAAGCCTATGCTGAAAACCAAACAAAAAAAATGCAAACAGATGTTTGGAAAGAATGGTCGAATTGGCTTGACAAGACAAAAGGTTTAATAAAAAATCATCCAAGACTTGAAGAAGAAACAGAAACTACCAAAACGCTAATTGACTTCTATAAAGGTGGGCGTAATATTTTTAGCCTATCCCCTTTTTTAATTCATCTTCTAAATCATACAGACATTGGAAACATTAGATTTTCTGATATTAAATTACCATATAATAGCATTTACCTACATTTTGGAGCATTAACAGATATTGAGTATCCAATTGATTTGTTTGAACACAAACACGACATTGAATATCAGCTTCAAGACGATGACAAAAAATATTATTTAGACGGAGCATTTGTAACACTACTTCGTGAAAGAAGTCTTGATATAAGATTGACTTTTATAGATACAAAAGACAACTTCGACAAAAAGACACCTATAACTAAGGATTTTCGCTTTCCAACAATCAGCTTCACACTCGACTTTTCAAAATGGGATAGCGAAGAAAGTAATTTCAAAATTGATGACGAAGTAACGTTTAATCATTCAACGGTTTGCTTTTATGATATTTGGGACCCAAAAACAGAGCCAAGCGAAATTGAATTTGAGAAAATGCACACTCTCACAAAACAACCTGAAAAGTGTTACGAAAGCGAATGGGAAGAATATGTGCTATTTGACAAATCCTTGATGATTATTGTTAATGCTCTTTGTTACTTAAATTTTGTTGATGACGATATTGAAATTTCAACAACAAACGAACAGGCAACACAACTTGAAAAGGAATTATCAAAAACCAAAAAACATCAACAAAGGACAAAGATTATTGATAAACTAAAAAAGTTTTCATATTCCAAAATTCACTTTTGCGGAAACAAAATAGAAAGAGAATTTAAAATAACCGATACAGGAATTGAAGTTGAACCTCATTGGAGACGTGGACATTGGAGAAATCAACCATTTGGCACAGGGTTGACAAGTAGAAAACTAATTTGGATTAAGCCGACAATAGTTAGAAAAGATAAAGGAGACCCTAATATCGGACATATATATGAAGTGTAGAAACGTCAAAAAAGAAGCCCGAACCGCTAACATCGGTTTTGCAAAATGGCGGGTTAAGTGCTTCTATGACAGTTTAGTGCAAGGTTCAAGTTCAGTTTTTCAATTGAACATTTGTGCTGAAAATCCGCCACTTCGCAAAGCCGAGAACCGTTAGTAGCCATTTTACAGACACCCTACAAGTGAAGAAACTCTTACCAATCATATTGCTTTTTACGGCTTGTACGACTAACCAAAACAAACTTGACAAAACCGCAGTCCCAAACGACACTTTGGTACGACAAAGTTCAGAAGAGAAAGACATTTCTGATCCATCAAATACTTTAAACGGCAAGATAGAAACTTTAGAGATGAGTTATATTGTTTGGGGCTGTGCTTGTGCTAATTGGGTAACACCTGATGATTTTAAAAACTACGAAGATGATAAACTTGCAGAGCATTGTATTTTTATTGAGCCGGCAAACAAAGATTTAGAACTTCCTATGTACTTTGACCCAGGAAGACACTTTATAAAAGTTACTGGACAATTTTATGTAAGACCCGACTATCCAAAAGGAACAACTAAAGGGGAGGAACAGTTGGACAAAGCGAGAGTTTTTCGTTATACAAAGATTGATGTGTTCAAAAAGGATATTGAATATTCAGCAAAAGACGACACGACACTTAACTTATCATACAACGCAGTAGAATGTACCTGTGCGCAATGGAGTGATACAAAATCATCGGCAGATACTGTAAGAGAATATTATTTTTTAGAGCCAGCAACTGATAAACTTATCAATGCTGACAAATTGTGGCAAGGCAACAACCTTCCTTTACAAATTCAAGTAACTGGACAAATTATTTCATATGCAGGTTATCCGACTGGTTATAATCCGACCAAAGGAGACCCAAAAGCAGAAAAGGTTTTTCGTTATACAAGATTGAAAGTTATTAGAAACGGGCCGACAAAAAACGGCTACTAACACTGGGTTTTGCGTCATGGCGGCTGACGCCTAAACCCTGATCGCTGTAATTCTAATCATCTTTAAACCAGGGCTGGGCTGAGGTTCCCTGAGACCGCCACGAACGCAAAGCCCTGGCCGTTACATGCCATTTTAAAATGACACCTCTTAAATATCTAAGCATTCTGACATTTTTCACCTTGACAGTTACAACAACTGCATCATGCCAAGTTCAAAAGGACAAGGACAAGAATACAACTATTGACAAGCCTAAAACATTTCGACAATTATTTTGGGACAGCTTGCCAAAGCCCATTGGATATGTAAACGACTATGAGAATATTTACAGTGACAGAGAAGAAGAAATTCTTGACAGTTTAATTAAGGTATTTGAAAACAAAACGACAATACAAATTGCCGTTATCACTATTGACACTTCAATGACGACAAAAGACAGCCTTGATGCATTGACTTTACATTTCGGAAACACATGGGGTGTTGGCCAAAAAGGTAAAAATAATGGGGTGACAATTGGTATTTCACGAGGCTACAGACGAATGAGAATTCAAAATGGTTATGGAATTGAAAAAATACTGACTGACGAGGAAACCAAACAAATAATTGACACAGTATTTATTCCCAGTTTCCGTGACGCAAAATATTTTGATGGAACATTTCATGGGATTGTTGAATTAATGAATATTTTAGGTCAACGCTACAAATGACATGATAAAAACGGCATGTAACATTGCATTTCTGTTATGTCGGCGGACTGATAACGCCGCTTCAACTGTGTGCTACTATCAGCTTCTGCTTCAGCCCGACGTTATCAATTGAGCAATGGAATAAACAATGAACTTTTGTATTTTACATCAGCATTTGTACCAGGCAGACGGATTTCAAATTCCGCCACAAACACAAATGCTTTAACGTTGCGCCGCAATGGCTTACTCCGTTTGCCGGAAAATCGGGGGTGTATTTCAGCTGATTTACGGGAGGCAAAATGGGGCAATGGATTTTGCCGGTTAAGCTGCGCAAATGAGATTTGCTGAAAACCGGCGTTTTCGAAGCGAATCGCTTCAGCAGCTTAGGCGAAGCTAAAGGCTGGCATTGACATTGTCAATACCTGAGCCGGTGGCTTCGGTAAATCCCGTAGAAATACGGTAGCTCCCTCCCCCGATCCCGTTGGTCGACTTCGCCAATCAGCCATTGGCACAAATAGCCCGACGGGTATTTTCCTGGCAGTACGGTTGGCCACTGCAGGCAACTGCGGTTTTGCAACATTCGCCAGCAGCCTTATCTTCATACAGCACCACATCCTGCGAACGTCGCAAAGCCGCGGGACGTTGGGCGTAATTTGCAACCATCCAATTAGCGACACAGGAACAAACAATTCTACAGCATGACCCTCTGGGACGATTTAATGCAAAACTTTTGGAAAGATGGTACAAGAGAGTGGCACAAAGGCAAAATTATTTCATCAATTGTTGTGGTCTTAGCATTGATTGTTTTTGCTTTTTATAATAGTAGACGTTTAAAAGCAAATGCCGCAGACAGAAAAGCAAATCTCAAATACACAATTGGAGTGACAGGCAAAACACATCACAATATCAAAAGCTCCCAGCCGACTGTTGAATTTACTTATAATGTAGGTATGACTGAATATTCTGGAAACGAAATGATTGCAGCCCAATTTGAAAAATCTGTCGTTGCTAACGGCGGAAGATATTATGTTGAATTTTCCTCTAAAAATCCAAATAACAGTAAGCTGCTGTTGGACTACCCTGTGCCAGACACGGTCACGAATACACAGGAAGAAGGTTGGACTTATATGCCAGGCTACAACAACAAACGTTAAACTACGCCTAACAGCAGTTTTGCAATAGGCTGGCAGACGGAAGAGCAATCGGCAACAAATCTTTATTCGCCGGCAGTTATCGGCTGGACATTCATTATTCGACTTTAGTTCTTATTTTCATCATTAGTAATTCTAATCAGCTATTGTATCGGCAGACGAAACACAGAAGTCCAGCCCATCGCAAAGCTGTCGGACGTTGCCTGCAACCTTATTGGACACCCTACAAATATTGACAGATAAATTGAAAATTAGAATTCTAATAATCTTACTACTAACTGGACAATTTTGCAAAGCAAATATGTCATCACCAATTTGGGAAGGCACAATGACAAGTTCTGCTTTTACAAGCAAGGACATAAATATTCTTTCAGAAAACATCCAAATTAAAATTGACAAAGATTTTAAGACCGCCAAGTTTATAGTTGAATACACAATCCAAAGCGATTTGACAGGCAGACAAATTCCTTTATTATTTTATGCTCAAGATTACAAAGACAGTTTTTTTGTTTGGGTAGATAATCAAAGAGTTAACATTCAAAATATTCCAGAAAAATATACTCATTTTAACAACTCGCCTTTTTCAGGATTTAGCGGTTTGAAAGATGATGATAACAGAAAAAATGAAAGAGATGAAGTGACAATTTACTGGTGGGAAAATTCTGGATTTGTTTACAAATTAAATGACCTTAAATACTTTGAAACTGACATTGCTAAAGGAATTCATAAGGTAAGAGTAGAATATACAGCCAATGTTTGGACAGACATTTCTGGATGGATAAAGGAATACAGTTTTCGCTATTCATTGACACCTGCTAAATTTTGGAAATCCTTTGGAGTATTAAATATCAGCGTTGAACAAAACGGTTCAGTAAGACAGCTTTCAACAAATATTGGACAACCAGTTGAAAAAGCATTTCAGGCGAAGAGTAGTTGGACATTTAGTAAACTGCCTGACGAGTACCTTGAATTCTCTTACACCCCAAAAGCAAACAACCTTGCAAAAGCTTTAATAACTATTCAACCGTTTGGACTTTCAATAATTGCAGGCATACTATTGTTTGCTTTGCATTGTTTCTTTGTTCTTAAGTATCGCAGACAGTTTATTAATAAGAAATATTCCCCTGTAGTCATTTTAGGAAGTTTAGTAATTCCTTTTTTAATTTTATTGAGTTATATATATTCATACGAATTAATAGACAATGTAATTGGCGAAAATGCAGGCAGACATCACGGTTATGTATTTTTAGTGATTGTGTTTTATCCAATTCTTCTACCAATTTATTGGACAATTGTATGGTTACTTGACAGAAAACAAAAAAGAAAAATGGTGACAGCGTAAGATAAGAAAGGCAGCAGGCAACAAAAGGTTTGCCGCAAGGCTGGCGGACGGAATAACAATCATCAGTTGTACTACTATCAGCTAATATCGGGCTTGACCGAATTCTATTTGACTTTTAGTTGTTAACTTCAGCATCAGTTTTTTAATCGGCTTTAGTTGCCGGGCGGACACAGCAACAATCCCAGCCCTGCGGCAAGCCTCGAACGTTGGCGGTAATTTGAAGAAACAATTAACAACGAAAAACATTCAAGAAAATGAAGCTATAAGTAACTGTAAGATAGAATAAGAATTGAAATATCCTTTAATACGCAAAGTAGAAAGGGCGATTGTTAATATTAAAAAATTAGAAAATGACACAGTTACAAATGATTGACAAAACAAAGTCAATAGCTCAAAATGATAAAAATATTTCTGCCGTATTTATGTACGGGTCATTTACCAAAAATGAAGGGGACAAATATTCAGATATTGAATTCTACATCTTCTTGAAGGATAAAGAAAAATTTTCCGCTGAAAATTGGGTAAGCCAAATTCATCCTTTGGCATTATATTTTACCAACGAGTATGGAAGTGAAGTTGCCATTTTTGAAAATATGATAAGGGGGGAGTTTCATTTTTTGACAAACGACCAAATGGAAGTTATCAAATCGTGGGACGGTTTGGTAGAGTTTAGCGACTTTGACAAGATGATTTTAGTAGATAAAGAAGATTTATTGACTAACACGCTCAAAGAAATAAAAACTAAAGTACCTGATCGAACAACAAATGAAAATATCCTGTGGTTGAGCCAATCATTGTTGAATGTTTTACTTACAACAAGCAACTTAATTAAACGACAGGAATTTGCTCACGCTTACCAAAGCTTATCAAATGTTCAAAAATATTTACTTTGGTTAATAAGAATTGAAACATACCAAACCAAACATTGGGAAAGTCCAACAAAAAGCTTGGAAAAAGACATAGACCCAGATTGGTATTCGTTATTTCAGGAGACAACATCAGAATTAGATCCGACAGATATTAAAACAGCTTTCAAGAAGACATTAACATTGACTGAAAAACTTTTTGATAATCTTGGAGTTGAAGCAAAATTAAAGGGGGTATTAAGGAGAATTGAATAAAAAAAACTACCGCCAACATTGTATAAGCGTAATGCGGGCTGAACTGCTAAATTTGAGCATTTTTGCTCCTAAGAAACTTCCCGCTCTTCGGGATTTGCAATCCCGAAGCCGTATCGGCGGATTTTTAATCCGCTACGCTAACCCAAATATGGGCAGCCTCCCTTTTCTTATGCCTGCATAATCAGCAGCACTGCTTTGTAAATAATCTGTTGCTTTATCTACTATCCCAGCCCTTACAGGATTTTGGTGCAGGTAATTCAGTTTCGATAAAAAGAAAGGCTCACTGTAAACAGCTTCGCCATGGTAGCCTTCTTCCCAAAACCATACATGCCCATTGTACTGCAACAGCTGCAATAGCCACTCCCTTCTACTTTCCCGCTCATTGGCTGCAATGGCAGCTACTATTTTTTTGGCGGTAAACTTTTTGTGATCTCTAATGATGTCACTCAAATTATTTTGCGTAGCTCTCGCCATCAAGTGCACATGATTGGTCATGACCACCCAACCGTATATCAGCAACCCTTTCTCTTGCTGGCAATGAAGAAGACTGTCGAGATAAATAGCTGCATATTGCTGTCGGGTAAATACATCAACCCACTGATGCACCGTGAAAGTGAGGAAGTGCAGTGCTCCCTGATCTTTGATATCATAAGCAAATGGCATGCTTGAAGATAACATTGAAATGTTCGGGATTACAAATCCCGAACGGCAAAGTGTGTGGTGGATGGCAAATCCAACGCAGCATGTATCAGCACATTATTTCTTCAAAGCGGCAGTAATATGTTCGGGATTGCAAATACCGAACAGCGAAAGCTTGTTGCTTCGTTTCTCAGCATGCCTTTACCTGCCAACCTACCAACATTCCAACCAACCAACCCACCAACACAAAAAAGCTGAAGGCGGAAACCTTCAGCTTCATTGACGGAACATATCACCCCCGCTCTTCGGGATTTGCAATCCCGAAGCCGTATCGGCGGATTTTTAATCCGCTACGCTAACCCAAATATGGGCAGCCTCCCTTTTCTTATGCCTGCATAATCAGCCGCACTGCTTTGTAAATAATCTGTTGCTTTATCTACTATCCCAGCCCTTACAGGATTTTGGTGCAGGTAATTCAGTTTCGATAAAAAGAAAGGCTCACTGTAAACAGCTTCGCCATGGTAGCCTTCTTCCCAAAACCATACATGCCCATTGTACTGCAACAGCTGCAATAGCCACTCCCTTCTACTTTCCCGCTCATTGGCTGCAATGGCAGCTACTATTTTTTTGGCGGTAAACTTTTTGTGATCTCTAATGATGTCACTCAAATTATTTTGCGTAGCTCTCGCCATCAAGTGCACATGATTGGTCATGACCACCCAACCGTATATCAGCAACCCTTTCTCTTGCTGGCAATGAAGAAGACTGTCGAGATAAATAGCTGCATATTGCTGTCGGGTAAATACATCAACCCACTGATGCACCGTAAAAGTGAGGAAGTGCAGTGCTCCCTGATCTTTGATATCATAAGCAAATGGCATGCTTGAAGATAACATTGAAATGTTCGGGATTACAAATCCCGAACGGCAAAGTGTGTGGTGGATGGCAAATCCAACGCAGCATGTATCAGCACATTATTTCTTCAAAGCGGCAGTAATATGTTCGGGATTGCAAATCCCGAACAGCGAAAGCTTGTTGCTTCGTTTCTCAGCATGCCTTTACCTGCCAACTTACCAACATTCCAACCAACCAACCCACCAACACAAAAAAGCTGAAGGCGGAAACCTTCAGCTTCATTGACGGAACATATCACCCGCCGATGTACAGGGTGTTACCCCTTCTTTTGATGTACTAAAGTTACTACCGCTCCGGGTGTAACCACAAGTATTTGCATCAAATTATTTTTGCAACAGGCTTAGCTGTGCAAACGTTCTTTTTCGCCATCAGTTCGTCTACTGCTTCTACGTAAGCCTCGTCGGGTACGCAGCAGTCTACAGGGCATACAGCGGCACACTGGGGCTCTTCGTGAAAGCCCTGGCATTCGGTGCATTTGTTAGGAACAATGTAATAGGTATCGGTGCTCAGTGGCTCATTCTTTTGGTTGGCATCCATGCTGCTGCCATCTAACAGGGTAAATGAACCGCTTACAGTGGTACCATCGGCCAGTGCCCATTCTACACCGCCTTCGTAAATCGCATTGTTCGGACATTCAGGTTCGCAGGCACCACAGTTGATGCACTCTTCGGTTATTTTAATTGCCATAACGTGAACTGTTTAGTTTCGTTTCAAATTAGTTTTGTCCCTTCAAAAATAACAACCAATCCGTGAATCTACATCAACGCATAGAAATACTTGTAAAGCTGGGTGAATATCTTTTATCGGACGACGCAGCATGGCAGGAAACCAAGACAAAAGCCGGTATTCAAAACGGCTGGTTTGTACCCCAATTTGTGGATGCTGCAGCTGCAGGAATTGCCCACGGATTTTTGCAGCCCGATGCGCTGAAAGCCTTTGCCCATCAGTATTTGCCGCAAGGCATCACCTATGCTCCACAGCGGCTGGGCATTGTGATGGCAGGCAATATTCCCATGGTGGGTTTTCATGATATGATGTGTGGTATTTTGGCCGGTCATCAGCTGGTATTGAAGCCTTCTTCGAAGGATGAAATACTGATGAAACACATCGTTGCCACCCTGCAGCAATGGGCGCCTGATTTTTGTCATGAAATTATTTTTGCAGAACAATTAAAGGGCTGCGATGCCTACATTGCCACGGGCAGCAACAACAGCAGCCGCTACTTCGATTATTATTTCCGCAACTATCCCAGCATCATCCGGCGCAACCGCACTTCGGTAGCAGTGCTCGATGCCAGCGAAGACGCCGCCACCCTCGAACGACTGGCCGATGACATGCTGCTGTACTTTGGCCTCGGTTGCCGCAACGTGTCGAAGCTGTACGTGCCCCGCAACTATGATTTTGTGCCGCTGCTACGAGCCCTCGATAAATACAGCTGGATGGCCGATCATTTCAAGTTTAAAAACAACTACGATTACAACCTAAGCCTGCTACTACTCAACAACAAGTTTTACATGACCAACGGCACGGTATTGCTCACGGAAAACGAAGGTCTCTTCTCTCCCATCAGTCAGGTGCATTACAGTTTTTACGACAGTATTGATGAAGCCGCCCTTCTGCAAGAACAGGCCGACAACCTGCAATGCCTGTGCAGCAAGCAGCACATTCCTTTTGGCAAGGCACAGCAGCCGGGCCTCAGCGATTTTGCCGACGGTGTAGATACCATGCAGTTTCTGACAACATTGCCGCAACAACAGTAAGCCCTGCTGTGCAATTGTCAGCCGGCCGCTGTCAAATCATCAGCCACAACCAAGCGGCACAGCTGTTGTTATGGCTGTTAAACAAAATGGTATTTGCATTTTTTTCACCATCAGAGACATGCATTTACTATTAGATTTACGAATCATTTCGTTTGAACATAAACAGAAAAAGAAAAGCTATGAATTGGAAGTCCGTATTTGCGATTGCAGGCGTTAGCGTCGTTACCTCGGTGCTGAGCGTTTGGGGTCTGGGAAAAATTTACAGTAGCAGCAACTCAAACGGTTATCAGGAATCAGGAAAAATGCCTGCCAACTATGCCTCTTTTGTAGAAGGCAATGGTGTGCAGGGCAATACACCGGTCGATTTTTCGGCAGCAGCTGGTGCGGCCACGCCGGCCGTGGTGCACATCAAAACAAAAATCAATGCCCGTCAGGTAACCACGCAGCGGCAGCGCAGTCCCTTTGCCGATTTGTTTGGCGATGATTTCTTTGGCGACATGTTTGGCGGTCCCCGCAGCATGACCATTCCCGAGCAGCGGGCCAGTGGTTCCGGCGTTATCATTACCAAAGACGGCTACATTGTAACCAATAACCACGTGATTGAAAACGCCGATGAAATCAACGTGACCATGCCCAATAAAAAATCGTACAAGGCCGAGCTCATTGGCGCCGACCCCAGCAGCGATTTGGCGGTATTGAAAATTACCGGCGAAAACCTGCCCTATATTGTTTGGGGCAACAGCGACGATGTAAAACTGGGACAATGGGTACTGGCTATTGGCTACCCCTGGAGCCTGGATGTAACGGTAACAGCAGGTATTGTGAGTGCCAAAGCCCGTTCGCTGGGCCTCAACAGCCGCAAGAGCAACACGCCTATTGAAAGCTTTATACAAACCGATGCTGCCGTAAACCAGGGCAACAGCGGTGGTGCCCTGGTAGATGCTGAAGGCAAGCTTATTGGCATCAACTCGGCCATTGCTTCACAAACGGGTTCGTATGCGGGTTACAGCTACGCTATTCCGGTGAATATCGTTCGTAAGATTACCGGCGACCTCATTAAGTATGGTGCCGTACAGCGGGCTTATTTGGGTATTACCTACCTGCCCGATGATGCACCTGAGGAGGAATTCCGCAAAGCAGGCATTGCACAGGGCGAAGGCGTGTATGTACGGGAAGTGCCCGAAGGTGGTGCAGCCGCTGCAGCAGGCATTAAGCCCGGCGATTATATCACTGCCATCAACGGCGTAAAAGTAACCAGCGGTTCAGAAATGGTAGAACAGGTGGCCAACTACAAACCCGGCGACAAAGTGACCATCAGCTTTAAAAGAGATGGTGCTGCTAAATCAACCACCGTTACGTTGAAGAACCGTGCCGGTAATACTGATGTGGTGAAAAACGATGCCAACGCCGACCTGAAAGAAAAACTCGGCGGTCAGCTGGAAACCGTGTCTAAAAAGGACGCCGAGAAATACAATATTGCCGGTGGTGTACGGGTGGTAAGCTTGGGCGAAGGCCTGCTGAGCAATACCCGTATGCAAAAAGACTTTGTAATTACGAGTGTAAACAGCCAGCCTGTGAAATCGGTAGAAGAACTGATGAAATTGCTGGGCAGTGCCCGTGGCACCGTTCGCCTTGAGGGTGTGTATCCTGGTTTTGAAGGGGTGTATGGTTATCCGCTCAACCTGAACCCACAGCAAGAAAATGGTAACGGCCGGCAGTAATGCCCCGCTCCACATAAATTGACTCAAGGAATAAAGCCGGCATCTGTTGATGCCGGCTTTATTGTTTTTGCTGAAGCATTGATTAAACGGAATTAAACTAACTAGGTCAAGTTACAACTTTTCGTTGTATGCTTTTACATGTAAGGGAAACTCTTCCTCATAGAATGGAAAGGAAATGCCATAAATCGTAATGAAAAATACATCAGCATCCATGCCTGAAATTTGATTCCCTATTCCATTTATTTGCAACCCCGACTCATTGATTACTACAAGACCAGGAATAGTGGATGTCTCAATAATATTCTCTTCAGAAAATTCTGCAACGATTGTAATGCTCTTTTCTATGCAGTACTGCTTAAAAAAAGCATAGCCAGAAATGGGCTCTGTAAAATTTAATATGCCAAAAACCACTCCCATTGGTACATCCGCCTTTTCGAACTCAGTAGTTCCAATTTTATTACAGTCTAAAAAGATATCGTACTTCTTACTCATGCTTAAACATACAAATAACTGAATTCAACTTATTAAGACATACTGTAGAAGAGAATATCAATGTATAGCAATGATCCAAACAACAAAGCCGGCCTCTTTCGAAACCGGCTTTACTATGGTAAGATGGCTGTGGAAGCTGCCCCCCATCAACCAATCAACTAATTAACCAATCAACTAATTAACTAATCCCCCCTACACCATCTGGCCCAGGCTGCGCAAATAACCTACGTGGCTGGCTACTGCTTTACCCAACGTACGATACTCGATGTAAGTAACGTTGAACTCGGCACAGGCTTCTTTCACAATCTTGTTGATAGCAGGATAGTGAATGTGCGAAATGCGGGGAAACAAGTGGTGTTCTACCTGAAAGTTGAGGCCACCTACCAGCCAGCTGATCACCCGGCTACGGGTAGCAAAATTGGCAGTGGTTTTCAGTTGGTGTACAGCCCATTCATCATCCATTTTGCCGGTTACTTCATTGGCCAAAGGAAAGGCGGTGTCTTGCACGGTATGTGCCAGTTGAAACACAATGCTCAATACAAAACCGCTCAGCATGGTCATTACCAAAAAGCCAATCATCCAGCTCAGGAAACCGTGCACATAAATGGGTATAATCATGAATACAGCTGCAAAGAGCAACTTGCCAATCCAAAATGAGAGGTGATCTTTTAAGCTCATTTTTTTCAACGGCAAAGAGCCAATCTGGCGAGAAAAATATTTACCAAAATCAGAGTAAAAAATCCAGAACAGGTAGAGCAGACAATACAAAAACCAGAAGTAAAAATGCTGCACTTTGTGAATGCCCAGCTTTGGTTGGTGCTTACTGAGGCGCAGAAAGATGCCTGCATCCAAATCGTCGTCTACATCATGCACATTGGTATATGCATGGTGAATGACATTGTGTTTTTGGTTCCACATAAAAGCACTACCGCCCAAAATGTTGAGGGTAAGTGCGGCCAGTTTGTTTACAAAAGCATATTTACTAAAGCTGCCGTGGCCACCATCGTGCATGATGTTGAAACCAATGGTGGCAATGAGTAAGCCCATTAAACCACTCAGGCTGAGAGCTACCCACACGGGCATTTGCACCAGCATCAATACAATATACGTGGTAGTGAGTGCTGCTACCAGTATCATGCCTTTGGAAAGAATACGCCAACCGCCGGTGGTCGACTTTTTTTGTTCTTCGAAATACTTGTTTACACGTTGCTTGAGCACTGCATGAAACGAAGGTGTTACATGCGGAAATTTTGGAGTTGCCATTCGGTCGGTTAAAATAAAGGCAGCATCACGCCGATGCTGTTATGGATGAAATACAAAAAACACTAACTGTGCTAAAATAAGCACTAGGTCACATTTTGGATGAAACTGTTGAAGGATTTGATACCCAAAGTTTTATCACTGATGAAGCCTTCGGCAAAATCTACACCAATCACCTTACCCAGCTGCCGGCTGCGATCGATGATGGATTGCAAAAAACCGGGAGAACTGATATAGGTCTGCGGCTCGTCGTCGGGGATAGTATCAAACTGGGTTTTGTAGGCTTTGATGGCAGCTATCTTTTGCTCCATCACCGGAGTAATGTCCATTACAAAATCAGGTTTCAGGTAGCGGTCCTGAATAAAATTGAACACATAAGTGGGGCGCCAGGCCTGTTGCAATTGTCCGTTGCGAAAGGTTTCAATTTTGCGGAGGCCACTCAGCCAGGCCGCATCACGCACCAGCTCTGCAGCACGACCATGATCGGGATGGCGGTCGCTGGGAGCATTGGTGAGCACTATCTCCGGCTGATAATGCCGGATAGCTTCCATTACTTTCAGTTGGTATAGCTGTGTATTTTGAAAAAATCCATCCGGAATGCCGAGGTTTTCCCGCACATCCAGCCCCATAATACGAAGGGCGTCGGCAGCTTCTTCGGCACGGGTTTCAATGGTACCGCGGGTGCCCAGTTCGCCTCGGGTAAGGTCTACAATACCGATTTTTTTACCGGCTTTTTTTTCCATCATCAATGTGCCTGCACAGCTCAGTTCTACATCATCGGGATGTGCAGCAATGGCCAGAATATCCAATTTCATGGGCGCAAAGGTAGTAGAGTATTGGCAGGTCAAATGCTAAAAACGGGCGTGGTGTAGTATCCACCAAGGCACTAAGAAGGCACAATGGTCACAAAGCTTTTTCAACTTGTCTATCGGCTTACCGAAAATCAAAGGGAATTCCTTACCAACTTTCCAGCCTACTCAACCTTACCCTCCATACAACATTTCCACTTCCCGCACATAGCCTTCCATTTCAGCGTCTTCGCCGGTTGGGTCATAGGGTTGCTTGAGGCTGCTGCCAAATACAAAAGCCACGGTTTGCCAAAGCCGGGCATTGGCACCACCCTTGTATTCTTTTAAAATGGCGTATACATCGGCACCGGTTTGGCGGTTGATGAGTTTCATGAGCACCTTGCCCTGGTACACACTCAGGCTGGTGATTTTATCGCCAAAGGCTTCTTTGAGTTGCTTTTCCTGCGATTTGATGAACTTTCGTCGTTCACTCTCATCTTTCATGCCGGCCATGCGGCGGTTCATGTAGTTGATAATGCGGCTGGCTTCCCTGGCATAGGGATAGGTAACGTAAACGGCATTTTTCAGCCGGGTCATTTTCTTTTGCTGACGGGCAAGGTGGCGGGGCATTTTGCCTACTACTTCTACTGGCAACAGCCAAGCGGTAGGCACCAGCGTTCCATCGTCCATTACCGTGGCATACACCACAATGGTATCATTCACCCCGTATGTAGGATGCTGAACGGGTGGCGGCTGCGATTGTGCCCGGCTTGCCAGGCCCAGCACACACAACAGCGATATGAAGAGAAGCGAACGCATTTGTCAGATTGAATATACTGACCAAAAACGAAAGACGCCGTTAATCATTGTTTCGCTGCGCCAGCTTACGCCGCTGCAACATACTCATCACAAAGCCCACTACCATTACAATAATGCCCAACCACAATACATTAATCATGGGGAATTCGTAAGCCTTCAGCGTCACGAAGTCGAGAATGGCATTGCTTTCCTTGATGCCGATTTCCACTTCTTTTTTGTCCATATCGCCGGGCTTGCGCAGGGCAAACACCAGGCTTTGACTCATGACGGTGTCGGGCAACATTTCCAACGTATTGTTTTTGAGCCGGAAGGCGGGGCGTGATTTGTATTGCCGGCCATCTTTCGCAATCACTGTAATATCAGCAGCCAACACGGTATCGCCTTTGTATGCTTTCAGACGTTCGTCGGGTGGATTAAATTCCAGCTGGTTCACTGTCCACATGCCATTGCTGTAAAAGCTGGTATCGCCTATCACCACGGTTTTGTTGGCAAACTGTGTGGTGTCTTTTGCCTTGGCAGAAGGATCGCTGAGGAAAGTGAGGTAAATGAAAATGTCTTTGTTCCAATAATGCTTGGCATCGGGGTTGGGCGTTAGACCTTCCCCACCCTTGTTGTTCTCGATTACATCGGGATACAGCGCAAATTTTTCCTGCTTGTTTTTGTTTTCAAACAAGATTTCGAAATAGCGTTTGCTGTCGTAGGGGCTCACGGTATCCTTGGTATAGGTTACCATGTATTTACCCATATCAGTAGCCACGCCTTTTATCAGGGTCAGGTTTTCGCGGGGGTTATTGTTTACATCGGTGGCATCTTTCATTTGAAGCGGCGATATGCCCGTGGTATTGTAACTCAGCGTAATCTTATTGCTGGCAGAAATCAAAATGCCCAGCAACACCATACCAAAACCCACGTGTGCTACCGAAGAGCCCGCCAGGCGCAGCTTGCCTTTCATACCCGTCCAGATATAGCCGGCATTGGCAACTATGGCGTACACCGCAGTGAAAATGGCGATGTGTAATGCCATCCAGAAACCAGCGCCTTTTTTATCGTACGCCACACCAACTGTAAAGCTGATGGTAAGGCTGATGGCCAATGCGATGACAGTAGGCCACAGCATTTTGCTGTAAAAAGTCTTTTTGGGCGTGTCTTTGTATTTGAAGTATTGTGTAACAGCTGTCAGCAATCCTACAATGACTGCAACCCAAACCTGAATCTGGTTGTGACTATACTCTACATCTTCCGGTGGGGCAATGTTGGTACCAAAAATTTTGTTGAACACCGGCAAAGACGTTTTTCCAATAATCACCAGGGCCGAAAAGAAAAACACCAGGGCACCAATGAACATCCAAAACTCACGGCTGTACAGGCTTTCTTCTTTTTGAATGCTGGGGATAGCCTTGTATTGGCGGGCAAACATCCAACCCACAGGCAGCAGAAAAACAAAGATGAAGAGCAGCAACTGCGTATTCATGCCCGAGCCGGTAAATGAGTGTACGGAAGTATCGCCCAACACCCCGCTGCGGGTAAGGAAAGTGCTGTACAAAATGAGCAGGAAAGTAAGGATATAAAACAAATACGTTGCCCGCAAAGAATAACCTGTACTACGGTAAATGAGGTTTGTATGCAACCCGCTGATGAGGATGAGCCATGGTACAAGACTAGCATTTTCAACAGGGTCCCATGCCCAGTAGCCACCAAAAGTGAGGCTTTCGTAAGCCCATGCAGCACCCATCATTATACCCAGGCCAAGTGCAGCGGCACTAAAGGAAGCCCAAGGCAGGGCGGCTTTTGTCCAGCCTGCATGATCTTTGGTTAACAAACCCGCTGCGGCATACGCAAATGGTACCACCGTAGATGCAAAACCAAGGAAGAGCACTGGCGGGTGAATCACCATCCAATAGTTCTGCAGCAAGGCATTGAGGCCATTGCCATCGGTCACAAATTCGAGGTAGTTAGTAGTACTGAAAATGGGGGCATCCATTTCATTGCGCAGCAATACAAACGGACTACTACCCACTTTTTGCCCAAAGAAGTACACACCGAGCACCATGGTTGCCAGTGCAAACTGTGCAAAGCTAATGACTGACATTACCGGTCCTTCCCATTTGCCGCTACGGCCAATGATGAACCACCCCAAAATGGCATGCCAGAAACTCCAGAGCAAGAAGCTTCCTTCTTGTCCTTCCCAAAAGCAGCTGAGCAAATACTCCATGGGTAAGGCCTTGCTGCTATGCTGCCACACATATTTATATTCAAATAAGTGGTTGGTAATGATGTAGTACAAAATGTAAAAAGACACCAGCACCGAAAGGGTTTGGATACCAAAAGATATTCTGGCCAGCTTCATCCACATGGGCCGGCTGCTTTCATCGGCAGCTTTAAACCCCATGAAAAAACTGATGCTGGCAAACAGAGCCGACATCAGCGACAAGACAATCATAAAGTGCCCGATCTGTCCGGGCAATAAGTGTTCTCCTACAAATTCCATACTGCGGGCAGCTTGCAATCATTTGGTTGCAATGCGTGGCAAAAGTACGGGTATGCACTTCATGGCAATGAATCGTTAAAGAGTGGATGTGTTGGGGAAATGCGAAAAAAGATACACGAACTACACGAATGTTACGAATTAGACGAATAAACTTTTCAATAAGCTGCAAACAAAAAGCGACACCCTTTTAGATGTCGCTTTGTATAGTGTAAAATTAATGGTTTATCCTTCTTGCTTGCTGCCGGGGTGGCGCAGGCCTTTGGCTTGTTCATCTTTGTACTTGCTGGGGCACTTCAGCAAAATATCATCACAATGAAAACCGTCTTCTTTCATGCGGCCTTTCAATACAACCCTTTCGCTCATTTCCAAATCGGCTGGTTTCGGCTTGTTGCTGATAACCTTGGTTACACCGCCCAATGAATCCACAACAGTAAAGGCGCAATAGTTGGGATTTTTCAAAGGATCATAATCAATGGGCTGGGCTTTGTCCAACTTCGCAATGAGGTGCACGTAGGTGCCTTCCTTTTGTTTGGCAGATGCAATGGTATCGTAAGTCGTAAGGTCAGAAGTGAAACTAATCATCACCGCAATGGCAACCGCCACACCTACCAGCAACAAAATGTGCAATTTCTTCATAGCAACTACTGCATTTCTTTTGGCAAATGTACAAGGATTCGGCAGCAGGCTACTCGCTGTTCAAATGTTAAATCAATCCTTTGGGTGAAAAAATTCTGAATTGAAAATCAGGCTGCTGTTCATTCTGCAATCCTTTGCGGCACACAAGCAGCACACATGAGGATGCTGGTGTGTGGTTAGTTTGTACTTTCGCCCCCCTTTATCAGTAGCCACATGGCCGACCTATCCAATTTCGACGTCAATTGCGCAGGTAATCCCAACAATAATATTTTCGGATTGCCTTTTACAGAAGATGAATCCCGACTGGTGATTGTTCCGGTACCCTGGGAAGTAACCGTGAGCTTTGGCGCCGGCACTGCCCGTGCAGCCGAGCAGGTGTTCAAAGCATCTTTACAGGTAGACATTTTTGATCAGGATTCACCCGAAGCCTGGAAGCAAGGCTTTTACATGCGGCCCATCGATCGTAAAGTGTTGCTGAAAAGTGACTTTCTGCGCAAAGAAGCCGAGCTCTTCATCGATTTTATTTCTCGTGGCGAAGACATTAAAGCCAACCGCTTTATGTGCAAGAGCATCCGCGACATCAACGAAGGGTCCGACTTTTTGAACAACTGGGTGTACGAGCAAACCAGCGACCTGTTGAAAGCCGGTAAAATGGTGGGCCTGCTCGGTGGCGACCACAGCACTTCTTTGGGTTATTGGAAGGCACAGGCCGAACGCCATGAATCATTCGGCATTTTGCAAATTGATGCCCACTGCGACCTGCGTCCTTCTTACGAATTCTTTAAATACAGCCATGCCAGCGTGGTATACAATGGCCTCGAAGAAATACCACAGCTGAGCAAAGTGGTACAAATGGGTGTTCGTGATTTTAGCCAGGGCGAATGGGAATACCTGCAAGAGCATAAAGACCGCATTACCTGCTTTTTCGACCGCGACCTCAAAAACCGCCGCTTTGAAGGCGCCACCTGGCAGCAGCTCTGCGACGACATCATAGCTCAATTGCCACAGAAAGTTCATTTGAGTTTTGACATCGATGGCCTCAATCCAAAACTGTGCCCCCGCACCGGCACACCGGTAGATGGCGGTTTTGAAACCGAAGAAATCAACTACCTGCTGCGCAAACTACTGGCCAGCGGCCGTGAGCTCATTGGTTTCGATTTGGTTGAAATCGGCATTGGCGAAAGCGGATGGGATGCCAACGTGGGTGCCCGCCAGTTGTGGAAACTCTGCAACATGATGGTGAGCCAGCAACAAGCGTAAACTTGCCTCATAGCCGGTACATTTGCAGCCTATGCAGCCAGCCGAACAAGCAGCCATCGATACACAGGGTGAATTCGATTTCATCATTACTTTAAAATCGCCGGGCTTTAAATATGTCAACATAGTGAGTCAGGTATTGCTCATGCTGTTTTTGACAGCGCATTTCTATTACCTCATTCGCATTGGCATGTTTGGCAATCACCTGTGGCTGGTGGTGATACCTTTACTCATCATCGGTTTGTGGTTGTATGGTTGGGTTCGCAGTGCCGACAAATCGTTTCAGGTAAACTACCGCATGGAACTCATGATAGCCGCCATGGCCTGGATGTTGCTGCCACTGGCCAAGTACCACGTCATCATTGGCGTTGCGTACGCCATCATGTCGGTGATAGAACGTTGGGTAAAATTTCCCGACGAAATAGGTTTTACAAAAGAAAAAGTGGTACGCAACTCCTTTCCGAAAAAGAAATACGAGTGGTTTGAGATAGACAATGTGGTGATTCGTGACAACTGGTTTACGCTGGATTTGCGCAACAACAAAGTCATTCAAAAAGAACTCGACGAACCGGTATCACCCGAACTCATTGCAGAATTCAATGCGTATTGCAAAGAGCAACTGCATTTTAAAATATAAACACCACACATGAAACATCCATTTATGTTTATCGGTAGCAAACTCACCAGTCTTCTTATTTTATCGTCATCACTATTTTTCATTATTGCATGTGGAAAGGATAAAATAAAAGATCCAAACAAAGAGATTTTGAGTGTAAAATTTCTTAAGTCCGACAGTACAGCATTCAACGAAGCAGATGTTTCTGTATTTCTGGAAAAGGATTCTATTTGGGTTTATTTACCTCCGAATGCAGATTTGTCGAGAATCAAACCGGTTATAACCTATAAGGGAGAAAAAATTTCACCGCTCTCTGGTGTTACTATGGATTTTACCAATCCTGTTGTTTTTAATGTAACTGCTGAAGATGGTACCACCCGTTCTTATGTTGCGGTTGTAAAAGCACAAGAGGTAAATAAAGTCTATGTAGGTGATACCGGCGGGCGACTTGTTTGTTATAATGCCAAAACTGGTGTGGAGCGTTGGATTAAGACGATACCAGGGGGCGAAGGCTTTGGCTATTCTCAAGCCTGTTTAAAAAACAATACTATTTACATTGGTGGCACCGACGCAAAAGTATATGCCATTAACTCTATGACAGGTGAAGTGAAATGGACTTATCAAGCATTACAAGCAATAGAAAGTTCTCCTATTGTTGAAAATGGAATAGTATACATTGGAAGCAATCACCTTCTGTTTGCGCTGGATGCCGAAACAGGAAATTTAAAATGGACTTACACCACATATGGCAATGTAAGTGGTAAGCCCATGTACGATAATGGAATAATCTATTTTGGTGCAGATGGTATTGTGTATGCTCTAAATGCAACAACAGGCAGCTTGATCAGAGAATACCGTACTCATCAAAGTGAAACACTTTTTTATTCAGGAGAAACCGTGTTGTATAAGGGTCATATTTATATTGGTAGCAGGTATGGAAAGCTATTCGCTTTTAATAAAGAAACTGGCAACTTAAAATGGACCTTTAACGATGACAGAGCATCTATGGAACAATCAACTCCTATCATCCGTAACGATACCATATTCATTTTATCATCGTTTGATATGGGATCATCTACCAGGCAGTTCGGCTCGGCATATGCCATTGATGCAAATACTGGTGTATTAATTTGGAAAAGTCAAAATGGCATCGGATTCAAGAAGAACCCGGTTTATCACGATGGAATACTATACATGTCTGGATATGATGATAAATTCAAAGCCTTAAATTCTAAAGATGGCTCTGCTGTTTGGCAGGTGTCCAATTTTAGAGGTATGGAACCTACTTTGGGAAATAATCTTTTGTTTGTTGGAGAAGGTATAAACAAAAGATTTTGCGCTATCGAACCTAAGACAGGCAGGATAGTGTGGGAAAAAACCGGAGGTCATTTTATATTCAATAAACCTCTCGTAGTAGATAACCGAGGTAGAGTCATCAACTAACATCGCCATTTACTCTGCCGAGCATTTCAATTCTACACCATTGTTAAATTACAGATGCCGTTAATTGAACCAAATTCCTTTCAAAAGGAGAGCATTTTGTAGCAAACAAATAAAACAGCAAAACACCGTATATCATGACGCCCTATCTATTATACAGCGACGGCAACGGCAACATTTTTGAAGACCAAACCCTCTACGCCATTGGCCGCAGTGGTTGGGATGCTTTTGAAGTACCCGAAGAAAGCTGGATTGTATTGCCCGATGGTGGCAACCTGTACGAACTGCCCGGCCGCAAAGGCATTGGCATAGATGTAGAAACCGGAGAAATGCGTCTTTGTGATAAAGGCTGGGCCGTGGCTGCTTTCATTCCGCCGGCACATACCAACCTGTTTTTGGCCGCTTACGAAACCGAACCCGATGCACCTACCCTGCCGCTGTTTTGCTATACAGCAGCCGGCTGGTACAACGATCAGTTTTATGTTACCGCTGTGCGTGTAGAGAGAGATGTGCGTCAGGAATGCGCCGGGTATGATGATGATACCATTGCCAACGGTGCTACGCATTTGATGGAAGCGTATTCGCACAACAGACTGGTGAAGCACCTGATGGAAAACTGCTGCAACACTTACAACTGCCCCGCTGCCCGCAACATGGCCATGGGCCGTTGGGAATGCCCGGTGCCCAGCTCGCCTGCCTGCAATGCCAACTGCGTTGGTTGTGTGAGTTTTCAACCCGAAGATGAAACCATCACCAGTCCGCAAGACCGGCTGACTTTTAAACCCACGCCGGAAGAGATTGTCGAGTTTACCGTACCGCATTTGGAAACAGCTCCCTACCCCATCATTAGCTTTGGGCAGGGCTGCGAAGGTGAACCCCTGCTGATGTGGGAAACCATCCGCGATGCCATCATCGAAATACGGAAGCACACCAAAAAAGGTTCCATCAATATCAACACCAACGGCAGCAAGCCTGCGGCAGTCGAAGCCTTGTGCCAGGCGGGTTTAGACAGCATACGGGTAAGTACCAACAGTGCCCGCAGCGAAATTTACACGCCGTACTATCGCCCCAACAATTACCAGTTTGAAGACATCATAGAAAGCCTGAAAGTGGCCCGCAAATATGGTGTGTGGACAAGCATCAACTACTTCGTTTTTCCCGGCATGACGGATAGCGAAGCCGAATATGAGGCGCTGCGCAAACTGATAAAGGAAACAGATTTATGCATGATTCAGTGGCGCAATTTCAATATTGATCCCGATTGGTATCTGGGTAAAATCAACGTAGCCGATGCAGGCGAATGCATGGGTGTGCAGCAAATGATGAACCTGATTCATGAAGAGTTTCCAAAGTTGAAATTCGGCTACTTCAATCCGCCTATCGAACGCATCAAAGGCGATTACAACAACGACTTCGCCCACTGGACAGAAGAACTGGGTGGGTATGTGGTGAATGGTGGGCAATGATGTTTTGGGCAACGATGATAGCCTGATGTATTGACTAATTGACCAATTAACCAATCAACTAATTAACTAATCAACCACTCGACTAATTCCCATTGGCTTCCTCTCTCATCATCGTTTGCATAGCAGCATTTGCCGCCGGCTTTATTGATGCCGTAGTGGGCGGTGGCGGTTTGGTGCAGACACCAGCCATGCTCATCACTTTTCCGAACGCACCGGTAGCCAGTTTGCTGGGTACGGTGAAGATTCCCTCCTTTTGCGGCACAGCGGTTTCTGCCTACCAATACAGCAAACGCATCGACATCCGCTGGAAGCTGATTGTATGGGTAGCACTGGCGGCATTTAGTGCAGCCATGTTTGGCTCGTACATGGTAAGTGTGCTCAACAATGGCATCCTCAAACCCATCATTCTGTGTGTGCTGGTGCTGGTGGCTTTGTTTACCTACACCCGCAAAACGTTGGGGCAGCAACACGATGAAATCCCGTATACAGAAGCGTTATGGAAAGGCATTGCAGCAGGTTTACTGATTGGTTTTTACGATGGCTTTATTGGGCCCGGCACCGGTAGTTTTTTGGTGTTGGTGTTCATCACCATCATTGGTCATGATTTTATGCATGCCAGTGCCCATGCCAAAATGATTAACCTCGCTACCAATCTGGCATCCATCATTTACTTTTCATTTACGGGCAATATCATGTTTGAGCTGGCCATCCCCATGGCTATTTGCAATATGGCCGGTGGATGGGCAGGTACAAAAATGGCCTTGCTCAAAGGCAACCGCTTCATCCGTATTTTCTTTTTACTGGTGGTGACCGGTACTATCATTCGCTTTGCGTATGATATTTTCTTTCGGTAAAAGCAGAGCAAACGTTCCTGTACATTTGCCCCCGTTTTGAGTAATAAGCAACATACCATTGAAGGCATTGGCCTGGCTGTACTGGCCACGCTGGTGTGGAGCGGCAACTTCATTGTAGCCCGGGCTATCAATCAGGATATACCACCATTTATGCTGGCGCTGCTACGCTGGGGTACAGCATCTATTATTATGTTGCCCATTGGTTGGGCAGCATTCCGGCAAGATTGGACGGCCATAAAAAAAGCATGGCCTGTTGTAACGTTTGCCGCATTCACGGGTATCAGTTTGTTCAACACTTTCATCTATGTAGCCGGACATTTTTCTTCGGCCATCAGTCTGGCGTTGATAGGTACCACTTCGTCACCCGTATTTTCATTTATACTGGCCCGTATTTTTTTAAAAGAAAGAATACCGGCATGGCGTATGCTGGGCTTGCTCATTTGCATCAGCGGCATCTTGTTGTTGCTGAGCCGGGGCAGTTGGGAAGTACTATTGCATTTCAGATTTACACAAGGCGATTGGTGGATTTTAGCAGCTGCATTATCCTTTGCCTTATACAATATTGCCACCCGAAAAAAGCCAGCCAACATTTCACCCAAAGCGTACCTCTTCAGTACTTTTTGGATAGGCACCGTCATCCTTCTTCCTTTCGCATTGCTTGAAGTGGGCATGGGAGCAACAGTAAACTGGAGCTGGTCGTTGGCAGGTATCGTGCTCTACCTTGGTGCAGGAGCTTCTGTAATTTCATTCCTTTGCTGGAACATAGCCATAGCAAGGCTTGGCGCAGCCCGCACCGCTATTTTCGGCAACCTCATTCCTGTATTCAGCAGTATTGAAGCCGTGCTGATTTTACACGAAAAAATTACCTGGATTCACATCCTTGGCATGACGGTGGTGATTGTTGGCCTTGTTATAGCCAACCTTCGTGCTACAGCAGCAATCCCCAAGCGTTAGCTCAGGGCTGCTGTATCTTTTTCTGTAGGTATTTCTTTGATTTCTTTGATGGCGTTGTAACCACCCAGCACATTCCGCACATTGTGCAGGCCCTGCCGTTTGATGAGCGAAGCTGCAATCACACTGCGATAGCCCGCAGCGCAATGCAGGTAAATGTTCGCTTCTTCGGGAAGCGTAGCAATGCGCATGGTATCGTTCAAATCGTTGAGTGAAAGATTGGTGGCGCCTACAATATGACCATCTGCAAATTCAGTTTCATTGCGTACATCTACCACCAGCAATTTATCGTCGTGTGGCAGGTCCATGGCCAACTCATCGGGTTCAATGTCGATGATGATATCGAGTTGCTTACCTGCTTTCAACCAGCTATCAAAACCACCAGCCAAATGACCCGCAAACTGTTCGAAACCCACCCGGGCCAAACGGGTCACAGATTCTTCTTCTTTACCAGTTTCGGTAATCAACACGATTGATTGATCAAAGGGTAGCAAACTACCAGCCCATTCTGCAAATCTTCCTTCGAGGCCAATGCTCACCGAACCGGGAATAAAGCCATTGGTGAAAACAGTAGCCGCTCTGGTATCCAGTAAAATGGCATTGCCTTCTTCCATCAACGCTTCTACTTCTGCTACGCTCAACGCTTTCATGCCATTGGCCAATACTACTTCAAATGGTGCATAACCTTTTTGATTGATGGCCGCATTCACCGCGAAATATACCGGTGCATCTTTCAAACCGGTGGTAACGGCTGTAACGAAAGCTGCTTTGTTTTCAGCCTGCAGCGCATAGTTGGTTTGCTTTTGCTGACCAATGGTGCTGAAGGTTTCGGGGCCAAGATTTTTGCCGCAGGCGCTACCGGGGCCATGGGCAGGATACACCAATACCTCATCGGGCAGGGTGGCCAGTTTTTGTTGCAATGAATCGTAAAGCATGCCCGCCAGTTCTTCGCTGCTCAGGTTGCCACTGCTGAGGTCGGGGCGGCCAACATCACCAATAAACAACGTATCGCCGGTGAAAACCGCATGTGCACTACCATCCGCATTGCGCAGCAACCAACAAGTGCTTTCCAAGGTGTGGCCGGGTGTATGCAGGGCTTCAATGCTGAGTTCACCCAGTTGAAACGATTCGCCATCTTTTGCTATTTGCACCGGATAGCGGGTTTGAGTACCGGGACCATACACAATGGGGGCACCGGTAGCTTTCGATAAGTCGATGTGTCCACTAACGAAGTCGGCATGAAAATGCGTTTCGAAAATGTATTTGATGCTAGCCTTGCGATCGGCTGCCAACTGCGTGTAGGTTCGATAGTCACGCAGTGGGTCGATGATGGCTGCTTCGCCATTGCTTTCAATATAATAAGCGGCCTCACTCAGGCAGCTGGTGTACAATTGCTGGATATACATGCATCGAAAAATTAAGGTTGCAAAAGAAAGACGAAAAATGTTTACTAAATACTAATGCAGGCCTTTTGAGCCTGCATTAGCTGTTTCTTCTTTTTCCAGGGTTGATGAACTCGAGGTTCGACAAGGACTACCGACCGCCGACTAATGATTTGGAGATTTTGAAAATCTCTTCGATTCGGGCGGCGCTTACTGAGTAGAAAATGAATTTGCCTTCGCGACGGGTTTCTACAATGCCGGCTCTGCGGAGGAGTGCCAGGTGTTGTGAGGCAACCGACTGCTCCAAACGGAGCTTCACATAAATTTCAGTGACGGTCAATTCCTCTTTGTCGTGCAGCAGGCGAATGATTTGTAAACGCAGCTTGTGATTGAGTGCCCTGATAATGAGGTCTGCTTTTTTGAGAGTGAGTAACTCAACGGTTACTTCTTTCCGGGTACCGGGAAAGAGCACCAGGTGGTGTTGATTGCTTGAAGCCATATTTCTTTCATAGTTAAGGTGGAAAAAGCCAGGTGATGACGTGTGATATTCATTTACCAATGCGGCTGCAAATTAAAGTTTTATACCATGCAATTTGAACCGTTCATATAAACTTTCTTTAAAATCTATTCAACAACAGGAAATGTTTATTGAACGGCAGCCAAAGCCTTAGCTGCATGTCTTTGCATACTTTAAAATGAAATCACACTCAACGCCTGTTTATTAAGACGACTTATTCCGCCGTTTTCTTCACTGGCTGGTAAAATGCTTTGCAATAAAAAGGTTCCGCATAGGCGGTATCGGCCCACTGCTGCAGCTGAAACGCTTGCCCGGCAAGGGTTACAAAGGCATCACGCCATGCTGCCTCGCTAATTATTAAATTATTTTCTTTAATCAATGTCGTCCATTTGGCGGCACCGCTGCCTGCGTATACAATCCGTTGTGTGGTTCTTTCTGTTTGCAAAAACTGTTCATCCAACAACACAGCAGCAGGTGCATGGAGTTGTTGCAGTGCATTATTATACAATGCTGTAAACACTTCCATCCTTCGGGCATCAATCATAGGGCAATAGGCATCGGCCGCTGGTTGCAATTGATGCATGGCTTTGGCCATAATATCAAGTGTGCCCAAGGTGATGAGCCGAATGTTCAGCGCAAAACACAAACCTTTGGCAGCAGCTAAACCTACACGTAATCCGGTGTAGCTACCCGGGCCGTTGCTTACCGCTACAGCTTGTATATTTTTCATGGCGATACCTGTTTGCTGCAACATGTCGGCAATAGCAGGTTGCAAAAAAGCAGCATGTGTTTGTTGCTCCGGGTTGCTGCGCATGGCCACACATTCACCCTGCTGCATCAGCAACAGCATACCCTGTTCACCAGCTGTATCAATACATAGAATGGTACTCATGAAGCAACACGATTGACAAGTAAAGGATGTGGTGTGTAGCGGGCATCTGATTCACTTAATTTTTGTAACAAGGCCCACACTTTTTCAGCACCTATGGTTTCGAGCCATTCCCATGGCCCTTTGGGATAATTGGTGCCGAGTTTCATAGCGATGTCCATGTCTGCTGCAGAACTGATATTATCGGCCAAACCATAAAAAGCTTCGTTGATAATACTGCATACCACCCTTGGCGCAATCAGCCCCGGCTGCGCTGCCACCTGTGTGAGTTGCTTGCCCAGCAAGGTTTGCAGGCTTTGCAACGCTTCGATGTTCATGGTCCCGGATTGGTCGGTGCTGATTTCCCACAAAGGGCGTTGCCAAAAACTATTCCATCCGCAAAAGCGGGCATGTGTGGATTGATGCTGCAATGAATAATCTGCCAACGGATCATTCACCAAAACCCAACTACGCAAATGCGCAATGGGCACTGGCGGAATTTCCATGCATATCAACAGCGCCACATTTTCCAATGGAATGTAATGCCAATCGGCTAACACCTGCCAATGCGCCGGCACATCGGTAGCAGGTTGTAGTAGCCCCTGCGGATCGTAAGCGTAAACAACGTTGGACATGGTTGCAAAATTGAAGGATTGCAGTCAAAGAGCTACATTCGTTTTTCTTCAAACCGAACAAGTAGTATGAATAAAAAAGTAATAGAAACCAGTGCAGCTCCCGCTCCTATTGGTCCGTACAGCCAAGCCGTGATGGCGGGCAACCTGTTGTTTTTGAGTGGTCAGGTTTGTTTTGACCCTGCTACAGGTGAATTGAAAAATACCGATGTAACGGAAGAAACACATCAGGTGATGGCCAACCTGAAAGCTGTGCTGGCCGAAGCCGGCATGACCTTTGACAATGTAGTGAAGACGACGATTTTTTTGAGCGACATGTCGTTGTTTGCAACAGTGAATGAAGCATACAGCCAATATTTCAGCAGCGCATTTCCTGCCCGTGAAACCGTGGCGGTAAAAGGACTTCCCCGCAATGTGAATGTGGAGATTAGCATGATAGCAACCGCATAACTTTTTGCGTAGTTGATTTGTTAAAGGCATCCAACCCGCCCGATGTGTGAACTAAGGCAGGTTGGATGCTTTATTTTTGCCCCCCTAAAATTGTTGCTGCCTGCCATGACTGATATTCAACCCAAGATCAGAATAGTTACTGCTGCCAGTTTGTTCGACGGACACGATGCAGCCATCAATATTATGCGCCGCATTTTGCAATCGAAAGGCGCAGAAATCATTCACCTCGGCCACAACCGGAGCGTACACGAAATTGTAGAAGCTGCTATTGAAGAAGATGCCCACGGCATTGCCATCACCAGCTATCAGGGCGGTCATGTGGAGTTTTTCAAATACATGAAAGACCTGCTCGATCAAAACGGCTGCGGCCACATCCGCATTTTTGGCGGTGGCGGTGGTACCATTTTACCAGAAGAAATTGCGGAGCTACATGCCTACGGTATTACCCGTATTTACAGCCCCGATGACGGCCGCGAAATGGGCCTCGAAGGCATGATTGAAGATTTGCTGGAGAAGTCAAAAGCCCCAAAACAATTGAATGATGCAGATGATTCGCTGAACTTTTGGAGTGCAGAAAAAAACTGGAACGGTCATACTCCTTTGAGTGAAGCCAAAGACATCCGGAAAGTGGCGAGAGCTATCACAAAAGCTGAAATGGGTGTAGCCTCTACTGCTAAAGCAAATAGTGCTGCACCCGTCCTCGGCATTACCGGTGTAGGCGGTGCCGGCAAGTCTTCGGTAACCGATGAAATTGTCCGCCGCTATCTCAGCCTTACCGAAAACAGTGGCCAAACCATTGCGGTGATTTCTGTTGACCCATCTAAAAAGAAAACCGGTGGCGCTTTGTTGGGCGACCGCATTCGCATGAACAGCATTGCCCACCCACGGGCATACATGCGTAGCCTGGCCACCCGCGAAGACAATGCCGCCCTCAGCCAACATGTGCAGGATGCCATTGATGTGTGCAGAAATGCAGGGTATGATTTCATCATTCTCGAAAGTGCGGGTACCGGTCAAAGCGATGCATCGATTCTGGATTACTGCAACCTGAGTTTGTACGTAATGACGCCGGAATATGGAGCCGCATCGCAGTTGGAAAAAATCAATATGCTCGACTATGCCGACATCATTGCCATCAACAAGTTTGACAAAGCCGGTGCTTTGGATGCACTGGCCGATGTACGCAAGCAGTACAAACGCAACCACGGTTTGTGGACGGCCAAAGACGATGAGCTGCCGATTGTAGGCACCATGGCCAGCAAGTTCAATGATGAAGGGATGAACCACCTTTTCGACAAACTGCTGCACAGCCTGCAAACCAAACTGGGCGTAAGCTTTGGTGATGTACAATTTGGCGAAACCGCAAAGGTTTCACAAGCCGTTATTCCCCCATCCAGAGTACGTTACCTCAGCGAAATAGCCGACAACAACCGCCAGTACGATGCATGGGCCAAAGAGCAAGCCAACATTGCCACCAAATTGTATCAACTGAATGGTGTGTTGCAAGATGCGCCTGATAATGCAGCACTGCTACAACTGCAGCAGCAGTATCAGGATAAGCTGAGCAAAGAATGCCACAAGCTGTTGACCGATTGGCCCAATGTGGTAAAGAAATACAGCAACGAGTATTTTGAATATCAGGTTCGGGACAAAGTCATTAAACAAGCCATGACCACAACTTCGTTGAGTGGCACATCTATTAAAAAAGTAGTGCTGCCCAAGTACAAAGACTGGGGCGATGTGTTGCAATGGCAATTGCAAGAAAACGTACCGGGCGAATTTCCGTACACTGCTGGTGTGTTTGAATTGAAACGTGCCGGCGAAGATCCTACCCGCATGTTTGCCGGCGAGGGCTGCCCCAAACGCACCAACAAACGCTTTCACTATGTAAGCCACGACCAACCCGCCAAGCGTTTGAGCACTGCGTTTGACAGCGTCACACTCTACGGCGAAGACCCCGATGCCCGCCCCGACATCTATGGCAAAATAGGCAACAGCGGTGTCAGCATTGCTACTGTGGACGATGCAAAGAAATTGTACAGCGGTTTCGATTTGTGCGACCCTCGTACTTCAGTCAGCATGACCATCAACGGACCTGCACCCATGCTGCTGGCGTTTTTCATGAACGCCGCCATTGATCAGCAGTGCGAAAAATGGATTACAGAAAACAACCAATGGGAAAAAGTGCAAGCCTATGCGGCGGAGAAATACCGCCATGTGCCGCGACCACAATATGTAAATCCCAATGTGACTGGTCATTTGCCCGAAGGCAATAACGGACTTGGATTGCAGCTGCTTGGCCTGAGTGGCGATGAAGTGCTACCTGCAGAGGCGTATGCGCAATGCAAACAAACCGCTTTGCAACAAGTACGTGGTACCGTACAGGCTGATATTCTGAAAGAAGACCAGGCGCAAAACACCTGTATTTTCAGCACAGAGTTTGCCCTGAAACTGATGGGCGATGTGCAGGAATATTTTATTGAAAACAAGGTGCGGAATTTCTACAGCGTAAGCATCAGCGGCTACCACATTGCGGAAGCCGGCGCCAACCCCATCACGCAGCTGGCATTTACACTGGCCAATGGTTTTACCTATGTAGAATACTATCTGAGCCGTGGCATGCACATCGATGATTTTGCCCCCAACCTGAGCTTCTTTTTCAGCAATGGCATGGACCCCGAGTACAGTGTGATTGGCCGTGTGGCCCGCCGCATTTGGGCCAAGGCCATGAAGTATAAATACAAAGGCAACGACCGCAGTCAAAAGTTGAAATACCACATTCAAACCAGTGGCCGCAGCCTGCATGCACAGGAAATTGATTTCAACGATATCCGCACCACACTGCAAGCATTGTATGCCATTTACGACAACTGCAACAGCCTGCACACCAATGCGTATGATGAAGCGATAACAACACCTACGGAAGAAAGTGTACGCCGTGCCATGGCCATTCAGCTCATCATCAACCGTGAGCTCGGCAGTGCCAAAACGGAGAACTTTACGCAGGGCTCCTTCATTATTGAAGAGCTGACTGATTTGGTAGAAGCGGCCGTGTTGAAAGAGTTTGACCGCATTACCGAACGTGGCGGTGTTTTGGGTGCTATGGAACGCATGTATCAGCGCAATAAAATACAGGAAGAAAGCCTCCATTATGAAATGCTGAAACATACCGGCGAACTGCCCATTGTTGGTGTAAATACTTTCCTCAACAAGCAAGGCAGCCCTACGCAAATACCTGGTGAAGTCATCCGCAGCACCACTGAAGAAAAGGAGCAGCAAATAAAGAACCTGCAGGCATTTTGGCGGCGCAATGAAGGCAAGAGCAAAGCGGCTTTGCAACAGCTGAAACAAGTAGCCATCAACAATGGTAACCTGTTTGAAGCGCTGATGGAAACGGTGAAATATTGTTCGCTGGGGCAAATTACCAAAGCCTTGTACGAAGTGGGCGGACAGTACCGACGCAATATGTAAACAAGAGATACAGTATAAAAGCAAAGGGAGCCGAAATGGCTCCCTTGCTGTTTGTCCACACACTCATCAGCCCACAGCTATTGCTGCACCACCGCATTGTAGCGGTTGATATAGATTGTCTTTTCGCCTTTCATTACTTTGGCTACTCCGTCCATAAAACTTTCGGCATGGTGATACATATATGGAATCACGAGCTTGCCGTTGGTATCAATAAATCCCCAGTAACCTTTGGCATTGGCCACTGCTGCTAATTGCTCATGAAAGCCACGGGCATTGTCGAAAGTCAATGGAATAATTTCTTTTCCTTGAAAATTGATGAAGCCCCATTTATTGTTGCGCTTTACCGCAGCCAGTCCATCGTGAAAGCACAATGCATCTTCAAACTTTGGCTCGATGGTTATATTGCCCAAACTGTCTACATAGCCCCACACATCCCCTTTTCTCACGGGAGCATAGCCCTCACTCATGGTAGAAGATTCATCATACACCAGTGGCACTACCACTTTGCCATCCTTATTTACAAACCCGTATTTACCACTCTTTTTTACAAGGCTTACGCCATTGGATAAATCGTTGACGAAATCGTATTCTTTAGCCCATTTTTGTGCAAAAACCGGCATGAAAAATGGCAACAGCAAAACAAACATGAGTTTTTTCATGGCAGCAAATTTTAAGGGTGAAACGAAGTAAATAACGCATAGAAAAGTTACGCCATGTATTGCCGGATAAACATGATTAAAGTCACGGATAGCAAGCCTTTCGACGAAATCCTCTCTTCATCAAAAATGTTTTGCTGCATGGCCAAAAGTAAATTGGGCAATGCCGCGGCTTTCATTACCTTGAACCCCTACTCTACAATTTAAACTCCGGTATATGTCTGCCTCCATTACGTTGCACAATCCTTATTTAACCGTACGCATCAAGAGCAAGGGTGCAGAACTCTGCAGTGTGCGGCACAGCAATGAATTGGAATATATGTGGCAGGCCGGAGAGGCTTGGCCGAAGCATTCTCCTGTATTGTTTCCCATTGTTGGTACGCTTGTCAACAACACATATACTTACGAAGGAAACAGCTATTCATTACCAAGGCATGGCTTTGCCCGTGACATGGAATTTACACCTACACAACTGAGTGAAACTGTCGCAAAATTTACCCTGCGCAGCAATGCACATACGTTACAAGTGTACCCTTTTCCATTCCGGTTGCATTTGCAATACGAATTGCACAACGACAGCATTTGCTGTAGTTATGAAATAGAAAACATCGGTGACAGTGACATGTATTTTTCTGTTGGTGGCCATCCGGCATTTGCAGTACCCTTGCAATCAACAGAGCAGTACAGCGATTACCAATTGAGATTTAGCGAAACAGAGCCATTGCTGCGTTGGAAACTCGACAATGGATTATTGCGCAACGACACAGCACCTGTAGCCGGACAGTTGAACAATACATTGCCTTTGCAGCCTTCTCTATTTTATGAAGATGCCATCGTATTGAAACACTTACAAAGCGAAACAGTAAGCCTCTTAAATGCTGATGCATCACATGGTATTGAGTTTCGCATCAAAGAGTTTCCGCACCTCGGTATTTGGGGTGCTAAAGATGCACCGTTTGTTTGCATTGAACCATGGTGTGGCCATGCAGATCCGGTCAATCATTCGCAGCACATTACTGAAAAGCCAGGCATAGAAACACTTGCGCCGGGTGGCTTTTGGCAACGTAGCTGGCAGGCTCGGTTTTTTTAATACGCTAATAAAAGTTCAACACCAACGTGGTATTGTACGTAGCATGTGGCGCAATAGCCGGGCCAAGTTTGCTATAGCTACCCAGCAGCATGTTTCGGTGACCGAGTGAAGGCACCCCTTTATCAATCAGCAAACTTGTAATCATATCAACAGGTTCGGTATAACCGTAATGACAACTTTCTCCACTGTAGTGCATCAATTGATTACAAGCTTCTGAAATTCTATCGTGGCCCACATAGCCAGCCTTGCCGGTGCTTTGTGCGTGGCACCGGGCACTCACCCAACACAGCGAGTCGGGTTGCAACAATGGCAATGGCTTCATGCGGAGCAGGGCTTGCATCAGGCTATTGTATTCGGCACTTTGCGCAATGTCCATTTCAAAAGATCGGTTGGGAAATTTCTTCAGTACTGTATTGGCAAACAATGGCGGGTTCATCCGAACCATGTTGAGAATGGCCAATACTTCTTTTTCCTGCGCTGATAAATACCGGGCATTGGCACCAGTATTTGCTTTGGCATACATGGCATTGGTCCATGCAGGAGAAAAGGAGGCCAGCGGATTGCCAGCCCGCAAACTTAGTGGTGCAAAAAACAACGAAAACATCATGAACAAAAACAACAGCCAGACAGGTTTCATACCAAGGGTTTTGCGGTAAACGCTATGAAACGAAAGGCTATTGTAATGCAGGGGCAAAAAAGGGCCAGGTGAAGAATCACCCGGCCATTCAATTGTGATTTGGATTTATAAATACACCATTGTCGCCTTAATGAACTACCACAAACTGCTTATTGATTTGCAGGTGGCTGCTTTGCATTTGGATGAAGTATACGCCAGCGGCGAGTTTACTTACATCAACCATTTGCTGATTTTGTCCTTTGAAAATTTGCACTGGCTTGAGGCTGATAACAGTACCTGTAGCGCTGGTGATTTTCAAGGTTGCTTTTTCTTCTATTGTACTTTCAAAACGAACACTCATGTGCTTGCTGGCAGGGTTAGGATACACTGTTGTTCCGGTAGCAGTTTCATCGCTGGCCATCATAGCACCCAGTTGAGGAGCCCAGGCATTTTCGCTGAGTTCTGCCAACAGGTTGTAGCAACTAGCAGCGTTGTAGCTTCCGTTTTTACCAATCACCTGTACATAGTAAGTAGCACGTTTTGCTGTGGTATTAAAGATGATGACATCATTGCCGGTACCAGTATTGTTAGAAGCGGCAACCATGCGGTAGTTTCTGTCAAAGAGATACACATCGTAATCGGCAGGCAGCTGGCTCAATGTCACCCGGATGTTGGTCAGGTTGTTGTTGCCCACTGTAAACTTAAACCAGTCTTCATCGGTGCTAATGCTGATGCCAGCGTTGATGGCTGTACCTGGAGTAATCAGTTTTGCTTGTTTAGAACTGTTGTTGGGTTCATAAATATCGTTGCACACTACAGGAGTAGCAGTAGTAAACTGAGCTTCGCTGTAAATGCTGGCAGCACCGGCATTGCAATTTGTTTTTACTCTCCAGCTGTAAGCAGTAGCAGGAGCTACACCAGACAAAGTAACAGTAGTGGTGGTAGCGGCTGCATTCAACACTGTCCAGCTGCTGGCTGCAGTTTCTTTGAAAGACACTTCATAACTCTGTGCACCGGTAACCGCACTCCAGCTAATGCTGGCGGCTACAGTGGTAATGTTGCTGCTGTTCAATCCGGTGGGCGCATTGCAACCAACCAGTGATTGAAACTGACTGGTAGAATAAGCACCTGTAGTACCGGCACAAACGGCAGCTACACGCCAGTTGTAATTGGTAGCTTCTTGCAGGTTGGTCATGTTTACAGAGGTAGCAGTAAGGTTGCTGGCTATTACAGTCCAACTGGTAGCCCCAGCCACCTGATACTCTACAGTATAAGAAGAAGCACCGCTTACGGCATCCCAAGACACGGTAGCAGAAGTAGCTGTAACTGCAGTAACTGCAAGGTTAGCTGGTGTACCACAAGATTGAGTAGTAGCACCAATCAGTTGACGTTCCCATACACCACGTCCGTAAGAAGCAATGCGCAACAGCTGACCTTGCTTCTGAATTTTGATATCATTGATGGCTACCAGAGGAAGGTTGTTGGTAACATCTACCCAACCGTTAGACGTGTTGCTGCGATAGAAAATACCAATGTTCATGCCTACATATACAGTTTCGTCGGCATTGTCATCTATCACAATGGTACGGGCTATTACGCTGGGTAAATTGTCGGACACATTGGTGAAAGAAGCGCCAGCATTGGTAGAGAGCAGCACCCGGCTGAATGTACTGTTACAAGCCACATACACTTTTGCAGGATCTACAGGACTAACTGCGATATCATTAATGGCAGCAGCTACAGTTGTAGTAGCCCAAGTGGTTCCGCCATCAGTAGTTCTGAAAAGCGTAGTGCCTTTAGAAGCATACATGTAGTTAGGATTGCTTGGTGCAATGGCCATAGCAGTGAGCGAAGTATTGATGGCGCTTCCAGAAATTTTAGTCCAGGTATCACCATTGTTGGTGCTTTTGAAAATACCCGTCCAGCCACCATACATAGTACCTGTTGCTTCATCCATATCCAATGGAGTCACCCATTCGCCGGTAGATGGACGGTTGAGTGTAGTGTAGCTAAGGCCACCATTGCTACTGCGGTATATGGTACCGTTTTGGCTGGTGCCCAACATCAGGTTGGCATTGCTGGGGTGAATCAGTCCGTCCATACCATCTGCACCCAGCCAGTCGCTCCACACACCATTGTTGAATACACTAGATCCATTGTCTTGCGCACCACCGGTGAAAATTTGAGCGTCGGTTTTGCTGTTGGCTATGCGGTAAAACTGACGAATGCCTAAGCCTGCACTCGGATCAATCCAGTTGTCACCAGCATCTACAGATTTGAAAATACCACCATCTGAACCAGAGTATACGGTACTTCTGGCCCACTCCATGGCATGCACATCAGCATGGTTGTAACCAATACTGTTGGGGTAAGACCATGCAGTTACAGGTGCAAAGGTTTTGCCGGCATCGGTCGATTTGAAGACGATGATTCCTGCAAGATAAATTTCGTTTGCATTTGAGGGATTGGCCACCAACGCCATATCATAGCCAGCTTGTCCACCAATGCCGCAACCAGTTGTTTCATAACCAAAAAAGTTTGTACAACCGGTTGATGAGCCTTCGATAACGGTAGTGAAGGTTAAACCGGCGTCGTGAGAGATATAAAGTTTACCAAATTCATTGCCATTTGCTTGTGCGATGTACACACGGTCGGGGCTGGCAGGGCTTACAGCAATCAGGCTGCGGCCACTGGCAGTAATACCTTGTGCAGTAGAAAGTGTTGTCCAGGTAATTCCGGCATCGTTGCTACGCAATACCACAGTACTGCCGGCTGCATAAATAATAGATGAGTTACCAGGTTTGAATTCCAAATCTTCCAATGTACCAGTGTACGTTCTTGTCCATGCACCACCGCCATTGGTACTGCGCCAGATACCGTTTGCTGCACACACAAACACGTTGTTTGAGTTAGCAGGGTCAACAACAATTTTGCGAATGATACCCGTCATACCAGTATTGATGGGTGCCCATGTAGCTCCACCATCCAAAGATTTAATAACGACGTTTGCATTGCTGCCTGCGTAAACGGTTTCAGGATTGTTTGGATCAATGGTTACGCTGTACATATTCATCCACAAACCATTGAAGTCGGTGAGCGGCGCCCAGCTATTACCACCGGTTACAGTTTTCCAAACACCACCACCGGGAGAAGTGATATATATAATATTGGTATCAGTAGGATGAACGGCCAATGCAGTGATACGGCCAACGCCGGGGTTCCAACCACCGGTACGATTCCAGTTAAAGGGGCCTTTTTCTACCCATGGACCTGAAGCTACAGGCAAATTGAGATTGGCATTGGTAGCCACCAGGGTATCTTTTGTTTGAAAGCTTTTGTAAGCAATCCAATCATGCTCAGGCGCCAAACGGAAGCCTTTTTCATCGGTATGAAATTGCACTTCGTATAACCAGCGCTGATATTGCTTATAGCCAGTACCACGTTCGGTACCAGTACTATCGAAGTACTTTTTGGCCAGTTGCTGTATTTGCTGAATGCTCAAATCTCTTCTCTCCATCAGAGAGAAAATGTCTGTTTGGGCAAATAAAGAGGTTACAATGAGGACAAAAAATCCCACAACCCCTATCCGGCGGAGGATAAGCGTTAACATCACAATTGAATTAAGTGGTGAGTAAATGCGCCTGAACTCGATGAGTCCAATAGCGATTGCTACCAGTTTAAGAAGTCGGGGGCGGTTATTACACCCAATCCGTTTGTCGGTTGGGTAAGTTGCGACGATGGTTAATCGTGGTGGCAGTCAGTTCGCGACAAAGCTGAAAGCCGGAAAATCTCATGGTGTGTTCTTGGTTCACTTCGCAGCTCTTAAAAGGGTCAGCCATGTCCGTTTTTTGAGCCGCTTCAGCCATTAAAGTGTGACCTTCAATGTTGATACAATATTAGTGCCAATTTTCCACACCCCTTGTAGTCCAGCATAGGACTATACCGTTTTTTTACTACTACAACGCCTGTCATTGTTGCTACATCCATGTCGTAATCAGACTACGACATGCTGTAAATCAAGAATTTACAACTATCATCAAAAATGACTACGCCCCGTGCCAACTTTTTTCCGTCGGCTTGTAGTTATCCACATACATTTTATTCATTCCCGTTATACCTGCGGGTTTTACCCTTGGTTTGCCGTCAAACCACCGACCTTCCGGGGCAAATCCGGAAACCGCCATTACTCCATGAAATATTGCATCCTGTTCCTGAGCTTGCTGGCTTTTGCCTGCACTAAGGCCCCCTACTCCGCCACCAACAAAACTTATAAGCAGCAAGCCAAACGATACGCCAAGCTGCTCAAAACCTATCCTCTGCAAGACAGCTTTGCTACTTCCCCCGATTTTGTGGGCACCACCAACTTCAGCATGCGCAAACCCAATTATGTTATCATTCATCACACGGCGCAAAACAGTTGTGAGCAAACCCTCAAAACCTTTACGCTTACCCGTACCGCAGTGAGTTCACATTATGTGGTGTGCCGTACCGGAACGGTTTTTCATATGCTGAATGATTACCTGCGGGCACATCATGCCGGTGTAAGTTTTTGGGGCGGCGCCACCGACCTCAACAGCAGTAGTATTGGTATAGAAATAGACAACAATGGCAGCGAGCCATTCAGCACCGAACAAATCAATAGTTTACTGGAAGTATTAGGCAAACTGAAAAAATCGTTTGCCATTCCGGCCCGCCACTTTATTGGCCACGCCGATATTGCACCGGGCCGCAAGGTTGACCCCAGCCGTCATTTTCCGTGGAAGCAACTGGCCGATGCCGGCTACGGCATTTGGTACGATACCACTAATATTAATGTACCGGCAAACTTTGATGCGATGACGGCTCTCCGAATCATAGGCTACGACATTAGCAAACCCGCAGCAGCCATTCAATCGTATAAAATTCATTTTGTACCACAAGACACGCTGAATATCATTGGCCCTGCTGATGAAAAAATTCTCTACAGCCTGATGCAGAAAAGTCTGTAATCAAACTCAACCATTTGAAATGGTTGCAGTTATAAGTACATGCTGCATTTGAATAAGGAAGAATTGCAAAACATGGAACGGTTTTACCGGGCCAATTTGCTGAGTAGTATGAGTGGCATTAAGCCCGCCATGCTGGTTGGAACCAAAGGCACCAATGGCGTCGCCAATCTGGCGTTGTTTCAAAACATTGTACATCTTGGTGCCGATCCGGCCCTGATCGGACTCATCAACCGTCCGGTGGCGGCTACCCCGCATACCTTGGCCAATATTGAAGCCACGGGTTGGTTTACCCTCAATAGTGTGCACAGTAGTTTTACTGATAAAGCCCATCAAACCAGTGCTAAATATGACGCCGCCGTAAGTGAGTTTGATGCCGTGGGCCTGATGCCCTTGTACGAAACCTTTTGCCCTGCACCGTTTGTGGCAGAAAGTAAACTCCGGCTGGCTTTACAGTTGGTAGAGATCGTTCCGATCAAACACAACGGTACATTCCTCATCATTGGTTCGGTAGAGCATGTGGTACTACCCAAAATGCAATTGCAAAAAGATGGCTCAATCGATTTGGAAGAGCTCTCGCTGGTAGCCAGTGCCGGGCTCGATACCTATTTTAGTATCCATCAGCTGGCCCGCTTTCGCTATGCCAAACCTGATGCCGATGTGCAGGAAATTCTTCCTGCAATGGAAGGATAAGCAAATGCGGGCAATGGCATCAAGCCGCCACTGTCCGCAGTATTTTTTTAACCACCCCAACCAACGGCAGGGGCTGGTAAAACGGCCATTCAAAAGAGGCCAATCCACTATGCAATGGCAGCAATTGCCAGGCATGTTGCTGTTGTCCCAATCTTCTTAGCAATAACTTCCCATCCAGCTCCAACAACAAAATAGCACCGGGTACTGGCAATGCTTTCCGGTCAATAAGTAGTTCATCGCCGGGCAAAAATCCTGCTGCAGCAAGGCGGCTACTATGCACCATAAAATGATGATTGTCAAACAGTTCATCTTTCTGCCTCATTTCACCAATCAAGTTTCTGGCCTGTATTTTTTCTTGCACCATAAAATTATTTTGCTCAAAGCTAAATCTTTTAGTATTTTAGTGCTAAATATTGTGGATAACAATTCTGAAAGCCTACAACTGAGCAACGATGGAAAAACAGACACTTACCCCTTGGGACAATTGGATGCGCTACAAGCTGGTAGCACAGCCCGATGCCGATGCACTGCAGGCCTTGGAACAAAGCCGCCAATCTTTTAGAGCCGCCTACCCCAATGAGGCTGTTTACCCCGATCCCGAAATCTCTTTTTTCGAGCAGCGGCTACCCGAATCGGCCGAGCCACTGCTCTGCCAGTGGCTGCAGCAATTGTGCAAAAACGAAACCGCATTTCCTGTGGTCATCAACAATGTGTCGGGCAAGCCGCCCCACCTGGTGTATGCCCGGGTACAGAGCACCGGCGCCCATGCACAGTTTGTAAAAAAACTCAAAGCCTTGTTGCAGCAGCTGGCAGGTTTTACGTCAGCCGGTATCAGTCATCAGCAAATCAGCTTGCTGCCACTCGTATCCGAACTGCCGGGCATGTTGTTTCACAAAGCCATGCAGGAATTTTCGACTACCGAACTGGCTGCACAAACTACTGTGCAGCATTTGCAACTCATGAAGCGCCTGCCCGATGGCAGCTGGCAGTTGGTGCAGCGCTTTGCATTGCTGCAATGCAGCAGCGCCGTTCCGGGTCTCCAACATTGGTTTTCACCCACCGCATTTGTTCATCCCAATTAGTTTGTTGCCGCCATGACCATGCATTTGTCAACCGCTCCTTTGCAGCCCATTACCGCTCTGGTGTACGATTACCAGCTCATCATTCGCCCCAACGAAAAAGTGCGGCGCCGCCTCGATGCTGCCCGTAGCAAAGCCCGGGAGCAAATGCTGCCTTTTGGCAACTGGCACCCCGGCAAAAACCACATTCCCGTAGCCAGTTTTTCGCAGCTGGCCTCGCTGGAAAGCCGCCTCACCAGCCGCCTCGAAACGCTGGCCAAGAGCCTGCCGCCCTTCCGGCTGCAGGTACAACATTTTGGTGCCATATTGCACCACACCATCTTTTTCCGCATTGCCGAAAATGCCGGCTTCAACCAACTGCTCCGGTTGCTACATGCCGAAAAAGCAGCACTGACCGTGTTCAATCAAGAGCCCCGCATCGCCAGCATGGCTAAAATCAATGTGGCGTACAAACTCACTGCCGTCGATTTTGAAAACGCCTGGCATGCCTTCAAATCCAAACGCTTTCAGGTAGATTTCATTGCCGACAACATGCTGCTTGCTGCGCAAACGCCCCGGCGAAACCAACTGGCAAATCCTCACCGCCCTCCATTTCGAAAACCTGCCCATCGACATTCAACAAGGGCAGCTGTTTTAATCAATAGGACGCGGATGGGCAGGATGAAAACGGATTTTTACGGATTCTCCCCATATAAACTCCGTGCTCTCTGTGTCCTTTGTGCGAAAACCATTAGCACATTTTCAAATTGGCATATTCTGTTAAACCTCCCCTTATGCACATGGAATGAGTAATTATTGCGCATCTCAGTCGTTACAGCAATTGAAAACACGGCTATTTTTACCATGATGGCATTGGCACAACACATTCAGTTTGAAAAAGAAAAGAACCTGAAAGCAGCGGGCGTAACCCTCGTTACCACGGCTGGACTTATTGCTTTGCTCTTTATTATCAACTGGTCCATTCCCTATCCGCCGCCACCCTTGCTCGATGAAGGTGTGGAAGTAAACCTCGGCAACAGCGAAACCGGCCTCGGCGACGTGCCGCCCATGATGCCCGGCGACCCCGCCCCCGAAGCGGCCGAGCAGGTAGCCAGCGTACCGCCCTCTACACCACCCGCACCCGAGCCGGTAACTTCCGAAGAAGAAGCCGATGCCAACGACGAAGTAGTGGTGCCCAAAAAAGCCACCGTTACCAGTCCCAAGCCCAAACCCGTGACCAACCAAACCGTGGCCAACAAGCCCGTGAACAATACGCCACCAGCCCCGCCACAACCCAAGCCCAAGGCCCAGATGGGTGCTTACAAAGGCGGCACCGGCACCGGTGGCAATGGTCAGGATGCATTTAACAACGTCCGCAACCAGGGCATCGCCGGCGGCACCGGCGATCAGGGCAAGCCCAACGGCAATATCAACAGCGATAACTATACCGGCAACGGCGGCACGGGCAAAAGCGGTGTTTCGATCAGCCGAGGCCTTACCGGCCGCAGCATCATGCGTACGCCCAGTTTCGAAGACGACTTCAACGAAAACGCCAAAATCGCCATCGATGTACGGGTAGACGAAACCGGCAAAGTCATCAGCGCCGTTTACCAAAGCCGCGGCAGCACCAGCAGTAGCCCTACCCTCAAGGCCATTGCCATCCGCAAAGCCAACCAAATCAAGTTCAGCGCCGGCGATGGCGAAAGCCTCGGTACCCTCATTTTCAATTTCCGATTGAAGAATTAATGCATTTCGGGCTCTCAGCCACTGTGCATACAGCAGCTGTAGTCCGGCGTGTTCCGGCTTCGGTGCTGCGTTGCACTCCGCACCCACGCCTGAAGCGTGGCCTACACCCGCCGCAGCCTCTCAGCTCATGTGCATGGCTCAACTGTGCCGCACAGGTCGGTGCATTTCGTTTTCTTTGCAGCCGCATTCATCTTCATGACTTACCAGGAAACCATCGACTATCTGTACGCCCGGTTGCCCATGTTTACCCGCATTGGCGCCGCCGCTTACAAAAAGGATTTACACAATACCATTGCCCTGCTCAATGCCATTGGCAATCCGCAGCAGCAATTCAAGAGCATTCATATCGCCGGCACCAACGGCAAGGGCAGCACCAGCCATATGCTGGCCGCCATTATGCAAACGCATGGCTACAAAACCGGCCTTTACACCTCACCTCACTTAGTTGATTTTCGGGAACGCATAAAGATTAACGGTGAATGGATTGATGCCAACTTCATTATTGACTTTACCGAGCAAATCAAACCCGTTATCGAAGCCATTGAGCCCAGCTTTTTTGAAGTAACCGTAGCACTGGCTTTTGCATGGTTTGCTCAGCAGAAGGTAGACATTGCCGTGATTGAAACAGGCCTCGGCGGTCGCCTCGACAGCACCAACATCATTACCCCCGAACTCAGCATCATTACCAATATTGGTTGGGACCACATGAACCTGCTGGGCAATACCCTGCCCGAGATAGCGGCAGAAAAAGCAGGCATCATCAAACCCGGCATACCCGCTGTAGTGGGCGAATACCTGCCCGAAACGAAAACCGTATTTGTGCAGCAAGCCAGCAACTGCAATAGCTCACTGGTTTTTGCAGCCGATGCTTTCAGTATTGCAAAGGTAGCATCAACACCGCAGGCACTTTCGGTATCGCTGCACAACAACGCAACAGATGAAACCATCTCACTGACCACCGACCTCGGCGGTTTGTATCAGCAGTACAACCTGCGGACGGTATACAGTAGTTGCCTCGCCCTGCAGCAAGCTGGTTGGCCGCTGCAATTACCGCTCATTCAAGAAGCCTTACAAGCCGTAAAACAACGCACCGGTTTGCATGGCCGTTGGGAAGTATTGCGTACATCGCCCCTGCTGGTGCTGGATGTAGCCCACAATGTAAACGGCATGCAGCAAGTGCTCCAACAGGTGCAATACTGGCAGCAACAATACAGCGGCATGCAGGTACACATTGTGATGGGTATGGTGCGGGATAAAGACATTGACCACGTACTTACATTACTACCCAAGGAATACCACTACTACTTTACACAAGCCCAGCTGCCCCGGGCCCTGCCCGCCCCCGATATGCAACAGCAGGCAGCGCAGCATCAATTGCACGGACCTGCATTTACGCAAGTAAACGACGCGATTGCCGCCGCCCTGCAAGCCGCCCAACCGCAAGATTTGGTACTGGTTTGTGGTAGTGTATTTGTTGTCGGCGAGGTAGACAGAAATCGTTGGGAAATGCTGTAGTTTTTAGTTGACGAGTTAACGGGTTAACGAGTTCCAAAGTTCGAATGTTCCAATGTTTGAATGAGGTTGTTTGGAGTTTGTTGTTTTTGGTTTGTAGTTCATCAGCTTCCTCATTCCTCATTCCTAATTCCCAATCCCTAATTCCTAATTCTTCCCACCAACCATCAACCATCAACCACCAACTAAATCTTCCCCAAGGCTTGCAGCCCGTAAAAAATGCTGCTCACATGCAGGGATTGGATGATCTCGTTGTTGCGCAGCAGCTGCAGCAATTCGTCTACCGTTACCAGTAGTACTTCCAGTTCTTCGTTTTCGTCGAGGGAGATGTTGTGGGTGGGCGTACAACCCGTGGCGAGGTAGCAAAACAGGCGGTTGTTTTGTGTAGCCGGATTGGTAGCCACAATACCCGTTTGAATAATTTCGGTACAGCTGTAGCCAGTTTCTTCCAGCAATTCGCGGCGGGCCGCTTCCAGCGGATTGGTTTCGTGGGCATCCATAATGCCGCCCGGTAGTTCGAGGCTGAAAGTGCCGAGTGCATAGCGGTATTGCCTCACCAAAATCACTTTGCCGTCGGTGGTAACGGGCAGCACATTTACCCAGTTGCTGTACTCCAGCACATAGTAAGGCTCCATGGTTTCGCCATTCCCCTTCCGCACTTGGTCGGCACGAAACTTAAACCATTTTTCTTCGTGGAGGTAGCGGCTGCTGATGTGTTGCCAGGGTTTCAAATTGCTCATGCCGCAAATATCGAGGATTGGCCGCACTGCCCCAACCCTTACCAGCCACGCTGCTCCCGCAACGTGGTAATGTGTGCCACATGATGGCGGCCATGCCAGGCATACATGCCCAGCAAATGCCAGAGCGTATGTTGCTGCTGCGTGGCCGAATGAACATAGGTTCTTTGCCACTGCCCGGGTGTAACCGATTGCAGCAGCACGTACATGCGTTGGTGCAGGGCATGCAGTAACGTTAATGCATTGTTGACGGGCAGTTGTGCATCCGCCATCTGTACCCAGTCGTTTTCTTCGTAGGCTTTTACGGTGGGGTTGTTTTCGCTGAGGGTGAGCTTCATGCGGCACAGCGCATTGATGTGGCTATCGCATACATGGTGCACCACCTGATGCAGCGTCCAGCCGCCACTGCGGTAAGGGGTATGCAACTGCGCTGCATCGAGGTTTTCGATGGCTGCCTCCAACAGTTGGGGCAGCTGGGCAATATCAATGAGCCATTCACGAAGCTGTGCCTCCGAAAAAGCCTGTGGCGCATACTGGCCAATGGGATAACGTGGGTCCATGTAGTAAATGTAAGGGAAGGGTTGGGAAAAATGAGTGACAATACATTTTGTATATCCGGGTGGATTGTACTAATAAACAATACAAAAGGCCAAATAGAATAGTGTTGATAATCAATAATGTTTCGTTAGGCCTTTTTTGAAAACAGTATCATATGTTTATGTGATACATGCCATCCTAACGACAGACAACTTAACCCTAATGACACAACTAGAAAAGCTAAACATAAGTTTGTCTAATTTCTCAAACGACACGACTCGTATATCTAAATTCATTGAGTCACGATTCACAGACTTGATTTTTTATCCCAGTATAATTTCTGCTGACATAGACTATGACAATTATTGTAATCTGCTTAAATCGATAAAAGACTATTCTTCGGAGCTGCCTTTTAATAGCGATACAAAAGTGATAAAGGAGAAATTGTATGATATTCCCGATATTTCGAAGGCCGACTTTAAGTATTACACATGGGGAGTTCCTGCTTATTTACTTTTTATATTATTGCCGCTTGGACTCTTCTCCTGGACAAATACTTATTTAAAACTTACGACCTTACAAAACAAATTAAAAGACATCGAAAGAGCATGTGGGACACTGACTTTTATGCTTAGAGCATTGACTAGCTGACAAGTAGCCTGACAAACTTCTGGCTAGCTCATTACTTTTGCTGCGAGTATATGCATACCGAGAACGGCATGTAACATTGGGTTTTATGCAAGTTGGGCAAGACATTGTAACATCAGCTAATAGCGATCCAAACTTCCTTTCAAGCAGACGAACAACAATCAACTTTTGTACATAAATTCATCAAAATATTTTTAATCAGTAGCGGTTGTCGGCAGACGGAATACTATTCTCCAGCTCTTCGGGATTTGCAATCCCGAAGCCGTATCGGCGGATTTGAAATCCGCAAATGCAAACAGCAATATGTTCGGGATGCAAATGTCGAACAGTGAAGGCCCTAAATACTTGTATCAAGATGAATAGTTATCTAAGAATCCGTAGTGCATTTTTTTTTAGCCGTTAGTTTATTATTCTCCAATTTGATGTACGCACAAAAAGCGGAAGACTTTATTGGTGATTGGAAAATAATTAAGGTTGAGCTTTCGCCAAATGCTGAGCAAGAGGCGAAACAATTTTTTTCAAAGCTGAATGCCATATTTCTGAAGTCTACATTTCATTTTAAACCCAATAACTCATTTTCTTTCGATAGTCCCGATGAAGACCTATCCATAAAAGATGCAGTATGACAATTCGATATAAAGAAGCAAACCATAAAGGTAATGGAGCGAAAATCTAAAGGCACTCCAGGACTATTGATGGGAATCATTGTGAAAGAAGCAAATGGAGGTTACTTGTTTCTCATGGAAGAAACACCTGTAATACTAACCGTTGTAAAAAAGACTTAAACAACATCCTAACCTTTCTCAGTGTATCGTCGATAGTTGCCATCCGAATTATGTTCGGGATGGCAAATCCCGAACAGCGACTAGTATCACACAATTTCAAACATGTATCTAATCATAATCGTACTGATAATACTCTTAGTGGCGGTATGGCTAGTCAGCAAATTTTTATACCAGCAAATAGCTCTACGAACTGAAAACAAATGGCTGCGAATGATTTCGCTTTTACCATCGGCTGCATTAGTTTATATCTTGTACACAGCAGTATACCCTGGCGAGGATTTTTATAAAGAAGATTTCAAAGAAATTACAGGACTTGAATTTCCTCATAACGGCAAGATACTTTACAAAACAGCCAGTTTCCCAGACCAGTTTGGTGATTATGCTTCAACAGCAGTTGTTCATGTTTCACTCTCCTTTTACAGCAAGTTAGAAGATCATCTGCAACAAACGATCACTCACAATCAAAAGAACGAATGGTTTAAAAGTCAATTCGACAGCATTGCCCAAAAAACAGTTCAACAACCTATCGTTCGTTACTTTTATTGGCAGCCCGAAGACGGTAAATACTTTGGAGTTGGATTTTTAACAGACAATCAATCAGTGATTGTACATCGCACAAGCTTGGTAACTACAGTTCTTAGTTCGAGTTTTACAATCACTCTTTTCACTTCTATTTATTTTATGACTTTTTCTAATTCAAAGGCAGGCCCCGGTAATCTGGTTTTAAAAATACTGTTGGTTGTTCTCGTAACCACAAGTTGCAGACTTTCAAGGTCAGATGTGATTGGCAAATGGCAAGTATCAAAAACAGATACACTTTATATACATGCTGACAACAGCTTTATTTTAATTGACGCAACTGCCGATCTTACTCCATCGAATGGCAATGACACGAAAAAACCAAATGTAGACGGAACATGGAAGATTTACAAAACGACTCTTGCTTTTACTTTTAATGACTCCACACAACGATTTAGCGGCAACTGTAAATCTTATCAGTATATGTGGTTGAAAGGAACGAAAAGAGCATTGGTGAGGCCAGTTACATGTAATAGTCCAACGAACCAATTTGTAGCTATGACAAAAATTGAATAACACTGACGTTTCAGAATTTGATATCCGCAAATGCAAGCAGCAATATGTTCGGGATGGCAAAGACCGAACAGCAAAGCAAGAAATGTGTATTCGTATCTTTAACCAGCTGCAACACTAGGCAAACAGCACACAGCAAGTTCCTGCATCGCCCATATTGTAATCCTGTATACAAATGCAACTAAAAGTGAAGACTCGAATTCATTTCAAAATATTTCTTTTAACAGGACTAATCTTATCAATACTTGGATTTGTGTCATTTGTGGGACTAATGTCAGCCAAAGAAGAATCCTCTATTAGTGCCAATATTTGTTATGCTTTATTCTCAATTATCAGATTTCCAACACACACACTTTTCTGGGATACTTTTCAGGATTCTGATTTGTATGCAATTGGTATTTTCTTAAATATTGTTTTGTATTCTTTCTTGGCTGAAAGATTGTTTTATATCACTCGTCGATTAAAAAATAAATAATAACCAGATGTTTAGGCTTTCAAATTCAGCTCTTCGGGATTTTTAATCCCGAAGCCGTACCGGCGGATTTGAAATCCGCAAATGCAAACAGCAATATGTTCGGGATTACAAATCCCGAACAGCGATTCATCCAAAGACAGTCATCCCCTCCCAGCTCTTCGGGATTTGCAATCCCGAAGCCGTATCGGCGGATTTGTAATCCGCAAATCCAAACGACAATATGTTCGGGATTACAAATCCCGAACAGCGATTCATCCAAAGACAGTCATCCCCTCACCTTTCATCATTTCCCCTTTTCCTTTCCGGCAAGCAAGGCTTAGTTTTAGCCATCACCAAAACAACCACGATATGCCGGCCATACATCCGCACATCAATTTCAATGGCAATGCCGAAGCGGCTTTTACTTTTTACCAATCGGTATTTGGCGGCAGCTTTAGCAGCCTGGTCCGTTTTAAAGACATGGCCGGTGCCGGTTTTCCCGTGGCCGACCATGAGGCCAATAAAATCATGCACATTGCCTTGCCCATTGGTCCACAGCACCTGCTGATGGGCAACGATGTGCCCGAAATGCTGGGCACGGTAAATGAAAGGGAGCACCGCAGTAAAATTGTCATCAGCGCCACTAGTAAGGAAGAAGCCGAGTGGTTGTTCCATGGCTTATCGGCCGGTGGCAGCATCGAAATGCCCCTCGACCAAAGCCCCTGGGGTGCTTATTTTGGCATGTTCCGGGATCAGTTTGGGATTGAGTGGATGGTGGAGTTTGCGGGGAATGGGGAATGATGAATTAGGAATGATGAATTGGGACGACTGACTACGATACTTGTTTCTTGCCCTTCGACATCCCGATAGCCATCGGGATCAGGGCAGCAACTTTCCAACCTACCAACTACCAACCACCAACTACCAACTACCAACTAAAACAGCAGGCACCATGGCGCCTGCTGTTTGCATAAATGTATGGTAGTGCCTTACTGGCCGCCGCCGGAAATGATATCGAGCAGTTCTACTTCGAAGATGAGCATGGAACCACCGGGAATGGTGGGCGGCATGCCCTGGGCACCGTAGGCCAGCTGATACGGAATGTAAAACTTGTAGATAGAGCCAACAGGCATCAGCTGTACGCCTTCGGTCCAGCCAGGAATAACGCCGTTGAGCGGAAACTGCGCCGGCTCACCACGGTCGCGGCTGCTGTCGAACTTGGTACCGTTGAGCAGGGTGCCGGTGTAGTGCACTTTCACCACATTGGTATCCTTGGGCATGGGGCCGGTGCCGGCTTTTACCACTTCGTACTGCAAGCCACTGGGGGTTTCTTTTACCTCGGGGCGCTTCTTGTTTTCAGCCAAAAACTTCAGGCCCTCATCAATGGTGGGCTGAATTTTCTTTTGTGCAGCTTCCTGCAACTTCTGACGCAATGTTTGATCTGCCATTTGTGGAGTCATTAAAGGTTCTTTATTCTCAATCACTGCTTTGAATGCTTCGAGCAGTGCGGTGTAGTTGAGCTTATCAATGCCCTGCTGTTTGAAGAAACCACCATCGAGCACACCCAATGCGTAGCTCAGGCTGTCGAGGCCGTTTTTGAGCACCAGTGCCGGCTTGGCAGCAGCGGGTTTGGCGGGCGTGGTTTTAGCCGCTGGTTTGGCAGCTGGCTTGGCGGGAGTTTTGGGCGCAGGCTTGGTTTGCGCCATGGCGCCGGCCAGTACAAGCGTGGCGGCGGCAGAAAGGAACAGTTTTTTCATTGTGGTATTTAAAATTATCGGTTGTGTATATGTGTTGTGTCAGTCTTCCCGCAAGGCATGGCCTGTGAGTTGAATGAACACATCTTCGAGATTGGCTTTTTTCACTTCGCGGATGCGTTCAAAACCAGAGTCTACCAGTTTATCAATCATGGCATCGGGCGAATCGATGGCGATGATGGTACCCGCATCCATAATGGCCACACGGTCGCAAAGCACTTCGGCTTCGTCCATGTAATGCGTGGTGATGATGACCGTGGTGCCTTCGCTGCGGATGCGCTTCACCAAATCCCACAGGTTGCGGCGGGCCTGCGGATCGAGGCCGGTGGTGGGCTCATCCAAAAAGATAATGCGGGGCTTGTTGATGAGAGTGGTGGCAATGGAAAAGCGTTGCTTTTGACCGCCACTCAGCTCCTTGTATTTGGCCTTGGCTTTGTCTTGCAGGTTTACCTCGGTGAGCAAGGTAATGGGGTCTACTTTTTGGTTGTAGAGACCGGCAAACATTTCTACCAACTCGGTAAGGTTGAGGCCGGGATAAAAGCCGCTTGTTTGCAGCTGTACGCCAATGATTTTTTTGATTTCGTTGGGCTGTGCATCAAGGTCGAACCCGTCAATCATCACCTTGCCGCTTGGTTTTGGAGCGGAGGGTTTCCATGATTTCGAGGGTGGTGCTTTTGCCGGCGCCATTGGGCCCGAGCAAGCCAAATATTTCGCCTTCCTGCACGTCGAATGAAATGCCTTTGACGGCTTCAAAACTGCCGTAGGATTTGGTGAGGTTGGCAACGGAAATGATGGTACGCATAAATGGGAACAAGTGGTTCGCTACCGGCACTGAACTACTGCGCCAAGTGACCGCTGCAAAATAGGGAAAAAGCGGCATGCGGGTTTGTTGGGACGCGGATTTGTTGGGACGCGAAGATGGGACGCGGATTTGTACGGATGGGTATGGATTTTCGCTGATAGTATAACTGTCGCAGGCATCCCGGCCTGTGACTGATGTGTTACTAAGACAGCAACAAAATAATTTGGCCACAGATGCACAGATTATTGTGAAGGCTATTGCAAAGCCCTGAAGTGAGTGTAATCATTCGATGTGGTTTATATTCTCAACAGAGTAATGAGCCGTCACAGGCCGGGAGGCCTGCGACAGGATGGGACAGCAACAAAATAATTTGGCCACAGATGCACAGATTATTTTGAAGACTATTGCAAAGCCTTGAAAGGGCGGTAATCATTCGATGTGGATTCTATTCTTTGCCGAGTAACATCCCGTCACATGCCGGGAGGCCTGCGACAGATGAGTAAGGATTTGCACGGCTGTTTTTTTCTATCATATAACATCTGTCATCCAACATCTAATACGTTGGGACGCGGGTTTGCACGGATGAGTTAGGATTTGCACGGATGCATCCTAACATCTAACATCTGTCATCCAGCATCTCTCCCGTCTTCCCATCAACCACCAACTACCAACCACTCTCTATCAACCATCAACCCTTTTCCTGCAGGCACTGCAGCAGTTCTTCCATCATGAGTTTGCTGCCAATGAAAAGGGGCATGCGCTGGTGCAAGGAGGAGGGTTTGATATCGAGGATGGGCTGTACGCCATTGCTGGCCATACCGCCGGCGAGGTGTACAATAAAGGCCAGCGGATTGCATTCGTACAACAACCGCAGTTTGCCCTGTGGCTTATTGCTGGTGCCGGGATACATAAAGATGCCGCCTTTGATGAGATTGCGGTGAATGTCGGCCACCATGCAACCAATATAACGTTCAGTATAAGGGCCGCCCTCTTCTTTGGTTTTGCTTTCGCAGCGTTTGAGGTATTCCTGCACACCGGAGCTAAACTTGCCGTAGTTGCCATAGTTGGCACTGTAAAACACGCCTTGTGGCGGGCACTGCATGTTGGGATGGCTGAGGCAAAACTCACCAATGCGGGGGTCGAGGGTAAATCCGTTGACACCGCGGCGGGTGGCATACACCAGCATGGTGCTGCTGCCATAAATAACGTAGCCGGCGGCCACCATTTTATTGCCGGGCTGCAAAAAATCTTCCAGCGTAACCGGCTGTCCCAGTGGCGACACCCGTTTGAAAATGGAAAAGATGGTACCAATGTTCACGTTCACATCAATATTGCCACTGCCATCCAGCGGGTCCATCAGCAGCACGTATTTGCTATTGTTGCTGATGGCATCGTTGAACACCACAATATCATCATTTTCTTCGCTGCCCACACCCGCACAAAAAATGCTATGGTTGAGCATATCAATCAGGGCATTGTTGGCAAAATCATCCAGCTTTTGTACTTCTTCGCCCTGCACATTTTCTATGCCTACGGCACCGAGAATGTCGGCCAATCCTGCACGGTTCACTTCGGCATTGATGCGCTTACACGCTAAGCCAATGCTCCGCAACAAACCGCTCAATTCACCCGTGGCCTGCGGAAAATTGCGCAGTTCCTGAATGGTGTATTCATCAAGCGTCATGAGTTTGCGGGAGTTGGTCATATGCAGTGTTTTTTTGGTTTTGGTAAAAGGGATAGCAGGCCATGCATGCCTGCATGAAAAAAGTGTTTTAATACACATCAACCAACTGCAAGATGCAAAGGCCGACTCCGGCAAAATAACAGCAATTGAAGGGAATAACTTTCCTGTTTTAATGTGTACAGCACACACAGCACAGTGACTGCAAGCCTGTACATTTGCGGCAAGTTTTTGTTATTTTCATTTATACAGACAACGGATATCAACATCATGCAGGTACATAAATTTGGCGGCGCCAGTTTGCAGTCGGTAGAGCGGTTTGAACAAGTTGCCAACATCATTGCCACCGCCCTAGCCCGGCCTTCAGTTATTGTGATTAGTGCCATGGGCAAAACCACCAATGCACTGGAAAAAGTAGCCGCAGCTTTTTTTGAACAACGCAATGCCGATGCCCTGCAATTGTTTGATCAGGTAAAACAACAACACCTCACCACCGCCAAGTATTTGCTGGTGCTTCACTATCATGAATGTGTAGCACAGCTCAACGATTTTTTTACAGAAGCAGAATGGTTGCTGCACGATAAACCGGTACGTGAATTTGATTACTACTACGATCAGTTGGTATGTATTGGCGAACTCCTGAGCAGCACCCTTGTTTCTTTTTACTTGAAAGAAAAAAAGATGGCCAATGCCTGGCTGGATGTACGGGATGTGTTTCGCACCGACAATAACTTTCGGGAAGCCACGCTGGATTGGGATGCCAGCCTGCAGCAGGTACAGCATCAGGTGCAACCCTTACTAAAGAGTAACGGACTTGTAGTTACGCAGGGCTTTATTGGCTGCACCATTGATAATGAAAGCACCACGTTTGGCCGCGAAGGCAGCGATTTTTCTGCCGCCATTTTTGCCCACATGCTCGATGCCGAAAGCCAAACCATTTGGAAAGATGTGCCTTCGGTAATGAATGCCGACCCCAAACAATTTCCGAATGCCATGCCCATACATGAGCTGAGCTATGAAGAAGTGATTGAGATGGCGTACTATGGCGCACAGGTGATTCACCCCAAAACCATTAAGCCGCTGTACGAAAAGAAAATACCGCTACAGGTAAAATGCTTTTTAGATGCCAGCTTACCGGGCACGGTTATTACCCGCAAAAGAGCCCAAGATTTGCCGCCGATTATTGTGAAGAAAACACAGCAAGTGTTGCTGGAATTTATGTCGAGGGATTACTCTTTTATTGGCGAACATTCTGTAGGCCAGTTGTACCAGTTGTTTGAAGAAGAAAAAATAAAACCCAACCTGACGCAAAACGGCGCCATTCGTTTTCTGGCCATTTTCGATCAGAACGAAGAGAAGCTGCAACGCATAGCTGCCAAAGCCGAAGCATGGCTGAACGTGATGCTGCAAAAAGATTTGACACTCACCACCATTCGTCATTACAACGACAGCATTATTGCCGGTATGCTGGGCGAACACCAGCCCATACTCATGCAACAAACAAAAGAAACGGTGCAGTTTGTGTTGTAAAAAAGAAGAATGATTTGCTGCATCAATACCAAACAGTGACTGAAAGAAGAAAATAGTTCAACGCTGGAACGCTGGAACTTGTGAACACTAGAACCTACAAACCTTCCAACTTACTCTTCCTCTTCCTCAGCTTTCACAGCAGCTTTGGGCTTGGCTTCTACCATAATGTTTTGCACCAGCTTCATGGGCACAGCCTTATCCTGCCGCAAAGCTGGCGCCCACGCCGGCATGGCTTCAAAGCGGTCGATGATGAGGTTGTTCATTTCATTGTTGGCACGGGTGCCGGGCTTTACATTCACCACGTTACCCTTGGCATCCACTACAAAATCAACATCAATAAACAAGCGTTTGGCGCCTTCTTCGGGCATAAAGTCGGCCAGCTCTGCAGCCAGCTCGATCAATAAACTTTTGAAAGGCCGGTAAGCCTCCGGGAAATTTCGGCTGCGTATTCACGTAAGGATAGAAATCATTTTCGCCAAACGTAACGGTACGGGCTGCACTGCGGCGGGGCTCGGTGTTTTCTTTAAACTTCGGTGGTATTACTTTTTTAGGAATCGTAAACTCTTGCGCCATCATGTATTCGCCCTTGGCATCGATCATGATGGTGGGCAGCTGCTTATACGTGTTGAAGTAGTAATACACTTTTTCCATAATACCCGCCATGGGCTTGTATTCGGGCTGCGCTGCCAGTTGTTTTTCCAGCAGTTCTTTGCTCTTGTCTTTTTTAAACAGCACCGGCATTACATGAATGGGTATATAATCCTGTCCTTCATTTTTGGTTAACGCTGCCAACACATACAGCTCTTCAATCAAGGCATCGGTGAGTGGAATGCAACCCACGGTTACACAAGAACCATGCACATAAATATCTCCGCCGGGTTTTACGGGATCGGCCAAAATGCGGTCGCTGGGATTAGGATAGTTTACCCCCAACGCCAGGTGGTAGCTACTATTGGGGCGAAACTCATTGACGTAGTAAAAACCCTCCGGCACCTGGTAATCGCCTTCGTAGCGTTTGGGTCCGAGGCCACCGGCTAAGGCGCAAACCTTATAGGTTTTAAAGAGGCGGTACTTTTCTTTTTTATCGCCTTTTACCCAAACTTCCAGCTGGCTATCGTACTTAAATGAACGGATGTACATGTACTTGGCGGGCCAGGTCAATCCTTTGGCCGCAAACTCTTTGCGCAGCATTTCTTCTCTCGATTCGAAAGCCAGGCCTACCCGCTTAAACGATTTCTGAAAACTGAGGAAGTCTTTTTGCTGTGGTGGCTGCGCATACAGCAGCGTGGCAACAGTGCACAACACTACTGCCATCCATCCCTTACGTCTGTTCAACATTCTTGCACCCTGCATGCGATTTGCGTTTGACATACCAAAACGAAAATATCGGGGCAAAATTACAGGAATCGCCAACCGGGTAGCAGGCTTTTGCACCGCTTTGGCAAGTCGGGGGAAAAATGATACAGCCCCATCTTACAGCATGCTATCGTAACTTCATGCGATTGTAAAAGTGTTATTGGCATTTTCTCTTGTAAATGATTTTGTTATGCTTACCATCGACAATTACCTCGACAGTCATTATATCCACCGTAGCAATTGGTTGCGGGCAGCAGTGCTCGGCGCCAACGATGGCATCATTTCTATTTCCAGTTTGGCCATTGGTATAGCTGCAGCCAGCAATAGCCGGGAGCCAATTGTGCTGGCCGCTGTGGCCGGCCTGGTTGCGGGGGCATTATCAATGGCGGCAGGTGAGTATGTATCGGTGAGTTCGCAAACCGATATTGAACACGCCGACATAGAACGGGAGAAAAAAGAACTGGAAAAAATGCCCGAAGAAGAAATGCAGATGCTGGCACAGATTTATGAAAGGCGGGGTTTGAAAAAGGAAACTGCACTGCAGGTAGCCAAAGAGCTTACTGAAGCGGATGCTTTGGGGGCACATGTTCGGGATGAGTTGGGCATCAATGAAATCAGCCAGGCCAATCCGTTGCAGGCGGCCTTTGCTTCTGGCGCCGCATTTACAGTTGGTGGTGTAATGCCCATGCTGGTGGCATTGTTTGCACCGGTCAAAGGCATGGAATACTGGCTCTATGGATTCACCATTGTGTTCTTGGTTGTATTAGGCAGCATTGCAGCCAAAACCGGTGGCTCCGGCATTTTCAAATCGGTATTACGCATTACCATTTGGGGTACCATTGCCATGGTGCTGTCGGCCGTAGTGGGTTATTTGTTTGGGGTGAAAGTGTAAATACCCGACGCATCAAGCAACACTTACATGGTTCATGAATAAAACGCACAGCCAGCGTATCAATACGCCTGCTGTGCGTTTCTGCTTTACCATTCTACACCGGTATAGAATAGCCTTATTATTTGCCAACCCAAGTGCAGGTCCATCGATTGTCTGGAATAGTAGGGAATACCAGGAAGTACTTGTCGGGACGGTCAATTTTCTCAGCCTTGCCTTTGTCAAGGTAGCCACCAGTAAAAAGGATATTTCCTTTTTTATCGACAGTAAACTTGCCTTGACTGGGCTTTTCCAATCCCAGGTAGGTGTAGGTTCCATTCTTATTCAGCACAAAAGAACCACGGGGAATATATTCATAAAAACCATTGCTGTATTTGCTGGCGGTGCAAGTGTATTTACCATATTTCAAAGCCATACCAGCGTTTTGAGCAACAGCCCAAAAAGCACAAATACAGAATAGTGACAATACCAGGACACGAAGATTTTTCATGATTGAAGCAATGCTTGATTGTTGAAAATGGAATTTACAGGAGGTTAGGCCATTCTGCCAAATTATTACGAGTCGGTAAGTGCTGAATAAGCATCCATTAAGAACAGAATAGGACACACTCAATGCAATTGGCAGTATAAAAAACAAGCACCGGGTACATGAGCCCGGCGCTTGACTATAGAATCCTTCCTGTGAACCCAATTGCTGCTTTGTACGATCCTTTCAAGGTTTTAATCACTTCCAGGAGAAACATGCTTTCCACTCCTATCGGTTTCAATTTGACTTTTTCAAAGCAATATGCATGCTGCGTCTATATTTCGAAACCACCGATTGGCCACTTACTTATCAGGTTGTAAATAAGCAGCTACGATGCACAGTCTTTGATATTGGGATTGTGTATGCGCCCCCATTCGGCCATCGACATTAAAATGGGTAGCAATGTTTTGCCACTCTCCGACAGAAAATATTCTACGTGAGGCGGTACAATTTCTTTGGCTTCTCGTATAACTAACCGATCATGTTCCAGCTGTTTCAACTGTTGTGCCAGCATTTTTTCTGTAATAGCGGGAATCATTTTTTTCAACTGGCCAAATCTCAATGGTTCATTACGCAAGTGATAGAGTATAATCGTTTTCCACCTGCCACCAATCATATTGATAGTATATGAAACAGGACACTCGGTAACGTGCATCTGATTAAGGCTATGGGTGGAAGTGATTTTTTTGGCAATCATTTTACACTTACTTTTTAGACAGTACCATCTTTTACGAAAGTACAAATCTACATTTGCAACTTAAAGACAAAAATCATCATGAGTAGCAATTTGCATTTATTGAAACCTCTTACAAAGGGCGGATTGACTTTGAAAAACAGGGTGGCAATGGCACCCATGACCCGGTGCAGAGCCATTGGAAACGTACCAAACACATTGATGGGCACATACTATGCGCAAAGAAATAACGCCGGCCTCATTGTTTCAGAAGGTACATCACCCAATGCTGACGGATTGGGCTATGCCCGTATGCCGGGCATTTTTACTGCCGAACAGATTGCAGGCTGGAAGCAGGTAACCACAGATACCAAGCAAACCGAGACTTTATTCTTCACCCAGCTGATGCACGTAGGCCGAGTGGGCCACAGTGCCAATATGCAACCCGGCGCTAAGTTGTTGGCGCCATCTGCCATCAACGCAGATGCTGACATGTGGACCGATACGCAAGGCATGCAAAAGACGGAGCTGCCAATAGCCATGACCACTGCCGATATCGAGCAAACAATTGCTGATTTTGTAACTGCTGCAAAAAACGCTGTTGAAGCAGGTTTTGATGGTGTAGAAATACATGGCGCAAATGGTTATTTGATTGAGCAATTCTTGAACGCCGGCACCAACGTTCGTGAAGATGAATACGGCGGTTCTGTTGCCAACCGGGCAAAATTCCTGTTGGAAATAACCAAGCAAGTAGGCAACGCTATTGGTTTCGAAAAAGTGGGTGTACGTGTGTCACCATACAATCAATTCAACAGCATGCCTTTGTATGCTGAAATTGCGGAAACCTATGCTTACCTCGCCGCTGAATTGAACAAACTGAACATTGCATACCTGCATGTAATTGATTACGCTTCACTGGCTTCTGAAGAAGGTCAACAACTGCTGAAAGACATCAGGGCAAACTTCTCCAATGTACTGATCCGTAATGGTGGTTATACCAAGGACAGAGCCGAAGCTGTATTGGGTAACAATGAAGCAGACATGATCTCCCTTTGGTTCACCTTACATTGCCAACCCCGATTTGGTAAACCGTTTAGCCAATGACATTGCTTTGGCTAAACCTGACCCAAATACCTTCTACACGCCAGATGCTGTTGGTTTCACCGACTATCCTGTTGCATAAGCAAACGCCTACAGTAGATTAGCTTGCTGCTGTTTGACATACGCTTCAACAACTAAATTCCATTATCGCCATTGCTGGTTACATTACCTTCAATGGCGATATTGTTTTATCTATGATTCATGTACAGACCATACAGAATACTTCCCCCTTACACATACCATTCACTTTTTAAGCATGTCCATACTCAGCAATACATCAATAGTTAGCCTGATAGTTATGCTTTGTAGCATCAGCATGTCATTTCATGCACAGCATGCTCCACTCCGCATCACATCCATCACCGGCGATTTTTACAGCTACACCACATACAACTTGTACGAAGGCAAATACATTCCGGCCAATGGCATGTATGTGGTAACCAATAAAGGCGTGGTGCTGCTCGATTCACCTTGGGACAGCACCCAGTGCCAGCCCCTGCTGGACAGCATCATGGCCCGGCACCGGCAACCAGTGGTGATGTGTATTGCCACGCATTGGCACAGCGATAAAACCGCCGGCCTCAACTACTTCAACAGCAAAGGCATTGCTACCTACACCACTGTGCAAACGGATGGCTGGAGCAGAAAAAATAACAAACCACTGGCCTCACACCTCATGGCTAACGATACTGTATTTATGATTGGGCAACACCGCTTTGAAACCTATTACCCCGGCGAAGGCCACACCCCCGATAATATTGTGGTGTGGTTTAAAGATGCTCAATTGTTGTATGGAGGCTGCCTCATCAAAGGGCTTGACAATGAAACGCTGGGCTACATGGGCGATGCCAACGCAGCCGCCTATTACAGTACCCTCAAAAATGTGCAGCGTAAATGCAAGGGCGTTCAACACATCGTGCTTACCCACAGCGATGGCAGCACCACCCGCAGCCTCAAACATTCATTGCGGATGGCAAAACAATTGAACAATTAGCCAATTAGCTAATATGCCAATGTGCTAATGCTTGGAGCTACAATCAATAAGATTGACCGACTCCGTTCATTAGCACATCAACACGCGTCTTAACTACTTATTGAATATAGTCAAGTTGTTGAAGTGAAAGATTATTTGCATATTTTCAAATTGGCTAATTAGCACATTAGCTAATCAGCCAATTGCTTACAAGTTTCCCCTCGCCTCCTGCTCTCTTTCAATGGCTTCAAACAAGGCTTTGAAATTGCCCTTGCCAAAGCTCTTGGCGCCTTTGCGTTGTATGATTTCGAAGAATAAAGTGGGTCTGTCTTGTACGGGCTTGCTGAAGAGTTGCAAGAGGTATCCTTCATCATCGCGGTCTACCAATATACCCAGTTCTTTGAGCGGCTCCAGGTCTTCATCAATGTGGCCAACACGGCTGAGCAGGTCATCGTAGTACGTGGTGGGCACCTGCAAAAACTCCACGCCACGGCTGCGCAGTTCCCGAACGGTGGCTACAATATCGTTGGTAGCCAAAGCCACATGCTGGCAACCTTCGCCGTCGTAAAATTCGAGGTACTCTTCTACCTGGCTTTTCTTTTTGCCCTCGGCCGGCTCGTTGATGGGAAACTTCACAAAGCCATTTCCGTTGCTCATAACCTTACTCATCAAGGCAGAGTATTCGGTAGAAATATCGTTGTCGTCGAAGCTGAGGATATTGCGGAAGCCCATTACATTTTCATAAAAGCTCACCCACTTGTTCATTTGGTTCCAGCCCACATTACCCACGCAGTGGTCTACGTACAGCAGGCCGGTATCGGTGGGGGCAAAATGCGGATTGCTCCACGCCCGGAAGCCGGGCATGAATACACCGGAATAGTTTTTCCGCTCTACAAATACATGCACGGTATCGCCGTAGGTATGAATGCCGCTGAGCACCACAGTACCCGCATCGTCGGTGAGGGTTTGCGGCTCGAGGTAGCTTTGGGCACCGCGGCTGGTAGTTTGCTGCCAGGCATCGGCCGCATCATCTACCCGTAGCGCCAGGGTTTTCACGCCATCGCCGTGCTTGTACACATGATCGGCAATGGGGTTACCAGCCCGCAAGGGCGTGGTGAGCATGAAGGTGAGCTTGTGCTGGCGCACCACATAGCTCACTTTGTCCTTTACACCGGTTTCGGGACCAGCATAGGCCAGCGCCTGAAACCCGAAAGCACTCATATAATAATGGGCGGCCTGCTTGGCATTACCCACATAAAACTCAACGTAATCGGTGCCCTGCAGGGGCAAAAAATCGTGGATGGCAGCATCCTGCAAACGGCTTTGTACAGCAGTTTCCATAACAATACAGTTTTGAATCAGTCAGTGAAATGAGAATACAATAAAACGGCCCACTACAACGGGGCTGGCAAAAACAGGATGCTATCGGGCATCCATGGCCAGTGTACTGACGAGAAAAATGTATTCGTGGGCAAGCATGCTGCAAAAATAAAAGCAGATGGGCGTTGCAAACAAGCCCTGTGGGGAAATACAAATTGCTTTTGAACCACAAAGGCACAATGGAGACACGAAGCGCCACAAAGTTTTGTGACCACAGGGCAAAGGAGTACAAACTGAGGAAAATGGAGGATTTTGAACCACGAAGGCGCAACGGATGAACAAAGAAGCACAAAGCCTTTAGCTGTCCATGATTTCTTCATTCCGAATTCAGCATTCAGAATTCCCCCGACATTCTTATTTCTTATTTTCTGTTTCTTATTCTTTCTTTCCCTAATTGAGGCTCCTGAAATCCACCGGTACCAGTTTGCTAACCCCTGCTTCCTGCATGGTCACACCATAAATCACATCCACCGCACCCATGGTTTGCTTGTTGTGGGTCACGATGATGAACTGGCTGTTCTCGCTGAACTTGCGGATCATCTGCGTGAACTTGCCTACGTTGGCGTCATCTAGTGGGGCATCCACCTCATCGAGGATACAGAACGGCGCCGGCTTGATGAGGTAAATGGCGAAGAGCAGTGCCGTAGCTGTCAGTGTTTTTTCACCACCGCTCAGCTGGGTAATAGATGATGGTCGCTTGCCTTTAGGCTTCGCTAAAATGTCGATGCTGGTTTCGGCCAGGTTCTCCGGATTTTCCAGAATCATATCGCAGGTGTCCTCTTCCGTAAACAAGGCTTTGAATACCTTCTGGAAGTTTTCCCGCACCTGATTGAAGGTATCGAGGAACTGCTGGTTAGCCGTAGCTTCCACTTCCTGAATGGTTTGCAGCAGGCTTTCCTTGGCATCCACGAGGTCATTTTTCTGTTCCAGAATGAATTCATAGCGCTTCTTCATTTCCTGGAAGGCTTCAATGGCCGTTGGGTTTACCTCACCCAGGTTTTCGAGGCGTTTCTTCATGCGGTCCACCTGCGCCTGCAGTTCTTCCTGTGCTGTATCGCTGTTACGGGGCTGGTCTATAACCTCTTCAATGTTGATTTTGAACTCCACATCCAGGCGTTCCTTCATACCCGCCAATTGCAGCTTCAGGTTGTTCAACTGGTCTTTGATTTCGTTGAGGAGGTGGTCGATGTGCTCACGGGCCTTGGTTTTGTGGCGGAGTTCACTCTCCCGCTCCTGCAGTTGGTTGCGGTGGTTGTAGTAGGCCTGATCGGCTTCGTTGAGGGCTTTTTCGTCTTCCTCTTTTTTCCGCATCAGTTCTAACAACTCCTCGTTCAGCAGTTCGAGGTTATCGCGGTTGCTAATCATTTGCTCTGCCGCCTGGCTCAGTTGGGCCGTGCTTTCATCTATCTGCTTTTCGAGGTTGAATACCTGCTTGCTGCTTAAAGTTGAGCTCCTGCTCCAGCGAGTTGATTTTGCTCTGCTGGCGGGTAAGGTTGAGGTTGCCCTCGTTGTATTGGCCAGCAGCCTGCTGGTATTCAGCTTCTGCCAGTTTGTAAAAGTCTTCCCGGGTTTGAATGGTGGCCAGCAATTGCTGCAGCTCATCGTTGAGACCGGTGAGTTTCTCTCGCACATCAGCAATAGCTTCCTGCTGATCGAGCAGCTGGAGCTGGAAGTTTTCGAGGCGGGCGGTAGCACTGCTTTGTGAAGCCAGCAGGTTTTCCCGTTTGTTTTGCGCTGCAAATACCGCATTGGTCAGTTGCAGAATTTCCTGCTCGGTCTGGCGGATGGCACTTTCTTTCAACTGCTCATTGAAGCCCAACACTTCCGCATGTTTTTTGCTTATTCGTTGCTTCAGGTCGTCTACTATTACCGATTGACTTTCAATTTCTTTCTGCAGTTTTTCTAAATTTTTAGCCCGGCCAATTTTCTTGCCTTCAAACAAGCCCACGCTGCCGCCAGTCAGGGTGTATTTTCCCTTTACATACTTGCCCGATTTTTCGAGCACAATATGGCCGCTGCTGTTTTCCAGCACCGATTCGTCTTCGGCAATGAACACATTTCCCAGCAAGTGTAAGGCCAGGTTGCGGTAGCGGGCATCCACTTCTATCACATCCATGGCCGGAATGGCGCCGGGCAAAAACAGACCATGCGCCGTATTGGTATTGCGGCGGTCGCTTTCTACAAAAGCATTGATCTGGTCGAGCAAAAAGAAGTTGGCCTTGCCTTTCTGGTTGGCATCCAACAGGTTTACCGCCTGCATACCTTCTTTCAGGTCGCCTACTACATAATAGTTGAGGTAGGGCTCCAGCACATTTTCAACCGCGGCACGGTATTGCTCTTTTACGTAAATAATGTCACTAAGAATGGGCGAATGGTGATTCCAGTTGGCGTTGTTATGCAAAAACTTCACCGAATCGGGGTAGCCTTCCATGCTGTCAATGAGACTTTTAAGCAGGTCGAACTCATTCTTCTTCTGGTCGAATTTGCGGTTTTCCTCAATCAGCTGGCTGCGAAGCTTCTCCATTTCGCCCTGTCCGGCCAAAATTTGCTCTTTGGTTTGCTCATGCTGCTGGCGGAGCTGCTCCAAAAACTGCTTCTTATCTCTTTCGTCGGCTTCCCGCTCTTCTTTTTCGCGTTCTACTTTTTGTATTTCAGCTTTCCGCTGCTCCTGCTCATCCTGCAATTGCATGATGCTGCGCTGCAGGTTGGCAATAGAAGTATCGGCCACAGCCACCTGCTTTTCAGCATCAAATTGCTGACGCTGCAGGCCCTGGAGTGAAGACCGGCTTTCATCGAGTTCGGCACGGCGGGCATCGTACACCGACCGCTTTTCTTCCAGTATGGCTTTCAATTCATCCAGCTGCTGCTGAATGCCACCCAGCTTTTCCTTTTCGTCGGCCATTTGCTCCTGCGTGTGCAGTACGCCATCCCGCAGGCTTTCGAGCTGGCCTTCACTCCGCTGCAAAAAGTCTTTCAGGCTCTCTTCTTTCTCCGACAAAAACTTGAGCTGTTGCTGGGCCAAATTCTTATCATTTTCCTTCAGGCGCAGGTTTTGGAGCATCTGGTTGAAAGCTTGCTGCATGCTTTGCAGGGCTTTTTCCTGCTCAATAAAACCGAGCCGGTCGGCTTCAATAGCAGCTTCTTCGGTGGCAATGGTTACCTCCAGCTCCGTCCGCTTGTCGGTTTCGGTTGCCTGTTGCTCGTTTAGTTCCTTGTACTGTACATGAAATCCTTCCAGCGCCGCCTTGGCCAGTTCAATGCTTACCTCCCGGTAGTCCTTCTTTATTTCATAATATTTTTCCGCCTTTTTTGCCTGATTTTCAAGTGCTTTCAGCTGGTTGTTAATTTCGAATAACAGGTCTTCAATACGGGCCAGATCCTGTTCGGTGGCATCCAGCTTCAATTTGGCTTCCTTTTTACGTGTTTTGTAAATGGAGATACCAGCGGCCTGCTCCAGCATCTTGCGGCGGCTGTTGTCCTTGTCCTTGATGATGTCATCTACCATGCCCAACTCAATGATAGCGTAGCTGTCGGTAGAAACACCGGTATCCAAAAACAAGTTGTGGATGTCTTTGAGTCGACATTGTACATCGTTTAGGCGGTATTCGCTATCACCGTTTTTGTAGAAACGACGGGTGATAGTTACTGTATTAAACTCTGTTGGAAGCAGGTTGCGGGTGTTTTCGAAGGTGAGGCTCACCTCTGCCAAACCGCTGGCACTCCGGCTTTTGGAGCCGTTGAACACCAGGCTGTCGAGGTTTTCACTACGCAGGTTGCTGATTTTTTGCTCACCAATTACCCAGCGGATGCTGTCTACGATATTGCTTTTGCCACAACCATTGGGCCCGATAATGCCCGTAATCCCCTCATCGAAGTTGACAACGGTTTTATCAGCAAAACTTTTGAACCCTTTGATTTCCAAACTTTTAAGACGCACAGTAACTCCTTTTTTTGAATCAGTATTGTTGGGCAGCTGGCTGCCCAGGCTCCACATGGGGCAAGTTGCCAAAAATACCCGTTGGCGTTAATTTATGCAGGGAAATCTTCCCCCAATTTTTCGATTTTATTCACGACTTATACACAGTAGTATTCAGGTGCAGCAAGGGTTTGCTGAGTCATCCACAGGCAGGACTGTCCTTTATTTCTACCCTACCAAACATTAGCTATTGACATTTATTAAATTGCTCGAAACATAATTCAGCACATGCAAACATCCTTACCCAATAGCACCCCTCAGCAAGACTTTCTTGCCCCCTTTGTGGAAGAAACTTCCGTACGCTTTGCAGGATTTTGGCTTCGTTTTGCCGCCGTCATTATAGACTTATTTATTTTGATCGTAGTTAATCTTGCCCTAGGCAGCATTGAAAACCTTCCTTCTTTCACCATTTACGAGTGGACTGAAAGTTTCAATTACACTCTCGGTATCGACGCTGAATGGGTATTCAACTTTTTGTATTACACCATTTTTGAAAGTTCTAACTGGCAGGGTACGCTTGGCAAAAGGGTGCTCGGTTTAAAAGTGACGGATTTGGAAGGAAAACGCATTTCATTTTTACGAGCAATCGGTAGGCATTTTGCACAATACCTCTCCGCAATTACTCTCGCAATAGGTTATATGATGGCCGGATGGACTGAGAAAAAACAGGCCCTACACGATATGATTGCCAGCACACTCGTGGTACAGGATTAGCCAGATCCACATTGTTGCGCCTACCTTTGCCCGGCAAAAAATAAAACAATGGCAGAGGATTTAACCATCATAAAAGGAAGCAAAGCCGAACAATACGAGGCGCTGATTCCTCAAATCAAAGGGTTGCTGGAAGGTGAAAACAATCTGGTCGCCAATTTGGCCAATGTAGCCGCCGCCCTCAAGGAGCAATTTGGCTGGTGGTGGGTGGGCTTTTACACCGTTGATAGCGAACAGGAACTGGTTCTCGGCCCCTTTCAGGGACCGGTAGCATGCACCCGCATCCGCAAAGGCCGTGGCGTATGTGGCAGCAGCTGGCAACAGGCCGTGACGCTGATTGTACCCGACGTAGAGCAATTTCCCGGACACATAGCCTGCAGCAGTGCCAGCAAAAGTGAGATTGTGGTGCCAGTCATTAAGCAGGGAGAAGTATTAGCGGTGCTGGATGTTGACAGTGAATTGCTCAACCATTTTGACGAAACCGACAAACAATACCTGGAGGAAATTGTAACCTATATACCGTGGCCGGAAAAACAATCATCTAGTCAGGTTTCATAGCATCATTTTCATTTACCATCGAATTCGACATCTTTTTTAAAACAATGATTGTCAACAAGATGGATACTGTTTACACAAGTCATGGTTCAAGCATATAATTTTCTAGCTGCGTGGCAACTCTTTCCTGAAAAATGTGATTTCCAGTTTGGCATGGCCCCAAAGAGTGGCAACTACAAAATGGAAACCGACAACAAGCAGCACCAGCTGATTGTAACCACCAACTGGGTGGCGCAGGACAACGGCGCCTTCTATAGCGAATACCGTTTTACGCCGGATGGTGAGTGGCACCCTTTCGACAATCAGGATTTGGCCGACAGTGTACTGGGGCAATTCAAAAATGCCAGCTGTCTGGAAATACAGTTTCAGAAGGCGGAGCAAACTGTACTGACCGTTGTGAAGGAGATTATGCCCAATGGCTACCTGAAAATTACACAAACCGGCATCCAACCCGATGGCATTCCGTTTACCAACGTGGAGATGTACCACAAGCAAATGAGTGTGTTGCCCTATGCTTCCTCCGTGGGCAGTGTCGCCATTAAGCCCACCGAAGAAGGCGTTATCAAACACAAGGCCCTGCTGGCCATGGAGCAGCAAACCGACATGCAGCTGGATCAAATCCGGCAGCAGATTGAACTTTTGGCCAAACAGGCTCAGGAGTTGCGCAAACGCAAGGAGCTCTCCCTGATGATTTACGATGCCCGCCTTAGTTTTCAGCCGGTGATTGGCCAAACCTATTACATGTACGAAAAGAAGGACGGCAATCACCTGCTTAGTCTGGTGAGCCCAAAAGAATGGGGTGGCAGCGGTCCATTCAAACAGTTCATTTCTGCCGTAAAGCTACTGGCCGACCATACCTGGGTGGAAGTGGAAATTTGATGTCTGATGTACAATTTCTGATTTCTGATGTACGATATCTAATGTCTGATGTGCGATATCTGATTTCTGATGTACGATTGCTGATTTAGGATGTCTGATTCAATTGCTATTCATTGCAGATTCCAACTTGTTAACGCTGGAACCTCGGAACTCTGGAACTTGAGAACTCTTGAACTTTGGAACCCTGGAACATTGGAACTTGTGAACTCGAAAACTTGTGGAACTTGTGAACCCAGGAACTTCCGAACTTCGGCCCCATGGAAAAAACGCTCAACGTTGGTATTGTAGGTTTTGGCATGTCGGCGCAGGTATTTCATGCCCCTTTTGTAACTACCCTTCCCGGTTTTCGGCTGCATGCGGTGGTAGAACGCCGGACTGATTTGGCCGCTGCCAAGTATCCCGGCATCATTACCTATCGCCAGTTTGATGATTTGCTGAAAGACCAAGCCGTGGATGTGGTGGTGGTGACAACGCCCAACGAAACGCATTTCCCCTACAGCCTGCAAGCACTTGCTGCCGGAAAGCATGTGGTGTTGGAAAAACCTTTTACCAATACCAGCGATGAAGCCCGCCAGTTGGTAAAAGCGGCTCAACAGGCCGGCACCGTGCTGAGTGTGTACCACAACCGTCGCTATGTCAGCGATTTCCGCACCATTGTACAATTGCTGCAGCAGCAAACACTTGGGTCGGTGCATGAATACGAATGCCACTTCGACCGGTACCGCCCCGAGGCCAAAGCCAATGCCTGGCGAGAAGAGCCTAAACCCGGTAGCGGCATTCTGTACGACCTCGGCTCCCACCTCATCGATCAGGCACTGTGCCTGTTTGGCTTGCCGAAAGAAATAACGGCTACGGTAAAAATGCAGCGCCCCCATGCCCGCATCGACGACTATTTTGATATCCGCCTCGATTATGATGTTGCCCGTGTCATTTTGAAATCGGGCATGCTGGTTCGGGAAATGGGTCCGCGATATATGCTGCATGGCACCCTTGGTTCTTACATCAAAAGCGGCGACGACCCACAGGAAGCCTTGTTGAAAGAAGGTCATTTGCCCAACGGCAATTATTGGGGACTGGAGCCTACAGGTATGGAAGGTCTGCTACACACCGAGCAAAACGGAACAGTTATCCGGCAATTGCTGCCCAGTATGGCGGGCAATTTTGGCGACTACTACCGCAATTTGTACAACAGCATTGTACATGGCGCCCCCTTGCGGGAAAAACCAGCTCATGGCTACAATACCATCCGCATCATTGAATTGGCCTTGCAAAGCAGTGCCGAAAAACGGACGCTACCAGTGAGTGGCTTGATGGATGAAACATATCCGTTCGGACTGTAGGAGCTTTTGCCTTCGGCAATTATTTCACACAGAGTTAAGGAGGGCACGGAGAAATCTTTTGATATCTGCGAAAATCCGTTCCATCCTGCCTATCCGCGTCCCATCATTTCAACCCCATGCTGTGGGGAAATGCGGTAACTTACCCCAATGGAAATATTGGTAACGGGTGCTAACGGCTACATTGCGCAACGATTGATTCCGGTATTGCTCGAAGCCGGGCATAGCATACATGCCGTAGTAAGGAATGCGGCCCGTTTTGCAGAAGCGAATGCACACGACCGCATGCACATTTATGAAGCCGACTTGTTGCAACCCGAATCGCTATCGCATTTACCCAAGCCAATTGACGTCGCTTTTTACCTGGTGCACTCCATGAGTGCCAACGGCGATTTTTCGCAGAGTGAAAGTGCCGCGGCAAAACATTTTGTCGATTACATCAATCAAACTGCGTGTCAGCAAATCATTTACCTGAGTGGTATTGTCAATGAAACGCAGCTGAGTACCCATCTCGAAAGCCGGCTACGGGTAGAAAAAATCTTGGGCAGCAGCCTTGTACCACTCACTACACTTCGGGCAGGCATCATTGTTGGTTCGGGGAGTGCCAGCTTCGAAATCATCCGCGACCTGGTTGAAAAATTACCGGTGATGATTGCTCCCAAATGGCTCAACACGTTGTGCCAGCCCATTGCCATCCGCAACGTCATTCATTTTTTGTGCGGCGTAATGTTGCAACCCGCATATTACCATCAACACTTCGACATTGCCGGGCCTGATGTACTCACTTACAAGCAAATGCTGTTGCAGTTTGCAGCTGTACGTAAACTACGGCGCAGCATCATCACCGTTCCCATCATGACACCAAGACTGTCGAGCTACTGGCTGTATTTTGTGACAGCTACCAGTTACCCGCTGGCTAAAAATCTGGTGGATAGCATGAAGGTGAATGTGATTGCCAGTCCCAATAAACTGGCTGAAGAATTGCAGATTGAACTCATCCCCTATACAACAGCCGTTACCATGGCTTTTCAGCGCATTGAACAACACATGGTGATTAGCAGTTGGATAGATTCCTTTAGCGCCAGCAATACTTCGCCGCAGCTGATGATGCAGGTGGAAGTGCCCAGGCACGGTTGTTTTAACGACATTAAATGGCGGAAAGTGGGCAATAACGAAACACAGGTGCTCGATAATATCTGGAGCATTGGCGGCAAGCGGGGCTGGTATTATGGCAATTTCCTTTGGCGCATTCGTGGCTTTATGGATAAGCTGGCGGGTGGTGTGGGCCTTCGCCGGGGTCGCACTCATCCAAGTGACATTAATGCCGGCGATGCTCTCGATTTTTGGCGGGTACTCATTGCCGACAAGCAAGAAAAACGACTCTTGCTTTTTGCAGAAATGAAATTGCCCGGTGAAGCATGGCTCGAATTCAAGCTCATGAAAAAGAACAACCAACTTTACCTCCGACAAACGGCCACGTTTCGCCCCAAGGGTGTGTGGGGCCGACTATACTGGTACAGTGTGTTGCCTTTTCATGTCTTCATTTTTAATGGCATGGCCAGCAATTTGATTTCGTATAAACCGTAGGCCCATTACTTTGCAGCATGCAGTATTACAATTCGAAAGACTGGTTGAAACCGTTGTTTCAATTTCACAAGGCCGATACGTTTCGAAAACTATTGCCCATGCTCCTACTGCTGGCCTTGTACACTGGTGCAGTTGCCTGGCTGGAAATGCATTACCTCAAGCTGGCTAATCAGGCGTATGTAAAAAATATTCCCATCATGCACCAGCTGTTGGGTTTTGCCATTTCGATGCTGTTGGTGTTTCGTACCAACAGTGCCTACGACCGTTGGTGGGAAGGCCGTAAATTGTGGGGAGCCCTCGTCAACAACTGCCGCAATCTCGCTATCAAACTGGATAGCATGCTACCTGCCGATGATTTCGACAACCGCAATTACTGCCGTAAAATGTTGGGCCTTTTTCCGAAAGAACTGCAATTGCATTTGCAAAAAGACAGCACCCGCTATGCATTGGATGAAACAGAACATCCGGAACTGGCGGCCTTCGACCGCAACAAGCACATGCCGCTGCAGTTTAGTTTGGCTTTGCAAAAAGAATTCAGTTACTGTATCAGCAACAGCTCATTTCCGGCGACCAACTGATTACATTGAATGCAGAGCTACAATCACTGATGGATATTTGTGGTGCCTGCGAACGTATTAAAAACACACCTATTCCCTACTCCTACAGCAGCTTTATCAAAAAATTTATTGCTGTGTATGTGGCCACATTGCCGTTGGGTTTTGCATTTACCCTTGGCTGGATAGCCATACCCGTTGTGGTGTTTATTTTTTATGTGCTGGCCAGTTTGGAGTTGATCGCCGAAGAAATTGAAGACCCATTTGGTACCGATACTAACGACCTACCCATGGACAAGATGGCCGACAACATCCGCAACAATGTGTATGATGTAATTAGCCTGCCTTCAAGTAAATAACGGATTGGGATTACAGCATTTGAAAAGGCGACTCATTCGCTTTACCAGCAAATCCCCGACAACACTCTGCTACGATAGCACAAACAAAAAATCCCCGGCAGTACCGGGGATTTTCATTAGTGATTTCATTCACTTATTCATTCATTGACATCATTGACCTAATTGAAATCTTCCTCCGACAAATCCTCATTGTCATCAAAGTTGCCGCCAAAGTTGAGCATGCTGCCCATGAGGTCTTTGAATTCAATTTTGCCATCCAGTGTTTTTTTGCTGATGAGTGAGTAAGATGCCAATCCATGCAGCACAAACTCCATCAGCAAAGCGGTTTCCATTTCGTTGCTGCGGCTAAACATTTTGGTCACCAATGCATGCAACCCACTTACCTGATAGAGTTGATTCATTTTTTCGCGGTCGCTGGCATCTACCAACAAATCAATTTTATTGCCGGCATCAAACCAGTTCACAATGGCCTTGTAAGGATTTTCCTCTTCTTTGCCTTGCTGCGAAGGCTTGCCGGTAATGCGGCGTTTTTTTAACGCATCCGGATTGGGGAAGTATTGCACAAACAAAGAACGCATCGATTTTTCTAGCAGGTTTACCGCCACCTGATATGGCCCTTCCTGCTCTCCTTCGTACACCAATTCTATTTTGCCGGTGATGGATGGAATGATGCCAATCAAATCACTAATCCACACTTGTGTGGCGGGTTCGTTGTGAATAATGGCCCGACGCTCTGCCGTGCTATAGGCATTTTCCAATGCAGAAATGGTCAGTCGTGCAGACACGCCACTCTTCTTATCTACAAACTCGCTGCTGCGGGCTTCGAAAGAAATTTGCTCAATCAATCGCTTTACCAAATCACTTACGGCTACTTTCTCAGCTTGCTGTGGCAAGATGGCGGCTTCCTGTTCAGTGATGGCCAATGCCGTTTCAATACTGCGAGGATAGTGCGTCAATATCTGGCTCTCAATGCGGTCTTTGAGCGGTGTAACAATGCTGCCACGGTTGGTGTAATCTTCTGGGTTGGCGGTAAATACAAACAGAATATCCAACGGCAAGCGGAGTTTGAAACCACGAATCTGTATATCGCCTTCCTGTAAAATATTGAATAACGCTACCTGTATACGGGCTTGCAAATCGGGCAGTTCGTCGATCACGAAAATGCATCGGTTGCTCCGTGGAATGATACCGTAGTGCAACACCCGTTCATCAGCAAAACTCAATTTAAGGTTGGCTGCTTTAATATGGATCGATATCACCAATCAAATCGGCCACACTTACATCGGGCGTGGCGAGTTTTTCTCCATAGCGTTGGGTGCGATGAATCCATTCTACAGGCGTGTCATCACCTTTTTCATGAATGAGATCACGGGCATATTTGCTCAGCGGATTCAACGGATCATCGTTGATATCGCTGCCAGCCACAACGGGAATGTATTCATCCAGCAGATCAATCATTTGACGGGCCATGCGGGTTTTGGCTTGGCCACGCAAACCAAGAAACAGTATGTTGTGACGACTCAATAAGGCTCTTTCCGTATCCGGAATAACGCTGTCTTCATAGCCCAGTATGCCGGGAAAAGTTTCTTGCTTATTCTGTATTTTCTGAATCAGGTTGTCCCTGATTTCTTGCTTGATGCTCTTAGGTTGATAACCGCTGGCTTTGAGTTGGCCAATGGTGGCTATGTTGGGATGGTTACTCATAATGATGTCTGATGTACGATGTCTGATTTCTGATTTATTTCATTGTGCTACACACTTAAACTACTTCTCTATTGTTCGTTTTTAGATGGCAATTCTTCAGTGCCTTTCCTATCAACTATTATCTAACAACTATCAACTATTCTAATACAGTGTCTTCCTTCTGCCACTTTCAAAATCACGGAAAATGAAAGCGCCAAGATTGTCGAGTGATGCAAAGAAAGCTTTACCGTTATTGGTTTCTGTAAACTCTGTTACAAAGCGCTGCAGATAAGGATCGGTGGCAATCATAAATGTAGTGATCGGTATTTTCAGCTTCTTACATTGTGCTGCCAGGTTGAGGCAACGACTGAAAATTTTCCTATCAATACCAAAGCTGTTTTTGTAATACCGCTTCCCGATTTTCAAACAGGTAGGCTTACCATCGGTAATCATAAATATCTGCTTGTTCGGATTTTTCTTTTGCGCAGCAGTTCCATGGCCAGCTCTATACCTGCCACGGTGTTGGTGTGGTAAGGCCCTACTTGCAGATAAGGCAGTTCTTTTATTTCCACCGTCCATGCATCGTTGCCAAACACCACAATATCCAATGTGTCTTTCGGATACTTGGTGGTGATGAGTTCACTCAATGCCATGGCAACTTTTTTGGCCGGCGTAATGCGGTCCTCGCCATACAAAATCATGGAGTGGCTGATGTCAATCATCAGCACGGTAGATGTTTGCGTTTTGAAATCCGTTTCGCGGATATGCAAATCATCTTCATGCATTTGAAAGCGTTCGATGCCATGATTGATTTGTGCATTCCGAATGCTCTCAGTAAAATCTATTTGTTCCAGCGTATCGCCAAACTGAAAGGGTTTGGTTTCCGGATTGATTTCATCGCCTACGCCGGGCTTAAAAGTTTGGTGATTGCCCGACTTCGTTTTGCGCAGCTTACCAAAAATTTCTTCGAGGCTGCGTTTGCGAATACCCTGTTCTGTTTTAGGTGTAATGTTGATGGAGCCTTTCTCCGGGTCTTCAGCAATGTACCCCTGGTCTTTCAGGTCTTCTATAAAATCGCCCATGCCATAGTCGGCATCGGTAAGTTCAAACTTGCGGTCTATTTCATTCATCCAGTTCAATGCCTCACTTACATCGCCATTGGTATAGGTGAGCATTTGCATAAAAATATCCAGCAACTGATCAAACTTGCTCTTCCCTTCTGCGCCTTCTTCAAACTTCAAAAACCGATGCCCCTTCATGTTGCTTGCTTTACTTCTAAGGTACCACAATTTAACACGGCAGCGGGTGAATGGTTGTCGCATTCAGGAAAATGAATAACGATATACATTGGCTATTGCTACAAAAAAGATACCCGCAAAAGATTGCGGGTATCTGCTATAAGGTGGCATGATGATTCCTTATTTACTTGCTGGCTGAGCGTTGGTATCGCCACCAATTTTTACCGGACCTTCTACCACCGGCGTATTGTTGCGTTTCAACACTTCTTCCATTTGGTCGAGCATTTGCAGCATCATTTGGGTACGCTGTACTTCCAGTGTCATGCGTTCGGCACGCTGGTCGCCAATGGCAGCAAAATAGGCCATCTGCTCGGTCAGGTCTTTGCGAACAGCTGCACCAATTTTCTTGGCCAGTTTTTCTTCACCGGCACGGTAAGCAGCTTCCATCAGCATAAGGCTGGTTTGGTTGTGCAATGCATAACGGCTGGCCAAACCATAAGGCATGTTGGTGCTGTCCATCATTTGGTCTACCCGCTGCAGCAGTTTTTGTGCACTATCCTTTTGGCCGTTGGCGGCAAGGCTTACCGCTACATCTGCATAAGCCTGACGAAGGTTATTGAGGTGGCGGCGGTTTTCTTCATCGAAGTACACACCGGCTTTCTCGGCATTGCCAAACTTAAATTCCTTCATCATTTTTTCGTAAGCCCACTCGGTGTTTACTTCTTCGTTGGCTACAGGCACCAAACGGTAGGTCATACCATCGCGGCGCAGGTAGTTTTGGAAGCCCAGCTCATCAAACTTGCTGGTGAAATAAATGGGACGCTTGAAGTTGTTGCCAGCAATCACAGCCAACACAGCGAGATCATTTTTCAGCATTACTTGCTTGGGCACCTGGAAGGCAATGGTATCAACAATTGCATCCGTTGCTTTTACGGTACCATTCTTAACCACTGCAGCTTTGTCTACAGGTACATAGAAGGTATTGCTGGGGTAAACAGGAATGTATTCGCCCTGTGCATTGTACATTTTCTGGAAGTCGGCAGTGCCAATCCAGTCTTTCATAATGCTGTACAGGTTTTGTGCGCCTTCATAACCCGGACGTGGTTCGAAGAATGCATAGTTGAGTTTGTCGCCTTCAATTTGCTCGGGGCTCCAAATCACATCCATGGCATCACTTTCGTTCACTTTGTAACGCAGCTGGTTGATGTACCAATCGATACCCAGCAGGCTATAGTTAATGACCCGCACATCACGACGAATACCCATTACTTCTTGTGCATACCACAACGGATACGTATCGTTATCTCCAAAGCTGAAGAGGATGGCATTGGGGGCACAACTGTTGAGGTAATCCACCGCCAAATCTGGCGCCATGGTTTTGTTGCTCCGGTCATGATCGTCCCACTCTTGTGCTGCCATCCACAATGGTGCTGCCAGCAAAGTGATGGCGATGGCACCAGTGGCCATGGTCTTTTCTGATTTCAAGGCTTTTACCAGATAGAAAATACCCGCTACAACTGCTGTGCCAAACACACCCAATAAGGCAACTCCTACAAAGGCTTTACCATCACTGGTTCCTATTGATGCACTCATAGCAGCCACGAGATAAATAACACCGGCACCAATCAATATTTTCTGTAATAGTTTCTGCGCATTTTCTTTTGCCAGCAATACAAAGGCTGGCACTGCCAAACCAATCCACACTGCAAACGCATAGAAGCTACCCACATATGCATAGTCACGTTCACGTGGCTGATTGCCCGCCTGGTTGAGGTACACTACAATAGCCATTCCGGTAAAGAAGAACAACAGTCCGTTTACCAAAAAGTCTTTGCGGTGACGATAGTATTGGAAGAATAAACCAAACAAACCCAGAATGAGCGGTAAGCCCAGCAGTTTGTTGTTAGCCTTATTGTTTTTGATGGTTTCGGGCATGGCGCTTTGCGGGCCATAAATCAAATCATCAATGAAAGAGATACCGGTAATCCAGTTGCCGTCCCGAACGTTGCTGGCATACACACCCTGAATATCGTTTTGCTTACCCGCAAAATTCCACATGAAATAGCGCAGGTACATCCAGTAGGTTTGATAACCAACGAAGAAGCGGATGTTATCGGCAAAAGTGGGGCGGCGTTCGTAGGGGCCGGTTTCGGGGTTCTGCATTTTCGGATCATCGGTGCGGCCAATACCCAGCACATCGGCATAGTAGTTGGCATGCTGCTGATCGTTGCTGCGGTCCCACACACGGGGGAAGAACATCATATCAGCCGGGTCGTACACTTCTTTTACATCATTACCCAGCTCAATGTATTTGTCTTTGCTTTTCTGATACCGCATGGCACCTTCTTCGCGGCTGGTGTTGCGGCTTTGTGCAGTAAACACTTGTCCGTATACCAACGGAAAATCGCCATACTGCTCACGACCCAAGTAGCCCACCAAACTCATAGGGTTGTCTACATTGTACATGTCCACACCGGGGTCGGCGCTGGAGCGAATCATGGTGGTGAGGTAAGAAGAATATCCAATGAGCATGAAGGTGAGGCACCACAAACCCAAACGCAGATAGTACCAGCCTTTTTTGGCAGCCATGCGCAAGCCAAACCAAATAGCCACCGCCAGCAATACAAAGAAGGTAGTGAAGCCACTGAAGAAAGGCAGGCCAAAATCATTAACAAACAAAATATCGAAATGTCCAGCGCCTTTGATGCTGTACTGAATCACAAACTTTTGTACCACACCAGTAATAACGCAACCAATCACAAATGCCCAGAATGTGCCCCACTTGGTAACGGTGTACCGCTTGAAGTAATAAATCATCACAATGGCGGGGATGGTCAACAGGTTGAGCAGGTGAACGCCAATGCTGAGGCCCATCATGAAGAAGATGAACACAATCCAACGGTCGGCATTGCTATGGCCGGTGCCTGCATCGGTGCGGGCATCTTTATCTACCTGATGCTCCCACTTGAGCATGGCCCAAAATACCAATGCGGTAAAAAATGAACTCAACGCATATACTTCGCCTTCTACGGCGCTATACCAAAATGAATCGCTGAAAGTATAGGCCAACGCACCTACTACACCAGCACCCATAATAGTGAGGGCTTGTGGTTGGGTAATGGTTTCCACCACGGGATTTACCAGTTTGCGGGCAAAGTGCGTAATGGTCCAAAACAGGAAGAGAATGGTAAAGCTGCTGGCCAGAGCACTCATGATGTTGACAGCTTTGGCGGCAGTAGCCGGATCATCGCCAAACAGCACAATGAAAAAACGGCCGATGAGTACAAACATGGGGGCACCCGGCGGGTGTGGAATTTGCAACTTGAAACAGCTGGCTACAAACTCACCGCAATCCCACAGGCTGCCGTTTTTTTCGGCAGTCATAATGTACACGGCACTGGCAATGAGGAACACGATCCAACCTACAACGTTGTTCAACCGGTTAAACTTCATATCAATTCAGATTAGCATTTACAGCCCGGGCATACCTCGGGCTGCTCGTTGGTTTTAAAGTGGTGGCGAATATAGTTAATGGCCGCTATGGCGAATACATATTTACCCACCGTTGGGCGTTAAAATTCAATAGAAAGCATATTGATGCAAAACCGCCTGTAAACAAGTCGGTTTTCCGTGGCAATTAGTCGCAATTGCAGGGCCACTCCTGCCCCAGGTCAATCACTGTTACCACGGTTACTTCATCGGCACAAGGAGCAAAAATGATGCGGACCCGCTGGCCATCGTTGGTTCGGCCTTCCACGGCATATTTACGGTTGCAATCGCTACGGTTGCCAATGTCGCTTTTCTTGTAGTTGATGTCGCCATTACGCAAAATGTCTTTTACCTCGGCCTGCGTAATGTGGCGGCACTCCATGCGGCAGCGGGCATGCTTGCTGTAGTTGATTTGTGAAGGATTACGGTTGAGGCCCCGCTGGTCGCTGTTGGATGTATTGCGGGTCGTTTCTTTTCGGGTGGTGGGCCTTGGATCGGTGCCGTTGGGGTTGCACTGGCGCACTACCAGCCAGGCAATGCCCAGCAGCACCAGCGCCAGCACCGGCGCAAAACGATTGGCTTTCTTTCGGGTAACAGACATGCTGCAAAATATGGCTGATTTCTGATGTCAGATGTCTGATTTTTACCACAGAGGACATGGAGGTTTACACAGAGAAGCGCAGAGGATTGTTGAAGGCTTCGTTAAGCTTTGACCTTTCTGCCTTTTGCCCTAAGCCTTTTGCTTTCTGCTTTAAGCCTTTTGCTTTCATCCGCTTACCTTTGCCGCCCTTATGCTGGCAGCTACCAAAAAGAAGACCGTTGCTTTTCACACCCTCGGGTGTAAGCTCAACTTTTCGGAAACCTCCACCCTCAGCCGTCAACTTGAAGCCGACGGTTTTGAGAAGCGGGAGTTTACCGATGTGGCCGACGTGTACGTGATCAACACCTGCAGCGTAACCGACAATGCCGATAAAGAATGCCGGCAACTGGTGCGCCGCATACAGCGCAAAGCTCCCGAAAGCCTGGTGGTGATTACCGGCTGCTACGCCCAGCTCAAGCCCAAAGAAATAGCCGACATACCCGGCGTTGATTTGGTTCTGGGTGCTGCCGAAAAATTCAACATTACCAAACACATAGCCGAACTGAGCAAGGGCGACAGCACCCGCATCAGCAGCTGCGATATTGAGGCCGTGAGCGGCTTCAACAGCAGCTGGAGCCAGGGCGACCGTACCCGTACTTTTTTAAAAGTGCAGGACGGCTGCGATTACAGCTGTAGTTTTTGCACCATCCCCATGGCCCGGGGCAAAAGCCGCAGCGACAATGTGGCTAACGTGGTAGCCAATGCCGAAAAGCTGGCTGCCGAAGGCGTAAAAGAAATTGTACTAACCGGTGTCAACCTCGGCGACTTTGGCAAAGGCCCCGATGGCAACCTCAAATACGAAGAAAACTTCTTCGACCTGGTAAAAGCGCTGGATAAGGTGGAAGGCATCAGCCGCTACCGCATCAGCAGCATTGAGCCCAACCTGCTTACCGACGAGATCATTGATTATGTAGCACAAAGCCGTGCATTCATGCCGCATTTTCATATACCCCTACAAAGCGGCAGCGATACCATTTTGGGTATGATGCGCCGCCGCTACAAACGCCAGCTGTATGCCGACCGTGTGACCCGCATCAAACAGCTGATGCCCCACTGCGCCATTGGTGTGGATGTGATTGTGGGCTTCCCCGGCGAAACAGATGCGCATTTTAAAGAGACTTTCGACTTTTTGCACAGCCTCGATGTAAGTTACCTGCACGTATTTACGTACAGCGAAAGAGACAATACCAAGGCCTTGGAAATTGCTGATGTGGTGCCTGTGTCAGTACGCAACGACCGCAACAAAACATTGCGCAACCTCAGCTACATGAAGCAGCAATATTTTACCGAACAGCACAAAGGACAAACCCGTACCGTGCTGTTTGAAGGGCATGAAAAAGGCGGCATGATGGAAGGCTATACCGACAACTACATCCGTATACAAACCCCCTTCCGTGCAGAGTGGGCCAACCAGTTGGTGGACTGGACGATTTAGGAAAATCTTTTTCTTATTCAATCATCCTGCTTTCTTAGAAAGCAGCAATCATTCTTTTTGCCAAAGCCAAACCGCGATGATCCAAAATTGCAACGCACTGAGGATGATTTTCCAATGGAGGCTGAGCCCGCCCACCAAGAGTACCATAAACGCCAGCGTACCCATGAGCACAATGCTGGTGCGGGTTTGCCAGCGGCGGGGCTTTGAGGCAAACACCGTGTACAGCATCAGCAGCTGTCCTAAAAAGGGCAGCAACACCAAAGGATGCATCAATGTATTTACGGTGTCTTTTTGCAGGGTAATGATTTGCCATTCTATCTGTGCTACAAAAGCATGCTGCCGTTTACCCCACTCGAGGTAAAGGCATAAAAAGAAAGCAACAAACCTACCCGTAATACTTTCACTGGCATACCGAAAGCTACTGCGGTTTGGCACGAGCAGGCATGAGAAATAACAGGATTTGCATTGACTAGAAAATATCTACCATCAACAGCAGCATTTTTATTGATTTGATACTTATACTTACATTGCTTAAGGATGAATGGAAATATTTCGAGAGTATTTATTATTGGTTTCAACGCCATCCCTATCATTGGAGCAGCCTTTTACGGCTGGATTCCATTTGATATTTTTTGGCTGTTTTGGGTAGAGACTTTAATCATTGGATTGTTTAACGCCTTGCGCATTCTACTGAGCCAAGGCAACGACAAGGCAATGCCTTTTACACAAGGACTGAAACATTGGAACGTAAAAAAATCATTCAAATACCTGATGACAAGGGTATTCATTTTTTTGTTTTATGCCCTATTCATCATCGTATTTATTGGTTTGCTCGCTAATCCAAATAAAACAGATACCGGATTTTTACAAACACTGGCATTTGCCAATCCTCTATTCAATCTGGCGTTGATATTGGCAGTAGTAGTTCAGTCCATTTACCTCATCAAAAATTTTTTAATGAGCAAAGCCTATTACTATGCCAGCCCCGACAGCTATGCAGCCATTTTTGATGCAAGACAAATAGTTATTCATATTGCAGTTGTTATTGGGGCGGTTGGTTCGGCGTTTCTATTCGACCACAGTTCGCCTCATAATTACGGTGCCATTTTTATGATGAGCATTTTGTGTGTAGCAAAATGCGTGTATGAATTGTTCTTTGTAAGCGACAACGATTTTCAGCAACTACCTTCTGGCAACATCACGATGTGATGCTTTGATTAAAATCGAACCGGGAAATGCTGTTTCACTTTAAAGTCTTTGCGAAACAAGGCGATGCCGATAAAAAATAAATCGATGGTCATGGTTACCCGTTCATCGGCTATTACCTGCTGCCACGCTTGTTCCATTTCGGCACTCCAGTGCACATCGTCGAATACCACGATGCTATATTCATGCAACAACGGATAAGCCTGTTCGAAATAACGAATGGTTGGCTCGTAGCGATGATTGCCATCAATGTACAGCAAATCGATGGGCGCTGATTGCTGCAGCAATGCAGGAAAAGTATCATCAAAATTGCCCACCACCTGATGGATGTTGTGTAGCTGCAATTGCTGAAAGCATTGTGTCGCCAGCTCCGCAATGGCCGGAGCACCTTCTAGCGTATGCAGTTGCTTTGTATGCGGCGATGATGCGAGGTAGGCACTGGTAACGCCCAATGAGGTACCGAGTTCTACAATGTTGTTGCAGGCGTAAAAACGGGCCATGCGATGCAGCAGTTGCGCAAATTTCTTCGGCTTCAAAGCAGCGGCAGCAATGGATTGCACACTGCGCTGTTTGGTAGCACCGGTTCGGCTGCCGGCACCAAAATCTTGAATCGTCAATACCTGCTCGTTGGCCAGCAACTGGCGGCGCCATTGCTCAATGGGTGTATAGCAATTGTATACCTTTTTGTCGTTCAGCACTTTGATGATGAACTCAAACACAAAAGGTGAATGCACACCGTGGCCTTGGCCATTGTGGGCATGCCAATAGTACTGCAGGTATTTTTTGCCTAACTGAAAAGCGTTGTACATCCTTGTGGCTTAGCCTTGTTTGCGTTCCCAAATTTCGATGGTATGCGGCAGTTTGTTTTTTTCATCCGGTGCAAAGTCTTGAGCTTTTACCAGCTGCCATTCGTCCCATTTCACCCCATCAAAAAACACATCGGCGTCATCATAACGGGCATGTACACGGGTAATGTAAATCCGTTCTGCTATCGTCAGCGATTCTTTGTAAATCTGACCACCACCAATCACGAAGATTTCCTTCGTGTGCAGCTGCCGGGCTTTTTCAATGGCATCAAACAAGTTGGCGCATACTTCGGCTCCTTCGGCCTTCCAATCGGGCTGGCGGCTGATAACAATATTGGCCCGGCCTTGTAAAGGTTTGCCCAACGATTCCCAGGTTTTACGCCCCATAATCACAGGCATAGCCCAGGTGGTGTTTTTAAAAAACTTCATGTCGTTGGGCAGGTGCCACAAGAGGTTGCCCTCTTTTCCGATGGCGTTGTTTTCGGCGGCGGCTACTATGATTGAGATTGTCATTTCTGATTGATTGAATGGTTGAAGCGTTAAGGAGTTGACTTGTTGACGAGGTGACGAGTTAACCACTTGATTACATCCCTATTCCTAATGAACTAATCAACGAGTCAACCTATCAACGTTCCTACACCTACACCGCCACCGGCGCTTTTATGCCCGGATGGCATTGATAGTTTTGCAACTCAAAATCGGCATAGGTAAAATCAAAAATGCTTTTTACCTCCGGATTGATACGCATGTGCGGCAAGGCAAATGGCGTTCGGCTCAACTGCAATTCGGCTTGCTCAAAATGGTTGCTGTACAAGTGCACGTCGCCAAACGTATGTACAAAGTCGCCGGGTTCCAGATTGCATACCTGCGCCATCATCATGGTGAGCAATGCATAAGAAGCAATGTTGAAAGGCACACCCAAAAACACATCGGCACTGCGCTGGTACAACTGGCAGCTCAGCTTGCCGTTGGCCACATAAAACTGAAACATATTGTGGCAGGGCATCAATGCCATCTTGGGTAGGTCGGCCACATTCCATGCACTCACAATGAGGCGGCGGCTATCGGGGTTGCGTTTGATTTCTTCCACCACCCAGCTCAACTGATCCACGGTTTGACCGTCGGCACCTTCCCAGCTGCGCCATTGCTTGCCATACACCGGTCCGAGGTTGCCTTCGGCATCAGCCCATTCATCCCAAATGCTTACGCCGTTTTCTTTCAGGTATTGAATATTGGTTTCGCCTTTAATGAACCAAAGCAGCTCATGTATGATAGACTTGAGGTGTACTTTTTTAGTAGTGACCAACGGAAAGCCTTCGGCCAGATTGAAACGCATTTGATACCCAAATACGCTGCGGGTGCCCGTGCCGGTGCGGTCTTGCTTATCGGTGCCGTTTGCAATGATATGTCGGAGTAAATCGTGGTATTGTAGCATGGGCGCAAGTTATTGCTTTCGGGCAGGCAGCAGCCAAGCTTCTCCACCCCGTGAAATGAATGTGGAGAATGCAACTCTTCTCCGAAATGATTGTTAATGCTATGACAATCAACGGCATTTAGCAAATCCTCAACGCCGCATGGCACAAAACTTGAATAATTTACCCCAACAGGCAGGCGATACAGACAGCTGTAGGTTTGTACCCTGCATGTATTAACTTAAAGCACATTATCAAATTCACCCTCTATGAAAAAATCCTTTCTCGCAGCCGGAGTTGCTGCCATCCTGAGCCTTGCTGCCACACAAACACAAGCTCAAGTATCGCTGGGCCTCAAAGGCGGTGCCAACGTGAGCAACCTCAACGGTCTTACCGTCAACAATTTTGAAACCAATGCAACCGTTGGTTTTCACATTGGTGGCTACGCTGCTTTCAATCTCGGCCGCAACTTTGCCATCCAGCCCGAACTCATGTATTCCACACAAGGTGCCAAGCTGGAAAACTCCACTTCTTCCGAAAACCTGAAGCTGAATTATTTCAATGTACCGGTGATGGCCAAGTTCATTACCAACAGCGGCTTTTACTTTGAAGCTGGTCCGCAAGTGGGTTTCCGTACTGGCGACGTTACCATCAACAGTAGCCAGGAAGACCTGAAATCAGGCGATTTCAGCGTAGCCGGCGGTCTCGGTTTTGTAGGTAAAAAACAAGGCTTCGGACTCGGTGCCCGCTACAACGTAGGTGTTTCAAAAATTGGTGATGCCAACTCTACCGCTATTCAAAACGCCGATTACAAAAACGGTGTACTCCAAATAAGCCTCTACATGCGGTTGTTTGGTGGGGGTAAACTCAAAAAATAACGCCCACGCATTGTTGCTACAGCATAAAAAATCCCGCCAGCATTTGTTGGCGGGATTTTTTTGCCCCTGTTGTTCGCCTGACCAACAGGGAAAGTAGTAATTACATGATATGCAGCTTTCAACTTTGCTTTGTTTGTCGGGCGACCAACAAAGGCGCAAATGCTTATTTCACACCACGGCGAATGATTTCCTTTTTGATAAACATGAGCTCACGGCCGGTTTGACCACCTACGCTGCTGTTTTCCTGAGCACGGCGCATGAGGTATGGAATCACTTCTTCAATAGGACCAAACGGCAGGTATTTGCTCACATTACAACCGGCCTTAGCGAGGTTGAACGTGATGTTGTCGCTCATGCCAAACAGCTGGCTAAAATGTACCCGCTCATGGTTAATGGGTAACCCTTTTTTCTGCAGTAAATCCACCGCCAGTTTATTGCTGTGTTCGTTGTGTGAAGCCAAAATCAACGAGCACTGGTCAAGGTGATCGATGCAGAGTTGTACTGCTTCATCGTAGTCGCGGTCGGTACTTTCTTTATCGGGCTGAATGGGCGAAGGATAGCCCATGTCTTCGGCACGTTTGCGTTCTTTTTCCATGTAAGCGCCACGCACCAGCTTGGCACCCACCACAAAGCCCCGCTCCTTACCAGCTTCCATCATGCTGCGCAAAAAAGCCAACCGGTCGTGGCGATACAGCTGCAGCGTGTTGTACACCAAACAAACGCCCTTGTTGTATTTGTCCATCATCAGCATTACCAACGCATCCACGGGATCTTGTATCCACGTTTCTTCGGCGTCAATGAGTACGCCCATGTTTTGCGCCATCGCATGTTGGCAAATGCTTTCTGTACGGGCCACTACCCGGTTCCACTCTTCCCTTTCCTGCGGGGTAAGCTGGCTGAGTGCTGCTTCATATCGCTTAACCAAGGTACTGGTAGAACGATGCATGAAGTCATCGAGTTTTTCGAGCAATGCAAAGCGGGCAATGCCGGTCACTTTTACACTCATGAAAGGAATATTGGGCTGCGTACCTGCATAGTCAATCACGTTGATGAACTGCTGCATGGTATGGTCGAAGCTGCTTTCTTCCTGTCCGCCTTCGGCGCCATAATCCAATATTACCTGTACATGGTGCTGCCCCAGCAAATCCACCACAGGTTTGGTTTCTTCGAGTGTTTCGCCACCTACAAATTGTTTGAAAATGGTTTTGCGGATGATGCCTTTTATAGGCAAACCACTTTTGATAGCCCAGGGTGTAATGCGGGTACCCAGCTCTACCAACCACTGATAGCCCATGCTGCTAAACAAAAACTGGGCTTGTTTCAGGTCTTTGTCCGACTTGTATTTGAAGGCGTTTTCGGTGTTCTCAAAATTGAGGGTCACCTTTTGTACGGTTGTATCCATAAAATATCAGGCTGCAAGTTGAGGCTGCAAAATAAGCGGAAACAGCAGAACCGAAACCTGACGAAGCACAGGTGTGGGAAAACGCAGGCACTTGCTGCTACAAAAAACCGAGGCGGTAACTAAAACACAATGCGGCCATCGAGTTTTTCCAACTGTCCGCTCATAGCATCGCCCAGCGGTATGCTTGCTTTCAACTGCTTGCCGTTGGTGCTGGCATTGCCGATATTCGATTCTTTGATGTTGGCTGGCGCATCAACTTTCAATACATAATTGGCGTTGGGCATCATTGCAAACATGGCTGACATGGATGGATCTGCGGCCTTATCTTCAGCCATCATTTCCGTACGGCGCAGGAGTTCTCCATTTTGCAGCGCATAATGCATCACCTGCGGAAAAAATGCACCCAAACCCGGCGTTCCTTCTTGCCCGGCCATATTACCCACTTTGGGTAAATACTGCATCATATAGGCAATCTCATCCAGTTGATTGAACTGCAATGAAAAATTGAAAATGAAAACAGAATCTTCTTCACTGGCTTTGATGCTGGAGGTCACTCTTTCCCAAAATGCAGGATTCTCCAACCCAGCTTTAACCGCTTCTGCTTTCAGGTTGATCGATCGTATCCACATTGCCCAATGCTTTCATGGGATTGTCTTCTCCACCCGCTTGCTCCAGCAGCGCTTTGGCTGTGGGGGCTTTGTACATGCCACTCATGTCGATGCTGATGGTGAACAGACCGCTGCCATCTTTGCGCAGTTGCAGCCATTCTTCAATTTCCAAACAACTGGTGCAGCTAAAAGCCAACAATACGAGCAAAGCGAGGATGGGACGATTCATGTGATGAAACTGATTTGAGGAAAACAAATATTCCGTTTTTCATTGGAATTAAATGGAAGGCAGTTTATTGCAACTCAAATTATTTACGATGCAACTCTCCCTTGCTCAAATTGCCATTGTAGTACATGATTACGACGAAGCCATTGCCTTTTATTGCGGAAAGCTGGGCTTTACCCTCATAGAAGACACGGTAATGAGTGCCAGCAAACGTTGGGTAGTGGTATCGCCCAACGATGGTAACGGTTGCAGATTGCTGCTGGCAAAAGCTGCTAATGAAGAACAGGCCAGCCGGGTGGGCAATCAAACCGGTGGCAGGGTGTTTCTTTTCTTGCACACCAGCAACTTTGATGCGATGTATAACAGGCTGCTAGAGCAGCAAATCACCATTGTACGACCACCCTCCAGCGAAGCATACGGACGGGTTTGTGTGTTTGCCGATGGCTACGGCAACCTCTGGGATTTGATTGAACCTGCAGAATGATGCTTTTCAAAACATGAGTTACGATACTGCACAGGCCAGGAAGCCTGCACAAGGTCAGCGGTAATCCTAAATCATCTGCGATAATCCGCGTCCCGTTTGCATTTACTGCAAATACTCCTTCGCCATTACATCATACAATTCCAACAGTTGATTGCTTTGGCCTTTGTCGTCGAAAAACTTTTCCCAGGTGCTGAGCGGTTCCCAAATGCAAGTGCCCTTGCCCCTGCCACCGGGCACAGAAAATGCCAGCTTGTTCACCTCCGTTTTTCGGTGCGAATATTCCACCACCATCACATCTTTCTGAAACTGCTTCGACAGCAATGCCAGGCTGTTTTCCAAATCGCTGAGCGTACCATGCCAGCGTGGATAGTATGACAATCCAATCACATCAAAATGAACACCACGGCGTTGCATTTCCTGCACAAAAAAAGCGGCTTCATCGTATTGGCCACCGAGTGCCACATGCATCATCATGATGGTATTAGGTGCTACTGTTTTTACCGCCGCTGTGCCAGCCATCAGCAACTGCGCCAGGCTATCCGGGTGTTGAATATTGCCTTCGGGCCACACAATACCATGATTGATTTCGTTGCCCACCTGCACCATATCGGGCAACGTGTTTTGGGCTTTCAATGCTTCCATCACAGTTTTGGTGTAGTTGTACAAAGAGGTTTGCAACGTGCTAAAATCCTGTCCTTTCCATGCCGCAGGTTTGTATTGTTTGCCGGGATCAGCCCAATAATCACTGTAATGAAAATCGAGCAGGAGTTGCAGACCCGCTGCCTTCACCCGCTTGGCCATGGCCAGTGTATTTTTTAAATCGCAAAAGCCTTGTTGGGGAGAATATCCGCCTTCATTAGCTGGCTCATTAAAAACACGTAGCCGTACATAGTTAATCCCATGATCTTTCAAAATAGCAATGGCATCTTTCTCCACGCCTTTGTCGCTAAAACGCATACCCTTGGCTTCCAACTCTGGCAAAAAAGAAATATCAGCCCCCAACATTTTCCCCACAGGAACGGGCTTTTTCATCTCGGCAGTCAATGGATATTTTGCTGCATTGGTGACCACTGCTACAGATGCCGGCGCAACGGTTACGATGTCGGTGCCGCCAGCATAAATACCTGCAGCGCTAGCTTCAAACTTAATCATGCCCGCTTCGCCGGTAGACTGCAGCAATACCTGACATTTACCATTGAACAACCGGCGCTGCCACATTCCATCGGCGCATTTGTCGGGCTCATGACTGCTGGGGTCGCCATTGCCTACGCCAATAATTTTGCCCGGCCCCGTAATGCTGAACCGAATTAAATTATCAGCCGTTGGAATATCGCGGCCCTGTGCATCCTGCACCGAAATATTGATGACTGCCACATCTTTGCCATCGGCCAACATGGTTGTTTTGTATGGCGTTACTACTACATCAACAGGGCTGCCAGTGGTTTCTTGTTTTGCCGTCAGGATGCGTCCTTTTTTGTAGCCAATGGCCTTGAGTGTGCCGGGCTCAAAAGGCACTTGCCATTGCAAATGCGAATTCCGTTCCATCACTTTTCTGCCGAGGCTTTTGTCGTTCAAAAACAACTCCACACTATCGGCATTTGAGTTCACCCACACATCCACCAGTTTTTTGGGCTTGCCCCATTCGTTGTGGTGGTTCCAGTGTGGCGAAATGTGCAGCACATCTTTATCGGTCCACCAACTTTGGTAGTAATAGTAAATGTTTTTGGGGAAGCCACACACATCCATCACCCCGAAATGCGAATTGATATTGGGCCATTCGTAAGGTGTGGGTTCACCACGATAATCGAAGCCCGTCCAAATGAAACCACCCAGCCAGAAATCGTTGCTGGCAGCGAGTTTCCACCATTCTTCGGCACGGCTGGCCCACCACGGTGCAGTAATATCCTGATCGGGCACATACCCCCGAATGCTGTCTTTTACATATTCACCACGAGTGGTAACGGTGCTACCCATTTCCGTACCAATAATGGGCTGATTGGGATGGTCGCGGTGATAATCGGCCACGGCAAACTGCCGGTAGTTGAAGCCCCGCACCGGTATCACTTCATTGACACCCTTGAATGTATTGGGCAAATCGGCTGCATAAGTACATGTACGTGTCGGGTCGAGGATTTTCATTTTTTCCAACAAGGATAGGGCTATGCGTTTACCAAATGGGTTGGTTTGAATCCAGCCTTCTTCATTGCCAATCGACCACATAAAAACCGATGCCCTGCTTCGATCCCGTTTTACTAAACGGGTAAGCTGGTCTACATATTCGGGGCTGCTGTTGAGCAAGCGTTGCTCATTCATCACCAGCATGCCGAGGCTATCGCAGGCATCGAGCAGTTCGGGCGTGGGTACATGGTGGCTGGTACGGTAGGCATTAGAGCCCATTTGCTTGAGCAAACCAATACGGTAATACTGCAGATAATCAGGCAAGGCGCTTCCCACACCCGCATGGTCCTGGTGATTATTGGTGCCCAAGAGTTTTACATGCTGACCATTTACAAATACACCGTTGGGTTTCACCTCAATGTGTCGTACACCAAAGCGAATGGTTCTGTCATCAATCAATTGTCCGTTATGCTCAACAATGTATTGAATGCGGTACAAATAAGGATCATCCAACGACCAGCGACGTACCGTAGGCAAGGCAATGCTTTGTGTGACATTCACTTCACCTGTAGCCGGAACGGTTACCAATTGCGGTTTGCTTTTCGCTACAATCCGGCCATCTCTTTCTTTAATAATACTGGTAACGGTTACAGTATTGCTGCTGGCCGAATGCTGCTGCAAAGTGCCCTGTACATGCACGGTAGCTTTATTATTGGCAAATGTTGACCACGCATAAATGCCATCCTGTGCTACATGTATGGGCGACATTTTATGCAGCCACACATGACGATAAATGCCAGCGCCTTCATAAAACCAACCTTCGTATTGGGTAGCATCTACCCGCACCACAATTGTGTTGGGTTTGTCGAACTGTACATAATCGGTAATGTCGTACGACACACCTACATAGCCGCTCTGGTTGTTGCCCACAAAAAAACCGTTTACCCAAATATTCGCATCTCTGAAAATGCCATCAAACTCCAGCACCAGTCTTTTTGCTGAGTCGGCTTTATTAACGGTAAACTGCTTGCGGTACCAGCCAATGCTGGTTTCGGGAAACAAACCACCCACAGGTTTAAAGCCATGCTGGATGACATCAAAATTTGAAGACTTTGTAAAAGGTAACTCTACCGCCCAATCATGCGGCAGGTTGAGGGTACGCCAACTGCTATCGTTGAATTTTGGATCGATGGCCGTTTTTGCAGTAGCACCAGACTTTGCAAAAATGTTGGCAATGCCATAATTGAAATCCTTTTCAGGATTGCCGGCATGGCCGAAATGAAATTTCCATTGATCGTCGAGCAATTGCTTTTCATACAGCTGCGCAAAGCCTGTACTCAACCCACACACAAACAAGAGCAACAACAAATGCCTATAAAAAAATGACGCTTTCATACCTAAGGTTTGGATGCTTGTAAACGAATGCGCCAAATTAACGAACATCCTGCCGCTGAAATCCTATTGTATGTCAGTTTTGCGTCAGTAAGAAATGGATGAGCGGAGCAGCAACATCAGCAATGCTGCCTACTTTGGCGGCAAACATTGGCAAATGAAAGTTTTACTGCTCTCCATTGGCCTGCTTTTTGGCGGGCAAACGCTGCAGGCGCAACCCACAGACTTGCCCGCTTATAAGCCGGAAAATATTGCACTCTACAAAACAGTGGTAGCCCTCGACAGTACTTTTTTCATGCCTACAATACCTGCGGTATGGCCACCATGGCCGATATGTTTGATGAAGACATTGAATTTTACCACGACCGTGGCGGCCTCTCTACTTCTAAAAAGATTTGCTGCAAGCGTTGCAAAACAACATTTGCAACAAAGTGACCCGAATCCTCATCCCAGGCACTATTGAGGTGTACGAAATTCCCGGTTACGGCGCTATTGAAATGGGCTGGCACAAATTCTTCAACAAACAAGAACCCAATGCCCCGCAGCATGCTTCCAAGTTTGTACAAATCTGGAAAAATACCAACGGCAAGTGGACGCTGGCAAGAGTGGTGAGCTTGCACTAGTGCAAGGGAAATAAGAAATATCGAATAAGGAATAAGAAATAAATAAGTTGGGAAAATGATGAATTGGGAATGATGAATGCAAAAGAATAGAGGCCCATTAAGTTTTAAAAAAACTTCGTGAGCCTATGTACATTCCTCTTGTACCTCCGTGGTTCAAATCTCTTCGTGCTCCTTGCGCCTCCTTCGTGTCTTCGTGGTTCAAAAAAATTAGATGGCCTGATGATTAAACGGCTGCAACACCATTTCACTCACCACGCCACTGGCAGGCTGCTGTGCCAAAAACCAAATCGCCTTCGCTGCTTCTTCTTCCCGAATCATCTTGTCCCGCTGCACCCGTAGGTCGATGTTATCCCAGAATGCAGAATCGACGCCACCCATGAAAATATTGGTGATGCGAATCTCTGTCCGCTTCAATTCTTCCCGAATGCTTTGCAGCATGCCTGTGAGGCCATATTTACTGGCGCTGTAGGCCGCAGCACCTGCCATCGGGACTTTGCCGAGTACGCCGGGGATGTTAATAATGAGTCCTTTTTTCTGTTCTTTCATGGCAGGTAAAAAATGCTTGAGCAACAAAAAGGGCCCAAACAAATTCGTTTGTAGCGTCAGCTGAAACTCTTGTGCCGAAAGGCTTTCCATAGGTTTGATGATGCCAATGCCGGAGAGAATCACCAACACATCCACAGCAGGTATTTGTGCTTGTACGCCGGCTGCCAATGCGGCTACGCTTTCTTCACTGGTGACATCTACGGTAAACAAACGCTGTGCAGGCACTTGCAACTGCTGGCCCACGGCATGAAGTTTTGCAGCATTGCGGCCAGCCAAAAAAAGCTGTGCACCACTCCCCTGCATCAGCCGGGCTGTTTGTGCACCAATGCCACCCGTTGCACCCACAATCAACACATTTTTACCTTTCAAACTTTCCATGAAAAAACATTTGCCACTAACAACAATAGGCCACACAGTTTGTTGTTATGCTCAGCAAAAAAATCTTCATGCAGTCTATTTCATTGGTTTTGCCCCATCAGTTGTTTCAGCAGCATCCGGCGCTGCAAGCAGGCAGACCCGTAGTGCTGATTGAAGAGTTTTTGTTTTTTAAGCAATACGCTTTTCACCAGCAAAAAATAGCGCTGCACCGGGCCAGCATGCAATTTTATCAGCACTGGTTACTCCAGCAGGGCTATACCATAAAAGAATATATTGAAGCCACTGATGAACGCTGCGATATCAGGAAATGCATGGCGTATTTGGCCACACAACAGGTAAGCGAAATACATCTCTGTGATGTAACGGATGATTGGTTGCGCCGCCGCATTACAACGGCTGCAGCCGAACACCAAATTGCCTTAGTTTGGTATACCAATCCCAACTTCATTACCCCATTGCCGCTGGCAAAAGATTTTTTCAGCAAAAAGAAAACTTACTTCCAAACGGACTTTTACATCTGGCAACGAAAGCGGTTGAACCTGTTGCTGGATGCGCAGCAAAACCATTGGGCGGCCAGTGGACTTTTGATGCTGACAACCGCGAAAAATTTCCTAAGAATGCAGTGGCTCCAATAGTGAAGTGGCCAGCCAGCAATATCTGGTACAGCGAAGCGAAGCAATATGTGAGCACTCATTTCGCCGACCACTATGGTGAGTTAAGCTCACTGCATTACCCCTGCACTTTTGCAGAAGCCGAAGCATGGCTGCAGCAATTTTTGGCGGAACGCTTTTCGCAGTTTGGTGTGTATGAAGATGCCATGGTGCAGCGGGAAAATATTTTGCACCATAGTGTGCTGACGCCCATGCTCAACATTGGTTTGCTGCAACCACAGCAGGTCCTGGATGCTACCTTGCAATACGCCAGTAATCATAACATTTCGCTCAACAGCCTCGAAGGTTTTGTGCGGCAAATAGTGGGCTGGCGGGAGTTTATCCGCATCGTGTATGAGTTGGAAGGCCGGCAACAACGAACCCGTAACTATTGGGGATTTACGCGGAAAATTCCGGAGCGTTTTTGGACAGGAACCATCGGCATCCACCCCATTGATGTAGTGATTAAAAAAACATTACAAACCGGCTACAACCACCACATAGAACGGCTGATGGTATTGGGCAATTTCTTTTTGCTCTGCGAGTTCGACCCCAATGAAGTGTACCGCTGGTTTATGGAAATGTATGTAGATGCGTACGATTGGGTGATGGTACCCAACGTGTATGGCATGACGCAGTTTGCCGACGGCGGCCTCATGACCACCAAGCCTTACATCAGCGGCAGCAATTACCTCCCTAAAAATGGGTGATTGGAACAAAGGCGAATGGCAACCCATCTGGGATGCACTCTTCTGGCGTTTCATGCATGTACACCGCAGCTTTTTTACCCAAAACCCAAGGCTGGGCATGCTGGTAAAAACCTTTGATAAAATGAGTGCCGATAAGCAACAACAACATTTACAAACTGCTGAACAATTTTTACAAAGTCTCGATGCCCGATAACCAACTATCCCGCAAAAAACCATGGAACCGGGTAAACCTTCCCGTGTATTCTGTGAGCAGCATGGGCCACAAACCCAACATGCACATTTGCACTTATGTGAGTGCCGTGAGCATGCAGCCCAAACGTATGATGGTGGCCATTTACTACGGCACACAAACCATCGGGAACATTGAGCATACACCGCGGTTTGTATTGCAACTATTGAATGAAACGCAGTACAGACTGGTGAATCAGCTCGGTAAGCAATCGGGCAAAAACATTGACAAGATTGGCCGCTTACAAAAGCGAAAACTATTGACAGAATGGAACGGCTATTACATTTTGCAAGAGGCGCTGGCTGTGATGGAACTACATGTACTGCAGCAGATAGACGCCGGCGATCATTGCATGATGCTCTGCGATGTAACGGCCTACAAAAACCTCAACAACGGAAACGTATTAACGACAAACTACCTGCATGAAAAAGGCATCATCCGCATATAGTCAGCTCACAGCTAACGACATCGACCGCATTGTTGAAATGGGTTGGGAAGACCGCACACCATTTGAAGCCATCGAGCTGCAATTTGGCTTGAATGAAGCAGCCGTTATTGAGCTGATGCGCCAGCAAATGAAACCCTCCAGTTTTCGCATGTGGCGCAAACGCATGCAGGGCCGCTCCACCAAACATGCCAGCCTCCGCAGCGCTGCCGTCACCCGTTTCAAATGCAGCCGACAAAGAAGCATTAGTATGAATAAAATCAGCAAGCGATGAGCAATTTGGAAATGTGTCAATTTGAAAATTTGGAAATGGAATACGCATTGGTTGATTAGTTAATTGGTTGATTGGTTAATTAGTTAAATACAAAACGCTTCGTGCTCCTTGTTCATTATTCGTGCCTTCATGGTTTAATACTAAAACGCAAACCTTGCAAACTGCAAACTATTAAACTCTTCGTGTTCCTTGTGCCTCCTTCGAGCTTTCGTGGTTCAAACAAAAAACACTGTGTTCCTCTGTGCTAAACTCCCATCCCTCTCTGGTAAAAAATATGAAAAACTTCCCAACCGACTACGCCAGCATTCTCCAACGCATTGATGCTGTAGATCCTGTTCGCTATGGCAAAACCCGCAACTATATCAACGGGGCCGTGTCTTACTTATCGCCGTATTTCAGTCGCGGTGTGATTAGTACCCGCCAGGTGTACGATGCCTTTGTGGCCAAGGGATACAGCTTGTACCAAATGGAAAAATGGGTAAGCGAACTGGCGTGGCGGGATTATTTTCAGCAGGTATGGAAGCACCAGGGCGATGGTATTTTTACTGATATTAAACAACCGCAACCCGATGTGCAATTCCGTCATTTGCCGGCCGCACTGGCCAATGCCAACACCGGCATTGAAGCGATAGATGAAGGCCTGCAGCAATTGCAACAAACCGGCTACATGCACAATCATTTACGAATGTACACGGCAAGTGTCATTTGCAATATTGGCCGCTGTCATTGGAGCCAACCTGCAGCGTGGTTATACTACCATTTACTCGATGGTGACCTCGCCAGCAACCATAGCAGCTGGCAGTGGGTAGCGGGTAGTTTCAGCAGCAAAAAATACTATTGCAATCAGGAAAACATCAACAAGTATACAGGCAGGTACCCAACGCCGTAGCTACCTCGATACCAGCTACGACCAGCTACCTGATATGCATGTTCCTGCAGCATTGCAAACAGCAGCCAACATTATGCTGCAAACCGTTCTTCCGGCTATGGCACCTGTACAGATTGATGCATCGCTCCCCACACTTTTGTACAACAGCTACAACCTCGATCCGCAGTGGCGCAGTCAGCAACCGGCCAACAGAATTTTATTGCTGGAACCATCGCATTTTGTAGAGTACCCCGTGAGTGAAAAAGTGCTGCAATTCATCCTTGATTTGTCGAAGAATATTCCGGGCATACAAGTATTTACAGGTGAGTTGTACGACTTGTACCAGCAACACAATTTGTCAGCTACAGCACATTCATTTTACAGCAAAGAGCATCCGGCATTTACCCACTACCCCGGCCAAAAAGATGCCCGTGACTGGCTGGCGCCACAAGTGCAGGGTTATTTTCCCAGTTTTTTTAATTATTGGAAAAAGGTATCGCGGCATTTGTAACCCTTGCCAGCCCGCAGGAATGCTGCATATTGCAGACTCAATTTCACGTATGCGTATTACTGCCATTGATATTTACCGCTATTCCATTCGCATGGAGCCGTTTACCATTGCTACCGGCACCATGACTTTTGCGCAAAACATGCTGCTGTACATCCACACCAGCGAAGGCCTCACAGGTGTGGGCGAATGCTCTGCCTTTCCCATGATAGCCGGCGAAACGCAAAGCACCTGTTTTGTGCTGGCCAAAGATTTTGCCAACATCTGGATGGGAAAAGATGCCCGTGATATTGCGGGTCGTATGCAGGAGCTCGACTACTATATTGCCGGCAACCATACGGCCAAGAGTGCTTTCGACATGGCACTGTACGACCTTGCCGCCAAAGCAGCGAACATGCCGCTGTATCAATACCTCGGTGGCAGTTACCGTGAAATAGAAAGTGACCTCACCATTGGCATTGGCACAGCCGAAGCCATGGCTGCCAAAGCGGTAGACTACGTGCAACGCATGAAGGCCAATGTGCTGAAAATAAAACTCGGTAAAAATCCTGCGGAAGATATTCAACGCATGCAGGCCATTCGTCTGGCAGTAGGCCCGCATATCGGACTACGGATTGATGCCAACCAGGGCTGGGATTTTGAAGCGGCCGTTTTTGCCCTCACCGGCATGGAAGAATTGAACGTGCAGTTTTGTGAACAGCCCATGCCCAAATTGCTCGACGACAAAATGCCATCGCTGCGGCGCATCAGCAAGATTAAAATTATGGCCGATGAAAGTGTGTTCTCGCATCACGATGCAGAACGCCTCATCCGCAACAATGCCTGCGATTATATCAACATCAAACTGAGCAAGGCCGGTGGCATACACGAAGCGCTGCGCATTCACGACGTATGCCAGCGGGGCAATATCCCGAATATGCTGGGCGGTATGCTCGAAAGCCGGCTGGCTGTTTCGGCCAAAGCGCATTTGGCCCTCGCCTGCCCCAACATTCAATTCTTTGATTTGGACACCAGCCTGATGGGCCACCTGGAAGACCCCGTGCTGGGCGGTGTGCAATACAACGGCATGGTCATCAGTACTCCGCAAACACCCGGCATTGGCGCCGATGTAGACCCGGCATTTTTGCAGCAATGCGAAAAGGTTAGAGTGGAGAGTTGATGATGTGAAAAGGCTGAAAATGAAAGATTTTCATCAAAAACTCATACTTCACAAATTGAGTTCCAATTATTGATATATCCTTTTAATTAAAGTACCCAATAGAGTGATTTAAACGAAGGCTGTGTATATTTAATTTGTCAATTAGCCGCTTCGATATGGATTTGAAAAATCAGGAATTGTTCCTAAATAAAGTGTTGAATGAATATCGAGAAATTTTGAATAAGTATTATCCAAAACTAATAGTTAACACTGGGTATTCTGGACCTCAAATCCATGCAAAAATCTCAAGCTCTTTCAAAGACTATAATGAGACTCCTTTTTACTATAAAGGGCCGCTTAAGTTTGTCCACTGGACAAGTTTAAGCAATCTTTCTTCTATTATAAATAACAATGAAATTAGGCTGTATAATCTCATTAATTCTGAAGATCAAGAAGAGTTCTCCTATGCTGGCCAATTATTATCTCTATCAGAAAGACAGATTAACACCATAAAAGACAAATATTACACTGCCTCATTTTGCAGATTAGAAAATCTGGAGGACAATTACCTATGGAAAAAATATGGTCGTGACTTCTCTGGTGTAGCAATTGTATTCTCACTAACTGATAACCGAGATGAATGGGAAAACATTATTCTTTCAGATGTTTACTATGAACTAGACCCAACTTTTAAAAAACTACAGGAAGAGTTAAAAGAACTCATTTCTAGGTATAACAATATACCAACTCTCATGAATGATATTTGGCGATTTGCAGGATACTTTAAACGCCAGGATTTCAAACCTGAAAAGGAAGTTCGACTATCCTACATATTCCCATTTGATTATGATTCCGATTATTTAAGATATGTAAGAAAAGAGTTGAAAATTGATAAGGGAAGAAATCGAATTGTTAGCTATATCCCTTTAAAACTATGGACTGATCCAGCTGCTTCTTATTTTAAGACCTTGGATATACCCTCTCTAACTACAGACTCATTTACTTTAAGCAAATCAGGTTTACCTCAAATAAAAATCGAAGCAATTTACATTGGAGATTAATGTGGCCTAGACCCAAAAGAATATTGGCAATTACATTCTGAACTAAAGGAAATATTTCAATGGCGACTTGGTTATTCAATTGAGCTACCAGAAAATATGTATCCTAATGGATAATTAAATGTTTTCGGCGCAGCTAATGTCGCTATCTCAAATGGGATCTAGTAGTTACAGCAGATAACACCCACAACGGCGACTCCAAATCGGCCTTCTCCTATCAGACATCGTACATCAGACATCCGAAATCAGAAATCAGCCATCAGAAATCCTCCCCTGCCTTTACCTTCGCGGCATGAACGCAAAAAAAGTATCTGACAGCATTAACCACATGAACGAACTGGTGTTGCCCAACGACACCAACACTTTTGGCAACCTCATGGGCGGCCGACTGATGTACTGGATGGACATTGCCGCCGCTTACTGCGCCAGCAAGCACTGCAATACTCCGGTTGTCACCGCTTCGGTCGATAATATTTCTTTCAAAAACCCCATCAAGCTGGGCCACTACGTACACATTGAAGCCAAGGTAACCCGGGCTTTCAATACCAGTATGGAAATACACCTGAAAGTGTGGGGCGAAGACACCCTGCACCAGTTTAAGTACGAGAGCAACGAAGCCTATTTCACCTTCGTATCCCTCGACCCCAACGACCGTCCCCGCACCGTGCCGGAGGTAATACCCGAAACGGAAGCAGAAAAAGAACTGTACGATGGTGCCCTGCGCCGCCGCCAACTGCGCCTCATCCTCGGTGGAAAAATGAAACCCGATGATGCTACCGAACTCAAAGCCTTGTTCAACGGCAAAGGATAAAACAAAAAGCGACTCTTATGCGAGTCGCTTTTTTTGTTCGTCATCTATCAGTTTAAACAAATTTTCCGGCGTGTACTTGCGCCAGTCCGTTCGCTCCTGCAGTTCTACGTAATAGTTGAGTTTGAGTTTCCTGAAATCGTGCTGGCTGCTCTGCGGCATGTTCAGGCACACAATCCAGCCACTTTCATCGGCTACATTTTCAAACCAGTCTTCGTAGTAATCGGCCTCGCTGCTGTGAAAGTTGAGTACGTTTTCAGCAATCAGCAAAAACTTGTGGATGCCTTCGTGCATGAAATGATCGACCACTTCGCGGCGCAGCGTCATGATGTCGTTTTCAATAGCATCGTTCCATTCACCAATCAGTTCGATGATCACAAAACCCTTGCGGTAGTTGGCATACAGCACTTTCAGAAAAAGCGTTTTGCTGCCCATATCATCCCACTGCGGATGAATGTAAAAATTGTACACCGTGGTGGAGTACTCAAAATGGCTATGGTCTACCCCGTAAAAAGGACTCCGTTCATCCTCCTCACTCACATACATATCACGCCAACGGTAAAATGGTTCCAGGTCCTGCATAATTGCGGTTGTAGGCTTTGCGTACAAGAAAGCGGCAAAAGTACAGGCCCGCTGGCATAGGCCACACAATTGCTGTACCTTTAACAGGCAAAAAAACGGCGAATCCACACAGCAGCCTGCTTTGTTGGCAATTACTACAGCACATCCCGTTCCCATGCCAATATTTTGCAATATCAAGGTACAATTTGGGGTATGAGAAAATGGCTGACTTTATTATGCTTTTTGGGCATGCACAACATGCTGCTGGCACAGTGGGACAATGATCCCACCACGGCATCTACACGGGTGGTAACCAATGCTGCCAATCAAAGCAAACCCTATGTAATACCCGATGGTGTTGGTGGCACCATTGTCGTGTGGGAAGATTACCGCCACGGCACTTCTCCCGACATCTATTATGATTTGATTGATGTGAACGGCGTTCCCGATTGGTCTTTGGGTGGCACATATGCCGGCAAAAAGCTTTGCAGTACCACCAAGGCCCGGAGCATCAACCGCGTCATTAGCGATGGTGATGGCGGTTTCTTTATTGTATTCGACGAAATAAACGGTGCCTACTACGATGTGCTGGCGCAAAAAGTAAGCAATACCGGCGCTGTACTGTGGGGTGCCAACGGCGTGGTGGTGAGCAATGCTGCCAACGACCAATACGAAGCCGATCTGGCGCCGGATGGTGTGGGTGGCATTTTTGTAACCTGGCTCGATTTGCGCAACGATCCCTCCAATGCCGATGCCAGCCAAACCTATGCCCAACGCATCTTGAGTAATGGTACAGCCGCCTGGACCGCCAACGGCATTCAGGTAAATGCCAACGTATCAAAGCCCATGGGCATTATTGCTGATAATTTGGGTGGCGCCATCATTGCCATGATGGATGCCCGCAACAGTGCCATCAATGGAAACGGCGCTTTCACCAACTGGGATATTTATGCGCAACGCCTCAACAGCAGCGGTGCTTTGCAGTGGGGAACAGGAACGGTTATTTGCAATCAAACCAGTAATCAGTTTCGGGAAACCATACGCCCCGGCGGTTCCATGGTTAGCGACAATGTGGGTGGTGCCATTATCAGCTGGAGCGATTATCGCAATGATGCCAACAACGGCTTGAGCTTTCCCTACCGGGCAGATTTTTATGCGCAGCGGGTCAATAACAGCGGCATAGTGCAGTGGGCTGCCAACGGGGTGTCCATATGTAACACTACCGGTGCCGATTTGTACAATACACTCATGGTACCAGATGGTGCCGGCGGTGTTTTAGCTGCCTGGTACGACCTGCGCAATTCACCCCTCGGCGCCATTTATGTGCAACGCCTTACCCCTGCCGGTGCTACGCAATATGCCAGCAATGGCATTGCAGTGGTGAGTGGTCAATCGCACATCATCAACTATGGTTTGTCGGAAGATGGCGTAGGCAATGCCATCATTGCCTACGATACCCAAAACGACCGCATATTCGGGTATCGTTTTTTGGTGGCCACTGGCTTGCCGGTGAGTGGTGGCAGTGTAGCCATTTGCAACCGCAGCAGCGTTTCAGTTAACCCCGGAGTGGCAGCCGATGCCAATGGCGATATTTACATTGCCTGGGAAGATTACCGCAATAATCTTGCAGAATCTGATGTGTATGCCTACAAATTGCCGAGCAGTGCATTATTGCCATTGCGCCTCCTATCGTTTGGCGGACAAATTACCAGCAGCAATACGCACAGGTTACAGTGGCAATACACAGGTGCCGAAGATGTACGTCGCTTTGAATTGCAGCACAGCACGAATGGACGAGATTTTACAACTTTGGCCAGCATCAACAATACACAGCGGGAAGGCCAACTGCAATATGTAGTGACGCAGCCGCATGCAAATGCCTACTATCAACTAGCCTGGCAAAATGCGCAGGGCCAGTGGCAATACAGCGCCATTTTGCAGTTGCAACAACAGCAACCAACCGCCATGCGCATTTACCCCAATCCGGTACAGCAACAATTGCAAGTTTCTTTGTTGGCGAATAATACGGCAGATGCAACCATTCGCATACGAGCTGCCAATGGCCAACTGCTGCTGCAAGAAAAGCGTAGCCTGTTGCAGGGCCGTCAGGTGTTGAGTGTGGATGTAGCGGCATTGCCAGCTGGGCAATATTTTGCAGAAGTATGGCTGCAGCAACAACGCACCGTGTTGCCATTTACCAAACAATAACAACGCAGCCATACGGGCAAAATGATTGTGCGGCAAACCACCGTTCTTTCCTAATTTCCCGCAGTATTTCACCGCACATGTACAAGTCATCCTTCGTTGTTTTTTTGCTCCTGTTTTTTTGCGGGCCATTGCTGGCACAGCAAGCCAGTATTGCCGGCAAAATCATGAATGAAAAAGCAGAACCCATGGCTGGCGTTAGTGTGGTGGTACTGGGCAATACCAGCGGCGTTACCAGCAACGACAGTGGCCGCTTTGTCATCAATGTGCGTTCGGGTAGGGCCATTGCATTGGTATTTTCTTATGCAGGATATCAAACACAACAATTGCGTTTTTTGCTCAATCCCGGTGAGCAGGAAAACATTTTTGTACGCATGGAGCCCGGCCGTAGCGAACTGACGCCGGTAGAAGTGACCAGCAAAAAAGACCGTCGTGAAGCTGGTCTTGTCAGCATCAATCCAAAGTTCATTACGCAAAACCCATCGCCCATTACCGGCGTGGAAAGCATGATTAAGGTATTGGTGGGTAGCAACAACGAGCTGAGCAGCCAGTACAATGTACGTGGTGGCAGCTACGATGAAAACCTCATTTATGTAAATGATTTTGAGGTGTTCAAACCTTACCTCATTCGCAATGGCCAGCAGGAAGGATTGAGCTTCATCAATCCGGAATTGGTTCGCAATGTCAATTTCTACAACGGTGGTTTTCAGGCTCGCTATGGCGATAAAATGAGTAGTGTGCTGGATGTGCAATACAAAAAGCCAACGGCCTTCAAAGGCAGTGCCTACGTGGGTTTGCTGGAGCAGGGCCTGCATGCAGAAGGCACCGCTGCTAAAAGCAAAGTGACTTATCTGTTGGGCGTACGCAACCGCAACCTGCGCAACCTGCTGAGTGCTCAGGAAACCAAGGGCAATTACCAACCTTCGAGCAATGATCTGCAGGCTGTGATCAGCTATGCCCCCAATAAAAAATGGCAGCTCGACATGGTGGGCAACCTCAGCAGTACCCGCTTCGATTTGGAACCGCAGGAAAGCCAGCAAACGACCTCTGTATTTACGTCGCAGTTTGCCGCCAACCTCGGCCTCGATATTTTCTTTACCGGAAAAGAAGTAGACAAATACAATACCCGCATGTTAGGCCTCTCGGCTACGCATCAGGTAAATGACAAGTTGAAACTGAAAGGCATGCTCTCCTACTTCAACAACAAGGAAGCAGAGAACATCAACATTGCCGGCAGCTACCTTTTTGGTGAACGGGATTTCGACAAAGCCTCATCTACATTTGGACTCATTGCCAATCCGCTGGGTGCCGGTGTGTTTCTCAACTATGCCCGAAACGAGCTGGATGTACAAGTACTCAACGCTACGCTGAAAGGCAGCTACGACAAGGGCCAACACTACTGGCAGTTTGGCCACAGTGTGGAACGCAATACCATCACCGATGCGCTGAATGAATTTGAATACCAGGACAGCGCCGGTTATAGTTTGCCCAACAATGCCGGACCATTGCTGGTGTTTCGCAACCTCAAAGGCGACGCAACCATTGAAGCCTGGCGTATGAATGGTTATGTTCAAGACAACATTGCGTTTAAGAAAAACAATGGGCTGAATCTGCAAGCCGGCTTGCGTTACAATTACAACAACCTCAACAATGAGTTGCTACTCTCTCCACGGGTGGGCGTAAGCTACACACCGCTGCAGTGGAAGCGGGATGTGATTTTTAAAGGCAGTGCGGGCCTGTATCATCAGCCGCCGTTTTACCGCGAAATGCGCCGCCCCGATGGCAGTGTGAATACCGATTTGAAAGCACAACGTAGCTGGCAGGTTAGCGGTGGTTTGGATTATGCTTTCAAAATGATGCAACGCCCTTTCCGGCTGAGTGCAGAGGCGTACTACAAAAACATGTGGAATGTAGTGACCTACGATATTGATAACGTAAGGCTGCGTTATGCTGGCGAAAACAATGCCAAGGCATATGCCTATGGTGTGGAAGGTCGCTTGTTTGGCGAATTGGTAAAAGATGCGGAGAGCTGGCTGAGTGTGGGTTTCATGAAATCGATGGAAAACATTGATGGCGATTTTTACCACGACTATTACAACCGCAACGGCGAACTCATTACTGCCAATACACAAGACCAAGTTGCCACCGATAGCACCCGCATGGATGTAGGCTGGCTGCGCCGCCCTACTGACCGCCGCATTAACATCGGCTTATTTTTCAGCGATTACCTTACCACCAACAAAAACTTTCGGGTGCATACACAACTCTTGTATGGCAGCAATTTGCCGTACAATATTCCCGGTAGTGTACGCTACCGAAATGCGTTGGAAATTCCTTCTTATTTCAGGGTAGACATGGGATTTAGCTACCTGCTGGTGGGTGGCGATAAAAGCCTGCGCCGCAGCCACGATCCGTTCCGCAATATCGAAAGCATGTTGCTGAGTCTGGAAGTGTTTAACCTGCTCGACCGGGCCAACACCATCAGTTACGCCCTCATCAAAGACTTTGACAACAACAGCTTCGCCATCCCCAACCGCCTGACACCAAGATTGGTGAATATCAAACTCACGGTACGTTGGTAGATTTTTGGATGTCTGATATACGATGTCTGATTTTTTGGACATCTTCTCACCCTTCCTTATTCCTTATTTTCTATTCCTTATTTCTTATTCTCCCCCATCGTACTTCGTACCTCTTAGTTCATCATTTTCTCTCCCTTCCCCATCGTATCATCGTGCCATAATCCATTTTTCGTTTCAGTCCTTCCACCGCTTGTACCAGGCGTTTGGTGCGGGTGGCATCGGTTTTGGCATCGTCTATCCACTTGCTGAAATACTTGCGGTGCGAAGCCGCCAGCGATTGAAAAAAGGCCAATGCTTCGGGCTCATCTTCGAGGCAGGCCAGCAGGTCGGCGGCAATGGTCAGCTCCGTGTCATCTTTACTCAACCGCACTTGAATAGTGGCGCCAACTGGTTGTTGCAGTTGTTTGCGCATGGCCGCATTCACGGGCAAAATCAAATCCCCCTTCGCCCATGGGCATGAGGGCCACTTGTGCAATAGGTACTTCATTGAGAAAGCCTTTCACCCGATAGCCTTTGCGATCGGTGCTATGTAGTTGCAATGAAATTGCTTCTGGCACTACAATGTAGGTCCAGCCAGTCTTTTCGCCCATTTGCTGAAAGCGCTGCAACACTGCAGTAAAAGTGACTTGAGTTTTCATCAATACAAAGTGTGTGGTGTAAGATCGGGATGCTTATTTGCCAAACAGCACTTTGCCACCCACAATGGTTTTGAGCACTTTGGTTTGCAAAATGGCACTATCGCTGCAACTAAGCAAGTTGTTGCTGAGCAATACAAAATCAGCATACTTGCCCACTTCAATGCTGCCCTTGTCTTTCTCTTCAAACTGTGCTTTGGCATTAGCCATGGTGTAGCTGTAGATGGCTTCTTCGCGGCTCATTTTTTGCTCGGGATAAAACGTGCTGCCATCTTTCAACTGGCGGGTAACACTGGCAAAAAAGTTGGGAATAGGATCGGCATCTTCCACAGGCACATCGGTGCCATTGTTCACCAACACGCCTGCTTGCATAAAAGCCTTCCACATATACGCACCGGTGCGGCTACGTTCTTCACCCAATCGCTTGGGCACAAATGGTGCATCGCTGGTGCAATGGATGCCCTGCATGCTGGCAATGATGTTCCATTCTTTGAAGCGGCCAATTTCGCTGGGGTGTACATGCTGTGCATGCTCTACCCGCCAACGGTGGTCTTTGCTTTTGTCTTTCTGAATTTGCTCCGCAAAAATGTTGACCGTTTCGCGGTTGGCTTTGTCGCCAATGGCATGCACACACAACTGGATGTTTTTCTGCCACGCAAAATCAGCAATGGCTTTCAGTGAGTCCATGTTGAACGTGTTTTGTCCCGTGAAGTTTTTGCGGTCGCTGTACGATTCCAGCAACCAGGCACCATAGCTGCCCAAGGCACCATCCAGCGAAACTTTAATCGCATTCATCGTCAGGTGTCCATTGCCTTCGTTGATGATGGGAAACACATCAGCATTGGCCCGCAAAGAAGCGTTGCCATCCCGAATCATCATCCAGTGGCGCAGTTGCAGTTTGTTTTGCTGTGCCATCTCTTTCATCCAGCGGATTTGCTCAAACGATGAACCGGCATCTACAAAAGAAGTGATGCCCTTCTTCAAACAATCAGCTTCAGCCAACTCCATACCTGCCCACCACTTGGCTTTGCGTTCGGCTTCAGTTTGTTGGTTTACATAATCGCCATACACTTTGCGCACCAGGCCCATGGCTGTTTCTTCAAGCACACCTACCAGGCGACCCGAAGGATCTTTTACAATATCGCCACCCGTTGGATTGGGCGTGGCTGAAGTGATACCCGCCAGCGCTAACGCTTTTGCATTGACGTACAAAGAATGACCACTGGCATGCGTCAGAATCACCGGATTGTTGGGCGATACCTTGCTCAATGCATCGTGGTAAGGATAACCGAGGTATTGCTCGGTAGGTTTGTTAGTCCATTTTTCCTGATGCCAGCCGCGGCCCACAATCCATTCGCCGGGCTTGGCTTTGGCAGCGGCTGCTGCCACCTTGGCTACTATTTCATCATAGCCACTCACGTGCATCAAATTGATGTCACGCAAAAAATCGCCGAGGTTGTGAATGTGTCCATGTCCTTCAATAAAACCGGGCATCAAAAAAGCACCTTTGGCATCTAGCACTTCCGTGTTGCTGCCAATCCATGCGGCCACATCCGCATCGCTGCCTACAAACACAATGCGGCCGTCTTTTACCGCTACGGACTGCGCTTTGCTGCGGGCACTGTCTACGGTGTATACATCGGCGTGTTGAATGACCAGGTCGGCCTTGGGCGATTGGCTACAGGCAATGGCCATTACTGCCAGCAAACAAATGGTGGAGAGCTTCTGCAACATGGATTTGATTTTTGGAAAGATAATGGCTTAAGACGCTAAAATGTTCGGCAACCATTTGGAATCGCAATTGATGCGTCCATGAATGAAAAGTCGTAATTTGTACTTAGACCAAAACGAAAGGCCATGCACGTATCTGTTAGCAAGGCGCTGGAATTGCTCCGCCATTCAGGACAATTGTTTACCGAAGTATTTCGCCATGGCAGTATGACAGCTGAAATTTACAAACCACAGCGTGTCGACTTTCAACAACCGCACAACCGCGATGAAATGTATGTGGTGATTGCGGGCCACGGTGAATTTTACAATGGCGGAAACACTGTGCCATTCGGCCCCGGCGATTACCTGTTTGTAAAAGCCGGTGTGGAGCATCGTTTTCTCAACTTCAGCGAAGATTTTTGCACCTGGGTTTTCTTCTACGGCCCCGATGGTGGCGAAGAAGAACCACCCGTTTTTTAATTAGACCGGCAGGCCATTTATATACACTTGTTCAATGTGCTGTTCGCCAAAGGCGTAAGCCATAAAATCCACGCCACTCATGGGTTTGGTGAGCAAGAGATTCGCCCGTTTGCCTACGGCAATACTGCCCACTTCCTCTTCCAGTTGCAATGCAAATGCCGCATTAATAGTCATGGCATTGATGGCTTCTGCCGGCGTCATTTTCATTTGAATACAAGCCAGTGCCAGCACCCACTGCATGTAGCCGCTGGGCGATGAACCGGGATTGTAATCGCTGGCCAAAGCCAAGGCCGCACCAGCGGCAATGAGCTGCCTTGCTGGTGGATATGGCAATCGCAAAAAGAACGCCGCCGTTGGCAACATGGTGCCAATGGTATTGGAGCCGGCGAGTGTTTGAATGGCTGCTTCATCCATGCATTCCAAGTGATCGGCGCTAAGCGCATTCACCGCCACGGCAGCCTGCACCCCACCCGATACCTGCAATTGATTTACATGCAACTTGGCAGGCATCCACAATGCGGCGGCTGCCCTTGCTATGCGGATGGTTTCTTCGGGAGTAAAAAAACCAGCTTCGCAAAAGACATCTACAAAATCGGCCAATCCTTCATCGGCTACTTTGGGCAACCAATGTTGTATCAACGCATCTACAAAAGCATCGCGGTTGTCGGCAAAGTTTTTGGGCAATGCATGCGCCCCTAAAAAAGTGGCTTTGATGGGAATGGGCGCTGTTTGCTTTAAGCGTTGTATCACCCGCAGCATTTTCAGTTCGGCTTCCAGTGTGAGGCCATAACCACTTTTGATTTCAATAGCGGTGGTGCCTGTTTTCATCAAAGCTTGCAGGCGTTGCCATGCTGCTTCATACAAAGCATCTTCGCTGGCAGCCTGCACTTTGGCAGCCGTGCTGTGGATACCACCGCCAGCTGCTGCAATGGCCGCATAACTGGCACCTTGCAACTTGAGCACAAACTCTGCTTCCCGGGTGCCGGCAAATACCAAATGCGTATGGCTGTCGACAAAGCCCGGCAACAATAACCTGCCGGCAGCATCAATGATATTGCTGGCTTCGTGCAGCATATCGGTGGTTACCTCCGACATGGCACCAAAGCTGGCAATGCGACCATCCACCACTTGCAGGTAGGCATTTTCCAACAGCGGCAGTTGGCCCAAAGCCTCGCCCCGCAAGGGTTGCGCCGGTTGCTGCACACCCACCAGCTGGCGTATATTGATAAACAATTGCTTCATGTATTACTGCATTCCTCTCTTGTAGAATGCTTCAAACTTACGGTTTCTCGGTTTCCTTTACCCAAGCATTTCGGGTGTTGGCCAAGCAAGAATGGCTATCGGGTAAAAGCATTTTTTCTACGCAAGGTTCTCCTTTAACTTTCGCCAAATTCAAACGCTATGTGGCGTATCTTTTTTTCGATGATGCTGATTGCTTCGGCAAACATTTCAGCAGCACAACAGTCAACCCTCATTCAGCAGGTGCTGATAGCTGATGGCAGCGGCAAACCCATGTACAAAGGCTCGGTACGCATTGCGGGCAATCGCATTGTGGCCGTGGGTTCAATCAAGGCATTGCCCGGCGAAAACATTGTACAAGGTAATGGACAAATTTTAGCACCGGGCTTTATTGATACGCATAGTCATTTGTATGGCTACCTTGATGAAGCACCTGAAGCATTGGCAGCATTGAATCAAGGCGTTACCACCATCATAACCGGGCAAGATGGTGAAAGTGATTGGATAGACAGCATCAAAGCACAACTGGCAAAACGTCCCGTAGCGGTGAACGTGGCTACTTACACCGGTCAAACCAGCCTGAGGGAAATAGCCATGGGTGCCAACGATATTTACCGCAGCAGTACTGCAAAAGAACTCAGCACCATGCAGCAAAAACTACAGCAAGAATTGCAGCAAGGCTCGTTGGGATTAAGCACCGGACTCGAATACGAAGGTTCTTTTTACAGCCATCCCGATGAAGTAGTGGCGCTGGCCAAAACAACTGCACAGTACGGCGGCCGTTACATGAGCCATATCCGCAGTGAAGACATACACATGGATGCTGCCATTGATGAAATTCTCAAAATTGGTCAGCAGACCAATATTCCGGTGCAGATTTCACACATTAAAATTGCGTTGAAAGACAAATGGGGCACCGCTCCTGCCCTGCTGCGCAAACTCGATTCTGCCCGCAAAGCCGGCATCATGGTTACCGCCGATTGCTACCCGTATGATTTTTGGAACAGCACCATCCGGGTATTGTTTCCCAACAAAGATTTTAACAGTCTGGCTGCAGCTACCTACGCTACCGAACATTTGTTCGACCCTGCAGGCAGTGTGATGGTTCGTTATGCGCCCCACAAAAACTATGTGGGCAAAACGGTAGCCGAGATTGCCCAGCTGCGCAAAGAGACTGCCGCACAAACCCTGCTGTACATGGTGGCCGCTGCAGATAGTTTCCGCAAGGCCAACCCCGATGCCGGCGGTGTAGAAACCATCATGGGTAAATCGATGTATGAAAAAGACATTGCCGATTTTATGCAGTGGCCATACACCAACATGTGCAGCGATGGTGGCAATGGCGGCCATCCGAGAGGCTATGGCAGTTTTACCAGAATACTGCATCAATACGTAACCGTGCAAAAAGTATTGAGCTGGGAATTGGCCATTCATAAAATGACGGCACTGGCAGCACAACAAACCGGCATACAACAACGTGGCCGTATTGCTGTCGGCTATTTTGCAGACCTCGTATTGATAGATCCAACCACTGTAAAAGACAATGCCAGCATTGCCAACCCCAAGGCGCTGAGCAATGGCATACAAAGCGTTTGGGTAAATGGTGTACTGGCCTATCAACAACTGCAACACACCGGAAAGTTTCCCGGCGTTTTTGTTTCCCGATTGTAAACATTTGATCTTTCCAGCATGACAAACATTGCTTCTCTTCCTACAGCCATAGTACTCACCGATGGCATGCTTCACGAATCGGATGCTAAAACTGCACATGGCCTTATTCGTGGTACAGAGCGTTTTCACATTGCAGCCATTATTGATGCCACACATGCCGGTAAAGACGCCGGCGAAGTGCTCGATGGACAACACCGCAACATACCTGTGTTGCCCGATGTACAAACAGCACTGGCACAAATACCCGACATCCAGTTTTGCATCATTGGTATTGCTACGGTAGGTGGCATTTTACCGGCACATTTCAAACCCATTTTGCATAGCTGTTTGGAGCATGGCATTTCATTAGTGAATGGCCTTCACGACTACCTGAATGATATGCCTGACATGCAAGAGCTGGCAGCAAAACATGGTACTCAACTCATCGACATTCGCAAGCCCAAACGCCGGCAGGATTTGCATTTTTGGGATGCTTCGATTTTTGAAGTAACCGCTCCTATTGTAGCTGTCATTGGCACCGACTGTGCATTGGGCAAAAGAACGACCTGCAGATTGCTGCTGCAAGCCTGCCAGCAATCCAACATAAATGCGCAGATGATTTACACCGGACAAACAGGATGGCTGCAAGGCGGTAAATATGGTTTCATTTTCGATTCTACCCTCAACGATTTTATCAGTGGTGAACTTGAACATGCCATCACCAGCTGCTGGAAAGAAACCGGTGCCGACATCATTTTCATTGAAGGGCAAAGTGCCCTGCGCAATCCCAGTGGTCCTTGTGGTTCGGAAATGCTGGTATCGGGCAATGCCAAGCATGTGGTGCTGGTGCATGCGCCCAAACGCACTTACTATGATCGCCTGCCGCATTGGGGTGCTATTCATTCTCTGGAGTCGGAAGTGGCCTTGATTGCTGCCTATGGTGCTAAGGTGATAGCCATTGCCTTGAATACCGAACATTGCAGCACCGAAGAAGCGTTTGCCTTTCAGCAGCAGTACGAGCAGGCGCTGGGCATACCGGTACTGCTGCCACTACAGGAAGGCGTACAAAAAGCATTGCCCATTCTTCAATCACTCATTGCATAGCCATGAACATTACCCGTATACAAGCCCGTTTGGAAAAGTTGCCGCTCAAGGTTCCTTATACCATTGCCTACAAAACCATTACCGATACAGAAATTGTATTTCTGGAAATAACGCTGAGCAATGGCATTACAGGCATTGGTGCGGCCAATCCGTTTGAAGAAGTGGTGGGCGAAACACCGGCGCAAACATTGCACAATTTGCAGCAGGATTTTCTGCAGCAATTTTTGGGCAGAGATATCCGGCGCTTCCGGTCGATGATTGCTGAAGCCAGCATACAATACGCCCATCAGCCAGGCACCATTGCAGCTATTGACTTGGCCCTGCACGATGCCTTCGGCAAATACCTCGGCATTCCCATTGTTGATTTTTACGGCCGCAAACACCGGCAGCTACCCACTTCTGTTACCATCGGCATTCAATCGGTAGCCGACACCTTACACATGGCCAAAGACCTGACGCAACAAGGCTTTACAGTATTGAAAGTAAAAACAGGATTGTCGGTAGCAGAAGACGCAGAACGCATCATCAAACTGCGGGAGCAATGTGGCACCGACATGAGAATTCGGGTGGATGCCAACCAAGGATATACCTTGGATATGCTGCGTCATTTTTTGGAACAAACAGTAGCAGCGAATGTGGAGTTGATAGAACAACCATTACCCGTAGGGCAAGATGCACAGTTGAATGCTTTGCCCATTGTACAACGGTCGCAGCTCTGTGCCGATGAATCGCTGACGGATGTGCATACTGCGTGGCGGTTGAGTCATCCGCCTGCACCCTACGGCATTTACAATATCAAGCTCATGAAATGTGGGGGAATACTGCCAGCACTTGATATTGCCAACATTGCCGCCACGGCGGGCATTCGTTTGTTTTGGGGTTGTAATGATGAGAGCTTGGCCAGCATAGCCGGCGCCCTGCACGTAGCTTACAGCTGCCCGCATACCCGCTACCTCGATTTGGATGGCAGCTTCGACCTCAGCCGCGATTTTGTACACGGCGGTTTCAAGTTGTTCAACGGACAAATGCTGCTGAGTGATCAACCGGGATTGGGAATTGAGTGGGAATGAAAATGCTCACTCCACAATAAACGGAATCTTCACATTGGCATACGCTGGCTTGTCTACCTGGCGCTGCAGGCTGCGGAACGATTCAAAAGGCCCTTCATACGAAAACATATTGACGATGCCAGCGGGCAGGCTGCCTCCGGGGTCAACTTGTAGCACATACTCTACACGTACTTTACCGGCACCTGCAGGCGAAATCGTCCACTTACCCGCCGAATGCTGTATGCGGACCAATCCTTTTTTCTCCGGTGTAAAAGTGGGCTGGTTTTCGGCCAGCACCGTAATCACTTTTGTTTGCGGGTTTTGCGACATCGAAATGCGAATGGCAAAATCACGGTTGCTGGCCGGCCAGGGCATTTCTATTTCGGCATAGTAGTACACCACCTGTGGCGATTCCTGCTTGAGTATGCTGCAGGTTTTAGTACCATACACCCACTCCGGCGTTTTCATCACATCCAGCAATACGGCTGCTACTTTCGTCAGCGTAGTGTTGAGCACCGTTACTGTTTTTACAATCTTAAACGGCGAACCTTCCTTGGTTTGCATGTATACCTGTACGCCATCTTCATCTTTCTTGAGTTTCCAGGCATCTTGTGCTTGTGCAAACTGGACAGCAGCCAGCAGAACCAGCAGCAGTACAAAGCGTTGTATAGAAGTAACTATTTGCATGATGAAAAGGTAACAGCCCGGCGCAGCAATTGTTGCGACTTTTGTCATGCTTTTGCCTGATGTACAAAAAAAGCCGGCTACCTGTAGCAGCCGGCTTTGCTATTTGCAACTATGTGTTGTTCTTTTAAAATAGAAACTTATGTCGTCAAGCAGAAGGCTAAGTAAAGTTTTCATAGATAAATCACACAGAGGGTGGCGTTGGCCAGGCAAAACGGGCGGAGCCTTCGGGTTTGCCTTGAATTTTCTTTGGTTACTTTCTTTTTTCAAGAAAAAGAAAGTAACAATGCTACTACCAAAACCGCGTTGCGTGATAAAGCATGAATGAAAAACATGAGAATAAATGCTGCGCTAAAAACGCATTAACTTATTTCTCAGCTAAATCACTTCGCTGGCGTAATCACAATATTGTGATACTCCACCGCACCATGGTCGCCCTGCAGCATAATGGGGCCGGCCGCACCCTCATTGCTATCCAGTGCACCACCGGTAATGCCCGGTATTTCCTGGTGGCACACAATGGTTTTGCCATTGGCTACAATCGTTACAAAACGGCCCACCAGCGTAATGTCGTAGCTCTGCCACTCGCCTGCTTTTTTGGCGGCATTTTCGCTGGGTTTAATAAAGCCATACACGGCCCCCAGCAAATCTTTTTGCGGCTGTTTGCCATAGCTGTCTTCCACCTGTATTTCGTAGCGGCCCCGCAGGTACACGCCACTGTTGCTACCCGCCGGATAGCGAAACTCAATGTGCAATTTGAAATCGGTAAAAGTCTGATCCGTTACCAGATTGGAGCCCGATGCCGGGTTGATGAGGATGCCGTTTTCCACCTTCCACTGGTTGGCACCCGTAGCATGCCAGCCCTTGCCACCCGGAGCAATCAGCTTGATGGGTGTACCCCACACCGGCGCTTTGGTACGCACCAGGTCGGGGGCACGATGCGCCGTCCAGTTGTATTGCTTGCCTTCTTCGTTGATCATGGTGCCCACCAGGCTATCGCCCTGCAGTTGCGCTTCAAACACAAAGTCGCGGTCGCCGGCCTCCCACTGTGGCGGCACGGTAAACCGCATCCGGCCATCCGTAAATTCTACTTTCGAAACCGGGCGGGCACTGCCGCCAAAACCCACAAACGAACCCACCAGCCGGTGCGATCCGCTGTGCATTACTTCCAGCCACGAAGGCAGGAGCTTCCCTTCAAATTGAACCGTCATATCCCAGCGGCCTTCAATGGCGGCTGCGGCCATGGGCGTAGCCTGTGTAGCAAGCTGGCTGCCGAGCAGGGCCAGCGCCACTGCCGCACAGCGAAAACGAAATTGGGCAAAGCCAATGCGCATCATGTGTCAATCGTTTTAAGAGGTCATTGATAAAGGGCTAATGTACTTCAGAAACCAATACCCGCCAGCGCTGCCATGCAGCAGATAGTGTTGGGGCTATCAACGTACAGCGCTTTGTGCAGCAGCCGTTCCGGTCTTTGGTAGTAGTGGCCGCCCCGCACTACCCCACCCACCGGCCAGCTACTACTGCCAGCCCGGCAGCCCTTGAGCTGCGGTGCTTGTGGCAGCTTGGGAAAAGCGACTGTTTCCAACAAATTTTAAAACAACAAAAGCATATTTCTTTAGCAAGAATGTTTTACTTTGTTGCTGAATTAGACAACATGCCCACACTCAGCATTATCGACGGCATTAAAATTGACGTGTACAGCCGCGACCATCCGCCACCACACTTTCATGCCCTTTATGCCGGGCACGAAGAGCTCATTGTCATCAACAACCTGACAACCTATGCTGGCAAACTGCCAGTGGCACAGCGAAGAAAAGTAATAGCATGGGCCAGTACCAGACAAGCCTGGTTGATGCAGGTGTTCAATCAACTAAATCCGTGAGTATGCGCAAGTCCATTAGAATACCCCGCATCTTAAAAATTGAAGCGGTGAAAGGTCATACGGTACAAGTCATGTTCAACAACGGCGAAAGCCGCCTGCTCGATTTTAAGCAACTGTTCAAACAATGGCGGGTGAAAACCGGCAGTCCTGAGTATGTATTGCTCGACCCTGTTGCCTTTAAAAAAGTAAAGCTGCGCAACGGCACTTTGTCTTGGGCCAATGCAGGCATTACCATACCGGATGAAAATGGTAAACCACTAAAAGTACCTTACGAAATAGGCCCAGATGTTTTGTATCAGGCAAGTACTCCCACCACCAACGTACCCTTGCCCGGGTTGGGAGCACTCATCCGCAACGAACGCATTAAAGCAGGCATCACCCAGGGCGCATTGGCGCAACGCAGCGGCACCAGCCGCTTTTACATCTCCCGGTTGGAAAACAACAAAACCGACGTAGAATTGGCCACCCTACGCAAAATAGTAGAAGCCGGTTTGGGGAAGAAGATTAAGGTGGAGATTGAATGAAACTGCTATTGAACATTAGATATATTTATGCCTGATCCGCCAACCATAAACTTCGACATATAATTGTTATAGAAAAAGGATGATTCATCTAGATTTTAGGGTTAGCGACAACTTCAATGAAAAAGATAACGAGCAAAAAAATATTTGACTTTTAAGTCAAGTGTATTGTCAAACGGATACATAATTATTAATCAAAATGTTTGATTCAATAATAATATTGCCAAACACAATCAGGAAGCATCCCTTAAACGTTGGGGACTTAGCAGAAAAGATGCTCTACTACAAGAAAGTTACAGTCTTCGCAGGTAAAGATGAACTAATTGGGCTATTCAACTACTTTGAAATAGACTTGTTAATTGAATATATAAAACTTGGTTACCTGAAGATTGTTAACAGAAAAAAATGTATGGAGTTGGTCTTTATCAAGGCCTTTATTTAGCTGATTTTCTCTATAGTGAAAACTACGACTTGAAAAGATTAATCTATGAATCTTATATCGAGTTTTCTGGTGATGAATTACAAAGCAAAAAAGTTGCAAACCAATTATATAGACATATTGGAATTTTCGAAATTCCTAAAAACTTTTCTGATGAAATAAATAGAGATCTTCTAGACCCGTCATTTACTGAAAATGTTATTAAGAAGAGTTTCAAACATTTTTATCCTCATTCACCGTTTCAAGAAAAAGATTTTTTCTTCAATGTTTCAATCCAATCAAATGGCATGTTATTAATCGAATCGAGTATCGATTTAAATAAATACCCATTACTTGCAAGCGACTCAATTATTCTAAATATTGGAACCGCAATTGAGGAAATTAAGATTGCAGCAAATTATGCTAGCGAGATTTCAACTCCAGAACTAAACTCTACAATTATTTCTGCAAAGTTCAACTCCTTGATTACTAAGATTAATAATAGCGCAAAAAACATTGAGCTATTTCAGTATTCAGAATTCCCTACGGCTTCTTTAAGTGAAACTATCAACAAGAAGCATAAAAGCATGCGTGAATTTCTTGATATTCTTCGGAAAAGTGAAAAATTCAAAGATTGGCTAACTGACTTAGGTGACGATAATAAATTGATTAAAGAATACAATAGAAAAGTATATGAAAAAAGTTGGATACAATCGTTGCCTTCTAAAGCTGGAAGATTTTATTTACTTCAGGGCATAAGTACAATACTCAAGGCTTCAGGTAGTCTCACTGGCATTGCAGCTGGAGTTGCAATGAGTGCTGCAAATACTTTCTTTGTTGAAAGGCTTTTTAATGGGTGGAGGCCAAATCACTTTATTGAAGAAGAAATAATTCCTTTTATAAATAAACAATAAAAATCAATGCATTGATTACATTTTTAATCTCAAACTGTCACAATCCCCATCTGGCGCAAGTGTTCCGTACCAACGGATCACTTGTGACTTTTACAATCCTGCCGGACTGTGTCCGGATAAAACAAAGCATACAAACAATAGTGTAAACAATAAACAGCATTGCCATCAACACCCGATACAATCGGGCAAGATTGAGCCATCACAAGTGACCTGCTACGCAGAACACTTGCGCCAGTAAAAGCCAGTAAAATTCATCCACGCAACGTCCCCTGCGGGAGACGTTGCTGGCATACCGGCCCATTCATCATTCCTCATCCATCATTGCCCTGCTATCATTGCCCATCCATCATTGCCCATCCATCATTGCCCATTCCTCATTGCCCATTCATCATTAAAAAAAAGCCGCCGGCAATCGATGAGGATTCCGGCGGCAGTGCCAAAGGGAGTGTATTGTAGCAAGCGGTGTTTTAGAGGGGAATGTTCCCGTGTTTTTTACGGGGGCGCTTCACTACTTTATTTTCCAGCATGGCAAATGCTTTGATCAACTTGCGGCGTGTTTCTTTCGGTTCTATCACTTCATCTATAAAGCCTCTTTCTGCCGCCTGGTAAGGGTTGGCAAACAAGGCCGCATATTCAGCTTCTTTCTCCAACAATTTTTGTGCGGGGTCTTCGGCTTCCGAAATCTCTTTTTGAAAATGATTTCACTGGCGCCCTTGGCTCCCATCACGGCTATTTCGGCAGTAGGCCACGCATAGTTCATGTCGGCACCAATGTGTTTGCTGTTCATTACATCGTAGGCGCCACCATAGGCTTTGCGGGTAATAACGGTACATCTCGGCACGGTTGCTTCGCTCAGCGCATACAGCAATTTGGCCCCGTTGGTAATAATGCCGTGCCACTCCTGATCGGTTCCCGGCAAGAAGCCCGGCACATCTACCAACACCAATAAAGGTATGTTGAAACAATCGCAAAAACGAGTAAAGCGGGCACCTTTTCTGGAGCTTTCTATGTCGAGCACACCGGCCAAACTCATGGGCTGATTGGCTACGATACCAATGCTGCGACCGGCCAGCAGCGCAAAGCCCACCACAATGTTGTCGGCGTAATCTTTGTGCACTTCAAAAAAACTATCGGTATCGCAAATACCGGCTATTACCTGCCGCATGTCGTAGGGCTGATTGGCACTCTCGGGCACCACGGTTTCCAATTCTTCCCGCAGTTCGTTGCCCAACTCGTAGGGATATTTCGGCGCTACATCTTCACAGTTTTGCGGCATGTATTGCAGCAACCGCTTCACCTGATGAATGCAATCCTGATCGTTCATAGCGGTGAGGTGCGTTACACCCGTTTTGGTGCTGTGCGTAGAGGCTCCGCCCAACTCTTCGGCACTCACTTCTTCGTTGGTCACGGTCTTCACTACGTTGGGGCCTGTTACAAACATGTAGCTGGTATTCTCAACCATGATGGTAAAATCCGTCATAGCGGGTGAGTACACGGCACCACCGGCGCATGGCCCCATAATGGCGCTAATTTGTGGTATCACCCCGCTGCTCTGCACATTGCGGTAAAAAATATCGGCATAGCCGCCCAGCGAACGAACACCTTCTTGTATGCGGGCACCACCGCTGTCGTTGAGGCCAATCATGGGGGCGCCGGTTTTCATGGCGGCATCCATCACCTTGCAAATTTTTTCGGCATGGGTTTCGCTCAATGCTCCGCCAAACACGGTGAAGTCTTGTGCAAAAACATACACCAACCGGCCATGCACAGTACCGTAGCCCGTTACTACGCCATCGCCGTAAAACTGTTGGTCTTCCATGCCAAACTCTTTGGTGCGGTGCGTTACCAGGGCACCAATTTCTTCAAAGCTGCCGGGGTCCATCAGCAGGCTGATTCTTTCCCTGGCGGTGAGCTTTCCCTTTTTGTGTTGGGTAGCCATGCGGGCCTCGCCACCACCCAGTTTGCCTTGGGCTATTTTATCTCTCAGTATGTCTGCTTTCGATTTCATGTATCTTGTATTTATGCAGGAAATAAATCAATGCGCCAGGCGGCGTTTCCAGCTGGTCGTTTTGTTGTTGACCGGTTGCAATACCTGCTGCTGTTGCAGGTAATGATGCAGCGCAATAATGGCCGCCAATTTAGCATCGGCTTCCTGCCGCTCTTTTAGCAGCTCAGGGGTGTAGTAGTTTTTTACAAAATGCGTATCGAAGTTGCCCGAGAAAAACGCATCATGCTCAAACACAAATGTGCCGAATGGCAGCGTGGTACTCACCCCTTCTATTTTGTATTGCTTGATGGCATCCAGCATTTTGGTGATGGCTTCTGTACGGGTTTTACCATGCACTACCAGCTTGGCAATCATGGGGTCGTAGTAAATGGGAATGCTCATGCCTTCTTCGTAGCCGTCATCTACCCGTATGCCTTCGCCCACGGGCTTTTCGTAGCGGGTAAGCGTACCAATGGAGGGCATAAAATTGTTGAGCGGATCTTCGGCATACACCCGCAGTTCTATGGCATGTCCATTGGCTTTGATATCTGCTTGGGTAATGCCCAACACTTCGCCCCTTGCAATGCGGATTTGTTGCTCCACCAAATCGAGCCCGATAATCATTTCACTCACGGGGTGCTCCACCTGCAGGCGGGTGTTCATTTCCAGAAAATAAAAATTGCGTTGGTCATCTACCAAAAACTCAACCGTGCCGGTGCTTACGTAGTCACAACTCTTGGCCACCATCACCGCAGCCTGTCCTATTTTCTCCCGCATTTCTGGAGTTACAATAGCACTGGGTGTTTCTTCCACCACTTTCTGGTGGCGTCGTTGTATGCTGCATTCCCGTTCGAGTCCGTGAATCACGTTGCCGTATTTATCGGCCACCACCTGCACTTCTATGTGGCGGGGTGAACTCACGTATTTTTCAATAAACACCGACCCATCGCCAAAGGAAGAGGTGGCTTCGCTGATGGCCCGCTCCATTTGCTCCTGCATGTCTTCGGGGCGTTCTACAATGCGCATGCCCTTGCCGCCACCACCAGCCGATGCTTTGATGAGTATGGGATAACCAATCTGATCAGCTACTTCTTTTGCCAGCTGCACATCTTCAATGGCTTTATCAATGCCGGGTACCATGGGTATGTTGTACTGCTTCACACTTTCTTTGGCAGCCAGCTTGCTGCCCATAATGCGCATGGCTTCGGGCGTAGGGCCAATGAACTCAATGCCTGCCTCTGTTACCTTTTGGGCGAAGTCGGCATTCTCACTCAAAAAACCATAGCCGGGGTGAATGCCATCTACACCGAGCTCTTTGCAAATGGCAATGATTTTATCGCCGTTGAGGTACGATTGATTGCTGGGTGCGGGGCCCAAACAAACCGCTTCGTCGGCATAGCGTACATGCGGACTATTGCGGTCGGCTTCGGAGTATACGGCTACAGCTTTAATGCCCATTTTACGAATGGTACGCATGATGCGCAGGGCAATTTCGCCACGGTTGGCTACCAGTATTTTTCGCATGCAAAATGTTTTTGCGTCAATGAAAGAAACGTTATTCGAGCACTACGAGCACCTGTCCTTTGTCTACGGCTTGTCCGGCTTTTACCAATACTGATTTGATGGTGGCTGCAGCATGTATCATGATGCTGTTTTCCATTTTCATGGCTTCGAGTATCAGCAGGCGGTCGCCTTCCTGCACTTGCTGGCCGGCTTCAACCGACACACTCAATACGAGGCCCGGCATGGGTGCTTTTACTTCTTTGATGTGCTTGCTGCCGGCAGCGCTGTAGCCCATGCTGTCGAGCATTTGATCGAGGCTGTCTTTGATGTTCACATCGTGGGTATTGCCGTGCACTTCTACCTGCATGGTTTTGTGGTCGGGCGAAGCATCCAGCACTTTCCCGTTTACCGACTGATGCTGGTATATAAGATGGTACACATGGTTAGCTTCCGCCACAATATCGGCTTGTGCCATGTCGCTTTCGGTAAGCGTAAATACAAATCCGTTGGCCTTTACCAGAAAGGCCTGTTGTTGGTCAGACATAAGCGGGATGATTTGAATAAATGATGCGTCTGCTTGCTGTGCAGCAGGCGGTTTTCCGGCAGGTCATGGCAATCGTTGCAAGTGTGATGGTGAACACAATGTTGCGGTATTAAAATTGGTACAATCTCACCGCTGTCTGTATGACAACAATCATGCGGATGCGTGGCAGAAAATCGTACCATTTACTTAGGCCTAAACAAGATACAGCCCTTGCGGGGCAAATGCAATGGGACGCGAAAAACAGGACGCGGATGAAAACGGATGGGTTCGGATTTTCACGGATGCATAGCTGTCGCAGGCCTCCCGGCCTGTGACGGTGCGTTACTAATGCAACAAAACCAAGAAGGTAAAATACATTAGCGCTGATGCACAGATTTTTTCGGAATCGAACAGCTGTCGCAGGCCTCCCGGCCTGTGACGGTGCGTTACTAATGCAGCAAAACCAACAAGGCAAAAATACATTAGCGCTGATGCACAGATTTTTTGGTTACTGATTGACAAAGAGAGTAACCCTTTGTCACAGGCCGGGAGGCCTGCGACAGAAAATGCAAACCAACAAGGCAAAATAGATTAGCCACAGATACACAGATTATTTAGGTTAATCGTTGACTACAATTAGAGAGTAACTTTTTTGTCACAGGCCGGGAGGCCTGCGACAGGAAAGGCTGCCCACATCAGACATCCCACATCAGACATCATACATCTCCTCCTATCTTCGCCCTCCTAAAAAATGGTTGTATGATGCGTCGTGGTTTGTACGGGTTGCTTTTTCTGGCAGTGTTGACATTGGGTTGCAGCAGCAGCCGCAAGAGCAGCAACACGCCGGCTGATTTTTTTCAATACCAACCCGGTAAAGCAGCAGCCATTAGTGCCCACCGCGGTGGCGGCGATTACAAAGGCTACCCCGAAAACTGCATCGAATCGTTTGCCTGGCTGGCAGCACAAATGCCCGTGACCATTGAATGCGACATCAGTATGAGCAAAGACAGCGTACTGCTGATGATGCACGACGACAGCTATAACCGCACTACCACCGGCAGCGGCAAAATCAGCGATTCATTGTTTGCCTACAGCCAAACCCTGCTGCTGAAAGACAACATGGGCAACCTCACCAACTTTCGCATTCCTACATTGGAACAAGTGCTGGCATGGGGCAGCAACAAAGTGACTTACACCCTCGATGTAAAACGCAGTGTGCCTTTCGAAAAAGTTGTGGCGCTGGTGCAGCAATACAAAGCCCATCGCTATGCTGCCATCATTACCTACAATGCACAGGATGCAGCCAAAGTACACCAGCTCGATAAAGAGGTGATGATTTCTGTAACCATCCGCAACGAAGAAGAATACAACCGCCACAAAGCCTTGGGCATACCCGACAACCGCATGATTGCTTTTGTGGGTACCCGTGAGCCCAACAGTACCTGGCTGCAAACCCTGCACAGCAAAGGCATCCGCTGCATACTCGGCACATTAGGCAACCTCGACAAAATGGCGGCTGCCAAAAGCGATACGCTGTACCAAAGCTGGTACAAAGCCGGTGCCGACATGATGAGTACCGACCGGCCACTGGAGGCATGGAAAGCCCTGCAGCAATAACCAAAATACCCGCTACACGGTATGCGGCCGTAACTGCTGTAACCTTTCATTTGTAGGGTAAACAAACCCCATGAAGAAAGGAACAATCATTGCCGCAGCCATGCTGCTGTTGGCAGGCACAGCACAGGCACAGAAAATCGGTTATGGCATTTATGCAGGAGTCAATTTTACCGGTGCAAAAACGGATTACAGCAACATGTACAATTTGCCCATCACAGAGGGTGGCGCAAACTTTACCTACGGCGTACACGTAAATCTCCCCCTGATAAAAAAACTGGAAGTAGAAACCGGACTGCAAAAAGTAACCACCGGATACAGCTTTGATGCCAGCCGCAACGGAGTTCCTTTTAGCCAATACACCAAAATTCAAAACGTTTCCGTACCCGTTACGCTGCTCTACAACATTCCCATTGACCTCAGCGATTTTGAAGTGCGGGACAACATGAAGGACACCGACTTTATGTTTGGCATTGGCGCCGGTCTGTTTGGCCAGTATGCACTGAGTGGTAAAATAACCGATGAAGATGGCAACAGCCAGTCGGCAAAATTCAGCAATGCCAAGCGGCTAAACATGGGCCCAAGGCTGATGATGAAATTTACGCTTTACCAAAAGTTCGAAGTATTCATTGCCAAAGAATGGGGTGCTGTAAATACCATTAAAAATGGCAGCGGCTACCTGCGCCTCAACAGCCTGCAAATGGGCTTTGGCTATCGCATCAAATAATTGATCTGAACCCTACACCCACCATGAACAGCGGAGTCCTTCGGGGCTCCGTTTTTGTTTTTTTTAGCCATCTGCCACCAGCAAAAACTTTACATTCGCCGCCAGAAAAATAACCAACAGTTATGAAGCCAGAAGCCGTAGCGCAGCAGCGCAGCCAGGGACAGTGTGAATTGTGTGCCGCCAGCAGCCCGCTGAAATTGTACGAAGTGCCGCCGCAAGACATTCCCTCGGCCGACACTGTGATGATGGTTTGCGACACCTGCCTGCAGCAAATTGAGCAAAAAGCCGAACTGGACCACAACCACTGGCAATGCCTCAGCACCAGCATGTGGAGCGAAGTGCCTGCCGTGCAGGTGGTAAGCTGGCGCATGCTCAACCGGCTGCGCAACGAAAGCTGGGCCGCCGACCTGCTGGACATGCTCTTCCTCACCGATGAATGGCTGGCCTTTGCCAAAGCCACCGGCGACCACGAAAGCGACGGCACGGTAAATCTGCACCGCGATTGCAATGGTGCCCAACTCTTCAGCGGCGATACCGTGGTGCTCACCAAAAGCCTTGATGTAAAAGGTAGCACTGTGAATGCCCGGGTAGGTACTGTTATCCGCAACATCCGCCTGGTACCCGACAATGTGAACCAGATTGAAGGCCGTATCGAAAACCAGCAAATTGTGATACTGACGCAGTACCTGCGGAGGCAGCATAGTTAGGGTTGGTAGGTTGGAAGGTTGACGGGTTGATGAGTTGACAAGTTGATGAGTTGACGAGTTAATTGGTTGATTGGTTAATTAGGTGGCACATGCGACTAACATATTCAGAATTGTGAACGCTGGAACTTGTGACCTCTGAAGTAATTTACCGGATCTTAATTCACTTCAATTGTTTGTTGCTGCGTCACTTGCAATTGCTTTTCCGTTGCCAGTTTTTTCAATAAGCCAGCTATGTGATTCAATCGCCTTTTACTACTACCGCCTTCGCCCCATTTAAACAGCCCACCATACATACCGCCCACAAGCATTTCCATCATCAAATGATTGCTGCCTTTGGATGTGTCTAACCGAAACACAATCATGCCATGATTCCCGTTCATAAAACTGTAATCTTCATGCGCCATGATTAAGCCATTGGCATACTCACTGATGTGGCAATTTTGCCGGTAGTAAAACAATGTATCCTTCACTAATTGAAAAGCATTCTCGCCAATAATTTCAAAACTGGTGCTTTGCATAATTCGGTTTTAAAATGTCCATTGAAAAAATGAGGTGAATAATCTACATGAACCATTCATTTGTTTCAGGCTTAAAAATGGAAAAAATAAGCACAATTTTTCTCCGATTGTGAAGTCCACATAGCTTTCATCAACAATTATCATTCAACATACAAAAACTAGTACAAGTACTTGTGAACACAATAACTTGTGAACGTTGGAACTTTTGAACTTTCGAACGCTGGAACTAGTCCACTCGTAACCACGTGAACCAGTCACCTCGTCCACTTGTTTCATCTACCTTTACCGCCTCCATTTTTACAAATACTATGATAAAGACTTCCGCTTTTGCCAGCCTGGCATTGGTTTTTGCAATGGCATGTACCGCCCAGCCCAAGCCAGCAGCCCCCGGCGCACCGGTAGAAACCGGCAAAGCCAACAGCAATTACAAACCTGCATTTGAAGGCCAAACCCGTGGCCCCGGCATGACCTCCGCCACTGCTTACGAAGCCGTGAAACTCGCCGAAGGACTGGGCCGCCCTTGGGCCGTGGTGCCCCTGCCCGATGGTCGACTCTTGCTCACCATCAAATCGGGCTACATGGAAATTCGCGGTACGGATGGTCAGCTGCAACATAAGATCACCCGGTCTGCCCGCCGTAGCCGATCGTGGTCAGGGTGGCCTGCTAGATGTAGTGCCCGATCCTGATTTCGCCAGCAACAAAACCCTTTACTGGGCATACAGCGAGCAGCAGGGCGACTCTAACCTGACTGCCGTGGCCAAAGGCCAGTTGGCTGCCGATGAAAACAGCATTCAAAACATAAGCGTCATCTTTCGGGCTACGCCCAAACTCAAGAGCAGCCTGCACTTTGGCTCTCGCCTGCTGTTCGATAAAGAAGGCTACTTGTTTGTAACGGTGGGCGAACGCAGCAACCTCGATGGCCGCAAACAATCGCAGTGGCTCAACAGTGGTTTGGGCAAAGTGTTTCGCATTACCAAAGAGGGCAAACCCGCTCCCGGCAATCCCTTCATTGGCCGTGCCGATGTGATGCCCGAAATATGGAGCTATGGCCACCGCAACCCGCAGAGCCTCGACATGCATCCTGTAACCGGTGAGTTGTGGGAAGCCGAATTTGGCCCCCGTGGTGGCGATGAACTCAACCTCATCAAACCCGGCAAAAACTATGGCTGGCCCATCATTACCTACGGTATTGAATATGCAGGTCCATCCATTGGTGATGCCATTCAGCAAAAAGAGGGCATGGAACAACCTGTATATTATTGGGATCCTGTGATTTCTCCCAGCGGCATGACTTTTTACAAAGGCAATGCCATACCCGAGTGGGAAAACAACCTCATCATTGCCTGTCTTAGCGGCATGCATCTCAACCGTTTGAAACTGGAAAACGGCCGTGTAGTGGGCGAAGAACGCCTGCTCACTGAACTCACCGAACGCTTTCGTGACGTGGCTTACCTCGAAGGTAAACTGTACACCGTAACCGACTCGGGCAAGTTGTACGTGGTAAAAAAGAAGTAACGCTTTTGCAGTTACGCAGCATAAAAAAAGGGAGCCGTTTGGTTCCCTTTTTTATTTATGAATGCTTTCTGTTGTTCAACTCATCATCAATGGGTTTGAGTTGTGTAGCGTTGAAAAGTAACGCGGGTAAAATGGCGAAGAGGGCAACAAAACTGGATGAGAATAGCCGCTCAACCACCGACAAATACAATACCGTAGCCATAATGGCCAATGCAAAACCAATGCAAACGCCTAGCAGGGTTTTGTGCAGCTGCTTTTTTTTGCGCAGGGCCGCCGTAGTGAGTTGCGAAAAGTCTTGAGGGGTTGTCATGGTTGAAGTGTTGTGCAGTGAAAACGGGTGTGTGATTTTTGGTAAAACTAATTTGGGATAAAAAAATACAACAGCCTTTGGGGTAAATGGTTCTAAAACATGTCGGATTTGTACCAACAGCAGGCTAAGCGGTTGTTGCATTTTAGCGGTATCAAATCCATCCGTCATGAAACGCAAACAATTTTTACTCAACAGCCTGCTGGCCGTGCCAGCACTCGCCCTGGCCAAATCGGGCTACACCGAAACACCGCCAGCATCAAACCCCAAACCTTTTGTAGTAGGCAGTGGCCAATCGAGGTTTGGCGATGTGGTGAAGTTTTTGGGCGTTCACCCCAACGATTTAAAAATCAGCAGCAAAGACACCGACGGCCAACTCAGCATGTTCGACTACACGGGCTTGGGCAAAGTGGGCCCCATGCTGCATATTCACTTTAAGCAAGATGAAATATTTACGGTTATAGAAGGCGAATACCGCTTTGTGGTAGGCGATGAAACACATGTGCTTGGCCCCGGGCAAACCATTTTTCTACCCCGTGGCATACCCCACACCTGGATACAACTGAGCGACAAAGGCCGCCTCATTTACCTGCTGCAACCAGCCGGCAAAATGGAAGAGTTTTTTCAATTGATGAACAAGATGACCACCCGCCCCACACCCGAAGAAATGGACCGCATACATGCCGAACACGATATGAAAGTGGTGGGCCCACCCCTCAGTTTGTAACATGCTTACCCTCATTGTTTGGCAGTAGGCTATGTAGTTTTCAGCACTGCTTTCTGCCAAACTTTTTATCTTCCTCTTTGCATCCATCGCCCTTGCTACTGAAAGATTTTATACCTGCCCCCGATGTGCAACAGTTTGTACAACTGTACCGCATAGTACACCTCCGTTTTGAGGCGGGGCAAGCCATTCCGCCAAAAGCTTACCCACCCCGCCCCGAACATTGCCTCGCTTTTTATCCTTTCGATACTGAAACAGTATTGTTCGATCAGCAGGGCACCATGCAACAACATTTACCCGTGGTGTTGTATGGCCAGCTTTCTGAAGTAACGCACCGCATCATCGGGCACAACTTCCTTGTATTTCAGATTATCTTTTACCCCGGCGCCTTGTACAACCTCACCGGTATACCTGCTTCCGAAATTTGCAATCAATACCTGCCGGCACAACACTTTTTCACTACCAACGTATTGCAGGTAAATGAACAACTGCGGGATGCTGACAGCTACGCCGCTATGCTCGACCTTGCCAACGATTTTGTTCGCCAGCTCATACACCGGCAGCGGCGCAGTTTGCTACCGGTAGATGATGCCTGCCGCTGGCTGCTGCAGCAAAATGGAATGGTGTCGGTAGATGCCATGGCCAAAGCCGCATGCCTCAGCAGCCGGCAACTGGAAAGATGTTTTGCAGAAAGAACCGGCATCAATCCTAAGACCTACGAACGCATCATTCGTTTCGACAAAGCATTCCGGCTGCGCAACAGCAAGCCGCAATTCAGCTGGCTGCGCATAGCACTGGAAAGTCATTTTCACGACTACCAGCATTTGGCCAAAGCCTACAAAACTTTTACAGGCTTATCGCCCAATGCCTTTCATGCCATCGAAAACAATGCGCCGGAACGGCAATTTGGTTTGAGTGAAGGGTACTACAATGATTAAGTAAGCTTACGGTTTTTGCAGTACTAAAATGCCATGCACATCGTCTGCCATGTGTGCACTGGTGCAGGTCAGGCCTGCTTCCCGTGACCAGCGCATGGCTTCATTTATGCTGCAGGGAAAATCAAACCGGACTACGTGATGGGTGAGTAATTGCAGGGCTGTTGCATCAAGGGCCGTCCATTGCTGCATGCGTTGCTGGTATGCTTCCAGATAATGCTCACGTGACTGATGCTCCCGTGCAAAAACATCTATCCAAACAAATTGGCCCTTGGGCTGCAGCAATCTGCAAATTTCTTGCAATACTTTCCTTTTGTCATCATTGCTTACATGATGCAAGGCAAAGGATGCGTACACCACATGAAAAGTATTTGTCAACTGTGGCAACAGGGTCATAAAATCCTGACAATGCAATGTGGCTGGAATATTGGCTTCTTGCAAATGCTTTTCTGCCAGCTGTATTGCTTCAGCACTTACATCAATACCGGTGTAATGACAGAGCAGCCCCCTTGGTTTTTGCCGGGCAATGATTCTTGCATCGCCAGCACCAATATCGAGTAATGATATGACCGTATGGCCAAAGGCATTGCTGTGCCATGGATTGACCAGTGCCGAAAGCGCCTGGTGCTGCATGTAATTATGCGCAATAATCTGTTGGTAAATATTCCAATGTTGCGCAAACAAAGTGTCACTTCCCTGTGGCTGTTGCATACTGTCATTTTATCATTGGTACAAGCATCTTATTGCCATACCCGAATGCATGCATCACAGCATTTCATTGCCAGTGCAGCGCATTGCCCAACCAACGGATTGGTTGACTACAGGTATTAAACAAACAGATGAAACAGGGAAATGTACTTTCTCTCAGATGACTTTCAGGGTAAACCAAATATACAGGCCTGTAGTGAGTACAAATGCAAACGGTTGATATTTTTTCTCTATAACAAAGCATCGGCTACCCGCAGGCAATCGGTCTGATTTAGCTACATTGCGGATATAATACACATGCTATGTTGCAAAAGCTTTCCTGGGCAGCGTTCTTGCTGATAATACTTTCTGCCTGCTCCAATTCTAACGTACTTTACTCTTCAGAAAAACTATTGCCCACCGGCTACGATCAATACAAAACCTTTGCGTTTTTGCCTACTACAGATACCCAGTATGCCAAAATGCTGAACAACAACCGCTTTTTGCCACTGCTTGCAGCAGAGGGTCGCACGGCTCTCGAAAAGAAAGGCTTGGTGCTCGACACCCTGCATCCCGATTGTTTGTTTACCTATCACCTCGTTATCAACAGAACCTACCAGGGCAACCAGCAACAAGAAGTGGTATACAACCCACAAGTGTACAATGCGGCCAGTATACCGCTCTACAACCAAAGTGGCAGCGCTGTAAGTGGCGGCACCTACATGCGGGCAGGCACTGCACCCGGTAGCGGCATCTACTATTTCAGCAGCGACAACCGACCCTATGCTTTCAATGGAAAAATGACGGTAGATACACTACGGGAAGGCTCGATGGTGATAGATATGATTGACACCAAAACCAAAGCCATCATATGGCGCAGTGTGATGCAGGGCAAAGCCATAGAATCGCAAACCATGCCCATTGATGCATCCATCCGGTATTACATTCCGAAAATGCTGAAAAATCTACCCCGTAAATAATTTATCGTACCCTTTCTCCACATGAGCATACACATAACCGCCCCCGAAGGAAGCATAGCACCAGTAGTATTAATGCCCGGCGATCCGCTACGGGCAAAACTCATAGCCACTGAATTCTTAGCTGATGCTGCACTGGTGAGCAGCACCCGCAATATTTTTTATTACACTGGTTTGTACAAAGGCCATCGCATCAGCGTAGGTGCCAGTGGCATGGGCTGCCCTTCTATCGGCATTTACAGTTATGAACTGTACAGCAACTACGATGTACAGCACATTATTCGCATTGGCACCTGTGGTGCTTATCACAGCAACCTCCGGTTGTTTGATATCATCAATGTGGCCAAATCGGCCAGCGAAAGCACCTTTGCCAAAGAAGCCTGGGGCTTTGCAGAAGAAGTGATGCTCCCACAAGGCAACGCCTATGCTATCATCAATGAAACTGCGGCAGCCCGTCAGCAAGCTGTGCTCGATACTTCGGTGCATACCAGCGATTATTTTTACCGGGCCAATCCCGAACTACCCGCTATTGCTGCAGCACATCAGTGTGCAGTAGTAGAAATGGAATCCTTTGCGCTGTTTGCCAATGCCCGCTACCTCGGTAAATCAGCAGCCTGCCTGCTCACTGTGTCCGACATCATTCCGACGCAGCAAAAAATATCGCCCGATCAACGGGAGCAATCGCTGCTGCCCATGATTGAGCTGGCATTGGAATCGGCGATACGTTTGTAATTCCTGTCAGCAATATGCGTCAGTTACTTAGCCATATCCAGCAATACCATCCATTGAGTACTGCTGCCTGTGCGGCCTTAGAAAGCTGTCTTGAAGAACAGGTAATGGCCAAAGGCGACTACCTGTTGCGCCAGGGACAAGTTTGCAGGCACCTGTACTTTGTAGAAGCTGGCGCAGTACGTGGCTACTACCACAGCGAGGACAAAGAGGTAACGCACTGGTTTGGCTTCGAACATGATTTCATTACATCCTTTCACAGTTTTATTACTGCCTCTGCAGCGGTTGAAAACATACAACTGTTGGAGGGCAGCATTTTGTGGCGCATCAGCAAGCCACAGCTGGAAGCCTTGTACAACCAACACCACGATATTGAACGGGTAGTACGTATAGCCTACGAAAAATATTATATCCGCCTGGAAGAACGATTTGTAAACGGGCAATTTACCAGCCCTAAAGACCGCTACATGCAATTACTGCAGCAAGCTCCACACATACTGCAACGGGTACCGCTTCAAATGATTGCCAGCTACCTGGGCACTACACCCGAAACCATTAGCCGCATTCGCAGCCGATTATAATCTGTTCATGCTTTAACAAGCCCTTTGAGCTACTTGACGGGCGTCAAGTAGAGGTTAATACCCGGCCGATAGTTTTGTGTATCACCAATACAAAAACGATATGCAAACATCTACCCTCCGCCCATCACCGGCATTTATGGCAGCCTCCTGGCTGGCCCTCATTATTGGCGTGGTGGCATTTATCATTGGCCTGTGGAATGCAGACATGCAACTCAACGAAAAAGGCTACTACTTTACGGTGCTCATGTTTGGTTTGTTTGCCGCCATCTCCGTTCAAAAAGCAGTACGTGACCAACTGGAAGGCATACCAGTAACGAGCTTGTATTACGGCATTGCCTGGTTTGCCACCCTGCTGAGCATCGTACTGCTCACCGTAGGTCTTTGGAATGCCGACCTCACCCGCAGCGAAAAAGGTTTCTACGCCATGGCCTTTGTGCTAAGTATTTTTGGTGCCATTGCCGTCCAAAAAAACACAAGGGACCTGAAAGGCAGCGAGAAAAGTGAAGTATAACAGACACAGTTTACCAGCGAAAAATCCCCATTGGAAAAAAGGTCCAGTGGGGATTTGCATACATGAACAAGCAAAATGATTTACTATATCTAATGGCTGCTATCCTCCCCCTCAATGGTGCCATTCTACAGCATCTTGAAGCAAAGGTTTCTCAACAATCCTTCGGATTGCACCCGGACATTTGTTGCAGTAACTTCTCTCCTTGTAAAAGGGCCTAATCAACAAACTACCGGCGGCTAATTGCAAACAGCATAAATTAGTTTGCATTATCGGCAAATGAATACGCATGAATAGAATTGTATGGATATTCTTTATCTCAACCTTGAACTGTTTCAACACATCATCGCAGGCCAACAACTTAACATTTGACAGATTGACCATTGCGTTCAATGACAATTCGCTTATTCCTCAGTACTACACACTCATCGTTAAAACAAAAAAGGTCTATTCGATGACGCCTTTTGTAAGCTATTTACACATCAAAGGAGAAAAAAGCAGCACAACTGTCAAGCTAAACAAGACAACCAAAAAAAGTATTTTCAACACCCTACACCAGATTGGTTGCACAATCATATTACAGGATAATGCGCCCATTTCCGGAGATAATTATTTCGTTATACAAACTTTTATTGCCGATACATTGACGAATACATATTGCATTTCTGAAGCACTGGCACCACCTGAAATCAAAAAAATGTATGAGGTGATAAGCCGCCGCAAATAACAATAGCTTATTTTTTTCCTTACCAGCAAACTCCCTCGCAGGAGACATTGCTGCCAAGTCAAAATCGGGCAAGACAATCAAAGGACATGCTGACTTCAGCACACTTGACATGAAGTGGATCCTTAGGCTTCATGAATACTGGCATAGCCTCCGCCCCGCAGCATTGCACAACACATTTATTTGGTAAAATGCCAACAATACAATTTGTACAACCGGGTGTATTGTACTAATAAACAATACAAAATGTATAACGCCAGAACATTGATAATCAATAATGTTTCGTTAGACCTTTTTTGAAAACAGTATCATATATTTACGTGTTAGGCGTAATTTGCAACCATCCAATTAGCGACACAGGAACAAACAATTCTACAGCATGACCCTCTGGGACGATTTAATGCAAAACTTTTGGAAAGATGGTACAAGAGAGTGGCACAAAGGCAAAATTATTTCATCAATTGTTGTGGTCTTAGCATTGATTGTTTTTGCTTTTTATAATAGTAGACGTTTAAAAGCAAATGCCGCAGACAGAAAAGCAAATCTCAAATACACAATTGGAGTGACAGGCAAAACACATCACAATATCAAAAGCTCCCAGCCGACTGTTGAATTTACTTATAATGTAGGTATGACTGAATATTCTGGAAACGAAATGATTGCAGCCAAATTTGAAAAATCTGTCGTTGCTAACGGCGGAAGATATTATGTTGAATTTTCCTCTAAAAATCCAAATAACAGTAAGCTGCTGTTGGACTACCCTGTGCCAGACACGGTCACGAATACACAGGAAGAAGGTTGGACTTATATGCCAGGCTACAACAACAAACGTTAAACTACGCCTAACAGCAGTTTTGCAATAGGCTGGCAGACGGAAGAGCAATCGGCAACAAATCTTTATTCGCCGGCAGTTATCGGCTGGACATTCATTATTCGACTTTAGTTCTTATTTTCATCATTAGTAATTCTAATCAGCTATTGTATCGGCAGACGAAACACAGAAGTCCAGCCCATCGCAAAGCTGTCGGACGTTAGGCGCAACCAAAACCACCAGAAGTTTGAAGGACATAATTATAAATCGCTCTAGGATATCAAAACCCATCTTTTTTGCCGTCTTTATTTTTCTTGGTGTAATGTGTGCCTACTCAATTTGGAAGTGGATTATTAAGGATGTACTTATTAGTGGAGCCTTATTAGCTGGCTGGTATTTTATTTTCAAGCGTCAACCTAAACGTGCACAGACTTTAATTAAAATAAACGAAGAGCGGCTTTGGACAAGAAACAGAGGGAATAAGTATTGGAAGTCTGTTATCTGCATCAAATTCCGCTATGAGCGACACCGGAACTATATGGACGTATACGTTAGCAATGACGTCGTTGCGGACGAAGAGATTGATTTGCACGAGGTGGACATGCCGGTTTGGTGGCTAAAGCGAATTCTAAGACGACATGTAAAAGTGGAAAACCATTAATCTGCGCCTAACAGCGTATTGCAGCAATGCGGGCAGAAGCACATGGGATGAACTTCACAATTCTATTTAGCCGTTGTACATTAGTGGGGCTGAAGTGTACCAAATATCCGCACTGACCGCAATACGTTCGACGTTAGCTGCCAGTAAATGACCCTGCTTATTATATGAATTCTTCAATTGGACATATTGCAAATCACAAGACAACTAATGAGCAAGGATTGATATTAGGTGAAATAAGTTTTCATGGCGTGGGGTGGCAAGCACAATTTAGTTACGACGATAAAATTGAAATTGACGTTATCAAATTATCAGAACTTGACATTGGCGAACTTAAGAGTGACTATGAAACACTTTCAAGGCTTTTACGTGATATAAATTCGACAATTCAACAAACCAGAGAATTGGCTTCCGAAATACTATGTAATTTTATTGAAGAAGTTGGTGCCGATATTGATTTAGAAACATTACAAAATGCCCTAAATAAATTGGTTGACAGAATTGCTATTGAAGATAATTGGAATGTGGGTCAAAAATTAGGAGAGAGCATTTACGAATTAATTTGTTTACAAAAAATCGACAAGACAACTGAATTTGAATTGATAAAGAAGCTTGCATTGTTAGACAAAGATTTTCTGCATAGTTGTTTGGACGATGAAGAATATTTGCAAATCAAAGAAGTTAATGACTACATCAATGACAAAACAAAATGGTGGAATACCGGCAGCTAACAAAAATATTTTCGCAACCCGGGCGGACGAGTTAATTCCGGGCATTAGTTCATTACTCAGCTTTAGTTCAGGGCAGACAATACTTCTCTGGTCAGCGTATCTAATTTCAACAGTCCTGCGCGTGGCAGCATCGGTACCGGGCGGACACAGCAGCTATCCCGGGCTGCGTAAATATCAGTTCGTTGTACGCATTTTTTTTAGACACTCTAAAGAATATGAAAATTCATAAAAGTACCTTATATATTCTGCTGTCGATAATTATTCTCTCCTGCTCAGAATATAAGCCGCAAAACTGCAAGAATTTTAAAACTGGAAAGTTTTCATTTCATTCAGAGAACACCGGGACAGACTTCTTAATTGACAGACAAGATACACTACATATTCAAACAGAAATACAAACAAGAAATACTTCGGAGTGGAAGGTGGACTGGATTAACGATTGCGAATATAATATTTCATTACTACGAGACAATTATGGGTTAGTGAAAAGTTTCGAAGGTGAAGACCTGCCTACATTTAATTATAAAATCATAAAGTCAACAGGCGACTACTACATTTTCCAAGGCACGCATATCCCTACTCAAAACAAGTTATCAGACACAGTATGGAAAATTAAATAACGGTCGATTCCACTTAAGAACTGCGTACAATATTGGGTTTTATGCTTGTTGGTCATGACCAACAAGCATAAACTAATTGCAAATCCAAGCTGTGGTTCGGGCAGGACAAGCAACTTTCAACTTTAGTTCTTAAATTCAACATCAATTTTTCAATCAGCAGCGGTTGTCGGCAGACGGATTGCTATTTTCCAACCTGCATAAAGCCCTGCTCGTTATGCGCTATGCTATGACCAGACTTCTAACTATACTTCTGCTGACAATTTCAATTTCATCATGCTCGGGTCAATCAACCGACAAAAGACAGATTAAAAAAATGGAAAGATATTTTTCAGAAGCCGAATTTAATGACAACTTCGGCAAGGAAATGGTTTCTGCGACTTCTGTTTACGACAGAATGGTAAAAAATGGGATGAAGGATTACAGTTTAGTAACATTTGACTTTATTTATATCTCAAACTCAAAAGAGAGACTTGACTCGTTGGCGAATTTTCTCTCAAATAACTATGGCTTCAAAACAAACCCAGTAAAAGAGAAAAAAGATTATTGGGAACTTACAGGGGACGCTACCGAGTTTCCTGTTGACGAAGACAATCTATTGTTTTGGGCATTGGACTTATATTGCAAGGGCTATGAATTTGACTGTAAGTTGGATGGGTATGGAGCTTTGACAGACCCAAAGAATCAAAATTTCCCTAAGCTTGACACTGCTTTGGCTGAACATTATTTTGACCTTGCAATGGAAGCTTACAACAAAAGAAATTTAGGGATGACTATAGTTCATCTCTCCACAGTTTTGAAGCTTGACCCTAAAGACCCCAATGCCTGGTATTCCAGAGCTATTGCAAAGGATGAATTACATACATGGAAATCAGCGCAACGAGACTATGACAAAGCTATTGAGTTAGCACCAGATTTTGTTGGTGCTCTTGTGAACCGAGCAGCTAATAGAGATGAAGCAGGTGAATACAATGAAGCCCTGAAAGATTATGACAAAGCGATATCATTAGACCCTACTAATGCAATGGCTTTTTACAACCGTGGTAACACCAAACATAATATGGGGGACAAACAAGGAGCTTGCACTGACTGGAAGAAAGCGAAGCAATTAGGCGCAGACTATGCACAAGACAGAATTGACAAATTATGTAAGTGAGAAGGACAAGCACACAACATTCAGTTTTGCGTCAGCAGGGGGCGACGAATAAATCCTCATCTTAGTGCTACTATCAGCTACATATCGGGCTGATCGAACATGGATGAGAAACAGAATATATTTTCAACTTCAGTATCTTTAATCGGCTGCAGTTCCCTTCTGGCGCAAGTGTTCCGCCCAAGCGGATCACTTGTGACTTTTCAATCCTGCCGGACTGTGTCCGGATGAAATAAAACAAACCAATAGTGGCGCAGCAAGTAATGGAAAGTTTGTGCTGAATGCCCGATACAATCGGGACAATGTAAGCTGGCACAAGTAGCCTGCTATGCAGAACACATGCGCCAGGATAGTTAAAAGCCGTGGCTATGCAAAGGCAACCCACTAACTGTCGTAGGCCTCCCGGCCCGTGACGGGCACGTTACTCTGCCAGCACTTCGAGAGGTAACAGCATTCACCGCAAGTGTAGTAACCACTATTCACTGGCCCGGAGGCCAGCGAAAGCAATCACTCATTTTTTCCCGGCAACACCTACCGTCTTTCTATTATTGCCGACACACCATTACGTGAACATTTTTTTAGTGACCATTTCAATTTGATTTTTTAAAACGTTCACCAAATAACCGAAGGCCTTCAGCTGTATCTACCGACTACCAACCTCAATCAAACAAATTCAACCGGTGCGCCCTGGCCGTGTCTTTGGCTATGTCGTAGCCGGCATCGGCGTGGCGGATAACGCCCATACCCGGATCGTTGCGCAGCACCCGTGCCAGGCGGGCTGCCGCAGCATCGGTACCATCGGCCACTATCACCATACCGGCATGTATGCTGTAGCCCATGCCTACGCCGCCGCCATGGTGCAAGCTCACCCAACTGGCACCACCTGCGGTGTTTACCAGCGCATTGAGCAAGGGCCAATCGGCCACGGCATCACTGCCATCCAGCATGGCTTCGGTTTCGCGGTTGGGCGATGCCACAGAACCGGTATCGAGATGGTCGCGGCCAATCACAATGGGGGCTTTCACTTTGCCGGTACGCACCAGCTCATTAAAAGCGAGGCCGGCTTTTTCCCGTTCGCCCTGGCCCAGCCAGCAAATGCGGGCCGGCAAACCCTGAAAGGCAATTTTTTCTTTGGCCAATTGCAGCCAGCGCTGCAGGCTCTGGTTCTCCGGAAATAGTTCGGCAATTACGGCATCGGTTACAGCAATGTCTTCGGGATCGCCGCTGAGTGCCGCCCAGCGAAACGGACCCTTGCCCTCGCAAAACAACGGCCGGATATACGCCGGCACAAACCCCGGGAACAAAGACGCATGACTGCTTAAGGGTGGAAACTGAGAATGATTGCCGTGATTCTTTTCTTGCTCCAATGCACGGGCCCGCAGGTTGTTGCCATAATCAAAAGTGATGGCGCCTTTTTGCTGCAGTGCCATCATGAGCTGCACATGCAAATGCATGCTTTCATAACTCCGCGACAGATATGCTTCGGGATTGCTCTGCCGCAGTGCATTGGCATCCTCAATGCTGAGGGTATGCGGGGCATAACCTATCAGCGGATCGTGGGCACTGGTTTGGTCGGTGAGGGTATCGGGCACAATGTCTCTCGACAACAAATGGTCGAGCAGGTGCACGGCATTGCACAACACGCCAATGCTTTTAGCAATGCCTTCGCGGCGGTAGTGCAGCGCTGCATTAATGGCATGGTCGATGCTGGTATATTTTTCGTCGAGGTACTTGGTTTCGATGCGTTTGTCGATGCGCCACTCTTCTACTTCGGCCACCAGCGCCACGCCTTCATTCATGGTAATGGCGAGTGGTTGAGCACCGCCCATGCCACCGAGTCCGGCAGTTACATTGAGGGTGCCTTTGAGGCTACCACCAAAATGTTTGTTGGCAATGGCGGCGTAGGTTTCATACGTGCCCTGCACTATGCCCTGGCTACCGATGTATATCCAGCTGCCGGCGGTCATTTGGCCATACATCATGAGGCCCTTTTTTCGAGCTCTTCAAAGTGCTGCCAGTTGGCCCAGTTGGGCACCAGCTGGCTATTGCTGATGAGCACCCGTGGTGCATCGGGATGTGTTTTTAAAATGCCCACCGGCTTGCCACTTTGGATGAGCAGGCTCTCATCATTGTCCAACAATTTGAGTGCTTTGATGATGTTGTCGAGGGCTTCGAAATTGCGGGCTGCCTTGCCCCGGCCGCCATATACAATCAGGTCATCGGGGCGTTCGGCTACCTCGGGGTCGAGGTTGTTGAGCAACATGCGAAGGGCGGCTTCTTGTATCCAGCCTTTGCAGGTAATGTTGGTACCGGTTGGTGTTTTGTATTGGATGGGATCGTATGGCATATATCGTTGATTTTTGTTAACCACTAAGACACGAAGAAGACACAGGGAACACAAAGGTTGAGGTAATTGGGATTTGAGTTGTTGACTTTCATCATGCGGTTTTGAACCACGAAGACGCGAAGGATGCACAAGGAGCACGAAGATTTTTTTTAACCACAGAGGTAATGGAGGTTTACACAGAGGCACACAATGCTTTGTGTTCTTTCATTAGCTCATCACCACATTGTTCATCCCCACTTCCTTATTCTTTGTTTCTTATTACTAATTACCAAACCCTAATCCCTAATCCCATTGCTCATTCAAACTCAATCCCCTGCGCTTTTGCAAAGGCATTTAGTTGTTGCACAAATGAGAAGTCTTTGATGAGGCCGGCTACGGCGTTGATATCATTGGCAAAAATCCGGTCTTCGTTGGCGAAGCCTACAAATTGCCGCACATAGTCGTGGGCAAATTCCAACAGCACACTGCTCTTCAGTGGCCGTCTGAATTCAATGGCCTGGCAGGCACTCAATAGTTCGATAGCGAGAATGTATTCCAGATTTTCGAGCACCTTATTGAGCTTGCGGCCGCTGATGCTGCCCATGCTTACGTGGTCTTCCTGCCCCAGCGAAGTGGGAATACTATCAGCACTGGCGGGGAAGCAGAGCGTTTTATTTTCCGTCACCAAAGCTGCAGTGGTGTACTGCGGAATCATGAAGCCGCTGTTGAGGCCCACATCCTGCATCAGCAGCATGGGCAGGCCCCACTTGCCTTCGAGCAAGAGGTAGCAACGCCGGTCGCTGATGTTGCCGATTTCCGCTGCCGCCAAACAGGCATAATCCAAGGGCAGCGCCAGTGGCTGACCGTGAAAATTTCCACCACTGATGGTATCGTGTGCATCAAAGATGATGGGATTATCGGTCACGGCATTCAGCTCTGTTTCGGTGAGGGCTTTCAGGTGCAGCCATGCATTGCGGCTGGCACCATGCACCTGCGGCATACAACGCAAACTGTAAGGGTCTTGCACCCGGCCACAGTCTACATGGCTATCCATGATGTGTGAACCATGTAGCAATGTGCGAAGTCTTTTTGCCACCAGCAGATTGCCTTCAAAAGGCCGCAGCTGATGAAGGCGTTCATCAAAAGGAGCCTTGGTACCCGTGAGGGCTTCGAGGCTCATGGCGCCAATGATGTCGGCGGCATCCAAACAATTGTGCATGCGCTGCACGGCCTGTGTGGCAAAGGCCAAAATAAACTGTGTGCCATTGATGAGTGCCAGCCCTTCTTTCGGTCCTAAGGCAATGGGCTCCAGTTGCTCCCGCTGCAATACATGCGCCGTTACCACCCGTTGTCCTTTGTAATAACATTCGCCCAAGCCAATGAGGGGCAAAAACAGATGCGCCAAGGGTGCTAAATCGCCACTGGCCCCTACACTCCCTTTTTCGGGCACCACAGGTATTACATCATTGTCGATATGCCAAATGATGCGCTGCAAGGTGCTGAGCTGCACCCCACTGTAGCCCTGTGCCAGTGCATGCACTTTGGTGATGAGCATGAGCTTGGCTACCAACACTGGTATGGGGTCGCCTACACCTACGCTATGGCTTTGTAAAATTTTATACTGCAGGGTGCGGGTATCGGCGGCGGAAATGGGTGTATTGGCAAGGATGCCAAAGCCAGTGTTAATACCGTACACCGTTTGGCCTTCATCAACAATTTGTTGTACCGATTGGGTGCTGCGGGCAATGCGCTGCAGGGCTTCTTCCTGCAGGCTGGCGGGGCATTGGCCTTTGGCAATGGCCACGGCCACATCTACTGTAAGATGGCCGGTACCGTAATGAAATGGGGCAAGCATAGCATCGTTGTTGGTGAAGTGGGCAATGTATGAAATGCCATTGAATTTTAGGGAACACGGATTGATGGGACGGAATGAATGGGACGCGGATTATTCACGGATGGGGAACGGATGTACACGGATTTTAATTCAATCCTTTGTGTTCTCTGTGTACTCTCCCGCTTTAAGCGGGACAAGTTGTGCGAAATATGGGAACGCGGATTGCTGGGACGCGGATTTTTCACGGATGGGGATCGGATGTACACAGATGGAACAACATTAGCCCCAACGGGGCGAAATAGCATAGCCCCGGGTTTCACCCCGGGGTAAATGGGCAACAACAATCGCCAAGCCCTGTAGGGGCGACATTATTTGAACAGGTTGCAACCTTTGATTGAGTAACCATCTGTCACAGGCCGGGAGGCCTGCGACAGAAAGAGACGCGGAGTTTTCGGATGGGGAACGGATTGTCACGGATTTTTTTTGTTTCCTGTTTTCCCACCATCTGTCAACTATCAATAATTTTTAGAATGAGGATTTTATTACAAAAACATTTGGCACTCTGTGAGCTCAGTGCGAAACTCCAATGCCTCTGTGGTAAAAAACTTAGTGCTCCTTGTGCCTCCTTCGTGCCTTTGTGGTTCAAAAAAACACAGCATCCTCTCCTGCCGGCATCGTACATTTCCGGATATATTGTCCGTATGAAAAATACATTTCTCTTGCTGCTATTGTGTGGCAGCCTGCTGGCCAACGGCCAGGCCAACTATCAACCTAGTACTGACAACCTGCAAGCCAGAACCAACTTTCAGGATCATAAATACGGGATGTTTATACACTGGGGATTGAGCAGTGTGCTGGGTGATGGCGAGTGGGTGATGAACAACCGGAAGATTCGCAAGGATGATTATCAACGTTATATCCGGGTGTTTAACCCGCTTGATTTTGATGCGGAGCAATGGGTACTCACGGCCAAAAATGCGGGCATGAAATACATCGTGTTCATTACCCGCCACCACGATGGTTTCAGCAACTGGGATACCCGCTACAGCGATTGGAAAATAACGAACACGCCTTATGGCAAAGATGCGTTGCAACAACTGGCAGCAGCCTGCAAAAAGCATGGCCTGCAACTGGGGCTCTACTACTCTACCCTCGATTGGTACCGGGAAGATTACCCCTGGCGCAGCGGCCGTACTGGTCAGCACAGCGGCCGCACCGGCAATGGCGATTATGCCAGCTACCTGCAGTTTATGAAAAACCAACTCACCGAACTGCTGACGAATTACGGCCCCATCATGAGCATTTGGTTTGATGGCCACTGGGACCAAACCAACCCCGAAGGCAGCCACGACCGGGCCTCCCGCATCGACTGGAAGTATGAGGAGATTTATGGCCTCATCCACCAATTGCAACCGGCTTGTATGATTGGTAACAACCACCACCTCGATCCCATTGCCGGCGAAGATTTTCAAATGTTTGAACGTGACCTGCCGGGTGAAAATAAATCGGGGCTGAGCTTCCAACAAGCCAGCAATGCCCTGCCGGTAGAAACCTGCGAAACACTCAACAATAGCTGGGGTTACAACATTACCGACCGCAAGTTCAAATCGCCGGAGCAGGTGATACACTGGCTGGCGGGTGCTGCAGGCCGCAATGCCAACCTGCTGCTGAACGTAGGCCCCATGCCCACGGGTCCCATTCAACAAGAATTTGTAGATACACTGGCTGTGGCAGGTAAATGGCTGACCACGTATGGCGAAAGTATTTATGGCACCCGTGGCAATGTAATACCTCCTCAACCTTGGGGCGTAGCTACGCAAAAAGGCAAACGCATCTTTCTGCATTTTTTGAAAGCACCGGCTAACGACTTTGTATTGCTGCCGAACTTTGCCAGCGAAGTAGCGGCCGTACAAACCATGGGCAGCAACAAACCACTCAAATGGAGTAAGATAAAAGAAGGCCTGATTGTGTATCCGCAATATGTGGCGGGTACGTATGACTATGTGGTGGAGGTGCTGTTGAAGTAGCAACTTATTTCAACAACATCGCAACAGCGCCTACCAATGTGAGCACAATCACTACCCTGCGGTAGTGGCTGTCTTGCAAATGCCGCACAATGCGTAGCCCCGTTACAAAGCCCAGCGCCAAGGCCGGCAACAATACAATATCGGTGAGCAAGGTATCGGCATGTATGTTTTTCCAGAAGAAAACCTGAAAGGGTAACTTAAACAGATTGATGACGAGAAAGAGCCACGCAGCAGTGCCAATAAAATCATTCTTGGGCAGGCGCATGGCTAAAAAATAAAGGTTGGCAAAAGCACCGGCCAGGTTGCCCATCATGGTGGTAAAGCCCGCTGCCAAACCCGTGCTCACAGCAAACATGGGATGTTTGGGAACGGACACTGATTTACGCAGTTCCATCCACAGCACAATGATGATGGTGCAGAGCACAATACCCGCCATGAGCATGCGGAATGTTTTTTCTGGCATGTCTTGTCCGAGGTATACGCCGAGCAAAATACCAACGGCCATCCAAGGCATGAGTTTCCAAAAATGTTTCCATTGTGCATGGCGGTTGTAATAGATGACTGCCGCAATATCTGCCGCACACAGCAGCGGCAGCACAATGCCTGTAGACGATTTGCCGCCAAAGACCAGCGCCATAATAGTGACCGACAACATGTCGACACCTTTTAAGCCTGCCTTGCCCAAACCAATGATGAAGGCTGCCAGTAAAATGAGCAGCCAGTGCGACAATGGATACAGCGAAAAAACCGAATACAACATGGGGCGCAAAGTAAAGGCAGTATCTCATGCCAACATGTGTCCCAAAAGGTTTAGCATTACTTTTCCTCCAACGTCAATGCAATGGGCAAATGATCGCTGAAACCTTCTTTATTAAAAGTTGATGCCTCCGCAGGACGCCCGAATTTGACGGGTGCATTGTATTCACCTTTTACCATGCCCGGCACTGCATCGTGGCAAATGCGTACAGGTGCCGCCACACTAAACCTGGAGAGCTTGGTTTTTACCGCAATGGCTTTCGACACCAAAAACTGATCTAGTACATTAATCTCATTGCCGAATACATAAGTCCCCATTTTGCCATTGATGCAAGCCGCACTTAGGTTGTAGAGATAGTCGGTGGTGGTGCTGTTTTCTATTTGTTTACTGATGTGTGTACTCTTGGCATACTCCACCAAACTTCTGTCGAAAGGTTCATCGTTGAAATCGCCCATGGCTACAATGCTGGCGCCCTTGCCTTCAATTTCGTGTATTCGTTTCACCCAGTAGCTCAGTACTTCGCCTACCATCATGCGGAAAGGTTCGCTTTCATATTTACCATCGCTGCGGGCCGGCCAGTGATTGCCGAGCAACACCAGTAAGTTGCCTGCTTTTGTTTGCAATTGCACCTGCACAATATCCCGGGTGGCATTGCGGCGCATGACTTCCAATGAAAACAACTCGCCTTTTGGCGTGTATTTGCTGCTGTCGTAAATAAACGCCACATCAATACCACGGGCATCTTTCGTATCCTGATGTAACACTTTGTATGGCCGGTTGAGGGCCGTACTCATTGCATCTACCAACTGCTGTAGCACTGGCAGGTTTTCTACTTCGCATACGCCCAAAATATCGGGGTTGAGGGCAGTGATGACTTTATTGAGCTGCGCAATCTTTTTGCTGAGTATAGCTGCTGTCCAACCCTTCAATTCTTTGTTGAGGGTGCGTTGTAATTTTTCGGTGCGGTTGGTGGAGTTAACGGTATCAAACAGGTTTTCGAGGTTCCACCAAAACAAGCGATGTGTGGTAGGCATGTGTTATAGTTTAGTGCAAGTAAGATGTGTGTTCTGCTGCGCAATTGCAAACTTTTGTTCGCTTATTTCTGCAGCGCCTTGCGAACCGCCGGTGCAATCTCATTGCCAAATATTTCAATGGATTGCATGAGGGCTGCATGATCGGGGCCGCCTACATCCATGTGTGCCGAAAAACGGGTGAGGCCGAACATTTCCTGCAACTGTAAAATTTTATCGATGGCTTCTTGTGCATCGCCTATGAGCAAATGCCCGTTGCTGCTGCGGCCTGCTTCAAACTGGCTGCGCTGATACGGCGCCCAACCACGGTCTGCTCCTACCCGGTTCATTTGCGCTGCATAATGCGGGTAATATTCATCAGCCACCTGCTTGCTTTGCTTACCGAAAAATGCATGCATGTGTACACCCACTTGCAACTTGGCCGGGTCGTGACCAAAGTGCTGCCAGGCCTCCCGATAGTATTGAAACAGCGGTTGAAAATGTTTCGGATTGCCACCAATGATGGCGAAGATGACAGGCAGTCCCAAACGGGCAGCACGTACTACAGATTCGGGCGTACCGCCCACCGCTACCCATATGGGCAAATGATTGTTGGTGGCCCTTGGTAAAATGAGTTGATTGTTCAAGGCCGGCCGCAATTTGCCCTTCCAGGTAATGCGTTCCTGCTGATTGATTTTTACCAGCAAATCCAGCTTTTCTTCAAACAAGGTTTCGTAATCTTTCAAATCATATCCATACACTGGAAAAGATTCGATGAAACTACCCCTGCCTGCACAAATCTCTGCTCGCCCGCCGGAGAGTAAATCGATGGTCGCAAACTGCTGGTACACCCGCACCGGATCGGCAGAGCTAAGCACTGTAACGCCACTGCCGAGTTTGATGCGTTTGGTAACGCTGGCGGCGGCGGCCAATATTATTTCAGGAACTGACACCGAATAGTCGGGCCGGTGATGCTCACCAATACCAAAAAAGTCCACCCCAATTTCATCCATCAGTTTCACTTCTGTCAACAGCTCTTGCAACCGCTGGCCCGTAGGCAATGCCTTGCCATCCGGTGTAAAATGATTGTCGCCAAACATGCCGATTCCGAGTTCCATTTGTCTTTCAATTTGCTGCAAACATAGCTCACGAAATGTGCTGCAGAAAAAGCTTTGCATGCTTGTTCACAAAAAGAAACCCCTTCTGATGAAGGGGCTCTTTTTAACTAACAACCAACTGCGGCCTCGGGTACCGGTAAGACTACCAGCCACCGCCGAGAGCTTTATACAAATTCACTGATGTTTGCCATTGTTGTTTTTTAGCGGCAATTACTTCCAGCCTTGCCTGCAAGGCATTTTGCTGGTTGATGAGCAGCTCCAGATACGTAGCCCTGCCTGAACGGAACAATGCAGAAGCCGTTTCGATAGAAGTGGTCAATACCGTTGCCTGCTCATTGCGTTGCTGATACAATTGCTCCAGGTTTTGCAAGCGTTTCATTTCGTTGTACACTTCTGCTACGCCTGTCAACACTGTTTGCTGATACTGGTACAAGGCTTCAATCTGTCGGGCATTGGCCGAAGCAAATTCTGCTTTCAAGGCACCACGGTTGAGCAAAGGAGCAACGATGCTCCCTGCCAATGCATAGGCCATTGATTCGGGCGTACGAAACAACAAGTTGGGTTGAAATGCCTGATAACCAAATGCAGCTGTGATGTTGAAACCGGGCAAAAACGCAGCTCTCGCAGCCTGCACATCCATCTTCGTTGCTTCAAGTAAAAAAGTTGCTTGCCGAATATCAGGACGTTGTTGCAAGAGCATAGCAGGTACACCGGTTTGCATGGCAGGCACAGCGGTAGTTAAATAATTGGCCGTATCACGAACTACGGTACCGGGAAACTTACCCAGCAATAATTGCAGCGCCGTTTCATGATCGACTACTTGCTGTTGCAATTGCGTTTTGATGGCTTTCGTGTTGAGCAGTTGCGCCGCAAACTGTTCTACCGCCAGTTGGTTGGCAGCAGCAGCTTCTTTTTGCACCTGCACAATATTCAGCGCATTTTCTTGCAGCACAATCGTTTCGTCTACAATACGCAGCATATTGTCCAAGGCTTGCAGCTCATAGTAGTGCAGCGCAATGTTGGATACCACTTGTGTGGTCATCCAGTTGCGGCCTTCATTGCTGGCCAGCCAACGGGCTGTGGCGGCTTTTTTTCGGCTGCGCAATTTGCCCCACACATCGGCTTCCCACGAAGATTGCAAGCCTACATAAATATCAGGCAGGTTAATGGGCACAATTTTACCCGGTTGAATAAACGTGCTGATGTTGCCCGCTCCATCCATCGTATACAAACCATAGCGACGAATGGCCGGCGAGAGGTTGGCATTGAGTGTGGGTATCATGGCGGCTTTGCTGCGCAATAATTCTGCATTGGCCATCAGCACCCGCTGATTGGCTATTTGCAAATCGGGATTGTACAGCATGGCAGTATCAATCAACGACAGCAAATGTTTATCGGTAAAGAAATTGCGCCAGCTGATGGTTCCACTATTGGTAGTGTCGGCATTCGTCCATTCACCGTAGGTTTTGGGCGCTGGTTCTACCTCAGGCGTTTTGGGTAATACCGGGGCGCAAGCCCACAGAAAGAGCAAGCCACCAATCACCCACTTTGTATTGCTTTTTTCAATTGCATGTTGTTAGATTTCTTCGGTAAATGGTTTTTCTTCTTTGCGTCCTTTGTTGGCAAACCGCTCAGCCAGTGTAGCGAAAATCACATACAGACCGGGGATAACGATGACGCCAAACACAGTACCAAACAGCATACCACCCGCAGCGGCAGTACCGATGGTTTTGTTGCCAATAGCACCTGCACCCGATGCCAGCATGAGCGGAATCAAACCGGCAATAAATGCGAAAGAAGTCATGAGGATGGGGCGCAAACGAGCTGACGCACCTTCGATAGCAGCCTGCAAGGGTCGCAGTCCTTCGCGGTGACGCAGCGACGCAAACTCTACAATGAGGATAGCGTTTTTACCCAGCAACCCAATCAACATAATCATGGCTACCTGTGCGTAAATATTGTTTTCTAAACCAAGTGCCCACAGCAAGAGGAAGGCACCAAAAATGCCAGTAGGCAGTGAAAGAATAACCGGCATCGGCAGCAGGAAACTTTCGTATTGCGCTGCCAGCAATAAGTACACAAACACCAAACAAATCAGGAAGATGATCACGGCTTCGTTGCCCGAGTTGGCCTGGTCACGACTGGAGCCAGCCCAGTCGTAAGAGAAGCCCTTGGGCAGTTTTTCGGCCGCCGCTTTTTTAATGGCATCCAATGCCTGACCACTACTGTAGCCAGGGGCTTGGTTCACCATTTATCATGGCCGATGGATACATGTTGTAGCGGGTAACTTGTTCTGGTCCGTACACTTTGTTGATTTGAAGAAAAGCCGATACGGGCACCATTTCGCCGTCTTTGTTTTTCACATACAACTTCATGATGTCTTCCGGCTTGGCACGGTATTCCGGCGAGGCCTGCACCATCACTTTGTACATCTGTCCGAAGCGAATGAAGTTGGTGGCATATTCACTGCCTAAAAACACTTGCAGCGTACTGAGTACATCAGCGAGTATCACACCTTTCTGTGCCGCCTTCACATTGTCTACACTCACCATGTATTGCGGAAAGCTGGCATCAAAGGTGGTAAAGGCGTTGGCTACTTCGGGCAGGTCGTTCAGCACTTTCACAAATTCAGCTGCCGTTTTCTCGAGGTACTTCAAATCGCCGAAACCGGTTTTATCCAACAGTCGCATTTCAAAACCACTCGAGTTTCCATAGCCCGGCACTGGTGGTGGCGAGAAGAATTCAATGCGGGCATCTTTGATGTGCTTCGTTCTTTCCCGCAGGGTATCCATCAGTTGCTTGTCGGTGAGTTTTCTTTCGTGCCATTTTTTCAACCCAATCAGGTTCATGCCATAAGTAGCACCGGTACCTTCTGAGAGCACACTGTAGCCCGCCAGCGTACTTACGGCATCGACACCGTCTATCTGCTGCGCTGTTTGCTGAATGGCATCTACCACCTGCTCGGTTCGCTCCAGTGTAGCACCGGCAGGCGTAGTTACGTTAGCATAAATCGTCGCCTGGTCTTCGTTGGGAATGAAGCCCGTGGGCAATATCGAACCAAACAGGCCGGTGCCCATCGTAAATCCGATAATCGTTACCCAAGTAATTACCCGCCTGTTGGCAATGATTTCGATGAGGCGTTTGTATTTACCCGACAAGCCTTCGTACCAAGTGTTGAAGCCGCCGAAGAAACGCTGCAACCAATTACGTTTGGCATTTGGGTCATGATGATGCCGCTTGAGCATGGTGGCACACAATGCCGGTGTCAACGTTAAGGCAACCACACCGGAGAGTACAATGGAGATAGCCATCGTCAATGAAAACTGGCGATAGAACACACCTGTGGGCCCCGACATAAACGATACCGGAATGAACACCGCAGCCATTACCAAGGTGATGGCAATAATGGCACCGGTGATTTCCCGCATGGCTTTTTCGGTGGCTTTGCGGGGCCCGATTTTGGAATGCTCCATGTGAGCATGCACGGCTTCAATTACCACAATGGCATTGTCTACCACAATACCAATGGCCAGCACCAATGCAAACAACGTGATGAGGTTGATAGAGAAGCCCAGCAACTGCATGAAGAAAAATGTACCCACCAATGACACAGGTACCGCAATGGCCGGAATGATAGTAGATCGGAAATCTTGCAGGAAGATGAACACCACCAACGCTACGAGTAAGAAGGCTTCCACCAGCGTTTTAATTACTTCATCAATAGACGCATCAAGGAAGGAAGACACATCATAGCTGATGGTGTATTCCATTCCCGCCGGAAAAGACTTTTTTAACTCGGCCATGCGGCTCTTGATGTTCGCAATCACCTCACTGGCATTGCTACCGGGGCGCTGCTTCAGCATGATGGCGGCTGATGGCTTACCATTTTCTTTGGAAATAACGTCGTATTCCAATGAACCAAATTCTACATCAGCTACATCTTTCAGTTTTACGACTTCGCCGGTTACATTGCTTTTGAGCACTACATTTTCATACTGCTGTTCAGTGTTGTATTTGCCCGTATACTTCAGTACGTACTGCAGTGCCTGCGGTGTTCTGCCCGAAGCTTCACCAATTTTACCCGGTGCAGCTTCTACGTTTTGGCCTTTCAAACTTTGTACAATGTCTTCTGTAGAAATATCGTAAGCCGTCATTTGGTCGGGTTTCAGCCACACCCGCATGGCGTATTCCCGCATGCCCATAATGTCGGCAAAACCTACACCATCAATCCGCTTCAGTTCGGGCAGCAGGTTGATGTCGGTGTAGTTGTACAAAAACTTTTCATCCATGGCAGAATCGGTGGAAAGGATGTTGAGGTACATCAACATACTATTCTGCACTTTTTCTACCAATACGCCGGCCTTGATTACTTCTTCGGGCAATTCATCCAGCGTAGATGAAACCCTGTTTTGCACGTTTACCGCAGCCACTTCGGGGTCGGTACCGGCTTTAAAAATGATTTGAATAACACTGGTACCATCGTTGCCCGACACTGATGACATGTAGGCCATACCGGGCACCCCGTTGATGGCTCTTTCGAGTGGTGTAACTACAGCCTTTACACAGGCTTCGGCGTTGGCACCGGTGTACTTAGTGGTTACGTTTACTTCGGGTGGTGCAATATCAGGAAACTGCGTAACCGGTAGTTGCGTCATGGCCAGCACACCCAACAACGTAATGATGAGGGATATGACAATAGACAACACCGGGCGGTGTATAAATTTTTCAGTCATGCCTTATGTAAGTTGAATTGTGTACTGCTTAGCGACGGGCCATGGCAGAAAATGATGTTTGCTGAGGTACAATTTTGTCGCCTTCTTTAACCTGCTGAATGCCTTCGTAAATAATGCGGTCTTTTACTGAAAGGCCGCCACTGATGACATACATGTGCGGAAAGCGATGGCTCACTTCTACATTGCGCATCCGCACCGTGTTGTTGGCATCCACTACGTACACAAATGTTTTTTCCTGTATTTCGAAACTCGATTTTTGCGGAATCACCAACGCATCGTTCAGCTCACTGTTGATGAGCACTTTGCCGGTAGAACCGTGGCGCAGCAAGTGTTGTGGGTTGGCAAACCGTGCACGGAAAGCAATGTTGCCGGTGCTGATATCAATTTCGTTTTCGTTGGTTTCTATTTTGCCCATGTGCGGAAAACGCTGCTGATCTGCCAGCACTAATCCCACTTCGTTGTGATGGGCATCGTCTTTCTTTTTTGAAACTGCAGGTAGTCTTGCTCCGACATATTGAAGTAAGCAAACACTTCATCGTTGTTGGAAATAGTGGTGAGCAAATCACCTTCCTGCACTACGCTACCCCGCTTGTTGGGAATGCGGTTGATAACGCCATTGAATGGTGCCCGTACCTCAGAAAATGAGAGGTACACCCGGGCAATAGAGATGGAAGATTTCACCTCGTCAATCTTCGCTTCGATGGCTTCAACTTTGGCTTGTGCCATTTCCAGTTCGGAGTTGGACACAATGTTTTTAGCCACCAGCATTTTGGTGTTTTTCAATTCTACTTCCGCCACTTTCAGTTCGGCCTGCACACTCTTGAGTTGCGCATTGGCCTTCAATAATTCTTCGCGGTAGCGGCGGCTGGTAAGGGTAAATAAGAGTTGGCCAGCCTGCACAGGCTTGCCTTCGTCTACATGTATTTTTTCAATGAATGCCGCATCCATGCGGGAGCGGATTTCTACGTTTTGTACCGATTGAATTTCGGCAATGTATTCACGGGCATACACCGTGTCGAGCAACTCGGGAGAGACAACAGTAAATTTTTGCGGAGCGGCAGTATCCTGTTCTTGCTTGGGCGAACAAGCGTTCAGCAATAACACGATAGCCATAGCCGGAAACCAGCTATTGCGCTGTATAAAATGCATGGTTGATTAGTTGTAAGTAGCTGATGAAATAGAGCTGCTGTAAGCATATGAATACAGCAACAGGCACACTGCATACATCAGTGATGCGTGTGATACAATCAAGGGTGATATAGCTAAACTTCGGGAGGAGGCGTATTGAGTTCGTAACTCATTTCTAATGCACCAGCAGCATGTGTGGTGGCATTATGGCTATTGGTAAACGCCAACGGCGATTCGATTTGAGCCAGGTAGAAGAGACGGCTGCAAAAATCATCAGCAATGCCCGTCTCTATTTGCAATCCATCATCTTCATCATGTTTATCCTGTGTTGAAGAATCATGATGGTCGAGCAGGGTTTCATCCACCCATTCATAAATACTGTTGATTACATCTGTAGTGCTACCAATACTGTTTGTAGCAGTATGCGCTTCTACCTGTGGCAGCAGCATAGCACTGTTTACATGCACCAGTAGTAAAAAGATGGTCAACAGTTGTTTCATAAAAAAGTGCGGCGAAGATAGCCAGAATTGATACTGTCGGTTTTGGACAGCCAACCATAAAGAAATTCTTAACATCTTTTGTCCGCACTTGTTTGACGACAAATAAAAAAAGCCCTGCGGATGCAAGGCTTTTTAATGATGTCTTAGCGTCTTATAACTTTTCGGGATGTTCGTTCCGAAACACCACCACACCATCAAACACATCTACTAATACCGGTTTTGTTTTGTCGATATCGCCGGCCAAAATGCGTTTGCTCAGCTGGTTGATGATTTCTTTTTGAATCAACCGCTTGAGTGGCCGTGCACCAAATTGTACATCGTAGCCATTCTCTGCCAGATAATCGATGGCGTACTCGCTTGAAATGCAATTCAATGCCGCTGTCGGCAATGAGTTGTTGCAGGTTTTTCAACTGTATGCGAATGATGCCACGGATTTCCTTACGCATCAGCGGCTGGAACATAATGATATCATCTACCCGGTTTAAAAACTCGGGGCGAATGGTTTGCTTCAGCAGCTGCATTACTTCCAGCTTGGCTTTTTCGTTGGCCTCTTCCAAATGGTTTTCATCCACGCCATCAAAAGCATCTTGTATGAGGTGGCTGCCAATATTGCTGGTCATAATGATGATGGTGTTTTTAAAATTCACCATGCGGCCTTTATTGTCGGTGAGGCGGCCATCATCCAGCACTTGCAGCAGCACGTTCCATACATCGGGGTGAGCTTTTTCTATTTCATCGAGCAGCACCACGCTGTAGGGTTTGCGGCGTACGGCTTCGGTGAGCTGCCCGCCTTCATCGTAGCCTACATAGCCCGGAGGTGCCCCCACCAGCCTGCTCACCGTGTGCTTCTCCTGGTACTCACTCATGTCGATGCGGGTCATCATACTTTCGTCATCAAACAGGTATTCGGCCAGCGCCTTTGCCAGCTCTGTTTTACCCACACCTGTGGTACCCAAAAAGATGAACGAGCCAATGGGCTTGCGGGGATCGCTGAGGCCTGCCCTGCTCCGGCGGATGGCATCGGCCACGGCCGTAATGGCTTCCTCCTGCCCCACAACTCTGTGGTGCAGTTCTGTTTCCAGATGCAGCAGTTTTTCCCTTTCGCTTTGCATCATTTTGCTCACGGGTATACCGGTGGCTTTCGCAATGTTTTCGGCAATGTCTTCCGCGTCTACTTCTTCTTTCAGCAATCGCTTTTCGCTGATGGCATCCAGCTGTGCAGACTGTTGCACAATCAATTCTTCCTGCTCTTTTACCTTGCCGTAGCGTATTTCTGCCACACGGCCATAGTCGCCGTTGCGTTCGGCCTGCTCTGCCTCCTGCTTCAGTTGCTCAATAGCTGCTTTGGCATTTTGTACTTTTTCTACAATTTCTTTTTCCTGCTGCCACTTGGCTTTAAACGTATCCCGCTCTACCGCCAGGTTGGCTATTTCGGTATTCAGTTCTTTCAGCTTGGCTTCATCGTTTTCCCGCTTGATGGCTTCCCGCTCAATTTCCAGCTGGCGTATCTGCCGTTCGAGTTTGTCGAGTTCTTCGGGCATGCTGTTCATTTCGAGGCGCAGCTTGGCCGCACTTTCATCTATGAGGTCGATGGCTTTATCGGGCAAAAAACGATCGGTGACGTAGCGCTGCGACAATTCTACCGCCGCAATAATGGCTTCGTCTTTGATGCGTACATGGTGGTGCGTTTCGTAGCGGTCTTTCAAACCCCGCAAAATAGAAATGGCATCTTCCACCGTGGGCTCTTCAATCATTACTTTTTGAAAACGCCTTTCGAGTGCTTTGTCTTTTTCAAAAAACTTCTGGTACTCGTTGAGCGTGGTAGCACCAATGGCACGGAGTTCGCCACGGGCCAGTGCGGGTTTTAAAATGTTGGCAGCATCCATGGCACCTTCACCACCGCCAGCCCCAACCAACGTATGTATTTCATCAATAAACAAAATGATTTCACCATCGCTGCTGGCTACTTCTTTCACCACCCCTTTCAGGCGTTCTTCAAATTCGCCCTTGTATTTGGCACCGGCAATCAGCTGGCCCATATCGAGGGCATAAATGATTTTGCTTTTCAGGTTTTCGGGCACATCGCCATTCACGATGCGCATGGCCAGGCCTTCGGCAATGGCGGTTTTACCCACGCCGGGTTCACCCACCAGTATGGGGTTGTTTTTGCTGCGCCGACTGAGGATGTGCAGGGTTCTGCGAATTTCTTCATCGCGGCCAATCACCGGATCGAGCTTGCCCTGACGGGCCATTTCGTTGAGGTTTTTGGCATACTTGTTCAGCGCATTAAACTGTGTTTCCTGCGTTTGCGATTGAATGGTATCACCCTTGCGCAATTCTTTCACCGCTGCTACAAAACCCTTTTCGGTAAGGCCGGCTTCTTTCAGCATTTTGGCGGTGCTGTCGCTGCCTTGCAGCAGGGCCAGCAGCAGGTGTTCGGGTGCCACAAATTCGTCGCCAAAAGTTTTGAGCACGGTGCCGGCCCGCAGTACGGCGGTGTTGGCATCGCGGCCAATGGATTGTGCCGGCGTAGCACCTGCCCCCGCTTTGGGCAATTTATGAATGGCTTCGTCGAGCTTGCTTTGCAGCACGTTCACCGATACGTTGTTCTTTTTCAATAAGAACTCCACCGGCGATTCTTCCTGATCGAGCAGGGCTTTTAGGATATGTTCGGTTTCGATGTTGACGCTGTTGTGGTTGAAGGCCAGCTGCTGACTGGCAGCCACCACTTCCTGCGCTTTAATCGTGAAATTGTTGAGGTTCATATGTAATTATTTGTGTTGATACGGATGGACAAACCAAATGCATCAAACCTCAAACCAGCCCCCCGTTTTGCTGCAATACTGGCAGCGGCGTAGCGCAAAAGCAGCCTGAACGGCAGAGGGGAATATGACGACCTGAAAAAAAGGCGGGAATGGTGGGTGGCGGGAACCACGAAGGCGGAAAGACAGGAAGGGCACGAAGGAGATGTAGTGATTACTTATTCAATAATCACGAAGTAAATGGGCAATCTGATCGGATTAAAAAATGGATTAATGGCTATTCTTCTCGCAAAAGGGTTACCCAGAGGTGATAACAGCGTTTTGCGAAATTCGCCCAACGGCTTATCTTCAACTACCATTAAATAGGGTAAACACCATCAAGCTACTTGATATACGTAAAACATCACAAATAATACTTGATAAAAAAATTGAAATAAAATGTCAAAAAGAAAAAAATACATTCCACATAAAACTCTAAATCCAGCTAATCAAAGATTAAGGCTTGACTCTTTAAAACTAGAATTGCAAAATCTTGGAAAAACAATCGATGCTTTGTCAAAGTCTCATGATAACCATATTTCTTATTTAGGAAACTTTGCAAAACATGATATTAAAAATTCTATTCAAAGTATGGATAGTATCCTTTCAACTAATACGCTAAAAGAATTAACAGATGAACACTTATTATCATTAAAGACAAACCTGAAAGTTATTAGGCAAACTATGGAAAACTTTGCCGAGTTAATACCCTACTCACAAGATGAGACCTTTTCAATTACGAGCTTAATATCTGCAGTCGAGTTACTAAACAGAAACATTTTCTTTGAGAAAAAAATTGAATTTTTCAAAAAGCTGCCTCAGGAAATTGACGTAAGATTTAAGTTACCTTTTCAGTCCGTATTGCAAATGTTCAACAATATTATCATTAATGCTATTAAAAGCTGCGACGGAGTCGAAAATCCGAAGATAAAGTTAGAAGTATCTGTAAATCAGATGGTTATAATTCACATTTTTGACAATGGCACGAGAATTCCCAAGGACAACATTGAAAAAATCTTCAATTTTGGCTTTTCTACTACCGGTGGATCAGGAATAGGCTTGTATCATGCCAAGTATATTTGTGACTTATTAAAGGGGGATATACAAGTCGAACTGACAGATATTGAACCATTTACAAAAGCTTTTAGAATATCTTTACCTTACACTCACATTTCGGGAATATGAGGAACTCAGTTTTAGTAATAGATGACGTTAAAGAACAAGCAGAAGGCCTATCTAAGGCCCTTACCGGAGCAATTTCTAATTGTACCTTTGAGCCAGTCTTTGAAGAAGAAACAATAATAAATGCAATAGAAAATAGATTTTATAATCTAGCAATTGTAGACCTTAGAATGGATGGGTTTTCCTTCGATGGTATTCACGTAATAAAAAAGATTTTTGAAGTAAACCCATTTGCTAAGGTGCTAATTGTATCTGCATTTAAAGGTGAGTATTTTACAAAACTAAAAGATCTTCTATTATCAGGTAAAGTCCTTGATGTACTTGATAAAGAAAGCTACGATATATGGATTCCTAAATTAAAGTCTGTTATCGAATTGTATTTTCAAAAACTAGATCAAGATTCTTCAGAAATAAATAATGCTCTTTTACAATTTTATTCTGAAACAAAAAATGAAAAAGACACCTATTTAAAGGGTGAAAAATTTGAACATTTTTTAAGTTTGGTATTTCAATCGATAGGATTTAAGCAAGTTCTGAAAAGAGTTATAGATGGATCTAAAAACGAAGTAGATCTTATCATTCGAAATGATGTTGCTGATACTTTTTTAGGTAAATTCGGTAAATATATTCTCATTGAGTGTAAGAATAAGCCCAATGAAGGTGTTTCAAAAAATGATTTCATTGTCTTTAAATCCAAAATAGAAAATTCAAATGGTTTTGCAGAACTAGGTATTCTTGCTACATCAGGTTACATTGCTAAAACCACATATATTGAAGCTGTTCGAGGATCTAAAGACAGAAATAAAATTATTTTTCTTTCAAACATCGAAATTGAAAGATTAATTAGGGCTGAAAATAAGCTTTCTGAGTTTAAAGCTATAATCGATAGCCAAGTTAAAGACAACTAAAATAGCTTTAACAACCAGCTCTTCGACCCTTCTGGCGCAAGTGTTCCGCCCAAACGGGTCACTTGTAACTTTTCAATCCTGCCGGACTGTGTCCAGATGAAATAAGACAAACCAATAGCGACGCAGCAAGTAATGGAAAGTTTGTGCTGAATGCCCGATACAATCGGGACAATGTAAACTGGCACTAGTGACCTGCTTTGCAGCACACTTGCGCCTGGAAAGGAGTAACCACTATTCACTGGCCCGGAGGCCAGCGAAAGCAATCACCAATTTTCAGCCCGGCATGTATTCTCCTCTACCTTGACCTCGACCTTAACCTTAACCTCGACCTTCTCCTTCACCTCAAGCGCCACACAATCAGCAATCCGTGTAGCTTTACGGGTACGCACAAGCACCGTCAACATGAAGAGAAGAACACTCCTGAAACAAATTGGAATAACACTGCCCGCCCTCTCCCTGTCCCATGCCCTGCAGGCGGAGCGCCTTTGGCAGCAACTGGCCGGCAATGAACCCTTATTACAAGGGCCTTTTCAACCCACCTGGGAATCGCTGCAAACCTATCGGGTACCAGCATGGTACCAAAACGCCAAGTTTGGCATTTGGGCACACTGGGGCCCACAGTGCCAGCCCGAAGCCGGCGACTGGTACGCCCGGGGCATGTATCAGGAAGGCAGCCGCCAATACAAGCATCACCTGCAGCATTATGGCCACCCATCATCGGTGGGTTTTAAAGAAGTGATACGGCAATGGAAGGCTGAAGCCTGGCAGCCGGAAGAACTGGTAGCGCTGTACAAACAAACCGGTGCCCGCTATTTTATGGCCATGGCCAACCACCACGACAATTTTGATTTGTACAACAGCAAACACCAACAACACTGGAATGCCACCCGGCTGGGTCCCCAAAAAGACATTGTGGGCGGATGGGCCAAAGCCGCCAAAAAAATGGACCTGCCCTTTGGCGTAAGCATACATGCAGCCCACGCATGGTCGTGGTATGAGGTAACACAACGGAGCGACCAGCATGGCCCGATGGCGGGCATTCCGTACGATGGCAACAGCACCCGTGCCGATGGCAAAGGCACCTGGTGGGAAGGCCTCGACCCGCAGGAGCTGTATGCCCAGCAACACCCACTGAGCCAAAACAGTGCCGACAACGGCATGATACACCGGCAATGGGATTGGGGCAACGGCGTTTGTCCGCCCTCAGCAGCGTACATCCAAAACTTTGTGAACCGCACCATCGATCTCATCAACCAATACGAACCCGATATTTTGTATTTCGATGATTCGCAATTGCCTTTTTGGCCCATTAGCGATGCCGGCCTTCGCATAGCTGCTCACCACTACAACCGCAGCATCAAAAAACATGGCCAGCTGCGGGCAGTCATCAATGGAAAAATTCTTGATGAACAGCAACGCAAAGCCATGGTGTGGGATATTGAAAGAGGACAAGCCAACGATTGCCAGCCCTTTGTATGGCAAACGGACACCTGCCTGGGCGACTGGCATTACAACAGGGCTGTGTACGACCGCAACGGTTATAAACCTGCCAGCATGGTGATACAAACAATGGTAGATGTGGTGAGTAAAAACGGCAACTACCTGCTGAATGTTCCTGTACGAGGCAATGGCAGTATCGACGAACTGGAACGCCACATTCTCGACGGCATTGGCCAATGGATGAAGCGCAACAGTGAATGCATTTATGATACTCGTCCATGGAAAATATATGGTGAAGGACCTTCCACGCAAAACCAAGCGAAGCTTACCGCACAAGGCTTCAACGAAGGCAAAACCAGCTATACCGCACAAGACATTCGCTTTACCAGCAAAAACAATGATCTCTATGCCATCGTGATGGAATGGCCGGCAGACCGCAAAGTTTGTATCACATCTTTGGCTACGGGCAAACCCGACATGAGCCTGCAGGTACAACAGGTAACCTGGCTGGAAACCCAACAACCACTGGCATTTAGCCAAACTGCTGCGGGCCTCGAAGTTGTCTTTCCCGACAACGCTCCACAACAACCCTTTGCCCATGTGCTGAAAATTCAATCACACTAACTGCTACCCTGTTTCAACAGCCTGTTTGAAGAAAGAACAGTACAACAAAGAGACAACAACAGATGCCAACCATTGAACTACTCCTTGCAACAGAGTTCTGCATAAATTGACATTGGTTATTTTGTAAGCCCATACTATCTTCACAATTCACATGACCAAAAAGCAACTGCTGCTATTGTTGATTGTATTGTTGCCTGTTGCGCTGTTTTCGCAACAACCGACAGCTGCCTTTTCTGCAGTCGATAGTTTTGTGAGCACGGTATCATACCGCAACAGTCTGGTTGATTTGACACACAAACTAACGAATCCGTATCCCGACCAACTTCGCAAGGCCAGAGCCATTTTTAAATGGATAACGGAAAACATCGAATACGATTACAAGTATTACAACAAGTACTTCTACAAAGGCAAAGAACCCAAAACCTTCCGCTGTAAAAATGAGCAGCAGTGCGAAGCCAAACGAGTAGTGTGGGAAGCAGCCTATATCGACAAAATTTTACGCCGAAAAAAAGCCGTGTGCCAGGGATATGCCATGCTGTTTAAAAAGATGTGCGACCTGGCGGGATTGCGGTCGGAGTACATTGTGGGCTATATCAGAACGGAACCTTATCAGGTGGGTACTGCCGGCACGCTGGATCATGCATGGAATGCAGTGTGGATAGAGAGTGCTTACCATCTTCTGGATGCTACCTGGGCCAGCGGTGGTTGTAGTAAAAATGACGATTACAAGTTGTTGCGTTTTCAAAAAAATTACAACGACTACTACTGGCTTACACCGGCTGCCGCATTTGCTAAAAATCATTATCCAAAAAACAGCCAATGGTCGCTTGCTGCCGCAGTATACCAAAGACAGTTTTGCTACTAACCCCTATTACCAGCCCGGCGAAATACAAAATCTGCAATTGATAACGCCAGCTTCCGGAATCATTCATGCCCAGAAAGGCGACAGCATCCGGTTTACAATTGCGTACAATGGTCGCTTCAAAGACCTTCAAATCAATACCAACATTTTTCGCAACCCCGACATTTGGGTGTACGACGAAACCCGCAAGAGAAAAAAGCAGCGCCGGCTCGATACACTAGCGCTGAAAAGGCAACAGTACATTTCTTACCATCGCACAGGCAACGTGTATGCGTTTGACTATGTGATTACAGACAATGCCTTGTATTATATAGACATCTTGTTTGACAGAAAACGAATGCTGCGATACAAAGTGATTATTGACAACAATTGAATAGCCGAAAGGGATAAATACCAGCTCTTCTGGATTTGCAATCCCGAATCCGCAACGTTGAAATTATAATCCGCACATTACAGCCTACATTAGTTCTTGATTGAAAAACACGAAAAGTAAAGGTTTTGCGTTTGTCTGGGTGACGTGTACACGTGGATCTTTGTCCTTCTATTTAAGTTCAGTACTGATTGAAAACTTTATACGCTGAAACCCGCCCTAACACAAAGCACGAAAATGTCATGCACTATATCATGAGACACTCACTAATCTTATTAATTCTATTCTTCATCATTCTTGGATGCGACTCATACGGACAAAGTTTTGTTTCAAATTCATGTGACAGTACGATACTAACAAAAGAGGAGTTTGAAAAATGTCTGGCTGACACAGCCTGGAATACAGATATCGTTATATCGACAAACTACATCACGAATCTAAAAACTGACCTACTACCAAAGTATCGTCAACTTAGAAAAGAACTTATGCTTTCGAATGAATTACAAAATTTATTACAACAGCTTAAAGTAGCTTACGACACTGTGCTAAATGCCAAGCTTACGACATTCATAAGTGAAATGGACCAAAAGCAAAAGTATGTACAGCCCAAGGCATATTTATCCTCGCTTTTGTCATTGCAGACTTTTAAACTTTACCCTGACGTTTATGCCATTTTATTAAATGACATTCACTTACAATTATCACCAAAGGCACCCGTTTCGGTCTTGAATATGTACAAGGAACTTGTCGACAAGATTTCAAAATCTATGGATCCTGACTTGAATAAACGCCTAGAAGTTATTACGACATCCTTTCTTGCCGACAATGACAAACTAAAGCAAAGCGGCTTCTCTCCTTTGTTTCAGGGCACACAAAGCCAAGAAGACAAAAAGAAATTTCAAATAATAAATTTTCTTTTATGGACTGCCTAAATACTGCTCATGTCATCTTATTTGTCTTTTGTCGGCAGGCTGATAACCCAGCTCTTCGGGATTTGTAATTCGCACATTCGAACTTACTTAAGTTAGGTATGCAAATCACGAACAGCGAGGACTCAAGCATTCGGCTACTTGACGGGCAGGTTACACAGCCAGCACTTCAAGAGGCAACAGCTTTCGCCGCAGCAGGAGTAACCAATATTCACTGGCCCGGAGGCCAGCGAAAGGAGTCGCCAATTTCAACTCTTCAGGATTTGTAAATTGAATGTCACCTGCTTCCTTCTCTCCTCTTATCAATCATCTGACATCTACTCCATCATTCTTCTTTCACCAGCACAATACGGCTGCGGTCGGCCTTGGTGATGTTTTCAAAAAACTGCTCCAGTTCCTTCCATTGGCTGGCAGGAAAACGGCCTTCTTTGCGCTGCATACGGCGATAGTACAACACAGCACCATCTTTATACTCGCAGCTCGATTGATAGCTACCAAAGGCCGTGGTAAAATGTACCGCTTTGGGCATCGCTTCTACTTTGTAGCCCACTCCCACATCAATGGTTACAGTGTCTATATCGGTGTAAGGATATGTAAATACAATATCAGCCTTGCGAGATGAATCCTGATTGAGCCGCCAGTTTCCCTTCGACATTACATTGGGTGCAAACATCAATCGCTTGCCGGTTACCTGTGCATAGTTGCTTACCTGAATATCAATGTTTTCTTCCAGCTCCGGCAATGTTTTCATTCGTTCGCTATAGGTGAAGTTTTTGATTTCGTAAGTACCTAATGCAAACCGCTGTTGCAAAACTTCTTTTTGCTTTTCGGCAGTCAGGGCATGTATCATGCCATGCAAATCATCTTGCTGAATGGCGGTATACATCGTATTGGCATTGATGATTAAATGACCATCACTGCTCAGCCGTGCTTTTACATGGCGCAGCTGTTGGTTTTGTTGTTCGTTGTAGTGTGGAGTACGCACCAGTTTGCTGCCGGTTTCCTTCACCAGCAATACAGGCCGGTTATTGGTAAAATCGCCGAGGTAACCTGCGGGCATGGTTTGGCTGGTACATTCCAGCCAAATGCTGTCTTTTTCCTGTGGCACACACAATATCACATGATTAAACTGTGATGATGGAAAATCTTCCATAAAACGGGTAATGCCTGCACCCGATTTTACCAGTGTGTAAATGGAAGGAATATTGGCCTCCTTCAGCATGGCATGCATGTAATTGGTCAGTGCTTTACAATCACCATATTTTTGTTGTATACAAATGCTGCATCAAATGGCTGCCATCCACCAATACCCAACTGTATGCTGATGTAGCGGGTATTTTCCTGCATGTATTTGTAGAGAGCTTCCACTTTTTCACGGGTAGTATTTTTACCGGCAATCAACTCCTGTACTTTGCCTTTCAGCAAGGGGGGCAGTTCATCGCGGCCTTTAATCATTTCATATACAAAAGCGCCAAATGCTTCCCAGCTTTCATTGCTGCCTTCATATTCATCCATCTGAAAGTTTTTCATGGCCGTAAACACTGCCGGGGTGATTTCGTACCATGGTGGTGCTGCATACTCCCGCTGCATGGGCCGCATGTTTTTGGCTTCCCACTTTATGCTTTTGCGACCATTGATATCGGTCACAACAGGTTGGCCCGGATAGTTGTACGACTTATGCAATACTTCTAATCCAGGAGCGGCAATAATTTCAAGGCTACTCTGCTGTACGCCAATGCGCTGCCCTTCTATAGCGTACCATGCCGGTAAAAACATGAGGCCTTTTAAGTTGAGCGATACCTCGAACTCTACCGTATACGGATACGTTTTGTGGTAAAAGCCAAAAGCCTTTATACGGTCGTCCGATACTTCGGTGCCGCCTCCCATACCACTCAGGTCTTTAATTTCATTTTTCTTCAGCGATTTAATTTTATTGCCGTCTGCATCGTACAGGTTGGCTTCAATATCGCTGATAGATTGAAAGCGGTCGTAATACTCTTGATGACTGGCAAAATCATCTCCTTTTTCATTGAGAATGGTATACACCAGTTTATAACGTCGTTCAGCTTTCAGCTTGCTTTCAATAGTCACCACATCGCGGTCTACCCGCTTTACTACATCAGCACCTTTGAGTAGCGAATCTGGTATTAGTTTGAAAGCATACTCTTGTGCCGCTGCTGTAGTAGCCAATGTACACAGCGCCACACATGCACACAAAAATTTCATACGCATCAATTTACTGTTTAGGCTTCTTCTTAAATACAATGGTTTCAGCTTGCTTTTTTACCACATAGCTGAAAAATTCCCGCAATCCTTCATAATCTTCTGCTGCAAATTCAGCCCGCTTAATGACCAGCCGGATGCGCAACATCACCCTTGTGCCATCTGTACTTACCATGTATTCGAAAAAGCCTTCGTCGTCGAACAAGTTTACTTTGGTGCTCTTGGGTGCTTCTTCCAACACATACCCTGCAGGCACTTCTATGTTGGCCACATACATCTCGTTCATGGTATACGGCATTTCTACCGGATACAAACGTTCTGCACTCTTGAAAGGATTCTCTTTAAAGCCTTCGGCCAACATAGGATTGAGGTAAATCAGGTCTGCATCCTCTTCCACTTGTGGCTTTACAGCATAACGTACTTTTACTTGCTGCTCCGGATTTTCTAACTGTTCAAATGCAGGATCTTCAAATACAAATTCTGATGGTGCAGCTTTTTTAATTTGATTCTTCCGGTTTTGCAATCCATTCTTTTTGGCTTCTTGCCTGATGGCCAAACTTTCATACACGCCAAAGTTGCTGGTAAATTCACCGGTCCATTTTCCATCTTCACCTGTGCTTAAAAAGAACGTGCTGGTTTTCTTTTCGGTAATGGAATCGGGCGTAAGCTCAATGGCTGCACCCAAGCCCAAAATTTCACGTGCCTGACCATTGTAGCACTGTGGTGGCAATACACCAAAAGGCAGGCCCGGCTCGGTGGCATCCAGCATGTATTCTTTACCATCAATGCGGGCCCTTACTACTACATAATTGTAGCGATCGGTAAGCGGGTATAACTCATGTGCCCAGCCATTGCTGCGGGTAGAAAGTATAACGGGGTGTGCCTCTATGTTTTCGCGGTTGAGCATGGCGGTGAGCAACAGGTTGAGGTCGCCCACATTGCCGCTTTTGGTTTTGGGTACTGCCCGCAAATTGCTGGTTAAAAAATCGCCGCCACCAGTACAGGTATATTTATCCCGCACATAGGCATACAGCGCCTGGGCTTTTCCCATTGGGGTATTGGCCTTGGCTACTACGGGTTTTATTTCATCATCCAAAAAGCCATTGTTTTTGTAGAGGTTCAGGCCAAACGATTCAAATTCATTGTAACGCTGCACTACTGCCGGCCAGCTACCCATCATTTCTCTGTAAGGCGAACCTTCAAAGCGTAGTTGTTTCAGTTGAAATTCAATTTTTGAAATGTGGTTTTCCAAAGAAGATGTAAAGGCTTCCTCTTTCAGCGCCGGTACATTTTTCATTACCCAACGGGTAAACTGTACATTGGCTTCTTCGGTGACCATTTGGCTGCGGCCACCAATGCCTTCATCCGAAGGAATCATGATGTTGAAGTTTTGCCGCACTTCGTTGCTGCTGCGCTGATAAAAAGGCTGGTAACCCTGCATCAGCGTTACATAGTTGAAGAAGAAAGGAAAGCCTACTTCATATTCACTCCAGTAGCAGGGATAACTGTTTTGAAAAGCCCATGGCTGCAGCGCATTCAGAAAATCGCTTTCGATGGTGTAGGTAACATCAATCAGCGAACCAGCCTTGGCGCCGGGTACCGAAAACTTTTTAAAATCGAGCCGCTTGCTGTATTTGTCTACAAAAACCTGATCACTCTTAAGAGCGGTTTCTACCACTTTGTCGCCTTCCAGGTTGAAGGCAATGGCCTTCAACCCCATCAATCTTTCTACACTCGAACCATTGTGATAGAGCGGAATGCGAAAATCCGCAGCATCGATACCGTTGATGTTGTTGATTTTGATACGCACTTTTCGGGTAAACTTGAGGGTAAACCAGCCTTTGCTATTGCCTTCAAACTCGGTAAAGCCTTTGTCGCAAATGGTGTAGGCGGCGGCATCTTTTTCAATGGCATCGGCAGGCAGCGTAAAATCTTCTTTTACAACTTTGCCAAACTTGAAGTCGAATTTTTCTTGTGCATTTTTTAGGATCCTGAGCATGTAGCCACAGTGTACCGGAGCAGCAAACGGCTGCTACCAACAGCATTAGTTTTTTCATGGGGTTGTTCATATGCATTTTGGGATGATAAGCAAGTACTTTTGCCGGCAACCGGCTGTTAGGCATACGCTGCATAACTGATGACACATGATGCAAGAATCCATACAGAACAGCAGCAGGAGCAAATTATTTGTTTTACATTTTGAATGAACGAAATATTGAACCATTCAGTACATAAACCTGAACAATTGGTGAAACAGTTGGCGAACCAATTTGGCTTTCACTACTGTGGCATTGCTGCCGCACAACCATTAGACGAAGACGCAAGGCGTTTGGAGAAGTGGTTGCAACAGGGTATGCATGGTCAAATGTACTACATGGAAAGACATTTTGAGCTTCGTGTAAATCCCGCGAAACTCTTGCCAGGTGCACGTTCTGTAATAACTGTGCTTAAAAATTACTATCCTGAACAAACTCAACAAACAAGTGCATACAAAATAAGTAAGTACGCTTACGGAAGAGATTACCATGACATCATCAGAACGCAGTTAAATTCGTTTTTTGATGCTCTGAAAACACAATTTGGTAACATTAACGGTCGTGGATTTGTGGACAGTGCCCCGGTGCTGGAACGCAGCTGGGCACAACGCAGCGGTTTGGGCTGGATTGGCAAAAACGGCAACCTCATTCACAAGCAATCAGGCTCGTTTTTTTTCATCGCCACCCTCATTACCGATTTGGTACTGGAGCCCGATGCGCCACTGGCCAAAGACTTTTGCGGCAGCTGCACCCGCTGTATTGACGCCTGCCCCACACAAGCCATTTTGCCCAACAATGTGGTAGATGGCAGCAAGTGCATTTCCTACTTCACCATTGAGCTAAAAGAAATGCTGATACCGGACAGCATGCAGGGCAAGTTTGACAACTGGATGTTTGGCTGCGACACCTGCCAGGACGTTTGCCCCTGGAACAGGTTTGCTCAACCGCACCAGGAGCCGGGCTTCGCTCCTGTTCCGGCCATCCTCAACTTTAGCAGTAAAGATTGGGAAGAGTTGACGGAAGAAGGTTTCAAAGAGATTTTCCGGCACTCGCCGCTCAAACGGTCAAAGTATGCCGGCATTCGGCGCAACCTGCAGTTTTTGCAACAGCCCCCCGATTCGTTGTAAAATGCACGGCGAAACACAAGGGTAATTTTGCCGCTTCCCTTTTTGCCCGATATATTTGATACAAAGGCTTTCTTATCCAAACCACAAACATGCACTTATGAAAAAGATTGGCGTACTCTTTGGCAAAGAACGTTCGTTTCCATACGGCGTTATCGAACGCATCAACAGCAAACAAATAGAAAGCGTAGCGGCAGAGCCGGTTAGCATCAACAAAGTGATGCAGGGCGAAGCATCTGATTATGCAGTCATCATAGACCGCATTTCACAGGATGTCCCCTTTTACCGGGCATACCTGAAAAATGCTGCGCTGCGGGGTACGGCCGTCATCAACAACCCGTTTTGGTGGAGTGCCGATGAGAAGTTTTTCAACAACTGCCTGGCTACGCAAATTGATGTGCCCGTGCCCAAAACTGTGCTGCTGCCATCGTACGAGTTGCCCACCGATACCAGCAACGAATCGTTTACCAACCTGGCCTACCCCATGGACTGGCAAGGCATTTTTGATTACGTGGGCTTTCCGGCCTATATGAAACCCTTTGCCGGTGGCGGTTGGAAAAACGTGTACAAGCTCAACAGCCTCGAGGAGTTTTACCAAAAGCACCCCGAAACCGAACAACTGGTAATGCTTGCTGCAAGAAGAAATTGTGTTTGATGAATATTACCGCTGCTATTGTATTGGCGGCAAGCATGTACGCATAATGCCGTATGAGCCCCGCAACCCGCACCACATGCGGTATGTGGCCGATTTTAGCCCCAGTCCCGAACGCTACAAGCTGATGGAAGACATTGTACTGCGCATTAACCAATACCTGGGCTACGATTTCAATACCGTAGAACTGGCCCTGCGGGATGGCGTGCCTTATGCCATCGACTTTTGTAACCCCGCTCCCGATGCCGACATCAACAGTGTGGGTCAGGAGAACTTTGACTGGGTGATAGAAACCGCTGCCAATTTTGCCATTGAAAAAGCACTGGCACAAGTACCCGGTCAAGACAATCTTACCTGGGGCACCTACATCAAAAACAGTGCTGCCGGCAAGCCATTGCGCTAATCAACAGGCACCGTTGCATATAGCTTCATCCGCCAGCGGCTAACCGCCTGGCGGATTTTTTTTGTGCCAGCTTTGAAACGTATATCGCAATTGTCACCTATTTTCAAGACCTGAGATTTTTACCAACCACAACATTGCTGCTATGGCATTATCCTACAAACAATTTACACTCGGTATAGAAGAAGAATACATGGTAATAGACCCTGTAACTAAGGAGCTCAAAAGCCATGACCAGCGCATTGTAACCGAAGGCCAAAAAGTGATTCGGGATAAAGTGAAGGCCGAGATGCACCAGGCCGTGGTAGAAGTAGGCACCGACATTTGCCAAAACATTGAAGAAGCCTACAAAGACATCAGCACCCTGCGCCGCACCATCAAAACCATTGCCGGCGAACTCGACTTATCGGTGGCAGCCAGTGGCACTCACCCCTTTAGCAGCTGGCAAATGCAACTCATTACCGAGCATGCCCGCTACAGCCAGTTGATTGATGAACTGCAGGACGCTGCCCGCAGCAACCTCATTTTTGGATTGCATGTACACGTGGGCATGGAAAACCGCGACATTGCCATGCACATTGCCAACAGTGCCCGGTATTTTCTACCGCACATTTATGCACTCAGTACCAACTCGCCTTTTTGGGAAGGACGCCGCACCGGCTACAAGTCGTATCGTACCAAAGTATTCGATAAGTTTCCACGTACCGGCCTGCCAGAATATTTCGAAAACGTAGAGAGCTACGATCGCTTTGTCAACCTGCTCATTAAAACCAATTGCATCGACAATGCCAAGAAAATATGGTGGGACCTGCGGGTACATCCTTTCTTCAATACGGTAGAGTTTCGCATTTGTGATATACCCATGACGGTAGATGAAACCATTGCCATTGCTGCATTGTTTCAGGCGCTGTGTGCCAAGCTGTACAAGCTGCGCAGCCAAAACATGAACTTCATTATTTACCCACGCCCCCTCATCAACGAAAACAAATGGCGGGCCAGCCGCTATGGTATTGATGGTACGCTGATTGATTTTGGCAAGGAAGCCGAAGTAAACACACGGGCTTTGATTTATGAACTCCTCGACTTTGTAGACGATGTGCTCGACCCATTGGGTAGCCGTCATGCAGTGGGTTACATCCGGCGCATGCTGGAAGTAGGCACTGGTGCCGATCGTCAGATAGCCGTGTACGAAGCAACCGGAGGCGATTTAAAAGCGGTAACTACATTTATTGAAGACAGCTTTTTGAAGTAATTCATTCCCGTTATAAAAGCAAAAGCATGTTCCGAAAGAACATGCTTTTTGTCTACAAAAAGGGCCGACTCATAAAGAGTCAGCCCTTTTTTCATGTTGTTTGTTTTGAAGGGTAATTATTTAGCCCACCACATTTTACCATAATTATCATCAGTGCCTCCCATATTGGTTACAGCAGCTTTGTAATTATCGCCGTTCAGTGTAGATTCAGCGGGTGGATAGCCCAAGCGATATGGAATACCACGAGAGTCAACTGCATCTGTAGCTGCTGTGAGTGTTGGGAAACCGGTTCTTCTCCAATCACTCCATGTTTCCCATGAGTTGAGATACATGTGTACCCATTTCTCTGTGAGAATTTTCTTATGACCATCAGCACTTGAATATGCCACAGCTGGCAATGCGATGTAAGTATCATATTTAGCCTGATCGAAAACGCCATACATCTGCCAAGAAGCTTTTATTGCATCCTTGTATTTTGCTTCTGCTTCAGCGTCACCTCCTGTTACATATCCAAGTTTGGCGGCTTCAGCTTGCATAAACAGTACCTGAGGATAGTTAAAGAGATACAATGCAGAACCCTGTGATTTGAAAAATTCACCAATTCGGCTATAAGCTGCAGGAATATTTACAGCAGCATTTCTACCGTATGGCAAACCTTTTACGATACCACCAGCCAATACTTCACCGTAAATAGGCAATCTTGGATCAGCCTTAGGTTCCATATAGTCAGTAAGCGTTTTACTAATAGCATAGTCATTACGGTTGCTTACATTGTAGTTGTTGTACCAGGGGTTGTAGTTATTCGGATCCGTAGACAAAAACTTGTAGCTGATGTTTTGAGAATTGCTGGTAATAACTCCGGCAGCCAGAGCAGCAGCATATTCTGTTTTACCTTTTGCTGCATCCACCTTACTCAGGCGAAGCGCCATAGACATTCTCAAGGTATTTGCAAATCGTTTCCAAGCTGCCATATTACCATTCAGCAACACATCGCCAACAACTGCAGCTTCAGATTCATTGATTTGAGCCACAGCTTCGGTCAATTCTTTGAAAAGCGCAGTATAAATATCCTGCTGCTTATCATATTTTGGCTTAAAGGCTTCTTTTCCCTTCAAAGCTTCAGAGTACGGAATATCACCCCAAATGTCTGTAAGGTTTTGGAAGTAGTAAGCTTTCAGAATACGAGCAACAGCAATCTGGTTGTTTTTAGATCCGTTACCATTGGCGGCAGATGAACCATCATTGTTGTAGTTAATGATAGTTTGCAGATCATACAGAGGTCCTGTATACCAACCAGAAAAATTGAGATTTCGGTCACTATACAACGAAGAAGCCGGGTAGGGACCCTCAGCCAAATGCTGCACATACAAAGCAGCTAATCGAGAGGCTGCTGTATTGCCAAGTAATTGATTGGACATTGACTGTTGGGCATTGGTCAACAAGGCTTTAGTAGAAGCCTGGGTGAGCAATGCTGGTGAGACATTTGTATCATCGAATTTGTTACAACTGTACAACAACGATACAGTTGCTAATAGTATGGTTATTTTTTTCATCTTCATCCTTTTGAGTTTATTGAAACAATTACACTAGAAAGTAATACGCAGGTTACCACCAATTTGACGTGTTGCTGAAAGCTGACCACCTTCTCTGTAGAACACTTCCAACTCAGATGGATCGATACCGTATTTCTTTGTCGTAGCCCAAATCAACCAAGCGTTTTGTACAATCAGGCCAATGTTTGCCGATTTGCACACTTTAGTTTTGGCAAGGAAAGATGCAGGAATGTTGTAACCGAAACGAATTTCACGAAGCTTGATGTAAGAAGCATCAAGTATCACATTTCTTCCATCACGCTGACGGGCAGTGTACCAATAAGCACGGGCAGAAATGTAGCGGTTGTTTTCTTGGTTCATCAAAGGACCATTGGCAAAAATGCCTGGGATACGGATACCACCGTTTCCAGCGTTACCTGTTGCAGATGAGTATGAACCAGGGTAGTCTCTCCAATCAAAACCCTTATCGTTCAAACCAACAGTTTCTTCGCTCAAACCACTACCAGTATTGAAGTTGCGGGTTTCAGAGTAGAACAAACCACCACTTTGAAAATCAAGAGAGAATGTAAGATCAAAACCTTTGTAGCGGAAAGAGTTAAACATACCACCAGTCCACTTTGGCAACACCTGACCGATAGGTTTATTGATGTCATACAAAGGCTGACCAGTTTGGTCAATCAAAGTCTTACCGGTTTTTTCATCCACTCTCCACATACGGCCATAGTAAGTACCCCACTCACCGCCTACCCGGTGTTCGAGTCGGGTATCATAACGGTTGGTAGCATAGAGATAGCTATTGATTCCAGGAGCCAATTCTTTTACTTCATTTCTGTTGCGAGCCCAGTTGAGGCTCACTTCCCATGTGAAGTTTTTGCTTTGGATTGGAGTGCCGTTCAGTGAGATTTCAATACCTCTGCTGACGATGTTACCAGCATTGATTTGTGCAGTAGTAAAACCACTACCAGAAGAAACGTCAACACCAATGATTTGGTCGGTGTTGTTGTTCTCGTACACTGTTACATCCAAACCCAGCCGACGGAAGAAACGAAGCTCAATACCAGCTTCGTAAGCTTTGGTCAGAGCTGGACGAATACCACCACCTCGGAACTGGTTGCCGATAGTAGCAGATGGGTTTGCACCATAGAAGCTACCATTGTTAATAGCGATGTCCAGGTTATGAGGATCCAGATCAGAACCTACTGAAGCATAAGAAGCACGGATTTTACCGAAGGTTAACCAGCTTGTTTTCAACAACTCAGTGAAAATGAAGCTAGAGCTTAATGAAGGGTACAAATAAGAGTTGCTCTCTTTAGGCAAAGCTGAAGACCAGTCGTTGCGCAACGTACCTTCCAAATAAATCATATCCTTCCAGCCAACTGATGCTTTACCGTAAATGCTGTTTACGATTTTCTTCTGGTAGCTGCGAGAGATATTGGGACGACCAATTGAGGCAGAAATGTCAAAGTAGTTGGGTGAACTTAAACCACCAACAGTTTCCTGATACAACTGAGAGTAGTAGTTTTTACGACTGTTAGCACCGATTAAACCATCTACTGAAAACTTACCGAATTTATTTTTGTACATCAGGTTCGTTTCGTAGTTCATTTCTGTGTATTGGTTTTGCAGAATATTGTAACCATCAATATTCAAACCGCCAGAAGCTACCCGCTGATCACTTTCTGTAGCATATTGGTTCATACGAACATAGCTCTGCAGATTCAAATGGCTATTGATTTTGATATTCATTCCCACGTTACCCATCATTCGGTTTTGGCGTTCTGTAGCATAGTTTTCTTTCAGTACAAACCATGGGTTATCCCAATACTGAGGCTTGCCATATACCGCCAAATTACCTGTAGCATTGGGGTCACCAATATTCCAGCTGTTTAAGCTACCATCTGGCTGACGATAGCTACGCATTCTATCAATATCCAATTGACGCTGAAACCATTGGTTGAAATTTTGCGTAACATTCAAACCGTCCAACCGATATCCTTCAGAAGGCTTACCTGTAGTGTTGCGGGTTGTATAAACCATATCGCTTGAAATGGTAATGTATTTGCCGATGTCAAAAGAACCATTGATAGCCAATTGGTGTTGTTGGCGCTTGGCATTTTCAATAATTAGACTGCGGGTTTGATTACCATAACTGATTCTGAAGTTATGAGCTTCACCACCAGAGTTGAACGCAACAGTATTGTTCAAATTCACGCCAGTTCTGAAGAAGTCTTTTACGTTATTAGGCTGCGCCGTAAGCGGAGACAGCTTACCGAATTCATCTCCGGGATACCAGCTATAGTAAGGACGGTACAAACTGCCATCAATTTTAGGTCCCCAGCTTTCATCTGCACCATATTCCAACATCCGGTGTCCATCGAACGAGGCCCAGCTGGCGGGGTGTACACCTGCACGATATTTGAAAATGTAAAATCCCTGATCATCGAGATAACCAGCACCAAGAGCGTTTTTGTTAGTATAACTAGAAGAATAACCACCAGCATATTGATTCTGATAAGGAGGAATCAATGCCAGATTTTCAATGGTGGCACCGAGGTTTAGCTCCACCGACTGGGTTTTCTTTCTTGTTCCTTTTTTGGTGGTAATTACCACAGCACCGTTTGCAGCACGCTGACCGTACAATGCAGTAGCGGCTGGACCTTTCAGTACAGAAACGTTTTCCACATTGTCCATAAGAACAGCACTCTGACTTGTAATGGTACCATCCACTACAAAAATGGGCGCTTGAGGACCGAGACCTGTAACGCCACGAATCAGGATGTCTGCATTATCAAATGTGGAGCTGGGAGAACCTACTAACTGAACACCTGCGACTTTACCAGCCAAAGAAGAGCTGATGTCTACAGATTTAGCAAGGGTCAGATTATCACCCTTTACTTCCTGAACAGAATAGCCCAACGCCTTTTTCTCCCTTTTTACACCCAGCGCTTGTTACAACAACTTCACTCAAATTACTTTCCGCTGGAGATAATTGGATAGATGCAGCCGCAGATGCAGCTACTTCTACTGTTTGAAAGCCTGTAGCAGAAATCACCAATTTGGCATTTTGCGCCACTGAAATTTTGAACGAGCCATCGCCATCGGCCATTGTAGCGTTTCTTGTCCCTTTTTCTGAAATGGTTGCTCCCGAAAGGGGGCGCCATTTTTGTCGGTTACCTTACCGGTTACCTCTACCTTTTGTGCAATAGCTAAAGTCCATGTACAGACCAATGCCATTACAAGAAGTAGCGTTCTTCTCATGCTGTGTAGTTTTTGGTTAAACAAAGGATGTTTTAGGCCCGCAATATAACGGATGGTTATCAATGTGTAAAACATTTGTTAACAGAATTACCAGAATGTTATGCACCGTAGTGTTTCTATAATTTTTTTCTAACCAAATCAAGTATTTGATAAAATTCCCCCTCAATACGGCACTTTTTCACATGTGCTTGTTTTACAATACATTTTATTCTTTTACTTACTGCCATTTTCATAAATACTTTCCAGTCAGGTATCATATACCCATTTTTAGCATTCGATAGCCTCTTTTGCAGGAGTACTCAACCTGCTAATGTGAGCAACAAGTAGGCGCTGGCCCATGGAAGCCACTGGTCTTTGCTTACTTTTGCCGCTTCCTAAAAAGCGCCAACCTCCTACGCATGATTAAACTGGCTATTCTTGATTTGTATGATGGATTTGACAACCAGGGCATGCGTTGTATCCGGGAAATTGTCAACAGCTTTGCCGATTACCACAGTCTGGATATTTCTATCACCGAATTTGATGTTCGCCGGCACCTGGCCGTACCTGACACTTCTTATGACATATATATTAGTAGTGGCGGGCCCGGAAGCCCTTTGGAATCGGAAGGCTCCGATTGGGAAAAAGCCTATTTCAATTGGCTATCGGCTATAGAAAACTGGAATCAATCCGACTCCCGCCATCCTAAAAACATGCGTTTTTTATTTGCCACAGTTTTCAATTGGTATGCCGGCATTACCAAATAGCCAATGTGTGCAAACGCAAGTCCACCTCCTTTGGCGTATTTCCGGTACACATGTTGAAAGACGGAAGCAACGAACCTGTCTTTCAAGGATTACAGGACCCTTTTTATGCTGTTGATAGCCGCGACTATCAGGTTATTGAACCCAACCATCAACGTTTGAAAGATATGGGCGCATCCTTACTGTGCATCGAAAAAGCCAGGCCTCATGTACCACTGGAAAGAGCCGTGATGGCCATTCGCTTTTCCCCTTACTTTTTCGGCACTCAGTTTCACCCCGAAGCCGATGCCATTGGTATGACCATGTACCTGCAGCGGGAAGACAAAAAAGCAACCGTTATTGAAAACCACGGTGAAGCCAAGTGGCAGGACATGATTGATCACCTCAGTGATCCGGATAAAATTTTATTTACGTATAACCACATATTACCCAACTTTTTACAGCATGCTATTCCTGCACATATTGCTGCTGAATTGGGATAATTTTATTACAAAGCAAAGCTTCCTTTCATCCTATTTTTGCAAACCACAAAATTGTTGTCGGCACAAACACGACAACCCAATTCATGAAGAAATCCTGGTGGAAAATACTGTCGGTCGTTTGCCTGTTGTACGCCTTTGTGGCCGGCATGCTGATGCCCGTTCCGGCACGGCCAATTGTTAATGAGAGTATACGCAACTTATATTACCACGTACCTATGTGGTTTGGCATGATGATTTTAATGTCGGTATCTGTGGTGTACTCCATATTATACCTGCGTCATTCAAAATTGTCATACGATATCAAGGGTAGCCGTTTTGCCAGTACCGGCATGCTGTTTGGCGTGTTGGGCATTGTAACCGGCGCCATTTGGGCCAACTACACCTGGGGCCAGCCATGGAGCAACGATATCAAGCAAATTTTGGCAGCCATTGCTTTGCTCATTTACGCCGCCTATTTCATCTTACGGTCTTCTATTGATGACATTGACAAACGGGCACGGGTAAGTGCGGTGTACAACATTTTTGCGTACACCATGCTCTTTCCTACCCTTTTCATCATACCCAGAATGTATGAAAGCCTGCACCCAGGCGGCGAAGGCAACCCCGCCATCAATCAAAATGACATTGACCCCATGATGCGCATTATTTTCTGGCCTGCCGTGTTGGGCTGGACGTTATTGGGCGTTTGGATTTCGCAGTTGTACATCCGCATTCAACTCATTAAAGACAGAAACATTCTCAATGGCTAAGTATATCAAAACAGCCTCGCTGTTCATCGCTTTTTTTGTTGCTTCACTGGTAACGTTTGCACAAACTACTGCTGCCAGCCAGCCGGTAGAAATGGCTGATACCATGCGTAGCAACGGTAAAATTTACGTAGTAGTTGCAGTACTTTCCACCGTGTTGGCGGGTATTGTTTTATACCTCGTTCGCCTTGAGAAAAAGTAAAGGCATTGGAAAAAGAACACAGTGCCTGATTTCCTTGTTGCTTAAATATCCATGCGGCCATGCATGGACTGCTTGCTATAGAAATAACGATTGTTAACCCAAAAAACTTTTTATGTCTGCCGAGTACAGTTTTTTTGAAAGTGTAGGCACAAGCTTCGACAAAGCTGCCAAATTTACCAAATGGGATCCAGGTATTCTCGAACAAATCAAAGCATGTAACTCTGTGCTGCGGATGCGTTTTCCAGTAAAAATGGATGATGGTCACATTGAAGTGATTGAAGCATACCGTGTACAACACAGCCACCACAAAGCACCCTGTAAAGGTGGTATCCGTTTTTCTACCGAAGTAAACCAAGATGAAGTAATGGCACTGGCCGCATTGATGACCTACAAATGCGCCATTGTGAACGTTCCTTTTGGTGGTGGCAAAGGTGGTATCAAAATTGACCCTCGTAAGCTCAGCGCCTACGAACTGGAAAAAATTACCCGTCGTTACACATCTGAGCTAGTGAAGAAAAACTTCATTGGCCCCGGCATTGATGTTCCTGCTCCCGACTATGGTACCGGCGAACGTGAAATGGCGTGGATTGTAGACACCTACACCACCCTGAAGCCAGGCGAAATTGATGGTTATGGTTGCGTAACCGGTAAGCCTATTTCACAAGGCGGTGTACGTGGTCGTAAGGAAGCAACCGGTCTCGGCGTTTTCTACGGCGTACGTGAAGTGTGCAGCATGCCCGAAGTGATGAATAAAATTGGATTACCGCTGGGCCTCGAAGGCAAAACAGTAGTGGTACAAGGCCTCGGTAACGTAGGTTATCACAGTGCTAAATTCTTCCGCGAAAAAGGTGGTAGCAAAGTCATTGCCATAGCTGAATACGAAGGTGCCATCTACAACGAAAATGGCCTGAACGAAGAAGAAGTATTCCAACACCGAAAAGCAACCGGCAGCATCCTCAACTTCCCCGGCGCTACCAACATTGCCAATAGTAAAGAAGCACTGGAACTGCCTTGCGATATCCTCATTCCTGCTGCGTTGGAAAACGTGATTAATGGTGAAAATGCCGACCGCATCAAAGCCAAAATCATTGGCGAAGCGGCCAACGGCCCCTGTACGCCAGAAGCGGATGAAGTATTTGCGAAAAAAGGCATCGTATGCGTTCCAGATATGTATCTGAACGCAGGTGGTGTAACGGTTTCTTACTTCGAATGGTTGAAAAACCTGAGCCATGTACGCTATGGCCGCATGGAAAAACGCTTTACTGAAAACATGAATGCCCGCATACTCAACCAAATGGAAGAGCTGTCTGGTAAAAACATGGCAGAAGCCGAAAGAAAAGCCATCATGCACGGGCCCGATGAAGTGGATCTGGTACACAGTGGTCTTGAAGAAACCATGGTGCAAGCTACCCGTGAAATCATCGAGTGCTGGCACAAAAATCCGGAGATTCCTGACATGCGTAGTGCTGCGTACGTTGTAGCCATCAACAAGGTAGCTACCAGCTATACTGAACTGGGCATTTTCCCATAATACAACGCAAAGCGATGTATGCAAAAAGCGACTGTATGATACAGTCGCTTTTTTATGGTAATGAAGGAAGCTGTTCCACTAATTGCAAAGTTCCTTCCTGCCGCTGCCAGCACAAATGTTGTTGCCCGTTAGAAATCATGAGCAATTGCGCTGGTACTTTGCTCAGATAACTCAGTGCCTGTTGTAAAACTTTATCGTTGAGTGCAATATCAGGTGCTTTGCATTCAATGAGTAGCCAGGGTTCGTGCTGGCGGTTGTATACCACAATGTCGAAGCGGCGTTTTCTATCGGCTACTACAATCATCTTTTCCAATGCAATTAAAGCAGCCGGTATTTGTTGCACTTGTACCAGCCATTGCAACAGGTTTTGGCGTACCCATTCTTCTGGCGTCAGCACCAGCCATTTTTTGCGCAGCGGATCAAATATTTCCCGCAGTTCTGCCGTCTCTCTTAAGCGAAACGAAGGCTCGGGAAAGTCAATTTGTATCATCAGCCAAAAGTATTGATTACCTTTATCAATTATCCTGCAGTGATGAAACGCTGTAGCTCAAGCTGATATGAAGACAAAAACAGATATAGTAAACAACTGGTTGCCACGCTACACCGGCCAGTCTTTAGAAGAATTTGGTGAATACATTTTGCTCACCAACTTTAGTAATTATGTAGATCTATTTGCCAAATGGCACAAGGTTCAGGTGATTGGGAAAGACCGTCCCATGCAATGCGCCACGGCAGACAACATTACCATCATCAACTTTGGTATGGGCAGCCCCGGCGCCGCCACCATTATGGATTTGCTTACCGCCATTTCGCCCAAAGCGGTCTTGTTTTTGGGTAAATGCGGGGGCCTCAAAAAACGCAACAAAATCGGCGACCTGATTTTGCCCATTGCCGCCATCCGTGGCGAAGGTACCTCCAACGACTACTTTCCTCCCGAAGTGCCTGCACTCCCCGCATTTGCCTTGCAAAAAGCCGTATCTACTACTATCCGCGATAAGGGTGTGGACTATTGGACAGGCACTTGCTACACCACCAACCGCCGGGTGTGGGAGCATGATGATGAGTTTAAAGAATACCTGCAGAAAGTAAGGGCCTATGCCATCGACATGGAAACGGCGACCATTTTCACGGTAGGTTTTTACAACAAAATACCTACCGGAGCACTGCTGCTGGTAAGCGATAGCCCCATGGTACCCGAAGGTGTAAAAACCGAAGCCAGCGATAAAAAAGTGACGAGCAAGTTTGTAGACCAACACATTAAAATCGGCATTGATTCGCTAAAACAACTGCAGAATAACGGCCTCACAGTTAGGCACCTGAAATTCTAAAATAGAAACGCCTCATCTTAAAAATGAGGCGTTTGTTTTTTAACAGGCGCAAATTTCTGGCGGCTGGCTTTTTTAGTTCTCCTTCTTATTACCTTTGCCATCCCCAATAATGACAGATTATTGGATTATTTGATAACCAACTGGCGCCGTAAGGCCAATTGGATGTTTCCCCTCCACATGCTTCTTGCAGAAGTATGTCCATCTTGTATCGTTGTCATACAGGTGCTTGTAGGTTATCAGTTTTATTGACTTTAAAGCATTTTTTCCTGTATGAAACTTTCGCAGTTTAAGTTCGACCTTCCGCTGAACCTCATTGCACAAAGCCCATTGAAGCGCCGCGAAGACAGCCGCCTTATGGTTATCGATCGTAAGACCGGTGAAATGAGAGACCATCATTTCTACGAAATCATGGATTTCTTCAACGACAAGGATGTGTTTGTAGTAAACAACACCAAGGTTTTTCCCGCAAGAATGTATGGTAGAAAAGAAAAAACCGGTGCTAAAATTGAAGTGTTTTTGCTGCGTGAACTGAACCGCCCCAACCGCCTGTGGGACGTTATCGTTGATCCCGCAAGAAAGATTCGTGTAGGCAACAAACTGTACTTTGGCGACAACGACGAACTGGTAGCAGAAGTCATTGACAACACCACCAGCCGTGGTCGTACCATCAAATTTTTGTGGGATGATACCGAAGAAGCTTTTCGCAAAATGCTCGACTTTTTGGGCGAAACGCCGCTTCCAAAATACATTAAGCGTAAGCCCGATGAAAGCGATAAAGAACGCTACCAAACAGTATACGCCAAATACGAAGGAGCAGTAGCGGCTCCTACCGCCGGCCTGCACTTCAGCCGCGAATTGATTAAGCGTTGCGAAATCAAAGGCATCCGTTTTGCAGAAGTTACACTGCACACCGGCCTCGGCACCTTCCGCCCCATTGAAGTGGAAGACCTGAGCAAGCACAAAATGGATGCTGAGTACTATCGCATAGATGAAACCGCCTGTCGCATTGTAAACAAAGCCAAAACCGAAGGTCATCGCATCTGCTCCATTGGCACCACCACCATGCGTGGATTAGAAACATCTTTCACCGCAGAAAAGCTGTTGAAGCCTTCTGAAGGCTGGACAAATATGTTCATCCATCCACCTTACGATTTCAATATTGCAGACTCGCTGATTACCAACTTCCACCTGCCTAAAACCAGCCTGCTGATTATGGCCTGCTCTTTTGCCGGTTATGATTTGGTAATGGAAGCGTATAAAAAAGCCATTAAAGACAAGTATCGCTTTTTCACTTATGGTGATGCGATGCTAATTTTGTAATCGTACTGATTCTAAAAAGCAAAGCTGCCCCCAAAAGGAGGCAGCTTTTTTACTTACTAACCCATTGAAATATTTCTACGTTCGATTTGATTTAAGTGAGTTTACCTGCTCCTGCAATGTATTCACCACAGTAGCCAATTGATTTACATCCCAGACGGGTTTTTCCATAGGGCGACTCAAAATCATTTGGGCCTGCCAAACTTCAGCAATGTCTTCTGACTTGACAGTGTAAGGAGGATATTGAGGATTATCACTTACCAAAGTGAGTGTTGTTTGCAACTTCGGCTCTTTTTGTATCCGCTTGTACACGATTCCATCCGTGCGGCTGACAACTATATATGCCTGGTTGGATTTTACATACTCCAGATTTTCGACCTTTTCGCCCACTATGACACTGCCACTAGGCGTGGGTAGCATCGAATCGCCAATGATTTCGAAGGCACGGTATTCGCCGGGGCCCAGCATTGGTAGCGTAAATGTGTTGAGTTCGTCCACAAACTCAGGATCGTTGTAACCCGCCAGGTAACCAGCCGCGGCCTTTACAGGTACAAACTGAATATTGGAACGTTCGGCACCCATTTTCAACTTGCGACGTTTGGCCATATATGACTCCCCTTCATCGGCAAGTTCTTTCAGCAACACATCTTCCAGCGACAACTTGAAAATGCTGCACACTGTTTCTACCACTTCGAGGCGGGGCTCGGCCCGTTCCTCTTCATAAGCACCTACAAGCGAACGCTTGATGCCCACTTTATTGGCAAAGTCTTCCTGTGTCCATCCACGCAATTTGCGCAGGTACTTGAAGTTTTTTCCGGCGAAACTCATTGCTACTTGTTTTGGCAATATTACTAAATTTTTTGGCTTTGCAAATATTTTTAGCGCCCATTATTTGCAAAAGATAAATGGCCATTTGCCACTACGGCATTGGCACCGGGTTTACTTTTACGCCAGTTTTTACAATATGACAAACGAACGACCTATCATTCTGATAACCAACGATGACGGCATTACCGCTCCCGGAATACGAAACCTGGTGGAAGCCGTAAAAGATTTGGGACAACTTGTAGTAGTAGCACCTGATAAACCACAAAGCGGCATGGGCCATGCCATCACCATTGGCCATCCGTTGCGTATGAACCAGCTCGACCTGTTTGGCGGCATTGAAGCCTGGCAAGTGAGCGGCACTCCCGCCGACTGTGTGAAGCTGGCGGTTGACAAACTCATTCACCGCAAGCCCGATTTGTGTTTGAGTGGCATCAACCATGGTGCCAACCATGCTATTAATGTGATTTACAGTGGCACTATGAGTGCTGCAATGGAAGCGGCCATTGAAGGCATCCCTTCAGTAGGCTTTAGCCTGATGGACTATAGCATGGAGGCTGATTTTTCTGCAGCCAGAGAAGTGGTTCGTTCTATAGTGATGAAACTGCTGGCTGAAAAACAGGACAATCATTTACTCCTCAACGTCAATATTCCTAAAGTCAGCATGGAATTACTGGCTGGTATTAAAATTTGCCGACAGGCTTATGCCAAATACCAGGAAGATTTTGACGAACGTGTTGACCCGCATGGCCGCAAATATTATTGGCTCACCGGTGAGTTTGTAAATATGGATGAAGGCGACGACACAGACGTGTGGGCACTGGAACATAACTACGTAAGCGTTGTACCCATAGCCATCGACTTTACCAATTACAAAATGAAACAGCAACTGGAGGAAAAGTGGTCATGAAAATGCTGACGAAAGACAATTTCAAACTCGGCTTAATACTTGGTTTTTTGCTGCCATTTGTGGGTGTGGTTATCTATTATTATTGGAAAATTTATCCCAACGAATTCAGCACTTTTCTTGAATACCTGACCACCGAAAAAAGATTACTATCGAGCCTCACCGTTGTGTGTTTGTTGTTGAATGTAGGTTTGTTTACAGCCTACATCAATACCCACCGTGATAAAACAGCCAAAGGTGTTTTTGCCATCACGTTGGTATATGCCATTACCTCATTGATGATTAAGTTTTTTGCCTGAGTTCATTTCATTTCAGTTCATTCGCATGAAGTATTACATCATAGCCGGCGAAGCTTCCGGCGACTTGCACGGAAGTAACCTCATCAAGCAAATTCACTTGCAGGATAAGCAGGCAGACATTCGCTGCTGGGGTGGCGATAAAATGGAAGCGGCCGGTGCAACCTTGGTGAAACACTACCGCCAGCTGGCTTTCATGGGTTTTGCTGAAGTGCTGATGAACCTGCGCACCATTCTCAATAACCTCGCATTTTGCAAAAAAGACATCGAAGCATTTAAGCCCGATGTGATTGTGTTGGTGGATTATCCGGGCTTCAATTTGCGGATTGCCAAATGGGCAAAACCACTCGGGTACAAAGTGGCCTACTACATTTCGCCACAAGTATGGGCTTGGAAGGAGAACCGGGTAAAAATGATGAAGCAATGCATCGATTTGATGATGGTGATTCTGCCTTTTGAAAAAGACTACTACAAAAACAAATGGCAATGGCCTGTAGCATACGTAGGCCATCCACTGGTACAAACCATTCAGGAATTTCAGCCCCGCATTACTTCATTTTCCGACAAACCAATTGTAGCTGTTTTGCCCGGCAGTCGCAAACAAGAAATCAATGTTAAGCTGCCAGTGATGCTGGAGGTTTCGAAACGATTCCCGCAATATCAATTTATTGTGGCCATGGCTCCCGGCACAGATGAAAGTTTCTATCAGCAATTCGTTAGTCGTTATCCCAATGTAAGCTGTGTGGGAGGCCTTACTTATGAACTATTAAAAACAGCGACCGCAGCATTGGTAACCAGCGGTACAGCCACCTTGGAAACTGCTTTGTTTGGGGTACCGCAGGTGGTTTGTTACAAAGGCAATCCCATCAGCTATGCCATTGCCAAACGACTTATCACCATCAAATACATTTCGCTTGGTCAATTTGATAATGGATAAGCCCGTGGTGACGGAATTGATACAGCACGACATGAATGTAGAGGCCATTTCGAAAGAGCTGGATGCCATTCTGAACGACAAAGGCAATATTCAACGGATTAAAAAGGATTACGAAGATCTCTTTGCACTGCTGGCTGCAGGAGGCAATGCGTCGGCCACCGCCGCCACTCATATTTTACATTTACTGAAAGCCTAACCTTTTTTGACGATTAGCTTTACCACCAAAATAATCATGGCCAACAAAAAGAGCAGGATAGAAATTCTGTTGATGCCATGCATGTATTTGGTCCACTGAGTGGTAGGCCGGTTGGGATCCTTCTTCTTCAGGTACAGGTATTCTCCCATTTGTTTCAAAATACTCATCAGTCGTTCATTTAATTAATTGATGCTTTAACAACCATGTTGTGGAATAGTTCTAGCATACGCTCTTGCGGCAATGCTGTAAGAAAAACGGTTAGGCAAAGCATTGAATAAGCTTCTATTTCCAATGATTATCAGCTGGATGAAGCGGTTACCTGTATCGCATTTAAAATTCAACAACTAAACATCAATGTTAAAACATTAATAAAACGCAACCACGACTGTGGAAAACCAGTACGATTTGTTTAATGATATGCGCCGGTAATCTAAACATTCCCAACATGAAGTCTTATTTAATGTTTAAACATTTTTGATTGCTCATGAAAATGTGGAAATCTGTATACGGCTCGTAAGGACGCATTCAGGAGTAGTAATCCTATAGAATCCGAAAAAAAGTTCCAGTTTTGGCCTGCGTGATTACAATCACAATAGATTCATTGTCAGCCCTTCAATTTTGCCAGCAATTATCAATCCATGGAAATAGCAGGTTATTTAGCATCGTTGGTTATTGGCATTTCATTAGGCCTTATTGGAGGCGGTGGCTCTATTTTGACTGTCCCCGTACTTGTTTACCTGTTTGGTGTCAACCCTGTGGTGGCCACAGCGTATTCGCTTTTCATTGTAGGCGCTACAAGTTTGGTAGGTGCTTTTCCCAAGTACAAAGCAGGTGAAGTCAACCTGAAAACAGCGGTCATTTTCGGTATACCCTCCATTGCAGCAGTGTACGCCACCCGAGCATTTATCGTACCAGCTATTCCGCAACACATAATCTCCATCGGCAGTTTTGAACTCACCAAGCCGCTCATGATGATGATTTTATTTGCCATCCTCATGGTCTTTGCCTCAATTTCAATGATCCGGGAAAAGAAATGTGTTGATTGCCCGGAAGAACCACAAGTATTCAACTATCCGCTCATTTTGTTAGAAGGCGCAGTAGTTGGCGTTCTAACCGGATTGGTTGGTGCAGGCGGCGGCTTCCTTATCATACCTGCGTTGGTACTGCTAAGCAAGCTGCCCATGAAACAAGCCGTGGGTACATCCCTGCTCATTATAGCTGCCAAATCTTTGCTGGGCTTCACCGGCGATTTGGGCAAAACCAGCATGGACTGGACACTGCTCCTAAGCGTTTCGGGTTTGGCCATTGCAGGCATTTTTGTTGGCAATGTGCTCAGCAAGAAAGTTTCTGCCAGCAGCCTCAAAAAAGGCTTTGGCTGGTTTGTGCTGGTGATGGGCATTTACATCATCATTAAAGAACTTTTTTTAATGCTGGTGGACATTAAAGACCGCCTTTCATTTAACAGCTACTCTTAGTAGTCCCTCCTATTTTTGCCGGAGTCATTATGCGTATGAAATCGTTTCTGCCCCTCCTGCTGTTAGTAACAGTTACATTTTGTTGTACAAGCTGTGGTCCTAAAGCGGCCACCGAAAACAGTACCGCCAGTACAGCACCCACTGAAAAAATATTGCCTGCACTGGCATTGCAACATGCCGACGGCGGCGCTTTTGAACTAAGCAGTCTGCTGGGCAAAAAAGTAATGGTGAATTTGTGGGCTTCGTGGTGTGGCCCCTGTAGAGAAGAAATGCCAAGCATAGAAGCATTGGCACAATCCATTGATACCAGCAAAGCTGCGGTAGTACTCATTTCTTTGGATGAAGACAAAGCTGATGGCATGCGTTTTTTACAAGGCAAAAACCTGCAGCGATGGGCCTACTTTCCTACTACCGACTTGCCCGACATTTTTAATGTACCTGGCATACCAGCAACTTTCTTCTTCAACGAAAAAGGAGAAATGATTAAAGAGATTGTTGGTACAGAGGATTACAATACCCCTGCATTCAAACAATTGCTGCAGTAAAAACCAGCTACTACTTAAGCCATCCAGGCGCCAACCAGTTCGCCGTTTTCCACTTCTACATCAATGTATTCTTGTATGGTGGTAGCCAGGCTAAAGCCAATAATATCAGGCTGAATGGGAAACTTACGGTGGGTTCTAGCCACCAGTACCGCCGTTTGAATTTTATGCGGATGTTGATTTAGAAAAGGCTTCAACGCATAAGTAAGCGTTTTGCCACTGTTGGCCACATCGTCCAACAGTAGGAGCACGGCACTGTTTAAATCTGGTTTTGAACTCAGCTGTACCTCAGACGGGTGGCGCTTGTCCAAATCCACCGTAATTTCTTCAATCGTTCCTTCGAAATACTTGGCCAACACTTCTTTTACCGTTTTGCTCATGATGGCACCGTTAGGCAAAATACTGGCTATTACAATCCGCTGTTCGCCCATGTTTTGCTCGGCTATTTCGAGTGCCATGCGTTGCAGTTTCAGGGCTATTTGTTCTTTATTGAGAATGTATGTTTTAGTCACGCTGAGCAGCTTTTCAGCAAAATAACCACAATTCGAGCAACATAGCACCGGGGCGCTTAATTTAGCTGCATCGATTATTGTGCTTGCTAAACTTATTTGTATGCAGTATTTGGCTCAGGCTTTATTTGTAGCGATTGTAGGAGCAGCTGTTTGGTTATTCTCCCGCAAAATTGGCAATATCCGTCGCGTCATTTTAATGGGCAAAGACGAGACCATTGAAACCGACCGCAACAAGCGGATGAGCAACCTGGTATTGCTGGCGCTGGGTCAAAAAAAGATGTTTAAAAATCCGCTGGTAGCCATCATGCACTTTGTGTTGTATGTGGGTTTCATCATCATCAACATCGAAGTATTGGAAATAGTGCTGGATGGCATATTAGGCACCCATCGGTTGTTTGCCCCCATGCTCGGCAGTTTCTATAGTTTTCTCATCAATGCTTTTGAAATACTGGCCTTTGCTGTACTCGTTTTTTGTATCGTATTTCTGGTAAGAAGAAACGTACTGAAACTACGCCGTTTTATGAGCAATGATCTCAACGGCTGGCCCCGCAGTGATGCCAATTACATTCTTATCACGGAGATCGTATTGATGTCGTTGTTCTTGCTGATGAATGCTACCGAAGGCGTGTTGATTGCCAATAACGTTTCACCTTATGCAGAGCATGCTGTTGGTCCGTTTGTCATTAGCCAGCACATCAGTCCTTTGTTGAGCGGATTGTCTAACACAGCACTAGCAGGCATTGAAAGAACAGCGTGGTGGTTACACATCATCGGCATTCTGGCCTTCCTGAACTACCTGCCGTATAGCAAACATTTGCACATTCTATTTGCCTTCCCCAATGCCTGGTTTGCCCGCCCCGAATCCTATGGCAAAATGCACAACATGCCAGAGATTCAAAAGGAAGTGGCATTGGCTATGGGACAAGATATTTCAACCAACCCGGTGCTGAGCCAGCTGCCCGATGCGCCCCCCAATCAGTTTGGCGCCAAAGATATTTTTGACCTCGGCTGGAAGAATTTGCTGGATGCTTACAGCTGCACTGAATGTGGCCGCTGCAGTGCCGCCTGCCCTGCCAACAGCACCGGCAAAGTATTGAGCCCACGGGCCATCATGATGAAAACCCGTGACCGTGCCGAAGCCGTAAGCAAAGTGCTGGCGGCCAACAATGGCCAATGGGTGGATGATGGCAAAAGTTTGTTGCATGACTACATCACCGTAGAAGAACTGCGGGCATGTACCACTTGCAATGCCTGTGTAGAAGAATGTCCGGTAAGCATTTCTCCCCTCGATATTATTCTAAAACAACGCCGCTACCTCATACTTGACGAGAGTAACAGCCCCGGCGAATGGAACGCCATGTTTGGCAACATTGAAAACAACTTCGCCCCCTGGAAATTTAATCCGGAAGAAAGAGAAGCATGGGTGAATGGGTAAAATGCAAATGTGATAATTGGCCAATTAGCTAATGTGCTAATTGAGAGGATTTAGAAGGTGAATATCGTAAAAGTCCTTACTGAAAATATTAAAACCGGGAATTGAGTCTAACCTTAATTCCCGGTTTATTTTTTTTGAACCACCTACACTTTCAGAACCACAAACTAAAAACCCGAAACATATCGCATTAAAAAACCTTGACGGCTTTGTGCCTGTGCGTTGAAAAAACGCAACAGTCGGACAAAACCCAAAACATCGTCCTATCTTTCTCAAAACACAATAAAGCATGATGACGAAAAAGAAATTCCTTGGCCTCCTGCTCCTCGCCTTTTCGCTGCAGGGCATGGCACAAGACGACATTCAGTATCAGCGACCACCACAAGCCATTGCCGACATCTTGCTGGCACCCGGCACGCCTTCTGTCAGCATCGATGACAAAGGCACGTACATGCTGCTCAGCGAACGTAGCTCCTACCCCAAAATTGAAGAGCTGGCACAGCCCGAACTCCGTATTGCAGGCATGCGCCTCAACCCGAATAATTTTGGCCCCAGCCGCAGCACCTACATCACCAATTTCAAAATCAAAATCGTAGCCACCGGCAAAGAAATGCAGGTAACTGGCCTGCCCGCCAACCTGAAAGCCGGCAGCCCCGTTTGGAATCCTTCGCAAACAAAATTTGCCTTCAGCCATACCACCGCCAACGCCATTGATTTGTACGAGGCAGATATCAAAACCGGCGTAGCCAAAAAAGTAAACAAGAAAAGTCTGAACATGGTACTGGGCGATTACAGCTATGTAGACGATGCTACTTTGTTGTACTACGTAGCATTGAAACCCGCTTCGCAGGCACCACCAAAGCCTTTGGCTCCCAAAGGCCCCGTGGTACAGCAAAACCTGGGCAAAGCTGCTCCCAGCCGTACCTATCAGGATTTGATCAAGAATCCTTACGACGAGCAACTGTTTGAATTTTATGCCACCAGTCAGTTGGTAGAAAACAAAGGCGGTTTAGAAACAGCCATTGGCACTCCCGCCATTTACAGCCGTGCTGCAGTAAGCCCCGATAAAAAATATTACCTCATCGAAACCATCAAAAAGCCATTCAGCTATCTGGTGCAGGTAAACGGTTTTCCCAGCACCATGAAAATAACCGATCGTAAAGGTGCGACCGTTAAAGTGCTGGCAGAATTACCCTCTTCAGAAAGTTCACCAACGGGTTTCGACAATGTGCAAGACATTACCCGTGGCCACAACTGGCGGGCCGATGAGCCAGCCACTGTGTATTGGGCCAAGCCTCTCGATGGCGGTATCATGAAAAACAATGTTCCTTTTCATGATGCAGTGTACACACTGAGTGCTCCATTTACCGGTGCCGAAAAAGAATTGACCAAAACTGAAATGCGTTACCGCGGTATTGTGTGGGGCGATGCCAGCATGGCCCTGCTGAATGAAGGACTACAAGGTAAGCAGCGGGCAAAATTGTCGAAGCTCAACCCAAGCTCCGGTGCCAAAGAAGTACTCTTCGACCGCAGTACCAACGACCGCTACAACGATCCGGGTTCTCCCGTTTTACATCGCAATCAGTATGGCCGCAATGTGCTGCAAACGGTGAACAATGGCACTGGCATTCCCATGATTGGTGCCGGCGCTTCTCCTGATGGTGATTTGCCTTTCTATGCCGTTTTCGATTTGGCCAGCAAAAAGAACAACATTGTTTGGCGCTGCGAAAAAGGCTACTACGAAACAGTAACCGATGTGTTGGATGCAGAAAAAGGATGGGTAATAACCAGCCGTCAAAGCCCGACCGAAGCACCCAATTATTTCATGCGAGACATCAAGGCCAACACGGTAAAAGCATTAACCAGCTTCCCCGATCCTCAGCCTGCATTGCGCCAGATAAGCAAGCAAAAAATTACCTACAAGCGTGTAGATGGCATCGACCTTACGGCCACTGTTTACCTGCCTGCCGGTTATGATGCAAAAAAAGATGGCCGTTTGCCCATTGTGATGTGGGCTTACCCACGTGAGTTTAAAAGCGCCAGCGATGCTGCACAGGTGCGTGGCAGCAAGTACACGTTTACCCGCCTCAACTGGGGCTCACCCATTTTTTATGCTACACAAGGCTATGCGGTAATGGATGAGTCGGAGTTTCCGATTGTGGGCGAAGGCGACAAACAGCCCAACGACAACTTTGTAGAGCAACTCATTTGGAATGCTGAAGCAGGCCTGAAAGCAGCCCACGATTTGGGTTTTGGCGATACCAGCCGTGCAGCAGTGGGTGGCCACAGCTATGGCGCCTTTATGACGGCCAACCTGCTGGCCCACAGCCGCCTGTTTAAGGCAGGCATTGCCCGCAGTGGTGCCTACATGCGTACGTTGACTCCGTTTGGTTTCCAAAATGAAGAACGAACTTACTGGCAGGCCCCCGACTTGTATTACAAAATGAGTCCGTTTAGCTATGCCGATAAAATTAAAGATGCCATCCTGTTGGTGCATGGCGATGCCGACAACAACCCCGGCACCTTCCCCATCAACAGCGAACGTTTGTACAATGCCATCAAAGGCCACGGCGGCACGGTACGCTTTGTGAGTATGCCCTTGGAAAGCCACGGCTATGCTGCCGAAGAAAACCTGCTGCACTTGTTGTGGGAGCAATACAGCTGGCTGGAGAAATACGTGAAGAAAGCGGGTAAATAAACTTGCATTCTTCTTTTACCAACAACCCGTAGCTGTGATGGTTACGGGTTGTTTTGTTTTGATGAGAATCCATCAAAACAACTTGCAATATTTTTTCTTGACAAGAAAAGAAAGTAACGAGTAAATACAAATAAAAAGTCCCCGCATTACTGCGAGGACTTTCTTGTGATCCGGCTGGGACTCGAACCCAGGGCCCATACATTAAAAGTGTATTGCTCTACCAACTGAGCTACCAGATCTCCCGTTCCAGTAACAGAATTCGCAGTGCGTATTCCGTTTTTGGGAGTGCAAAAATAGGAGTCGACTTCATTGCAACCAAAAAAAATATTTTCAGTTTATCAACAGCCTGTTTGCAATTTCATTAACAGTACCGCCTCTCCGATTGACCAACTTTGCATACACTATGGCAATATTGGTACACAACCCCGCATATTTTCAAAACAAGACAGTTGTAGTAACAGGTGGCAGCGACGGCATTGGCCGTGCCATGGTAGAAGAATTGCTGAATGCAGGCGCCAATGTGGCTACCTGCAGCCGCAACAGTGATAAACTGTACCAACTGCAGGTACAAAACCCTGGCAGTAAGTTGTTTACCATGGTGGCCGATGTAAGCAACGAAACCGATTGCCGAAATTTCATCAACGCCGTCATCCGCAACTTTTCGACTGTTGACATTTTGGTCAATAATGCGGGCATCAGCATGCGGGCCGAGTTTCATGAAGCTTCGCTGGATACCATCCGCAAAGTGATGGACATTAATTTTTGGGGCGTGGTGTATTGCACCAAGTATGCCCTGCCCTACATACAGCAGCAAAAAGGCGACATCATTGGCGTAAGTTCCATTGCCGGCTACCGCGGCCTGCCCGGCCGCAGTGGCTACAGCGCCAGCAAGTGGGCCCTGCAAGGTTGGATGGAAGCCTTGCGTACCGAACTGTTGGAGAGTGGCGTGAATGTGATGTGGGTGTGCCCCGGCTTTACCAGCAGCAATATCCGTAATGCAGCACTCAACAAAAATGCAGAGGCCCAGGGCGAAAGCCCGATGGATGAAAAAGCCATGATGACTTCGGAAGAATGTGCAGTGCACATCATGAATGCCATTGCCAAAAGAAAACGTACCCTGGTGATGACATTCCAAGGAAAACAAACTGTATTTATGAACAAGTTTTTTCCGGCACTGGCCGATAAACTGGTTCGCAAATTTTTCTATAAAGACAATGTTTTGGTGAAGTAACCATCACCCCGCTGTTTGCATTTTGAAATATGCCAAGCAGTACTGACATTGCAGCCGCTTTTATCCGCACCCATTATACACCAAACGAACTGCTGCATTCATTGTGCCAATACTAACGCTAACATCCGATATCGGTTACAAAGACTATATAACCGGCGCCATTAAAGGCAGGCTGTGGCAAAACAACCCCGCTTGGCAAATAGCAGATATTTCGCACAACATCACACCGTTCAACTACAACGAAGCGGCCTACTTTGTACGCAGTGCCTATCCGCATTTTCCCATGTACAGCTGGCATATTGTGTTGGTGAATTTGTTTCACTCGCCATCGCCCCGCTGTTTAATTGCTTTTCAAAACGGGCACTTTTTTGCCTGTGCGGACAATGGCCTGCTACCCATGATTTTGGATGAAGGCCCTTACGAATGTATTGTGCTGCCCATTGCTCCTGAAAACATTGCCAACAGCATGGCATGGATGGATGCTATTGGTGCCGCCATTCAATCTGTTGACAACGGCACATCGCTGCACCTGCTGGGCGAAGAACCAGAGCAGATTGTAACCCGTAGTGCCGTACAACCTTTGCTGTACGACGATTACATTGAAAGCCGCATCATTTTTGTAGATCGCTTTGAAAACGTGGTGGTGAATGTTATGAAATCAGATTTCGACAAAGTAGGCCGTGGCCGACGCTTCGAAATCAGTTTCAAAAACGACGACCGCATCACCAAAATATCTGAGCATTACGGCAGTGTGCCCGAAGGAGACAAACTTGCTTTTTTCAACACCGCCGGTTATTTGGAAATTGCCGTAAATAAAGGCAATGCTGCTGGTCTTTTTGGCTTGCAGGCTTTTAGCGGCAATGCGGAAGAAAAATTCACCAACTCCCGGCTGTTTTACCAAACCGTTCGTATCCGATTTGTTGATTAAGGGTATTACATACCTCTAACCTCAAATTTCTAATTTCCTACTTCGCCCCCTTCGTACCTCGTACTTCACATTTCATACTTCTTATTCCCTCCTTCGTACTTCGTACTTCTTACCTCGTTCTTCTTCCTTCGTACTTTTACGCTATGCAACCATTAACCCGTGTGGTAAAACTCACCTTGATGCCAGAACACATTGAGGCGTTTCGACAAATATTTCAAGAGCACAAACAACACATTGCTGCATTTGAAGGCTGCCTCGAATTGAATGCTTACCAAGACAATCAGGAGCCGCATGTGTTTTTCACCATCAGCCGCTGGAGCCATACACAAGCCCTCGATAATTACCGGTACAGTGAATTTTTCAAATTGCTGTGGAGCCGTGTAAAGCCTATGTTTGCGGCCAAAGCCGTTGCCCATTCCATGACGGTAGTGTAATGATAGCTATGCAAAAGTTGCTCAGCATTTTCTGGATTCCCTATTGCATTTACGCCTTCGCGGTGTTTGTCGGAGGCCTGTTTCTTGTAACGCCGGGTATCATCATTGCCATGCTGCTTGGCCAACCGTTGGGCGGCAATCTCGTTATTCATCTCTCCCGTATTTGGAGTCATTTGTGGTTTGCACTTATTGGCATTTGGCACGTAAATATTTGGGAAGAACCACTCGACCGCAAACGCCATTTTGTGTTTGTAGCCAACCATATTTCTTACCTCGATATTCCGTTGATTTTTCAAGCATTGCGCCATACCAACATTCGGGTGTTGGGCAAATATGAAATGGCGAAAATTCCGGTGTTTGGTATTTTATATCGATTAGCAGTTGTATTGGTAGACCGCAGCAGCCCCGAACGCCGTGCCCGTAGTGTAGCCATGCTCAAAGAAGTGCTGGCGCACAACCGCTCCATATTTATTTTTCCAGAAGGCACGTTTAATGAAACAGGCGCACCCCTCAAATCGTTTTATGATGGCGCTTTTCGTATTGCCATCGAAACCAATACTGCCATCAAACCCATTGTGTTTCTGGATGCCAAAACGAGGATGCACTATGCGTCTATCTGGCGATTACGACCAGGTAAAAGCAGAGCCGTAATTTTAAAAGAAGTACCTACTGAAGGACTAACCATGGAAGACCTGCCCCTGCTGAAAAAACGGGTGTATGATTTGATGGAATCCACTATTATTGACTACAACAATCGGGATGCACAACAACGGTAACCATAGCAACCAGCTTTTATTTCAGCAGGAAAAACCCTCGCTGTTTGCCGATGTGATTGTGCCCATTTACTTACCCAAAATTCTTACATGGAGCATACCCGCCGAATGGAACAACAGGGTGCAACAAGGCAGCCGTGTGATAGTGCAGGTAGGCAAAAGCAAACGCTATGCGGGCATCATCAAACGCCTGCATACCGATGTACCAGGGCTGTATGAAACCAAGCCCATTCTCGAAGTATTAGACGAAGCTCCCGTAGTAATGCCCGAGCAATTGCGCCTGTGGGAATGGATTGCGCAATACTACTGCAGCACCGAAGGCGAAGTAATGATGGCGGCATTGCCGGCGCATCTCAAACTCAGCAGCGAAAGCGTTATTCAATACAACGACGGACACACAGTGGCCATTCAAGAATTGAGTGATAAAGAATACATCCTCACCGAGGCATTGGAAATAAAACAACAACTCAACCTCGGCGAAATACAATCTTTGCTCGATAGCAACAATGTATATCCCGTTGTAAAAAAACTGGTGGAAAAAGGCATTGCCACTGTGTGGGAATCCATTCAGGAAACCTACAAGGAAAAAACAGAAACCTACGTGTTACTGGCGCCTGTGTACCGCAACGAAGCGGCATTGGAAAAGCTCATCAACGAATGGCAGAAAGCACCCAAGCAATTGGATTTACTCCTCTCCTTTTTGCACTACGACCGCACCGAAGGACAAGTAACGAAAGCTGCATTGCTGAAAAAATCAGGCGTCACTTCTTCTGTGCTCGAAGGACTGGTGAGCAAAGGTGTTTTACAATTGGAAAAACGAAGTGTAGACCGGCTGCCACAAGTAGCCAAACAACTAGATGTAAACATTCAGTTTTCTGCAGCACAAAAAACAGCGCTGCAGCAACTGCAGGAAAGCATGCAACAACATGCTGTGACGTTACTACATGGCGTAACCGGCAGTGGTAAAACGCAGTTGTACATTCAGCTGATGGCGGAAGCCATACAAAGGGGTGAGCAATGTTTGTACTTGTTGCCGGAAATTGCATTGACCTCACAAATCGTTCGCAAACTGCGCCAGCACCTCGGTGGCTACGTAGGCATTTACCATTCTAAATTCAATGCCAACGAACGACTGGAATTGTGGAACAAAGTAAAGTCGGGCGAAATACAGGTAGTACTTGGTGCACGGTCGGCGTTGTTCTTGCCCTTCTGCAATCTCAAATTGATTGTGGTGGATGAAGAGCACGACAGTTCGTTCAAACAATACGACCCGCCGCCACGCTACCATGCAAGAGATGCGGCTATTTTTTATGCCTCCGTTTGCAATGCCAAAGTGTTGCTCGGCAGTGCCACACCTTCGCTGGAAAGCTATCACAATTGCCTGCAGCATAAATACGGACTCGTAATCCTCACCGAACGATACGGCGATTTGCAATTGCCCGACATCGACATCATCGACCTGAAACAGGTGCCGGAAAGTCGTAAACAAAAAGTGATTTTAACGGAGGCGATGAAAGAACGCATCAACCAAACCCTGCAGCAAAACAAGCAGGTGATTGTGTTTCAAAATCGTCGTGGTTATGCGCCCTACCAATTGTGCGGCACATGCGGTTGGATACCCAAATGCGATCAATGCGATGTGTCGCTGACTTATCACAAGAGCACACAAAAATTGCATTGCCATTATTGCGGCACTACCTATCCATTGGCGAAAACCTGTGGTGCTTGCGGCAGTCAGGATTTCCGGCAGAAAAACTTTGGTACCGAACAGCTGGAAGAATTGCTCGATCAAACTTTTGACAATGCAGTTGTGGCCCGCATGGATACTGACAGTGTGCGGGGCAAACACAGTCATGAAAACCTCATCCGGCAGTTTGAAGACCAACGCATACAAATACTGGCCGGCACACAAATGGTGGTTAAAGGCCTCGACTTTGACCACGTAGGTTTGGTGTGCATTCCCGATGCCGATGGCATCATGCGGTTTGCTGACTTCAGAGCAGCGGAGCGGGCTTTTCAACTGATAGAACAAGTGAGTGGACGTGCCGGCAGAAAAGGTGAAAAAGGAAAAGTGGTGGTACAATTGTTCGACACCGCTAACCCCATCATTCCGTTTTTACAACAGCACGACTTCCCTGCTTTTTACCAATACGAAGTAGCGCAGCGGCAATTGTTTTTTTATCCGCCATTTAGCAGACTCATTATGCTGCAATGCAAGCACAAAGACCAAACCACTTCTTGGATGGCTTGCGATGCATTGGCTGCATGGTTGCGCACCAAATACGACAAGTACATCAGCGGACCGGCCGAGCCACCCATCAACCGCATCCGCAACGAATACATTACCGAACTGCTGCTGAAGCTGCCCCGCAATGCGGCGTTTTTAGAACAAGCTAAAGCAGACATTAAAACAGCCATTGTAGAAATGCAACATCAGGAAGCCTTTAAACGGGTGAGAGTTTCGATTGATGTAGATCCGCAATAGGTATTGATGATTGGGGCAATGATGGGTTGGGCAATGATGAGATAAGAAATAATTCAAAGACATGAACATTCAAACCAACTATAACCTGCAACCACTCACCAGCTTTGGTGTACCAGCGTTGGTGAAAGGCTTTGCGACTTTTGATTCACTTGATTCCTTGCAAGAATTACTAGCAGAGGCTACAGGCTATTCTCAATCTTTGATACTCGGTGGTGGCAGCAACATGCTGTTTACAAAACCCTACGATGGTTTGGTATTGCACAATCAAATCAAAGGCATTCAATTGTTGGAGGAAGATGATGAGCACTACTATGTACAAGCCAATGCCGGAGAGAACTGGCATGCATTTGTGCAATATTGCATTGCACATAACTATGCAGGCATCGAAAATTTATCCTTGATACCCGGCAATGTAGGTGCATCGCCCATTCAAAACATTGGTGCTTATGGCGTGGAAATAAAAGACGTACTGCATGAAGTAACAGCCTGGCATTTACAAGACAAATGCCTGTTGCATTTTGCAGTTGCCGATTGCGCCTTTGGCTACAGAGAAAGTATTTTCAAATCACAATACAAGCAGCAGTTGGCCATTGTGTCGGTTACATTTCGGCTCAATAAAAAAGCGACACTACACACCAGCTATGGAGCCATTGCTGCTGAACTGGAGCAGATGGGTGTGCACAACCCCGGCATACGGGAGGTAAGTGAAGCCGTCATTCGCATTCGCCAGTCAAAACTGCCCGACCCAGTTGTGTTGGGCAATGCCGGCAGCTTCTTTAAAAATCCGGTAATTGAAAAATCGCATTACCAACAGCTGCAACAAAGTTTTGCCAACATACCCGATTATGCGGCTGGCGAAAGCCACACCAAAGTACCCGCTGGCTGGTTGATAGAACAAGCGGGCTGGAAAGGCCACCGACAAGGACAATGCGGCGTACACAGCAAGCAGGCCTTGGTATTGGTGAATTATGGCGGCGCCAGTGGTGCAGATATCTTTCAACTCTCTCAACAAATCATCGACGACATTCAGCAAAAATTCGGAATCGAACTAGAGAGAGAAGTGAATATATTTTGAGTGCAAAAAGCAAATGCCTTCACATGTGTGAAGGCATTTGCTTTTGATAATACTCTCCTAATGAATATTTTATTGAGTGATTAACGATTTCAAGTTTTTTAGATTGAACTAAACAAACTGGGTATCCCGGATTACTCCGGCTTTTCATCAAACCCTTTTTTAATGCCCCTTTCTCTAAATAGAAGCTCCAACATTTGCCATTTTGTATCATCGAAATGTTCTTCTGATAGTTTTATATCAGATGAACAATGAACCCTTCTACACCCAAAGCAAATGTCAATAAAAGAAAGTTTTGCTTGAGAATAAATCAATATTGAGTTTACTGGATTGTCACATCTTGCATACTCAATTGTGTCCGTATAAAACTTTCGATTTATAACTTCAGACAATTGCTCAATTTGTTTTTTTGAAAGAGTAGCTGACTCAAGTATAATCACCCTGTTTATATCTTCATTAATAAGATAAGGTGGGGCAGGAGGATATTCTTCGTACCATCTTTTCAATCCTTCCGAATCGTTTTCTGCAACGTCAGGAACAATTTTAGGTGCAAACTCTTTCGTTGTTATATGACTAATTAATACGACGGAGTCTGCTTTTGACAAGATTGATTCAAGTTGTTCTAAAGGTGGGAGATTCGTCTCTTGGGCACACGAAAGAAGGTTAATTGAAATCAGAAGATAATGCAGAAGTCGAAGCATCGCATTGTAGTTTCATGCTTACAAATTTTTATTTAACTCCACAATGCCGGCGGATATGCACCTGCATTCACCAATGCACTAATGCTGGCTTCTACGGTTGGCGCATCTTCAGGATAGGTAACACCAAACCACTCGGCATCGGTGCCTACAATTTGAATGGTACCCTTACCAGTGTTGATGAAATGATCGGCTACAATGGGAATGAAAAATTCTGCCTTGGGTTCCATGCCCCGTTCTTTGATGAACTGGCTGAACAAGCTTTCTGACAACGCAAACACACCGGGTGAAAAACACCAGAAATTCATGCTCACAGGAGATGCCGGATCTTCTTCAAATTCCTGCCCGTTTTCTTCAAAAAACACCTGCTCCCCTTTCCAGTAAATTTTGGTGCGTTCGTTAATGCTCACCAGTTTGCCATTGGCATCGGCCTTGCAAACACCACGGCTTACGCTACCGTTTTTGCTCAGCGTTTTTGATAAGGTATAACCAATAATGCCGTAGTTGGTATCGCTGCAAGCTGTGGTACAAAATTCATAGGCTTTGCGGAAACCATCTTCACCATAAAAGTCGTCGGCATTAATTACCACAAAGTTTTCTTTCACTTCGTCTTTGGCGCAAAGCACTGCATGTGCTGTACCCCAAGGCTTAGAACGCTCTGGCGAAACGGCAGCATCGGCATGTACAAAATCGGTGAGGTGCTGATACACATACGCCGTTTTTATTTTGCCGGCCAGCTTGGGCTCCATGATGGCTTTGAAGGTTTCTTCAAATTCTTCGCGGATAATGAATACTACTTTTTCGAACCCGGCACGGATGGCATCGAAAATCGAATAATCCATGATGGTTTCTTTATTAGGACCAAAGCCTTCAATCTGTTTCATTTTGCCGTAACGGCTGGCCATACCTGCAGCCAGAATTACGAGTGTTGGTTTTTGCATGGGGTTGATTTATTAAACTTTGCGAAGATAAGTCATCCCTATGTTGCAAAACCAATGGCCAGCGCCACCTCTCCTTTCGCCGCAGCAATTGCAGGGGCATCCGTTGGGTGTTGGTATTGAAGTGTATGCATTGCGCCTCGACACATTGCATCCACTGGTATCGGGCAACAAATGGTTGAAGTTGTATGGTTGGTTGCAGACCAATCCTTCGCTGGCAAGTAATGGCATCATCAGCAAAGGCGGTGCATGGAGCAATCATGTGCATGCCACTGCAGCATGGTGCCACTTACATCAACTGCCTTTTACCGCCATTATAAAAGCAGCAGCGCATACACGCACTGCCATGCTGGATGATGTGCAGCAATGGGGCGGCAACATCATCTATGCACACCGCAGCGAATTTTACAACGATGCACACTGGCAGGCCATTGCCGATGCACAACAACTCTTGTACATACCCATGGGTGGCGATGGACTTCCGGGTGTAAAAGGCGTACAGGACTACTTCGACAAACTCACAAACTTTACTGCAGATGCGGTGTGGTGTGCCACCGGCACAGGCACAACAGCAGCGGGCATTTTGCAATCCTCCATGCCCTTTACGCATTTTCATGCTGTAAACCCCGGCATACAAGATGCAACGGTGGATGCATTGTTGCATGCCACTGCTGCAACGCATCAAAAACAATTACAGCTTCATCATTTACCCAACGACCGGTTTGGCCGCTGCAGCGATGCAACCATTGACTGCATGCTGCAATGGCAATCCAACACAGGCCTCGCTACAGACATCATGTACACAGGCAAACTACTGCATGCCATGCAACGGCATTATGCGCAGACAGAATATAGTTCACCACAAAAAATACTGCTCATTCATACCGGTGGCTTGCAGGGCAATCGTTCACACCCGTTATTAAGCTTGCAATCTACAGGTGGGTAGCAGCGTTATATTTGCCACGCCTTAGCGCCTTGTGATAGCATGAAATGGATTAGCCGACTTGTATTGTTTACCGGATGGATGCTGGCTGCAACTGCAGCCATGGCACAGGATACTTTGCCCAAATTTTCAGTAGAAGACCGTGGCGGTGGCCGTGTGGTGGTAAGCTGGCGCAATCCTTATCCCAACCTTATACAGCTAGCGGTGCAGCGCAGTTACGACAGCACCAAAAAGTTTACCACGGTGTACTCTTCAACCAGTCCTGAGTTGCCGGTAAATGGCTACAGCGATAAAATTATTCCCGGCATCAAATACTACTACCGGGTGTTTTATGTAATGGAAGGCGGCGCTTATTTTTTCACCAAAAGCATGCGCCCCACAGCTCCCCTCATTGTACCCAGAGACAGCGCCAGCAGCAATACCAACAACGGTAAAAAAGACAGCGTGGTGGTGGTGGATAACAAACGGGATCAGCTGGATGAAGAGCTGGTAAAAAAACTGCAGAAAGGCAATAAGAAAGAAGATGAGGAAGAAGTGATTCCGCCCGACAAGCCGTTTTACATTAAGGTAAAAGATACATTGTACACCACGCTGATTACAGCGGAGTTCTTTCGTTTTCGCGACAGCATCATGAAACAAACGAAAGACACTTTGTTTCAACTGACAGACGACACGATTTTACTGGGTATTTATGTGCCGCCGTTTTTGCAACGAACCAGTGAGTTTGTTTTTACCGACCGTGATGGTTACATCGTAATTAAACTGCCGGATGCAGCTACCAAGCGCTACGACATCAAGTTTATGGAAGAAGACGAAACGCTGGTGTTGGAATTAAAAGCCTTGAAAGAACCTTTTCTTATTTTGGATAAAACGAATTTTTACCACGGTGGCTGGTACAAATTTGAGCTACTGGAAAATGGAAAAATCAAGGAACGAAACCGCATTTTCCTTGCCAGAGATTTTAGCCCATAGGTTGCAGTTCTACCTCAAACACTTCTGCAAATTTATTGAGCAATACTTGCTTGCTTTCTTCAAAATCTATTGCATGGCCCAGCTCTTTGGCAATGGAAGTAACCTGCTTGCCCACAATGCCACAGGGAATGATATTATCGAAATACGTGAGGTCGGTATTCACGTTGAGTGCCCAACCGTGCATGGTAATCCAGCGGCTACAACGTACACCCATGGCGCAAATTTTGCGTTCATGGCCAGGCTTGTCCGGATCGAGCCACACACCGGTTTCGCCGGCCGAACGTTCGCCCTTCAAACCATAATGTGCAATGGTTTTGATGATGACTTCTTCGAGGTTGCGCAGGTACCGGCCAATGTCGGTGTACATTTTTTCTAAATCGAGAATGGGATAACCTACCAGCTGCTGCGGTCCGTGAAAAGTAATATCGCCGCCACGGTTGATTTTGAAATAATCAATATCCTGCGCTGCCATCTCTGCTTCGGAAATGAGGATGTTTTCGATATGGCCGCTTTTGCCCAAGGTATACACGGGCGGATGCTCCACCAACAGCAAATGATGTTGCGTACTTCGCTCTGCTGCTGGCTGTTCAAATTCGGCCCGCTTAATGTCGGTTGCCAGTTGCATCAGCCGCTCCTGTTCGTCCCACACGGGCTTGTAGCGTTGCAGCCCCAAATCTTTCCACCAAACTATTTGTTGTGTACCCATTTACTTTGCGAAAATAAGGAACCTGCCCTCTGAAGCTGTTTAAACTCCATACACTGTCATTCCCATGGGTCTTTTTGGCTGCAACTGCGTTGGATTTTTCGCCGTAGGCTACCCGCTACGACTGCAAAATCCGCCTTGTTTCGCTCAAAAATTACCCGATGGGTATTTCCAGTAATGAAATGTAAACAGCTTCTTTGGCAAAAATTTCCTGCAACAGCAACCATGCTCGACGAAGAATTGCAACTGCCCGACGAGGGCACCGAGAGTGATGAACTCTATAAAAGATTAGTGGTAAAAGCCGACAAAGGCCAGGAGCCCTTGCGCATCGATAAGTTTTTGATGAACCGCATTGAAGGCGCTACCCGCAATAAAATTCAGCAGGCCCTGCATGCCGGATTGATTACTGTGGATGGCCAAATGGTGAAGCCCAACTTTAAAGTGAAGGCCGGCCATGAGGTGATTGTGTTTAGCGAAGACCACCCCGACAGCAACGACATCATTCCCGAACCCATGGACCTCTACATTGTGTTTGAAGATGATGATGTGTTGCTCATCAACAAGCCCGCCGGCATGGTGGTACACCCCGGCAGCGGCAACCCCAACGGTACGTTGGTGAATGGTGTGGCGCATTACCTGATGCAGCAAAACCCGGAGCTGACAGAGTTTAACCTGCCCCGCTTTGGGTTGGTACACCGCATTGACAAGAACACCAGCGGCTTACTGCTGCTGGCCAAAACCGACCGTGCTTTGCAACACCTGGCCAAGCAGTTTTTCAATCATACCATCGACCGCAAATACGTGGCGCTGGTGTGGGGCGATGTGGAAGAAGACAGCGGCACCATTGAAGCCCACGTAGGCCGCAGCCCCCGCTACCGCAAGCAGTTTGAGGCTTTTCCGGAGGGTGAATATGGCAAACATGCCATTACGCATTACAACGTACTGGAACGATTTCACTATGTAACGCTGGTGGAATGTGTGCTGGAAACCGGCCGTACCCACCAGATAAGGGTACACATGAAACACATTGGCCACACGCTTTTTGCCGACGATCACTACGGTGGCGACCGCATTTTGAAGGGTACCATTTACACCAAGTACAAGCAGTTTGTAGAAAATTGTTTTGCCCTCTGCCCCCGGCAGGCACTGCATGCCAAAACCCTGGGCTTTGTGCATCCCGTTACCAACGAACGCCTATTCTTTGAAGCACCAATCCCTACCGATATGACTGCCGTGATTGAAAAATGGCGGAAGTATTTTCAGACGAAAGGAAAAGTTGAAGATTAGTTGGTGGTTTGTAGTTTGTGGTTTATTGCTAATAGGATAACAGTCAACTCATTTAATAAAAAACCGGCACAATGTTTTGAAAACGTTGTGCCGGTTGACTTTTACGGAGATTGGGCTTACGACTTCGGATAAGTCATGCGATAATCCATCCGCACTTTGCCGTTGGAAATATCGAGCAGTTTGCCCTTGAGCAACTTACGTTTCAGCGGCGACAGGTAATCAATGAACAGTTTGCCTTCAATGTGATCATATTCGTGTTGGATAACCCTGGCGGTAATACCACCGAAGGTTTTGCGCTGGGGTTCAAATTTTTCGTTCACATATTCAATCGTCACCGTTTCAGGGCGCATCACATCTTCCCGCACTTTCGGAATGCTGAGGCAACCTTCGTTGTACGGCCATTCATCGCCGGCAAACTCTACAATGTGTGCATTGATAAAAGTTTCTTTGATGCCCTCGTCACCTTCATACTCCTGACGTTCTTCTTCGTCCAGATTTTCGATGATTTGCTCACTATCGACGGTAAAAATGCGAATGCTGCGGTTGATTTGCGGAGCGGCCAAACCCACGCCATTGCTGGCATACATGGTTTCCCACATATCGGCGATGAGTTGAGTAAGATTGGGATAATCCGGCGTGATATCTACTGCTACCCGGCGCAAAATGGGCGATCCGTACGCTACAATTGGAAGAATCATAATGGTTAAATGGTCAGTTCGATGAAGGAAAGCCCTTCTACTTTTTTCTTTTTGATGGAATGCTTAAATGCTGCTACACAAGTCAATTCAACTTTCACAGTAACATTTCAATCTCCATCATTTGTTTGAATTGGCGCCAAAATTAGCCTTTTTGCTGCAAGTATTCCTGCAGCATGAGGGTGGCGGCCATTTCATCAATGCGGCCTTTTTCGCGACGGTCCTTTTTTTCACCCCGGTGTCAATGAGGGCTTGCACCGCCATTTTGCTGGTGTAGCGTTCGTCCACCGTTTCAATGGGGATGGTCGGATGGTCTTTTTTAAAGAGGCGGATAAAGTCTTTCACGGGCTTGGTACCATCGGTGGCTTCGCCATCCAGCGACAACGGCAAGCCGATGATCACCCGCTCCACCGCTTCAGTAGCAAAATAGTTTTTGAGCCATGGCCGCAGCCCATGCGAATCGACGGTGGTTAGGCCGCTGGCAATAATCTGCAACGGATCTGTAACGGCTACACCGGTGCGTTTTTTACCATAATCGAGGGCCATGATTCGAGCCATAAACACGAATTAAACAAATTGGACTGATTACACGAAAGGAATCAACCCGAATGATGCGAATATTACGAATTACACGAATTATTTTAGGGTACGCAACAACACTTACACTTTAAAAGCCTTACACCACACATGACTGAATTATTGTACAAAGATGAATCCTATCTAATCATTGGCAAATGCATGGAAATTCACCGGCTACTTGGTTTTGGTTTTAAAGAAGCCGTGTACAAAGATGCGTTGGAATTAGAGTTACAGGCAGAAGGCATTCCATTTCAAAGAGAAAAACGTTTTGAGGTAGTGTATAAAAATGTGGTGTTGCGTCATCACTACGTAGCCGATTTTGTAGTGTTTGATCGCATTATTCTGGAGATAAAAGCCACTGCAGCAGTGCATGAAGCATTTACTTTTCAAACTGTCAATTATCTGAAAGCAAGTGGGCTTCGACTTGGTATGATTATCAATTTCGGTGAAAAGTCATTGCGATATCACCGGGTAATCCTTTGAACACTAATTCAGCTAATATTCACGAATGACACGGATTGAATACAAGAAATAATAAATCACAATTATACCTACACACTAATTCGTGCAATCCTGTGAACACTAATTGGGCTAATTGCCACAGATGACACGAATTGAATACAGTAGATCAATTAATCACCATTAAACTTATATCCAATAAAGAAATTCGTGTAATTCGTAATCATTCGTTCCAATCCGTGTTTAAAGCAATAAATCCGCTATCACAAACACCGCAAACACCACGCTGGCAATACCATTGGCGGTCATGAAGGCGATGTTGACGCGGCTGAGGTCGCAGGGCTTCACGATGCTGTGCTGGTAAATGAGCATGCCGCAAAAGCCTGCTGTGCCCACCCAATACAACCAACCAAATGAACCGTAAAAACCGGCCGCAATTACACAGGCAGCACTCAACAGGTGCAGCAGTTCACTTACCCGCAACGCCTTGGCAGTACCCAAAGCAGCAGGTATGCTGTGCAGCCCCTGGCTGCGGTCGAAGGCTTCATCCTGCAAAGCAAAAATGATGTCGAAACCGCTTACCCAAAACAACACGGTAAACGAAAACAACACGGGCAACACGGCAAAAACACCCGTTACCGCCAGATAAGCACCAATGGGTGCCAAACTCAACCCAAGCCCCAACACGAGGTGACATAAAGCTGTAAACCGTTTGGTATAGCTGTAAAACAAAATGACAAACAAGGCCACCGGACTCAGGTAAAAACAAATGGGATTGATGAAGTAAGTAGCGGTGATAAATAACAGACAATTGAGAATGGTAAAACGCAGGGCACTGCTGGCGCCAATGATTCCTGCCGGAATTTCTCGAATAGCGGTACGTGGGTTTTGCGCATCAAAATTCCGATCGAGATAGCGGTTGAAGGCCATGGCCGCACTGCGGGCTTGTTACCATGCAGATGATGACGAGCATGAATTTGAAAAAATGATTTCCCCAAAAGTCGAAATTGGTTGCATCATTGCCCCTGCCAATAGTATTATTTATATTCCAAGTAAAATACTTTGGTTGCAAAACAGCCAGAAAAAAACCAATCAACGCAAAGGGCATTGCGAAGATGGTATGCGAAAACTTTACTAACGAAAGGTAATTTTTGATGGTCGTCATAGTGTAAACAGGCTTTGCAGCGCAGGCCTGCAAGTTGCATTTTTTACCACAATTGCGGGCTGTTGCTGCTCATTTGTTGAAAACGAAATGGGGAAGAAAGCATGGCTCCTTCCCCATTTGAACTTGTTGATTGATGCAGGTTATTTACCCAAGGGTGCCAACAGCTGCAACTGCAGTTGCTTCACGGCATCTTCATATTGTTTCCATTCTTTGCTTTCAAATGCTTGTACGGCAGTGTTGAAAGCCTGGGCATCGGCACTCACTTTTTTCATGGCCCAACCAAAAGTGGCTGGCGGTGCAGCGGCTGGCGGGTTTGGTGTACCAAATGCCGGATCGAGGTAGAAAGCCACGGAAGCCAGCTTGTTCATGAGCTGTTCGGGGTCTTCGTAAATACCCTGCACTTCTTCGCCAGGCATTACTTTGCGCATGAGTTCATCTATCTTTTTGCTGGCCGCAGTTTTGGCATCGCTATAGCGGTGCTTGGCTGCCGTATCGGCTACTTGAGCTTCTACCAGTTTATCCGCCAGCTGCATGCGTTCTTTTGCATCGCGGAGTTTATCCATGCTTTGGGTAATGCCATTTACCATTGCTGCAAATTCGGTATATCCTTGCTGCCATTGCATTACAGCAGCCGCATTTACCTGCTTGCGAGGATCATTGAGCACCGTAATGCTGGTAGAATCTGCCTGCTTTCCATACATGATTTTTACACTATAGGTACCCGCAGTTACATAAGCACCAGCAGGTGGCTGCACTTCTTGCTTGGGCTTGGGCTGCACCGGCATTCTGAACCCATCCTGATTCAATTCCCACACAAAACGGTTGATGCCTTTTTGCGCCATCAGGCTCAGGTGGCGAACCACTTTTCCCTGCGCATTGCGGATTTCTACTTTTACCGAATCGGCTTCTGGTGCAGGACTACTGCTGTCTTTGCTGTTGAGTTTGGCCAACGAAAAACTGATGCTGGCGCCCCATAGTCGGTTGTCGCCTTTGTACATGGCATTGCCGCTAAAATGAGAACCTGCCCCTTCCCGCATGTTGGCGAGATAAGCATCCGGAGCAGGGTACACTTTCAATGGTTGTTGCACAGAAGCAGCCGCACCTTTTGCCGCTATTTCTCTAAGCGGACGAATATCATCGAGCACCCACAGTGCCCGGCCAAAAGTGCCAATGATTAAATCATGTTCACGGGGATGAATGGCCAAATCGTAAGTGCTGACCGTAGGATAACCATTCGTCCAGCGGCTCCAGTTTTTACCTTCATCTACACTCACATACAAACCAAACTCGGTACCTGCAAACATGAGTTTTGGTTCTACCGGATCTTGCACAAAGCTGAGTGCGTAACCCATTACTTTTTTATCATCTACCAAACGTTCCCATGTTTTACCAAAATCTTTGGTACGGAAAATCCATGGCGTCCAATCGTTTCGGCGGTAGTTGTTGATTACTACAAATGCTTCGCCTTCATTGAAGCGGCTGGCATGCACTTGAGGCACCCAACTGCCAGCAGGCACAGCGGGAATATTTTTACTAACGTTTGTCCATGTAGCACCGCCATCACGGGTTACTTGTATGTTTCCGTCGTCGGTTCCTACCCATATCACACCTTGCTTTTTGGCGCTGGCACTGATGGCAATAATGGTGCAGTGGTTTTCGGCACCCGTTACATCATAGGTAAGGCCACCACTCAAGTGGGCTTTAATTTTTGCAGTGTCGTTCGTGGTTAAATCGGGCGAAATAATCGACCATGTTTTGCCGCCATCGTTGCTCTTGTGCAAAAACTGACTGCCGTAATAAATGGTGCTTGGATCAATGGGGTCTTGCCCGATGCCGGCATTCCAATTGAAGCGTAAAAAAGTGCCATCGGGATGATAGGGTTTGCAGGGCTCAGAAGCGCCACTCTGAAAATCGACACGCAACAAATTGCCGCCCTGCCACATGGCATAACCATAGCGTTGGTTAGGTTCTACTACTACATCAAAGCCATCGCCAAAAGCAATTTCATCCCAATATTGATTGCGAATGCCGCCGGTGCGCCAGGTGTAGGCAGGTCCACGCCAGGTGCCGTTGTCTTGCATACCTCCATATACGTTATACGGAATTTGCATATCGTAATTGATGTGGTAAAACTGTCCTACAGGAAGCGTTTCGCTAAAGGCCCAGGTTTTGCCTTTATCACGAGTGATGGCCAAACCTCCATCGTTGCCATCAATCATAAAATTGGGATCTGTGGGATGAATCCAATAGGTGTGGTGGTCACCGTGAATATTGTCCCAGCCGAGCAAGGTGTTGAAGCTTTTGCCACCATCTTCACTCACCGTTACATTGCTGAAAATATTGTAGAGCCTGTTTTCATTGGTTGGGTCTACAAACAAATCGCTGTAATAAAATGGCCGGTCGCCAATGTTTTGATTGGTGGTCATTTTCCAGCTAAAGCCACCATCATCGCTGCGGTACAGCGCATTCTTTTTCGACTCGATGAGTGCATACACCACGTTGGGATTATTGCGGGCCCAAGCCAAACCCATTTTACCCAGCTCTCCTGCGGGCAAGCCTTCTTTCTCGGTGAGTTTGCGCCAGGTATCACCACCATCCAGTGTGAGATACATGCCAGAACCAGCGCCACCACTTTTGAAAAACCAAGGCCAGCGGCGGTATTCCCACATGCTCACCAGCATTTTGTTGGGGTTGCTGGGGTCAACAATAAAATCGGCGGCACCGGTGCGGTCATTTACATACAAAATACGCTCCCATGTTTTGCCGCCGTCTTTGGTGCGGTACACACCACGGTCATTGGTTTCGCCCCAGGCAGTACCCAATGCACTTACATACACTACATCGGGGTTGTGTTTGTGAATGATGACCCGATGAATGGTTCTTGTTTTTTCGAGGCCCATGTTTTTCCAGGTACGACCGCCGTCAATGCTTTTAAACACCCCGCCGCCCATGGTTTGGCTGTTGCGTGGATTGCCCTCGCCGGTACCAATCCAAATCACCTGCGGATTGCGTTGATCCACGGCCACTGCGCCAATAGAAGCAACGTTGAGACTGTCGGTCAATGGCGTCCATTGTGTGCCGCCACCTTCGCTGCGCCACAGACCTCCGCTGGCAGTGCCTACATAAATCATGTCGGGGTTTTGCAAATTCACATCCAACGCTGTTACACGGCCGCTCATACCGGCAGGGCCAATGTTGCGAGGCTTGATGTTTTTGAACAAACTCATGTCCAATGGTTGTGCTGTGGCTGCAACCGAAGCCAGTATGCACAACATGCTCAGCATGCGGGAAAACATATCTGTAAAAATTTAGAAGCGACAATTTACGGGTAAACCGTTTGCCTTACTTCAAATTATTGCTGCGCCATGGCAAACAATTCGTAGAGCACAATGCCGGCTGCCACGCTGATGTTGAGCGAATGTTTGGTGCCTGCCTGTGGTATTTCAATGGCGCCGTGGCAGGCATCTATCACGGCCTGGTCTACTCCTTCCACTTCATTGCCCAGCACCACTGCCAGTGGTTGCTTGCCCTCCCACTCCACCGCCGACAATAGTTTGGACTGACTGGTTTGCTCCACCGCCAGCACTTGATAGCCACGGGTTTTCAACGCTTCCACAGCGGTTACAGTATCCGCAGCATATTCCCATGCAACAGTCTCCGTTGCTCCCAAGGCCGTTTTGTGGATGTCGCGGTGAGGCGGCTGCGGCGTGTACCCGCAGAGGATGATCTGTTCTATCAAAAAGCATCGGCAGTACGAAAAACGCTGCCCACATTGTGCATGCTCCGCACATTATCCAGCACCACCACCAGCGGTAGTTTCGGCACTTCTTTAAACTCATCGGCCGACAAACGACCGAGTTCATCCATGGAGAGTTTTTTCATACACACGAATGGTTATAACAGGAATTAAATGAGATTGTCACGGATACCACGAATGATAATTATTGGCGACTTATAGCCATTGCATTATGCATCACTTTTCATACACCTGATAACCGAATGGTGGCAATACAATCTTTCTATCTTTTGGCAACAATTGTTGCGTAAAAATTTCTTTTATGCCTTCAGCAATGCGTTCGTCATTCATGTAAAACGATTGTGTTTCGTTGGTAAAATTGAGCAGCACCAATACTTGCTGGTTGTTGTGCTGTCGCAAAAAACAAAACACTCTTTCGTTGCTTACCGGCAATCGAAAAGTAGCACCCGAACCATTGGGCCCACCGGCTGCTTTGTTGCGTTTGCGCAGTTGTAGCAGCGCAGTATAAAAGGGTTCAAACTGCAGTTCGTTGGTCCAGGCAATTTCATCCTTATCAAAAAAAGACAAGCGTTTGGTATTCGGCAATTCCTGTCCGGAATATATCAGCGGAATGCCTGACCACATCGCACCAAGCACAAACAATGGTAAGGCGGCTGCACCATACTTTTCCCACTCGGTTCCGTTCCAGCTATTTTCATCGTGGTTGCTGGTGAAAAACATTTTGAAGGATGGCTTGGGATAACGGTCTTCGTATTTACTCAGCACCGCATCGAGCACAGTGTTGGTTTGTGTGGATGTAAAAAACTTTTCTGTGGTATGCATCCACTCCCAGGCATACGTAGCATCGAATGCCGCATGATAGGCTTCGTCTTCTGTTTCGGCCAGCCAAAACAATGGCTTGACTGCATCGCACTGGCGGCGGGCTTCAAACCAAAAATCGAGTGGCACCAAATGTGCCATATCGCATCGAAAGCCGTCGATGTCACAAGTTTTCACCCAAAACTGCATGCTCTCGATCATTTCGCGGCGCATGTCGTTGTTGCCATAGTCGAGATCGGCCACATCTTCCCAGCCATTCCGTTCCTGAAAATTGCCACTCGGGCTGAGGTCGTAGTAATCTCTTTTGCGGCCTTCCATCCATTCATGTCCATAGCCGGTATGGTTGGCCACCCAATCGATAATCACTTTCATGCCTAATGCATGTGCCTGATGGACCAATGTTTTGAAATCATCAATGGTACCAAACTCGGGGTTAGTTTGCACATAACTGCTGCATGCGTAGTAACTGCCCAATGTGCCCAACCGCTTGGGTACACCAATGGGTGTAATGGGCATGAACCAAAGTGTTTCTACTCCCATAGCAGCTAGCCTTGGCAGGTGTTGGCCAAAAGCAGCAAAGGTTCCTTCGGCAGTGTATTGCCGCACATTTACTTCGTAAATATTGGTATGATAACACCATGGAACAGGTGAAAATTCTCTTGTCTGCATCATGCTTCAAAGAAACGATAATATGGGACGCGGATTTTACGGATGCAACTGATTGCCGCAGATAATGCCACAAAAACAATAATGAGCTACAAATTCACAGATGAATGGGTCTTGGTTTTACCAACAACTGTCAACCACCAACTAACATCTACCATCTAACATCTATTTTTGCAGGGCTTATGCTGAAAGGTCCGCTACTCAACAAGTATCCGCAACTCCGTACATTTCTGGTCGCCCGTTTTGCGTTCATTTTTGCCATGCAAATGGTTAACACGGGCATTGCATGGTACCTGTACGAACTTACCCGAGATGTATTGTCGCAGGGTTTGCTGGGCCTGAGCGAAGTGGTGCCTGCCATCAGTCTGGCTTTGTATGCAGGGCATGTCATCGACATCAGCGACAAACGCAACATGCTGCTGCGGGGCATGCTGCTCTACCTCACTGCCAGCATTGGATTGGGTATTGTGTCGAGCCAATGGGTATCATCGTCGCTGGGTGTACAGGCTACCGCTGTTTGTATTTATGTACTCGTATTTTTCACGGGTGTGTTTCGTGCTTTTACCGGACCAACTTTTCACAGCATTGTAGCACAACCGATCAATGATAAATCGGATTTGCCCAAAGCCGTTACGCTGAGCAGCACAGCCTGGACCATGGCTGCCGTAGGCGGACCAGTGATAGCAGGATTACTGATTGCACAAATCAGCCTTACGTTCATGTTTGCCATTTCTGTTTCGTTACTCCTACTGGCTGCTGCATTGGTAAGTAAACTGCCAAACCTGCCGGCACAGCACAGCAATATGCAACAACGAACCTGGGAAAGTGTGCAAGACGGCCTGCGTTATGTTTGGAAAACCAAGGAAGTATTGAGTGCATTGAGTGTAGACATGTTTGCGGTGCTCTTTGGTGGTGCCGTGGCCATGCTGCCCGTATTTGCCAAAGACATTTTGCATGTAGATGCCACTGGCATGGGCTTGCTGAAAGCCGCACAGGGCATGGGTACCGTGATGGTGTTGTTTGTAATGGCCCGCATGCCGCTCACCAAAAATCAGGGCCGCATTATGCTGATGTGTGTGGCAGGTTTTGGTCTCAGCATGATTGCTTTTGCCCTCAGCCGCAACTACTGGTTGTCGTTTTTCATATTGCTGATCAGTGGTGTATTCGATGGCATCAGCGTTGTTATTCGAAGTACTATTTTGCAGCTGTATGTACCCGATGATATGCGGGGCAGAGTGAGCTCTGTCAACAGTATGTTCATCAACAGCAGCAACGAGTTGGGCCAATTTGAAAGCGGCATTGCAGCCCGATTGATGGGCACTGTTACCTCCGTTATTTTCGGCGGTTGTATGACACTGCTGGTAGTGGGCGTAAGCTGGGTAAAAGCCCCAAAGCTGCGAAAGCTGAAATACTAAAATGGATTGCTGATGTACGATTTCTGATTTGAATAGAAGTAATCCTCCTTGCCAACACTCCAACCTGTAAACTTTACCATTTAGAAATTCAATTAACTACCCTTCGACAAGCTCAGGGCAGCAACAGGCATTGAAACTTTGGAACTTGTGAACACTGGAACTTTCAATCTCATTCCCCCTTCACCTCATCCAACAGATACACAATGTGCTTGTATTGGATATCGCTGTGGTGCGACAAAGCCAGCTCACAGGTGGTAGAAGATGAATAGCCTTCACGGCTTTGTATTTGCGCAGCGGATTTGAGTTCTTGTGCAGTAGCTCCTTCTACTAATTCGGGCACCAGAAAACCACGGTCGCCGGCCATGCCGCAGCAGCCCGCACCGGCAGGCACTTCCGCTTTTGGCGCACAGGCTTTGGCCAATTGCACGAATGCATCATTCAATCCCAACTTGGTAACTGCACAGGCAGGATGCAGCACCACAGGTTCTTGCTTGGGATTGAGCTGAAGTTTGGGCAACACAGTTTGTTGCAGAAAAGCGACGCTATCCAACATTTGTAGCTGTCGCCATTGTTGTAAATACGGTTCGGGCAAATGCTTGCCGTTTTGCAAAAACGTGTAGGTGCATGAAGAGAAATCACACACAACAGGAAGCCGTCCTTTATCAGTCCATTGCCACAAAGCAGTTACCGCCTCTTGCAACAATTGCTGACTGGCTCCTACGTACCCCTTGCTGCTAAAGGGCTGACCACAGCATTGACTGCTTAACCCTTCCGGCATCAACAGCTGTACGCCTGCCTGCCGGCATACATCGAGCATCGATTGCTGCAAAGATTTTGGTTCATCGCCATGCGCCATCACCCGGTTGATGCAGGAAGAAAAATACACCGCATCGGGTTGCGCCGGATTCGTTTTCGGTAAGCGTTTGGCGGCTTTCAAGCCATGCATCCACACAGGCATGCCGGGAAAGATTTTCCGCATACCACGACTGATGCCACTGACCAATTTCACTTTATCCAACAATGAAAGAGCAGCAATACCAAACCGTGCCGTTGCAGCAACAAATCCGAAATGATGAGCCATCCAACCGGCGATGGCATTGCCCATTTTATCATGCTGCTCATGCCGCAAGCGTTTCACCAGCTCACCGGTATTGATATCCACCGGACAATCGGTAGCACACAAACCATCCGTGGCGCAGGTATCCAAACCATCGTACTGAAAAGATGACCGCAACTCTTTCAGCAATTGTTGTTGGTCTTGTTGTTGCAACCGCTGCAATGCCCTGCGGGCTACAATGCGTCGTCGAGGCGTCATCGTTACATCTCTGCTGGGGCAGTTTACTTCACAAAAACCACACTCAATGCATTTGTCTACTTCCTGTTCTACCTGTGGCAAATCTTTCAGGTGTTCGATGTGGGCCTGCTTACTGCTATTGATAATTACACCGGGATTGAGTAACCCTTTTGGATCGGCAGCTTGCTTGATTTGCTGCATGATGCGATAGGCTTCGCTACCCCACTCTGCTTCAATAAAAGGTGCCATGTTGCGGCCCGTGCCGTGTTCGCCTTTCAACGCACCATCGTATTTATTGACCACCAGCGAAACCACTTCCCGCATAAAAGCATCATACCGTTGCACTTCGCTTTCGGTGTCGAGCAGTTGTGTAATCACAAAGTGAATATTGCCATCTTTTGCATGACCGAAAATGATGGCATTGTGATAACCGTACTTCGTAAACAGTTGTTGCAAGTCCACCAATCCATCGGCCAGTTTAGCCACGGGGAAAGTGATGTCTTCGAGAATAACCGTAGTGCCCCGCTGCCGCACAGCCCCTACACTCGGAAACATGCCTTTACGCAACTTCCAGTAAAAACTGCGTTCTTTTTCTTGTGTTGTAAAAGCTGCAGGATGCAGTAACGGCAGCTGTTGCAATGCATTGTTGGCGTTGCACAGCAAGCTTTCCAATGCAGCGGCATCCTCTGTTTGATATTCGCAGAGTAAGGCTGCTGCTCCATCTGGTAACTGCGTAAAAAAATCGGGTAATCCAGGTAAGTGTTCTACTGATTTCAGCGAAGCCCTGTCCATGAGTTCCAACGCTTCGGCGCCGGTTTCTTTCAAGGGTACAATAGCCGAGCATGCTTCATACAAATTGGGAAAATACAACATGGCCGCAGCCTTAAATGGCTTATCAGCAATGGTACGTAGCGTTGCTTCTGCAATGAAAGCCAGTGTGCCTTCGCCACCCACCAGCAGGTGCGCAAATATGTCGAGCGGATGCTCATAATCTACAAGTGCATTGAGTGAATAACCAACGGTATTCTTCGTGAGATACTTGTGCCGGATACGCTGCAGCAATGCATCATTGTTCAGTATTTGCTGCCGCAGTTCGGAGAGCGTTGTAGCTAGTGTTGATTGCTCCTGCAGAAACCTTTCATAATCGCTGGCATCTGCGGTATGGTATCGCTGTCCATCGGGCAATACAAAATGAACGTGCTCGATGGTGTGATAAGAATTATCCTTTACACCACAGCACATACCCGATGCATTGTTGCTGATGATGCCGCCCATCATGGCCGCATTGATACTCGCCGGATCGGGGCCAATTTTCTGGCTGTGCTTTTTCAGGTAATGATTCACCATACCTCCGGTGATGCCCGGTTGTACAGTTACTGCTTGTTTGGCAGCATGGACTTGTATCCCCCGCCAATGCTTGCTGATGTCTACCAACCAACCATCCGTAATAGCTTGGCCGCTGAGGCTGGTACCGCCTGCCCGAAATACAACGGGCACAGATTGCTGCTGTGCCAATAAGAAAATACGTTGTACGTCTTCCACCGTTGCCGGAAACAAAACTGCCTGCGGAATGAGCTGATAAAAACCGGCATCAGAAGCATAAGAAATGCGATCGATGAGCCGGGTAGAAAACTGAGTTGCCGGTAAAATCTGCTGCAGCAATTGGTCGGTGGTTGGCATGTTGGCAAATGAGCCATGAAGGTACTTTATCGTAGCTGAATGAATGAGGCGGCTCCCGTATTTTTGAACATGCAATTATCCGACGTCATAATCCGCGACATAGCCCCTGCAGACAATGCGGCCATTGCCCGCATCATTCGTACTTCATTGGAAGAATTTGGTGCCAATCATCCGGGCACGGTGTATTACGATAAAGAAACCGATCACTTGTATGAGTTGTTTCAATCGACGCCGGGCTCATGGTATTTTATTACCACGAATAATGAGCAACTCTTAGGTGGCGCCGGCATTTTTCCCACCAAAGGTTTGCCAGAAGGCACTTGTGAGTTGGTAAAAATGTATTTACATGCCGATGCCCGTGGACTGGGTTTGGGCCAACGGTTGCTTGCATACCTGTTTTGCAAAAGCCAAAGAACTCGGCTATACGCACATGTACCTCGAAACCATGCCCGAGCTTACAAGGGCCATACCCATGTATGAAAAAAATGGCTTCCATTATTTGGATGGACCGATGGGCCAAACGGGCCATTTCGGTTGTGCCATCCAAATGATGAAAGCCTTATAAACGCAGTGCGTTTCTATTCGATTAGTTAGCAGTCAACGCTGCGCCGAGATACTCTTGGTTGAGGCGGGCAATGTTGGTGAGGCTGATACCTTTAGGGCAAACAGCTTCGCAGGCACCAGTATTGGTACATGCACCAAAGCCTTCCTTATCCATTTGTGCAATCATGTTGAGAGCACGTGATTTACGTTCGGGAGCACCCTGTGGCAGCAATGCCAGTTGCGTTACTTTGGCAGAAGTAAACAACATAGCTGAACTGTTTTTACAAGCAGCTACACAAGCACCACAACCAATACAAGCTGCTGCGGCAAATGATGCATCCGCTTTATCTTTTTCAATAGGCAGTGCGTTGGCATCCACAGCATTACCCGTGTTTACGCTAATGAAACCACCCGCCTGAATGATACGGTCGAAAGCGCTGCGGTCTACCATCAAATCTTTCAGCACAGGAAAAGCGCCGGCTCTCCAGGGCTCAATGGTGATGGTGTCGCCATCTTTGTAGGCACGCATGTGCAGCTGGCAGGTAGTGTTTTGCTCCCAAGGGCCGTGTGGACGACCATCGATATACAAAGAGCACATGCCACAGATGCCTTCGCGGCAGTCGTGGTCGAAAGCAATCGGGTCTTTGCCCTCAGCAATCAACTCTTCGTTGAGCACATCAATCATTTCCAGAAAGCTCATTTCTGAAGAAATGTTTTTTACCTGATATGTTTCAAAACCACCCTGAGCCTGCGCATTCTTTTGACGCCATACTTTCAGGTTGAGATTCATATTATAATGTTCCATAAGCTAACAATGAATGTGACAATTTGAAGATTTGAAAATTTGAAAATGAAACCTCACTAGATTATTTCAGGCGTTTGCTTTTGATGTTGCAATGATGCTAGAAAGTATTCTAATGATTTCATTTAATTGATTCATGATCTGTTCTTCGTATGGATAGCTGCCGCATCTGTTACACAGCATCAACCAGTACTTTGTTTCTGTTGCTTCCTTTGCTGAAATCTTCATTTTATGAATGAAATCAGCTTTGCTTTCTGCGTTTTGTGCTTCAAAAACATTTGCACCGATTGATGTGCCACATTTTAGAAGCTGATGACTGACCACGTACTTTTTCCGTCGCTCAAGTTCTTCACAGAATCCTACAATTGCTTCGGAAAAATCCAGTGTTTTATTAACTATAACATTTTCCTTATCACTACGCATGTTGTAAACTTTTGGGTGTGGTATTGAATTTTCTCATTTCCAAATTACCACATTTCCAAATTGTTTACTTGTAGCTTCTTTGGCTTGGCTTAACCACTTCATAGTCCAGCACTTCTTTGTGCAGTTCCCACTGATGGTCTCCTTTGTATTCCCAGGCGGCTACGTACATGTAGTTGGCATCGTCGCGTTGTGCTTCACCTTCGGGTGTCTGGCTTTCTTCGCGGAAGTGACCACCACAGCTTTCGTTGCGGTTGAGTGCATCAATACACATCAGTTCGCCCAGCTCTATAAAGTCGGCTACACGGTTGGCCTTGTCCAGTTCAGGGTTCAGCTCGTTGATTTCACCGGGGATTTTTACATCGCTCCAGAATTCCTTTTTCAGCTGCTGAATTTCTGCAATCGCTTGCTTCAATCCCTCAGCGTTGCGAGCCATACCGCACTTGTCCCACATGATTTTACCCAAACGCTTGTGGAAGCTTTCCACAGTTTTGGTTCCCTTGATACTCATCAGTTGTTGGATGCGATCGGCTACGGCTTTCTCTGCTTCCACAAATGCCGGATGATCTTCGGGCAGCGGCTTGGTATGAATATCGTCAGCCAGGTAGTTGCCCAAAGTGTAAGGAATCACGAAGTAACCATCGGCCAAGCCCTGCATCAGCGCCGATGCACCGAGGCGGTTGGCACCGTGGTCGCTAAAGTTGGCTTCGCCCAAAGCATACAAACCGGGCACGTTGGTCATCAGTTCGTAGTCTACCCACAGGCCACCCATGGTGTAGTGTACCGCGGGGTAAATGCGCATCGGTGTTTCGTAGGGGTTTTCGCCAGTAATCTTTTCGTACATATCGAAGAGGTTACCGTATTTCTCTTTCACTACTTCTTTACCAAGGGCAATGATTTCTGCTTCGCTGGCATGGTCGAGGCCTTTTTTACCGGCTTCAATTTTGCCGTAGCGCTTAATGGCATCGGCATAATCGAGGTATACAGCCTGCTTGCTGCTGCCTACCCCATAGCCGGCATCGCAACGCTCTTTGGCAGCACGGCTGGCCACGTCTCGGGGTACCAGGTTGCCAAAAGCCGGGTAGCGACGCTCCAGGTAGTAGTCACGCTCCTCTTCAGGAATATCAGCTGCTTTGCGGGTATCGTTTTGTTTTTTGGGCACCCAGATACGACCATCGTTGCGGAGCGATTCACTCATCAGGGTGAGCTTGCTCTGGTGGTCGCCACTTACAGGAATACAAGTGGGGTGAATTTGTGTAAAGCAAGGGTTGCCAAAGAAGGCGCCTTTTCTATGGGCTTTCCATGCGGCAGTTACGTTGCTGCCCATGGCGTTTGTGCTCAAATAAAATACGTTGCCATAGCCACCGCTGCACAGCAGTACGGCGTGGCCAAAGTGGCGTTCCAGTTTGCCACTCACCAGGTCACGGGCAATGATACCACGGGCTTTGCCGTCTACCACAACCACATCCAGCATTTCGTGGCGGTTGTACATGGTTACGTTGCCCAATGCTACCTGGCGTTCCAGTGCACTGTAGGCACCCAGCAACAACTGCTGACCCGTTTGGCCGGCAGCATAAAACGTACGCTGTACCTGTGTACCACCAAACGAACGGTTGCTCAGCAAGCCACCATATTCACGGGCAAAAGGCACACCCTGCGCCACGCACTGGTCAATGATGGCACCACTTACTTCGGCCAGGCGATGCACATTGCCTTCACGGGCACGGTAGTCGCCACCCTTAATGGTATCGTAAAACAAGCGGTACACACTGTCGCCATCGTTTTGGTAGTTTTTGGCAGCGTTGATACCACCCTGTGCCGCAATACTGTGGGCACGGCGGGGGCTATCCTGAAAGCAAAACGCTTTCACTTTATAACCCAGTTCGCCAAGGGCAGCAGCAGCACTGGCACCAGCCAGGCCGGTACCTACCACTACAATTTCCAGTTTGCGTTTGTTAGCCGGGTTTACCAGCTTACAAGTGCTTTTATACGATGTCCACTTTTTGTCGAGCGGTCCGGCAGGAATTTTTGCGTTCAGCATATCGTTCGTATAAATGATTTGTGTTCTAAATTGTTTCTATTCTTTTATGCAACCAGCAGTTGTGCTACTATGTAGCTCCGGTTGTGTCACTCACTTCAACAGCATTGCACATACCGGAATTAGCCTACCCAACCCAAATACATGGCAATGGGCATGAGGGCAAACAACAACGGCACCAGAATGGAGTAACCCACACCAATGCTTTGTACAATCGTCATCCACTTGTTGTTGTGTACACCCAATGTGCGGAAAGCACTCTGGAAACCATGCAGCAGGTGATACGCCAGCGAAATACAAGCCAGCACATATACAATCACTACCCACAGTTCACTAAAGGTTACTTTCATCAGGTTAAACATGTTGTGCATGCCTTCTACTTCGGGCATGTCGTCGCTTCCGGTAATGCGGGCCTTTACCCAAAAATGAGCCAGGTGCAAAATCAGGAAAATCATGATGAGGGTACCCAGCAAACCCATGGCACGGCTGTACCATTTGCTGCCGCGGCCACCCAACTGTACTGCGTAGCCCTGTTTCCGCTTGCTACGGTTGCTGGCTTCCAGCATCAGGCCCTGCACAATGTGCAGAATGATACCGGCAAACAATCCCACTTCGAGTATGCGGATTAAAATGGTGCTGCCCATAAAATGCGCTGCCTTGTTGAAAATAGCGCCGTCATCACTGGGGTCGAAAGGCCACACGGGCACATTAAGGTCGGCAAAAATGCAGGCGTTGATACCTACGTGTACAATCAAAAAAACAATCAGGAAAAGTCCCGTGAGTCCCATCACGAGTTTCTTGCCAATCGAAGAAGTAAACGCTTGTTTCCAGGTCATATCGTAAGCTTGTAGTTCGGCAATACTTGCAATGTTGCAAGGCGCCGCAAAAGTAGGGATGTATCTTCATTGCCCGCCGATAAAATCGGCCCGTTTACGAAGTTTATACCCTTTCTTTTTTATGCAAACGTTGAAGCATGACATAAATCAGGATTTTCAACGTTATACATTTCAACTCAACAACTTGTCTTAAAAGAGGTTCTCCGTTGTTTAGTAGAATCACATGTATTTTTTACTGCAATTGAACAACCGTTGCGCCCCTATCTTTACCACCTCAACGCTAATCCTTTTATCATGAAGAAAACTTTGCAACTGATGTTGCTTTCAGCTGGCCTGATGTTGGGCAGCGCTGCAATGGCACAAGAAGAAGAATCTGGCCGGATATTCAAACCTTTTAAAGTTGACGTAAGCCTTGGCTACGCATTGCCCATGGGCAGTGGCACAGGTAGCAGAGGCGGTGCCTTGTTTGTGATAGAACCCAAATATGCCATCGTAGATCAATTTGCACTGGGCCTTCGCCTGGAAGGCGCCGCCATGGCCCGGGGCGTAGTGGTAAACGGAAACCAATTTGAAGGCGATGTGCAGGTAAACGGCTCTTACCTCATTACCGGCGACTTTTACCTGAGCAACCGCGGATTCCGGCCATTCATTGGCGCAGGTACGGGTTTGTATTCTGTTGCTGGTGCGTATGTGTCCAGCTCTACCACTACCACCGATGCCGATGTGCTCACCGACAACAATTTTGGTGGCATGTTTCGGGCAGGTTTCGAAGCAGGCCATTTTCGCCTGGGTGTAGAATACAATCTGGTGGGCAAAACCGATTTCAGCCTCGACAACAATTACATGGGCTTTAAATTAGGCTTGTGTATTGGCGGTGGTCGTCGCAATAAATAACCTACTTGTAGCACAAGACTTCAAACAGCTTCCCCACCGGAAGCTGTTTTTTTGTCCGCTGCCTAGCCGCATACGCCGTTCATATAAATAGAAAAGGCGTTGCTTGGTTTGCCGCTAATTTTGAGCCATGCGCAAAGTCATCAATATTGTTTGGAACAGTCTTAAAATGGCCCTCGAAGAATTACGCACCAATAAGCTGCGCACCTTCCTGTCGCTGTTTGGCGTAACCATCGGCATCTTTTGCATCATTGGCGTACTGGCCGTGGTGCAAAGTTTGAAGAACAACATTAAGGATGGCCTCAAAGACCTCGGCACCAACACGGTGTATGTGCAAAAATGGCCATGGGGCGGTGGCGGCGATTATCCCTGGTGGAAATATGTAAAACGCCCCGAACCCAAGTACGAAGAAATGCGCCCCATTAAAACCCGCAGCCAGTATGCCGATGCGGTGGCATTTATGCTCTTCAACAGCAGTAATGTAGAATACAAAGACAACCTGCTGACCAATGTAAGTTGGTACGGTGCCACCGAAGAATTCAACCGCATTCAGGAAATCAAACTCGGCGAAGGCCGCTACATATCTTCCAGCGAATTTGCCAACGGCTCACCCGTGATAGTGATGGGTTATGAAAATGCCGTGAAGCTGTTTGACGACCCGCAAAAAGCCGTAGGCAAACAAGTAACCATTGCCGGCCGCACCGGCACCATTGTGGGCGTTATGAAAAAAGCCGGTCAAAGCATGGTGGGCGCCTGGGATTTCGATAACATTATTATTGTGCCTTTCAACTTTTGCCGCCAGGTGGTTGACGAACGCAATGCCGGCCGCTTCTTGTTGGTAAAAGGCCGCGAAGGTGTGGCCGTTGCCGATTTGAAAGATGAACTTAAGGGCATTATGCGGAGTGTACGCAAACTGCGCCCCACCGAAGACGACAATTTTGCCCTCAACGATGTAACAGCCAGCAGCCAAAGCCTCGATGCCTTGTTTACCAACCTCAATATCGGCGGTCTGGTCATTGGCGGCTTCAGCCTCATTGTAGGCTTGTTTGGCATTGCCAATATCATGTTTGTAACCGTAAAAGAACGTACCTCTCAAATTGGTTTGAAAAAAGCGGTTGGTGCCCAGCGGTCTTACATTATGACCGAGTTTTTGCTGGAATCGTCTTTCCTCTGCATCATCGGCGGATTAATTGGATTGCTGCTGGTCTTCCTCATTACACTGGCTCTGAGTGCTGCGCTTCCTTTTCAGGTAAGTCTGTCGGCGGGTATCGTAGCCCTTGCCATGGGCATCAGCATTGGCGTGGGTTTGATGGCCGGTATCATTCCGGCGTGGAATGCCGCAAGGCTTGATCCGGTGGTAGCGATTAGAAGTAAGTAGAAAGTTTGATGTCTGATGTACGATATCTGATATTTCATGTATGATTTCGGAAGTACGACTTCGGGTTGCTGGTGTTGATTTGTTGTTCGGTCTTCAGTTGTTGGTAGCTCTTCTTTCTTTACCCTCGACCTTATGTATTCCATTAGCACATTTTCAAATTAGCTAATTAGCTCATTTTCTTATTAGCACATTTGCATCTCCTACTTTTGCGCCATTACACATGGGCATATTGACATCTTCTGCTACCATACTCGCTATCGAATCTTCCTGCGATGAAACTTCTGCGGCCGTTTGCCGCAATGGAGAAATTGTATCGAATATCATTGCTACACAAGCGGTGCATCAGCAATACGGCGGCGTGGTACCAGAGCTGGCCAGCCGGGCTCACATGCAAAATATTTTGCCCGTAGTGCAGCAGGCTTTGCAAGCAGCACAATGCGAGTTGCAAACAGTTGATGCCATTGCTTACACTCAAGCCCCCGGTCTGATTGGTGCATTGCTGGTGGGCAGCGGCTTTGCCAAAAGCCTGGCACTGGCGCTGGATAAACCCCTCATTGCCGTGCATCACATGCAGGCACATGTGCTGGCCAATTTGATTGGTGAACGTCGTCCTGCTTTTCCTTTTTTATGCCTGACTGTAAGTGGCGGCCACACGCAAATTGTACGCTGCGATAGCCCCTTACAAATGACCGTGATTGGCGAAACATTGGATGATGCTGCCGGCGAAGCCTTCGACAAAAGTGCCAAACTCATTGGCCTGCCCTACCCCGGTGGTCCGCTCATTGACAAGTATGCACAGCAAGGAAAGCCCATCTACAAATTTGCCGAGCCCCAAATACAAGGATTGGATTTCAGCTTCAGCGGATTGAAAACATCCATCCTCTATTTTTTGCAAAAAGCACAAAAAGAAAATCCTGAATTTGTACAGCAAGAGCTGGCCAATATCTGTGCTTCTGTGCAGCATAGCATCATTCAAATACTCATCAAGAAGCTGATGAAAGCAGCGAAAGAAACGGGCATCAAAGAAATATGTGTGGCCGGTGGTGTAAGTGCCAACAGCGGTTTGCGCAAAGCCTTGCAAGCCACCGGCGAACGCTTTCACTGGAACACCTACATGCCGGCTTTTGAATACTGCACGGACAATGCCGGCATGATTGCCATTGCGGCATATTACAAATACCTCGACGGGCAATTCAGCTCACTCGATGCATCGCCTTCGGCCAGAGCCAGTTGGTAAAAAAAATACCGGATGGTAGATACCACCCGGCCATAGCAGTTAGTCCCGAATATGTTGCGAAGGATGCTACTCCTTCACTCCCGCTTTTTTCAGGATGACTTCCAGCGGGCAAAATTTAGTAAACGAAGACTGAAGCAGATTGAGGCCAACAAAGGCTGTTAGTGCCAACCAATTGAGGTGCACAAATACCGCTAGCGATACACTCATCAGTATCATAATGCCGGCCACCATGCGAACTATATTTTCTCTACACATGTGTTTGTCTTTTTACGATTCATAACTCGTTGCTTCTACCGGAACGATGAATGCCCTTATGGGAAAAGCATCGCCGTTGGCAGCATTGTATTCTTTTATCAGCGATAATGCTTTGGCTGATGTATCAGCGTTGGTAAAACTGAACAAGATGAGTGAATCAAATTCACCATCACGGTTGCCAAACCAATCGTCGAGCAGGTTCTGGTCGTGCTCATCTTTTACACCGGTAGTATCGCTCATGCTAAACACCCGCACACCAGCTTCATGAAAAATGTTTGCCACGGCATCTTTGAAGTCGCGGAGGCAGGTTACAATCAACAATTTCATACAGTGATTTTTTTGAAATGAAGAAGGAAAAGAAAGCGTCACGAAATGTTGAGTAACGTGAACGCTTTCGGTCACTCACTCACAATTACAATTTGTTCAGCTTTGTATATTTCTTTTTCAGCATTTTGTAATAGAGCAACGGCACTACCAGCAAAGTGAGGAAGGTAGATGTAATGGTACCTCCCATGAGTGAAATGGCCAGACCCTGAAAGATGGGATCGAACAGGATGATAACCGCACCCAGCACAACTGCACCAGCTGTGAGCAAGATGGGTGTGGTACGTACAGCACCCGCTTCTATCACAGCTTGCCGCAGCGGTACGCCATCTTTCAAACGGATGTCAATGAAGTCAATCAACAACACGGAGTTGCGCACCATCACACCCGCAAGTGCAATAAATCCAATCATGGAAGTAGCGGTGAAGAAAGCACCCATAGCCCAGTGACCGAGTACTATACCTACCAGCGACAATGGTATAGCAGCCAGCATTACCACAGGCACCATGAAGTTTTGGAACCAGCCTACAATCAACATGTATATCACTACAATCACTACAATAAAGGCGATGCCCAAATCACGGAACACTTCATAAGTAATCTGCCATTCGCCATCCCACTTCACCGAATACTGATCTTCGAATTGTGGCTGCTGTGTGTATTCTTCTTTTAAAGAATAACCTGCAGGCAGTTCCACATTTTTCAGGCTGTCCGAAATTTTCATCATGGCATAAGAAGGACTTTCCAACTGGCCTGCCATATCGGCCAATACATACACTACCCGCTTCTGGTTTTTCCGGTAAATGCTTTTCTCTTTGATGGCAGGTTGCACCGTAACCAAATCACCAACGGCTATGGCCTGTCCCATTTGGTTGATGACTTTCAGGTGTTGCAAATCACCCAGGCTGGCTTTGTCGGCATCATTCAGTTGCAACACAATATTTACCGGATTGTAAGAAGCCGGCTTGTGCAAGGTACCCACTACACTACCAGATAACGCACTGCGGATTGTAGCTACTACTTGTGCAGGTGCTACACCGTACCGCATGGCTTTCTCTTTGTCTACCACAAAGTCATATTCCGGCTGATCATCTTCTACCATCCAGTCTACATCCACTACATCTTCAGTGGTATTCAGCAAATGCTTGATTTGCTTCGCCACCTGAATTTGTCCTTCATATTCGGGACCATAAATTTCGGCCACCATAGTAGACAATACCGGAGGGCCAGGTGGCACTTCCACAATTTTCACATTGGCGTGGTAGCGGGCTGCAATCTTTTGAATAGCAGGGCGCATTTCTTTGGCAATGTCGTGGCTCTGCTTCTTGCGTTGGCCTTTCTCTACCAGGTTAACCTGTATGTCGGCTACATTATCACCACGGCGCAGGTCGTAATGGCGCACCAATCCGTTGAAACTGATAGGTGCAGAAGTGCCCACGTACAACTGGTAGTTTTCTACCAATGGCTGATTGCCTACATACGATGCAATGTCACGTGCAACAGCAGCTGTTTTTTCCAGCGTTGTTCCTTCCGGCATGTCTATCACTACCTGAAACTCATTCTTGTTGTCGAAGGGCAGCATTTTTACAGCCACAGATTTTGTATAAAACAACATCATGGAACCAATGAGGATAGCTACAGTACCGAAGATGAATGCATAGCGTTTTGTACGACTCTGCAACAACGGATCGATAAAGGCTTTGTAGATTTTATAAATACCACTCTCTTCCAATTTATGTCCGTGATGGTCGTGCTTGCCACCAGCCTTTTCTTTTTCACGTAAAAAAAGATATCCGAGGTATGGTGTCAATGTCAATGCGACAATCAGCGACAGCATCATGGCAATAGAAGCGCCGATTGGCATCGGGCTCATGTAAGGCCCCATGAGGCCGGTTACAAATGCCATGGGCAATACTGCAGCAATAACCGTAAACGTAGCGAGAATGGTGGGATTGCCCACTTCGTTGATGGCGTAAATAGCAGCTTGCAGTGGTGGCAGCCGCTTCATTTTGAAGTGCCGGTGCATGTTTTCGGCAATGATGATGGAATCATCCACCACAATACCGGTAATAAACACCAATGCAAACAACGTGATACGGTTGAGCGTATAGTCAAGTGCGTAATAAGCAAACAATGTGAGGGCAAATGTGACAGGCACTGATAAGAACACCACCAGACCACCACGCCAGCCCATCGCCAGCATTACAAACAAGGTTACTACTACGATAGCGATGAATAAGTGCAACAACAACTCACTTACTTTTTCCGAAGCTGTTTCGCCATAGTTGCGGGTCACAGTTACCTGCACATCATCGGGCACCAGTTGCTTTTTGGCATGTTCTACCTGGCTTACAATTTGCTCAGATAAATGCATGGCATCTGCACCTTTTCGCTTTGCTATTGACAAGGTAATAGCAGGATACTCCGCATGGTATTGATTGCGGGCTGTATCGTGTGCTCCATAACCAAACACCACATATTGATTGGGCGTTTCCGGACCATCGCTAATGGTAGCCACATCTTTCAAAAACACTGGCTGCTGCTGGTTGGTTCCCACTACCAATGCAGCAACGTCTTCTGCATTGGTGAGGAAGTTGCCCGTTTCAATGTTGTACGCAGAATCCTTACTGAGCAAAGTGCCGGCATTTACCTGCACGTTGCTGCCCTGTATGAAATTGCTGATGCTCAGAAAATCAACTTTGTGTTGTGCCATCTTGTCTTTGTCGAGCACCACTTTTACCTGACGGCTACGGCCTCCAATAATTCGTACATCAGACACGTTGGGCACTTTCTTCACTTCGTTGGTCAGTGCTTCACCAATCTGACGCAGCTGGTAGTCGTCGTACTTTTCGCTCCAGAGAGTAATGCCCAATGCAGGCACATCATCAATGGCACGGGTTTTCACCAATGGCATGGTAACACCGGGCGGCATTTTATCCATGTTTTTTCCAATCTCGTTGTAGAGTTTTACCAGCGAACGTTCAATGTCTTCGCCCACATAAAACTGTACAATCAGCATGGCCTGCCCTTTCATAGAAGTGGAGTACACATACTCCACCCCTTTAATGTTGGAAATCATTTTTTCCAACGGGGCACTGATTTTCGTTTCTACTTCTTTGGGGGTAGCACCGGGGAAGCCGATGAAAATATCGGCCATCGGCACTTCTATCTGTGGCTCTTCTTCGCGGGGCATGAGCATGGTGCTGTAGCCGCCAATCAGTAAGAAAGCCACCATCAACAGGATCGTTAGTTTCGACTGAATAAACGACCTGGCTATTTTACCTGATATTCCTTCTTGCATAATAATGTAATTGATCGTGTAGCCCTATGGCTGGTCAATAAATGGTCGTTTACTTTTTGATTTGCAAAGGCGCACCATTGTACAACGGCGATGCAGCTTCAAGCACATACCCTTCGCCTGCAGCAAGACCCGACAAAATTTCTACCTGGTCGCCAACGGTTTTGCCCGTACGCACCCAGCGAAGTATTGCCGTATTGTTGGCACTTACTGTGTACAATCCAACGAGTTCGTCTTTATGCACCAGTGCCTTTGCTGGAATCACAACATTTGCACTACTGTTGGCTTGCACTGGCTTGTCTACCGGAATAAACACCTGCACATACATGCCCGAATACAAACCGGTTTTATCACCGGTGATGGCCATTTTTACCACATATTGGCCACCGGTCATTTGTGCAGAAGGGCTGATTTCTGTAATCACAGCATCCAGATTTTTTTGGATGGCTTTTACCTGCACCTGTGCTTTAGCACCTTTACGCAAGGCACCAATTTCTGTTTCGCTTACGGTGGTTGACACTTGTAGTGTACCAGCCTGTTCAACAGTCAACAATGGCATGCCGGGATTAGCCATGTCACCATCGTCGGCCATGCGGGCTTGTTACTACACCATCAAACGGTGCAGTGAGGGCAATGTAACCACCCTGTGCATTTACTTCATTGCGCATTTGGCGGGCTGCTTCCAACCGTGCTTTTGCAGCATTGTATTGCAGTGTTACGTTGTCCAGTTCTTTGGCGGTAGCACTTTGTTTTTTGTACAAATTGTTGAAGCGTTCGTAATCCTTTTGTGCACTGGCCACATGAGCTTCCGCTTCTGTGATAGCCGCATTGGTTTGCATGCGTTTTGCCTGAATGTCTTCGGCAGCAATATTCACCAGGGTTTGGCCACGACGAACACGATCGCCTACCTGTACATACATTTTAGTGATATGCCCCATCATGCGGGTGCTGATGTTAGCGGTTTGCTTCGATTCGAGCTGACCGCTTACTGCAATACCGCCGTTTACCGCACCTGAAGGTGTAGCCAATGTAACAGTTATGGGCGTTTTATTTTCTTGTACGGCCACAGGATCTTCGCCGCCGCAGGCAGTGAGCAACAGGGCTACGAAAGACAGCGAAGCCAATGCAGCAACGCGGATGTTTGGTTGATTGTGAAACATATGCTTATTGAGTATTTGCGGTGAGAAATTGGATAAGAGCAGCAGTGCTGTTGCGCTGGAAAATGGCGTTGGCCAAAGCCAGCTTTTGCTGCGACAATTGGTTTTGCGCCATCAGCAAATCGGTATTTCCGGCCAAGCCTTGCTCATGCCGGTCTTTCAACATGCGGAGAGCTTCGGTAGCAGTAGCAACGGCAGCTTCCTGCTGCGCAATGCGATAGTTGGCATCATCATATTGACGAATGGTTTTGGCCAATTCCAAATCGCTTTGTTGTCTTTGTATATCCAGCTGATCAGCAAGCCGGGTACGCTCTAATTGTTGCGTAGCCAATTTATTTTTGGTGCTGTTGCCTTTGAAAATATCCCAGCTAAGCATGGCGCCTGCCAGGTAAGAACCAGAACCAAAACCCAACAGGCTGCGGTCGTTGTACTGATAGCTGGCGAAGGCATTGAGCTTGGGTAAGTAACTTTTTTTACCCGCGGCCATTGCTAAATCGCTGGCATCAATGGCAGCTTGCATGGCCGCAAAATCGGCACGGTTTGCAGCAATAGTTTTGCCGGTGTTTACAGTCATGCTATTTGCACCTTGCTGTACGGCGTACACTGTTCCGTAAGGTTTGTCCATCAGCAAACTCAGAAAATCGCTGGCATTGGCAATATTGCTCTTCGCTTCAGCAATGGATGATTCAATGCCTGTCATCATCACTTTAGTATTCATGAGATCGGCCTTTTGCATCAGGCCTTCGTCTACCCGGTGTTGAACAAATACGGCCGTAGCTTGAGCAGTGGCCAGGGCTTCTTGCAACACACTTACTTGCTGGTACAGCAATTGTAATTGCAGGTAGGCTTTTTGTACTTCGTACGTGAGGTATTCTTTGGTTCTTTGTGCTTTGTACCCATAAATGTCTGCCTGCTTTGCAACTGCTTTGCGCAGGTGAATCATGTCGAGGTTTAGAATGGGTTGCTTTACCTGCAGCTTGGCCGTAAAATCACCAATGCTTTTGGGGTTATTCAATAAAGTGGGATTAAAATCAGCCGCCTGAACTGATTGCTGCTGGAGCTTAAATCCAAACACGTTCAAAGGATTATCTGAATGCAATGCAGTAAATGAAAAATCTACCTGAGGCAGAAATACAGCATCCATTTCCTTGTACTTCGACTGCGCAATGCGCTGCTCCAACATGGCCAGCTGCACATCTTTATTGCGTTGCAATGTGCTGTCAATGGCCTGTTGCAAACCAAGACTTACGGTGTTGTTTTGTGCTGTAGCGCCAACTACAATCAACATCAACACGCCTGTTTGCCAAAACGATTTAATAATGTAATTCCAAAATCTGTTGCACATCTTGCTGAAAAATTTCGGCAAAACTATCCTCGCCTTCTACCCTTCTTCGTGATAACAATCACACGGAATCATACACCAAAAGCCTTGCCCACATTGCGTTTCAACGTGACATTTGTTACATCATATCTCTGCATTCTCTTATCCTCACCTATCTTTTATTGTATGCAACAGTAATTTCCTCACCTACATTTGTCATTGCTAAAAGTCCTATTCATCCATGTCCAATAGCTGGTTTCAATTCAAGCAGTTTACCATTCATCAGGACAAGTGTGCCATGAAGGTGACCACCGATGCCTGCCTGTTTGGTGCCTGGGTAGCAGCACATGTAAAAAAACTTCCAACTAAACTCTTGTATGATTTAGGAACAGGTACCGGCTTGCTGAGTATGATGCTGGCACAAGCCCGGTCAGATATGCGCATTGTAGCGGTAGACATTGAGGAAGCTGCAGTGTTGCAAGCCCGCAACAATGCAGCAGCATCGCCTTTTGCCCATCAAATTGAAGTATTGCAGCAAGACATCCGTTGGATGCCGGCCGAACCGAAAGCCGATTTTATCATCAGCAATCCGCCTTTTCATGAGCTGCAGCTCAGCTCCATTTTTGATGCAAAAAACATTGCCCATCATTCCGATGCTTTGCTGCTCGAAGAATTATTCCTGAAAGCAAAATCGTTGTTGGCTGCAAATGGACAATTTGCCGTGCTGCTGCCTTTTTACCGCAAGCAAGCCATGCTCACTTTAGCAGCAGAACTTCATTTCACGGTGGTGCATGGGTGCGATGTGCGGCAAACGCCCAAACATGATTTATTCAGAACGATGGCCATTTTTGCCCATGGTACCGCCCCGCATGCAACATTCAGCAACATGAGCATTGGCGGCGAACAAGAACAATACGACCCGGTATTTGTACAATTATTGAAAGACTATTACCTGAAATTGTGACGCATAATGAACTACTTCGAATTATTTGATATTCCGGTGGCTTTCACCGTCAACAAAGCGGAGCTAACCCGCACTTATGTGAAGCTGCAAAAGCAGTATCACCCCGATTTTTTTGGTCAGGAGTCGGACGAGGCACAGGAAAAGGCCATGGAAATGTCGTCGCTCATTAACCAGGCCTGGAAGACATTTCAAACGGAAGATGCCACAGTGAAATATGTGCTGCAGCTGCATGGTATGCTGGAGGAAGAAGAAAAGTTTGCCCTGCCCCCCGCTTTTTTGATGGAGGTAATGGAACTGAATGAAATGCGGATGGATGGTGCCGATGCGGCCAGTATCAAACAACGGGTTGACGACCTCCAGGCAGAAATAAAGACGCCCGTTTCAGGTATTTTAACCAGTACTGATACGGCCAGCCTGAGCGAAAATGCCTTGCAACAAGTAAAGACCTGGTATTATCAGAAAAAATATTTGGACCGATTGTTGGCTGAATAGCTAAACGCTGTAATATTGCAACCCGTTGCGAAACAAGCTGCCCAGATGGCGGAATTGGTAGACGCGCTAGACTCAAAATCTGGTTCTCGCAAGGGAGTGCAGGTTCGATTCCTGTTCTGGGCACAACCCTAGTCAAGGCACTTCAGTGAAGAAGTGCCTTTTCTTTTGCCCCTGATTAAACTGGCGGCATGCATTTTACTTCAACATCTTACAATGTGGTCTTGGATGCAAACAATTTGCCGCCAATAGGCAACAAGGTTTTTCCGAACTGCGCTTTGAAAATGTAGGCTGCAGACAAATAAAAGGATGCAAGGCTGATGAGTAATTCAGCATATGCAGCCAACTGATGTGCCGCTTCTTTCAGTGCTTCATTGGTAGACAACACAGAAATGCTCAGCCCAATAAAAAGCAAATCAATCAAAGCAAAGATGGCGAATAACACGGTGTTGGTTTGTGTAGCGCCGATGGTCATGTACAGGGTAAATATGAGGTACCCAATAAAAGCAACGCCCAACTGACGGGAGTCTGCTGCGGCTTTTAATGAGTCACCCAAAGCCCCCATACCAATAAGCCACGACATACCCACTGCCAACCAGAAAAAACCATAAGCGATGAACGCAGTGCCGCCAAATGCATTGCCCTTTTTAAAATCATATACACCCGCTACCAATTGCGCCAGGGCGCCCAAAAAGATAGCCCAAGGCAGCACCATGGATGTGCCTTGTGTAAGCCCGAGTTTTTGCGAAGAAGCTACCAGTGTAACCATGGCCAAACCAAATAAACCCAGTGCTGTAGGGTCGGGATGCGAAGTATGTTGTTGCTGTTGCATGATGTGTACTTTTTTCACCCGAAAAGTAAATGCTTACATCAGGACACATTATGACATTACTCAACACATGCTATGATTTACCAAAGCAAAAATCCTACTGCCATGAGCGTGGATGGCAAGAGGATGTAAATTGTAATTCATATTTACAAAGCCAGCAATGGCAGCAGCGTTGCCCTGCTGATGCGCAACACCGTACCATGCCTGATGCCTTTCGGAAAATGCACTTTGTCTGAAATGTCTTCCCACTGAATGAGGTCTTTGGAAGCAACCGCACCGTAAGTATGACTGGTGTATTTATCAAAGTAAACCACCCACTGCTCACCTACTCTTGCCACAGTTGGTCCTTCAGCCCAATACTTACCCGTAATAGGTGCAGAAGGTTTGCTGAAACCTTTGTGTGCATGCTTACTGAAGGTGATGCGCAGATTTTTTTGTGGCGGCGTTTTGGTTTCATCTTTCAACAGCATGGCGTAGCGTTTGCCAACCAGAAAAATGCTGGCATCAATCACACTAAAATCATAATCATACAACAACTGGGCTTGGCTAAAGCTGCGAAAATCTTTTGTGCTCACATAATACATGCGGTGATTGTAGCGTCCGTCGCCAGATTGACTACCTGCTGCAAAACGACCCGGAATAGTGGTAGCCCAATAAATAATGTACTGTTGCTTTTTGGCATCGTACGTTATTTCGGGTGCCCAGCAGTTAAGTGCACTGTCTTCATGCGCCATCACGGGAATGTATTGCTGCTCACTCCAATGAATAAGATCTGATGAGGACGCATAACCAATGCCGCGGTCATTCCAACTCACTGTCCATACCATATGAAAGCGGCCATCAATGCCTTGAATAATGCAAGGGTCACGCATCAGGCTGTCTTTGCTCAACACAGGTCGCAGCAATGATTTATCGTTTTTGATAGCCTTGTAGGTATAGCCATCTTCGCTATATGCCAAGTGAAGACCGTCTTTGCCATTGTTGTTGAAATAAGCAAAGAGGTACACACTATCCTGAGCAATTGAAACATGCATACAGGCAAAGCAAAAGAGCAATAAGAAAAATGAAAACCGCCGTTTCATTACAACAAATCATTTACTGAAGGCATGGTGAACTGCTGCCGCTGATCTTCGGGCGAAGGCAGGCCAAAATAAAACCACAATGTGTGTTTGATAGGTTTGCCGTCAAACACTTTGGGCTCACTTTGCGGACCTAACACTTTGGTATTGGTGTTTAAACCCAACGCTAACTTGGTACCAACGGGCGGTATTGCATCAAGCCATGAAATATCGCCAGAAGGCAATACCGGATGTGGTTTAGGACCGCTCAATCCGTAGAAGTTAAACAACCGGACAAACAAACTGTCGTCTTCACTGGCCATTAAGAATTTTCCTTCTACCGTATTCATTTCCATCCAGGCAATGTTGGCGTAATAACCTTTAAACTCTGGAAAATTCCATGGATAGCTACCGGTTATGGTATTGTTGTTCATGTTTTCATGTACACTAAACCGACCGCCCAACATCCGGTTTTTCCAAACTCTGTAAGGCCCGTTGCCCAACCAGCGGGCACCCAGCATAAAGTTTTCAGGATAGCTGAAGCTAATGCCTGCAAATTGTTGCGTTCCTACGGGTGCATATTGGTATTCCAGCTTCACCCAACCACCGGGCTGCATGGTCCACACGGCTTGTTGCATAGTGCCCGTATAAGTAACCGTTACTACCGCATTGGCACCTTGCTTGCCGGCAACAACCGACTGCACTTTGGCATCACCACCTACCAGCACAGGGCCATTGGCAAACGACAATGGGCCACGGTCTGCATTAGCCACTTTTTCAAGCAAGCCAGTAGATTTATTGATGGCAATACTTACCGGGCCTGATTTCAGCGTAATCAATGTATCGTTGTCTGCAATTGTGACGCTGTCTTTTCCGCTACGGCTCATGGCCGCAGTCAACAAGGCCTGATTGTTTTTTATGCGCCGGATATCACGAATCACTTCTGCTCCGTGCTGGTCAACAACAATCAATTCCAACGCATCGTAGTTGCGCCAATCAGTGGGTAGCATCAGCGATAAATTGCCTGTTTTCAAGGGAGCAATATCGGGTGATGCAGCATTGCCTTTTTTCAACACACTGGCACCTTTTTGTCCGCTGTATGGCTTGGTATAATTCAACAATTGCCATTTGAATACACAACTATTGAGGTTGCTATAATGATACCGGTTTTCAAGAGCCACTGTTCCGTCGAAACTGGCAGGCAGCAAATCGGGCCAGCTGATTTTTACAGGTGAAAAAATATCGCGGATGGCAAAAAAACTGCCTTCCTTTTCCCGATGTGGCCCCAATACGCCATCTGGTGCATTCACGCCATTTACATCTATAAGGTTGTTCATGTCGGTTCTTACCAATCCCTCATCTACCAGTGCCCACAAAAATCCACCGGCACTTTTTTTCGCTTTCCAATGCAGCTCCCAAAAGTCGTACAAAGCAGCACCGCCACCACCATCATCCTGACTGTGCAAAAATTCAGTCGGCATATAAATGTGTGGTTCGTCTTCAAGTATTTTCTTGCTGCTGTAATAATCTTCGTAATGGTTACAATCAATACCATTGAAATCATTGCCGGGACGATGATGTGCATGTATCACCGGACGTTTGCTAAAATCATACATACCATAATCATCATCCAATTCTTTGTTGTGCCCACCTTCATTGCCATTGCTCCAGATGATGATGCTCGGATGATTGGCATCCCGTTCTACCATTTCTTTTACCAATGGTGCACCGGCTTTGGTACTGTATGCTTTTTGCCAGCCGGCCAACTCATCCAACACATACAAGCCCAATGAATCGCAGATATCCAGAAAAGATTGATCGGGTGGGTAATGCGAACAACGAACAGCATTCATGTTCATTTGCTTCATCAGTTGCACATCCATCAAATCAATTTTCGCATTTACGGCCCTGCCTGTTTCGGGCCACCACACATGCCGGTTCACCCCTTTCATTTTTACCTGCGTGCCATTGATGAAAATGCCTTCACCCTTACGAATCTCGATGGTTCTGAAACCAAACTTCTGTGTAATGCTGTGCAATTTTTTACCCGCATGCAGCCAATCTAATTGCAGCTTGTACAAGTTGGGCGTTTCCGCATTCCATGTTTGTATGCCCGCCAGCTGATGACGCAATACAAACGCAGAATCTTTACCCGTAACCGGTTGCTGAAAACTTGCTACCAGCTTTCCTTTGCTATCGAATAGGCTGGCTTTAAGTTGCGAAGCCTGTACCGGTTTTTGTAAAAATACTTGTGCTGCAAAACTGCCATCTGCTTTTGCATCAATAGAAGTACGTACAATATGCGAAGCGGGCAAAGCCATCAAATACACCGGACGAAAAATGCCGCCTAATATCCAGTAGTCGGCCAAGCGTTCAGCGTTGTTTACACTGGCATCAGCACTCATTTTACTCACGGTTACTTCCAGCAGGTTATCCTTGCCCCACAAGAGTTTATCAGCAATATTGTATTTGAATTGATAGAAGGCACCTTGATGAACCGGACCAGCCAACTTACCATTAATCTTTACTTCTGTGTCCGTCATCGAACCTTCGAACACAATGAAAATATCTTTGCCTTTCCAGCTGTCGGGTACTTTGAAGCGATGCTTGTATTGTCCCTGTTCATCATGAAAGCGAAAGTTTTTACCATAGGTCACATAATCACGGCCATAATCATAGCCACCAAAGCCATGCTGCTCCCAATGCGATGGCACAGGAATGGTTGTCCACTTACCGCTGTTGCGGCCTTTGGTGCATAAAAATCCCATTGTACAGTGTGCTCATTATCTGTTCCCGAGAGGTAACGCAGTTCTGTTTGTTGCGCAATTACATTGCTACAACAAATAATGATTTGCAACAACAATCCAGCCAATACATACCGTTTCATACACATGTTCATTTATAATTTCTGCAAGGCAGTCAGGGTTACTTCACTCAGCAGGCCAGAAGGTTTGGGCATCCATTTGATGGGCGTAAACAATCCATCGGCACCACGATTCTCCGCCAGCTTCGCAGGAAAATTGGTGTTATAAAATTTCTTCCAAGGCACTCCGTTTTTCTCCAGTAAAATCATTTGGTTGGCCATGCTGTTGCTCACTTCAATTTGTATGCTGTTGGTTGGCTTCAACCAAGCTGCATCCACTATCAACGTATAATCAGGACCCAACACAGTGCCAGCTTTTTTACCATTGATCCACACGTTGGCACTCTCGCCTACTTTGCCCAAATTGAGGCGGTACCACTTGGCATTGCCTGCAGGCCGTGCAAAACTGCTGCGATAAGTAGCCACCCCACTGTAATAGGTAAACGCATTGCCCCATTCACTCCAAGATGTTAGTGATGAAACAGTAGTAGCTGCCGGTGCATTGGGAAAACGATCATCGAAACTGACAGCCCATGTTTTGCCAATAGCGACGGGCTTAGCAATTGTCTGATACAACGGATATTTTGTTGCCGCATTTACAGCACCCACTTGTACAAAGAGTGAACCTGCAGCGGGCAATTGAAGATGCACCAATAAATGCCCGTTACTATTTCGTTTTGTTTGTGCCAAACCCGTTTCGCCTGTCATAGGATTGTAAATACCGACAGCTGCAGCAACCACATTCAACGGAACCCAGGCATCAACAGCACTGTCTTTGGCATTGCAAATGAAATACACTTTGCTACCATTGTAGTTGCGGCGGATAAACTGCAAACCCATATCTACCAAGGCTTCCCGCTGAAAGCCCGCTGCATCCAGCAAATGCTGCTCATTAGCACTCATGCTTATGCTGCCGTTGCCATGCTGCGCTGTTTTTACTGCACCATTTTCTTTCCATTGAATACCAGACAATAATTGTTTCAACGCTGCGGCATTCGCATCATAGTTGGCTAAGCCAGGCACATCATTGGGCATGGCATGATACACCAGTAGCTTTGCACCTTGGGATACCAGTTGCAACAGCTGTTGCATGCTAGCCAACGGAATGTATTGATTGCCCGGAAGCAAAATTGTTTTATATGAAGTGCCACCAGTATGCAACACCCCATTGCGTACACTCACCTGTTGTAATTGCTTGTCCGAAATAAAATCGAATCCGTAGCCTTTTGCCTGCATCCATTCGCTGATGTGGGCAAAGCGGGTGCCATTGAATTCGGGCCGCATAGCATCGTAATGTTTTAGTAAGTCGCGGCCATGTTCCATTTGCGCATCCGCAAAGGGATAATATACCAACACATCATTATCAATGCTGCCTGCCTGCAAAAATGATTGGCTGCGTTCTACATATTTATTCAAGGCCGGAAACTGCTGCCAAAAAGGATTGTTTTGATTGAAATGCACCGCGGCATAAAACATCCAGCCTGGCCAACCTGCACTTGCCGGCGAGTAGTTGGTGCCATGATATACAATGTGATTGACACCACCGATAAAGTATTGATCAATGGCTTTTTTGACGCCGCCCAATGTGCTTACAAAATGATCATCGAGCCAGGTAGCCGCTTCCGCTGCTGCTAATTTTTTACCTGCTACATGCGCTGTAGAAGTAGCAAACTTAAAGCGCAACAACTCCGTTCCTTCTGTTTCTGGAATATCAACAGCTGCGTATAAATCCATGGTATTGCCCGGCGATCCATGACTTTGATTTCGTACGATGGCGCCATTCTTTTTGGCCCATGCTACCCAAGGTTGTGTAAAGTTTTCCAAGATTAATTCGGCAATCACTTCCCGATAATCGAACAACACTCTTGCATTGCTGTTGGCATCTGCCTTACCAAATAAAGCAGGCAAATAATTTTCCAACCTATACCCTTTGCGCTGTGCAAATTCATCGAGTAAACGTGGCGTCCAGTTGGCCTGACCACGGGCATCATCTACCTCATAAGAGTCGTTGAAAAAACCCCGCAAAGCGCTGATGTCTTTACCCGCAAAGGCTGCATCAAATTTGCTGAAATACGTATCGATAGCAGGTTTGCTAAAATGATCGATGGCATTGCCTTCGCCACCGGGTGCGGCTCTTTCTACCAGCTTTCCATGCCAGCCTAAAAACAACGCATACACTTTGCAATCATCGGTTGGCGCTACCCAGTCAATGCTGCCATCTGCTTTTACCAAAGCGGTGATGTCAATGGGTGAAGCATTTGCGGGATAAGCCATCAATGTAATCAAAGGCAAAGGCTTTGCAAACTTCACCTGATCGATGGCTAACTGTTGCAGATTGATGTTGCTCTCCACCGGATCTTTTACGGCTTCCAATTTTGGCGGCGTAGTACTTGTGCCTTTGATAAAAGGCTGTTGTGTGGCCGCAATTTTATCAGGTATAGCGGTGCCTTTTTGTAGTGTCCAATTTTTACTGATGACTTGCTTACAAGCATGCTCGTAGCTAATCCACGGACCGCCAAAAGGCCAGCCCGTTCCTGTGGCCATGTCTACCTGCATGCCATTTGCAGTAGCCTGTTGCAAAGTATGTTGCAGCATGTCTACCCATTGTGCAGAGAGGTACTGAATGAAGTTGGGTTCTTCGCCTTTTACACCATAGATGGGCGTAATTTCTACACCGCCCAAACCCGCATCGCTGTACATTTTCAACAGTCGGCTAATGTCAGTTTTATTTACCGCACTGCCCTGCCACCACCAGCGTGTCCACGGTTTGGTTTCAGCAGTACTCACAGGCCACTGTAGCGATTGTGCCGAAACACTCAACTGAAAAAAAGCTGCACAAATGAGAATGACTATTTTATTTTTCATCATAAATATGCGTTAGTTGCCATCTGGCTTTGCCTTTGCAATCACCGGGCTCAGTGGCCAATAAAAATGCGCTGCTTTATCTGGCTGCGAAGGATTGAATGCGGGTAATGCCGGCGAGAGATACTGCGCCAATGGCAATTGAATATCTCTCATACCCTGCGCAATGCAACGGGCAATTTCGTAAGCGCCATACGGGTTAAAATGCGTGTTGTCGAGCAAGGCTTTTTCCTGACCGGGAAAGCTGTTGGCCGGATAAATTACAAATCCTTTTTCCGAACCTTTTGGGCCCCATGCTTCGTAGAGTTGAGCACTCATGTTGTTGAGATCAATCAATGGCACTTGCAAATCGGCCGCTACTTTACGCATGGCCGCTGGATAATCGCCCAGAGTGTTGATGACATGCCCGCTGCTGTCAAAGTTGCGGCGGTGCATAGAAGTCACCAACACCGGATGCCCCCCTTTTTGACGACAACTCTCAATGTATTGGTGCAGCAGCTTGGTATAGCTTTCCCATGGGCCGATGCCAGCGCCTTTTTGCTTCTGATCGTTGTGGGCAAACTCTATGAACAAATAGTCGCCGGGCTTCATGAGACTCAGTATTTTTTCCAACCGCTTTGCACTCAAAAAACTGTTCAGTGCTTCGCCCGACTCTGCATAATTCGCCACCACAACTTTATCAGTTTGAAATAGCTGAGGTATCATTTGCCCCCAAGCAGCGTAGGGTTCAGAAGCCTGATCGACTACTGTAGAATTGCCAGCCAAAAACACAACAGGCACATTTTGAACCGGCGTTATTTCCAAAGCACACAGTTTTGGTAAGCTGTCATTTATTTCCAGCGTCAGTTTGTTATCCCAATGCCAGTATTCTCTTTCCCGGGCTTTGATTTTTACCTGCGTATTCGTGCCTGCAATCATAGTATCACGCACATGCACCAGAAAGGATACTTCTTTCACTTCCTTTGTATTGGTGATGACTTGCGGCAATACTGCCCTGCGGCATTCGGCACGAACAATAGTGGAAGAAGTGCCTGCTACATCGCCCAACCACAGTTTCACCCGATAGTTGCCTTCGGGCAAGCTTACACTAAAAAAGAAAGGCTTATTGGCGGTTACAAAATCATTGGTTCGTTGATCTTTTCCTTTTCGCTGTACGGCCGTAATAACAGCACCAGGCTCAAAGCCGAAACCTGCAGCATCGCTATACATCGCATTGGCTGTAACTGCAGTAAATCCTTTCGCTGCTTTTCCATTACCAAAATCGAAGCGCAAGGTTTGTGCCGAAATATGTCTGCTGCAAAAAGACAGCATCCACAACAACAACCAATATCGCCCAACTTTTTTCATGAGATTATTTTCAACGCTGTTCACTACTGTTCTGTAAACATGAGTGCACTGTCGTTTAGTTTGAAATGCTTTTGCTGTGTCAAAATCATTACTTCAGCACAGGCCAGCAAAACCGGACCATAGCCATGCGCTGCAAACACATTTACAGGACGATGATAATAGAACGCAGGTTCGAAACCCATGCCTGTACCTACACATGTACCTTCTACTTGTCCCTTGTCGTTTACCTTGGTGCTAACGGCATTCCATGCCAGCAGTACAGCAGGACCAAACGCCTTTGCATCGAGCCATCCTTTGTTGATGCCATGCGCCATGCAATAGGCATAAATAGCAGTAGCCGATGTTTCAAGATAAGAGTCGCTGCGGTCGAGCAACTGATGCCAGAATCCACTACCCGATTGATACGCTGCCAGGCCAGCAGCATGTTGTTGAAACTGCTTCAATACCTTGGCATAGCCCGGATGCGAAGCTGGCAATACATCCAGCAACTCACTCATAGCCATGAGGGCCCAGCCATTGGCACGCCCCCAGTGAAATTGCGGATGTGGCTCCATGCCCTGAATCCATCCGTGCATGTATAATCCTTTGCCTGTATTAAACATACGTTCACTAAACTGCAATATCTGGCGCACTGCATCATCGTAATATGCGTTATTACCTGTGAACTTGCCCATTTGTGCCAATGCAGGTACACTCATGTATAAATCATCGAGCCAAATGCTGTTGGGCAATGGCCTGTTGCGGGCCAGGGTTTTATCTGCCAACCGAAATTCTTTGTTGCTGATAAAATCCATGTAGCGATCAATTAAGGGCCGCATGGGCGTTTGCAAATTGCCATTGGCCGACTTAATCATGGCAGCACACACAGCACCGGCATCATCCAATGCATGTGGCTCCAGTACCTGCTTGAGCGGATTGCGGTATTGCGGAAACGCTTTGCTCATCTGGCTAAAATAGGGCGCCACTTTTGCCAGAAATTGTACCCTGTTGTGTGTATAGTCTGCATACTTTTTATCGCCGCTGGCTTCACTCATCCGCAACATGGCCGAATAGGTAACACCCCATTCATAACTGGTGAGCCGGTAATCACCGGTTTGCAGTATGATGTTTGTATCAGGCTTCGACAAATCGGTAGTAACCTGACCTGTTCGCTTATCGAGCAATGCATACGGCGTGGTAGCATCGAGATAGGCAAATACTTTATCGGCAACCGCTTTAATTTTTTGCTGAGAAGGCGTTTCGTATGGCACCGGATAATCGGGCTTCAACAAGTGCAATGGCGAAGTAGCATCGCTGCCGCCGGTTTTTACATACTGTGCTTGCAGGCTACCTGCAGTAGTGCAAATACATGCTGCTGCCAGCATGCTCATTTTTCCCAATGATTTCATAGGCTTCATTCAATCGTTATTGAAAAATCGGTTTTGCTGCAATGTTGTGTGTGGCTTTTCAAGCACAAAAAACAGTTGCGCAATAAATACTTCTTTGGTGAAGCAATTATTGCGCAAACAAAATACGGAACAGCAGTGGTCAATCGTCCTGTTGCGTCCTGAAAAAACCGATTATGGTAATAAAAAAACGGTCATGGTTTTGGGGCCATGAGCACCCAACACCAGCGACTGTTCTATATCGGCAGTTTTAGAAGGTCCTGCAATGAACACACCAAAATCGTATTGCCCCATGGCTTGTACTTGTTGATAGGCTTTATGCATGTTGGGTAGCAACGACTGCAGTGGCAGCAACACTGCCAAATGCTGACAAATAAAAGGCAGAGCACGAAGCTTGTATTGTGCTTCCGTTACCCACACAGCGCCATTTTCGGCTACGCCAAATGCAGCATCCATCAGGGCAATGTCCACATTTTGCAACATCGCTGGTGCATCAAACGCTGCATCAGGCAAAGCCTGAAAACCTTGTACAGTAGCCGATACATTGAGAATATTGCTGTTGTCATCAAATGCCTGCAATATGGTAGCCGTTGCATCTTCGCCAGATAAAATGCGGATGACACGCCCACCAATGCCCGACAAGGTTTCAACAAACTTTTGCAGCGCATCCCACTGTGCGGCATGTGCAGGCAATTCCAAATCGGGCAATGCAACAGTGGCCGGTTGATTGGCTTTTACTTGTGCTAATATTTTTGCTCTCGATGACATCAGGCTTTCTTGTTTTTGGCGTACCACTCACTAAACGATTGCTTTGGCGGCGCAGGCATTTCCCGCTGTTTGTACCATGGATTCAAACTGTTTTTCACCATAAACGGCGCCAGGCGCAGCACGGTTCTGGCAGCTTTGCCCGCAAAGCGGTACAACGCAGGCTTACCCAACAACCATCCGGCCATTTTCATCGACACTGCTTTGCCTTTCGGCGCCAGTCCATCTTTGTACAATTCCTGTCGCCATTGATACAACTGTTCGTGAATATCAATTTTTACCGGACACACATTTGTGCAAGAGCCACACAGGGTACTTGCAAAAGGCAAATCGGCATGTTTTCGCATATCAAGATTGGGCGCCAGTATAGAGCCGATGGGACCACTGATGGCATACTTGTAGCTATGGCCACCACTGCGCCGATACACCGGGCATGTATTCATACACGCACCGCAACGAATGCATTTCAAAGAATTACGAAATGCCTCTCTCCCCAACTGCCGGCTTCTGCCATTATCTACCAGCACTATATGCAACTGCCTGCCGGGTGCGGGTTTGCGAAAATGACTGGTGTAGGTTGTAATGGGCTGCCCGGTAGCACTGCGGGCCAGCAAGCGGGTAAATACGCCGAGGTGCTGCCGCTGCGGAATCAGTTTTTCAATACCCATGCAAGCGATGTGTACATCAGCTAAATGGGTTCCCATGTCGGCATTGCCTTCATTGGTACACACTACCACTTCGCCGGTTTCAGCTATGGCAAAATTGACACCGGTGATGGCGACTTTGCGGGTCAGAAATTTTTCGCGTAAATGAATACGGGCAGCGCCAGTGAGGTATTGCGGATCGGCATTGCCTTTTGGTGTTTGTAAATGCTGATGAAATAATTCACCGATTTCTTCTTTTTTCCAGTGAATGCAAGGCAATACAATATGGCTGGGTGTTTCGCCGGCCAATTGCACAATGCGTTCGCCCAAATCTGTATCTACCACATCAATGCCATGCTCATGCAGGTATTCATTCAGCCCACACTCTTCGGTGAGCATGCTTTTGCTTTTTACAATTTGCTGCACTTTGTTTTCCTGCAAAATGCGGTGCACAATGGCATTGTGCTCTGCAGCATCAGCAGCCCAGTGCACACTGGCGCCATTGGCCAATGCCTGTGCTTCAAACTGCGTCAGCAGGTCGTGCATATTGCTCAGTACATGTGCTTTGATATCGGAAGCTGTTTGGCGCAACCATTCCCACTCAGGGACAGACCACGCAGCCTTATCCCGCTTTTGCCGAATCCACCACAGGGTTTCATCGTGCCAGTTTACACGATCTTCATCCTTGTTGAATTGTTGGGCCAATTCAGCATGCGGTTGTGAAGCTTTATTTAGATGTACACTCATGAATAGTTGTTCAATTTTACTCAGGCACCGTTCAATATTTCTGCAATGTGCATCACTTTAATGGGGCTTTGCTGTCGTTTCAAAATGCCTTCCAAATGCATGAGGCAACTCATGTCTGCACCGGTAATCACTTCTACACCTTGCCGCTCATGATCGGCCACTCTGTCTTTGCCCATTTTGGCACTCACCGATTCTTCAAACACACAAAAGGTACCGCCAAAACCACAGCATTCATCTTTACGATCAAGCCTGGCCAATTGCAATCCTTCTACCATGTGCAAGAGTTGCTCTGGCTTTGAAAATGGTTCCGCTACCAACTCACTCATTTGCGACAAATGCAAACCGCGTTGCCCATGGCAGCTTTGATGCAAACCTACCCTGTGCGGAAATCTGGCGTCAATGATTTTTACCTTCAGTACATCCGTTAAAAACTCGGTGAACTCATACACACGACTGCGTATTTGTGCAGCAGTTGTTTCATCTTCATGGTTCAAGTGCTGTTTGATGTGCAACACGCAACTACCCGACGGACCAACAATGTAATCGTAGCCACGAAATGCATCCACTATCACCCGATTGCAGCCCGCTTGCTGGTCTTCAAAACCAGAATTGGCCATGGGTTGTCCGCAGCAGGTTTGGTTCGGAGGAAACTCAACAGTACAACCCAATTTCTCTAACACCTGCATGGTGGCAATAGCTACCTGCGGATAAAACTGATCTACATAACAAGGCACAAACAAGGCCACCCGCATATGCTATTCTTTTATAAATGCTTTTCGTAAATCTTCTACCTGTTCATCACTGATGGGTACCATTTCTCCCAACGATGCAGCCAGCACCAAACTCTTGGCACTAAACTCTGCTACTTCAAGATAATCGAATGTTTGCAGCAATTTGTCACCCGTCACCAATATGCAGTCGTTTTCAATCAGCAATGCCGGACATGATTTTGACAACTGACCTATGATGGCTTCCGATTCACCAAACTGTTGTCCAAATGGAATCTTATGTACATCCTGCAAAAAAATCCAACTCTCTGGTATCGTCCGCACATTAAAGTTGGCTTTGCTGCTGGCAAATGCCATGAGGTACGTAGACTGTGTGTGAATGATGCTGTTGATGTGCGGGTGTGTTGCGTAAATTTTTTGGTGCATCAGCGCACTGCGACTGGGTACTTTGCCCGGCTCAGCACAACCATCTTTTACTTGTACTACATCGCTGGCTTGCAAATCCCAACGAGGCACGTCGGTTGGTGTAATCAAAAAATCATTGCCCCGCCAGCGAACAGAAACTGTGCCGTAAGAACTCGTCATCAAACCTTGTGTACAAGCCCTGCGAACAATATTGCAGATTTGATGACGGATAGCCCGTTCATCACTCGGATGTTCGGCTTTTTCCATCACCGGGAGCTGTACCAGGTGCTCATCAAAATCATTGATTTGCTCATTGGTTAAAAAGTTGGGTGTACCCACCATGCTGGCATACAAAATGGTGCGGGCACTAAACTCCAGTGTTTCAAAACGCAGGAAGGCATCTGCCAAATCGCTGCCACCAACTACAGTGCCATGGTTTTCCATGATCACTGCAGAAAATCCTTTCTTGAATTCGCCTGCAATCACATCGCCCAACGCAGCACTACCGGGCAGGCGGTAATCGGCGTAGCCAATAGGTCCGCATACTTTTCTGGCTTGCAAAATGATGTTGGTATTGGGAATTTGTCGCACAATACTAAACGACACCAATGCCGGCGGATGTGCATGAATAATGGCTTTCACATCGGGCCTTGCCTCGTAAATAGCTTTATGAAAAGGAAATTCGGAAGAAGGTTTGTGACGGCCAATAATGCTGCCATCCGCTTTTACACACACAATGTCATCAATGGTCAGCGAGCCTTTATCTATGCCGGACGGCGTTACCCAAATATCACCCTGTTCATCTATCACCGAAATATTGCCACCAGAAGTTGTGGTCAATCCGCGGCGGTAAATGCGGCTGATGACCATAGCGACCTGTTCACGGGGGTGTTGCCAGCTGGTATTTAAAATGTTGTCCATATTAAAAAAGAGTTGCCGGCATGAAGATGATACAGGCTGCTATGCTGCCGACGATACACATAGCAGCATGCAGATTTATGGTAAAAAATCAGTGGTCATAATGTGTCAGTTTCAGCAAATTGTGTGGAATGGGTTGTGTGTTCCAATGTGTGTGAATAGCCAGTGCCGCACCAATGGCAGAAGCTTGTGCCACCTGCGAAGCATACACTTGCACATGCGGATAAGCTTTAGCCAACAACTGCATGAACAGCGGATTGTTGCTAAAGCCACCATCAACAAACAATTTGCTAACCGGCTCACTGCCTCGCAACACAAATTGTAGTGCATGCACTTGCTGTGCTACCATATCGAGCATCAATTGATGATAGGCTTCGGTTGCAGTAGCAAACAAGGATAACTCCCGGTGAGCAAAAGCAGCTACACTTACATCGTTCAGTACTTCATAGGTTGCCGGAGTTACGCGTTGGCGCAATGCTTCCAGCAAATATTCGTCAGGCTTGATGTGTTTGTAAAAGTCATCGGCTTCGCCAAAATGAGCAGCAATGCGTTTGGCTTCCTGCTCATGAAAATGCCCTGCAAAAAGGCGTGATGCTTTTACAGGCTTGCCTTGATAGCTGAGGTAGCACAAACAATCATGCTGCAATTGCTCATCAGTCAGCGGCGATGCGTTAAAAGGATTCAATGCAATACACCAGGTGCCGGTAGACAACAATACAAATGGTTCTTGCTCACATGCCAGGTAAGGAATTAATGCGGCAGAACTATCGTGCAGGCCCACACCACAGGCAAGTGTATGCGATTGTACCTGACAGGTATACACAGCATCAGATGGAACTATGGCGGGTAATTTCTCCGACATCCCTTCTTCTGCTACCCACTGCTGATACGTTTGTGTATCAAAATTCCACAGGTTGGTATGGCAGCCAATGCTGGTCATTTCCGACACCGGCACTTTGCTGATAGCATACGCCAGGTATTGAGGTAAATGCAACGCATATTGCACTTGTGCAAACCGCTCCGGCTGTTCGTATTTCAACCGGTACAATTGCATGCCCGAGTTGAGGTTGCCCAACACAGGTGATGCCGCCGAACGGGAAAAAGCCACTTCGCCACCATAAGCATTGTAAAACTGCTGCTGCAAGTCAGCATTGTATGGCTTCAGGTAATTGTACAACGGGAAGACCGGCTCACCTGCTGCATTGATGTAAACAAAACTGGCACCATATGCAGACACGTTCACCGCTTTTACATCGTAATCGGTCAGCTGAATGATTTGCTGCAAAAAATCGCCCAGCAATTGTTGGAGCTTTGGCAAATCCTCGCAAGGAAAACCATCCTCGTCGGTAACTTCTGCCAACTGTTGCGCATACTCGGCTACAATGTTGTAGCCTTCATCTATCAGAAAAAGTTTTTTGTTGGTTTTACCAACGTCCAGTATTGCTATAACAGGTTGTCGATTCATTGTTCACGGCCTTGTTGAAGAAAGGCTTCATTCAAAAACTTACAAACCGGTAGCAACTGTGTTGCTGCCACGTTCGTCTACCAGTGCTTTGCGTACGCCTGCATTTCTGTACAGCTGCAAAGGTTGCAATGCCGCACCTGCCCGCAAACGAGCTTCTGCCACCAGCGGCCGCACATCGGTACGATAGGCTTGTTGCAAAATTTCTTGTGCCTGCGTTACGTCGTTGTTGAGCTGAGCTGCTTTCAGTGCAGCAGCATCTACCAGCAATGCCTGCGCATATGCCAGCATAATGGCTTCCACGCTTTGCAGCAAATCTTCCAGCGGGTCTTTCAGGTTGTGGCTGGCATCAATCATCCAACCCAAATCGGTGGCGTGGTTCATGCCACGGGCATCCATGCCTTCTACCAGCTCTTTAAAAATGAGGAATAACTGATACGGATTGATGCTACCCACTGTCAGGTCATCATCACCATATTTCGAATCGTTGAAATGGAAACCGGCCAGTTTGCCTTCCATCAACAACAGCGATACAATTTGTTCAATATTGGCATTGAGTAAATGGTGTCCCAAATCAACCAGCGTGTAGGCTTGCGGCCCCAGCTTGTTGGCGTAGAGCAGGCTTTGGCCCCAATCGCCAACCGTCATGCTGTAAAAGTTGGGTTCAAATGCTTTGTACTCTACAAACATTTTCCAATCGGAAGGCAGTGCTTTGTAAATCACTTCGAGGCTTTCAAGCGTATTTTCAAATGCATTGCGAAAATTGAGTTGCCCAGGAAAACTGGAACCATCGGCCAACCACACCGTGAGTGCTTTTGAGCCCAGCGCATCACCATGTTGAATTACATCAATATTGTGTGCAATGGCTTGCTCCCGAACGGCTTTGTTGACATGCTGCAACGAGCCAAACTTGTAGCTGAGTGGTTGCCCCGGCTGATCCTGAAAAGTGTTGGAGTTGACAGCATCAAAAGACAAACCAAAACTGCCTGCCAGTTCACGAATGGCTGCGTAATCTTTTGGAATATCCCAGGGAATATGCAATGAAATAGAACCGCTGCTATTGTTGAGTGCATGCAGCAATCCTACGTCTTCAATTTTTTCTTCGAGATTGCGGGGCTCGCCGGCGCCGGCAAAACGACCAAAGCGGGTGCCACCTGTGCCCAAGGCCCAACTGGGAATGGCTACATTAAACGCCATCAGTTTTTGTATAATGGCTTCTGCCTGATCTGTTTCTTGCAATACGGCATGCAGGCGGGCCTGATGTTTTGCCTGCAGGCTTTCGTTGTGTTGTGCTATGTGGTTGGCGGCGATACGCATGATAGTTGTTTTAAAAAATGAAACGAATCAGCGGGCTGGCTGATGTGCATCCGCAAGGGCTTGCATCAGGGAAGGTAAAATACTTCCGGCAAGGGCGTGCTGACGGGAGAATTGTCGGGGTTGCTTTGCATGATGTCTTTCATGTAAGCCCACCAACGTTGCATAATAGGTTGTTGTGGCAATGCATCGAGTGCTGCAGGGTCGCTGGCTTCGAGCACCCCAAACAATGTGCGTGTTTCTGTATCAAGAAAAATGCTGTAGTTGCTTACACCAGCCTGCTTGAGCAAATCGGCCAGCTCTGGCCATATCTCATCGTGTCTGCGTTTGTACTCTGCTTCCTGTCCGGGATGCAACTGCATCTTAAATGCTCTCCTTGCCATCACACTCTTCGGTTTAAATGGTAGTTAAGGGGAGCCGGCGCAGAAGCGCCAGCCCGGTTAACTATCGATGCTTGCTTATGAAAAAGTTCTGTTCTTATCTGTAAAAGCCCATGGCCACACCACCATCTACATTGATGGCATTGCCCGTGCTTTTGTTGAGCAATCCGCCCACCAATGCAAAGCAGGCATTGGCAATGTCTTCGGGCAAAATCACTTCGTTGAGCAACGTACGCTTGGCGTAGTAAGCAGGCAGTTCTTCTACGGTAATGCCATATGCTTTGGCACGACCTTCAGCCCAACCACCGGCCCAAATATTGCTGTCCGCAATAACGGCATCGGGGTTCACCATGTTTACCCGAATCTTATCGCCGCCCAGCTCTGCAGCCAGCAAGCGTGTAAGATGTGCCTGACCTGCTTTGGCAGTACCATAGCCTGCATTGTTGGGGCCTGCCACCACCGCATTCTTCGAAACGATGTTGACAATATCACCACCAAAACCTTGCTTCCGCATGATGGCTACTGCAGCTTTGGATACGAGGAATTGCCCTTTTACCAAAATATCGTAGAGTCGATCAAACTCTTCTTCGCTGTGGTCGGCAATGGCTCTTGAAATACTAATGCCTGCATTGTTTACAATGATGTCAACACCACCAAAAGCAAGGCTCGCATTTTGCATGGCTTGTGCTGCAGATGCAGCATTGGTTACATCAAGCAGGGTAACAGCCACTACATCTTTACCAAACAGTTTTTGAAATTCTTTGCTGGTTTCTTCGAGGCGTTCTGCATTCACGTCGTTCAGCACTACGCAGGCCCCTTCTTCTGCATATTTTTTGGCAATGGCTTTACCAATACCACCACCACTGCCGGTTACCATGGCTACACGTCCGCTCAATGCTTTGGGCTTGGGCATGCGTTGCAACTTGGCTTCCTCGAGCAACCAGTATTCAATATCAAAAGCTTCCTGGCGGGGCAACGACGTGTATTCGCTGATGGCTTCAGCACCACGCATCACGTTGATGGCATTGATGTAAAACTCCGCGGCCACACGGGCTGTTTGTTTGTCTTTGCTAAAAGTGAACATACCAACGCCAGGATAAAGAATCACCACCGGGTTGGGGTCTCGCATAGCAGGACTATTGGCATGCTTGCAGGTATTGTAATACTCCGCATACATGTTGCGGTAAGCTTCAAAAGCGGGTGCCAGTTGAGCTTGTATTGTTTTTACATCGGTAAGGTCAGCATTGGGCGACAGCTCCAGTACCAGCGGACTGATTTTGGTACGCAGGAAGTGGTCGGGGCAACTGGTACCAAGCGGTGCCAGGCGATCCAAATCGTTGCTGTTGATGAATTGCAACACTCTTTCGTCATCTGTAAAATGACCAATCATTTTTTGGTAGCTGCTGCAAAAGCCACGCAGAATGGGCGCAATAGCAGCGGCTTGCTGTAGGCGATTTTCCGCAGGCAATGAATCGATTTTCTGACCACCAAACACAGGTGCATCTTGTCCTACTTTCGACTCAATGTATTCTGCACAACGCTCTACTACTTCCAATGTATTGATGTAACATTCGTAAGCAGTATCGCCCCAGGTAAACAAACCATGCGAACCCAGCATGATACCGCGGATGCCGGGGTTGGCATCGAGGCAGGCTTTCAACTGCAAGCCCAAATCGAAACCGGGACGCTGCCATGGTACCCAACCAATGCTGCCGCCAAATAATTCCTGCGTGATTTGCTCTCCATCTTTTGCAGCAGCTATGGCAATGGCTGCATCGGGATGCAGGTGATCGATATGCTTGAATGGCAGAAAGCCGTGCAGCGGTGTATCAATAGATGGCGCTTTGCTATCGAGATCGTAAATGCAATGGTTGAAAAGGCCGACCATTTCATCTTCCATTTCCAAACCAGTGTAAATGTTTTGCAGGCTGCGCAAACGGTCTACATACAGCGCTGCCAAACCACTCTTTTTGAGTGTACCAATATCGCCACCACTACCCTTCACCCACATCACTTCGGTTTCGGTACCGGTGAGTGGATCTTTGGCCATAGCCTTGCAAGAGGTATTGCCACCGCCATAGTTGGTAAGGCGCAAATCGGCCCCCAACATATTGGAGCGGTAAATGAGTAACGCTACTTCATCGCCTTCCATGCTGGCCGCTTTGGCTTCATCCCACAGGTAGCTTACGTGTTTAAATTCAGTTGTAACTGTTGACATATTCAATGTGTTTCGAAAAAACAAGATTATGGTTTCATGCTATTGCCCCAACCTACCACCAGCACAGATGCAATGATGATGAGGATACCGGCTATTACTGTAGCAAATGTTTTTTTGTTGACGCCTTTCCATTCTTTCAACACCAGCCCCCAAGTGTTGGCAATGAGGATGATGAAGGCCATGTGCAAAATCCATGAGCTGGCACCGTTGCCCATTTTGCTTTCGCCCATGCCATAAAAGAAAAATTGTAAAAACCAGGTGGTACCTGCCAATGCTGAAAAAAGAAAATTGCGCAGCAGTGGTGTTTTGGTATCGGTGTAGTTGCCAAAAGTTTTGTTGCGGGCATTGAGTGCCATGCACCAAATAAAATTGGTGGTGAGTCCGCCCCACAGCAGCACTACGTAAATCACGTTGTTGAGGTAGAGAAAGTTTCCGGTTTCGTTGGGGTTGGCAGCTTTCCAGGCAGCGTTGGCTACATCGGCCATGGGCTTTCCTGCTTCAATACCAAAATTGAAACAGGCACTGAGCACACCAGATACAATGGCCACAAACATGCCAAGGCCAAACTTGTATTCCGTTTTTACTTCCATGCCATGCGGGTCGGTAGCTTCGGCCTGCAGTTGCTTTTCCTTCATGGTACCGGCCTTGCCGCTTACGATGATGCCAATCACACAAAGGAGCAAACCAGCCAACACGGTTTGGCCCCAGCTCTCAGCAAGCATCATGCTGAATGTGTCTTTGCCTACAGCAGGAAACAGGTCGTAATAAATGGAAGGAATGAGCGACCCAAAAACCATACACAAACCAAGGATAACGCTGCTGCCCAACGATACGCCGAGGTAGCGAACACCCAAGCCGTACGTAAGGCCACCAATGCCCCAGAGTATGCCAAAGAAATAAGTATAGCCCAGCACCGAACTATCGGTTTGTGCAATGATGTCTGAAAAATTGGGAATGGTTAAATACGCAGCAATGGGTGGCACAATGAGCCAGCTAAACAAGCCGCCTACAATCCAGAAACTTTCCCACGCCCAGCCTTTCACCCGCTTAAACGGAATGTAAAAACTACCCGACGCAAAGCCGCCTAAAAAATGAAATAAAACACCTAGAAAAACCTGCATGAGAACAATCGCTTTTTACAAATGGCAAATCAATCAATCATCAAAATAAATACTTGTACAGCACAGCCTATCATGCACTGTCATGATAGCGTTTGCGTAGTTCCTTCCTTTTCGGTAGGGCGCCATTACCTACCTTTACGCCCCGCAGCAATGGCTGCCACAAACGAGTCCATAATTGCGCCGCCTATGAAAAAACCGGTCATTTATCAGTACCTGCATTTTGATTACTATTCTGCCACGCCAAAATATTTGCAGCTGGCCAACTGTATCATTAATGCCATCAGCGAAGGCAAGATAAAAAAAGATGACCCGCTGCCTTCCATCAATGAACTAAGTTTTGAGTTTGAAATTTCGAGAGATACCGCTGAAAAAGGGTACAAACATTTGAAGGCCCTGGGTGTGCTTGGCTCTGTGCCCGGCAAAGGCTACTTCATTAAATGTACCGAAGTGGATCAGGAATTGAAAATTTTCCTGCTCTTCAACAAGTTGAGTTTTCACAAGAAAATTATCTACGATGCGTTCAGTCAATCATTGCCTGATAAGGCGCTTATTGACCTATACATCTACAACAACGATTTTTCGCTGTTCAAAAAACTCATTTACAACCGCAAAGAAGATTACACCCATTTTGTAATAGTGCCCCACTATACCGATGGCGAAGACAATACGGCTGAAGTGCTGAGTGTGTTGCCCAAAGACAAACTCATTTTAATGGACAAGTTGCTGCCTGGTTTTACCGGCGACTACGGTGCCGTGTACGAACAATTTGATAAAGACCTGCAAGCCACACTGGAGCAGGCCTTGCCACAGTTGGAAAAATACCAAACTATCAAGCTCATTTTTCCGGAAGATTCTTATCACCCGAGAGAAATTATCCGTGGCTTTACCATGTTTTGCCGGCAGTATGCCTTCAACTACAAAGTGGTACACCGCATAGAAGATGAAGCCATTGAAAAAGGCGATGTGTACATCAACCTCATGGAAAATGATTTGGTGACACTCATCGAACGCATCATGGAAAAGAAGCTGAAGCTGGGGAAAGAAGTGGGTGTGATTTCGTACAATGAAACGCCACTGAAGAAAATCATTCTTAATGGCATCACGACCATTTCAACCGATTTTCAGAAGATGGGCGAAACTGCTGCGCAAATGATTTTAAATCACAACCGACAGCATGTACACAATCCGTTTTACCTCACCCTGCGCCAATCGCTGTAAGTTGTTCAACTATGCTGTGGCGCTTCATGTTTGTACTGCTGGCAAGTATTACTGTTGCGCTAACCACAGCAGCACAGCCGGCAAAAGGTAAACATGTTGCAGCCATATCTTTTGGCAATAGCTTAGACAGCAACCTGTGGCTGGCACACATGCTACACAATAGTCACAACCGTGTATTTACGCAGCAGGATACACTGTGGCTCAATTGTGCAGATGGCGTAACGTTATGGTTAAAAAAATCATTGCCCCAATCGTACATCATCAGTTTTGACCGGGGCTTTCCTTCAGATACATCCGGTGCCAATTATCGCCTCAGTGATGTGAATCTGTTTTGGCAAGCCACACCAACCGATACAGCCAACCCCAGTGGTAAACTGGAAGGCTACGACCGTTGGCGGTTGTATTACGCCGGCATTGGCGGCAATTACAACAGCACTACCCGTTTTAGAAAATACGATGGCAGTGGCAACCGCTTACTATTGCAGGAATATACCCAACCCAACTACCTGCTACAACCCAACACCGTGTATCATTGTACGTTGCTTGTACATCCACCGCTTACACAATTGTGGGTGAATAATCAACTATGGTTCAGCTATACCGATGCACAACCGTTGCGGCAGGGGCTGTTCGGAATACGCAGCACCAAATCAAATCAATGGATTACGAATTTCAACATATGGTTGCCAAAATAATTGCCACTGCATTGTTGAGCATTAGTTGCTGCACAAGTCATGCACAAACGTTCAGCATTCAGCAATATGCCAACAACAACAAACGCTACAACATACAGTTTGGCCGCGATAGTGTAGCGCAGTTTTGGTTTGATGATACATTGCGTCGCCCCTATCTGCACCGCATATTTGCACCCGACCAAGTGCTCATCAGCCGTGGCTATCCGTTGATGCCCTTGCTCAACGATACTACAGATCATCCGCATCAGGTAGGTGTATGGTTTACGTATGAAGATGTAAATGGCAGCGACTTTTGGAACAACTCTCTCTGGCCAGCTGCCGACCGCAAAGGGAAATTGGGCAGCATTGTGGTAGATAATCTGTTATCGCAAACTAAAGGCGCAGCAGCCATATTGCAATTTCATGCCCGATGGAAAGACAATCAGCAACAAGCTATTTTGCTCGATACAACGACCTTGCATTTCAGCAAACAAGCCAACTACTACATTATTGACTGGACAACGAAGCTTACTGCACTCAAGCCTGTTACGCTTGGCGATGTAAAAGATGGAACCTTTGGCATAAGGCTTCGCCGCGAATTACAAATACCTTGGAAAGGCGAACAATCCGGTGCCAATGGCAACTACCTTTCTTCATCAGAACTTACAGGCCACGAAGTATGGGGCAAGCGGGCCAATTGGGTAATGCTGCACGGACAAGTACAACAGCAGTCAATCAGCGTGGTGATTATCGATCATCCTAAAAATCTGCACTACCCGGCTTATTGGCATGCCAGAGGTTATGGTTTATTTGCTATAAATTCACTGGCGCAAAAAAGTTTTGATGCCATCAAACCTGCATATACAACCAGACTACAACAAGGAGAAAGTTTACAGCTGCAATACAGGCTCGTGATAGCAACAGGCACTACGCCCCTGCACAAAAACACTGTAATGCAATTGGAAAAAGATTTTAGCCGTCAATAGCTTAAAAGAAAGGCTGCAATCCTTCCCATTTCACTTGCCAATTGGCATTTTTAGGAATGCCAGGCTGCGCTTCGGTATTGCCCTCAAAGCCAGCCAGCATCAATGCTACAGCAGTAAGTACACCACCATTACCCGGCAGGTACAAGCGTAGTCTGTCGTCCTGATAATTGTGGCCATTGGGTAAATAACGATTTGTACGAATGGGCATGAGCAATGCATCTACCGCTTTATCGGGCATGTTTAGCCGTGTAGCCGTCATAGCCGCCATTGGAAAATCCCAGCCCCATGTATCGTCCCATGTCCACACGTTCCAAACATGATTGAAGGTGCGACGCATGGTTTCCTTATCCAGCATGCTGCTGGCGGGCAACATACCAAGTGTACCATACACCGCCGGATGATCGGTTAAATAACGTGGATTTGTGTAACTATCCGGAGCACTTTCTGTAGCGAGGTAAATGCTATCCTGCACAGGCAGTGGCGACAATTTCTGGAGCACATCATCCCACTTTGCCTGGTGTGGCATGCCCATGCGAACCCGCCATGCCTGTGCCGTGGTTAATGCCCAATGCCAGTAATGCAATTCATAGGTGGGGTTGAAAGTTTGTACGGCTTCAAAACGCTCTTGTGCAGGTATTAATCCCGGGCCTAAAATATACCGGCCCTTGCTGCTATCATACCACGCATAGCTGGCCATGAAATCGGCAGTAGCAAAAACCAAATCGCTATAGCGTTTGAGAACCGCTTTATCATTTTTGCTTTTGTACAACAACTCTGCAAACGTGATAAAATGTGGTTGTTGCCAAATGAGAAATGCACCAACAGAAGAAGGACTTTCATTGCCTTCATGATCGACCATTTTCTGCCAACGTACGCCTTCATACCCCTGACGAACAGCAATGGCTTTTGCTTCATCATACACGGTCCGGTACCACTGCATGCTTTTTTCCAGCAGCTCGGGGCGGCCCCACAAAGCAAAGTGAACAGCATGCCACCAATGCATTTCCAAATGTGGTTTTCCAAACCAACTATTGTAGGTAAGGCCGGTTTCTTGTGGCGGAAAATTGCCGGCACATTGTACTTTGGTAAGGTATTGCGACAACACTACCCGGCGTTCTATTTCAAATGCTCGTGGGTCTTTGCAACCGCCAAAATCTACAGCAGCGCCGCTTTGCCAAAATGCCTGCCAGCCCTTGGTAGTGCTGGCTTGTACTTCATGCCATTTGCTTACAGATGCAGGTAACGATGCTGCAAACTCCAACGACATGCCAAATGTGGTGCCATCGGCGGGTGTGATAGAAAAAAGATGTGGTTGTGTATTGTTCACTATTGCATTGCCTGCAAAAGCGGCTTGCGCAAAATACCGGGTGCTATCCAATTGATGCTGCCAAACCGCTTGCTGATTGCTGCTTTGAATCAACTCGCTGCGGTGTTTATCGTTGTGCAGGTAAACAGCACCGCCATCAGCCCACTCACCCGTTGGATACGGAAATGACAAAATAAAACGAAGTCGTTTTTGTTGTATCAATGCAGAAGTCACCTGTACCGCAATAGCATCCCTTTCTTGATGACTCATGGTTTGAACATACACGGGCACCCCTTCCAATTCAAAGCTGCTATGTATAATGCCTGTCCACAAGTGAAGGGTCTGTTTGATGTTGCGTAAATCTGCGGACGTGGCAATGCTGCCATCTTTTTTAATGAGTTCAAAACCCAAGTGGCCCAAGTGCAACCGATGTGGATTTTGCCGAAAATAATCACCAGCTTGTTTGTTGCGAAGCGGCTCTTTTATTTGTACACCAAAGCTCACTTTTCTGCCATGCAGATTGTACTCCCGCAAAGATTCTTCGAACCGGTATTGCTGTTCGTTGGGAAAACTATGCCAGCCCCATTCGCTTTGTGTGCCCAGTGGTACGCCCTTTTGGTATTGTTGCGGAAATGTTTGCAAACCAGTAGCATCCACAGTAAAAGCGAAAGCACCATTACCAACCGTCAGCGATTGCAACGAATCGAATGACGACACCTGCACATTGTGCCTGCTGACAACCGCTTTCCTGTTGATAGGCTGCGCCACTGCCAGCAATGACAACAAACAGCAACCAAATATTGCCCACACACGACGATAACGAATCATAAAATAATGAGTGAAATGATTATGGTTTCAGATATGCTTGCAATGGCATCTTCGGCAGCGCTTTAATACCAGCAGCTACTTTGCCCGCATTCAACTCAGCACCCGGCAAACTAGTGTGTGTATGATCGCCAAAAAATAAAGTATTGACAGTTGCCGTGTCCATGGTTTCATATGCAGCTGCCACCAATTCATTCAGGTCAATAAAGTATGCGCCATTTTGCTCAGCAATTTGTTTGGCCCACAAACCATAATCCTGATTGGAGCGGCGGATTTTCCCTTGCTGCCAATTGTTGCGGGGCACCGGCGAACACACAATTGCAGTGGCGCCTTTTGCTTTGGTATCGGTCACGTATTTACGCATGTACCAACCGTAAGTATGCACCACTTCCTGCACTTTCCTAATAGGATTGTAAATCTCTTTTTCTTCATCGCCAATGCCCCGTATTGTACCACGGGCACGGGAAGTATCATCCAGCGGGCCAGCATCGTTGTGGCCGAATTGCATGATGACAAAATCGCCGGGTTGTAAATTATTCATGATGCGATCCCAACGGCCTTCTGTCATGAATGTGCGGCTGCTACGGCCACCAATGGCATGGTTCTGAATTTGAATACGGGTTGTATCAAAGTAAGGATGTAAAACTGTGCCCCAACCCCACTGCTTGTTTTTCCCTGTGCCATCACCATTGCGAACAGTTGAGTCGCCAATGATATACAACACCGGCTTGCGTTCTGTTTGTACCCAAAAAGCTTGCAGTACTACAGCTGTTGCCAGCAACAAGGTTGTTCTCCAGATAAAATTGCGTCGTTGTATCATGTTGTCTTTTTTTTAATCTGCTTGTAAAAGTGTAATGGCCATGGTTCCAATCACAACATCGTTGCTGATGGATTTCCATGCAATGGATTGCAAAGTTTTGTCTGCACGAAGTGGAATATCAACCACCGTGGCAGCACCACCATCAATGGCCATATTGGTCATGCCTTTAATGCTGCTGTATTTGGGTTTGGCCGTCATCCACACTTCCCCTGTGGCCAGATGCACTCTTGGCGGCCTTGGTGTTTGGCGGGCAAACTGATAGCCGTCCTCAATATAATCCTGCTCGATGGGCCACCAGTTTTCCGGATTGATCAGCGGCAGTGAATCCAATGTACCGTCTGTATATTTTACCAATACGGCACCATTCACTATCCGGCTTTGCATTGGGTTGGTACTACCAGCCATCAGCAACCAGGCATGTCTTGCTTTGCCACTCACCGGTACTTGCAACACATCCGGATAATTGTCCCACATACTGGTGAAGGCAATGTTTTGAGTTGTAGAAGGAACTGAAAAGCTCACACCGTTGGGCAGCATCAATACAGAACCGTTGAATTGCATTTTTTTGCGCAATCCAGTATCGCTGATACTGGCAGTGGCCTGCGGATAACACCATTGACCAAAACCTTGCAATGGCAATTGCAGGGTTGGCACTGCCAATCGTGGCGAAGCATAGCGCTGCTGAAAGATATCAGTAACTGCTGCATTCAGCATAGCACCAAGCTGAATGGTTGTTGTTTTAGTATTGGTTGACAAACCTATCTGCCAATCAATAAACTGCAGAGATTGTTTAGTGCCATTTACCAAACCCAGTTCAATATGATTGGTGCCGGGCAGCAATGCAGTTACCGGTATACGAAGCTGTCTTTTACTTGCCTGCCACAGCAGGGCTACTGATTGCTGCCAACCATTAACAACAACAGACTTTACTGCTGCAGGCAAATTCAATTGCAGTTGTACAGCGCCGTTCAAGTTTGTTTTTGAAACAATGGCTGCAGCAGGATTCACCTGAATCAATACCGGCTGCCACCAAATAGCAGCTCCGTGCTGCACTTGTACAAACAGGTGACGGCTTCCCAATTGACCCACCACTTTTGCCTGTATGCCTGACTGTGTATTTTTTACTTGCTGCAATACTCCTTGCGGATCTTTCAGCTGCAAAATTTTAAGCAGCGGAAATGGCATGCTCAAGGTTTCTCCCCGCACAGCTTGATATGTGGTTTTGGGCAATGGACGCAAAGTGGCATTGCTCCAAACAATTCGAATGGCATAATGCGTTGCCGCCGGTAATTCGATATTCAGTAGAGGCTGACCAATATGTGCTGCATCAAATTGAACGGGCACTTGCACTCCATTTACCAATACCGTTGGTAAGTAAGTACTGATGGCAGGAATGCGCAACGCCGTTTGCATTTTCACCGGCCATTGTTGATGAATATCCCACAACTCTTCTATGCCATTTCTTTTAAACGACACCTGAATATCGGGCACTGATAATGAGGCATGCTGCCATGCTTTTGGAAAGCCCGGTTCAATCAGCAAGCGTTGCTCCAGTACATTGGGTTTAATACCAAACAATCCTTCCACTACAGTTCTGGCGGCTACACCTACAGGATCGGCAAAGTCGCGGTAGAGTTCGCCACGGGCAGCATCAAACGACAAGAGCTGATGAAAGGCACCGGGACCTGCACCGCAATACAAACTTTCCATCAGGCTACTTTTCCACAGCTTAAATGCCTGCTCGTTATCACCAGCCTGCCAGTACGCCAGCGATGTATGCATCAACTCACCCAATGCCACGTTGTTGATACTCCATACATATGGGTGCCAGTTGGTAGTACTGCGCAACAAAAAAGAATCAGGAACGCCTTTTATTTTGAATGGGATAGCAGGTATTTCATGAGAAACGTATTGCATCATTTGCCATGCCTGAAATGGATCGGGCACTTTGGAATCAATGGCATGATACACCGTCCACAAAGCAGCTGCGGGATGCACAAGCCGATGCCCCAATGCATCTTTGTATTCTGCCAACCATCCTTTATCCGCCAACCACAGATTCTGCTGAATGGCATTCATAATTTTATTGGCCTCGGCAGCATACGCTATGCCGTCTTTACCAATAAGTGCAGCCAGCCTGGCAGCGGCACTAAATGCCCGGTAATTGTACGCTGAAGAATGTGCCACACCGCCGCCGCTGTACTGCAATGCATCACTTGCCCAAATACAACAGTAAGCATCGTACAAACCATCATCATCTGTATCAAAATTTCTTTTCTCCCATGCCAAATGGCGTTCGAGCAAGGACCACATGCTTTGTACAAATGCTGTGTCACCCGTCCATTCAAAATGTGTGAGCAACTGATCCACAAACACCAGGTTCATATCATAGTGGTGTGGCCGGATATCGCCATTGGGATTTCTGCAGATATAGCCACTGCTAAAAACTGCATTGCCAATTTTTTCCTGATGCCGTGCAAGGTTCAAAGCAGTATCCATCACTACCGGTCCGGCTGAAGGATTAACGATTTGGCTTTTGGCATACGCTTCAAAATGCGTACGGGCTCTGTCGTGCCATCCCAACGGATCGGCAACATTTGCACCACGCCATCCGGGCAATCGCATACGCCACGCTACTGCTCCATGCATGTAAGTAGGATTATCCCAAATGGCATTTCCAGCATTGGCCAAAACAGGCCCCAACTGATTGATCCACTCGTCAGGAGTTGACAACTTTATCCGTTCACTTATCTGATCAATTTGTTGTAACGCTTCTTGATACTGTGCCGCCAATTGTCCATTCGGTGTTTGCTGTGCACCGGGCGTCCACTGCAACCATTGCGGCGCATCAGCATTCAAAGAAAACGAAGCTTTTAGTACCGGATGGTTGATGGCTACCGGAGCCGTCAATAGTTGTGCAGCCTGTTGCGTTTGCGTCAAATCAACGGTAGCGAATGAGGTCGAAGTTGGAAAACTGCCAGACACCACATGTTCTTCATAATGATCGGTGATGGTAAATGTGCCGCCAGTACCAAAACGAATATTGTTGCCCGAGCAATAGCCGGGCTGCAAATACCAAACCGATTCGGGGTCTGCGCCTATGTCACCATCACGGGAAAACTTTTTACCACTTACACCACCGTACACTACATGCAACTGCACATCGGCTGCAATATTGTTACAGGTCAGTTGCATCAACAGACCTTCATCCGCTTGCATCGCCAGCACATCCAATTGCAATGAACCAGTACCCAACAGTTTATCCCGCAACACATACTGCATGTGCTCAGGCCTGTATCGGGTTTCTATGCTATCAGCATCATTCACCCATTTGATGCTTCTGCCCTGCTGAATGGCCAATCGAATATTGCCACCCATGCCGGGCAGGTACAATCCAAACTCAGGCACATCACCTGCTTCAATCCTGAATGCCGTATTGGTACTGTATAAGCTTCGGTTGAAACGCATTTTTCCCTGCTGCTTTACAAACCATCCATCTTGTGGTGCATAATGCAGCTGACGCCATTTGGCAGCTGGCAACTGCTGTTGCGCTTCAGCTGCATGAGCCAAAACGAAGGCAAGTATCAACTGTAATAGTAAATGACGTAAATGCATGTGCGTGGCATTTGATTGTTATTGTGAAACAGCAACTGCTTTGGAAGCCAACTGCTTTACTTTTTCTGCAACCGAATAGCTGGTATGTGGCGGTTGATTGTAAGCCACATTTTGCCAAACAATGCTCAAACGGTACTGATGATCTTGCAAAAAAGTAGTGAGCTTATGCGGCGTTGGAATTGGTGTAGAAAAAATACGCAGCTCATTGTTGTCTGCTGTGCGGTAAATCAACTCTTCCCGCCAATCGCCCCAAATATCGGCACTCAGCACCGGGTTAGCCTTGGTACCATTGTTGCTAACGCAATTGTATTGACGAGCATCAAAAATGCGGATGGCTTTATTGCTGGCAGTATCCCAACGTTCAATGGTTGTACCATTCAAAATTTCGCTGTACGCATCGCCATCCCAATACATACCCATGTTGCATGCAGGAGCCCTGTCTGCAATTTTATTGCCTTTAATATCAAACACACCTGTGATGCCTGCACCAGCTACCCAACACTCGGCGCCATCATAGCGGGGATCCATGTCTATGGCCAATCCACGGCCGGGTCCTTCGCCATCCTCCCCTGCTTTTACAGAAGCTTTTTTCCAAATGATTTCACCGGTTTTTGCATCCCGCAGATTGGCGCCGGCATCGCCAAAACGTTCCTGAATGTGAAACACTTCCAGCCCCGGACGTGATGGATCGAGATCGCTTACATGCAATGCATCACCGTGGCCAATACCCGTGCTGTACAAACCTTTGCCATCATCATCCACCGTCATGGCACCATATACAATTTCATCTTTTCCATCATTGTCTACATCGGTTATGGTAAGATTATGATTGCCCTGACCAGCAAAGTTTTTCATTCCGTTATTGGTATCGAACACCCAACGGGATTGCAGTTTTTTATTGCTGAAATCCCATGCGGCAATCACCGTTCTGGTATAATAACCCCGACACATAATTACACTCGGATGTTTGCCATCGAGGTAAGCAACTGCGGCTAAGAAACGATCCATGCGATTACCATAACCATCTCCCCAAATGGCTTTCAAATCTTGCTCCGTTGGTTGATTGCTGGAAGGATGCCTTGCAGGAATGTAATCAACAGTGTGAAGCACTTCACCGGTCAGTCCATTAAAAACGGATAAGAATTCTGGGCCGGCTAAAATATAGCCCCGTTCATTGCGCCAGTCTCTGGTAGCATCACCAATGATATTGTCTTTGCCATCCACAGTACCATCAGCCGTTTTCATGGTTACTTCGGCTTTGCCATCGCCATCCAAATCGTACACCATAAACTGCGTGTAGTGTGCCCCTTCCCGGATATTCTTGCCGAGGTTGATGCTCCACAACAAAGTGCCATCCATTTTATACGCCTGAATAATTGGCGGATCAGTAATACCTGCTTGAGAGTTGTCTTTGCCCCGGCCTGTTTGATGCAATATGATTTCAAACACACCGTCGCCATCTAAATCAGCTACACTACCATCGTTGGGTGCGTAGCCCTGTGGCGTTTGTAATGGAATGGAAAAATAGGGTTGCGCTTTTGCAGGCAATGTAAATGACCGTGATGCCACAGCCTCTTTCCCTTTTACAACAGCTTTTACAAAATAGCTTTGTGTTTGTGTGGAGTCAGCTTGTTCATCTACAAAACCAGTTGTAACAGTTACCAATGTGGCATTCAATTTTTTCGCTTTCTCTTTACCTGTTGCTTTGTATACGTTAAAGCCTTGTACTGCTGCATCTTCCAGCAGCCAGCGCCAACTTACAAAGACTTTTCCATCGGGCATTGGCACAGCACTTACTGCACGGTCAAGCTTTTCAGCAATGCGTTGTGCGTGTTGTTGTTTTGCCAGTAGCAAACACAACAACAACATGAATGTGTGACGTAAATTTTGCATGGCATTATTATTTTGAAACAGATAATTGAATTTTTACCGGAGCATTTCTATCACAAGTAATCCATCCGTTTGTAAGCGTCAATTCGGCTACCTGAATTAGACTTCTTCGCTTTTCATATCCGTCTGTAGGATGGTTTTTGCCGGGATGAATAAAGTAGTACACATAGGCACGGTCGCCATTCACCAATACGTCTGCATGGCCACCAATGGCGCCATCTTCAGCACCAGTGCCGGGCTGTTCTAAAATTCGCTCCGGTTGTTTTTCCCATTGTGTTAAATCCTTACTGCGGTATAAACTCATGCCGGCCCAATTGTCTACCAGCATCCAGTAATATTCTTTCCAGTAAAAAACTTTGGGCCCTTCTCCACCTCTGTCACCTACCGCTTTGCCTTTGTCTGTCCAATGATACAAGTCGTCGCTGTCGGCATAGTAAATGCTTTTCTTATCCAGCTCATTGTTGTACCACATTCGCCACCCACCACCGGGCAGGGCTATTACACAAGCATCAATCACTCTTTCGCTGGCCAGCTTTAGCACCGATTCAAATTTCCAGTGGCGTAAATCTGTGCTCGTTAGATGTACAATGTCTCTGGGATGCTTCCAATCGGCAAACACACCCGGCACGTAGGTGAGGTACATGTGATAAAGACCGTTGTGCTCCATCACTTCCGGTGCCCAATGCGTGTAATCAGCCACCGGCCGATATTGAATATCGGCAGTATCCACGTACTTCCAATTGGCACCATCTTTACTACTCGCTATTCCTATGCGGGTGCCATGCACCCAGGTTACGCCATCCAGCTGCGGTTGATTGGCCCTGCGGTTGGTGTAAAACATATACCAGGTTTGCTGTTGCTTATGCCACACTATTACCGGGTCGGCAGCACCATCATACACACTGTCTCTGTACAGCGGCTTTGGCGCAATAGCCATAGTGGTATGCGTGGTTTTGCAAGCCAGCAGCACACAACACATTAGGCATCCAATCAGAGCAATTTTACGCATCGCTATTTCTAAAAAAATAAGGCTATGGAATGTGCACCATTCATAGCCCTATTTATCTGTATCAACAATAACTGTTACAATTTGAAAGGCAGGTACCAGTTGGCTTTATCCATCAACCGGGCTCTTGTTTCTGCAGCACCGGGCGTGCCATCTTTCAGCAGTTTCTGGTATACTTTATCCGCCAAAAAAGAGGGATCGTTTCTGCGGCGGGCCACACGAAGCAAATCTGCCCAACGAGTACCTTCAAAGCCGTTTTCCAAAGCACCTTCTTGTACCAAACCATCTTCTATCTGCAACAAACTATCGGTACCTGTAATCGTGTAGTTCTGCACGTTGGCACGGCCACGAATACCAAGGTTGCGGTACCAATCTGAACGATAGTAAGGCACACCGGTACCACCACTGTTGCGGGCATCAAAGTTGAACGGATATGGCTCCCACAAAGTGTTGTGGTAAAGCGTAACATCCGTTACACCAGAAGGCGGAGGAAATGCTGCAGCGAAACCAGAATTGAACAATGCATAGGCAATCTTATGTTTGCCAGCACGGTTGGCCGCTTCAGCAAAGCGTAAATGCAAGTGCGTTTGACGATACAAAAACCATTTGCCATTTTTCTGCAAAGGATTCAATGCCGTGTTGGTTGAATAGTTGATGTAGTTATACAAATACTTCATCACCACGGGTTGGCCGCCAATTTCTCGCCAGGTAAAAATGCCACGGGCATCGTAAGGCAAAAAACCGGTTTGACCAGAAACAGGGCGTTGTGGTGTATTGTTCCAATAATCCATTGCCTGCTTGGAAGGCTTCACCAGATAATTGCCTCCAACAGGTGAAAATAATTTTACCAGTGAGTTGTCCGGTTGAAACTTACTATCGAAAGGCAGCACCCAAATCCATTCGTAATCGAAGCCATTGTCTTGACCACGCTGAAACATGTGACGCCATTGAGGTTCCCAAACCAAGGTAGTTGCATCGCCAGCTCTGGAGTAAGTAATGTAGTGATCTTCGGCACTACCATTCCAGCCCAATTTGTATTGCATGTAGTAGCGGGCACCTTGCGTACCGCTGGTAGAAGTTTCCATCACTTCACGGTACTTGGTAGCAGCAGCAGTATAGTCACCTTTCCACAAATACAAATCGCCCAGCAAACATTTTTTGTTCACAAAAAACTTAGCTGTCTGGTAGCCATCTGTATTAATGTTCAGCGTGGTACCACTTGGGTATGGATCTTTAAACGGCAATGCTTCTGTAAAAGAAATCAGGCTATCGATGAGCACATCAAATTCGAGCATTGGGAAGTTGCTGCTCTTCTTGATATCATCTACCGTTTCCAATGCGCTGGTTACATACGGCACTTTGCCATAATGAATGCCCAGTTGCAGGTAAAGGAAAGAACGCAAGGCTCCAACATCGCTGTAGCGCTGATTAAATTCTGCTTCTTTCATTTTATTGTCTTGCTTCATGATGAGGAAATTCTTCAGCACATCATTGCAATTCAAAATCAGTTCATAAAACGGACGTGGATTGGCATACGGATTATCAGCCGTTACATTGTGCGAACTAATCTGACGCAGGTACATGTCTGCATTGTCGGTATAGTTCAGCATGTCGCCACGCAGTTCATTCAGTATTACATACCTGTCTGCGAGGTTCATGAACTTTCCGTACAAACCAATAATGGCAGCATCGGCATCATACACATCCCGATACATATTGGCTACATCCAATACCTGCTCAGGTTCTTTATCAAACGTCTTCTTACAACCCGCTAATCCTGCAAGTGCAGCCATCAGCATGAGGGTGAAGTAGGATATTTTGAACGTTTTCATTACACGTTTCTTTTTAGCTGTCATTTAATTACAATCCGAGTTTCAAACCAAACATGGCACTGGTAAACTGTGGTGTCAATCCTGTATCAATACCTTGTGCAAACACACTTGGATTTACACTAAACTCAGGATCGTAGCCCAGGTACTTCGTAAAGGTGAGCAGGTTATTGCCATGCAGGTAAATGTTCAAATCTTTAACCATCCCCTTGCCACTTACCGGCACGTTGTATGATACACTGAGGGTGCGAAGTCTCAGGTAAGAGCCATCTTCAATCCAGCGGCTGCTAAACTGTGCATTGCCCATGGGATCACCGTAGCTGGCTTTGGGTGTATTGGTAATTTGACCATTGCTTCTCCAACGGTTGCCGGCACTTTGCAACTGATTGTTGGTGTTACTCATCGACTCCAGTTGGTGACGCAAATAATTGTATACATCATTGCCACTGCTGAAAGTAAACAAGGCTTCAAAGGTAAAACGCTTCCATGCTACGCGGTTGCTGAAACCACCAATCCAAGATGCGTTAGCATTGCCAATGACAGTACGGTCGTTGTCGTCAATAATTTTATCCCGGTTCAAATCAGCGAATATTACATCACCTCCGGTAAATGCACGAAGCGAACCATCGGCCATGCGGCGCTGCAAGCCCGCAGAAGCTGCTGCTGCATCCGTGCTGTACACACCGGTTGCCTGCAAACCATAAAACTGATTGGCTGCTTCACCCTCTTTGGTAAGAATGCCAGCGCCGGCAAATTGTGTAACAAAACTTCCACCGGGAACTGCCGTCATTTTATTGTCGTAAGTAGATGCATTCACCGCCACATCCCATTTCAGATTGGGCTTGTTCACTACTCGTACATTCAGAGCAAGATCAATGCCTTTTGTTTCCATACCGCCGTTGTTGGTGAGTACAGTATTAAAACCAGAGGCTGTAGCCAGCTGCTCATACACCAGCATTTTAGTGGTTTTATTTTGCCATACATCTGCAAACAACTGAATGCGGTCATTCATCAAACCGAGGTCTACGCCAAGGTTATTGCGTTGTACATTTTCCCACTGCAATGTTGGATTAGCAATACCACTGCGCACCAGGCCTTGCATGCCCAGCAAGTTCTGCACGGCATAAGTTTGGCGGCTGTTATAGTTGCCAATATCATCATTGCCGGTTTTGCTCCAGCTGGCCCGGAAACGCAACAACGAAATAGAAGAATTGGCCATGAATTTTTCTGATGAAACCAACCAGGCTGCAGCTACGGAAGGCATTACAGCAAATGGAACGTCATTGATCATGATGCCTTCCGATGCTTGCTTTCCAAAACGAGAAGACGCATCCATAGCCGCATTCAGCGACAGGAAGAAACGATTGCGATAGCTGTATTCTGCGTTGGCATAAATGTTCATCCAGTTCCACGAACCTACATTACCACCAACCTGACGCAGCAAGCTCACACCATTTTGTACACTTACCAATTCATCTGTAGCACTGTTGAAAGTTCTGGCAATGTCTTGCTCTGCACTGTTGTTTTGATAACGCAAGCCAAGGTTCGCTTTGAAACCATGTTTATTCTGCTTGTTGTCGTAGCTAAGGCGGGTATCGCTGTACAAAGAAAACAATCGTTTTACCTGTGCACCCAAGCGGCTTTCGATAATGGCATTGGCGGTGGTGTCATCTTGCACACCTTTACGTGGTACAAAAATGTTTTCCCGCACTTTATCGTATGTAATACCAAACAAAGTACTGGCAGAAAGCTTATTGCTGATTTCATACTTGAAACCAAATGAACCAAAGAAGCGATAGTACTTGTTGTAAGCCTGCATCAAATCAATCAATGCACTGGGGTTGCCTACGCCCAGGCCATCTACATCACTCACGTTTGGCGAAACCTCTCCTGATGCATTCACTTCTCTGTCGGTGTAAAATGGTGCTTTTATCAACGCCAGATACAATGGGTTTGTATTGTTGGCAATGCCCTGATCTTTCAGGTTTTGTTCGTTGTAGGTAAATGAAAGATTGGCAGTACCGGTAAAGCGTTGAGAGAAATTCATCTCCGCATTGAAACGGGTATTGTAGCGTTTCATGTCGGTGTTTTTGATGATACCTTTGTTGTCGGCAAAGCCCATACTCAAAGCATAAGTTGCTATGTTGTCACCACCGGTTACTTTCAAAAAGTAGTTCTGATTGATGCTGTTTTGCAACACTTTGTTTTGCCAGTTGTTATTGTTGTGCGTAGCAAAATATTGCGGATTGTTTTTATCATCAATCATAAAAGGCATGGCGGCAATGGCAGCACTGCTCATGCCTTTGCTTTGCAGCATGTCTGCCAGATAACTGCGGTAGGCAGTGGCATCCATTACAGGCAATGCATTGGGAGCCGCATTGGCACCGGCATACACCCCAAAATCAATTTTGGTAGCTTGTTGTCTGGCTCGGCTGGTGGTAATGATGATGGCCCCATTGGCACCTTTTGTACCGTAAATGGATGATGCATCTTTCAACACTGTAAAATTCTCAATGTCTTTTGCATCAATAAATACCAGTGGGTTGGTGTAGTTATTAGCAATGATAGATTCACCATAATCGTTGTAATCATACACCATGTTGTCTACAATCAGCAGTGGTTTGTTGGTGCCATATAGTGAGTTGAAACCACGAAGATTTAAACTGGCACCGGCACCGGGAGCACCGCTTCTGCGAATGCTGTTGAGGCCGGCAACACGGCCCTGCAACATCGCATCAGGTATTTCTGCCGGTTGTTCCCAGGCGCCATTAAAGTAGGCTTGTGATGCAGCAGCAGTTACCTCGCTACGCAAAGGCTTACCTGTTGGCATGGTGATGGCTTCATACACCGATTCATGCGACTCGCTGTTGAGAGCAATATTTACCTGACTGCGGCCTTTGAGAGGAACTATTCTGGTTTGAAAACCTTCTCCATTCACCATTAGCTGTGCTTGCAGATCGGGCACTTTAATAGAAAAGCTACCATCATTATCGGAGATGTCTGCAGAAAATCCTGTTACAGAAACACGAACACCACCGGCTGGCTTTCCGGAAGCGGCATCTTTGATAATGCCTTTCACCACGATGGTTTGTTGTGTTGTCTTTACCGAATCGGCTTTTGTTTTGCCCTGGCTTTGCGCCTGTGCAATACAACAACTGAGTGCCAGTAAAGAAGTGGTCAAAAACTTACGCATTTCGCTATGTATTAAAAACAACGTTCAGAATGCTGATGCTACTGTTGCTTACAACGAGGGCACCAATTTTATATAATCGCACAACAACGGGTTGGCCGCAGCAGTAGTACTGTTGGCACCTACCAGATAGATGTCGTAAAAGTTTTGGAAACTACTTACCGTAAACTCTCCTATCAATACTTCTGCAGGATTGTTGACTGCAATAGTGGTGTACGGAAACACCGTGCTATTGGCAGCACCGGGGCACAAACGCTGTGTGAATGTGGCCGTTTGAAAATCATTGACCGCTACGATGTACGCTTTGAATTTCATAGAGGGCACTTCGCTCAAGCGGTACCGCAAATTGAACAATGCCACACCATGACCACTTACCAGAATATCCCGGTAAGGCAAGCCGGTCAACGGATTGATTCTATCCCGATAAAAAGTATTGGAACGACGGTCGTGACTGGTACCACTGGGGTTCTCTCCTTGTATCACGATGGTTTTGAATTTTTCTACCGGTGCTACTTCTGCTTTGCTCATCACATACACAATACCATTGCTGGCTTTGATGCTGCTGACAATTGCCGATTTATCAATGGGCACTTTTACACCAGCTCTTGATACAATGGTATCGGGCAATTGCTGCTGTGTATACAACCCGCGGATGGCCAAATCTTTTACAATGGTAAAACCAGCCAAATCATTGGTGCTATCAGCGGTGCCTGTTACAAAAAATGGCTTGTACTTATTGAGCTCCGCATCATATGCATCGTCTGCAAGAGCGAAGTAGGTGTATTGGTTTTGCTCATTGCGCAGGTCATACACCCTTGTCCCAAAACTTATTGCGCTTTACAATACCAGTACCAGGCTTGTAAATGGGCTGACCAGTAATTGCATCCACACCAATTTGCTCAGCCAGCGAAGGATCAAATCCGTCGTACGCCATTTTGGAAAGTAATGCTTGCTGCTTGGCAGGCACCTGTGCCGTTGTAGTGAGAATTTCCCACACATTCAGGCGGTTGGGCAGCATGTTATCTATAACATGTATTACGCCATTTTTGCCGATTACATTGGCAGTGGTAATTCCTGCATCTTCTACTTTGTTGTTGTAGAAATTATTGTACTTACCATTCAGCATCAATACACGAAGCGTGTCGGTTGCGTCTGTTGTTAAATACCGCAAATCGGCTATGTGATTCGCTAAAAAACGATTGAGCCGGGCAGTATCATTAGTAATGGTAGGATCGATGGCTGTAAGCGCCTGATTGGTGGGCGCAAACACCGTGAAACTTTTGGAAGAAGACAGCAGGTTGGCGTAAGAAGATTGCGCCAGTAATTGTTCGAACCTACTCAGGTTGTTGATGCCCGACATCAGTTCTTTCAGTGTCTTGTTCAATCCTTCTCCGGTTACAGCATTGTGCTGATCCCAATCTTTTTTACAGGCAACGCCCATGCTCAATGCACCCAGCAGCAGCCATTTATATGTTCGCATCTTCATCATTGTCTTTCATTTGTGCTTCAGCAGAAACAGCTAATTATTTATTGCCAAACCATTGTACCATCTGGTGCAAAGCGGGGCAGTATCTGATTGTCGTCAATAGGTATAAACTGAATCATGTCGAGGTTGTTGGTGTTTTGTGTACCCGACACAGCTTCAAAACGAAATACCTGACGACCTGTAGTGGCAATATTTACAACGCCCAACAAACGTGATGCATAGTTATTATCAACAGTAGATGTGTAACGCTTCCAGCCAATGGCTTCACGTTCAGCATCTGTACCACTTGGTATAAACTCAGTGAAGATGAGCTGACGCTGCATCAGTTCGCCATTGATGCGTACGTTGTTGACACAAGTAGAAGATGAACTCTGACGTTGTGTACGGTAGCATACCCAAACTTTATAGCGGCCTTTTACTACTACAGGAGTTTTGTACTCCCACCACAATGCTCGAAGCGGAGGTCCTAATGGCAAAATATTCACGTCATTGTTTACAGCACGGTTGGTAATGGAAGATGATGCACTGAAACTGTAGGTCATAGTTGTACCTGCAGAGTTGTAACCCCAGTCAATGTCTTTGATGGGCTTGTCCAAATCATTGGCTTTTACAAAAGTGGTATTGGCCTTTTTGTAAAACTGTGGCAGCTTCCTGATTTCATCGAAAGAACTTACATCCCAAAACACGGCTTGCGGAGCACGATACTTCGCTACGAAATGACCACGTACCGTATGCCATACACCATTGGCGGCAGAGTTGTCACTACTGGCTCTCAGCAGTTCAGAACCTTTTTCATATATACCATTGAAGATGTCATCGTTGATGAGTACCATATTGTCTTCCAATTTGGCACTTACCACTTCCTGCGGCAGCAATGTGAGGTGCGAACTGTTCAAAATCACATCCGCTAAATATTTCAGCCCTGGCAAAATGTGGTATTGCACATACATGTTCAGGCTATCTTTTTTATCAGCAGGGTTTCCGGTTTGTGAATACCTCGCTTTCAGTTCGGCATAGCTGAGGATACCACTATCCGCCAGCGACTGATTGGTTTCTGCCAACACGGTAATCCAGTCGCGGTTGGTGCCGGTTTGTACAGTATTGAGCAAATCGTAATAACCGGTTTCTTTCAATGCCTGTACAAAAATGCCGAACTCAGGTTTGCCCTCAATTTGCGCAGCAATGCTGTTTTTGGCGGCACGCAATACATTGTCAATGACATGCACAATACCATTGCCTACCCGCACATTGCTTTGCAGCACAAATGCCTGACGGTTAATCCAGTAGCTGGATACATCATTTTTGCTGGCAACACCTGTAATCAGGTATTGGCCCAGCATGGTAGGCACTGGCATTTTACCATCGGTAAAGGTGCCGGTAGAAATTGTGTCTTCCAACAAGTGAAATCGCACCAGGTCTTTCAGCGTATCTACGTTTACTGCTTCTACAGAGGCTGCACCAATATCTTTCAGGTATTGACGAACACCGCTGTTGGTTGGCGCAAAGCAGGTATAGCTACCGTAGGCATTCAGGAATGCCGCAGTACCTGTTCTGTCCAGTATCTGGCGAAACAATGAAAAGCTATCTGGCTGCTTGTCCAGATATCCCACAATGTTTACATCCGCTGTGGTGGATATAGTGTACTCTTCCTTTTTGCAGCTTTGCACATATACCATGCTAAAGCCACAAACTGCGAGAAGAATGAGTGATAGAAATTGTTTTTTCATAGCAGGCTTTTGTTATTTGTAGAATGGATTCTGTTCCAACAGTTTGTTGGTTTGAACTTCATACAGGTATATTGGTAAGTAGTGGCTGTTTTTGTCTTTGAGTTTGGCAAAAGCTGATTGTTGTTTATCCGGAGGAACACTGGTTCCTGCCATTTCCAACAGCAAATCGAGCCGCTGATAATTGTTGCGCTTGGCTACACGGAGCACATCAAACCAACGTTTGCCCTCAAACGCAAATTCACGTTGTCTTTCTTCCAGTAAGAACGTTTGCATTTCCTGCTTGCTGGTGCTATCGGGCAATCCTTTGAAATCGAAGGCACCTGAACGTTCACGAACCTGCTTCGTCAGCTCCCATGCTTCCAGTGGTTTGTCTTGCTCATTCAGTGCTTCTGCTTTCATCAGCAATACTTCTGCATAGCGGTAAAAAGTCCATGGAGCAGTAGATTGCTCTGCACTGCGTAATGTATTGCTGCTATTGGCGCCTACGTATTTCCAAATGGTAAGGTCGCCGGCACGGAGCGAAGCACCATCACCGCGGATATCTACTTTGGGTGGTGCATTTACAATATCAATGCCGTACACTGCTTCCATCAGGTGTGCAGCGGCTGTCCATCTGCGGCCTGCAGTGGCATGCATAAAGTAAAAGGAGTTGATTTTTTGCGCATCAAACTGAATGGCGAAAATGTGCTCTGGAGAAGCGGCTGTTACAAACAGTTTGTCGAACCAGCTTGCATCGCCGGCCACCAAACCAAACTGACCAGAGTTGATGATTTTATCGCATTCTGCTATGGCATTGGCATAATCATCTTTCCAGAGATACACATCGGCCAGCAGCGCATTTACTGCATATTTGGTAATGCGTCCTTTGTCGGTGCCAATACTGCCATAGGTAGCCGGTACGCCTGTTTCAGCAGCTTTCAAATCTGTTACAATTTGCTTGAGTACAGAGTCGGCCGGTGATTTGGCAATGGGTGTCAAATCCTGATCAGAAACCGTTGCCGTCAATTTAAGCGGTACATCTCTGAACGTTCTTACCAAATAAAAATACATGAGAGCCCGAATGGCTTTGGCCTGCCCTACTGCCCTGTCCAGCTGCTGCTGTGTAAACGTGGGATCGAGTTTCAAAACACCCGGTGCCAGTTCAATAACCGTATTGCAATAGTTGATGGTTTGATACACAAACCGCCAGTTCACAATATTGTTTTGCGGCAATATGTTCATGGTGGTAAAATCGATTTCTTCTACAGCAGCTCTTGCAGTAGGCGCTATCATATCGGCACGTGCTTCACCCCACAAAAAGAAGTACTCGGGTAATGCTCTTTCTACAGCCAGATTGTTGCTTACCGTACCTCCCATCATGCTGGAGTAAATACCGGTAACAGCAGCATCCACCTGCTCTTTTGTTTTCCAAAACTCTTCGCGGATGATGCCATCCTGGGGCTTTAGTTCGAGCCACTTCTTACAGGAAGAAGCCGAAGCCAACAGCAACAACAAGAGTGAATATTTTAAAATGAATTTCATGGCAGAATATTGAAAATGTATCCGAACAATCCTTTTTAGAAACCAGCCTGCAGGCCAAGGGTGAAAATGCGGGCAGGTGGCGTCATGGTATAGTCAATGGCCACACGGAACGGATCGGCACCACGCATGCTCACTTCCGGATCCTGACCTTTATACTTGGTGAGTGTAAAGAGGTTTTCGCCAGTTACAAATGCACTCAGCGATTTCATCTTCAGCTTACCCAACACTTTTTTATTGAAGGTGTAGCGGGCCGTAATGGTACGGAAGCGAACAAACGATGCATCTTCTACATAGCGGCTGCTTCCCAGCCAATTGTAACCGGCATTAATAACTGCTCTTGGAATATCAGTTACATCACCTTCTTTTCTCCAGCGGCGTAGTGTTGCAGTGCTCTGGTTGTCGAAGTTGAACATGCTGGTGGTCAGCATTTGCGTACCATTTACTACGTCGTATTTGTAACGGAAGTTGAAGAATGCAGAAATGCGCAATGAACTACCAAAGGTGAATGAGGGACCAAAGCCACCAGACAATGTGGGGTTGCTATTACCGAGGTACACCACATCCATGTAGTTGATGTTGCCATCATTGTTGATGTCTTCATACATGGCATCTCCAGGCTGAAAAACATAATCAATAGACGGGTAGTTGAAACGCATGTAAATGGTTTGACCATTGGGGCCAATGATTTGCTTACCATCTTGTCCTCGGGCAACGGTAGATTCCTTATCAGGATAAACCCCTTTGAAACGGAAACCATAGAATGCACCAAATGGATTGTTAACCTGCAGCATGCGGAGGTACTCACCATTTACAGACAGGTTGCCCCGCTGACTTGGATAGTACTCAGAAATTTCACGAATGATATTGGCGTTGCGGCTGAGGTTGAAATCAAATCCGAAAGTAAACTGCTTCGACTTGTAAGGAATGGTCCATACGGCTACTTCCCAACCTTGGTTGTCTAGCGTACCCACGTTCATGTTTACATTGTTGAAACCATAGAACGAAGAAATTTGCAGTCCATCGAAATACAGGTTTTCTGTACGGTTGCGGTACACTTCAATGTCACTTCTTACACGGCCTTTCCACAGGCTGATGTTGGCACCAATGTTGCTACCATGTACCGTTTCCCAACGCAGGTTGCGCAGCTCCATGTTAGATGGTACTACCCCACTTTGTCCCTGATAGTTCCAGCCGTAGGTATTGTACGTGTTGTAAAAAGTATAATCTCTGCGGGGTGCATTACCACTTTGGCCGTAGCTGGCACGCAAGCTCAATTCATCGAGGGCTTTCCAGTTTTTCAAACCAAACTCTTCACTCAGGCGCCAGCGGAGCGATACCGATGGAAACAAACCATACCGGTAATCGGGACCGAAACGTGAGTTGCCTTCGCCACGTGCAGTTACGTTAATCAGATACTTGTCTTTAAAACCATACTGAGCACTCAGTACACCAGCAATACTGCGGGTTTGGCTGATGCCAGACACAGCACGGAGTTCCTGGTTTTGCGTACGGCCGCCAACACTGGGATCAGTCAGCAATGAAGAGGGTGTGTTCGATACCATTACTTCCTGATTCACCGATTTGAAATCGTTGCTGAGCAATGTCAGAAATGCAATCACGTTATGATCTCTGTTCTTCATTTGCGGCGTGTATACCAAACTGGTTTTGGTAGCCACCGTAAACAAATCAATATCGCCATCATAAGCACGGTTCACTACCGTTTCGGTAGAAGGACGACCCGTGGCAATTTGTGGCAGGAAGCTGCTGTTTTTGGTATTGTTGATATCGAACTGCACATCAAATGTGGCTTTCAATACCCGCTTCACGATATCATAATCAATTTGAAAACGTGGTACAATTCTTTCGCCCAACACACTAAACTTGGCTTTATCGGCCATGGCTACGGGGTTGTAAATGCGGCTATACTGACCCTGAATATTTTGCGCCGGCGAAAAATAGTTGGGTGACAAATTGCCCAGTTCATCGTATTCAAACACACTCATGTTGGGCATTTTCAAATACGCCACGTTGCGGATAGCACCATCATTTGAGCTCAGGTAGTTGCGGCTCTGATCGGTATGTGTAAAGGCGATGCTGGTGAAAAATTTAATCTTGTCTGATACCGTATAATCAAGGTTGATACGAGAGTTGATACGCTGCAGGTCTGTACCAATGGTGGTACCTGTTTGTCCGAAGTAACCAACCGATGCAAAGTATTTTGCTTTTTCACCACCACCTGTCATAGATACGGTGTGGTCTTGCAACATACCTGTTCTTGAAATTTCATTTATCCAGTTGGTATTGTTGCTGTAGTTGTAATACCAGTAAGGATCATTGGGATCGTAGTTAAACTCACGTACAGCCTGCGAGTTGAGCGTACTACCATTCCTGTTCATGAAAGCTTCAGGAATAAGCGTGGTGTACTGACCACCATCCAACATGGGAATGGGAGCAGGCAACAAACTGGCAGAACCTTTGAAGTTGTAGGTAATGGTTGGCTTGCCTTTGGCGCCACGCTTGGTGGTAATGATGAGTACACCATTGGCCGCTCTTGAACCCCAAATGGCTGTTGCAGCAGCATCTTTCAATACCGTGATTTCACGAATGTCTGCAGGTGAAATATTGAGGAGCTGCGCATAGCCTTGTTCATCGGCATTGCCAAAGTTGAAATCGCCGGGAATTTCAGTTTCGTATGGCATGCCATCCACCACAATCAGTGGATTGCCCGAGCCATTGATGGTAGATGTACCACGAATGCGGATGTTCATAGCAGCACCGGGGTCGCCGCTGGAAGCCGTAATATCAACACCTGCCAAACGACCTTGCAAAGCCTGGTCGATACTGGCGGCCTGCATTTCTTCAAGTTCTTTGGCACTTACTTTAGATACCGCAGTAGTAAGGTTTCTTTCAGGAATGGGCACCATACCATTGTCGCTGCGTTTGGTAGCAATTACCACAGCTTCACCAAGGTCAACCGTTTCACCTTCTTGCAAGGAAATATTAATGGTGGTGCGGCCATTGATGTTTTCGGTAATGGTTTTGTAGCCGATGTAAGAAATCGAAATCTTGTTTTTCAGGCTGCTCACTTTCACCACATAGTTGCCTTCAATATCGGTGAGGCCACCTTTGATGAAACGACCATCGGCATCTACTTCTGTTATAGATGCCCCCTGAATCGGCTTTTTGGTTTTTGCATCTATCACCTTACCCTTCACCAGGTTGGATGAAGTAGCTGCTGGCGCCGGTGCCGGAGCCTGTGCCCAGCTTAGGTTGGCCACCAGCACTGCTATACACAATGGCAGCAGTAGGTTCAACATTCTCTTGCTCATAAGTATATCAAGTTTGGCGAGGGTCTTACAAATTAAACTTCAGGTAATTGTCAATGAGATGAATGACACAACGGTTACTCAGGTAGTTACTGTTGGCCAAAATCACATTGCCATATTCATTATTCATATCCGTGAGGCGCATGATGCCCGGGGCACTGTTGTTCACGAAAATGGTAGTTGGGTCACCGTTGTTTTTGCGCAGTAATGTTTCGTAAGAACCACTGTCATTGCCATCAGTAGCAACTGCTTTTTTATTCAGGATATGGAACTGAATAAAACGGTTCACTTTTTCAATATCCAATGCAACAGTTGGTGCATAGTTGGGTACTTTGTTTCCACCCGATACAGCACCGGTAGTGGGCAACAATCCATCATTTACTGCTTTTTGAATAGCCGCATTGTTGGGCACAAAAACAGAATAAAAAACACCCGCTGATAAGCCAGCGATTTCGCCTGTGGTTTTGTTGTATATGGCAGAATTTTGCAAAAACCGCCAGAACATGTTGTGCTGCGAAGTAACCGGTGTACCCAACTTGGCAATGTGCAAGCCAATATTGGTTTCAGTAAACGTAATCAGCTTATCAATGTAATGCACAACACCATTGGAAGCCTGCTTGGTAGCTGTAGCAGTAGCCGCAAAAGTGACAGCAGAATCCATGCTGCCAGATGCATACAATTGATTATTATCCCAACGTATAAACTCACCACCAATAGACTGCGCAACGCCGCTGCCTGTAAGGGTTTTGAGGTTGTTGGATGGTGCAGGTATAACCAGTTGATTGATTAAGCGAAGCATCCGCACCAATGCCGAAGAACCTACCACTTGAGCACCGCCGTTTTTAGGTATGTAACGCCACTGAAAATTGGGATTGTTGTCGACAGTTGCATCAGCAAAATAACCTGCATCATTCCATGCCTGGTTACTTACCATAAGCATGCAATATTGCAAGTTCGGATTGGTCACTGCCGGTTTCAAATCCTGATCCAACAAGCGGTTCATGTAGCTGTATTTCGGATCGAGATAGGCTTTTGCATACACGGTGCTGAACACATTTGCTTCCTGCACTTTGTTGGTGCCATAAAAGAAGCCATTGCTCAAAATTTTCTTTTCTACAATATCAGTAACCGGATTGAAACGGGCTGGCTCACCAAGGTAGCTGAAGGTGTTGCTAAACTTACTGGGCCATACTGAGGACTGCCACATGTGAGCATTGACAAAATCATATAAAATGTTCACAGGTATTTGATCGAGGCTGGCGTAATGCTCCAACAACACGTTTTGTATATAAGCCAGCAGCACATCATTTTTAGGAACGAAAATGGTGTAGCCATCCCGCTGTCCGTCGTTGTCTTGTACTTTCAAAAAGTTTTCGTTGTTGGGCGAAAATGCCAGCAGACCATTGTACACTTTGGTGTACACATCATCGGTTTTGCCGGTCATATTTTTATAGCGCTGAGAGAGTACGCCGTTCAATACATAATCTACCAGGTACTTGTCAAAAATCTTTTTAAACTCACTGTAGTCTGGCTTGCTGCTCAGATATTCATCTATGCTGGGCAGTGGCGTAAGCACTTTGTTTACAATGTGTATCACGCCATTTTCTGCAGGTATATCTTGTGTTACCACATTGCCATCGGCCACATTAAAACCTTTAAAGCTGGCTGCGGGATAGAAGTAATTGTAATCGCTGGCAGGGATAGCTCTTGCGGTAAAAAAAGTATCGGTAAATACCGGCACATATTTGTTGTTGTTGTCTGCTTCAACCCAAAATATACCGCCCAGATTATTTCTGTTGCTGGCAATAGCCTTAATGCTTTGCCCCTGCTTGTTTACCGCATCATAAATGCCTGTATAGTTAGCCGTACGGCGTTTGAAAGAGGTATTGGCTACCCAACCGGCGTTGCTCTGAAAATCATCAACCCTGTCTTTTTTAAATGCATTGTAAACCAGACAAAAGGTGACAATTTTTTGGCAGGTCAGCGAATCCATTTGTGCTACGCCGCTTACACCTGCTTCTTTAAAGTACACCTGAAAGGCAGAATCGTGAGGTGCAAAAAGCGTCCAGTAGCCAGCTGTAGACAAGGTGGTTTTGTAGCCGGCTTTATCAATAGCTGCGAGCAAGTGAGTGAAGTTGCCTTTGGCTTGAAGCACTTGATAAATGGGCGACTCCAGCGTATCGGGTCTTCCATAGTATTCATCCCATGCCTCTTTGCGGCAGGCAGTAAATCCTGCAATGAGCAACATGGCGATCATGGAACCTGTAACGAGTTTTCTATACATGATACATGCGGTATTTATCGGAAACAGAAAGATCAGGTGATGGCAAAGCGGTACCTGTTCGCCTGGGGCGAAGCATGTGCCTGGTGGTTTAAAAAAGTGGTTGCTGGGTTAGTACTACAGACAATTGTCAGTAGTCATTTTCAGCAGAAAGGTTTATGGAATAATGGTCTTTATTGGCAATCGTTTTTCAATAGCAGTAAGAAATCAATCGTTTTGGTTTTACAATTTTAACAAGCAGTATAAAAGTACTTGCACCTGCGTCCTTTAACTATCCTGTTGCGTCCTGAAAACGTTGCCGGCAAGTCGATTTTTTGTGCAAAACCTTTGTAGCGGCAGGCATTTCATGATATAAATCATACACAACAATCTGGTTGCAATGATTGCGGCACAAACATTCTATTTCATTTTATATACTTCTGTACCTGCGAGCAAAAAACAGCCCAACCCATAATCTTCAAAATCGGGGGTACTGGTATAAGTTACAGGTTGTCCGTCCTTGGGTTCTTTGCCGGTGCCTTGCACATAGCCCAGTTTTCCGTCAGGATGTATGCAGTCTTTTACAAGTGCATTCCATGCTTTGATGACTGCGGGTAAATATGTTTTTCTATCAATCAATCCTTTGTTGATGCCGTAAGCCATACCATACACAAACAGCGCTGTACCTGTCAATTCCTTGCCCCCAAAATGAGTATGGTCTTTCAGGCTAACGTTCCAAAAACCATCGAGCCGTTGCAGTGGTAGCAATGCAGCCAGCATGTCTTTATAGTCTTGCAAATATTCAGGATACGCAGGATCTGTTTTGGGCAATTCATCCAAGGTTCTCACCAGTGCTGCTACTACCCAGCCATTGCCACGGCTCCAATAGCAGTTGGCCCCATTGGGCTCTTTATAGGGTGGTGCAAAATCTTTATCTCTCCACCAGAGTTTTTCAATTGGGTTGTACAAGCCATTGCCGGCATGCCGGTATTTTGTAAACGCATACAGCTCATACATTTTTCTGAAATAAGCTGTATCGCCAGTGAGATTGCCCAGCTTTACAAACACAGGCATACCCATTTGCAACGCATCAATCCAATGCCAATCGTCTACTTTATTGCTGGCCATCATTCTATCCATCGAAGCTTTGATGGCTTCCATACGAACTGGCTGCGGATTGAGTTTGTATAGGTCGAGATAGGTTTGCCCACAGGCCTGATTATCGGCGTTGCGGGTTTCAACACCACCCCGTAAACCCCACTTGTGTTTTTCGCCCCACTGTATGGCATAGTCGAGATAGGCCTTGTCTGGTTTGATGTTGTACAAAGCCATCAACCCTTCATAGTACACGGCTCTGGTCCAGATATTACTGGGTCGCTCAATGTTGGTGAAAATGGGCTTGCCCGCATCGGGCCATTTTTGCATGAAATACTGATTCGCTTTTACCATGGCTTGCATTACCGCGGCTTTGGGGGGTAATGCCTGAGCGAAAGCCACATGGGCAACACAAGAAACAAAGATGACAGTAACTGAAAGACGTAATGAATGAAAGCATTTTATTTTCATACAGCAAATGGGATGGCGGCAATACCGGTGAGCAATTCGTGACCCAAATTACCGGCTTCAATGGATTAACAAACCTGTACCATCCTGAAAGCAAAAACCCCAATCTTCAGATTGGGGTTTGCTAAACAGGCTAATGTTTGAACCTGCTGAGAAAATCACTTTTTTTTTCTGGTCGAAATCAACATGATTTCTCCATTGGCCATTTCTACTTCTCCTCCTCTGCCTTTGTAAAATTTTTTGACGTAGTTGATGTTGATAATAGTTGAATGATGAATGCGGCAGAAATCCGATTCCGGCAGCATATCTTCAAACTCTTTCAACAGTTTTGACACCATCACTTTTTTATTAGAGGCCAAATGAATGGTAGTATAACTACCTTCTGCATTGAGGTACATAATCTGTTCCACATCTTCTACCAAAAAACCATCATTGATGGGCAAAATGATTTTCCGAAACTTGTCCGATTTGTTGTTGAGATTATCCAGCAATGTACCAATGCGACTGTTGACATCCTGGTTGCCAATTCTTCCTGCAATCCGGTTTACAGCATCTACTAATTCATCTATGTTGAGTGGCTTCAACAGATAATCAGCCGCGGCATAGCGAAAAGCTTTCAACGCATAGTTATTGTACGCTGTTACAAATATTACTTCGAAAGAAATGTCATTCATTTTATCGAGCATATCAAAGGCATTGCCATAGGGCATTTCAATATCGAGAAACACCAACTGTGGCTGCAACTCTTCAATCATTGCTGCTGCTTCAATAGGGTTCATGGCTTTACCAATCACCTTAAGCGAAGGGCAATACATTTGAATCAGCTGTTCTAATGTAGCCAAACTACCTGGCTCATCATCCACCAATAGTGTCGTTATCTGTTTGTTCATTGTTCATTGGCATTTTAATAATAACTGTGGTTCCTGTGGCATTCCCATTCGTATCCGTTTCATCAATTACCTGAATTTCGATGGGTTTACCTCCCGAAATTTCATTCAATATATCCACTCGTTTCTGGCCGAGTTCCATTCCCTTAGATTGGTATTCAATGTGCTGCCGTCCTTTCATGGCCTCCGATTTTAAACGGCCTATGCCGTTGTCTTTGATTGAACAACACAGATAATCGTTTTCCAAAATAAAAGACAACTCTAATTTTCCAACGCCCTCCGATTTATGACGGATACCGTGACGGATCGCATTTTCGATGTACGGCTGTAAAAGCAATGCAGGCATTTCAATAAAATCGGCTTGCAAATCAGGATCGACATATATGCTGTACACGAAGTGCTCACCAAAACGCATTTGCTCCATTTCCAGGTATCGCTTCAAATAGTTTACCTCTTCCGAAATTCTTACAGATTGACGGCCTGAGAAATAAAGCGTCTCCCTTACCAACGATGCAAACAAAGTAAGATATCTGTTTGCTTTTTGGCTATCGTTGTTCAGAAAATAATGCTGAATAGAATTGAGGCAGTTGAAAATGAAGTGTGGATTCATTTGTGCTTGTAAAGCTTGCTGCTCCAATAGCGCCAGCTTGCGTTGCATTTCATTTTCCCTTTGCAACCGCTTATTCTCCGATTTATTGCGTTCGTTTACTAACCATCCAGTAAGCGTAAGTAATGTAATAGCCACTACAACAATAAATAAAGGTGTTTTCCAAAATGGTGTAGCAATAGAAAAACTTACAGCTTTCGTTTCACTTTTTACACCAAACTTGTTGATGGCGTATACTTCAAATACATAATCCCCAGAGGGGAGACTGGGAAAATTGATACTGTTTTCATTCGTCATTTTCCAATCCTCATCCAACCCCTTTACCCGATAGAAATAATTGATATCGCCGGCTGAGCGAAAAGAAATGGCCGTAAACTCAAACCCAATTTTGTTTTGCTTAAAGCCAAGGCGATAAGTGCCTTTATTATCTATTTCAGTTACATCAGCATTTACAGCCAGTATTTGCAAGCGGCAAAAAGATTGACTGGTTATTTTCTGCTGGTTGAAATATGTTAGTCCTACAGGCGTACCAACATACACCATGCTATCTTCTACCAGTAAGGCATTGATGTTTTCTGAAGGCAAGCCATCCAGTACGCCGTATTTGATAATGGTATGTCTGTTACCGTCAACTTTTACCCGATTGATACCGGCATTGGTACCTATCCACAATTGATTGCCTGTGCCTGCTACCATGCATTTGCACAAGTCGCTGGACAAGCCATTTTGCTGATTATAGCTGGCTACAATTTTGCCATTGGCAAATCCAACTACCCCATTATCGCTGGTGGCAACATATAGTACATCATTCAGCGAAGTCAAACCGGTTATTCTTCTGCCCAGCACGGGATGCACTGATGCCAGGTGTGTAACTTTCTTTTTATCGGTTACAGCATACAATCCACTTGTTGTACCAATATAGTTGACGCCTTTAAAACGAATAGATTTAGTGACACGTCCGTCCCAAAAACTATCAACCACACGCAAATCACGTATGCTCACTTTATAGGCACCACTGAAATTGCCCACCAGTACATGCTCTTCATCAAATGCTGTTATACTTTTAATCGCCACCAAATCAGAGTAGGATATTTTACCGTTATCCAACTTGGCTAAAAAAGCATCGTACCCTAATAATACAGTTGAGTTATTTACTGAATAAGAAGTGTACAAACGATTGGAAGAGAGATTATTTTTCGACTGAAGGGTTTGTGATTTTACATCCAGTACTTTCAAATTGTCTGCTGAATCCAATAGCACAGCTTTGCTAAACGTCATACCACAATACAGCTTTCCTGCATGACGTACCAGTGAGTAAACTTCATCGGTTGGGGTATGGGCAATGCCTTTTAATCGCAGGGTTTTAGCTTCGGTTGATGGCAACTTAAAAACAGCATTACCAATTGTTGTAAACCAAATATTCTCCTCTTCATCTTGCATTACTCTAGACACAACTTCTGATGGCAAAAAATGTTCTTTGAGTTTGTATTGATTTGTATCCACCGACCATGCTCCGGTAGCAGTGCTTATATAGGCAGTTTTACCATTGATAAAGGTCGACTTCATCGCTTGGTTTTCTGTAGGCAATTTCACCTTGGGTGCAGATGCGTAAATATTTCCCTGTACAAATTGTCTTACATCGGGTCCATAATCCAACTGATAAAATTCCAGCTTATTATCTTTTAATAAGAACAGGGAGTCGTCTAACCTTATAAGTAAGTGTTCTCCATTTAAAAAATAATGTATGTTAAGTCTGTTAAATGACCTGTCGAACAAATGACTTTGATTTGTAAGGTTGGTCCAATCATTTTTATAATTCAACTTTATCAGCAACCTTTCATCAGAAAAAAACAAATCACCCTCTTTAGATTCAATCATTTGCGACACGTTTGCCTTCCATGTTATTTTTCGCAATAGCGAATCATTTTGAGCATTTCTGATTTTTCCGTTTTCAACATAACTCAGCTGCTTCGAAAATGTGCCTATCCAAACCCGCCCCTTGCTGTCGGCAAATAAGGTCAGCACTTCGTTATCAGGCAGGCCATCTTTTACGGTGTAGTTTTTAAAATGTTTGCCGTCAAACCTGCTCAATCCATTTTCTGTTCCAAACCATATAAAGCCATCTTTATCCTGCACCACATCGTATACAGTAGAGCCAGCTAAGCCATCACGGGTGTCGTACCGAACATAATTGTACTCCTGGCCACGCACCAGCAACGCTAAAAACCAGCAACAAACCAGCAAACCTGTACGCATAAACGGGAAACTTCTTCTAACCATTGTATTCAATGCTTCAAAGGTCGGCAGCTTGGCTTGTAAGAAAAAAAAGAGCCGGACTGGAAAATCCGGCTGTAGGCGTGATGAGAAAACAGCCTAATCAATTCAGGCTTGTTATTGTAAACAAAGGGCTTGATGTGTTTCAAAACGCATGGGAGCCCCATTGTCATGTTTCATAAAGGGTGAAGAATATCGTTGGTACGATCTGACTGCGAACAGTTTCTACTTCGAAAATAACCACGCCAGTCAGACCCACTCCTGCTACTTCATAATTGTGTAGCATCTATTTGTAAATGTGCAATTCGAAACCAACTTGGCTACACAGCCTGTATCATAACAAAAGGGCCGACACATGCCGACCCTTTTGATTATTGCCAACCGAATGGGTTAATACACATATACCGCATAACCCCAAGGCTCAATGCCCCACTCTTTTGCAGCAGGGTTTTCTTTGCTACCGCTAAAGAGATTGAGGGCTTCTGCATTCACCGATGCATCTGTCAGTTTTACGGTGGCAGCTTTGGCACTCAGGTTCAACACCACCAATACTTTTTTGCCCTCCTTTTCACGTACATAGGCATACAGCTGTGCCGGCGTACCCGCATCCAATTTGCGCAGGCTGGCATTGGCGGCCAATGCCGGATTGCTTTTGCGCAGGTTCAGCAGCTTTTGGTAAAACGCTGCCCTTTCATATTTACCAAACGTAATGGTGTCTTTATAAAAGAAACGAATGCTATCGAGGAAGGGCTCTTCCTGACCGCTGTAAATGAGCGGTACACTGCGACCCCATGTTTGCGTCAGCACGGCAAATGGTGCATGCACCGAACCGGGCATAGTATTAAAATCGGCCTGGTTCCAGCTGTTTTCATCGTGGTTGCTGGTAAAATACATCCGCAATGCATTGGGCTGATAAGCCGCCAGTTTTGCCTGCGAACTATCCAGCAATGTTGCAGGACCTTCACCTTTGGCGATTTTTTTCATGGTGCTGAATTCTTCCCAGGTATACGTTGCATCAAAACCCGCTTCGTGTAACCATGCATCGTTGCTTTCGGCGAGCATAAATATGCCGGGGTTAACGGTCTTCAACGCAGCAATCGCTTTTTCCCAGAAAGGCTTTGGCACTTCCCCTGCCACATCGCAACGGAATCCATCGATACGGGTAGTCAGCCAAAACTTCATGGCATTAATCATGCTGTCTTGCAGGGCTACATTATCGTAGTTGAGCGAACGGGTATCACTCCAGTCGAAAGCATATTTGGCTTTGCCAGTGGAGCTGTCTATTTCATAAAAATCGGGATACTTTTCGAGCCAGTAATGATCGGCGCCGGTATGGTTGGGCACCCAATCAATAATCACTTTCAAACCCTTTGCATGAGCACTGTCTACCAGCGCCTGCCAATCGGACAATGTACCAAACTCCGGATTAATAGCGGTGTAATTAGAAACGGCATAATAGCTGCCCAGCTCACCTTTGCGGTCTACTTTGCTAATGGGCTGAATGGGCATGAACCACAAAGTTTCTACGCCCATTTCTTTCAATCGGTCGAGGTGTTGGGCAAAAGCATTAAACGTACCTTCTGGCGTGTATTGGCGAACATTTACTTCGTAAATATTACTCTGCAAAATCCACGCAGGATGGCCATCTACACGGGCAGTATCGGTTTTATAAGCTGTGGGATCAGGTTGTTTTTCAGCAGGAGCCGAACAGGAAGCCAGCAGCGCAACTAGCGCCAGCATTCCAAGCAATCGTGCAATCATACGGTTGAAATTTTAATGTGTCAAATGTACACATTTGAAAACAACAAGCCTATTTTTCAAGCGGGTTTTGGTTGGCGGTATATTGTTTATTTGCAGCGGTCAAATTCGTGACTATCTAAAAACGATTGTATGCCTGCACAACCTCAGTATTATGCCGATTATCTGGCTCTCGGAAATATTCTTCAAGCCCAGCACCCGGTAAGCTATCAACCCGGCAATGATCCTGCGCATGATGAAATGCTGTTCATCATCATTCACCAGGCTTACGAATTGTGGTTTAAGCAGATACTGCACGAAGTAGAATCGGTTGCGGGTATTCTGGAACAACCAGCCATCAACGACAATTCGCCGGAGCTGCAAACCATTGTGCACCGCCTGCAGCGGGTAAATACCATCATGAAAGTATTGGTACAGCAAATGGACATTATGGAAACCATGACGCCGATGGATTTTCTGGACTTCCGCGATTTGCTACGGCCTGCTTCGGGCTTTCAAAGCTGGCAGTTTAAAGTGCTCGAAGCCAGGCTGGGCCTGCCTTTTGAGCAACGCCACGGACAACACTACTACACCAGTGCCCTTCGCCCCGAATATGTGGCCATGGTAAAAGATGCCGAAGGAAAACCTACATTGCTACAATTGCTGAACAACTGGCTGGAACGCATTCCGTTTTTTGAGCAGGACTCTTTGTGGCAAGATATGCCGGCACCGACTGATGCTGTGGCGGCACCAGCCGGTAAGTTTTGGGAAGCCTACCGCCAGTTGCTGGTACAAAGTTTATCGGAAGCCGAACAGGGCAACCTGCAGGTGTTTGATAACGTGATGGGTTTTGACAGCAGCCTTTCACTTAACCGATTGTTATCGCCAAAGGCCAGCAGGGCGGCGTTGTTTATTATGTTGTACAGAGGTTATCCGTTGCTGCAATTGCCGTTTCAGGTGATGAACGCCGTGCTGGAGCTGGATGAGCAACTGAGTACCTGGCGCTACCGCCACATGAACATGGTGCACCGCATGATTGGCAGCCGCATTGGCACCGGTGGCAGTACCGGCAAAGACTACCTGAAAGGTGCCGCCGACAAACATTATATTTTCAAAGACTTTGCCCAGCTCACCAGCTTTTTAATTGAACGCAGAAAGCTGCCACAATTGCCAGCTGCGGTAGAACAACGCATTGGTTTTGTACATGGCTGAGGGCTGTACTACTGCTGATGGGCTGCCTGACCAACGATACTACCCCGCAGCGTAGCGAGGAGTAGTGAGGCGGGCAGGAACAACTGACTGGATTTGCACCTCAGCTGACAGCCCCAAAACATCATCACACAACAAAGCCATGCATGTATCGTGCATGGCTTTGTGCTATAAAAATGGCCGTGTTAAATCAACTCCTTCAGCTTGGCTACCACCGCATCAATTTCTTCGCGGGTGTTGTGCTTGCAAAAGCTAAACCGCACGGCTACCTGATTGGGATTGTTGTTGATGGCACGGATAACATGGCTACCTGCATCGGCGCCGCTGGTGCAGGCACTACCGCCGCTGGCGCAAATGTTGTTGATGTCGAGGTTGAAAAGTATCATCTCACTCTTTTCTGTTTTGGGAAAGCTTACGTTGAGCACGGTGTACAAGCTATCCCCGGTAGGGTCGCCGTTGAAATGAACGCCTTTAACCTGTTTGCGCAGCTGCTCCATCATGTGCATTTTTAATGCATTGATGTAGGCACTGTCTTCTTCGTAAGCAGCCGTCGCCAATTCGAGTGCTTTGGCAAAACCCACAATACCATACAGGTTTTCGGTACCGGCCCGCATGTTGCGTTCCTGACTGCCGCCGTGTATATAAGGTTGAATTTTTACATTCTCGTTGATGTACAATATGCCCACACCTTTTGGCCCGTGAAACTTGTGCCCTGCGCCGGTGATAAAATGCACGGGTGTATTGCGCAGGTCAAAAGGAAAATGGCCAACAGTTTGCACCGTATCGCTGTGAAAAATGGCACCATACAATTTGCACAACTCTCCCACTGCATGTATGTCGAGCATGTTGCCAATTTCATTATTGGCATGCATGAGGGTTACCAAACATTTGTCTTCGCTCTGCGCCAGCAATTGTTCCAAATGCTCCATATCAATATGTCCATCAGGCAGCAATTTTACAAAGCTGAGGGCGGCTTCGCCTTGCTTGTGTAAATACTCAACCGTATGCAACGTAGCATGGTGCTCAATGGAAGAGGTGATAATGTGAGTGCAACCCAAATCACGAACGGCTGCGGTAATGGCTGTGTTGCTGGCTTCGGTACCACCACTGGTAAAAAGATTTCGGCAGGATGTGCCCCCAGAATTTTTGCTACTGACTTTCGGGCATTCTCAATAGCCAGTCGGCTTTCGCGGCCATAGCTGTAAATGGAAGACGGATTGCCGAACTTTTCGGTGAGGTAAGGCATCATGGCTTCGAGCACCTGAGGGTCGAGTGCGGTGGTGGCGGCGTTGTCGAAATAAATACGATTCATGCAAGATTTTTTCTAGTGGGCCAAAGCGCAAAAATAAGGCAGGCCTGCGGTGTACAGGCCTGCCTTTTAATGGAACAAAGAATATTCAACAACATCGAATCATCTTGCAAATGCATTGATGAATTGTTGAGGTTGATGATGAATTGTTGAACAATACTGTACTACGCAGCAGCTTACTGACTGTCTTTAATGAGGTGTGTCATAAATGCAATCATGCGGCGGTATTCGCTAACGGGTAAGCGTTCATCAATGCCATGATAGCCTTCCATAAAAGTGCTGGCCGAAAAATTCATCACTTCAGAAGAGATGGGTCTGAAGTAGCGGCTATCTGTAGCACCAATCACCAAATAAGGTGCCGGCACAGGATTGTCGATTACTTTTTTGAGTGAACCCGTTACTGCTTTGTAGGCCACACCATTGGTATTGGTTTTGCCGCTGGGTGCCCACCAGTTTTCATCATAGCCGCTTATTTGCACCCGATCATCGTTGATGGTTTTGCGGATGTATTCTTTCACCGTTTCGGGTGTTTCACCAGGAATGATACGGCTGTTGACTACGGCTGTAGCTACTGTTGGAATCACATTGTCTTTTACACCAGCATCTACAATGGTTGGTACCAGTGTAGTACGTATCATGGCGCTGGTTTGGCGGTCTTTGCTCAGCTGGCTATTGAGCACAGAACCCAACAACCACTGATTGGCCACTGCCATGCGGGTAGCAAACGAATTGCTGGCGGTAGCGGTAGCATGCAAAAACTCTTGCGTGGCTTCAGGCATGTTGGCAGGCGTTGGTTTTTCGCGGAGTTTGGCGAGTGCCTTCGCTAAAATATCGATGGCGGTTTCAGGAGCTGGTTGCGAAGAATGGCCACCGGGCAACTCTACCTGCAATTTGTATGAGGCATAGCCTTTTTCCTGAATGCCAATCACACCCAAAGGTTGGCTGGCAATCTTTTCATCCACCTTAATCATTCCGCCTTCATCGAGCACAAAATGTGCTTTGATGTTTTGCGCCTTCATCCACGCCGCAATTTTGGAAGCACCACGGGTGCCACCAATTTCTTCATCGTGACCGAAGCATAAATACAAACTACGTTTAGGCACAAAACCATTGCGCAGCAAGTTTTCAACTGATTCTAAAATGGCAATCACGGCGCCTTTGTCATCTACAGCACCACGGCCCCACACCGTATCGCCCACCAATGCGCCGCTGAAAGGTTTTTGCCGCCACATTTTTTCGGCCACTGCTTCTACCGGCACTACATCGTAGTGGCCCATGAGTACAATGGGTGGCAAAGTGCTGTCGCTGCCTTTCCAATGGTAGAGGTAAGAAAACTCGCCAAACGCCTGACGGCTCAGCTGGCTGCTGATGCGTGGATAGGCTGTTTGCAAAAACTGATTGAAACCCCGGAAAGCTGCGGTATCAATGGGTTTATCGAGCCCCCACGAAATGGTGGGCAGCTGCAACGCCTGTTGAAAATGCTGCACCGCACTATCGGGCAGGGCCGGTAGTGGTTCCGATTTGGATTGCGTGGCTGTGGGGAAACGAAGGGTATTAACTACCACAACAGCGGCCAAGGCCAGTACCACAATACCTAGTACCAGTAATATTTTTTTCATACCTGTTTTGGTTAAGTAAAAACTACGGCAACAAGTTAAGCGCATCCACCATACAAAAAAAGCCACTCTTGTGAGTGGCTTCTATCATCAGGTAAAGAATTACATGAGTTCTTTGATATCAGCAATGATGCGATGCGCAATGTTGTTGGCCTTGCTTTCCAAATCGCTTTCGCTGTAAATGCGAATAATGGGCTCGGTATTGCTGGTACGCAAATGCACCCAATCATTGTCGAATTCAATTTTTAAACCATCTTCGGTATTGATGGGCTGAGCCTTGTATTTGGTTTTAATCTTTTCGAAAATCTCCCGCACATTCAGCGTTGGGTCGAGTTCGATTTTGTTTTTACTAATGAAATAATCGGGATAGGTTTTGCGCAAACCACTGATGGTCTTTTTGCTGTGTGCCAAATGGCTGAGAAAAAGGGCAATTCCAATCAATGCATCGCGGCCATAATGGAAATCGGGCACTATGATGCCACCATTACCTTCGCCACCAATCACCGCATTTTCTGCCTTCATTTTCTTCACCACATTTACTTCGCCCACCGCACTGGGAAAGTACTGGCCACCATGTTTCAGTGTCAATTCTTTCAAGGCCTTGGTGCTGCTCATGTTGCTCACGGTGTTGCCCTTGCGTTTGCTCAGGATGTAATCGGCCACCGCAACCAGCGTGTACTCTTCGCCAAACATGCTGCCATCTTCGCACACAAAACAAAGTCGGTCTACATCGGGATCAACCACAATACCGAGGTCGGCTTTTTGTTTTACCACCGTGGTGCTGATTTCGTTGAGGTGCTCGGGCAAAGGCTCTGGGTTGTGTGCAAATTGTCCGTTCACTTCTTCATTCAACACAACAATCTCTTCTACACCCAATGCTTTCAGCAAGGCTGGCACATACACAGCGCCACTGCTGTTGATGGCATCAACAACTACCTTAAATCCACGGGCTTTAATGGCCGCTACATCTACCAAATCGTAAGTAAGAATGGCATCGATGTGCTTTTGCAAATACTCGTCGGTGCTGCGGGTGCTGCCCAACTTGGTAACGGGTACAAACTGAAAGGATTCCTGCTCGGCGATGGCCAGCAAGGCTGCTCCATCGTCACCAGAAATAAACTCTCCTTTTTCGTTGAGCAGTTTCAACGCATTCCATTCTTTCGGGTTGTGGCTGGCCGTCAAAATGATGCCACCCGCTGCGCCTTCCATGGGCACTGCCATTTCTACCGTGGGTGTTGTTGTCAGTCCGAGATCAATTACATCAATACCCAGTGCGTTAAGGGTGTTCACCACCAGGCCATGCACCATGGGTCCGCTAATGCGGCCATCTCTGCCAATCACTACTTTGTTGTTGCTACCCTGCTGCAAGAGCCAGGTGCCGTATGCTGCTGCAAACTTTACCACATCTACCGGCGACAAACCTTCGCCCGGTTTTCCTCCTATCGTTCCTCTGATTCCAGAAATCGACTTGATCAGTGCCATATGAATTAAATATGCGGCAAATATAAAACGGGGAGCATCACCTCCCCGTTTTACCCTGTGTGCAATCGATGACGAACCTGTTATTGTCCTGTGAATAATCCATTAAACCCTAAAACAATGCCATTGGTGGGCTTTTTATTGAAGCCATCATAGCCAGCCACCACATCTACCCGCAGGGTTTTAAAGATGTTTTCCAGTCCCACAAAAATTTCCATGTAATTGCGGCTGGCATCCACCAAAAAGGCGTTGCTACCGGTTACGAGGTTCCAGTTGAGCCGGCGGAACAAGGGGATTTTATTGGTGAGCAAACCGTTTAAATGCCACTCCACATGAGCAGTGGCAACAAAGTTATCTCTGGTACTGTTGGCATAATAAGGTGCCAGTTGAAAGCTTCGCACAAATGGACTGGCCACAATGGTTTGGTTACCGTTGAAATGGCGCCAATCGGGCAGTTGCACATTGCTGTTGTTGATGAAACCGCCTACTTCTGCAAAGTATTTTACTGTACCGCCGAGCTTCATGTTGAGGTCGTCTTCCACACTCAGCAGCCATTTGCCAAAATCAACATCAGAACCAAAGATGTTTTTCCAGCCCTTGGTCAACGTCAGGTTGAAAACGGGCTGATCACTTTCTACCACAAACCTGCGTTTGGGATATTGAATAAACTTTACACCTGGCTGCCAACGCAATGACACCGTGGTGAGCCATGCCTGGTGCCTGTCGAAAAACCCTGCCGGCAGCTCTTCGGGATAGTTGCTGGTAAAGCGGCGGTCGCGGTATTGCTTCCACTTGTACGTAGTGTCTGTGTTTTGCAAAGGTATCCGGTCTTCGTAGCTCATGCGGAGAGTTAACCGCATGCCGTTGTTCAAGGTTTTACTGCCAGCGACTTCTCCAAATGCTTTCTCATAAATCTTCATGTAATTGGCCGTGTACAAGAGTGTGGCTACACTGTTGTTAAGCCCTTGTATCGGTGACGATGGATTGAATTGATATACATTTTTACCACCGGCTACTGATACATTCCATCGCTTGTTGTATTGCTTGCCAATTTGCTTGGTAATGCTGGCACTGGCGTTGAAATGCTGATTGCCAAAACCATAGCGCAACCGTGCATTGATACTGTACGCACCGGTATCGCCCCACTTACGGAAAGAGGGCTCAATTTGATACGCCCACTGCTCCACCGTGTTGTATTGGATACCCAACGCTACAGCCGGAATGTCGAACACAGTTTTGTTTTTCCGGCTGATAAAACTTTGCCCCCGCAGCAGCAGCTTGCCTACACCAAACTTGTTGCGTTCAGCATCGAGTGAGTCGAGGTATTTCGGGTCTTTCAGTTTTTGCTCCAGCGTGTCTTTGCGCAAATAATCTTGCCGCTCTTCTACCGTGAGTGGCGTGGGGCGAATGCTGTCCCAAAACTGCACCGACTTTTTATTGGCAGCCGTGTCAATGCTTTTGATGACGCGGGTTTCAAACACATGGCTGATATCTGTTTGCAAATCGTAATCGCTGAAAACCGCTACAAAACTGGCACCCGCTTTAATACCAAAAATGCCGAAGGTTGCATCAATCTCTGTGTTTTGGGGCATCCACACTTTGCCATTCACCGGAAAGAATTGCTGTCGAATGAGCAGACTGTCTACCAACTCAATTTGAGACTCTTTGTTGAGCCCCAGATTGACACCATGCAACCGCCAGCTACCATCCATAATTTCTATAAAACCACCTGCAAACAATGGCTCGTATTTGCGTTTGGGCATCACTTTTACCCGCAGCACTTCTTTACCATCTTCAAAATAAGATCCCTCGTATTTGTAGCGGTAAAAGTGTAAGGCATTTTCGCTGATGGGCGACACAAAGCCGCGGTTGTTAAGTCCTTCAATTTGTATGTTGTTTTCATACAAATTCACTTCCACATCTTTCGGGCTATTGAAACCAAAGCCATTGCTGTTGCCACTCACTTTGGCAGATATCACTTCTTCTTTGTACTCCTTGGGCAGGCGGCGATAGTATTGCGTCAATGATTCACTGAAATATACAATGCCTTTACCGGCGCTGTCTATCACATCGCGGTTGGGCTTGAGCTTTACACCCAAAATACTGTTGGGCATGGCGTAGGTGCGAATCATGCCTTTCATGTACACCCGGGTTTGCCATTGCTTTACTTCATTCAAATAGTCTTTACGCTTTTTGATGGTATTGCGAATGATTTCATACGCAGGATCTTCTGCATTGGCTTTTACCACTACATCGCCCAGTTCTGTTTGCTGAAAATTCAGCTGAAATTCAAGCTCGTTATTACCTGCTTTGATGGTTATTTTTTTCTCTGACCGTTGATAGCCCACATACGCACATACTATGTTGTATTCGCCGGGCTTTAGCTCCAATGCATAGCGGCCTTCGGTATTGGCCACCGTGCCTTTGGTATTCCCTTTTACATACACAGAGGCATAGGGCAACGGTGCCCCAAACTGGTTGGTAATTTTACCTTGCACTGTAGCCTGCCCCAAAGCGGCAAACATGCTACCAATAAAAAACAGACTTAGAAAAAAACAGCGGGTGGTTTTGGTGTGCAGCAAATTCATAGATGGCAAATTAACGGCTGCACATGGCAAAGAATTGTGAAATACTTTAAGCGGCCTTTTTTCTGGTAAATGAACCCGTTAATGCTGCGAGGCCACCTACCAAACCTCCCACTACGCCAGTGATGATGATGAGCAACATTTTATTGCCTTCCAGTGGCAACACTTCTGCCATACGCTTGGCCATTACACCGGCATTGGCATTATCGATTACCGCTGCCAATACCCACCACAACAAAGCGACACCCAAAAAGCCCGCCAGAAAACTGGCCCAGGGTTTAAGTGGTACAATAGCAGCGGCAATAAAAGCGGCTATAGCTACAGTCCACCAAGGCAATACATCGTTGAGTACATACACAATGTAGCCCAGCAAAATCGTCAATATAAAAGTGGCAATGAATTTCATGAGTGGTGTTTTTAAAACAATCAAGATTTGCTGAAGGTGATTTTCCATTTGGCCTTGGGCGACTGTTTGTCGTTGGCTGTCATCAACCAAAGTGCGTTATATTCTCCTTTGGCCCACTGGTCTACAAACTGGTCGTAGTACTTGCTGCCGGGGTTGCCGCTCTGGCCACCGGGATACACACCCCAGGCTTCGGTTTTATCGGTCATGTGTACAATCACCCGCCAGCTGGGGCCATGTGTTTCTTTGGTAGCGTTGATGATTTTAGCACCACCACCAATGGGCAAATGCATGCGGCTGAAGCCCGGCAATCCCGATAACAAATGACTGATGCGAACATTCCTAAAAGCCGACCAGCTTAGGTCTTTGGCGGTTTTTAAATCTTCGGCTGTTTTATTCAACGCAGCGGTCAGCATTTGCGGTAGTGTTTCTATCGCAGGCGTATTGATGTTGTCGACAAATACAAACGCCGAATCTCTGATGATGCCTTCCAGCAAGGTATTGTCATGCGGAAAAGGAACGGGCAAACCGTCTTTCCGGGTAATGTTATCCGTCCAAACGGTATCAGCAAAATTGTTCCACCAGGTATAAAAAATGGACATGCCTTTTTCAGTGGCATCGGCCCGCATATTCCAGCGGCGGTAATCATCCAGCAACAATTTAGCAGCACTGCTCAGGTCATTTTCCTGCACATTGTTGAGCAGCACCGTTCTGGCCATTTCAGCAAAAATGTTGTAGTTGTCTGTTTGCATTTGCTTCATGCTATCCACCGTTACACCGGTTTTGGCAGACAACAAACGGTTGATGATAACACCACGGTACACATCATGCACACCACCGAGGTAGAAAGGATACGCAGAATCAGCCGGCAATTGGTTGGCACTGCTCACAAACCCACGGGCCGGATTTTTCATATGCACATTGTCATCATCAGCAATGATGCCCTGCCAGCGATAAGTAGAATCCCAACCGGGCATCACAAAATCGCCCTGGCCACGCCACTTGGCCGGAAACTTGGCTTGCTGCCACCACGCAATGGTGTCGGTTTTGCTGGCAAACACAAAGTTTTGTCCGGGGCATTTGAACAGCCGGATGGCTGCCAGATAATCTTCATAATTTTTGGCTCTGTTGAGGCCTTTGAAAGCACCGAGCTCCAAACTATTGTCGATGGCTTTCCAGCGAATGGCGTAGGCTTTACCATTTTTCAATTCACTTTGGAAAGTGCCATCATACATCACGGGGCCCCAAACGGTCAATGGAATTTTATCAATATAATCAGCCTTGCCACGAATGCGGATGGTTTCTGTACGCCATTCTGTTTTTACCCATTCGCCATTGTACAGGTATTCGTTCATGCTGCTGTCGCGAAACTTCACTTCGTAAAAGTCCATCACATCCCGCATGGCATTGGTTACACCCCAGGCAATGCTGTCATTGAAACCAATCACTACGGAAGGTGCCCCGGGAAAGCTCACACCATAGGTATTGTACTCAGGCGTTACGAGCTGAATTTCGAACCATAACGAAGGCAGATTTAAGCCAAGGTGTGGATCATTACACAAAATAGGACGACCACTGGCAGTGCGGCTGCCACCTACTACCCAGTTGTTGCTCCCATTGTCGGGGTCAGGTTTATCTACTTCATATGCAATGCCCGTAGGTTCGGCCGTTTCTAATGAATCAACATTGGCAGGCTTCACCGGCAGTGGCGTTTGCACATTGTACACCGTGCCTTTGGGAGAAATGGGATCCAGTGAATCGGCTTGTGCAGGAAAAGCTTTGCCAAACATTTCTTTACCCAAATGATCCCGCAGGTTGGTCATGGCAAAATCATCGAGGTCGCTGGCCAAATCGTAGCTCATGTATTTCAAAAACAACGCAGAATGAAAGGGCGTCCATTCTTCAGGCGCATAATCGAGGAGCTTGAATTCGATGGGATATTGCGCCGGCGACAATTGATGAATGTAATGATTGACACCAGCAGCATACGCTTCCATAGCGGCCTTGTCTTCGGGCACTTCATTCATGGCTTTCACCGAATTTTCAGCGGCCAACATCATGCCCATTCTCCGAAACTTGCGGTCGTGTTTTTCGAGCACACTGTTGTCGCCTACTTTTTCGCCCAGCACTTCGCACAATCGGCCACCTGCCGCCAACACCTGAAACTGCATTTGCCACAACCGAAACTTGGCGTGTAAATAACCCTGTGCGAAATAGGCATCGGGATCGTTTTGGGCAAACACATGCGGCACCAACCGATCATCGAGGTACACTTCTACCGGTGCTTTTAAGTAAGGCGATTGAATGTCGAGGCTAAAGTCGGCATCGGCCGCTTCGGCATTTTGCCACAGGCCATGCGAAGGGCTCAGCATTTTACCCAGCGGCGGCACCGTTCCCAGTTTGGAGTTTAGCGCTACCACCAGGCCGGTGGTGAGTATGGCACAAATGGTAAAGGGCAGTATCCTCATAGCAACCTTGGTTTGAAGGTGGTGAAAATAAGGACAAAACGGCCAACTTGATGGGCAGGCTGGCGGCTGTTCAAAACAACAATCCGATTGTCAATTATTTTTGCGGCATGAGTGACAATAGTACGTATCAAAAGAACATTTTGGGCTTGCAATTGCCCACCGATCCACGCTGGGTAAACCTGGCTGAAATTTCGCTGGAAGAAATACTGACCGACCATGCCTATTGCGAACAAAAAGCCGCCATTAGTTGCATGAGCCTCATACAACGCTACAGCGATAAAGATGATTTGGTAGATGAACTCTCTCCCATCGTTACCGAAGAATGGGGGCACTTTCGATTGGTGCTGCACGAAATACGCAAACGGGGTTTGCAACTGGGCAAGCAGCGCAAAGATGATTATGTAAATGCCTTGCTGGCTTTTGAAAAAAAGGGGGTAAAGAAGAAGACCGCTTGCTGGACAAAATACTCATTTGTGCACTGATAGAAGCCCGTAGCTGCGAACGTTTCAAACGCCTGAGCGAAGGATTGGATGATGAATACCTGAGCCAGTTTTACCGCCGCTTTATGGAAAGCGAAGCCGGCCACTACCGCACCTTTATCGACCTGGCCCGACAATACCTCCCCGAAGAAAAAGTGTGGCAGCGCTGGGAAGAATGGTTGCAATACGAAGCCGGTGTAATGTTGAGTCTGGATGTGAGGGGCGATAGAATGCATTAATGGTTGGTGGATGATAGTTGGTAGTAAAATCAGTGGGCATCCGTCCTCATCCCAACAATCCGCGTCTTGTATCATTCGTGCAGCTGTGGCTATGCAGATTAGCCTTGCTGAGGCAAATACTGCTTCATCTCTTCGTGGTATTCTTGTGCAATTTGTTGGGCGGCTTCGGCAAAGTCTTCTCCCGATGAAGCATAGATGACAGCACGGCTGGCATTCACCAGCAAGCCACATTCGTTGTGCATACCATACTTCGATACATCCCGCAAGCTACCGCCTTGTGCACCCACACCGGGCACCAGCAAAAATGCTGCGGTACTATGCTGCGCAAATGTTCAAACTCATGCGCCTGTGTGGCACCGGCTACAAACATCAGGTTGCCAGGTGTGCCCCAAGTGGACACCGTTTCCAGTACTTTTTCAAACAGCAATTCGCTGCGGTCGCCACTTACTACAGATGGCACCAACGGTAGTTCTTCTTTACTAGGGGCCAACTTCAATCGCTGAAAGTTTTCGCTGCCTTTGTTGCTGGTAAGGCCCAGCACAATGGTCCATTTGCCCTCATATTCCAGAAAAGGCCGTACACTGTCTTCGCCCATGTAAGGCGCCACGGTAATGGCATCTACATTCATGTGCTCAAAAAATGCCCGGGCATATTGGTGCGAAGTATTGCCAATATCGCCCCGCTTAGCATCAGCGATAGTGAGGTGCGTTTTGGGAATGTACGCAAAAGTTTCCTGCATGATTTCCCAGCCACGGGCACCCATGGCTTCGTAAAAAGCGGTGTTGATTTTGTACGACACACAATGCGCCAAGGTAGCATCAATGATGGCTTTGTTGAAGTCGAGTACCGCATTGGGCTTGCCTTTGAGGTGAGCAGGCAGTTTGGTATCGTCGGTATCGAGGCCTACGCAGAGAAAGGTTTGCTTCGTAAAAATCTGTTCTACCAATTGCTGTCTGGTCATGCGGAAAAATTTCGGCAAATGTAAAGTGCAGCCTCATAGTGTCGCTGCAGAAAAAATCAGGATGACAGCGACTGCAGCATGAGTTTGCCTACAGCACGGTCGGCTTCGTTGGCCGATTGCAACAGGCTTTCGGCAATGCGTTTTTGGGTTGCCGCATCTTTATTCTGGCTGAGTTTGAATATGTGCTGCAGTTCTGTCACTTCTATTTCAAAACCCACAATGGCTTTTACATTTGTTTGCACATATTCATCCGTCATGTGCCGCATTTGTGCCGGCGAATTTGGGTCTTGCTCAAAATGAGCCGTCAGCTCGTTGAGCATTTGCAACAACCATTCGTCCGTTTGCCATTGCAAATAACCCTTGGCATGCACGGCAGTATAGTTCCAGGTGCTGGCGGTATTGGGCTGCGGATACAGGCTGGCACTTACATAACTGTGCGGACCGGTAAACACCGCCGTTACTTGCGGATGCGCCGCCCAACTGAGGTGATGATCGGTTTTGCGTTGTATGTGGCCTTGTAAATACAGTTGTTCATTACGCACTGCTATCAACACGGGAATATGACTGATGGCCGGCCAGCCATCTTGCCCCTGCCCCACAATCGTTACAAACGGATGGGCATGCATAAAGCGAAGCACTGCTGCTTCGCTTTGCACCCTGAAATAGGAAGGACTATACATGATTGTTTACTCCACCATTTGTACCACGGCGGTTGGCGCCATGTTGGCATTGCGCATGGCGATGTTTCGCACCGCTTTGCTGGCAAATTCCATAAAGGCCTGTTTGCTGATTTCGTCGTTGCCCACCAGTGCCGGTACACCAGCATCGCCGCCTTCGCGGATGCTTTGTACCAACGGAATATGACCGAGGAAAGGCAGTTCGTATTCTTCGGCGAGGTTCTTGCCGCCTTCTTTGCCAAAGAGATAGTATTTGTTGTTGGGCAGTTCGGCAGGTGTAAACCAGGCCATGTTTTCTACCAAACCAATAATGGGCACTTTAATTTGCGCCTGACCAAACATGGCAATGCCTTTTTTGGCATCGGCCAGTGCAACGGCCTGCGGCGTGGTTACCACTACCACACCGGTTACAGGTACGGTTTGTACCATAGTGAGGTGGATATCCCCGGTGCCGGGTGGCATATCAATAACGAGGTAATCGAGTTCGCCCCACTCCACATCGGTGATGAATTGGCGGATGGCGCTGCTGGCCATGGGGCCACGCCAAACCACGGCATTCTTATCATCTACCAGCAAGCCAATGCTCATGAGTTTGATGCCAAACTTTTCCAGCGGTACAATCACCGCTTTGCCATTGCCGGCGTCTTTCATGAGGGGGCGTTCGCCACGTACACCAAACATAATGGGTACAGACGGGCCGTAAATATCGGCATCCATGAGGCCCACTTTGGCGCCACCGGCAGCCAGTGCCAGCGCCAGATTGGCCGATACGGTGCTCTTACCAACACCACCCTTGCCACTCACCACAGCAATGATATTCTTCACGCCCGGCAGTTGGTTTTGGCCATCGCCACGGGCAGTGGTTGTGTTCGAAGTGAAGTTTACTTTCACATTGGCTTCCTTATTTACCAGAAATTTTACCGCATTGGTACTGGCGGTAGCCATCATATCTTTCATGGGGCAGGCAGGCGTTGTGAGCACAATCGTAAACGATACGTTGTTGCCATCAATCACTATGTCTTTTACCATGTTCAACGTCACCAGATCTTTGCCCAAATCGGGCTCTTGTACGTTGCTCAGCGCCTTCAAAATATCCTGCTCAGTCATTCTCCAAGTTTTTGTTAAAGCAAAATTGATGGCGCAAATTTAAACCTGCACCGGTTTACTTTGTTGAAGAACCTTGTTACCAATTCAGGTATTTTCGCTTCATCCGAAATGCATTCATGAAGAGATTTTTTACATACACGTTTGTTTGCCTGCTGGTGCTAAGTGCTCCGGCCAAGTTATTCGCCCAGCAACAGCAAGTTGAAGACAGTGTGGTGCAACTGTACGGTGTGGTAATGACCGCCGACAGCCTGCGTGGCCTCGATGGCGTAAGTGTTTCGGTAAAAGGCAAGGGCCGCGGTACCATTACCAATTTTCAGGGTGTATTCAGCATTGCCGTGCTTAAAGGCGATGTAATTGAGTTCAGCTTTATTGGTTTTAAATCAAAGCAGGTCAACATTCCGAAAAACCTGCAGGGTTCTGAGTACAGCATCATTCAGCTGCTCACCAGCGATACCAACTACTTACCCGGCACGGTCATTCGGGCAAGGCCTACCCGCCCCCAGTTTGAACGTGATTTTGTAAATACAGACATACCTGCTGATGAATACGAAGTAGCCCGCCAAAACCTGGAAGAGCAAAAACGGGCTGCCCTGATGGCCAGCCTGCCCAATGATGGCCGCGAAGCCATCAACTATACCTTGCGCCAGCGGGCCAATGCCTCTTACTATACGGGGCAGCTACCACCGCAAAACATTTTCAACCCCTTTGCGTGGAACCAATTCATCAAAGCCTGGAAGCGGGGCGATTTTAAAAAGAAGAAATAACGGAGATTTAGTACAACATAGCCATGCAGCCAACTGCGTGGCTTTTTTTTGTAAAAGCAAGGCTTGCTTACATTGCATATAATGTCTGGATGTATTTGCTTGCACTTACCATATCAACACTAATTCCTAAATACTAATTCCTCACTCATCATTCCCCCAAATCCTGCACCAGTCTTTTGCGCAGCATGTTCAACGCAAAAGTGGCCGTGAGTTCAATATTGCGGCGGCGGTCGAAGCGGAACTGCATCAGCTGGGTATCTACCCCGTTGGGGCCTGCCACGGCCATCCACACAGTGCCAACCGGTTTATCGGGCGTAGCACCACCGGGGCCCATGATGCCGCTGACGGCAATCGCATAATCAGCTTCTGTATTTTGGAGAGCTCCTAGTGCCATCTCAGTTACCACTGCTTCGCTTACGGCACCTTGTTTTTTCAACGTATCCGGTTTTACACCCAGCAATTGTTGCTTGAGGTAGTAACTATAGCTCACTATACTTCCCGCATAATAATCAGAAGAACCAGCATGGCTGGTAATGAGGTGCGAAATATAGCCCCCAGTGCAACTTTCTGCCGTTACCAGCACTTTGGTATGCGCTTTCAGCAGGCGGGCACAAACCAGTTCCAGCGGCTCATCGCGGTCGGTTACCATGTATTCTTTTACCAACGATTGCAATTGTGTAAACTGCTCATCGAGGGCTTTTTCCAAGATCATTTTTTCGGGGCCGGTGGCGGTAAGGCGCAGCCGCACCATGCCATAGTTGGGCAGGTAGGCCAGTTTGATGTTGGCGGGCAGGGTTGCTTCCCAATCAGCTATCAAATCGGCCAGAAAGCTTTCGCCAATGCCCGCCGTGAGCAAAGTGCGGTGCAATACGGCAGGCAGTTGCATGTGCTGAGCCAACCGGGGCAGCACATCGCTGGTCATCATGCCCTTCATTTCGTGGGGTACACCGGGCATGCTCACAAATACAACGCCGTTTTGCTCAAACCACATGCCAGGTGCTGTGCCACGGGCATTTTGCAACACCGTGCAACTGGCCGGCACTTCTGCCTGCTTGATGTTGCGTTCGGTAAGCGGCCGGTTGAGCTTGGTAAAAATGGTTTGGATGTTTTGGAGAGCAGCGTCATTCATCACCAACGATGTACCGAAGTATTTGCAGAGCACAGGTTTGGTAATATCATCGGCAGTGGGGCCAAGGCCACCGGTAATGAGCACGATGGATGAAGATGCAGCGGCTTTGTTCAATGCATCTACAATGTCGGCGGCATTGTCGCCCACACTGATGCGTTGCTTTACCAAAATGCCGGCTTCGTTCAGTTGTTGTGCCATCCAGGCACTGTTGGTATCTACCACCTGGCCTATGAGCAGCTCATCGCCTATGGTAATGATGGTAGCAAAAACGGTTGTCATGTGTATGAAATAAAACTTGAAAAGGAAAGGGCGGGCAAGATAGCTCATTTGCCAGCTACCAAAGTGCTTCGTTGAGGGTAAATGACCGAATGCAAAAAGGCCAGCACACTGTAAAATGTGCTGGCCTTTTCTGAAGCTAAACCCTAAGATGTCTGAAGCATTAGACCCCTAAGCTGATTCTGAATGTAACCCCTAAACCTAAGAACAGGAAAGTAAGTGTCAAACGCAGTCGTGTGCTTTGCCCGCCTCTCGTATTTGTTACTGCATCCTTACCAGCTTTGTTCCAGCCCGGCCGGTAAGGAAGTAGTTGTTCATTTTTCCAGCCAATGAACAACTGCTGTACAAAAAGTAGTTCCACCGAGCAAGTATGTTGAATTTCACCCCAACCCCCTATTGCTGCTCTTGCGGCTTGCTGATTGCTTGTAGTAACCAAAGAAACGATCAAAGAACACGATTGCTTTTGCCATACAAAGATGCGACAGCTTATTGGCCGGCTAAATAGTGCAACATGGGTAAACATTGTCGTTGTTGTACCGACAAGCAGCGCATCTGTAGTACTTGCACTGTAGTGGGCAAAAAAAATCCCCGGCCCTGAAAGACCGGGGAACACCCTGAATAAACCCCGAGTAAAAAAGTTGATGGTTGGTGTAAGTAAATGCTCTGTTGAAGGAAGAATAAACGAAGCCGGCGTCCAGCTACAAATCACCGGTTACCCTCACTTGCGCAGCAACCAACGTCCAGCACATCAGTTCCTGCATCTTGTTTGCCTCCTGTCCAATATTCTTCTAAGTTTCGGATCAAAAGAAAACCGTTGTTCGTCACAAGATGGTGTAGGCATCCCCTTTTATTCTTCCATCAAAGAGCACAATCATTATTGCAGCATAAAGGTCTTACTGCTATGTAAGAAAAATTATAGAAGGAGATGGAATTGCAGTGTCGTAATTACTGCTACAGCTACGTAACAAAGTATATATAAAAAAAGAGCCCTCCTGAGAACAGGAGGGCGTGTTTAATACCCTTAAACCCTTGGAAAGAAAATCTTTATAACGAAGCAGGCATTGCAGCGCTGCGGTTAAGTCTTTTTGTTTGGTTTTCACCGGTCAACTGTTGGTGATTGTTTCCCTCTGTTGACAATCCAAAGAGAACATTTTTCACTTCCGCCAGAAATAGAACATTCTCAAATTCATGTGTAGTTTTTCAGCAAGCAACACCTGTAGTACAACTACTACAAACAGGGGAAATAGCAACCTCATATACCAACAAAAAAATCCCCCTGAGAACAGGGGGAAGATTATAATACCCTAAACCCTAGAAAAAATCCGAACCTGAAAGTCATTAGAAACCAAAGTGTCCAGCTCGTTTCTCAATGACGACAGTACAAAGAGAAGCTTATATCGCTGATAGGCCAATAGCAATTTGAACGATAACCAAGTGGTTGTTCACTACAGCCAACTTGTAGCGCATTTACTACATGCAATATTTTTTGTATATAAAAAAATGTTTCTTCAATGTAACCGCCTGTACGCACAAAAAAAGCGGGACTCTTTCGAATCCCGCTCCTGGTAAGGTTTTCAGTATATTAAATGAGCTTTTGCTCAACTGCATACAACGTTAAATCGGCATTGGTTTTCATGTTCATTTTTACCAATATACGTGCCCGGTAAGTACTGATGGTGGTTACGCCCAGGTTCATGGCTTGAGCAATATCCGATACCGATTTACCCATGGCTAATAATTTGAATACTTCATATTCACGGTCGCTCAGGTATTCGTGCAAAGGCTTGTCGGCTTCTGTATCAAACACAGATGCCAGCTTTTCTGCCAGCAATGGTGTAATGTATTTTTTGCCCAGCAATACGGTACGAATCGCTTTTACCAATTCATCAGGCGCACTGTCTTTGGTAAGATAGCCCGATGCACCGGCTTTTAATGCACGGATGCCATATTGATCGGCAGGATATACACTAAGGATAACGACTGGCAGCTTGGGGAACATCTGACGGATTTGTGTCAATGCATCTAAACCACTGCGGCCGGGCATGGAAATATCGGTGAGTACCACATCCCATTCGTCTTTCATTACATGCTTTATCAAATCTTCGGCATCGCCCACTTCTTCTACATGAGCTGTCGGGTATTCTTCTTTCAGAATTTCCTTAATACCTCTCCGAACAATATTGTGATCGTCTGCAATAATGATCCTTAACATAGCATAAATTTAGGGTAACCCCCACAAACCTACAGCACTATACAACATGAATCTGAATAAATAGCTGGTTTAGGATGTGTGCGGTTGATGCGAAAGTAGTTGTTCATTCATCATACTGCACATTTTCATCATATAAATAATGCCGTTACTGACAAGAAATAGACATTTCAAGCAAGAGCTTGCTGGTATTTATTGGTCAGCATTCATACAGCCTTCTGTATCAGTACATTTACAACCTCAGTAACCATCGCCATGAACTATAAGCCCAACCTTTTATTTGCCCTCTTGCTATCCGTAACCGCACCTACCCTGTTGACTGCACAAACAGACCTGCCAACACAATTGCAAAAAGGCTACGCCAAAATGGCCAACAGCGACAACATGCAATATGCTCTCATTGGCTTTACCGTGCAGGATGCCAGCGGCCAAACCATTTATTCGAACATGGGCAACACGGGCCTGGCACCTGCCAGCTGCCAAAAAATTGTCACTGCTGCAGCAGCTTTCGACCAGCTGGGCAGCAACTTTAGGTACAGTACCAACGTAAGCCTGAGCGGTACTGCCAATGGCAATATCTGGAAAGGCGATTTGCTGGTGCAAGGCAGCGGCGACCCTACCCTCGCCAGCTGGCGCTACAAATCGGTACCCGATACCGCATTCTTTTTCCAAACCCTACAAGCCCTTCAGCAAAAAGGCATTCAACGCATCAGCGGCCATATCATTGGCAGCAACATGCAATTCAGCACACAACCCATTCCCGGTGGTTGGATTTATGATGACATCGGCAACTACTATGGTGCTGGCAGCTGGGCCCTCAACTATCACGAAAACCAGTTTGATGCCAGCTTTAGCGCCTCCGGCAATGTGGGTGACCGCCTGCCGCTGAAACGCACCACTCCCGCCAGCGGCTACGACGAAATAGATAGCTATGTAACCCTCGGCCAGCCCGGCACCGGAGACAACAGCATTATTTACGCTTCACCCTACAGCCCCAAAGCCTACATCAGCGGCACCCTGGGCAAAACCAACCAAACCTTCACTATCAGCGGGGCCATCAGCGATGGCGAAACGGCACTGCTGCAAGCTTTGGCGGATTACCTGCAGCGCAATGGTATACAAATAGACGGCGATGTGCGGCCTGCAAGATTGTATGCTGCCAAGCAATGGAAAATACCCGCCGCAACGCAATCACTCACCAGCTTTCAATCGTTGGGGCTCGATAGCATTGCGTATTGGTTTTTGCAAAAAAGCATCAACTTGTATGGCGAAGCATTGCTGAAAACCTTGGCCGTGAATGCCGGCAAACCCGGCGATACCGATTCCGGTGCCGAATGGATCCGCAACTTTTGGGCAGGCAAAGGCATCGACCGCAATGCCCTGCGGGTAAAAGATGGCAGCGGCCTCTCGCCGCAAAACCGGGTAACTGCCAACTCACTGGTAGCCGTGTTGCAATATGCTAAAAAGCAACCCTGGTTTGCGGCCTATTACGAAGGCTTCCCGCTCATTCACAACATCAAAATGAAAAGCGGCACCATTGGTGGTGCCAAAGGATATACCGGCTACATCAGTGATAAAAATGGTAAGGAATATTGTTTTGCCCTGCTGGTAAACAACTACAGCGGCAATGCGAACACCGTTGTGCAACAAATGTGGCAATTGCTCGACGTGATTACACAATACAAATAATGCTTTCCCTAAATTGCCAATCGAATAAACGGCTATGCTGCTCTATGGAAAATCAAGATTATAAAAACCACCGCCAAATGGTACCCGGCTACCATTATGTGTTGTCGCTCATCATTCTTTGCTGCATTGTTATTTCTTCTGTAGTGCTGGTAGAAAAACTACTCAACCCACAGGAGCGAAATGTAGAAGCCATCTTTTCTTTTTTTGTGTCGCTGGCGTTGGCGGGTTTGTTTTGGTTTGCCCGTGTGTTTGCCCTCAAGGCCCAAGACAGGGCCATTCGTGCCGAAGAAAATTTCCGTCATTATATCCTAACCGGTAAGCCTTTGCCTGCACAGCTTCGGCTGGGCCAAATCATTGCGTTGCGTTTTGCCAGCGATGCCGAGTTTCCGGCACTGGTGCAAAAAGCCGTAGCCGAAAAGCTCCGCAGCAACGACATCAAGAAAATGATTGTAAACTGGCGGGCCGATCATCATCGGGTGTAATTCAAATGCTGCCATGCCTGCGGCAAATGTTTTGCAATATCCATCGCCGTCATGGCTTCTGTGCCCATTGCTTTTGCAGCCGCATCACCAGCACTGCCATGCAGCCATACCGCCAGTATCGCCGCATCTTGCACAGCATAACCCTGTGCCAGTAAGCCCGTCATGAGTCCGGCCAATACATCGCCGCTGCCTGCTTTGGCCATGCCATGGTTGCCCGTGCTGTTGAAATACACATGCCCGTTGGGCAATACAATGCGGGTGTACGCCCCTTTCAGCACAATGCACAAGCGATAATGCTTCGCCATGTGTATGGCTTTTTCTAAGCGCAACGCATGGTTGTTGCTGTGGCCAAACAACCGGTCGAACTCACCCACATGCGGAGTGAGCACAATGGGTATGCGCAAAGCCGCCAGCTCCAAAATGGGCAACATATCTACCAGCAACGACAAAGCAGTAGCATCTATCAGCAAAGGCACAGAGCTGTTTTCGAGCAGCCATGCCAGCAGTTGAATGTGTTCTTCATCGGCTACCCAACCTGATCCTACGCCAATGGCCTTGATGCGCCGTTGCAACTGAAAACTTTCATTGGCCAAAGCGCCTTTCGCTGCACAAATGGCTTCAGGATTTGTTTGTTGAATCAACGGCCAGGCACTGGCTTCGGTAGCAACGGTTACCAGGCCGGCACCGCTGCGCAATGCTGCATGTGTAGCCATTACTGCAGCGCCCATCATAGCCGTACTGCCCGCACCCAGCAATGCATGGCCACGGGTACCCTTGTGGGCAAACCGATCATATTGTATGGGTTGCAGCACTGCCAACGGATGCGTAACAAAACCGGCTTTGGGTGGCTGCTGCTGCACAAAACCCGGATGCAGCCCAATGTCCAGCACTTCCCATTCGCCCACATAGCCGGCATTTTCAGGCAGCATAAAGGCAAGCTTGATACATTGAAACGTAAAGCAGTAATCGGCCTGTATCACCGCATCGCCTTCGGTGAGTCCATCGCACCACAAACCCGAAGGCACATCCACCGCCACCACCGTATTGGGCAGGCTGTTGATATGTGCTACAATAGCGGCCATCCAGCCTGTGAGCAACCGGCTGAGCCCCGTGCCAAACAAGGCATCTATCAAAATGGCATCGGCAGGAATATTGGGAAACTGAAAGTTGGTTTCATCAATCTGTAGTACGGTACCACCCAAGGCCAGCCAGCGTTGGTAGTTCAATTCACAATCATGCGACAGCGGATGTACCGATGGCATAATGACCTGCACATCAAAACCATGCTGGCGCAGCATGCGGGCAATGGCTAATCCATCACCACCATTGTTGCCCTTGCCAGCCAGCACATACACGGGCTGCTCCGGCGAAAACTGCGCGACAAATCGTTGGGTAAAAGTTTGCGAAGCCCTTTCCATCAAATCGATGGAGGCTATGGGTTCGTGCTGGATGCTAAAGGCATCCCATTGTTTGATTTCGTTGGCACTGTAAATGGGTATCATGCCGGGGTGCCGTATCAGCGTTTTTTACCGCTGCGGCGCTTTGAAGTTACGGCAGTTTTACGGGCAGGCACCACCTGTTTTTTGGTACCCGACTGGCCCTGCTCCACTTCTTCTTCATCGGTACTGGTATAGAAGTACGGCCGGAAAACATTGGCGGCCCTCGAAGAAGAATAAATGCGGTTGGTAAAGCGGTTGCCCGTTACAATAATCACCGCCGTATCGGCTATCACCCGTTGAAACACGGCATTGTTGCCATGCCACCAACCATTGTGGTACGGAATCTTCAGGCTGTCGTTGAAAATTTTGAGGCGCCAACCCAAGCCATACTGCTCAATAGGGTCGTTGTATTTTTTATCGGTGTAGCTGGGTGTCCACGCACTATCGAGCCATGCCTTAGATAGCAGCACTTCATGGCGGATGGCGCTGTCATATTTCAACAAATCGCGGCAGTTGGTGTACACGTTTTTATCGCCATAAATGGCATCCAAAAAGTTGAACGGGTAAGGCCTGCCTGCGGCATCCCAACTGGTGAGGTAATCGCCGGGGTTTTGATAGCTGAGCACATAGCTGTGCTGCATGCCCGCCTTGGCAAAAATGGAATCCTGCACATATTTGGGAAAGAACTGCCCGCTGGCTTTTTCAACAATCAGCGCCAGCAGCGCAAAGTTGGTGTTGCAATACCTGAAGCGGCTGCCGGGTGTAAACTCCAGCCCGGGGCGGTTGGCATAAAACAAATACAACACATCGGTATTGCTGGCTACCCGCTTGGGGTCCCATTTGTACTGCGGAAAAAGATTGGCATAGTTGGGCAAACCACTGCTGTGGTTGAGCAGGTTGCGTACCGTTATGCCCTTGTACGGAAACAGCGGAAAATATACCTGCAAGGAGTCATCGAGCTTTACCCGGCCAGCCTGCACCTGCTGCATAAGGGCAATGCTGGTAAAGGTTTTAGAGGTGGATGCCACATGAAAACGGGTATCCATATCAATGCTGTCTGTTTTATCCTGATCGGCGTAGCCGGTATAATGCTCGTATAGAATCTGTCCGTTTTTGGCCACCAAAATGCCACCCGAAAAACGTTCGTTGCGCAGCAAAATAGAATCGAAAAAATGAGCCAGTGCGGCCTGGTATTGATTGATTTCATTCGTGTCCAGCTTTCGCTCCGATACCCGTGGCAGCGGATTGCCCATGCTGTTGTTGTTGCAGCTCCAAAAGGTAGCCAGCAACATGCACAGCAGCATCACCCCCATTATTCTTACACGCTTCATGCCTGCAAAAATGTTGGTTGAGGCGGAAACGACCAATTGGCCGGGGCAATTTTGGCTTGCTTTTTTTACACAGCTGTTGGTGGGTGGGTGAAAGCAACTCAATACAGCTGCCATTTGAAGCCCTCACAGCTTTGATATCTATAAAGCAATAACAGCTAACTACATGCTTTCATTTGCCATAGCTGCCAAGTCTCTTGTTTTTAAAATCTTATCTTTAATCCATGAATCTTTCAGCAGCAGAAATACAAACCATCAAAAAATACTTTCAGGACAAGCCGGTGCTGAAAGCATTTGTGTTTGGTTCCTCCTCGAGGGGCGAAGCGCTGCCCGAAAGTGATGTAGATATTTTAGTAGAGCTGGACTACGCTGAGCATATTGGCCTTGGCTTTGTAAACATGCAGCTGGAACTGGAAGAAAAGCTGCATAAAAAAGTTGATTTGGTTTCTAGCAACGGCATTTCAAAACACATTCTCCCTTTCATCAATGCAGATAAAGAACTGATTTATGAAAGGTAAACAGGGCGATAAGCAAAGGATACAACACATGCTTGACGCTATTGCCGAAATTGAGCATTACACTTTTCAAACAAATTTCCCTGCGTTTATTGAAAACTCCATGATGCGTTTTGCATGCATCAAACAAATGGAAATTATCGGCGAAGCTGCCAATTACGTTACAGCTGAAACAATAGATGTTTTTCCTGACATTCCATGGCGGCAAATAATAGGGCTGAGAAATATTTTGGTACATGAATATTTTGGTGTTGACAACAACCTGATTTGGCAAATCATCAGCAAAGATTTACCTCCTTTGAAACTGGGCCTGCAAAACGTTCTCGCCACTCTCGATACATAATTTTCCCAGCTCTTCGGGATTGAAACCCCGAAGCCGCAAAGGAGGATTTGAAACGAACGGACAAGGAGTTATGAAAATAACCGCAAGTGGAAATGAGGTGAAAACTTTCGGTTATTGAGTTGGTAGCAACTAATACAATACAACAGAAATATGAGGAATTCCATTTGCATTTCAACTTTCACGTTACTAATTTTTGCTTGTGGACAAACAAATCAGAAGACTGACAAGCTAGAAAAAAGTGGACAAACTATTTCTACCGGAAGTAAGACCCAAACAGCCCAATCGACTGAGACAATAACCAAGCTTGACAGTATTGAGAAAGAAAACAATAATAGTATTGTTGATTCTAAAGATAGTATTACGAAAGCTTTTGTTTTTCTAAAAGACGGGGACAGCACAATATATTTGATTGCAAACATCAAGAAAGACCATAGGATATTTGGTTACGCCAGTCCCGACGTCAAATCAGAACGGCTTTTACTTTTATCTGTATTCACAAATGATGTTGAAAATAATCCATTCGGTTGCAGGCTTGGTGCTTATTACGACACAAATGGAATGAATGAATTGACTTTGAAGTATAACTCGACAACTGGAAACTTTATTAAAGCGACAGCAATTGACAAGGCAAACAACTCGACAACTATTTTCATTGAAAAGAAATGGATAGAATTCGAGTAATGACGACAGAAATAAAAGCAGCCGGTAACAAAGTTATTTTGTCAAATAGGCGAAGGTGAAAGCCAAGCGTTTTGTAGAGTCTCGTTGCAGATAATAGAAATTTGCAATCCCGAATCCATAACGGCGGTTTTGCAATCCGCATATACAAACTGAAATAAGTGAGGGCTTGCACATCCTGAACAGCGAAGATGGCCCCACCAGCAATCAATCATTGTTCATCCAAACCCTACGTCCTTTTCAAAAGCCATTGCAGGCAACATCATACATCCTCCACCAAGTTTTCCCCCACTCCACCACCACTTGGAAGGTGCAGGTTGGGCCAATCGGCAGGGTTCGTTATTTTTGAGCATCATGAGCGACAAAACAACCAGCTATCCCAAAGAGAAAATCAAGATTCTCCTCTTAGAAAATATCAGTGAAACGGCCATCGCCAATATCCATCAGCATGGCTACGCCAGCATCAAAAAAGTGGCCGGTGCCCTCGACGAAGAAGCCCTCATCAAAGAACTGAAAGATGTGCATTTGCTGGGCATTCGCAGCAAAACAAGGGTGACCCGCAAAGTGCTCGAAAATGCACCCAAGCTGCAAGCCATTGGTGCGTTTTGCATTGGCGTCAATCAAATTGATTTGACTGCAGCTACGCAGCAGGGCGTGTCGGTTTTTAATGCCCCCTACAGCAACACCCGCAGTGTGGCCGAATTGGTGATTGGTGCCGCCATCATGCTCATTCGCCGCATCCCCGATAAAAACAATGCAGCCCATGCCGGCATTTGGCAAAAAGATGCCACCGGTAGTTTTGAACTGCGGGGCAAAACCATTGGCCTGGTGGGCTATGGCAATATTGGCAGCCAGGTAAGTGTGCTGGCCGAAGCCATGGGCCTGAAAGTGATTTTTTATGATGTGCTCACCAAACTGCCGCTGGGCAATGCCGTGGCTTGCAAAAGCCTGAAAGAAGTGGTGAGCAAGGCAGATATCGTAAGCCTGCATGTGCCGGAAACCAACAGCACCAAAAACCTCATCAGCAAGCAGGTAATTAAGCAAATGAAAAAAGGCAGCATCCTCATCAACTATGCCCGTGGCGAAGTGGTGGATCTGGATGCACTGGCTGCGGCGCTGAAAGCCGGCGACCTGTCGGGTGCCGCTATTGATGTATTTCCGGTAGAGCCCGAAAAGAACGGCGAACAATTTGCTTCGCCGCTGCAGGGCCTCAGCAATGTGTTGCTCACCCCACACATTGGCGGCAGCACCCTCGAAGCACAAGAAAACATTGGTGTAGATGTGAGTGCAAAACTCCTCGGCTATTTGGAAAAAGGCATCACCTATGGCAGCCATACCGTGCCCGCCCTCAGCCTGCCCATGCTCGAAGGTGCCCACCGCATTTTGCACATCCACAAAAATGTGCCGGGTGTACTCAGCGAAATCAACACAGCATTGAGCAAGGCCCACATCAATATTTTGGGTCAGTACCTCAGCACCAATGAGCACATTGGTTATGTGGTGCTCGATGTAGACAAGAAGCTGAGCAAGCAAGCTTTTTCATTGCTGAAAGAAGTGAAGCACACCATCCGTGCCCGCATGTTGTATTAAGGCAAATGTTAGCAGCGATATAAAAGCAGTGTTTTACAGCACTGCTTTTTTTATATCGTATGCAAAGCCCGTGGTCGATGCATCTTTCCACAAACCTTGCACGAAGCATCCGGCCGTCATTCAACATGATAAATTTCTGTAACATTGACCCACTTCTACCCACCACCTGAAAGAACCGTATGAGAAAAACAGCTTTCCTCCTGTTGCTGTCGGCCCTGTTGTACCAAAGCGGCCGTGCCCAGCAAGCAGCCATCGACAGCATACTGAAAGTACTGCCCAAGCAACAAGATTCTACTTTGTGCATGAGTTACAACGAGCTCACCTGGCTGTACCGTGCCAGCGATAAACAAGCCGCCATTGCATATGGCGAAAAAGCCGTGGCATTGGCCAAACAAATCAAGTTTCCCAAGGGCGAAGCACAGGCCTACAACGACCTCGGCATTATTCAACTCGACTTGCAAAACATGACGCTGGCCAAGCAATTGTTTCGGCAGAGCATGGCCATTCGTACCCAACTGAAAGACGACAAAGGCCTGGCAGGTTTGCATTTGAAAATGGGTATTGTCTACAACAAAGAAGCCCATTACGATTCGGCGTTGGATGCAGGCTTGAAAGCATTGGCATTGTATGAAAAACTGAAAGACGATTATGGCATAGCCACTGCGCTAAACAATGTGGGCAGTGCCAACAATCATGTAGGCAATATTGAAAGTGCATTGGATTATCACCGCAGGGCATTGGCCATTCGGGAGAAAATAAACGATGTGCCGGGCATGGGTGCCAGCTATGTAAATGTGGGTAACGCTTATGTATTGCTGTCGCAGTTCGACACCGCTATTCCTTACCTCATAAAAGCAGAAGAGTACACCCGTGCTACCAATAGCTGGGAGTATCTGGCGAGTGCCCTCAACAACCTCGGTATTTGTTATCTCTACAAAAAAGAATACGCAACAGCCAAACCCTACGCCGAAGAAGCATACGACATCCGCAAGCAGTTGGGCGATATTCGTTCGCAGGCCATTTCGGCCAATGTGTGTGGCCGCATACTGCACGGACTGGGCCAGCATACCCAAGCAGAAGCCTTGCTCACAGAGGCTTTGCAAGCAGCGGACACGTTGGAAAGTTCACTCACAGAAAAAATGCGTTTGCATGAAGCATTGGCCATGGCCTATGAAGGACAAGGCAAATGGAAACAAGCTTTGGCTTCGGAAAGAACCCGCATTCAGCTAATGGACTCGCTGAAAGTAACCGACATGAATGCCCGGTTCAGCGAAATGGAAACCCAATATCAAACCCTGCGCAAAGAGCAACAGATTACAGAGCAACAATATGAACTCAGCCGCAAAAACTGGATGATAGCTATTGCTGCTGCAGTATTGGTGTTGGGCTCATTGCTGGCCTATAGTTACTACCGCAGATTTAAGCTGAAGCAACAGCAACAACTGCAGGCCGAAGTAATGCGTCAACAGGAGCTGGCAACCAAAGCGGTGATGGAAGCAGAAGAAAATGAACGCAAACGCATCGCTACCGAACTGCACGATGGTGTGGGCCAAATGATGAGTGCAGCCCGCATGAACCTGAGTGCTTTTGAAAATGATTTGCCGCAGCAGGATGCGGATGCCCGTGCCCGCTTCGACCGTATCATTAGTCTTGTAGATGAAAGCTGTAAAGAAGTACGCAGCGTAAGCCACAACATGATGCCGAACGCCTTGCTGAAAAAAGGACTGGCAGCCGCCGTGAGAGAATTTGTCGACAAAATTGACAACCGCATATTGAAAGTGGCCCTACATGCCGAAGGCCTGAACGAACGGCTGGATGCCAACACCGAATCGATGGTGTACCGGGTGGTGCAAGAGTGCATCAACAACGTCATCAAACACAGTGGTGCCAACCAGCTCGATCTCTCCCTCATCAATGACAATGACGGGCTGAGCATTACCATTGAAGATAATGGCCGCGGCTTTGATGCCAGCCACCAGAGCGAAGGCATTGGCCTCAAAAACATTCGTAGCCGGGTGGCGTATTTAAAAGGTGAAGTAGAATGGGACAGCCGCCCCGGACATGGAACCGCTGTTACCATTTTTGTACCTCAGGCTGGTGTCGAAAAATAAAATACATTGCCATGCGAAAAATGGGGAAGCCAATCAACATATTCATTGTAGACGATCACCAGATTGTCATCGACGGTTTGCGTTCGTTGCTCACCGGTGTGGATGACTTCAATATTGTAGGCTACACCACCACGCCTACCGAAGCCGTGGCAGCCATGGCCCAATTGCAACCCGATATTTTACTGACCGATGTAATGATGCCCGGCATGACCGGCCAGCAATTGAGCAAGCAGGTGCGGGCCCGTTTTCCGCACATGAAAATACTGGCGCTAAGCATGAGTGGCCAGGGCGACATTGTAGATGAAATGATCAACGATGCCGACATCAATGGCTATGTGCTCAAGAATATTGGCAAAGAAGAATTGCAAAAAGCCATTCTGAAAATTGCAGCCGGCGGCATTTATTTCAGCGAGGAAGTGCTGAAAGAACTGGAGAAACAAAGCCACATAAAAAAGGAAACAGAAGAGGCACAACTAACTCAACGGGAAATAGAAATTGTACGCTTGATAGAAAAAGAAATGGGCAACAAAGAAATTGCCGAAGCCCTCTTTATTTCTGAACGCACAGTAGAAACGCACCGCAAAAACATCTTCCGCAAAACCCAAACCAACAGTGTGATTGGCTTGGTGAAGTATGCTTACGAGCATAAATTAATATAGGCACCACATTGCTGCAGTGCCTATACTTATGCTTTCGTCAATCTGTAGTCGTTACTTTTTCAAGTTGGCAAACATATCCGCCGTCATGGCTGCCAAATCGTATTCAGGCTTCCAGCCCCAATCTCTGGTGGCTACTGAATCATCAATACTTTGTGGCCAGCTGTCCGCAATGGTTTGCCGATAGTCGGGCTTGTACGACATGGTAAAACCATCAATGTGTTTGGCAACTTCAGCACCGATTTCTTTGGGTGAAAAACTCATGCCGCTCAGGTTGTACGAATGCCGCACGTTGATTTTTTCTGCCGGAGCTTCCATGAGTTCAATAGTACCTCTGATGGCATCGGGCATGTACATCATGGGCAGGTAGGTGTCCTCTTTTAAAAAGCAATCGTAATGCTTGTGCTCTAGAGCTTCATGAAAAATTTCTACGGCATAATCGGTAGTGCCGCCACCCGGTGCACTCTTGTAGCTGATGAGGCCGGGATAGCGGATGCTACGCACATCTACACCGTAGCGTTGGAAATAATAATCGCACCAAAACTCGCCGGCATACTTGCTGATGCCATACACTGTGGTTGGTTCTATAATGGTTTGCTGCGGGCAGTTTTGCCGGGGCGATGTAGGGCCAAACACCGCGATGGAAGAAGGCCAGTACACTTTGTGCAATTTTTCTTCCCGTGCAATGTCGAGCACATTGAGCAGGCCCTGCATGTTTAAATGCCAGGCCAGTCCGGGATTTTTTTCACCTGTGGCACTCAGGATGGCTGCCAGCAAATAAATCTGTGTAATACCTTGGCGAATCACCTGCACATGCAGCATTTCTTTGTTCATTACATCCAACGCCACATAAGGGCCGGTACCTTCCAGCAGTGGGTTTTGCTCCCGCAAATCGCTGGCAATGACGTTGGCGTTACCGTAAATATTGCGCAGGGCCAACGTGAGTTCAACCCCAATTTGGCCAGAGGCCCCTATCACTAAAATTTTCTCTTTCGACATAGCAGGCAAGCTATTGGTGAATAAATAATTGCGGGCAAAAGTACTGCCTTCGGCGCATGGCTTTTACAAACAAAAGTGAATGGAATGTAAATGCGTTTTTCTGCAAGTAGCATACCCGGTAGCTTACATGGAGTGGCCGCTTATCTTTGTCGCATGGAAAATTTTTTGCAGCAGCTGTTTGCACAGCAATCCTACAAGTCAAATAATTTCTTTTTGATAGCCGGCCCCTGCGTGGTGGAAAGTGAAGATCTGGTAATGGAAGTGGCAGAAACCGTGAGTGGCATTTGCAAAAAACTAGAGATACCCTACGTATTTAAAGCCAGCTACCGCAAAGCCAACCGTACCAGTGCCAGCAGTTTTACTGGTTTGGGCGATGAAGTGGGCTTGGGCCTCATTAAAAAAGTGGGCGACAAATACCAACTGCCTACCACCAGCGATGTGCATGCTCACGATGAATGTGCAGAAGCAGCCAAGTACATCGACATTTTACAAATACCCGCATTCTTGTGCCGCCAAACAGATTTGCTGTTGGCCGCCGCCGATACCGGCAAAATTGTAAACGTGAAGAAAGGGCAATTCCTCAGCGGTCCTTCTATGAAGTTTGCCGTGGAAAAAATCCGTCAGGCGGGAAATGACAAAATCATGCTCACCGAAAGAGGTACCACTTTTGGTTACCAGGATTTGGTGGTAGACTACCGCAATATTCCCTGGATGAAAGAACACGGCACTCCAGTAATAATGGATTGTACGCACAGCCTGCAGCAGCCCAACCAAACCAGCGGCGTTACCGGAGGCAATCCTCAACTGATTGGTACAGTAGCCAAAGCAGCCATTGCCACAGGAGCCAATGGTTTATTTATAGAAACCCACCCCAACCCTGCCATGGCCAAAAGTGATGGTGCCAATATGCTTCGGCTTGATTTGCTGGAGCCTTTGCTGTATCAATTGGTGGAGCTCAGAATGACTATTGCAAAACTGGAAAGCATGTCTTAATTTGTAGGAGCTACGCCATTGGAAAGAAATTATTGCACAAAGTGCTGATAAACGGTGAGGTTATACCACAATTTCGGTACAGATGTGTATATGTTTAAGGGTAGCATAAAAGTGTTTTTGTCATTTTTACACTTCCTAAAACATACGCCCTTACTAATGCGTGTCCGCATCTCATTCATCACCTTGTTTTTTGTATTCGCTTGTAGCGTTGACACACTGTTTGCACAAAACTATGGATCAGGCAATGTGATTCTGGTTCGGGTTGGTACGGGCCTTGATGCATTGTCTAACACAGGCTCTCCCGTTTTTTTGGATGAATACACGCCAACTGGTACGATTGTTAGTCAAACCACCATTCCTACCACTGCTAACGGAAGCCAGCAAATTTTGATTTTGGGTGGCACCTCTACTACAGAGGGCATGATTACCCGTTCGCTAGATGGCCACTACCTGGTGTTGGCCGGCTATAACAGGCCATTGGGCGGTGTGGGTTCGCTATCCTCTACAACATCAGCCAGCGTAGCCAGAAGTATAGCCCGTATCGACGCATCAAAGAATATCGACCTCACCACAGCACTTACCGATTTTGCATCTGCAGGCAGCCCTAGAAGTGCTGTAACATCAGATGGCACCAAGTTTTGGAGTGCTGGTGGCACCAATGGAATTCGCTATTTTACCTTGGGCAGCACCACTTCAACACAAATTAGTACAACCATCACCAATGCCCGTGTGGTGGGAGTTGCAGATAACCGCTTGTTTGTGAGCAGTGCCACTTCTACTTACCGCTTGGGTCAAATGGGTACTGGCTTGCCGGAAACAGCAGGACAAACTTTGGTTAACCTGCCGGGCTATCCTTCAGCAAGTGGCAGTCCATATCAATTTGTATTCTTCGATTTGAATGCCAGTGAACCCGGACCAGATGTATTATATGTGGCAGATGATTTGTCAGGCATTCAGAAGTATTCATTGGTAGCAGGTACCTGGACAGCGAACGGCATAGTTGGCGCCGATGCAGATGACTACCGAGGTCTTACCGGATACAAAAATCCGGCAGATAACTCAATTGTATTGTTTGCTACCCGCAAAGGTGGTTCCGGTGGTACTGGCGGTGGTGAGTTGGTAACTTTAACGGATAATTCCGGATACAATGCAGCCATTGGTTCGCTTACTCCTACTTTGCTTGCCACTGCAGCACTCAATCAGGCGTATCGTGGCGTTGCCATGGCACCAGAAGCCATTTCATTGCCGGTAGATGTATTGTCTTTCACTGCCAGCAAAACCAGCCGGGCACATGTTTTGGCCTGGACTACGGCTCAGGAAAACAACATCAGCCGTTATGTAGTTGAAAGAAGCCAAAACGGACAACAGTTTACTGCTTTGCAAGCCTTGGCTGCTAAAGGCAATCAGTTGTACAACGCCTATCAAATCGATGATGTAAGGCCATTGGCTGGAAATAATTTCTACCGGCTCCGCATAGAAGAAAAGGACGGCACCGTTCGCTATAGCAAATTGGTTCGCTTACAGGCGGCCAACAATACAGCAGGTTTTGCTGTTTGGCCTAACCCAGTGCAACGTGGGGCCGGCATTACCGTACAGCATCCTGTAGCAAAAACAAAAGCAACCATCAGCATTTATACTTTGGAAGGTAAAATGCTGTTGCAATACCCTGTACCTGCAGAAGCCATGCAAACCAGCCTCAATAGCCAGTTACTGGTAGCCGGATTGTATCGGTTGGTATACAACAACGGCACACAACAAACCGCAACTCAAATTAGTGTCCAATAGGGTTTTTCAGATCAAAAGAAAGCCTCCCTTCGGGGAGGTTTTTCTTGTTTAGGGCCTACCCAAAACTTGCTGTAAACAACAAGCGTCGCACCAAATGGTACGACGCTTGCATGATTATTCTACTATTACAATTACTTTCTGTGGCTGTGTACAAACAAGCTGTGAATGCTCTTGTTTTCGAAGGCGTTGCGAATGGCTACTGCAAACAAATCGGCCACACTAATGGCTTTGATTTTATCGGGTGCACCTTCTTTTAATGGAATGGTATCACACACAATCAGTTCTTCCATTACGCTGTTGGCAATATTGCTGAACGCATTGCCACTCAACACAGGATGCGTACAAAATGCACGTACAGACTTAGCCCCTTTTTCTTTGAGTAATGCCGCTGCCTTTGCCAAGGTACCCCCGGTGTCGCAGATGTCATCAATCAAAATAATGTCTTTGTCCATTACATCGCCAATCACCGTCATGCTGGCAATTTCGTTAGCCCGTTTGCGGTGCTTATCGCAAATCACCATTTCGGCGTTGAAGTAGCTGGCCACTTCCCGTACACGGTTGGTGCTACCAACGTCGGGTGCAGCAAAAGTGAGGTTCTCCAAACCCAGTTTTTCGATGTACGGAATGAACACTGCAGAAGAATCGAGGTGGTCTACTGGAATATCAAAGTAACCCTGAATTTGAGGTGCATGCAGGTCCATAGTAATCACCCGGTCGGCACCTGCAGCGGTAATCATATTGGCGACCAGCTTGCTGCCGATGGCTACCCGTGGACGGTCTTTCCTGTCTTGACGGGCATAGCCGTAGTAAGGAATCACCGCAATCACTTTGTAAGCCGATGCACGGCGGGCCGCATCAATCATCAGCAACAGCTCCAGCAGGTTGTCGGCGGGGGCATAAGTGCCCTGCACCAAAAACACATAATCGCCACGGATGCTTTCTAAAAATTCGATGCCAATTTCGCCATCGCTAAACCGTGTTGCGTTCACGGCTCCTAATTCAATGCCGAAATTTTTGGCTATTTTTTCAGCTAAGTACTTCGAACCAGTACCTGAAAAAATTCGTGCCTGAAGGCTCATAACGTAGGTAAATTTATTATCCTTGGAAAAGATGAAAGAGAAATACTAACGGCTGCGAAGATAAGTGCATCGTATAGGCATCCCCACATAACCATATGGAAAATTTCAACAAACCACACACACCCATCAAACAATGGGCGACCGATGATAAACCCCGTGAAAAAATGCTGGCCCGTGGCGCCGATGCACTCAGTGCCACAGAACTCTTGGCCATTCTTATCAACAATGGTACCCGCAGCAAAAGTGCCATCGACCTGGCGAGAGAACTGCTGCTACTCGGCAGCAATAGCCTGAGCAGCCTGGCCAAAATGAGCCTGAAAGATTTACAGAAAGTAAAAGGTGTTGGGCCTGCCAAAGCCGTGGCCATTAAAGCTGCACTTCAATTGGGCATTTTATTGGAAGAAGAGGCATTGAACCAGCTGCCGGTGCTTCGCTCCAGCAAAGACATTGCGGTGTATCTGCGAAAACGCCTACAGCACGAATCGAGAGAATCGTTTATTGTGGTGTACCTCAACAAGGCCAACCGGGTGCTGGCTACCGAAGTGGTGAGTACCGGCGGCGTGACCGGCACCATTGCCGATCCGAAAATCATCTTCAAACGGGCTTTGGAATTGCAGGCTTCTCACCTCATTTTATCGCACAACCATCCCAGTGGCAACCTGCGGCCCAGCGAAGCCGACCGTAAGTTGACTGATAAAATAAAGCAGGCCGCCCGACTGATTGACATGGAAGTGATTGACCACATCATCGTTAGCGATCAGGGCTATTACAGCTTTGCCGATTCGGGGGATATGATATGAAGGCTAAAGGCGGAAAGCTGAGGGCCAAAAGCTGATAGTAACTTATGCTTGGGCAGCGGGACCACCAAAGTTCATGGGCACTTCAATTTGCTCCAGGTCCTGGATGTCACCATTGGCGTCTTCAAAGCGGCTGATGTTTTCGGCCAGTGCTTTCATGAAACGCTTGGCATGTTGCGGCGTCATAATGATGCGGCTTTTCACCTTGCTTTTAGGTGTACCGGGCATCACATTTACAAAGTCGATCACAAACTCTGCATGACTATGGGTAATAATGGCCAGATTGGCGTACTGACCTTCAGCTATTTCTTCAGTAATTTCTATGTTCAGTTGATTGGGATTCTCGTTGCTCATGATGTTCGATTATGCTGCAAACCTAAGGCATAGCTGCAGATGTGAAGTGATACAATTACAAACTGATCAACACCTGAAAGCGGACATCTGTTTTGTGGTTGCCCAAAATTTCATCGTTGCCACTACCCACCGTGGTTCGGTCGGTGTACCAGGTGCGGGCCAGTCGAAACCAAGCCGTGACCGATTTGCTGATATCGTAGTTGATATTGAAATAACCCCGGTACCCTTTGTCGTAAAAGGGCGGAATGGAAAAACTATACAGCACATCATTTTCAAAAGCGTACAAACGACTATTGTAATCGTCGGTTTCAAAATATTGCAACCTGAAATTGAGCGACAGCGGTTGCATCATGGGCTTGTACAGCATGTCGGCAAACACTAAAAAACCTTCTTCGGCCTGTGCGCCTTTACGGTCGTACCACACCATTTCGGTACGGGCCCGCAGCGTTACAGCCGGCGACACTTTCAGCACCGCATGTGTACGCCAGTTTTGGCGGGCCACATCTTGGGTGAGTGCCGTGGGCAAATTGGTATTGCTGTAGTTGATGGCTTTGGTTTCGCTGCGGTAGCGGGTGTAGACTTCCACTTGTTTGTTGGGCTTCCAGGTAAACTGTACCACATAGTCCTTCCCTTTCGAAGGCCGGTCTACCCGAAACTTCAGCCAGGGAAAACTGTACAAATCGGCATAGGCATCTATGCGAATGGTACGCAGCGGCCGCAGCGATGCCCCGAAAAACATCCCCCGTTCATTGATTGGCGTGGTGCTTTCGGTAAATGCATTGGCATACAAACTGTGATAATTACGGTCAATGTTGCGCACCTGCAACGACAGGTCTAAGCGAGGATCAACACTGGTGAGCAACCCTGCCACATACGCCTTGCCGCCACCAGGGTTCATGGCGTATTCGCCAAAGGCATGCACATTACGCCAGGTGTAGGCAAACTCTGCACTCATGCCGGTGAGTTTATCGCCACCGAAAGCAAACTGGTTGTAAGGTTCATCCTGCTTTTGCAATGGCTTGCTCAACTGGTAGTGAATACCATTGGCAGCCAGCATCAGCTGTTTGTTTTTGTATTGCAATCTTCCGCCCGTAGCTGTTTGCGTAATGTTGTAGCGGTCATTCAACTCATTTTCTGTTCGGTGAAAGCCGCTGGTTAAAATACTGCTGATGTAATCTTCAAAATTGGCAGAATCAACCACTGCATTAGCCGATACTTTTCGGCGGGAAGCAAACACACTCAGCTGCAGTTTTTCTTTACCCACGGTGATGGCGGCACCCCGCATAAAATTGACTTCGCCGGGGCTGTTGTACGGCCTAAAGGTTTCGGCCTGCCGTTTGATGTTCATTACATCCACACTCTTGCGAAAAGCCAAGGATTGATAGACTAACAAACCCTGCCCAAGGTTAACTGTAAAATCGCCCAAGGCCAGTTGTTTTACCACACCCACATTGCGTACAAACAAGTGCATGCTGTAAAAATCGAAACCGTTTTTCTGAGCTCCTTTAAAGAATTGTTCGCCGGGATCCTTCTCTCCCAATATGCCATATTGCAATTGGTTTTTGTACACGTATTTGTAGCGAAACAACAGCCGCTGCTGGCTACCCAAATACGTTGGCGGCATTGTGTCTTTTGGTAAAAACCCTTTACTCTTTTCCAAGGTTTGCCCCACCCGAAACAAGATATAATGATTGCCTTCCGTGAAGCGTTTGCGAAAGTTTTGCAATAAGTTTTCTGCCGGGCCAACGCTGATGTATGGCCGGATGCGGGCAATGGTTTCCAAATCCCAACCGGGCACGGATTGCAGTTCGTATACACTCAGCAGCAACCCATTGAGCCGGCGGTATTGCAAAAAGGTTTGTATCTGCAATTCGCTCAAAAAACGGAATACCTGCAAGTCGGCTTCCTGCGCCGTATTCATGTTGAGCGGGTTGCGGCTGTATTGCTGAATTTGTTGCAGGTAAGAATCGTCTTCGGTTTCCGTTTCATCCGCTTCGGCCAGGTTTTCCAACTGTTGCTCCACCGTAGTTTGTTGCACTACCTGTGCCTGCACATGCAAGAGCAGCATACAACCTACTATGAGCAACCAGCAACGTTTCATACACTATAACGCTTTCGGATTGATGGCGCTTTCGGCCGATTTGTTTTTACCAAATTTTGCCAGCAACAAAATGCCGGGGCTCCAGCCCAACTGTTGGTGATAGCTGCCTGAAATATCGATGCGAAAAGCGGGCAACTGAAAACCGACTGCAGCAAAGTAGTTGGACGTTTGCGTAGCTACCCCGCCCCGCACAAAAAACTGAGGCAGAAATGCATAATGAATAGCCGCCTGCACATCCACCGGTTGGTTTTCTTCTTTGATAATTTCTACACCGGTAAACAATTTATCCGACACATCAATACCGGCACCCATGCTGTAGCGGCTGGGGATGCGTTCTTGTTCGTCTTTGCTCCACGCTGCTCGTATGGGGTTGTAGGCATTCACCCCAATATGTACCCGGTTGGCAAGGTGAAACAGCATGCCCACACTACCGGTGAGGGCATTGGCATTGCCATAGATGCCTGATTGGCTGAGTTGCAGGTAGTGAAATGAGGCACCGATATCCACCGACTTGGTAATTCTTCTGCCATAGCTCAGCGACAGCTGCGATTGGTTTTGCTGCGCAAAGCCAAAGTAGGAAGCATGCACCCCAAAATTGCCGGAGCCGGTGTTGAGTCCTACAGCGCCATTGAACAGATTCAATTCTTGCAGCATAAAACGCCGCTCTGCATACGCCCCCGCCGACGATTGTGGCAATGCTGCCAAAGCCGCAGGGTTTACACGGCTCGAAAAGATATCGGCCTGCTTATCGCTGTAGGCAAATACGCCCAAATACCGGGCTGAGGCCGGCAGGGCAATGGATTGAGCATGTACAGTTTTTCCCAGGGTTAGCAGGAACAGGGCGAAAAAAATCTCACACACAGTTGTTTACCCGTGAAAATAGGTATTAATGATTGATTGCTATGGATTACCAAAATGTAAACAGCCGCCAGCCCATTTCCCAAAGGCCGCAGGCAGTTCCTTATCTTTGCGGCATGCAATTATTGGATGGAAAAGTAGCCTCGGCTGCTATCAAGGAAAAAGTAAAATCATTGGTAGCCGAACGGCTGCAACAGGGCAAAAAAGCACCGCATCTGGCGGCCATTTTGGTAGGTACCGATGGTGCCAGCGAAACCTACGTAGCCAGCAAGGTAAAAACCTGCGAAGAGTTGGGCTTTGCTTCAACGCTCATCAGAATGGACAGCGACACAACCGAAGCCGCTTTACTGGAGCAGATAGAAGCCCTCAATGCCAACGATGATGTGGACGGCATTTTGGTACAACTGCCACTACCCAAACACATTTCCGAAGCCAAAGTGATTGAAACCATCCACCCCAACAAAGACGTAGACGGATTTCACCCCGTAAGTGTAGGCCGGCTGGTGCAAGGCCTGGAAAGTTTTATTCCGGCCACGCCATACGGCATCACGCTTATGCTGGAGCAATACAACATACCTACCAGCGGCAAGCATGCCGTTGTCATTGGCCGCAGCAATATTGTGGGTCGCCCTATGAGCATTTTGCTGAGCAGCCAGCACCCCTATGGCAACTGCACCGTTACCGTTTGCCACAGCAAAACCGCCAACCTGAAAGAACTGACTTTGCAGGCCGACATCATTGTAGCAGCACTGGGCAGGCCCGGCTTCCTCACCGGCGATATGGTAAAGGAAGGAGCTGTCATCATCGACGTGGGCATTACCCGTGTGCCCGATGCCAGCAAAAAGAAAGGTTTTGCCATTAAGGGTGATGTAGACTTTGACAGCGTGGCCCCCAAGAGCAGTTGGATTACACCCGTACCCGGTGGCGTAGGTCTCATGACCATTGGTGCCCTCATGATGAACACACTGGCTGCCTCCGATCGTCGTTAATTTTTAGTGCCTGTTTCATTCAGGGATTTCCAAAGCAAATACGTTGAACCAACAATACTTGAATCAAACAGCTACACTTCCCGTAATGGAAGCCTTTTACACCCTGCAGGGCGAAGGCTACCATACTGGCAGGGCAGCCTATTTTATTCGCCTGGGCGGCTGCGATGTAGGCTGCGTATGGTGCGATGTAAAGGACAGCTGGGATGCCAGCAAACATCCACAACAATCCATAACCGACATTGTAAGTGCTGCCGCTTCCTTTCCCGGACGCATGGCGGTGATTACCGGCGGCGAACCGCTCATGCACAACCTCGATGCACTAACCGCGGCTTTGCATGAAGCCGGCTTCAGCATCAACATCGAAACCTCTGGCTCATCGCCACTCAGCGGCCAGGTCGACTGGATTTGTGTTTCGCCCAAAAAGTTTAAAGCGCCCCTGCCCGAAGTACTGGCCGCAGCCCACGAACTGAAAGTGGTGGTGTTTAATAAAACTGATTTTGACTGGGCTGAAAAACACGCCGCCATGGTGCCTGCGCATTGCAAATTGTATTTACAACCCGAGTGGGAAAAACGCAACGAAATGACGCCGCTGATTGTTGAGTACATTCAGCAGCATCCGCAGTGGCAACTGAGTTTACAAACACATAAATACATTGGGGTACCGTGAGGAAGTGGGTTGGTTAATTGGGTGATTAGTTGATTGGTTAATTAGTTAATTAGGGAATGGGGGACTGAAAACTGCACATTAAGGAGCATAGGAACGCAACAACAAAACAGCTATGTACGAACACGATAGTATAAAACCATTTGAAGGCAAAGAAGGCAGCAAGAAAGAGCAGGTAGCAGATATGTTCAACCAGATTGCTCACCGCTACGATTTTCTCAACCGCTTTTTGAGTGCAGGTATTGATGTCGGCTGGCGCAAAAAAGCCATCAAACAATTGGCTGGCCTGCAACCTGCTACCCTGCTGGATGTAGCCACGGGCACTGCCGATGTGGCGCTGATGGCCAAAAACATGTTGCCCAGTTTGCAGCAGGTTACCGGCATCGACATTAGTGATGGCATGCTCGAATTGGGTCGTAAAAAAATTGCTGACCGCCAGTTGAGCAACAGCATACAGCTGTTCAATGGCGACAGCGAGGCAATAAATTTTCCTGATGCATCGTTTGATGCCATTACGGTAGCTTTCGGGGTACGCAATTTTGCCCATTTGGAAAAAGGCCTCAGCGAAATGCTGCGGGTGCTGAAGCCGGGTGGCAAAGTGGTGATACTCGAATTTAGTAAGCCCAGCTTGCCCGGTGTGAAAGGATTGTACAACCTGTACACAAAAACGGTTGCACCCGGTGCAGGTGGTTTCATTGCCGGCAACAAAGCCGCTTACAAATACCTGAATGATAGCATTCAGGCATTTCCCGAAGGCAACCAATTTGTAGAGATCATGAAAAAATGCGGTTATGTAAGCACTTACAAAAAACCGCTGAGCTTAGGAATATGTACTATTTATTGCGGAAGCAAGTCCTGATTGTTGTAGCCGGCTTACTAGCCCTGAGTACTGTGCAGGCACAAAATTTGAAAACCCTGCACCGGCTCGAACGGGAGAATGATCCGTTTTATTTTGGCCTGAGTCTAGGGTACGCTTCTTCGTACCTGCACCCCAGCAAGCACGCAATATTTTTGCAAAACGACAGCATCCTGACAGCCGAACCCAACCGCAGTCCGGGCTACTCACTGCGTTTGATAGCGACAGCCCGCCTCAGCAAACGTTTTGAAGTACGGGCCAATCCCGGCCTCATTCTCGGCCTCGACCGCTCTTTTACGTACACATTAGGCAGCCGCCAGTTGTTCGAAGAACCGGTTCAAACCAAAATCATTCAAAGCAATATTGCTACGTTTCCGTTTCACCTCAAGTTCAACTCCGACCGCATCAACAATTTTAAAGTGTATGTGCTGGCCGGTGTGAAATACGATATTGATTTGGCCAGCAATGCCAAAACCAGAAATGCGGATGATTTGGTAAAACTGAAAAAGAATGATTTTGGTGCTGAAGTAGGTATCGGCTTCAATTTTTACCTGCCCTTTGTAACGGTTTCGCCGGAAATAAAATTCAGCAACGGCCTCAGCAATATTCATGCAAGAGATGCTGCGCTGAAATATTCCAGCGTGTTTGATCAATTGCGTTCCCGCATGGTCTTCTTCACTATACATTTGGAGCAATAATTCATTTGCTCAACGCTCTACTATGAAATTCTGGATGGCCTTACTGCTCTGCAGTAGTAATTCTGTTTGTATGTCGCAGGAAAATGTTGTCATCCAGCGCAACACCTACAGCATGATGGTAGATGCGAACTTGGATATCGATTCGACAGGTGCATCAAATACTGATTTGATTGTACGCTTTCCGTTAAAATCTGTGGCCGACAGATTTAGTGAAAACATCAATGTGATGATTGACTCTGTCAGTGGTCGGGGTCTTAGTTTAAAAGAATATGTACGTGCATCTGCCATATATATGAAAAGCAGATTCAGCGACATTATCATGAACGAAAGCAAAGAATTAAAGTCGCCAAACGGTCAACATTATATTGAACTAGTTTATACTGCCTCTCTCAACAAATTCGAACTTCAGTTTGAGCAACGCTATATCCAAACAACCAACGCTGTCATTGTGATTACATTTACAGCAGAGCAAAATCAATTCAACAATTACAAGGAAAAGGCTAGGAAAATATTGGATTCAATTAAGCTGAACGAAAATCCAAAATTTTTAACTTTAGAGGAATGAAATGGTTTAACACTGTACCTCTGAGAAGAGAGTTTCGAATCATTTAAATCAAGTTCCACCCTTGCAAATGGCCTACTGCAAGCTGCACATTCTTCTTCTGATTTGCCTTAAGCTTTCTGCCTTCCGCCTTCATTAAAATCATACTCTCTCCGGAACATATTCCACCGGATACCAATGCCAGCAACAATAGTTGTTTGTTTGGCTTGTACATCGGTGTCAAAAATGCGGCACATCAGGTTGGCATCGAGAAAAAGAATTCTTTCAACCGAGTTTGATCAATTGCATTCTCGAATGGTCTTCTTCACCCTACATTTGGAGCAATAATTCATTGCTCAAATTTTTTCCTATGAAATTTTGGATGGCTTTGCTGCTGTGCAGCGTAACGGCAGTTGTTGCAGCCCAGGAAACAATCACCATCAAGCGGTCAACTTATGGCATTGCTGTAGACAAATCTATGCGCATAGATACTGCCGGCACCTCTATGGCAGACTTTATCGCTTTCTTTCCCTTGCAATCAGAAACCGACAAGTTTGGTGAAAACCTGAATGTGGTAATGGAACCCACCAATGGTGTGGATGTAACGCTGGAAGAATATGTTCGTATGTCGCTTGAGCAACTGAAACAGTATTTTGGTGATATAGCTATTGTTGAAAACAAAACCGTATCAACTACTAAAGGACAGCCATACCATAAGCTCGTATATACAGCCAGCATGAACGGTTTCTTGCTGCAATTTGAACAACGTTACATCAGCACTGCCGACTACACATATGTACTCACATTTACAGCAGAGCAAAGCCAATTCAATGCTTACAAAGAAAAAGCGGGTAAAATATTGGGGTCTTTTAAGCTGCATTAATTGATACCCAAATCATCTACTAATTTGGCTTCCGGCGCAAGCTCTTCTTTTGAGCAGCCAATTTTATCCATCAAAATCGTATAAACGATTTCTGTAACTGCCTGTTGATTGATGCCATGCGATTGTATGAGCATGCCGCTATTCAATTGAATTATATCCTGTACAAACAGGCGTATACTTTTTGCAGGAATACAAGTTTTAAAAGTTGTTATCAATACGTTCAACACAAGCATGAAAAGAATTACACCAATGCCTGTGTAATACCAACTTTGATACTTACTGTCATCACTAAAAATCCAAATAGCTAACAGCGCTGCATTGAAAAGTAGCGTAGCCAAAACTGCATACCGAAACCAAGATTTGTATGGGTTTGGCAATTGTAATGCGGGCAATTCAAATCTCGTTGTTGCTTTCAATTGCTCATAAGCAAGTCTCCTGCCCGCTTTTGGCATCAGTGCATTGAGATCCGTTTCCAATGAAATATGAGCTTCAGAAAAAAGCTGTTCTTTCAATGCTTTGCGCAACCTGAAGAATACAATTTGGTGCAAGCAGCCGTCAACAGATTGATGCTGCAATTTGCTTTGAACGACTTGTAACAAATCTCCAACAGTAATGATTTTTTCAGCTTCTGCATCTGGAATAGCAATCCCGAAGGTTTGCTCAATTTCCATGATAATTTCTACAGAATCCAATCCCATTAAGCAGGTGTGTTTGGTACTTTGTTGATAAAGAATGTCCCTCCCTTCTACCCTTTGCCTTCAGCGTTCTGCATTCAGCCTTCGTCAATAATCATATTCTCTCCGGAACATATTCCAGCGGATACCTATGCCAGCAACAGTTGTGGTTTGTTTGGCTTGTACATCGGTATCAAAAATGCGGTACATCAGGTTGGCATCGAGAAACAAATTTTCTTTCAACTCGTAAGATGCGGTAAAGGAACCAAGTACGCCTTTGCTGCCAATGCCACTCAGCATGGGATAATTACCCTCCCGCAAACGGCTACCACCAGCTGTGCTCAATGTGTTTAACCTGTTTACATTGCTGCCGAAGCTATAACCGGCACTATCGAGGCCTTGCTGCCAGTAGCTGGCCCTTGCTTGCAGGTACAATTTGCGCAGTGGTTGATAGCGAACAATGCCCACCACTTCACGAAGATTGGCCCCCATCGGATGCGCCAGCGGCTGACGATAGTTGCTGTACGCTGTTACACTGTCGCCGCCGCTATAAGTAAATGGACGGATTTGATTGCACTCCAATTGCAAGTCGAGATTGCTGATGCCCAATACATCTACATATTTGCCACCGAGTTGAAAAGCATGGCGGTTGCCCCACCAGTCGCTGCCGGTTTTGCCATCGCTACCATCCAGGTTGTCAAACAAATACTGGCCGTACAGCTGTACTTTTTTCAGCACATTGGCTTTGAAGTCAAGGCCCACGTTGGCATTGTTCTCGCCATCTTTTCTTCCCACCAATGTATTGAGCAAAATAACCGGTTGTAAATACGATGCTTTGAAAGCATTTTTCTCACCAAACACCATGCTTTCAAATACCCCCACATTCAACCACGGAAGCACATTTACGCTAAGGTGATGCGTGGCCATATATTTGCGGTCGTACAGGCGGTCGGTGCGCAATTGCTGTGCGGGAAAGACTTCTGAAAAAAGATTGGTGTAATTGAATTTGCCGATGCGTGTATTGAATTTCAGGAACAATGAAGGCGGTGCAACATTGCTGAGCAACAAACTGCGGTAGCCATTGCCAATAAACTGTTGGTCGTAGCCAAACTGCATGTTAATGTAACGGCTTACATTCCAGCTTACACTGCCTCTTGCATCGAAATAATCCACGCCCCTGTTGGTTTTGAAGTACTTCCAATAACCTGCACCAGGTACAGCTCCCATTGTATCTACAAAACGACGAAACTGCAACGGCCCCTGCTCCTGATTGTCTGTCAGGAAAAAATGAAAGCCGATTTTTTGTGCAATCAAGCCACGGGCTATCACGCCCTTGCTGTTTACAAACACCCGCTTATCAAAATCGGTTTCAACGCTCTGCTGTTGATTGATAGCAGGATTGATAGACAAGTAAAAATCTTTGTTACTTACCTCAATCATATTGCCTTTGGTGGGCCACAAAAAACCTAAGAACGGCTGCTTACTTTTCCATGAAGGCATATCGGCTGTTGTGTATCGGCTTGTACTCACTGTTGTTAGCCTGAAAACGGTCTAGATTGTATTGATCTACCGCAGACAGTTGCCATGGATTTTGATTTTGCAGCAGCAGTTGCCGCACAGAATCGGCCACTGCCACATAAGCCTTTCGCATGTATGGTTTTACTGTGCTCAGGTTCAGCGCATTGTTGGTGCCGGCCTTTATTTCCATGCGGTCGAGCAGCCAACCTTCTTTTGCCCACAATGGCACATAAGTAGTTTGCGCAACTGCGTTGGTCGTTATCAGAATCAATAATGCAGCCCAAATATTTCGCAACATATGCAGAGGTTTCAACGGCGTTAATAATCGTAATCTTTTCTAAACATATTCCAACGCAATCCAATGGTGAGCAGCGTTGTGTTCAGCTTGTCTTTGTTGGTTTCTTTGTAGCTGCGGTACTGCGCCTGTGCTTCTACAAACAGGTTTTCTTTCAGCTCATAGCTGGCAGTGATGGCAGCATTCAAACCTGTGGCCGGCATGCCGGTAAATAAGGGATAATTATCGCTGCGCAAACGCAAACCACCCTGCCCGGTAGAACTGTATAACGTATTTGGATTGTAGCCAAAGTTGTAACCGGCACTATCGAGGCCTTGCTTCCAATAATTTACCCTGGCAAAAAAGTACAACTTGTTGGTAGGCTGATAACGAACAATACCAATGAACTCCCGCAGGTTGGCTCCCATCGGATGCGCCAGCGGTTGATTGTAATGCGCATACGACCCTGTCGTATCTCTGAACTGATACATGAACGGCCGTATCTGGTTCATTTCTGCCTGCACATCCAAATTGTTGATGCCAAACGCATCAACATATTTGGCCCCCAGCTGAAAGCCCTGCTTATTGCCCCACCAGTTGCGTTTGTTGCCAATCACTTCATCTTTTACAAATTCATCCAGCATTAACTGTCCGTAGAGTTGTGCTTTCTTAGCCACGTTGGCCTTGAAATCAAAACCAATGTTTGCATTATCGGGGCTACCATTTTGCTGCTCTATGCTGCGGTAAAAAATAACCGGTAGCATGTAGGCAAAATCATAACGGTTGGGCCGCCCAAAAATGATGGATTCAAAAAAGCCAATATTCAACCACTTGGTAGCATTCAAACTCAGGTGGTGCATGGCGGCATACTTTTTATTCATGCGGTCGTTGCTGGCCTCAAACGGAGTAGGCGACAATTGCATGAACAGGTTGGTATAGTTGAGCTTCCATATGCGGGTATTCAGTTTTACAAACAACGATTGTCCGCTGAAGTCACTCAGCATTAAACTACGGTAACCATTGCCAATGAAATTTCTATCATAGCCCAGCTGTACATTGATGTATTTCGTTACGTTGGTAGCCAGGCTGCCCCGAAAATCGAAATAGCTGTAAGCATTGTTGCCGCTGGCTACATTGTAGCGGCCTGCACCAGGCACAGCGTTGTTGGTAGCCACAAAACGACGAAACTGTATCGGGCCATTTTCATTGTTGGCCGTGGCCTGAAAATGAAACGCCACTTTATTGCCAATCAATCCACGACCACTGGCACCAAACGCCCGAAAGTGAATGGATTCATCGTAATCTTTTTCCATGCTTTGCTGCACACTAATAGCAGGATTAATGCTCATGTAAAACCCTTTTTGATTTACCTCCAGCATATTGCCGGGTGTTTCAAAAAAGCCTTTACCCAAAGGCTTCTTACTCTTCCAAGCAGTGGCAGGATAAGATGAATACTCGCTGCTGTTGGCTTGCAGCCGGTTGAGATTGTACAGGTCAACTGCACTAAAACCCGCGGCTTGCGCATCCAGTTGTAAACGGATAGAATCCGCTACCCGAACATACGTGCCCCGCATCAGCGGCTTCACCGTACCCAGGTTCAAATCGTTGTTGCGCTGCAGTTTTATTTCCAGTCTTTCAAGCGTCCAGTTCTCTTTCGACCACAACGGGAAATACGTGGTTTGTGCAGAAGCATACAATGTTGCGAACAGAAGCACAGCAACAAGCAGGGAATTCCTAATTTGCATGCAGTTGTATTAGAATGAATGAATAAACAAAGTATGCAAAATTACCTCATCAAAAACGCCTGCATCGTCAACGAAGGCCGCACATTTTTCTCAGACCTGTTAATAAAAAACGGACGCATTGAGAAAATAGCGCCACAAATCAACTGCACAGAAGCGGTGGTGGAAATAAATGCCGAAGGCCTGCACCTGTTGCCCGGTGCCATTGATGACCAGGTGCATTTTCGGGAACCCGGTCTTACGCACAAGGCCAATATTTTCACCGAAAGCCGTGCAGCCGTAGCCGGTGGTGTGACCAGTTTTATGGAAATGCCCAACACCGTGCCCAATGCACTCACACATGAGCTGCTGGAAGACAAATACCAGATTGCTGCTCAATCGTCGCTGGCCAATTATTCATTCTTCATGGGCACCAGCAACAGCAATGCCGATGAAGTGTTGAAAACCAACGACCGCAAAAAAGATGTGTGCGGCATCAAAATATTCATGGGTGCTTCTACCGGCAACATGCTGGTAGACAACTATCTGACATTGGATAAAATTTTCAGAGAAGCAGAAGTATTAATTGCCACGCATTGCGAAGATGAAAAAGTCATCAAACGCAACCTGCATGCTTTGCAGGGTGTGGAGTTGACGCCGCAGCATCACCCCGTCATCCGTGATGTAGAAGCCTGTTTTGAAAGTAGTTTTTCTGCCATTCAGCTGGCCAAAAAACACAACACCCGACTGCACATTTTACACATCAGCACGGCCCGTGAGTTGCAGCTGTTTACCAATATGCTGCCGCTCAGCGAAAAGCGCATCACCAGTGAAGTGTGTGTGCATCACCTCCATTTTACCGCCGACGATTATGACCGTCTCGGCTATCAAATCAAATGCAACCCGGCTATCAAATCTGCCGATAACAAAGCGGCATTGTGGGAAGCCTTGAACGATGACCGCCTGGATGTAATTGCCACCGACCATGCGCCGCATTTGCTCAGCGAAAAAGAACCACCCTATGCTCATGCACATGCAGGCCTGCCGCTGGTGCAGCACTCTGTGCTCATGATGATGAAGTATGTGCAGGAAGGCCGCATCAGCATCGAAAAAGTGGTGCAGAAAATGAGCCACAACGTGGCCGACATGTTCGACATTGATCAACGGGGTTATATCCGCGAAGGCTACTATGCCGATTTGGTATTGGTAAACCTGCAGCAAAGCACCACCGTAAGCAAGGAAAATATTTTGTACAAATGTGGCTGGAGCCCGCTGGAAGGCGAAACATTGCCCGCCAGTATTAGCCACACTTTTGTAAATGGCCACTTGGCGTATGCAAATGGAGAACTCAATGCATCTCAGTTGGGTATGCGACTGCGCTTTAACCGTTAACTTGTTGGCTGCTTACCTACCCTGCTTATGAATATTGATCAGACATCGCTGCGAGACCTTGCCATTTTTCATGCTGAAGAAGAGCAATCGGTTTTCAACACCCTCAACTTTACGCAAACCTCCGGCGGGGCACAATGGTTGGCCTATTTGCTCAATCATCCTTTTAGTGATGTGAAGCCGATTCAGGAAACACAGGACCTGCTGAAACTGATGCTGCAAAACCAGGACAAATGGCCCAGCGGTATCACTAATGGTACCATCATGGTGCTCGATAAATTTTATCAATCACAGATTGATAAAATTCCTTTCCCCACCAATGCGGCCAATGCTTTGTTGTACAAACTCATTCACGGTCCCGACTATGCCATCATTCGCTACTCGGTTGGTCATGCCATTGATTTTTTGCAAGGCATGCAGCAGTTCATTGGCATGTTTGATGCACAAAAAACACCAGCCCTGTTGAGTGGCATGCTCAGCCGCATCCAACTCATGATGGCCCGTGAAGAAATCAAAGCGCTTATAGCTGTAACCAACAAACAACAATTGAGTGCCGTGCAACACCTGCATTATGGCTACTACCTGTTGTATCATTTCAAAAACCAAATCAATGATTTGATTGATATGCATGGCCGTCTGGAAGCCTATCTCTCATTGGCCAAAGCCATACAGGTTCATCAACTCACTTTCCCCGATATTCAACCAGCGCCTGCGCCTTCTATCACTGCGAAAGGACTGCGTCATATTTTGCTCGAACATCCTACCGCTTACGATTTGGAATTGAATCAGGAAACGAATTTCATTTTCCTGACCGGTGCCAACATGGCTGGTAAAAGTACCTTCATCAAAGCGGTAGGTGTGGCGGCTTACTTGGCACATATTGGCATGGCAGTTCCTGCTACACAAATGCAGCTGTCGATATTCGATGGTATCCTCAGCAATATTCAGGTGAGTGACAATATTGTAAAAGGCGAAAGCTATTTCTTCAATGAAGTGCAACGCATCAAAAACACCATTACCCGCATCAACGACAACAGCAAGTGGCTGGTGCTGATTGATGAATTGTTCAAGGGCACCAACGTGCAGGATGCCATGCGTTGCAGCACTACCGTAATCAAAGGTCTGCTCAAAATCAAGAACTCTTTGTTTGTGCTCAGCACACACTTGTACGAAATTGGTGATGAACTACGCCCCTATCCCAACATTGCTTTCCGCTATTTCGAAACACAGGTAACGGACGAAGAATTAAAGTTCAGCTACCAACTCAAAGAAGGCATCAGTAACGACCGCCTCGGCTACCTCATTCTCAAACGGGAAGGTGTGGTGGAGATGATTGAGCGGTTGTAAGTCTTTCACAAAAAACCGTAAAACCACGCAGCGGTTGCATAACTGGCTTTCGTTATTTTTAGTGCATGCTAGTAAAAACCTATGGCAGCGCTGTAATGGGTGTACACGCCGTTACCATTGTGCTCGAAGTGGATGTGAACAATCAGGGTAACCCCGGCTCTATTATTGTGGGCCTGCCCGACAATGCCGTAAAAGAAAGCATGCAGCGGGTGGAAAGCGCCATTAAAAGCAACGGGTACAAAATGCCCCGCACCCGTGTGGTGGTAAATATGGCACCGGCCGATATCCGCAAGAGTGGCACCGCTTTCGATTTACCCATGGCCATTGGTTTGCTGGGCGCAACGGAACAGTTGCAAAACAGCGATGCTTTCAAAGATTACATCATTATGGGCGAACTGAGTTTGGATGGTGAAGTACGTCCCATCAAAGGTGCTTTGCCCATGGCCATACAAGCCAGAAAAGAAGGTTACAAAGGTTTGATTGTGCCCAAACAAAATGCCCGTGAAGCCGCCATCGTCAACAATGTGGAAGTGTATGGTGTGCAGCACATCAACGAAGTGGTAGACTTACTCGAAGGCGTGAATACCATCCCTGCCACGGTGGTAGATACACGGGATGAATTTTACCATTCGCAATACCATTTCGATGTTGACTTTACCGATGTAAAAGGACAAGAAAACATCAAACGTGCATTGGAGATTGCCGCAGCCGGTGGCCACAATGCCATTCTGATAGGCCCGCCCGGTGCAGGCAAAACGATGCTGGCCAAACGCCTGCCTACCATACTGCCGCCACTCACGTTGCAAGAGGCTTTAGAAACCACAAAGATTCACAGTGTGGCAGGCAAGCTCCCAGAAAATGCAACGCTGATTAGCAAGCGGCCTTTTAGAAGCCCACACCACACGGTGAGTGACGCAGCCTTAGTCGGTGGTGGTGGCAACCCACAGCCCGGTGAAATTTCGCTGGCCCACAATGGCGTGTTGTTTTTGGATGAACTGCCCGAGTTCAAACGCTCGGCCTTGGAAGTGATGCGGCAGCCGATGGAAGAACGAAGGGTGACTATCAGCCGGGCAAAAGTGGCGCTGGATTTTCCGGCTTCATTTATGCTAGTGGCAAGCATGAACCCATGTCCATGCGGCTACTACAACCACCCCGAAAAAGAATGCAGCTGTCCTCCGGGTGCCGTGCAGAAATACCTCAACAAAATCAGTGGCCCACTACTCGACCGCATCGATTTGCATGTAGAAGTAACGCCCGTTCCTTTCAGCGAACTCTCTGCCGCCAGTACTGCAGAAAACAGTGCACAAATACGTGAACGTGTGATGAAGGCGAGAGACATCCAATCGGAACGTTATAAGGAAAACGAAGGCATTTACTGCAATGCTCAAATCAATACCACTTTGCTACACCAGCATTGTACGTTGAACAACATCAGCGCCAACCTGCTGAAGATTGCCATGGAAAAACTGAACCTGAGTGCCCGTGCCTACGACCGGATTTTAAAAGTAAGTCGAACCATAGCCGACCTGGCCGGTAGCGCAGACATTCGGCCCGAGCATGTGGCAGAAGCCATTCAATACCGCAGCTTGGACAGAGAAGGATGGGCGGGGTAAGGCAATTAGCTAATGTGCCAATTTGCTAATGTGCTAATGAGAAGAATATCGTTTACGCAAAAAAGTCCCGACAGATACCTGCCGGGACTTTTTTATTATTTATAGAACTATCGTAATTAGCCAATTTGCACATTGGCACATTTTCAAATTAGAAATTCCTATTGATGTCGAAAGCTTCGAGCTCACGGCTAACGGCGTTCAGGAAAGTGCTTCCCAATGCACCATCAATAATGCGGTGATCATAGCTCATGCTGATGTACATCATGTGGCGGATGGCAATACTGTCGCCTTGTGCGGTTTCTATCACCACCGGACGTTTTTTAATAGCACCTACAGCCATAATTGCTACCTGCGGCTGGTTGATGATAGGCGTACCCATAATGCTGCCAAACGTACCCACATTGGTAAGGGTAAATGTGCCGCCCATGGTATCATCGGGTTTCAGTTTGCCATTGCGGGCTGCATCGGCCAAGCCATTTACCTGCTTGGTAAGACCTACGAGATTCAACTGATCGGCACCTTTAATTACTGGCACAATTAAATTGCCCGTAGGTAAGGCCGTGGCCATACCCAGATTAATGTCTTTTTTGATAATGATTTTATCACCATCCACACTGCTGTTGAGCATGGGATATTTCTTCAGGCTTTTTACAACGGCCTCTATGAAGAGTGGTGTAAAAGTGATTTTAGCTCCTTCCCGTTTTTCAAATTCCTTCTTCACTTTTTCACGCCACAGTACCATGTTCGTTACATCGCATTCGGCAAAGCTGGTAACGTGAGCACTGGTATGTTTGCTATCGGTCATGTGCTTGGCAATCACCTTACGCATCCGATCCATTTCAATGATTTCAACATTGCCACCATAGCTTACCGGCGATGGAGCCGGAGTTGTAGTAGCCACGGCATTGCTTGCAGGAGCCGCCACAGCCGGGGCCTGATATGAAGGCGCTGCAGGTGCAACTGATTTACCTCTGTTTTGCAGGTAAGCCATCATATCTTTTTTGCTCACCCGACCATCCAATCCAGTACCGGGAATGGTTTCCAACTCCGCCATGCTGATGCCTTCTTCCTGTGCAATTTTCAGTACCAAAGGAGAATAAAAACGTGGGCTGCCCGCCTGATGCACTGTTGCCGGCCGCATGTCTTCAGGCATTGTTGTGGGCTGATACGGAATCTCTTCGATGACAGATGGAGCTGGCGTTGGCGCAGCTGCAGGTGCTGCAACAGGAGCAGCAGCGGCTACAGTGCCAGCAGCAGTTTGAATGCGGGCAATCACTGCACCAATCGGCACTACGTCATTTTCTTTATACAGTACTTCGGCCAATACGCCGGCAGCTGTACTGGGTACTTCGCTGTCTACTTTATCGGTGGCTATTTCGAGCACGGGCTCATCTTGAGCAATATTGTCGCCGGGCTTTTTGAGCCACTTTAAAATGGTGGCTTCCATAATGCTTTCGCCCAGTTTCGGCATAACCAAATCAACTACAGACATAACAATCGTTTTTCCTCAAATGATGTAAGAACTCCGCAAAAGTAAGGTAAATGACTGCAAGGGTTTGCGGAGACCTTAATGCGTTGCAGGATACCTATCCGTATAAGTACCTCAAACAATATACTTTTACCACAACATATTGTATTACCAAGGGTGGGCTAACGCTTTTTCACATGTGTCAAGCCCTTTCTTCCGCTACTTTTGTGGCCAAAAATCTTGCCTGATGTCATTTAAAACGATTGCCGTAATTGGCGCCGGCACCATGGGAAATGGTATTGCCCATGTGTTTGCCCAGCATGGATACGATGTGCAACTGATAGATGTGAGTGAAGCTGCCTTGCAAAAAGGATTGGCCACCATTGGCAAAAACCTCGACCGGCAGGTAGCCAAAGGTTTACTTTCCGAGGCCGATAAAACTGCCACCCTTGGCCGCATCGCCACGCATACCAGCATTGCCACTGGTGTAGCCAACGCTGATTTGGTGGTAGAAGCTGCTACAGAAAATACCCACCTCAAGTTGTCCATTTTTAAAGAAATAGATGCTGCTGCACCGGCACATTGCATTTTGGCCAGCAACACATCTTCTATTTCCATTACAAAAATTGCCGCTGCCACCAGCCGCCCTGCCAAAGTCATTGGCATGCACTTTATGAACCCCGTGCCGGTGATGAAACTGGTAGAAATCATCAACGGTTATGCTACGGAAGCAGCTGTAACCTCGCAGATTGTGGAGCTGAGCAAGGCATTGGGTAAAAGTACCTGCTGTGGCCAATGATTACCCTGGCTTTGTGGCCAACCGCATTTTAATGCCGATGATTAACGAAGCCGTTTATACTTTGTACGAAGGCGTGGCTGGCGTAGAATCTATCGACACGATTATGAAGCTGGGCATGGCGCATCCTATGGGGCCGTTGCAACTCGCCGACTTTATTGGCCTCGATGTGTGCCTGAGCATTTTGCAGGTTTTGCACGATGGTTTTGGCCAGCCAAAATATGCCCCTTGTCCGCTGCTGGTAAATATGGTAACCGCCGGTAAGCTGGGTGCCAAATCGGGTGAAGGATTTTATACCTACACCGCCGGTAGCAAAGAGTTGCTGGTGAGTCCGCAGTTCAAATAAGCAAAACGAATGAATATAACTCAGCCGGCTGCATTCCACAGCCGGCTGTTTTTTTCCGTCGTTTCATTTCCAGAAACAATGTTTTCTTTACTGCCTTATGTCTGCCAGTAGTCCATCACATTCTTTACAGCTCAATACCAGTCGCAAGCAAATTTTATCCATTGCGATGCCTATTGCTGCATCCATGCTGGTACCGCAAATCAACTTCGTCACCAACAATATTTTTTGGGTGGCTTGGGCGAATTGCCATTGGCGGTAGCAGGCATTACGGGTGTGTACTACCTCATTTTTGCAGTTGTTGGTCATGGACTCAACAATGGCTTGCAGGCACTCATTTCCCGCAGGGCCGGCGAAAACCGCATTGATGAAATTGGTAAACTTTTTAGTCAGGGCGTATTCATTGCTTTGCTTTTTGCAGCATTGGCCATTGCCATCAACTATAGTATAACGCCCTTGCTGTTACGCTACGCATTAAGTGATCCGCAGAAGTACGACATGGCGGTTTCGTTTTTACAAATACGCATGTGGGGTTTGCCCTTTTTGTACCTGTACCAAATGCGCAACGCCTTGCTGGTAGGTACCAACAACAGTAAGTTTTTGGTGATTGGCACACTGGCAGAAACACTCACCAATATTGTGCTCGATTATGGATTGATTTACGGCAAACTCGGCATGCCTAAAATTGGTTTCAACGGAGCAGCGTATGCTTCTATTATTGCAGAAGCCATGGGGTTGCTGGTAGTGTTTCTCATTATTTATGGCAAAGGCATTGGCAAAAAATTTCAGCTGCACAAACACTGGTATTTCGATGCGACGAACAGCAAACTCATATTGGTACAATAAGCACCATTGATTTTGCAGTTTGGTATCAGCATTGCCAGCTGGGAGTATTTCTACATTTTGATAGAACACTATGGCACCCGTGATTTAGCCATCAGCAATACCATGCGCAATGTGTTTGGCTTGTTTGGCTGTTTTGCATGGGCATTTGCTGCCACCAGCAATACCATGGTGAGCAATATTATTGGTCAGCATAAAAAAGAAGAAGTACTGCCATTGGTGTGGCGCATTACATGGTTGAGCACGGCGTTTGTAGCGGTACCCTGTTTGTTGGTCAATCTTTTTCCGGTGGAGTTTTTATCGGTGTTTGGGCAAGATGAAGCGTTCATTCAGTATGGGTTGCCCGTATTGCGCATCGTTAGTTTAGCGCTGCTCTTCATGTCGTTTGGAACGGTTTGGCTCAATGCCATTACCGGCACAGGCAATACCACCGTTAACCTCGGCATCGAAATCGTCACCCTCATATTGTATGTAGTGTATGTAACGCTGGTGCTGCATGTGTGGAAGTGGCCCATTACCTGGGGTTGGGGCAGCGAATGGATTTACTGGATTGGCACTTTTGTGATGGCCTTTGGGTATATGCTATCGGGGCGATGGAAGAAGAAAGAAATATAGGAGTGGGTTTCGCACAGAGGGCACGGAGGGCTCAGCGTTAATTTTAATTGAATCTGTTTAAATACGGTTTCATCATTTCTATCCGCGTCCTATTGATTCGCAACGAGTAACTTACTGCAATTTCTGCAGCAGCACTGCGCCTTGTGCTTTGGCGGTTACGTCTTCCTGGCGGCGGGTGGGTAGTTTTGAAAGTTGTTCCAACAGGCCGATTGATTTTTCATACTTGCGGTCGTATTCGTAAGCACGGGCCAAATCGAGAAAGTTGAGACAGTAGTAGGGTTCCAGTGTTTTGCATTTTTCCATGTACTGAATGGCCTTTTCAATATCGGCTTCTCCCACTCCACCATAAATTACTTTGAGTGCTGCTTTTTTTACCGCATTCAAATTCAACACCTCCAAATGCCATCGGCCCAGTACATGCCATGCTTTACCCATTTGCGGGTTTAGCTTTACCGCTTTGTCTGCATACAAACGAATGCCTTTTACATAGCCGACTATGTTGTCTGTTTTCTTTTCAACTTCAGTAAGCTTGCCCAACACCACCGCCATCATGTAATTGGCTTCCGCGTTGTTTGAATCGAGTTTCAATGCAGCATCTGCAAACTTTTTTGCCTGCTGGTAAAAAACAGTTTTCTGTTCCGGCGTTTCTTTTCTGCTGCCAATAGAGGCACTGAGTTCAGCGCATTTTACCACGCCTTTAATATTGGATGGCTGTATAAAAATGGCCTGCTTGTATTTTTCAATCGCTTCTTCATCTTTAAGTTTCTGCTCCAGCTTACGGCCTTCTTCCATCAGCGAAGCAGGATCCTGAGCCACTGCTGCAACAGCTGTGATAAGCATGACCAATATTGAAACCAACCGAATGTGCATAGCCTTCATTTTAGAACATAAAGAAACAGGGCAAACAGCTGTTTTGTTGTTAAGGCATCCTCAATATCCTTGGGTTACCAGTTGAAAGAAACCACCACATTGCCTTCCCAACCTTTTACAGGTGGTTTCATTTTGGCAATGCTTACCATGCCCGCTTTCACCTGCGGAAACTGTTGTTGTATTTGTGCAACAATATTGCCCACCACTGTTTCCAGCAATGGCGTAGGAATGTTCATGTGCTGCTGCACAATGGCAAATACCTGCTCATAGTTCAGCGTTTGCTGCAACTCTTTTACAGGAAAAGCCGCTGGCATAAAATGCAGGATTACATCTACCACAAAGTCGTTGCCTAATATCTGCTCTTCTTTATACACGCCGTGATGCGCAAAAACTTCAGTTGCTGTAAGTGAATGGTCATCATAAAAAAATCCCGCACAACAGTTTCAATCGTTGTGCGGGATGCAAAGTAAGGGATGCTTTCGATTAATGGCCGAGAGCACCCAGATAGCGTTCTGCATCGAGGGCTGCCATGCAACCACTGCCTGCTGCCGTTACAGCCTGGCGGTAGTTTTTATCCTGCACATCGCCTGCGGCAAACACGCCTTCAATATTGGTTTTAGACGTACCGGGCACAGTAAGAATGTATCCGGTTTCATCCATATCCAGCCAGCCTTTGAAAATATCGCTGTTGGGCTTGTGACCGATGGCTACGAAGAAAGCACTGATAGGCACTTCCTGCATTTGACCGGTAGCGGTGTTGTTGATGCGAACACCGGTTACTTTTTGGTCGCCCAAAATTTCATCGGTTACGCTGTTCCAATACACCTGAATGTTTTCGGTGTTTTTTACACGGTCCTGCATCACTTTGCTGGCCCGCATGCCATCTTCACCCTTGCGAACAATCATGTGCACCTTGCTGCAAATTTTGCTGAGGTACAACGCTTCTTCGCAAGCTGTATCGCCGGCACCAACTATGGCTACTTCTTTGCCACGGAAAAAGAAACCATCACACACAGCACAGGCGCTTACACCATGGCCATTGAGGCGTTCTTCGCTGGGGATACCCAACCACTTGGCAGAAGCACCGGTAGAGATGATAACCGCATCGGCACTCATCCATTTTTCTTCGTCTATTTCTACTTTAAACGGTCTTTCGCTAAAATCTACTTTGGTTACAATACCATAGCGGATATCGGCTCCCATGCGGGTAGCCTGTTTTTCAAAAATCTGCATCATTTCGGGGCCCTGCACACCATCTGCATAGCCGGGATAGTTTTCTACCTCAGTGGTAATGGTAAGCTGACCACCAGGCTGAATGCCCTGATACAAAACGGGGTTGAGGCCGGCACGGGCGGCATAAATGGCGGCGGTGTAGCCAGCCGGGCCACTGCCAATAATCAGGCAGTGGGCATGTTCTTTTATTTCCATAATCATCCTTGTTTACAATGCTTGAAAAAGGGACAGCAAAGTTGCGTAATGACGCACAAATTAATGTAACAGAAGGCACGTTGGGGACAACTTGCCAGCAGCCTCGTTACTTCGGTATATTGATGCTGGTAATTTGTGATGCATAGCCTGCAAAAATGCCCGTAGCACCTGCGGAAAGGTTGCTCAATACTTTAACCGGCACACCAAAAGGATTGCCCACATTGCTCTGGTTTTGCTCCCAGGTTCTCCAAAAATCGTAGGTGGCTTTGTCGATGTTACTCATCTTCACTTTTACACTTTCGCCTCTTTTAAAAAAGCCGAAAGTTTCAGGATCAAACTCCACATTCCTGTTGAAGCCTCTGAACACCTGAATATCGTAAGTGGTACCATCTACAAACTTATCGTCGAACACTGAGTTGGAGCCGGGTAAAAAAGCTGAATCGTTGACACTGGTAAAATACCGGATGTAATTGCCATACCCTTTGGGGTCTGTAACCCTTGAAAAAACAACCGCCAGCGTGCTGTCTTTATTGCCCGGTGCCTTTTGCCACCAGAGTGAGTCAACTTTTCGGCTGATATCGGGGATGCTGGTGTTGGCAGTGTACAGTTTTCCATCCGCTTCAATTTCCAGCTTGTAGCTGGTATTTAAACGGCCAATCATCAGCTGTGCGGGATTGGTACTGTCCAGACTGTAAAAGTAAAAATTGGCATTGCCTACCTGGCGGCGGTATTCGGTGAGCCGTACACGCCGGCTGCCATCGCTTACAAACACATTGGCATTGCGTACAAATGAGTTGGCAAAGTCCTGTGCAGAGAGCTGCTCAAAAAAAGCCAGCGAACGTGTGAGGACAACCACAGGAGGTTGATTGTTTTCAATGGTGCCTTCCACTACCACTACAGGGTCGAGGTTGGAGGGAATAATATCCACTGCCTTTTCACAGGAAATGAACGTAACTGCAAAAGCAGCCAAAAGAAGTGTGAAGCCACGGGTATGGAAATGAGATAAAAACATGATGGAATAACAAACTTAAGCGGAAAGAGTTTTGCACCGAAAGAGCCACTTGATTGTTCATTCAATTACTGAGCTTAATTATCAATGTTGAAACAATCATATAACAAGCCTTATTAATTCATCTGACTTGGCTGAAACCCTTTGCCAGTCAGCGTTTCAACACTGTTTAGTCTAACATTTTCACTATCAAAGCGTTGAAAAAAGTCTTGGTTCATATCACGAAAAATAATTAACTTTTCATTGGAAAGTGACCCAGATTTTGTGTGCATTCGACGCTAATAACCCTCTATTGTTTCACTATATAACCCCCGCGTATGGAAAAAAATGTACACTTCTCCGAAAATGACACATTGGAAGCCAATGATTGGCGTCCTTATGTGATTCTTGGACTGCTGTCAGCCGTAATAGCACTCGGCCTGCTGTCTATCTAATCAGCTTCAGACCAGCAATATCATAAGGTCTGCGTTGACGGGCAATTGTCTCTCGGTAATCAACATCTGACATTAGTGTGGATCACAAATGTTCATTTGCGGTGCTTCCAGCATCACCTGAATTTCAAACCAGTTGCTTCTTCAACGACACACAACAAAAAAGCAGGATTACATCCTGCTTTTTTGTTTGTATATGTGTTTCGTAGCGTAAGATTACTCTTCGTCGTCGAAGCTCATTACCTGACGGGTAGTAGCCAGTACTTCGTACTCTTCTTTGCTACCTACAATCAGGCCATCAAAGTCACGCAGACCAGTACCGGCAGGAATTGGGTGACCGGTAATCACGTTTTCCTTCAGGCCTAACATATCGTCACGCTTGCCATGGATGGCCGCAGTGCTCAATACCTTGGTTGTTTCCTGGAACGAAGCCGCAGAAATCCAGCTTTGCACACCCAGTGAAGCCTTGGTGATACCGAGCAATACAGGCTTGGCTGTAGCAGGCTTGGCATCACGAACTTCCATGAGCTTTTGGTCGGCCCGGCGAAGGATACTGTTTTCTTCACGCAATTCACGAAGGCTGATGATTTGGCCGGGACGGAACTTGGTGCTGTCGCCGGGTTCAACCACCACTTTCTTATCGTAAATGCGGTCGTTCTCTTCAATGAAGTCGAAGCGATCTTCGAGGTCCTCCTCCAGGAAGCGGGTATCACCGGCATCCATGATTTCTACCTTCTTCATCATCTGACGAACGATTACTTCGATGTGCTTGTCGTTGATTTTTACACCCTGCAAGCGGTATACTTCCTGAATTTCATTTACCACGTATTCCTGTACGGCAAACGGGCCTTTGATAGAAAGAATATCTGCAGGTGAGATAGCGCCTTCAGAAAGCTGGGCACCAGCCTTAATAAAGTCACCATCCTGAGCCAAAATCTGACGTGTCAGCGGTACGAGATATTTTTTAACCGTACCATCTTTAGCTTCTACAATGATTTCGCGGTTACCACGCTTAATGCTACCGAAGGTTACAACACCATCGATTTCACTTACAATGGCAGGGCTGCTTGGGTTACGGGCTTCAAACAGTTCCGTTACACGTGGCAGACCACCGGTGATATCACGCAGTTTGCTGAGGATACGAGGAATTTTAGCCAACACCTGACCACTGCGGATTTCAGCACCTTCATCAACGGCAAGGTGAGAGCCCACAGGCAAGTTATACATTTTCACATCCTTGCCTTCAATTTTGATAGCAGGGATTTTGGTACGATCTTTTGATTCGATCACCACTTTTTCGCGGTGACCTGTTTGGTCATCAGCCTCTTCGCGGAAAGTAACACCTTCCAAAATGCTATCGAATACAACTGTACCGTTGATTTCAGAAATGATAACGTTGTTAAACGGATCCCAGCTACAAATCACATCCCCTTTCTTAATCTTCTGACCGTTTTTCACGTTCAGGATAGAACCGTAAGGAATGTTGTGAGTATTCAGCAGGCGTTCGCCGGTGGTGTCCATCACACGAATTTCACCAGTACGGCCAATTACGTAGGTAGCGTCTTCGCCCTGGTTGTTTTCACCTTTTACAGTACGGATACCGTCGAACTGTATGATACCATCAAACTTGGCATTCAAGGTACTTTCTACTGAAGCAGAACCAGCCACACCACCCACGTGGAAGGTACGGAGGGTCAACTGTGTACCAGGTTCACCAATAGACTGTGCCGCAATAATACCAACCGCATCACCACCTTGAGCGGTGTAGCCGGTTGCCAGGTTTTTACCATAGCACTTCACACACACACCACGCTTGCTTTCGCAAGTAAGTACGCTGCGGATTTCTACTGTATCGATACCGGAGTCTTCAATTTTTTGGGCTATGTCTACGGTGATTTGTTCGCCTGAAGCAATCAGCAATTCATCTGTCAGCGGATGCAACACATCGTGCAGGCTGGTACGACCAGCAATACGGTCGGCCAGTGGTTCGATGATGTCTTCGTTGTCTTTCAACGCAGAAGTAGCAATACCACGGAGGGTGCCGCAATCTTCTTCGGTAATTACCACATCCTGTGCTACGTCTACCAGACGACGGGTGAGGTAACCGGCATCGGCCGTTTTCAGGGCCGTATCCGCCAGACCCTTACGGGCACCGTGGGTAGAGATGAAGTAATCCAATACGTTCAGACCACCTTTGAAGTTTGACAAGATGGGGTTTTCAATGATTTCTGAGCCAGAAGAACCACTCTTACGAGGCTTGGCCATCAAACCACGAATACCAGCCAGCTGCTTGATCTGCTGCTTAGAACCACGGGCACCAGAATCCAACATCATGTATACAGAGTTGAAACCTTGTTTGTCGGTGGCCAACTCACGAATGAGGGTTTCTGTAATGCGTGTATCTACACGGCTCCAGATATCGATGATTTGGTTGTAACGTTCGTTGTTAGTGATGAGACCCATATTATAGTTCTCCCACACTTCTTCCACTTCAGCCTTGGCGTTTTCCAACAGCTCCTGCTTCACATCGGGGATGATGAGGTCGTTGATGCTGAATGACAGACCACCTTTGAAGGCCATGCGGAAACCAAGCTGCTTGATATCATCGAGGAACTTGGCTGTTTTTGGAACGTTGGTAATTTCAACGATGTCGCCAATGATTTCGCGGAGGCTCTTCTTGGTCAGTACAGCGTTTACAAAACCTACTTCCTCAGGTACAAACTGGTTGAAGATTACCCGACCTACTGTTGTGTCGAGCAGTTTCTTTTCCAGCACACCTTCTTTGCTACGCACATTCACCTTCACCTTAATGTTGGCGTGCAGGTCAATGCGTTTTTCGTTGAAGGCGATGATTACTTCTTCGGGGCTGTAGAAGGCCATGCCTTCGCCACGAACCTTTTCAGTTTCGGTGGTCTTTTTACCCTTTGAAATATAGTACAGACCGAGTACCATGTCCTGAGAAGGCAGGGTAATAGGCGTACCGTTTTGTGGGTTCAAAATGTTGTGAGAGCTCAGCATCAGCAACTGGGCTTCCAAAATGGCGGCGTTGCTCAAAGGCACGTGCACGGCCATTTGGTCACCGTCGAAGTCGGCGTTGAAGGCTGAGGTTACCAGCGGGTGCAGTTGAATGGCTTTACCTTCAATCAGCTTGGGCTGGAAGGCCTGGATAGACAAACGGTGCAGTGTTGGGGCACGGTTCAGCATGACAGGGTGGCCTTTCAGAATATTTTCGAGAATGTCCCAAACCACGGCTTCCTTGCGGTCCACCAGTTTACGGGCACTCTTTACTGTTTTTACAATACCACGTTCAATGAGCTTGCGGATAATGAATGGCTTGAAGAGTTCGGCAGCCATATCTTTTGGCAGGCCGCACTCATGCAGCTTCAGTTCGGGGCCAACTACGATTACAGAACGACCAGAGTAGTCAACACGCTTACCGAGCAAGTTTTGACGGAAACGACCCTGCTTACCCTTCAGCACATCGCTGAGTGATTTAAGGGCACGCCCACCTTCAGCTTTTACAGCGTTGCTCTTACGGCTGTTGTCGAACAAGCTGTCGATGGCTTCCTGCAGCATCCGCTTTTCGTTGCGCAGGATTACTTCAGGCGCTTTGATTTCCAACAGGCGCTTCAAGCGGTTGTTACGAATGATAACCCGGCGGTAGAGGTCGTTGAGGTCAGATGATGCAAAACGGCCACCATCTAAAGGCACCAACGGACGCAGTTCTGGTGGAATCACCGGAATGTACTGCATGATCATCCACTCAGGACGGTTGGTGATACGGGTGCTGGCATCGCGGAAAGCTTCAACCACGCTCAAACGCTTGAGGGCGTCGGCACGGCGCTGCTGGCTGGTTTCGTTGGCGGCAGAGTTGCGCAGGTCGAAGCTCAGCTGATCGAGGTCGAGACGGCTCAGCAAATCGCTAACCGCTTCGGCGCCCATTTTGGCGATGAATTTATTGGGATCGTCGTCAGACAAGTATTGGTTGTCTTTTGGCAATGCATCCAGAATATCGAGGTATTCCTCTTCTGTAAGCAAGTCGCCGTAGTTCTGGCCTTTATCGGCACGGATGCCGGGCTGAATTACCACGAAACGTTCGTAATACACGATTGTTTCGAGCTTTTTAGAGCTCATACCCAGCAAGTAACCAATTTTGTTGGGCAGGCTTTTGAAGTACCAGATGTGTACTACAGGCACCACCAGTTTGATGTGGCCCATGCGTTCACGACGTACTTTCTTTTCTGTAACTTCTACACCGCAACGGTCGCACACGATGCCCTTGTAGCGGATACGCTTGTACTTACCGCAGGCACATTCATAGTCCTTTACAGGACCGAAAATGCGTTCGCAGAACAGGCCATCTCTTTCGGGCTTGTAGGTGCGGTAGTTAATGGTTTCGGGCTTCAGCACTTCGCCGTGGCTGCGCTCCAGTATGGAGTCGGGACTGGCCAGGCTAATGGTAATGCTGGTGAAGTTTGACTTGGGTCGATTGTCTTTTTTGATGGCCATATTACAACTGACGTTTTTTTACAACTGTACTGACAATAGAATATCGCCTCCGAATCGGCCTATTGTTAAGGCAGTCGGAAGACGACACAAGTGCTTATAAATCAACGGATTCGTTCTGCAACTTAGATACTCCTGCACAATTGAGCTGGCAAAAGTAAGCGAAGCAGCCCAAAAAACAAGCAGCCGCTGTATTATTATATATAGAAAGCGCCTGCCTGGGTAAAAAAGGGTGGAAAAATGGCGGATTTGACAGCAAAGGTTGCGATGAGATCCAATTTTGCATGATTCGGAAAGGGTTGCATTGTTGGTTAGGCGACCAACAAAGGCGGCAAATCTTTGTGGCGTTTATACCCCCCAAAAAAACAGCCCACTGTGAAGCGGGCTGTGTACAAAAGCAGGCAGTCGTTGTTAATGAGGCAGCTTTGGCCGCAGTACGCCATAGAGGTAAGTACCCGTCATGGCGGCTATCAAATACACAATAAACACAGTTTTGCCACTACCCAGCAATATGAACATGGGGGCCGGACAGGCACCTGCCAAGGCCCAACCCACACCAAATATGAATCCACCAATGAGGTAGCGGTAAATGGTTTTGTTTTTATCGTTGAAGGTGATTTCGTTGCCTTCCACGTTTTTGACATGGCGGCGCTTCACGATTTGTACAATGATGATGCCGGAAACAATGGCGGAGCCAATGATGCCAAACATGTGGAAGCTCTGAAAGCGGAACATTTCATAAATGCGGAACCAGGATACGGCTTCGCTTTTGTACAAAATGAAACCCAGCAGCATGCCTACGAATATGTAACGAGACATTCTCATAACGGTTCGGTTTTAGAGGGGGAACAAAAGGGGTAACACGAAATAGGTAACCAACAAGCCGCCGGCAAAAAAGCCCACCACCGCAATCAGCGATGGTAGTTGCAATGCACTCAAACCACTAATAGCGTGGCCCGAAGTACAGCCACCAGCATAGCGGGAACCAAAGCCCACAAACAAACCACCACCCGCCAGCATGAGCCAACCCTGCCAGGTCAGCAATGCATCCCAGCCCACAAACTCGGGTACCATGGGTACTTTGCCCTGTTCAACTTTCACTCCTATTTCTTGCAGGCTGGCCACCGTAGCATCGCTGATATGGGTAATGTTGCCCTGATCGCCAAGGAAATAATGCGACACCATATAGCCGCCAAATACGGCACCCAATGCCACCAGCAGGTTCCACTCACCTGTTTGCCAGTTGATTTTGAAAAAGTCGTTCATCTTGTCGGCACCATCGGCCGCACACATGAGGCGGAAGTTGTCGGAGATGCCGAATTCGTGACCGAAATACAGCAGGATGAACATCACCAATGCCAGCATTGGGCCTGCTACATACCAGGGCCAGGGTTGAGCTATGAAGTCTCTTACCTGAATGAGAAAATCGAGCATAAAAAGAGGATTTGGTTGGAGAATACAGTGCTGGACATAGCAACAGCCCATGGTCGGCCATTTTCATTTTCAGCTATGTAAAATTACCAAACGCCTGTAGCGGCTCAATGACCAGCATCACGGCCAGTAATGAGTCTCCTCACCTGCCCCGGTGACAAAACACACGGACGCATGCTCACCCAAAATATCATTTTACTTTTCTGCTGAAAGCAATAGGCATTTATTCGCTGATGTTGATTGCGCAGCCAACATCAACGATGCTCCGACTCTTTGTTGGTCAGGCGACCAACAAAGACAGAAATTATTGAATGTAGTTAATAATAAATTCTAGACCGTTTTGCTTCTGAAGACCTTGCAACAGTTTATTAAATAAAATATCACTTTCACTTTTGCAAGAATCATCGACTTTATTTGGGCTCCAAAATTCTGTACCCCAATAAGAACATGGGGTTGCATATTCCATGAAAATCTGTTTATAAGGGCCCTTTATATAATTAATGCAACTATCATTAAAAGTTTGACTGTTTGATAAAAGTGGGGTGTTGGCTAGTAATAAATGTAGAATAGTGGTATCCGGTGTTAAAATTTTTTCACTTACTGTCATATAGCTGTCAATGTATTCTTCTACTCCTATCCATTCGAATCGAAAATTTGTAACAACTAATTCCCATTCATTTCGATTGTTCAGTTTATAACGAACCAAATGCCAGGTTGAATCGACACTAAATATTCCTGGAAGCCATAGTCTGAATTCGAGTGAATCTGTACCTTTAAAAATAGATTTTATTTCGAGTCGATCCTGTAAGTAACCAATTTTCCATTTAATATAATTCGAGTCATCCTTTGCTCCAAAGTATGTTTGAAATTTCTGGCAATTTTTATTAGCATCATCTTTAATGAGCGAACAGCTGACAATTGTGAAAACTAATAGCCAAAAAGATAGCTGTTTCATGTTTTACTTTTTAGAATAGCGGACATGGCAACTTTCACTTTTTTAATTACTCCGCTAAGAGTCTCGCCATTACAGCTGTTATCCCCCGCAACTAATTTACACTCCTGCTTGCTACCCGTTATCGGTGTCAAAGTTAGTTTTCGCTGAAGTAGAATGCGCCAGCAACAGCAAAGATGTTCAGTGCTATGTTGGTCAGGCGACCAACAATGGCAGGAACGTAGATGTTATTTAAAGTTTGAATTAAACTCTTCAATATTAGGAAACTTGTAAAATGGATTCAATTCTTGAAGCTTATCCAAAAAGAACTGTAATTCCTTCCCATCTTCTTTAAAAGTATTCACAAACACCTTATGCTCACAACTTTTTCCATCACCATCTAACATGGAAAATGTGAGATAAGGAAAAGTAAAACCAGGCGCAATAATACTTGAAGTATAAAAGCCATACTTCTGCCAAGTTTTAAGATTCGCCAAATGAATACCCCTAATTGCTGAAGGGGGGAAGTAATATTTTTAAATCTTCTTCTAAAACAAAGCATCCCATTAATTTCAAAATATAATCCTGAAAAATTTAAGGTGAAAAGTGAAATAAAATGAATACTTGCCCAATAGAAGCAAACTACCTTCAAAAACAAATTAAGGGGTAAAATCAAATTAATAGACATAATAAGCAACCCTACCAATATTCTTTGAATTGATTTTCGTATCATATAATTTGTCTTGACAAACTTCATATGCATATAGTATATAGAAATTGTTTTCCGCCTTTACGGGTGTGTCTCTTTTAGTGCCATTGCGGGTGTCCTCCCTAGCAACTACTTTACACTCCTGCTGCTACCCATTATCTGTATCAAAGTTAGTTTTCGCAAAAAAGAATGCACCAGCAACACCAAAGATGCTCAGTGCTATGTTGGTCAGGCGACCAACATAGGCAGCAAACACGTTTACTTTTCTGCTGAGAGCTCAATGAATTTTCTACGAATCACCGTTTCCACCGGTACGCCTTCTATTTTGCTTTCGAGCCAGCTGACGACATCGAGGTAGGCAAAGGCCCTGGCTTCTGAAGCCCGGTTTTCGTAACGTTTCAACTGGCCAAGCAATTTGCTGAGCTTGGGTTTGATTTGTGCCACATTCAATTGCATCGATTCCCGCAAAAACTTGAGCATGGCTTCTTCCACATGGCTCAGGTTGTCCATTTTGGCCATGAAGCGATACACCGATTTGATAAGGTAGGGCAGCAATTCATGATTGCCCAACTCGAAGTGTGCAATCAGGTGCAGCAATCTTGCATAACACTGCGGATCGATACGCAGGTCTACTTTCAGGTGAATAATTTTATTGAGGTAGTCTACCGTTTCGTCATAACGGCCGCTGCCAAAATACAGGCAGGCTATTTTGTAATAAAACACCAATATGCGGTGGCGGTCGATGTACAAGCTATACTCATCCAGCTGCAGCATGATTTCGGGTACCACTTCCAACCCTTCTGTAAAAGTGCCTTCGAGGTAATGCCGGTGAATACGGGAAATGTACAGGTACACAAATGATTGAATCTTATAATTCTCATTCGACTGTACCCAATCGCTGTTGTAAAACTGTTGAAATTGCTCCACTGCCTGGTAAAAGCGGTCTACATTTTTTAAATCGTAGTGGGCACTCAGCAGATTATGCATGCCTTTGATGTACTGGATGGTTTCCACCTTAATCATGGCAGGCTCGGCATGGTACAAATCCACCCAGCGTTGGCTGTACTTATAATACTTCAGGTAGTCTTGTAAAATAAACGACAACCAGGACTGGCTCTGGTAGTAATACAATTTTTCATAAAACCCCTGCAGGCTTTCCGGCTCGGCCGGTGCATGGCTTTTGAAATAATACATCACTGCTTCCTGATCCGACTTGTTGCGGGCATGCCCGTGCTTGATGTACCAGCTGTAGAGTTGCAGGCTCAGGTTGCTCAATCGGTTCACCGATTGTAACCGTTGCTGCACCATATCGCTTTCATCGGCCAGCAGATCGGCCCGCATATCCATACTGCGGGTGATGTACATGGCTTCAATTTTCTTCTCAAAAAAAATGGCCTGCTCCAGATAGGTAAACTGATAGTATTCACGGGCAGTGCTCTTCAGGCGGTCGAGCACATGCAGGCTTTGCAGGTACAAGCCTTTGTTGTACAAAATGCGGGCATGGTCGAGCATTTCATGCAGCTGCATGTCGATGTTTTCTGCATCCTTAATGAGGCGCAAGCTGGTGAGTATGTGGCGGTACAAACTGGCTTTGAGGTTGGAGAGCTGGCTTTTGGCAATGGCCTTGTTTTTTTTCAGCATGCTCACTTCGTCGTACTCCTCCATTTTGTCGAGGGCATCGAAGAGTTGCACCACTTTCAGCTCTGCCGAGGCCGAATTGCGCTGCATGTAGAGCTTAAAATTGCGCTTCTCCCCTTTTCCCAGGCTCTTGACCAACTGAAATAAATCGTCTCGCTGAAGGTTAGGCATTGTAAACTAATTATTATCAAAAGCCTTGCTACACTAAGGTTTGCATCCGGTGCCGGGGCATTGGCCAGTGTAAACAGGACCTTATTTTGGTTTGAATGGTGAGCTTATGACCTGATAATTTAGCAGCGCAGGCTGTTTCTGTTTAAATATCAGGCAAGCAACAACAAACTTAAACAGCCTGCAATTTTTTTACCCGGAAAATTGTGCAACGCATGGCAGATAAGGTTTTTATTTTCGACACGACGCTTCGCGACGGCGAGCAAGTGCCCGGATGTAAACTCAATACAGCAGAGAAAGTAGAACTGGCATTATTACTGGAAGCATTAGGTGTAGACATTATTGAAGCAGGTTTTCCCATTTCCTCTCCCGGCGATTTTGAATCGGTAAAGCAAATTGCTGCCATCATTAAAAACGCCACCGTGTGTGCCCTTAGCCGCTCGGTAGAAAAAGACATAGAATCGGCTGCTGCAGCGCTGAAAGGTGCGCATCGGCCACGCATTCATACAGGTATCGGTACTTCCGATATGCACATCAAGCACAAGTTCAACAGCACCCGTGAAGCCATTTTGGAAAGAGCCGTAGCCGCTACCAAATTTGCCCGCCGCTTTACTGATGATGTAGAATTTTATTGCGAAGATGCCGGCCGCAGCGACAATGCTTATCTGGCACAAGTGGTAGAAGCAGTAATTGCTGCAGGTGCCACCACCGTGAATATTCCTGATACAACCGGCTATTGCCTGCCACATCAATACGGCGAAAAAATTCAATACCTCATCGACCATGTATCGAACGTGGACAAAGCAGTGTTGAGCTGCCATTGCCACAACGATTTGGGACTGGCTACTGCTAACTCTATTGCAGGTGCCATTGCCGGTGCCCGCCAAATTGAATGTACCATCAATGGTTTGGGCGAAAGAGCCGGTAATACTTCGCTGGAAGAAGTAGTGATGGTGCTGCGCCAGCATGCCGACCTCGGATTGTACACCAACGTGAATCCGAAATTGCTCAACAGCATCAGCCAAAAAGTGAGCGATACCATGCGGATGCCCGTGCAGCCAAACAAAGCCATTGTGGGTAGCAATGCCTTCTCGCATTCTTCCGGCATTCACCAGGATGGCTTCCTGAAAAATGCACAGACTTACGAAATCATTGCTCCCGAAGAAGTAGGTGCCGAAGGATCCAAAATTATTCTCACTGCCCGCAGCGGCCGCAGTGCATTGGCGCATCGTTTTCACAAACTGGGGTACCAGTTCGACCGCGACGATGTGGATGCTTTGTACGAAGAATTTTTGCTGGTAGCCGACCGCAAAAAGAAGTGCTGGAAGAAGACCTCCACGAACTGGCCAAAGCCAGAGAAGTTGTTTCCTAAAAAAGAAGATGACACAACCAGCATAATCAGGGGTTCGCTTCAGAAACGATGACCTCCACACCCACTACACTCACCTGCCTGACAGGCAATGAATGGCCAATGATGACCATGCGCAATTGCAACAGACCAGAAAAGTGACGTAAGAAAAGCAAGCCACCAGCATCATTAACCACAGGTATTTATGTTTAAAAAAATTACCAGCATATACGGCGACGGCATTGGCCCGGAAGTAGTGAAGCAAGCCATGAAGGTACTTGACACCATTGCCGAAGTATACAACCATGAATTTGTGTACGAACGTGCTTTGCTGGGTGCAGAAGCAATTGATGCTACGGGTGCAGCATTGCCTACGGAAACAGTAGCCAGTGCCCTCAACTCAGATGCTGTATTGCTGGGTGCTGTGGGCCATCCCCGCTTTGACAACGACCCCAATGCAACGGTGCGACCCGAGCAAGGATTGCTGGGCATTCGCAAAGCATTACAGTTGTACGCCAATGTTCGGCCTGTACAAACTGTTCCTTCTTTACATCATTTATCGCCCATCAAAATCAAAGCCAAAACCGGCGTTGATTTCATCATTTACAGAGAGCTTACCGGCGGCATCTACTTTGGTGACAAGTTTACCAACGAAGATGGCACAGCCGCAACAGATACTTGCCATTACCAACAACACGAAATTGAACGCATTGCCAGGCTAGCTTTTGAAGCGGCTATGCAACGGCATAAAAAACTGACTTTGGTTGATAAAGCCAACGTGCTGGAAACATCCCGCCTGTGGCGCAAAACCATACAGCAAATAGCCGTCCGTTATCCTGAAGTAACGGTGGAATATTTGTTTGTAGACAATGCTGCCATGCAGTTGATTTTGAACCCCGGTCAGTTTGATGTCATCCTTACAGAAAACATGTTTGGCGACATCATCAGCGACGAAGCGAGTGTACTCACGGGATCACTTGGCTTGTTGCCTTCAGCGTCTATCGGCAATAGCACTGCATTGTTTGAACCCGTTCATGGTTCTTACCCGCAAGCTGCCGGCAAAGACATTGCCAACCCCATTGGTGCTATCTTATCAGCTGCCATGATGCTCGATTATTTCGGGTTGCAGCACGAAGCCACTGTGGTTCGCAATGCGGTGCAATGGACACTGGAAAACGGTTTTGTAACAAAAGACATTGACCCCGTGAATTTTTACTTTACCTCTACTGTAGGCGACTTAATCTGCGACTACATACACGGTAAAGCCATAGAGGTGGTAAACAAAAGCAATATTGAGTTGCGCAAGTCTACCATTATCTAACACGCCGCAGTTCTTTTCTATAGCAGAAGGGTATATATTCGCAGCCAACTCCTCAGCAAAACATGTTGAACAGGCTCGCTAATACAACAATTATTATCAGCACCATTCTTGTGGTGATGGTCATTATTGTACCTGTACTGCACGGAGGAGCAAGTTGAATGTAAACCTGATTGTATCACTTTTATAACAGCCCGCTTCTCTGCAAAAGAAGCGGGCTTTTTTTATTGGTTATGGCAACTTATTATAACGACAACACATTCATTTACCACAATGGTAATTTGGTAAAAGCCAAAGATGCCCGTATTGATTTGTACAGTCAGACCATGCACTATGGCTATGGCGTTTTCGAAGGCATTCGTTCGTACAAAACCATCCATGGAACCACGGCTATTTTCAAGCCGGAAGAACACTATGACCGGCTGCGCAAATCGGCACAGGCATTGAATCTGCCGTACAACTGGAGCAATGAAGAATTGATTGATGCTACTTATGCTGTACTGCGTAGAAATGATTTGCAGGACGCCTACATCCGCCCACTCATTTACGGCCCGGCCAATATGAGTTTTAATCCCAACGAAGAAAGCAATATCACCATACAGGCATGGGCCATGCAACCTTTTTTGGGTGATAAATTATTGCGGGTACACATCAGTGAATTTCAGCGGCCCAATCCCAAGGCTTTTCACATGCAGGCCAAGGCTTGCGGCCATTATGTCAACAGTATTTTGGCCAGCCAGGATGCCAAAGCAAAAGGCTATGATGAAGCATTGCTAAAAGACCTGAATGGTAATATTGCCGAAGGACCAGGCGCCAATTTTTTCATGGAAAAAAATGGCCAACTGATTACCCCAGCTGCAGGACATATTCTTACCGGCATTACACGGGCTACCGTACTTCAGCTTTGTGCAGCACTCAACATTGACGTTGAAGAACGACCTATTCATCCTGATGAATTACTGACTGCTGACAGCGCCTTTTTCTGTGGCACTGCTGCTGAAGTCATCGGCATACAACAAATAGACAATACTACCCTGCCCATGCCCTGGGCTGAAAGCCTTGGTGCACAAGTGCAGCAAGCGTACAAAAAGTTGGTAGTAGCACAACCCATTCATACAAAAGCAACCGTGGTTGCATAGCAATAAATAAAGCAGACATGCCAAACGAATTGAATAAATACAGTAAGACGCTTACACAAGATGAAACACAACCAGCGGCACAGGCCATGTACTATGCCATTGGTTTTAAAGAGCAGGATTTTAGCAAAGCACAAGTGGGCATTGCCGCTATGGGCTGGGACGGAAACCCCTGCAATATGCACTTGAATGATCTCGCTTCTTCGGTAAGAGACAATATCAACAAAACAGATGATTTACTTGGTTTGCGTTTTTACACCATTGGTGTGAGTGACGGCATCAGCATGGGTACGGATGGCATGCGCTACAGCCTGGTAAGCCGCGATGTAATTGCCGACAGCATTGAAACAAACGCCGGTGCACAGTACTACGATGCGTTAATATGCATTCCGGGTTGCGATAAAAACATGCCCGGTTCTGTCATGGCCATGGCCCGCCTCAACCGTCCTTCTATCATGTTGTATGGTGGCACCATTGCACACGGTCATTACAAAGGCGAAGACCTCAATATTGTAAGTGCTTTTGAAGCATTGGGCAAAAAAATTGCCGGCCAGTTGGATGAAGGCGATTTCAAAGGCATCATCAAAAATTCTTGTCCTGGTGCCGGTGCTTGTGGTGGTATGTACACCGCCAATACCATGGCCAGTGCCATTGAAGCATTGGGTATGAGTTTGCCTTACTCCTCTTCCAACCCGGCCCTGAGTGAAGACAAGCAAAAAGAATGCGACAGCATGGCTGCAGCTATTAAAGTACTGTTGGAAAAAGACATTAAGCCCAGCGACATCATGACCCGTAAAGCATTTGAAAATGCGATTACAGTGATTATGGTATTGGGTGGAAGTACCAATGCGGTACTACACATGATTGCCATTGCAAAAAGCATTGGCGTGTCATTAACGCAGGACGATTTCCAGGCCATCAGCGATAAAGTGCCAGTACTGGCCGACTTCAAACCGAGTGGTAAGTACCTGATGGAAGATTTGCATAAATACGGTGGCGTTCCTGCCGTCATGAAATACCTGTTGTCGAAGGGTTTGCTGCACGGCGATTGCCTGACTGTAACGGGCAAAACCCTTGCAGAAAACTTAGCCTCTGCTCCCGATTTGAATTTCGAAGAGCAGAAAATCATTATGCCTCTGGAAACACCATTGAAAGCCACCGGTCATTTGCAAATACTGTACGGCAACCTTGCCACTGGTGGTAGTGTGGCCAAAATTTCTGGTAAAGAAGGCGAACGTTTTGAAGGCACAGCCCGTGTATTTGAAGGTGAGAAAGCATTCATTGATGGCATTGCTTCTGGCAAGGTAAAAGCCGGCGATGTCGTCGTCATTCGCTACATCGGCCCCAAGGGCGCACCGGGTATGCCCGAAATGCTGAAACCTACAGGTGCCATTATTGGTGCGGGTTTGGGCAAAAGTGTAGCCCTCATTACCGATGGTCGTTTTAGTGGTGGCACACATGGTTTTGTGGTAGGCCACATCACTCCCGAAGCTTTTGAAGGCGGCAATATTGCACTGGTAAAAGATGATGACATCATTGAAATTGATGCCGTCAACAACAGCATTAACCTCAAAATTTCGGATGAAGAATTAGCACAACGTCGTGCTGCATGGACTGCCCGTCCGCTCAATGTAACAAAAGGTATTTTGTATAAATACGCCAAGCAGGTAAAAAGTGCAGCCGAAGGTTGCGTTACCGACAGCGAATAAAATTTTACGTTATGGAAGTAGCTACAGCTCCCGCCAAAGCCAACACAACTCAGCCAATCATGAATATAACGGGCTCTGAAGTGGTGATTCGTTCACTGCTGGCAGAAGGTGCCAGCACCGTGTTCGGTTATCCCGGTGGTGCCATCATGCCCATTTATGATGCCTTGTACGATTTCAATGATCAACTGCAACACATACTGGTACGCCACGAGCAGGGTGCCATTCATGCAGCACAGGGCTTTGCCCGCACAAGTGGCAAAACCGGTGTGGTATTTGCCACCAGCGGCCCCGGCGCCACCAACCTGGTTACAGGTTTGGCCGATGCCATGATAGACAGCACACCTGTAGTGTGCATTACCGGACAGGTATTTGCGCATTTGCTCGGTACCGATGCCTTTCAGGAAACGGACGTTATCAATATCACCGCTCCTGTTACCAAATGGAATTATCAGGTAACAGATGCCAGCGAAATTTCTGAAGTGATTGCCAAAGCATTTTACATTGCCAGCAGTGGTCGCCCCGGCCCTGTGTTGGTAGACATTACCAAAAATGCACAGGTACAAAAAATAGATTTTGCAGGACATACGCCTTGCAAGCACATTCGCAGCTACCGGCCTAAGCCACAGGTGCGCAGCGAGTTTGTAGAAGCTGCGGCCAAGCTCATCAACGAAGCTGAACGTCCTTACATTTTGTTTGGTCAGGGTGTTATTTTGGGCAATGCCGAAGCAGAGTTTAAAGCCTTTGTAGAAAAGAGCGGCATTCCTGCAGCATGGACGTTGCTCGGTTTGTCTGCTTTGCCTACCGATCATCCATTGAACGTAGGTATGCTGGGCATGCATGGCAATTACGGCCCCAATGTACTCACCAACGAATGCGATGTGCTCATTGCCATCGGCATGCGTTTCGATGATCGTGTTACGGGTCGTTTGGATAAATACGCCAAGCAGGCAAAAATCATTCACCTCGATATTGACCCTGCGGAAATTGACAAGAATGTAAAAGCAACCGTTCCTGTGTGGGGCGATTGTAAAGAAACATTGCCGTTGCTCACCAACCTGGTAGCGCAAAAGCAACACACCGCATGGGTGCAGCGTTTCCGTGATATGATGGAAGATGAAAAGCAAGCGGTAATCAATCACGAATGCGATCCCAGGTCCGGTGAAATGACCATGGGCGAAGTGATAAACCTGCTGAACAAACTCACCAACGGCGATGCCGTGATTGTAACGGATGTGGGCCAACATCAAATGGTAGCTTGCCGTTACGCTACGTTCAATAAATCACGCAGCAATGTTACTTCTGGTGGTTTGGGTACAATGGGCTTTGCACTTCCTGCAGCCATTGGTGCCAAATATGGCGCACCCAACAGACCCGTTGTAGCAGTGATTGGCGATGGTGGTTTTCAAATGACCCTTCAGGAACTGGGTACCATCATGCAGTTTGGCGCCGATGTAAAAATCATCATCCTCAACAACAACTTCCTGGGCATGGTACGCCAGTGGCAGGAGCTGTTTTTGGAAAAACGCTATTCGTTTGTAGACATCACGAGTCCTGACTTTGTGCAAGTGGCCAAGGGTTACTACATCGATGGCCAGCGCATCACCGACCGCAGCAACCTGGAAGCCGGTTTGCAAACCATGCTCAACCACAAAGGCAGCTATCTGCTCGAAGTAATGGTGGCCAAAGAAAACAATGTATTCCCCATGGTACCGCAGGGTTGTGGCGTTGCTGAAATCCGCTTAAAATAACTACACATGAAACAGTCATTTGCACAGGCGTTTATGTACTCCCCCAATAGTGGCAGCGCCAGTATCAAAGAAGAATATACCATCACTGTATATACCGAAAACCATATTGGTTTGCTCACCCGCATCTCCATCATTTTTTCGCGGCGCAAAATCAATATCGAAAGTCTCAACACTTCACCTTCGGAAATTCCCGGCATTCACCGTTTCAATATTGTGATTCATGAAACGGAAGAAGTGGTGAAAAAACTGGTGCGCCAGATAGAAAAGCAGGTAGAAGTATTGAAGGCTTACTACAACACCAACGATGAAATCATTTGGCAGGAAATGGCTTTGTACAAAGTGCCTACCAGTGAAATTGCGGCCAAGGCAAAAGTAGAACGCCTGCTGCGTCAGTATGGTGCCCGTGCTGTAGTAATTCGCAACGATTACACGGTATTTGAAACCACTGGCCACCGCGAAGAAACTGACCAGCTGATTGAAGTGCTGGCACCCTTTGGCCTCATCGAATTTGTACGCAGTGCCAGAGTGGCCATCATTAAAGCCAGCGCCGGCTTCCACGAAAAACTGCGGGAGTTTGAACAGGCCGAACCCGGTGAAGAAGTCATCGAAAACGAATACCTCGACAAACAACAGGAAGTATTCTCCATGTAAAAATCTTTTGCATAAATACGATAACGGTACACTCTACTACTGCTATCTGTTTTATACCAAACCAAGTATCAATACAAACCAAAAACAACAAACAGAATATCATGGCAAAGCTCAATTTCGGCGGCGTTGAAGAAAACGTAGTAACCCGCGAAGAATTTCCACTGGCAAAAGCACAGGAAGTGCTGAAAAATGAAACCATCGCCGTCATCGGTTATGGTGTGCAGGGTCCTGGCCAGGCACTCAACCAACGCGACAATGGCATCAACGTAATTGTTGGCCAGCGCAAAAATTCAAAAACCTGGGATAAGGCAGTGAAAGACGGCTTTGTACCCGGCGAAACGCTGTTTGAAATTGAAGAAGCACTGGAGCGTGGCACTATCATTTGCTACCTGCTCAGCGATGCTGCACAAATAGAACTGTGGCCTACCGTGAAGAAGCATCTTACTGCTGGTAAAGCGTTATACTTCTCTCATGGTTTTGGCATCACGTTCAACGAGCAGACAGGTATCATTCCTCCTGCCGATGTAGATGTATTCCTCGTGGCACCAAAAGGTTCGGGCACTTCATTGCGCCGCATGTTCCTGCAAGGCCGTGGCCTCAACAGCAGCTTCGCTATTTACCAAGATGCCACTGGCAAAGCCAAAGACCGTGTGATTGCTTTGGGTATTGCCGTAGGTAGCGGCTACCTGTTCGAAACAGATTTCAGAAAAGAAGTATTCAGCGATTTGACCGGCGAACGTGGTACGCTGATGGGTGCTATCCAAGGCATTTTTGCGGCACAGTACCAAGTACTCCGCGACAATGGCCACAGCCCTTCTGAAGCTTTCAACGAAACAGTAGAAGAACTGACCCAAAGCCTGATGCCACTGGTAGCAGAAAACGGCATGGACTGGATGTATGCCAACTGCTCTACCACTGCACAGCGTGGTGCCCTCGACTGGTGGAAGAAATTCCGCGATGCTTCTTACCCTGTGTTTAGCGAACTGTACCAGAGCGTAGCCACCGGTAAAGAAAGCCAGCGCAGCATCGACAGCAACAGCCAACCCGACTACCGCGAAAAACTGGAAGCCGAACTGGCCGAGCTGCGGGAAAGCGAAATGTGGCAGGCAGGTAAAACCGTTCGCAGCCTGCGTCCGGAAAACCAGGCCGGCGCCTAATAGCGATTACTATTGCTTTTCATAAGATGAGTGTCTGTCGGCAATTTTTTATTCACCTCCGCCGACAGCACTCATTGTTTTGTCCATCCATTTGTACAGGTTTAGCATTGATTGTCAAACGCCCACACATCCATCAGATAAGTGACTACAACTTTTGTTGGAAAAACCATCCTGAAATGGAAAAATGTGAATATTCTTTCTTCAACACTTTTAGGGTTTTAATAGATAATTTCCCTAATTTTATTCGATTGCTTGCCTGTTATTCATCAAAAAAGACCGTTCATTAACCAATCTTAACAGGCGAAAATGATTGAGAAACAAGTTGGGTTATACGATCCTTCCTTTGAACACGATGCGTGTGGCATCGGCTTTGTAGCCCACATTCGTGGTAAAAAATCGCACCAACATGTTAGCGATGCGCTGACTGTATTGGAAAACATGGAGCACCGTGGTGCCTGTGGTTGTGAAGTCAACACCGGCGATGGTGCGGGCATCATGATTCAGATTCCCCATGAGTTTTTCTATGCAGAAGCACTGAAATCTGGCGTGATGCTGCCTGCCGTTGGCAAGTATGGCGTTGGCGTTATTTTCTTTCCGAAAAATGTAACGCTCCGCGAAGCCTGCCGCGATACATTCAACCGCACTGCCGAGCAGTTGGGTATGGAAATACTGTGGTATCGCCGGGTACCGGTAAACACCGAAGGCATTGGCGAAACAGCCCTGAGTGTGGAGCCCGAAATGGAACAGGTATTCATTAAATGCCCCGACCACATCAACGACCAAACCGATTTCGACCGCAAGTTGTTTGTGCTGCGCAACTACGCTTCTCATCTCATCAACAATACAGTGAAGCAAGATGCCGTTGGCTTTTACGTAGCGTCTATGTCATCACGTGTGTTGGTGTACAAAGGACAGCTTACCAGCCATCAGGTGCGGGAGTATTTCCCCGACTTGTCGCAGAAAACACTCACCAGTGCTTTTGGCCTGGTGCACAGCCGTTTTGCCACCAACACCTTCCCCAGTTGGAAGCTGGCGCAGCCCTTCCGTTTCATTGCCCATAATGGTGAAATCAATACTCTGCAAGGCAACCTCAACTGGTTGCGTAGTAGCGAAAAGGGCTTTACTTCTCCTTACTTCACCCACGAAGAAATGGAGATGCTGCTGCCCATTGTCACCAGCGGACAAAGCGATAGTGCCTGCCTCGACAACATGATTGAATTGCTGACCTACACTGGTCGCAGTTTGCCGCATGTAATGATGATGCTGATACCGGAAGCATGGGATGAAAACAACGAGATGGATGCGGCGAAAAAAGCATTCTACGAATACCATGCTTGTTTGATGGAGCCTTGGGATGGTCCGGCTTCTATCTCCTTTACCGATGGTAAAATGATTGGTGCTACCCTCGACCGAAACGGTCTTCGCCCCTCACGGTACACCGTTACTACCGACGACCGGGTAATCATGTCCAGCGAATCGGGTGCTTTGCCCGTTGATCCTGCCATCATTAAAGAACGTGGCCGCCTGCAACCCGGCAAAATGTTTGTGGTAGACATGGAGCAGGAACGCATCATCAGTGATGAGGAACTCAAAAACGAAATTTGCAACCTGAAGCCTTACGGCGACTGGTTGAATAAATACAAAATCCGTTTGGAAGAACTGCCCGAACCACGGGTGATGTTTACCCATCTGGAACAAGACCAGATTTTCAAATACCAGAAAGTATTTGGCTATAGCTCAGAAGATTTGGACAGCATCATTTCGGCCATGGCCGTGGGTGGAAAAGAGCCAATCGGTTCGATGGGCACCGATACGCCACTGGCGGTGTTGAGTGACCAGCCACAACATTTGTCGTATTACTTCAAGCAGCTGTTTGCACAGGTAACCAACCCACCCATCGATCCTATTCGTGAAAGATTGGTGATGAGCCTGGCCACTTTTGTGGGCAACAACGGCAATCTGCTGTCAGAAGATCCTTTAAGTGCACACACCGTTGCACTCAAGCATCCCATTTTGTCGAACCATGAGCTGGAAAAAATCCGCTCCATTGATACCGGTATCTTCCAGGCCAAAACATTGCAGTGTTATTTCATGGCCGATGGAAAACCTGGCTCACTGAAACGGGCACTCGAACGCATTTGCCGTTATGCAGTAGACGCCGTGGAAGACGGCTTCGAAGTACTCATCCTCAGCGACCGAGCTATTGATAGTGACCATGCGCCTATTCCATCACTGTTGGCCACGGCTGCGGTACACCACCACCTCATCCGCAAAGGGTATCGGGGTAAGGTTGGTATTGTAGTAGAAGCCGGCGATGTATGGGAAGTGCATCACTTCGCATGTCTGTTGGGTTTTGGTGCCACTGCTATCAACCCCTACCTCGCATTGAGCACCATCCGCGACATGAAATTGTCGGGCAAACTTGAATCGGAGCTCGACGCTGATGTACTCAAGAAAAACTATATCAAAGCGGTCAAAGAAGGCTTGCTGAAAGTGTTCAGTAAAATGGGTATCAGTACCCTGCAATCTTATCAGGGTGCACAAATCTTCGAAATCATTGGTATCAACCGCAGCGTTGTTGACCAGTTCTTTACCGGAGCTGTAAGCCGTATTGAAGGCATGGGCCTCGATGAAATAGCCCGTGAAACGCTGGCTAAGCACTACTTCGCTTTCAGCAAAAAGAAGTACCACATGACCGGCTGCCCGTGGGTGGGGTATATCAGTGGAAACGCAAAGGCGAATTCCATTTGTTCAATCCGCAAACCATTCACCTTTTGCAGTACAGTACCCGCATGAACGATTATGCGACGTACAAGAAATACAGCAAGCTGGTCAACGATCAAACCCAAAAAGCAGCAACGTTGCGTGGATTGCTGGAGTTTAAAAAACTCCGTCCATCACTCAAAATTGAAGAAGTAGAACCTGCCGAAGTAATCCTCAAGCGTTTTGCTACGGGTGCCATGAGTTTTGGTTCTATCAGCTGGGAAGCACATACTACGTTGGCCATTGCCATGAACCGCATTGGTGCCAAAAGCAACACCGGTGAAGGTGGTGAAGATGAACGCCGTTACATTCCGTTGGAAAATGGCGACAGCATGCGGAGTGCCATCAAGCAGGTAGCTTCTGCCCGCTTTGGCGTCACCAGCCAGTACCTTACTGAAGCTGATGAATTGCAGATTAAAATGGCCCAAGGCGCCAAGCCCGGCGAAGGTGGCCAACTGCCCGGCGATAAGGTAGACGAATGGATTGGTAAAGTGCGTCACTCAACACCTGGTGTTGGTTTGATTTCACCTCCACCCCACCACGATATTTACAGCATTGAAGATTTGGCGCAGCTGATTTTCGATTTGAAAAATGCCAACCGCCGTGCCCGTATCAGTGTGAAGCTGGTGAGCAAGGCAGGTGTTGGTACCATTGCTGCCGGCGTTACCAAAGCCAAGGCCGATGTTGTGTTGATTGCCGGCCACGATGGTGGTACGGGAGCATCACCGCTGAGCTCTATCCGCCACGCTGGTTTGCCCTGGGAACTGGGCCTGGCTGAAACGCACCAGACATTGGTGAAGAACCGTCTGCGCAGCCGCGTAGTGGTACAAGCCGATGGCCAAATGAAAACCGGCCGTGACATTGCTATTGCCGCTTTGCTCGGTGCCGAAGAATGGGGCGTTGCCACCGCTGCACTGGTAGTGGAAGGTTGCATCATGATGCGTAAGTGCCACCTCAATACCTGCCCTGTAGGTGTGGCTACGCAAAACCCTGATTTGCGCAAACGCTTTACCGGCAATGCAGATGCCGTGGTGAATTTCTTCCACTTCTTGGTACAAGAACTGCGGGAAATTATGGCCGAGCTGGGCTTCCGCACCATTGATGAAATGGTGGGCCAGGTAGACTACCTGCAGGTGCGTGAAAACATTGACCACTGGAAATACAAAAACCTGAACCTGAAAGACATGCTGTACAAAGAGCCGGCCTATGGTACTACGCTCCACAACAGCGAGAAGCAGGATCACGGTTTGCAATTGGTGCTCGATAGGCATTTACTGCAACTGGCACAGCCAGCATTGGAAAAGGGCACAAAAGTAGAAGCCACATTGCCCATCAAAAACATCGACCGCACTTGCGGCACCATGTTGTCGAATGAAATCACCCGCAAGTATGGCGCTGCCGGTTTGCCCGATGGTACCATTCACTTCAAGTTTGAAGGCACTGCCGGCCAGAGCTTTGGTGCTTTTTGCACCAATGGCCTGAGCCTCGAACTGGAAGGTGATGCCAACGACTATTTTGGTAAGGGCCTGAGTGGAGCAAACCTCGCTGTCTATCCCAGCCGTGTGTCGAGCTTTGTACCCGAAGACAATATCATTATTGGCAACGTGGCATTGTATGGCGCTACCAGCGGCCATGCTTACATCCGTGGTAAGGCAGGCGAACGTTTTGCGGTACGCAACAGTGGTGCACTGGCTGTAGTAGAAGGCGTGGGCGACCACGGCTGCGAATACATGACAGGTGGCACTGTAATAGTGCTCGGCGAAACCGGCCGCAACTTTGCAGCAGGCATGAGCGGTGGCATTACCTATGTGTACGATCCCAACAACTTGTTGCCTGGTCGTTGCAACCTCGAAATGGTAGACCTCGACCCTTGCGATGAAGCCGATGCACAACTGCTGAAAACGCAATTGCAGCAACACTTTACACTTACAGGCAGCAATGTGGCCAAGTATTTACTCAACGATATGGAGCATGCCATTTTGCAGTTTGTAAAAGTGTTTCCGAAGGATTACAAAAAAGTACTGCAAGCAAAAGCCAAAACAAATGTGCCACAACCAACTGCATAACTGCAAAAGCGTTGTCACCAAGACCAAATCAATCATTCAAGAACTGATCCTAAATAATTGGATATGGGAAAACCCACAGGATTTCTGGAGTTTACAAGAACATTGCCAGGCAAGCGACCGGTAAATGACCGCCTGCATGACTACAGAGAATTTGTAGACAAATTTGACGAACAGCAACTCAATCAACAATCGGCCCGTTGCATGAATTGTGGCGTACCATTTTGCCACAGTGGCTGTCCGCTGGGCAATGTAATTCCTGAATTCAATGATGCCATTTACCGCAAAAACTGGCGGGAGGCATACGATATTCTCAGCTACACCAACAACTTTCCGGAGTTTACGGGGCGCATTTGTCCTGCACCATGCGAAAGCGCCTGTGTATTGGGCATCAACCAACCACCGGTAGCCATTGAAGAAATAGAAAAGCACATCATTGAAATTGCTTTTGAAAAAGGATTTGTTACAGCCAACGCTCCCATTGTTCGTACCGGTAAAAAAGTAGCGGTAGTGGGTTCTGGCCCTGCCGGACTGGCCGCTGCCGCCCAGCTGAACAAAGCTGGCCATTCAGTAACGGTGTTTGAAAGAGACGACAAACCCGGTGGCCTGCTGCGCTATGGCATCCCCGATTTTAAACTGGAAAAATGGGTGATTGACCGCAGGGTAGCTTTGCTGGAAGAAGAAGGCGTTGTCTTTAAATGCAATACCAACGTGGGCACCGACATTAGCAGTGGCGATTTGCTCCGCGAATTCCACGCCGTAGTGTTGGCGGGTGGCTCTACCATTCCCCGCGACCTGCCCGTAAAAGGCCGTGATGCCAAGGGTGTATATTTTGCCATGCAATTTTTGAAGCAACAAAACAAGCGGGTAGCCAACCCCGATGTGGAACTGTTGAAGGAACGTGGCTTTGAAGGAAGCAATTGGGCCGAAGAGATAACTGCCACCGGCAAGCATGTGGTGGTAATTGGTGGTGGCGATACCGGCAGCGACTGCGTAGGTACGAGCAACCGCCATGGTGCAGCCAGTGTTACGCAATTTGAATTGCTGCCTCAGCCGCCCGATAGTCGTACCAATGCCATGCCATGGCCCACTTACCCCATGCTGCTGAAAACCACCAGCAGCCATGATGAAGGTTGTAACCGCCATTGGGCGATTGCTACCAAAGAAGTGATTAAAAACGAAGCCGGTGCCATTAAAGCCCTCCGCATTGTTGACCTGGAATGGGAACTGGCACCAGATGGCCGCCCGGTGAAGTTTCAGGAAAAGACAGAAACTGAGAGAGAAATCCCTTGTGACCTCGTGTTACTGGCCATGGGCTTCGTACATCCGCAGCACAATGGCGTCATTGCCGATTTGGAACTGGAACTGGATGAACGGGGCAATGTAAAAGCTTCGGAGCAACATTTCCAGACGACTTTGCAGAAGGTTTTTGCCTGTGGCGACATGCGCCGCGGTCAGAGCCTGGTAGTATGGGCCATAAGCGAAGGCCGCGAATGTGCCCGCAAAGTAGACGAGTACCTGATGGGTACATCCTTGCTGGAAAGTAAGGAAAGCAGCATTTTATTCAGCTTCATCCAAGCATAAAAGAGAATTATTGGCAGCAATGCCAATAATTTTTCAATCGTCATATTAATTTATAAAATATGTAATCTTTTTTATTCACATCAAAGGGTTACAATAATCTATTTAATGAATTATTTAAGATATTAGATTTTAGTTATCCGTTCACCTTAAAAACACATTCATGGCTAAAAAGACAATTAAGCAGATTGCACCGTTCCTGATTCTGGCAGCAGTGTCCATTGGTGCCTTATTCATTCCCTCGCTCCCCACCTTCAACGATGAGGGCAAAGCCTACTCAGGCGCCGACATTACCTGGATTTTGGTAGCCACGGCCCTGGTATTCCTGATGACACCCGGCCTCGCCTTTTTCTATGGCGGTATGGTGCATCGCAAAAACGTAATCAGCACCATGATTAAAAGCGTGGTGGCTGCAGGTATCGTTAGCATTCTCTGGATTGTAGTTGGCTACAGCCTGTCTTTTGGCACCAGCATTGGTGGCTTTATCGGCAACCCCACAACACATTTGTTTTTTAAAGATGTGATGTCTGGCGAGCCTTGGTCTTTGGCCCCCACCATTCCCAAACCACTTTTCGCACTCTTTCAGCTCATGTTCGCCATCATTACGCCGGGTCTGGTAGTAGGTGCCGTAGCTGAGCGTATCCGCTTCACCGCTTACATTCTTTTCATCGCCTTGTTTGGCTTGCTGGTATACGCACCATTGGCCCACTGGACATGGCACCCCGAAGGTTTCCTGTTTAAAATGGGTGTGCTCGATTTTGCCGGTGGTACCGTGGTACACATTTCAGCCGGTTGTGCAGCCCTGGCAGGCGCACTGGTGCTGAAGCCCCGCAAATCAAAACTGTTGCAGGAAGAAGTTCCACCTGCCAACATACCCTACGTCCTGATTGGTACAGGTCTGCTGTGGTTTGGCTGGTTTGGCTTCAACGCAGGTTCTGCCCTGGGTGCCAATAGCCTTGCTGTTTCTGCTTTTGCCACTACCAACACTGCTGCTGCTGCCGCAGGTTTGAGCTGGATGTTCTTTGATGTATTGCGTGGTAAAAAGCCTTCTGTATTGGGTTTCTGTATTGGTGCTGTGGTTGGCCTCGTAGCCATTACTCCCGGTGCTGGTTTTGTAGCAGTTCCTCAAAGCATTTTTATTGGTGTAGTAGCTGCTATCATTTCTAACCTGGCGGTACACTTCAAGCAAAAAAGCAAGCTGGATGACACCCTCGATGTATTCCCCTGCCATGGCGTAGGTGGTATTGTAGGCATGCTGCTCACTGGTGTATTTGCTACCGTAACCGTTAACAGTGCCGGTCAGGATGGTCTGGCTTATGGCAATTCAGCATTCTTTGTAACACAATTGAAAGGCATGCTGGTAGCTGTCGTTTTCAGCTTCGTAATGTCTTACCTCATTTTCAAGTTTATTGATCTGGTATTGCCGTTGCGTGTAAGCGAAGCCGATGAAGACATGGGTCTTGATGCTTCTCAACACAACGAAAAATACATGCAAGGACATGTACTTGTACAAAACAATGGTGTATTGAAAGAAGCCGAAGAAAATTATGCTGAACTCTAATAGCGGATGATGCGCCGCAAATGATTTGAAAAACCAACACTAACGGACACTCTTTTTAGCACACAACTCGTTCCGAATCCCCATTAAGTTGTCTATCTCAGGCGCCCGGCTATTGCTGGCACTTTAGTCGGGTCGCCTTCTATTTTTTCCAACAACCAAACTAACCGCTTCAGCACAGGCAAAAGAAAAAGGTACAGTGTGCTCAGACTACTGGCATAGTCTGTACTGTACCCTTCGTTCACATTAAAAATGCATTGCAATGTTACAAAAATTTGTTGCTACCACTTTGGTATGTCTCTCCGTTAACGCCCTTTTCGCACAAACCGACTCAACAGAAACAGAAGAGAAAAACCCATTAAAAATCAGCGGCTACGCCGATGTGTATTACAAGCTTGATTTTGCCAAAACAGGTGCCAACAATAAGACCAGCTTTACCAATTCGCACAACTCTTTTGAGCTGGGCATGGCTTCGCTGAAGTTTGAAAAAAGCATTGGTAAAGTAGGTATGGTAGCCGACCTGGGATTTGGTACCCGGGCAAAAGAATTTGCCTATGCCGACAATGGCATTACGCAAGCCATCAAGCAGTTGTACATTACTTATGCCGCCAGCGACAAGCTCACTTTTACCGCTGGTAGCTGGGCTACACACGTAGGTTACGAACTGGTAGATCCACAGTTGAATCGTAACTACAGTATGAGTTACATGTTTTCTTACGGCCCCTTTACGCATACAGGTGTAAAAGCCGATTACAAATTTGGCAGCAGTGGTATCATGCTGGGTATTTCAAACCCCACCGACCAACGCACCACCGGCATTTCGCCCAAGTACATCATTGGTCAGTTTAGCACCGGCACCAAAAACGGCAAGCTCAAATTGTACCTGAACTATGTAGGCGGCAAAAGCAGCGATACCACCAAAATGAACCAGGTAGATTTGGTAGCTACCCTCGGTGTTTCTGACAACTTCTCGATCGGGTACGACGGTACTGTGGCCAGCTACAAACTCAAGCAAAACGATAAGTTCGGTAGCGCCAGTTCATGGTGGGGTTCGGCTTTGTATTTCAACGCCGATTTCAGCAAAAGCTTTGGCCTTACCCTGCGCAGCGAATTGTTTGACGATAGCAAGCAGCTCAATGTATTCAGCAGTGCTACTGAAGGTGGCAGCATTTTTGCCAATACCCTCTCTGCCAACATTCGCCTCGGTGCTCTTACCCTCATTCCAGAAATCCGCATCGAAAACGCCAGCAAAGCTATTTTCATCGACGGCAAAAGCAACAGCAGCAAATCGGCTGCCAACGCCCTCATTGCCGCCGTATACGCATTCTAGACTAACAACAACCATCTGAAAAAGGCGACCTCAACTGAGGTTGCCTTTTTCTTTTTCCAACAGTTTCATTGATTCTTTAGACACCATCAATAAAAGAAAGATTTTTTCAAAACAAATAACAACAAATAGCATTAGCCTTTACATTTGTTCTTACAATGACTTCAAACAACACATACAAGGCCGTTGCGATTGCCATCGCTAAGCCCGCCACTCCCGGCGGTATGTGGGCTGTGTTAGAACTCCTGTTTCGCTTTGCGACTAGTGGCATGTCTACCTCTACTACAACCACTACAACTAACACAACCCGTTAGGGTTGTACTTTTTCATATTACCCCCGTGGGCTTTCGCCGTTTGCTGCCATTGCAGCGTTCAACTTTTGTATTCATTTCTCAGCTTAATCTACCATGCACGTTTTAAAATTTGGTGGCACTTCGGTGGCCAACAGTACCAATATCAAACTCATCACCGATATTTTTTTACCACACCCTGCTGCGCAAAAAATTGTTGTAGTATCTGCCTTCTCCGGCATCACGGATCAACTCATAGCCTGTGGTCAACTGGCCGAAGCCGGCGATGAACGCTACGCAGAAGTCATTAAGGGCATTGAAAAAAGACACCTCGATACCACCAGAGAACTGCTGCCCGTGAGCAACCAAAGTGCTTGCCTGAGTGTGGTAAAACAATTGTGCAACGAACTCGAAACCATTTGTGAAGGGGTGTTTTCTCTACAGGAATTGTCTTCCCGTAGCAAAGACCGTATCGTCAGCTTTGGTGAGTTACTGTCTTCCAAAATCATCTCCGGTTACTTGCAGGCCATTGGCCATGCGCATACTTGGCTCGATAGCCGCCAACTCATTAAAACCGATAGCCAGTTTGGCAATGCAGCGGTGGTGTTCGCCATTACGAATGAAAATATCCGCCAGGCAATTGCACAATCGCAAGAAGCGTTGTTTGTAGCGCCGGGCTTTATTGCCAGCAACGAACACAATCTCACCACTACATTGGGCCGCGGTGGCTCCGACTATACTGCAGCTATTTATGCAGCAGCGTTACAGGCAGAAGCCCTCGAAATATGGACCGATGTAAGTGGCATGATGACCGCGGATCCCCGCTGGGTAAGTAATGCCAAACCATTGCCCGCCATCTCCTACCAAGAAGCGATGGAACTCTCCCACTTTGGTGCCAAAGTGATTTATCCACCCACCATTCAACCTGCGATGCAGATGAAGATTCCGGTGTGGATTAAAAACTCTTTTGCAGCACAAGATCACGGCACTGTGATACAACATGAAACCAACAGCGACAATGGTTTTATCCGGGGCATTTCCAGCATCAGCAATATCAGCCTCATCAGCCTCGAAGGCAGTGGCATGATTGGCATTCCCGGTTTTTCGAAGCGGTTGTTTGAAGCATTGGCCAACGAAAAAATCAATGTCATTCTCATTACACAAGGTTCTTCAGAACACTCTATTTGTGTGGGCATCCATGCAGCAGATATTCAACGGGCTAGTGCTGCAGTGAATGCTGCTTTTGAAATAGAAATAGCCGGCAAAAAAGTAGAACCCGTTGCTGTAGAAAGCGACCTGTCAATTGTAGCATTGGTAGGCGATCAAATGAAAAGCCATCCCGGCATTAGCGGACAAATGTTTTCAGCACTGGGCCGTAACGGTATCAATGTGCGGGCCATTGCACAGGGCTCTTCAGAAAAAATATCTCTGCAGTAATAGCAGCCCGTGATGTAAAAAAAGCAGTGAACGTTTTACACGAATCGTTTTTTGAAGAAGTACAAAAACAACTCAACTTGTTTGTAGTGGGCGTAGGCAATGTGGGCCGACGACTGCTCGATCAACTGCAACAGCAACAAGCTTTTTTGGCAGAGCAATTGCGCATGCAAGTTCGTGTGGTGGGTGTAGCCAACAGCCGCCAAATGTATTTTGACGACAAAGGCGTAGACCTCAACAACTGGAAACACTTACTCGAAGAAAATGGTGAAGCCCAAACACCCGACACCTTGGTGCAAGCCATTGTGAGCCGCAACCTGCGCAACAGTGTGTTTGTAGACATCACCGCCAGTGAAGTAGTAGCAGGCATGTACGAACCCTTGCTGCGCAAAAGCATTGCGGTAGTAGCCTGCAATAAAATTGCCGCTGCTTCTGCTCTCGACAATTACAGAAAGCTAAAATCGCTGGCCCGTGAATTCAACACCAGTTTCCTCTTTGAAACCAATGTGGGTGCGGGTTTGCCGGTGATTGGCACTTTAAATGATTTAGTAAAAAGTGGCGATGTGATTCACAAAATTGAAGCCGTGCTGAGTGGCACACTCAACTTTGTGTTCAACAACTATGATGGCAGCCGCCCATTTGCAGCAGTGGTTCGGCAGGCGCAAGAAGAAGGCTACACCGAACCCGATCCCCGCCTCGATTTGGGCGGCACCGATGTGATGCGCAAAATCCTCATTTTGTCACGGGAAGCAGGTTATGCACTCGAAATGAACGACATCACGAACAACGGATTTCTGCCAGCTTCTTGTTACGAAGGATCGGTAGACAATTTTTATAGCGAAATGGAAAAACACGAAGCACATTTTGTCGGCCTGTTGCAAGCTGCTCAAGCCAATGGTTGCAAGCTCAAATTTGTGGCCAGCTTCGAGCATGGCAAAGCATCCGTAGGCCTGCGCCACATTGCTCCAGAATCCGATTTTTATCATTTGTATGGCAAAGACAACATTGTGTTGTATTACACCCAGCGCTACCCCGAGCAACCCTTGGTGGTAAAAGGTGCCGGCGCTGGTGCCGATGTAACCGCATCGGGCGTATTTGCCGACATTATGCGGGTCATTCATTAAAACACAACAGCATGCAAAAAACAATTACAGTATTGCCGCCGGGCACCGTAGCCAACATGGTGTGTGGATTTGATGTACTGGGCTTTGCCCTGCACGAACCCTGCGATGAAATTGACATTACATTGATTGATGAAAAGCGCATCATCATTCAGCCCGATCCGGTGTATCATTTGCCCACCGACCCCGAAAAAAACGTAGCCGGTGCGGCACTCCTCGCCATGCTCGACGCTATGGATGAACCCATCGGTTTTGATATCACCATTCGCAAACACATCAAACCCGGTAGCGGCATTGGTTCTTCGGCCGCCAGTGCTGCCGGGGCTGTGGTAGGTGCCAATATGCTGCTCAACAACCGCTTTAGCAAAGAAGAGCTGGTGCAGTTTGCCATGTTTGGCGAAAAAGTAGCCAGCGGTGTAAAGCATGCCGATAATATCGCACCCTGCATTTATGGTGGCATCACGCTCATCCGTTCCATCTTTCCGTTGGATGTAGTAGCCCTGCCCGCTCCTGATTTGTTTGTAAGCATTGTGCATCCGCAAATTGAAGTGCGAACCGCCGATGCCAGAGCCATCCTCAAACAAACCGTGCTATTAAAAAACGCCATCAAGCAATGGGGCAATATTGCCGGGCTGGTAGCTGGCATTTTAAAAAATGATCATGCCCTCATTGGCCGTTCGTTAGAAGATCACATCATTGAGCCCGTTCGCAGCATTCTCATCCCCGGCTTTGATGAGCTGAAGCAACGCTGCATGGCAGCCGGTGCCTTGGGTGGCGGTATTTCCGGATCGGGTCCTTCGGTATTTATGCTCAGCAGTACAAAGGGAAAAGCGGAGGCTATTGCGACCGAAATGCAATCTGTGTTCAACCGCCTCGGCATCGACAACCACACGTATGTGACCAGCATCAATGCCACTGGCGTAACAGTAAAACCATAACCTATTTATGCACTACTATAGCACCAATAGAAACAGTGCTCCTGTTGATTTTAAAACAGCAGCCGTAACCGGTCAGGCGCCCGATAAAGGATTGTATTATCCTGAAATGATTCCTTCGGCGCATGGCTTGCTGAAGCAACGCTCACTGGCCGATTGGGACAAAACAGAACTGGCCTTCAGGGTAATGAAACCCTATGTGGGCCAAAGCATGCCCGATGAAGTACTGCACCGCATTGTAGCTGAAACGGTGGACTTTCCTTTTCCGTTGGTGCAGCTGAGTGAGCAGGTATTTTCGTTAGAATTGTTTCATGGCCCTACGCAGGCCTTTAAAGATGTAGGTGCCCGTTTTATGAGCCGCTGCCTGGCGCATTTCAATGCAGGCAACGACAAAAAAATAACCGTGCTGGTAGCTACCTCTGGCGATACTGGTGGTGCCGTAGCCAATGGTTTCGACAATGTGGAAGGGGTTGAAGTCATCATTCTTTACCCCGAAGGAAAAGTAAGCCCCGTGCAGGAATTGCAACTCACCACCTGCGGCAGCAATGTGCATGCGTTAGCCGTAGCTGGCAGCTTCGATGATTGCCAGGCCATTGTAAAACAAGCTTTCACCGATGTCGATTTGAATGCGCAATACCAACTCACTTCTGCCAACTCTATCAATGTGGCCCGTTGGCTACCGCAGCAGTTGTATTACTTTTTTGCCCTGCAGCAATGGCCGCATGAACAACCACCAGTGGTGAGTGTGCCCAGTGGCAACTTCGGCAATATTTGCGCCGGCATGGTTGCCCAGCGCAGCGGCCTGCCCATTCAGCATTTTATAGCCGCCTGCAACAGCAACGATACCATTCCGCAGTATTTGCGCACCGGCATTTTGCCCGATAAAACCGCCGTAGCCACTATTTCTAATGCCATGGATGTAGCCCGGCCCAGCAATTTTGTCCGCATCATGGAAATGTACGATCAGGGATGTGCAGTGGCTGCGCAACCACCTCACGGCCGTCAGTGTAAGTGATGCCACTACCCGTGATACCATTGCCGCTGCGTTGCAGGATTACAACTACCTGTGCGACCCGCATGGCGCTGTGGGTTTGTATGCGTTGCAACAATACCAAGTGCAGCACAACGGCGCCCCCGGCTTCTTTCTGGAAACGGCTCACCCCGTGAAATTCCCCGACGTGGTAGCCGAGATCAGCGGAGCAGCAGTACCCGTGCCGGAAAACGTCGCTCACCTCTTTGCACTACCGCAACACAGCACCCGTTTGGCCGCTTCGTATGATGTGTTTAAAGCGTGGATGAGGAGCAGGTGATGGAGGTTGGAAAGTTGGCAGGTTGGAAAGACCGAAGAAGATTGCTACCCTGAGCACGTCGAAGGGTAGATTAGTCCGAAAGTCGGGAGTCAGGAGAAGGCTGCTGCCCTGATCCCGATAGCTATCGGGATGTCGAAGGGTAGTTGGAAGTCCGAAAGACGGAAAGTCGGGAAGTCAGGAAACCGGAGACGGAGATTCGCCCTTGCGCTGGCCTCCCGGCCAGTGCATCCCCGTTACTAAATCCGTTACAGCAACAGCCAAAAAATAGCCGATTGAGTAACCAGCCCATCACAGGCCCGTAGGCCTGCGACAGCATTTTCTTCCCTTGCGCTGGCCTCCCGGCCAGTGCATACCCGTTACTAAAGCAGCTATTAAAAGAAATTCCCAGCAACGTCTCTGGCACAGGACGTTGCGTTGATGGTTCATTGAACGAGTAACCAGCCCGTCACAGGCCGGGAGGCCTGCGACAGCATATAACAAAACAAAAACGTCCCCAACCTTGGTCGGGGACGTTGTATTATTTCGGTCGTCAGTCATCCGTGGTTGGTCGACTATTCTTCTTTATGGCTGATACCGGGCATACAAACTGCCGTGGCGGGTTTGCAGGAATGCATCCAGCGGAATGTCTTCCTGCTTGATGAAGCCCTGCTTGGGCAGGGAACCATTGGCCACCATTTCTACCACAGCTGCTACAGAAGCCGCAGTGGTCCAAGAAATGGCCCGCCATTCCTTACCCTGAATAGTAATGGGGTGATAGGCATTGTAAAACTCTTCCCGGGCCAGGCTTTCGCCTTGCCAGCCTTCTACCACAGCATATACATACACCACATCTTCCCGCACCGGCGGCTTGGCTTCGGTAAGTATTTTTTCCGACAGTTCCCGGTCGTTTTTCATGAGCAACTCATACAAGAAAAACTTCATGAGCTGGCAGTGGCCGGGATAGCGAATGGTTTTATAGTTGAGGGTATCCACCTTGCCTTCGAGGGTTTCGCACATGGTGCCGAGGCCACCACTGGTGGTAAAGGCTTCAAAGTCGCGGCCTTCGATGTTAATCATTTCCAGACCATCCAGAGAAGACACCATTTTGCGAACGCCGTTGTGTATTACTTCGGCATCGTTGATGTATTCGTTGATCACACCGGCGGGGCTCCAGGTAAAAGAGTACGCCATTTGCCCGTTGGGATATTTGGGCAACGCTCCCACCCGCAGTTCTACGTCTCGCAGTTTGGTAAACTTGTTGTAGAGATTAGCTCCCACGATACCAATGAAGCCCGGAGCCAAACCGCACTGTGGCACCATGGCGCCTTTGGCCGTTTTGGCCATTTCCCGAATGGCGGCCGTAGTCGGCACATCTTCTGTGAGATCGAAATAGTGAATGCCCAGCTCAAAAGCAGCCTGCGCAATGGGCAGGTTCAGCGAGTACGGCAGGCAAGACACAACAGCATCCTTACCGGTCAGCGTTTGTTTGATAAAAGCCGCATCGGTTACATTACCCGTAGCAATGTCAAAAGGCATGGCATCAGCGGGTTGGCGCTGATCAATACCGGTTACCGTAAAATTTTCAGATAACAATGTAGCCACGAGGGAACCTACTTTTCCCAGGCCTACAACAGCAATATTCTTCATGTTGGAAATTAAAAATGAGGACGAATCAATTCAATGCCATGTACAAACGAGTGGCTGACAACGCCAGCCGGCAAGCCCTTCAGGGTACATTGGCACAGGCACTGCGGAGAAATGCCATGAACGCCATTTTTATTTTCACATCATCTACCATAAGCAATCGCTACAAATATAACCGGCTGAAATACAGGGTCCAAATACCAAAGCTGCCTTATTGGCCAAAGACCAGACAAACTGGTGAAGGCAGCGAAAACGATTGGTTAGCGGCGCTGAGCTTGCCCGTAACAGCGTTGCGGTGATACAGCACTATGTTGTTGGATTGCTGGTTGGCCACCAGCACAAATTTGCCATCGGGCGACAGTGTAAAATTGCGGGGCTTAATGCCACCCGTGCCAATGGACTGCACAAAACGCAACTGCCCGCTGCGGGCATCTACGGCAAACACGGCAATATCGTTGGCATCAATGCGGTTGCTGGCATAGAGAAACTTCCCATCGGGGCTGAGGTGAATATCGGCGCTGCCGGGTTGCTTACTCACCCGGTCGCTTTGGATGGTTTGCAGCACCTGCAGCTGCCGCTGTTGGGGGGCAAAACGAACCACCGCCACCTTGCCACTCAGCTCTTCCATTACATACACAATGGGCAGCTTCGGGTGAAAGCTCACATGCCTTGGCCCGGCGCCGGGCGACAGTTGCAGCCGGAGGGCACGGGCCGTATCCAGCGGTGCAGTGGCCTTGTTGGGATTGAATGGATAAGCCGTGAGAAAATCGGTGCCCAAATCGGCCACCATCAGGTATTGTTCGTTGGGCGAAAAAATGGTGCTGTGTACATGCGGTTTCTCTTGCCGGGCGGCATTTACACTACTGCCGCGGTGCTGAATGAGCTGGCTGTTGGCTTCCAAGGCACCAACAAAATCAATTGGAAACACCGACACAGAGCCACCGGTATAGTTGGCCACCACAGCATGGGTACCCGCCTTGTTGACCGCGATATAGCAGGGATGATCGCCGCCGGTAAGCTGCGGGTTGGTATTGAGGGGCACCCATTTACCACTGCCTTCTTCTTTCATGAAAGAGGAAGCGGCACCGGGATTGCTTCCCCCATTTTCGGTAACGGCATAGAGGCGGTTGCCCGCTTTGTTCAGCGCCAGATAAGAGGGATTGTCGGCCGCCAGCGAATCCACCAGCCGGATGGTGCCGGTGCGGGCATCTACCTTGGCCACATAAATGCCGTGGCTACCCGTGCCGGTATAAGTACCAATGTACAGGGGCCACTCTGTTTGCGCCATGGCCAGCAAGGCCAGGCCAGCACTCCATAGGGTCAGAAACAATTGCTTCATCAATGATTTTTTCTTTTGGGTGGGTGAATGTACGGAGGAAGGACGAGGTTGGAGGGACGAGGTACGAGGTATGAGGTACGAAGGGGGGAATGATGAATGATGAATTGGGAATGGGGATGGGTGATTAGTAATTGGGGATTGGGAATTACGGGCTGGCGGTCCACAGACCGCGGACTTCCCGACTTTCCGACTTTCCGACTTGCTTAGGGCGGCATTCTTCTCCGGACTACCGACTTTCCGCCCCACAATGTCAAATGAAATGACAGAACAACATGAAATGGACTAAATTAGCTGTATGAAAACCGAAGACGAAATAATTCAATCATTAATTGCCGGCGGGATAATTGGTGCTTCGTTGGGGGTATTAATTGCAAAAGATAAAGAAGAAGGAGCCGCCATTGGGGCGCTGGCAGGTGCCGTATTAGTGGCTACCTACAGAGCCAGTGAAAAAGCAAAAGCTACCAATGTACCTTTAATAGTACTGGAAGAAGGTAGTTTGTATGAAAAACAGGCCGACGGTACCAAGCGATTCATTCGGAAAATGAAGAAACCCAAAGCTCAACTCCGCAACAAGTTCAAACTGCAATAAATGAGCATCAGGCGTATGCGGGTATTTGCTGGCCCAAATGGCTCCGGCAAAACTACCATCATTAAAGAATTGCAGGCCAACATCCCATTTGGCGTATATGTGAACGCCGACGACATTGAAAGTGCTTTAAAAGCAAGTAGTGCTCTACTATTCAATACCTATCAACTCACCGTTACTACAGCTCAGGTGCAACATTTTTTTAAAGAAAGTCAGTTTGCACCTGTAAAAAGGAACGAGCCAGACTTGTGGAGCAAAATAACAGTAGCTGATAATGTGCTGCACATCAACACATCCGTTGACTCTTATATAGCTGCCGACCTCGCTGAATTTATCAGGCAACAACTGCTGGCCAATAACCTGTCATTTACCTATGAAACGGTAATGAGCCATGCCAGTAAAATTGCTTTTATGCAACAGGCCCGGGATAATGGCTACCGGGTATATCTCTATTTCATTGCCACAGAAGACCCCGACATCAATGTAAGCCGCGTTAATGTGCGGGTGGCACAGCAGGGACATGCCGTAGCCCCCGATGTCATTAAGAACAGGTATTCCAAATGCCTGCATTTGCTAAAAGAGGCTGTAAAAAAATCAAACCGAGCCTATCTCTGGGACAATTCGGGCGAAGCAGCCGTGCTGGTGGCAGAAATAATGGAGGGGCAAGATGTAACGATAATCGATACCGACCATGTACCCAACTGGTTTTCGGCATCTCTTGCCGATAGCCAATAAACAGTTACCATTCCGGGGGGTAAATACAAGGCTATTACAAGCAGCTTTCTCAACAACGGACTACCGACTACAGACCACGGACTTCCGGTCTTCCAGACTTCCGGACTTTCCGACTTATCTACCCTTCGACATCCCGATAGCTATCGGGATCAGGGTAGCAGTCTTCTCCGGACTACCGACTACGGACTTTCTGACTTCCAGACTTTCTGACTTCCAGACTTTCTGACTTCCCGACTTCCGGTCTTTCCGACTCCTCCCCACTTTGTGAACGTTTTTGTTGTGAACGTTTTGAATGTTCACAGGGAAAGTGTTCACAGATTTTTGTTTGATTTGCGATTACACTACCCGACAATAACATGGCCATTAGTATTGCCCCGACAGCACAAAACTTAGTATTTGTAAATCTCATGATACCGTTTTTGTAAAGGCGACTATGGAAAATCCGATATTCACCACTTAAATTCTGTCAAAAATTCATGGCTAATAAAATCTCATTATCTCGTTTAGAAACCTTCCTTTTTGAGGCATGTGACATCCTGCGTGGAAACATGGATGCCTCGGAATACAAGGAATATATCATTTCTATGTTGTTTCTGAAACGGGTGAACGATCAGTTCGAAGTCCAGAGAGACAAAAGAACAGTTACCTTAAAAGAGGTGCGAGGCGTAAGTGAGCCAAATGCTATTTACGGAGAATTGGAAAGACAGAATGCACCAGAGTATGATTTCTTCGTTCCCTTGGCTGCTCGTTGGAAAAGGTTGGATGGCGATCCTGCATTTTACACAGATACAGAAGGCAAGCAACAACCTTATCCATACATCAAAGACCTGCAAGAAGAAATTGGCGACCACCTCAACAAAGCATTAGCCGCATTGCAGGAAGCCAACCTTGATAAACTTGACGGTGTATTTAATCAGGACAACATCAACTTCAACAAAACATTCGGAAAGAACAACAAACAAATCAGCGATGAAGATTTACGGGAACTGATTAAGAAATTCAATAAAATAAGTTTGCGTGACGACAATCTGGAATTCCCCGACCTGATGGGTGCGGCTTATGAATACCTGATAAAACATTTTGCCGACAGTGCCGGAAAGAAAGCCGGAGAATTCTACACACCAAACGAAATTGTAAAACTGCTGGTGAACATTCTTGAACCCGGCAAGGATGCTGAAATCTACGACCCGACGGTGGGCAGTGGCGGTATGCTGATTGAATGTAAAAACTATGTGGAGAGCCGTTACGGAACGGCAAAAAATCTTTCGCTATACGGACAGGAGAAAAGCGGAACGGTTTGGGGCTTGTGCAAAATGAATATGCTGTTCCACAACATTTACGACAGTAAGATTTTGAATGGTGATACGCTACTCAATCCGTTGCATCTCAAAGGAAATGAACTGAGAACCTTTGACATTATACTGGCCAATCCCCCTTTTTCGCTCGACTACTCTACCACTTCCATGAAATTTAAGGAACGCTTTAGTTTTTGGATGCCTACAAAAAGCAAAGCGGATTTCATGTTTGTGCAGCACATGGTGGCTTCGCTGAACAATGCCGGACGCATGGCGGTGGTAATGCCACACGGTGTGTTGTACCGTGGTGGTGAGGAAAAGAAATTCCGTGAGTGGCTCGTTGGTCGTGGCTATCTGGAAGCAGTGATTGGTTTGCCTTCTGCCTTGTTTTACGGAACGGGCATTGGTGCCTGTGTATTGGTGATTAACAAAGCTGATGCACACAACAGAGACCATGTGTTGTTCATCAATGCCGACCGGGAATTTAAAGAAGGTAAAAACCAAAACAAGCTTCGCCCTGAAGATTTGGAGAAAATTGCCTACACCTACCGACACAAAAAGAAACGCCCAAATACAGCAAGTTAGTGGCAAAGAGCAAGGTCATTAACGAACACAACAATTTGGAGAACGAAGAATTCAATTTCAACATACGCAGGTTTGTTGACAATGCACCACCACCCGAACCGCAAGATGTGCATGCCCACTTGCAAGGTGGCATTCCTGAAAATGAAGTAAAAGCACTGAACGATTATTTCAACTGCTATGCAGGTTTGGAAAGCAAACTGTTTGAGCCGTTAAAACCCAACTACCTGAAATTTTCGGACAGCATTGCACACAAAGAAGACATCAAAAAACTGTTTGACGAAAGTTCAGCAATAAAAAATGCTTTTGCCCAATACAACCAGGCCATTGGCGAATGGTGGCAACAACAATTGCCGCTGTTGGAACAATTGCCCGAACAAAAAACCAGTGTGTTCGACCTGTATCATACTTTCTCCGCTACGCTTACCGAAAAACTGATTGCCCTGCCTATTTTGGAGGAGTTTAAAAGCCGTGGCTCTTTTGCGGCTTACTGGAACAGCATTACCAACGACATAAAAAGCGTAGATGCCAGCGGATGGAATGCCGAATTGATACCGGATGATGAAATTTTGCAAAGCCAGTTCCCGGAAGTATTGAAGGAGTTGAAAGACAATGAAGCAAGGCGTGACGAACTGCAAGCCAAGTTTGACGAAGTAAACGAAATGGAAGACGATGTGTGGAACGAGGAAGATTACGAAGTATGGCGAAGCAAGGAACTGAAAGAACACAAAGACAGCATTAAAGAACTAAAAGGCGAACGCAAGGAAGCCGACAAGGAATATAAGTTGCTGCTGAAACGCATTAAAGCCGGAGCAGTGGATAGTGCACAGTTAAAAGTTGAAAGTGAAAAGTTGAGGGCTGAAGTTGAAAGACTGGATGCGCAGATTGAGGAATTGGAAAGCCGCATAGCCAAGCACAGCGAACTGGAGGAAGAACTGAAAATGTGCAAACGAAAAATTAAAGAAATAAAAGACCGCAAACAGGCTTTGGTGGACCAGGCACGCTTGCTTATTAGCCCTGAAGAAGCCAAGGAGCTCATCATGCAACGATGGCTGCGAACCTTGCAACAAAACGTGAACGACTATTTGCAAGCCCACCAACGCCAATTGTTGCAAGCGATAGAGAATGTTTGGGAGAAATACACCACAACCTTGCAAAATATCCTAGGTGATAGACAAACTCAAACCGAATTATTTGACGCTTATTTATTAGAGTTAGGGTATGAATAGAAAGCGTAAAAATAAAATATCAGAATGCTGCGATATTCTCGATAATCTGAGAGTTCCAATCAATGATGAAATTCGTCAGACCATGCAAGGAAATATTCCTTACTATGGTGCTAATGGTATTCAAGGCTATATTGATAAATACATTTTTGATGAAGATTTAATTCTACTGGCGGAAGACGGAGGAAACTTTGAAGAATATCATACAAGACCAATTGCATACAAGATTAGTGGTAAGAGTTGGGTTAATAATCATGCCCACATTCTGAGGGCGAAGCAGGAATTTAATCAGGACTTTATTTTCTACTCACTTGTTCATAAAGACATAACCAAGTATTTGAATTCAGGAACAAGGAGCAAACTGAATAAATCAGAACTTGAAAAGATTGAGATTGATTTTCCTGCTACTAAAGACGAAGAAGATAAAATCGCCAAAATCCTCTCCACAGCCGATGCAATAATTGAAAAAACCCAGGCCGCCATTGCTAAATACAAAGCCATTAAGCAGGGCATGTTGCAGGATTTATTTACTCGTGGCATCGACCTAAATACCAACAAACTCCGCCCCCGCTACCAGGATGCACCGGAGTTGTATAAAGAAAGTAAGTTGGGGATGATACCGAGGGAGTGGGATTGTGATTCAATAGATAATTTGACTGATAAAGTTGGGAGTGGCGTCACTCCAACTGGAGGAAGTGAAGTATATAAATCACAAGGTATTCTTTTTTTGAGAAGCCAGAATATTCTCTATGGCATGCTCTCATTGAATGATGTTGCATTTATTACGAAGGAAATTGATGAGATTATGGAGAATTCCAGAGTCAAGCCTTTTGATGTTCTTTTGAATATTACTGGAGCTTCAATCGGGAGATGTGCATTCTTTCCTGAAGAATTGATTTACGCTAATGTCAATCAACATGTGTGTATCATTAGATTTAAAAATCCTTCCAAGTCGCTTGCAGTGTTTGCTTCTGAATATTTAAATACTGATTTCGGCCAAAGACAAATGTATAAGGCAATGGCTGTTGGAAATCGAGAAGGGTTAAACTATCAGCAGATTAGAGCTTTCAACTTCCCGGAAATTAAGAATCCAAAGGAGTTAGAAAAAATATCTTCCATTATTGAAAGTAACAACAACAAACTCCAAACCGAGCAAACCTACTTACAGAAAATGCAATTGCTTAAAAAGGGCTTGATGGAAGATTTATTGAGTGGGAGGAAGCAGGTGAAGGTATCAAATGGACTAAAAGAAATGGCATGAGTAAGTTAAACCTGATTGAAATATTGCATGATCAAATGGATATACTGTTTGTGGCTTTAAACCCACCTGTCAACTCCAACAACAATGGTCACTATTTTTCCAATAACCTTTCCTTTTGGAATCTGATGTGTAGCAGCGGTCTAATTATACAACCTGTGCAAAGTAAGTTGACCGGAGATGATGAAGTGTTTCGCACCAATTTCATCAACTATAAAAAAGCTGTGTATGGCATCACAGATTTGGTGCATGATGTGGTAGAAACAAATAGCAATAAAATCGTGGTTGATAGGTCTCGGGTAAATCGAATAATCAAATTACTCGACACTCATCATGTGAAAACTTTGTGTTTGATGCATAGCAAAGTTGCCAATGCATTTCAGGATATAGGAGTGATAAAAAGACTGCCGAACTATGGCATAGTCGGGAAATACAAATCAACCATTATTTACGAAGTACCATTTCATAACGCATCTATTGCAAACAAAGAGCAATACTATGGGCTGTTAAAACACACTTTACACTAATGGCAACATCAACTACATTCCTATCAAATACTGGTGAAACACATAGAGATTATTTGCTGAATTTATTAGAGCAATCCGATAAAATCATTTTCGCAGTAGGCTTTCTAAAACAAAGTGGCTTAAATCATATTAAAGCGTACTTAAAAGATTTTTGTGCCGATAAAACCAAATCATCCACTTTCTATATTGGCACTGGTTTGGGCGAAACTGACCCAGATACTTTGCAAAGTCTGTATAATATTATCAAAACCAAGTCAAATCATCAATTGGTGCTTTGCACGCCTGATGCCGGAATATTCCACCCTAAAATATACGTGTTCATTACAGGCAGAAAAGTTACAATAGTTACTGGTTCTTCAAATCTTACCCAACATGGCTGGGCGGTGAATGATGAGGTTTCGATGGTAATTGAAACTACCATCAACTCACCAGAGTTTAAAAAACTGGAAAGCTATTTTAAAGATTTACATAAGCGTTATTACACCGATAAGGTTGAATCTTTAATAGCTCGTTATAAAAAGGAAAGAGACGAGCATGGCAAAAAATACGGCAAAGGCCCTGCATTTCGATTCAGGCGAAGAAAAACTTCCATTGCAGGCATTGACATGCCGAGACTTAGGGCATATTATGAAGAATACAAGAACTCCCATGATTTTATTGAGCCTTCTGAACGGGAGAAAAAGTATATGCAGGCTAAAGAAAATCTTGAAATGCTTGCATCAAACAAAAGACTCAGTGCTGCACAGTTTCATAATTTGTTTGGTCCCTTAGTAGGGCATAAAGATTACAAACCGAAGCTGTGGCATTCAGGCAGCATTCACAGAACAACTTATAAGACCCTGGATTATCCAGATGCTTTCCGTGAAATTGTAAGAGCCGTGAAGAGTAATTTATCTAGACCGGTTGGGATTGCCTTTGAAAATGTAACAGTCATGCTAAACCAAATGAGAAAAGAAAAGGAAATTTCAGGTGTAGGGGAAAACATTGTGGCGGAAATATTTTTAAGCTACAATCCTGAGAAGTTTGCAAACCTGAATGACAACCCATTGGCAGTGCTTGATTTAGTAGGGAGAGAGTTTCCTTACATCTCAAGTTTCAAAGGCCCTGATTATGCGGAATATGTGGCATTGCTAACTGAAATTAAGGATGAATTGGGAATGAGCTCTTTTTTGGAAATTGATAGTTTCTTTAACTATGTATACTGGAATTTAATTGAGGAATAACTCATGGCAGAATACATCAATGTAGAAAAACCGTTTTTAGATAAACTCCGCCAATTAAACTGGCAAGTAATTGACCAGGGCTTGGGCGTTCCGCAAGAGCCATCAAAAAGTTTGAGAGAAAATTTCAAGCAGGTGGTATTGCCACAGGTTTTCAAAGACAGCATTAAAGCCATCAACAAAATGCCTGATGGCACAGAGTGGCTAACAGATAAGCAACTGAATGAACTGCTTTTTGAAATTCAGAATTTCCCCGGCAAAAGTTTGCACGAAGCCAATAAGGAAATTCACCGCCTGTTACTGAAAGGAACAACGGTAAACAAAAATGAACTTACAGGCGAAGTAAACCCAACTGTGCGTTTGGTTGATTTCAGAAACTGGGACAGAAACAGCTTCATTGCCATCAATCAGTTTCGTTTGCTTACTCCCGGTACAAGTCGGCAAGGCATTATACCTGATATTGTTTTATTCCTGAATGGTTTGCCAGTGGTGGTAGTTGAAGCCAAAGATTTTGATGTGGCAGAACCTTTGAGTGAAGCGTACTTGCAAGTAACCCGATACGCCAACACAAGGCAGGACGATTACGGAGTAAAAGAAGGAGAAGAAAAACTATTTCACTACAATATTTTCAGCATCATTACCCATGGCACCGAAGCACGGGTAGGAACCATCAGTGCAGATTTTGATTTTTACAACAATTGGGTGGACATCTTCCCCGAAGAGTATAAAACCGTTGCCTTTCCACCGAATGAGGAACGGCAGGAAGTGTTGATACACGGAATGCTGAACAAAGAAATTTTGGTGGACATTCTGAAACACTACACCTTATTCATGGAAATCAAAAAAGGTGTAGAAGTGAAAGTGGTGGCTCGTTACAATCAATACCGTGCCGTTGGAAAAATTATCCGCAACCTGCGTTCAGGACATACGCCCAAAGAAAAAGGCGGTGTGGTTTGGCACACACAAGGAAGCGGAAAGAGTTTAACGATGGTTTTTTTGGTTCGCAAACTTCGCAGCAGCGATGATTTAAAAGACCTGAAAATCATTTCCATTGTTGACCGTGTGGATTTGGAAGAACAGTTGGCAGATACATTGAAATACGCCAACGAATCGCTTTCTATTATTGATAGTAAAGCCGACCTGACAGAATTGAATGATGATACAGCCAATTTGAACATTGTGATGATTCACAAGTTTTTGGCAGACAACAATGTTTCTGCACAATCGCTGATTGATGCAGGCATAGTGCCCACATTCGACAAGTTTGAAACCATCAATGCCAGCGACCGCATATTGCTGATGGTGGATGAAGCCCATCGCACACAAGGAGGAGACATGGGTGACAATTTGTTCAATGCTTTTCCGCAAGCCGTTCGTATCGGTTTTACCGGAACGCCTTTGCTCACCGAACGCCACGAAATAAAGACACACGAACGTTTTGGCGGCAGATTGGATGAAAACGGAGAACCTTGGATTGACACCTACAAGTTTGACAAAGCAGTAGCCGACCGTGCCACCGTTGAAATCAAATACATTGGCAAGGTTTCCAAAGATAAGATTGAGGACAAAGAACTTTTTGATGCCGAGTTTGAGGATATGTTCAAACAGCGGACACAAGAAGAACGGGAAGAAATACAAAGGCGTTATGGTTCGTTCATAGCTTACTTAGAAAGCAAAGACCGTATTGCCGAGATTGCCAAAGACATAATTGAACATTACTACACCGATATTTTAGTTAATGGTTTTAAAGCACAGGTTGTTGCATCAAGCATTGTTGCAGCCGTGCGATACAAGTATGAATTGGAGATTGCCATTCAGAATAAAATTGCAGAACTGAAAGCTTTACCTGATGGTGAACGGGATGATGAACGAATAAAGCAATTGGAGTTTCTAAAAGTACACGCCATTGTTTCCAGCATGGGCAATAATGAGCCGGGCTATATCAGCAAAGCTAGGCGTGAAGCATTGGACATAGATGCAAAAAACAGTTTCAAGAAAGATTTTGATTACGAAAAACCTGAATCGGGCATTGGTATCATTTGCGTTTGCGACCGATTGATTACCGGCTTTGATGCTCCGATTGAGCAGGTCATGTATTTGGACAAAGGCATGAGAGAGCATGATTTGTTTCAAGCAATTACTCGTGTAAACAGAACCAAGAAAGGCAAATCGTTTGGTTTGATTGTGGACTATTACGGTGTAACCAAGCACCTTGCCGAGGCATTGGCAATTTATACTGATAAGGACAAGGACAAACTGAAAAACTTCCTGAATGTATTCCGTGACATCAACAAGGAAATTCCAGTATTGGAAGCCCGCTATAAACGCATTCTGAATTTATTTACAGACAATAAACTGAATGAAATTGAAAACTTCCTGAATCAGAAATTCACCGACCAAGCTGCCGAATTTGAATTTGCAGAAAGTTGTATTGAGCAAGCAAAAAACATCAAGTTCCGAGCAGAACTATTGACCTATTCCAAAAGTTTCTTTGATAGCTTGGATTTGCTTTTCAATACACAAGCAGGTGGCGAATACTGGGTTCGGGCAAAGCGTTTGGGCTACTTGCTTTGGAGAATAAAAGACCGCTACAAAGACGAAACAATGGATTTGAAATGGGCTTCGCAGAAAGTCCGTCAGCTCATTGACAAACATTTGTTCTCATTAGGCATTGATACCAAAGTGCAACAGGTTTCCATTCTTTCAGATGAATTCAAAACCAAAGTTGATTACCTGAACAAAACACCAAAATCCAAAGCATCGGAAATGGAACATGCCATTCGCTGGCACATCAAAGTAAACCTTGAAAAAGACCCGACACTATACAACCGTTTCAAAGACCGCTTGGAAATGATATTGAATTCCTACAAGGAAAACTGGGAAGAAATAGTGAAACAGTTGACCGGTTTGAGAGATCAAATGGCAGAAGGTCGGCAAGTTGAAACAGAAGGAATATCAATAGTTGAAGCCCCGTTTTACGATTTGCTAAAAGCCGGAACTTCAGACGAAAGCGAAGAAGAAATTCACAAGGTGAAAGAACTGACACATGCCCTTTTCCTAATTCTGAAAGAAACAGCAGAAATAAACAACTTCTGGACAGATAAAGCAGCCGAGAGAAAGCGAATTGAAGGAATGATTGAGGATGAAATTCGCTACTCAAAAGTGGCAGAACTTTCACCGAAAGCAAGTGAAATGGCTACCGAACTAATGAAACTTGCTAAAAACAGAGAAACGGATTTAAGATGAAGCTAGAGGACCTGGAAATTTCAATTGAGAAAACCGACAGAAGAAAAACTGTAAGCATATTTATTGAACGTGATGGCTCAGTGAAAGTGCTTGCTCCAGTTACTGCAAGCGATGAGAAAGTTGAAGCTGCTATAAAATCAAAGGAATATCAGATATTTTCAAAAATTGCCAAGTGGAAAGAACTTAATCAGGGCAAGGTTAATCGTGACTTTGTAAACGGACAATCGTTTCTCTACTTGGGCAGGAATTACCGATTAAAGTTGATAGAAAATCAGGATGTGCCCTTAAAAATAAGTGGCGGCTTTTTTCACTTAGATAAAAAGTATTTAGCCAAGGCAGACAAAGTTTTCAAAGACTTCTACCGGGAAAAAGCCCTGACTAAAATTCAGGAACGACTTAAACTAATTGAAGAAAAGTTTACCAACAAGCCGAAAGCAATTAAAGTATTGGAGTTGCAAAACCGTTGGGCTTCATGGACACCTAAAAACGGACTGAATTTTCACTGGAAATGTATTATGGCTCCGGTTTCGGTGCTGGACTATATTATCATTCATGAAATGGTTCATTTAAAACATCCAAACCACTCGACAGAGTTTTGGAATGAGTTAGACAAGAAAATGCCTGACTTCAGAGAGCATGAAAACTGGTTAAAAAGGAACGGAGTAAAAATGTCGTTATAGACTGCTGGCGCAGACTCTCAAAATTTTTCTATCTGGTGTAATTGTTCCGCCAAAGCGGGTCACTTGTGCCAGGTAATCCTAGCGGACTGCGTCCGGCAACCAAATACCAACACATTACAGCTGCACCAACAGCCAATTCAGTAACCACTATGCACTGGCCCGGAGGCCAGCGCAAGGCACACGCACTGCGGCAGGCCTGCTAAGGGATGGCAGCCGGCATGCCCGGCTAACCAGCCGATGCAACCACCCAGCGCCCCGTGCCGGAGCTGTGGCGGGGAAATGAATACCGACGTCGGACTACAGACCACGGACCACGGACTACCGACTACGGTCTACGGACTACCGTCTTTCCGTCTTTCGGACTTCCCGACTTACCAACTCCCATTCAATAGATGCCGCAGCCGCTTCGGTCTGGACTTACAGCTTCCTGAGTCAGCATGACCTTTCTCCCCGACTACCGACTTCAGACTACGGTCTACGGTCTTTCCGACTTCCGGTCTTTCGGTCTTCCCGACTTCCCGTCTTATAACCCACCCCGGCCTGAAGGCCACCCCTCGCTTAAAGCGAGGCAGGCTCTCCAAGGAGGGGAGTAATCCGTCTCCGGACTACCAACTACCCACTCCGGACTTCCCGACTTTCGGTCTTCCAACTACCCTTCGACATCCCGATAGCTATCGGGATCAGGGATAGCAGTTTTCTCCCGACTTCCCGACTTTCCAACATACAAACCTTCCAACTTACAAACTTTCCAACCTCCCAACCTTCCAACCTCCCAACCTTCCAACCTCCCAACCTTCCAACTACCACCCAACAACAAAAATGCCGCCCCAAATGGAGCGGCATGCTGCTGTGTAGAGATGCTAGCCTTACAGCGCTGCCTTGCGGGTTTGTACCGCGGCAATGAACACATCTATTTCGGCCACTTGCTTTTCGAGCTGGCCCAGCTCCATTTCTTTTTCCAGCAGGGCCACACTGCCGTAGTCGTCTTGCCGCTCGGTGAGCAAAAACTGGCGGTATTCCAGCTTCTTCTTTTTCACCTCGGCTTCTTCTTTGGCGGGGCCTTCGGGCAGGCTGCCAATGATGCTGGCGTAGGCGGCTATTTCGGCATTTACGGCCGAGAGCTCGGTGGCTATTTCCACGCTGCTTTCGGCATAGTTGGCCTGCTGCCGCTGAATGCTGGTTTGCCGAAATTGTACATCGGCTTTTTCCTTGTTGGCAATGGCCAGTACCGCATCACATTCTTGTACGGTGGCCAGTTGAGCTACTGAGTAGGTCATGGGGTGTGTTTTTTAAATGGTAAAACAATACCCCGAAACTATAGCCGCCCAAAAACAGAACGCATACGGTATTTACGCAATCAAATTCCGTAGAAATACCCTGCCTGTACACTACTCCAAAGCAGCATTCAGCCCGGCTACCAAACTCCTGAGGGCTTCCAGGCGGGCTTTGGTATCTGCTATGGCCCCTGCCCCATGCAGGTGGAGGCGCTGCTGCACGGCCAGTTGCTGCAGCTCCAGCCACAGGCGCTGGCGTTGGGGCAGGTCGGGGCCCCGTTGTAGTTCCAGCAGTATCCACTGCTGCAGCCGGTACAGTTGTGCAAAGCGTACTTCCTGCTGCTGCAGCTTGCGTTGGGTAGCAAAATATTGGTATTCAGCACGGTGCAGGCGCTTTCGCAGCCGCTTGGCCTCCTCGGGCTGTAATGCAGGCCTGGCGGGCGTTTCAATACTGTTGAGCTGCTGCTGTATGGCCACCAGGGCTTTAAAATGCCGGGCGGGCAGGTTGCGTTTGCCTTGCAAAGACATACTTAGAAAACTCTTGCTGATGCCGAGGTAGCTGGATAGCTGTGCAATGCTCAGGCCCATCTGTTTGGCCAACTCTTCTATCAGGTTCATGCGGTGGGTGTGTGATGATAAAAAGCCCCAACGATCAACGTTGTGAACAAAAAATTACAGCAAAACAAAACGTTCACAAAGTTGTGAACGAAAAAAGTGTGAACGTTTCATTTGGAAAAAAATTTCGTTCACAAAACGGGCTGGTGGGGAAGGAATGGGGATGGGTGATTAGTAATTAGGGATTGGAGATGAGGGGCTGGCGGTCTACCGACCACGGACCACGGACTACGGACTACCGTCTTCCCCGACTTTCCGTCTTTCCGTCTTATCTACCCTTCGACTTGCTCAGGGTAGCAATCTTCTTCGGACTACGGACTACCGTCTTCCCCGACTTTCGGTTTTTCCGTCTTATCTACCCTTCGACATCCCGATAGCTATCGGGATCAGGGTAGCAATCTTCTACAGACTACGGACTACCGTCTTCCCCGACTTTCGGTTTTTCCGTCTTTCGGACTTTCAGTCTTCCCGACTTTCCAACCTCCCAACCTACAAACCTCCCAACCATCCCCCTACCCAACCGTGCATTTATAACCCTTGCCGGGGATGTTGATGATTTTTAGCGTGGGGTCATCAGCCAATTTTTTGCGCAGTTTAGACACCAACACATCCACATTTTTACTGATAACGACCAGCCCGGCATCTTCCCAAATCTCCTTCATCAGTCTTTCCCTTTCTACCACCTGGTGCATGTTCTGTGCAAACAGGTTAAGTGCTTTGGTTTCTTTTGCTGAGAGTGGTATTTGCTTGTCGCCAATGCTGAGTACATGGCTACCGGTATACAATTGAAAGCGGCCCAACGGCAGGTAGTTCATGGTTTCAGGTACCAACAGCGGCGCTGCGGGCTTGCGCAACCTGCCTTTCAGATAATAGCCGCCAATGGCCAAAGGAATCAGCAACAACAGCCACCACCAGCGATGGGTGGTATTGCTGGGCAAAAATTCAAGTTCTATGATGTAGCAAGCTTCTTGTAAAGTGCGGCCCCGGCAAGGCGTCAAATCGGTGGCTTGTTTGTTGATTTCAAAGGCCAGAATCGTTCCCTTTTGGGCACAGTTTCTCACATTCACGATGTAATGATTGGCCACCCCGTCTTGCTCAAACGTTCGTTGTACCAAATTGATGAGTGAGTCTGACACAAAACTGAAGTCGTGCTGAAAAGAAAGCTGATAGGTATTCTCATGCAATTGCTTCACCGGTAGCACCCGGGAGGTAGAATCTTTGGCCGTCAGCAATAACTGGTGGCCTATTTCACGAAGTACCACTTCCAAATGCTTTGCTGGCAGCTGCTCTTTTTTATTGATACATGCAACAGCAGTTGTTATCAGTACCATCAGGAGGAATACATTGGCAATAAAAACCCGTGGCTTCATGTGTGCAAAATAGTTGATAAAGCCGCTGGCAGATGGCTTTACCAAGGTTTTACGCATCCTTTACCTCTTTTTACGGCAAAAAATGTTGCTGCTACGCAAATGACCGATAGTTTCGGGACATCATTTCATCCATCACCCATACATTCATCACTATGAAAATCTATTCATCTGCATTTGTACTCCTGTTTCTTCCTTTGGCCATTGAGGTGGCGAATGAGTCTACCCTAGTACAGCACAGTGCGGTAGCTACACCGCAGGAGCATCTGCTGCCCCTGCAAGCCCCAACGGATGCAGAAAGCATGGCTTTCATTTCTTCGGATGCAGGCAACACCTGGCAGGAAACCACTGCCATACCTCCTGCAATAGCGCAGCAAACTGCTGGCAATAAGCAGGTGCAGTCGGCCGGCGTTATTATTGCTACCGGCCAACTGGGCATCAAGCGTTCTACAGATAATGGGGCACATTGGGAATGGGTCATCAGCGAAGGCGGTGTAGGCATAGACGTAGCCAAGATCAACGGAGGTTTTGCTGCTATTACCTTCAGTACGCAGTCACATACAAGAAGAATCAGGGTTTCTTACGACGGAGGCATTAACTGGCAGCCTATTGACGAAGCACTGCAGCCGGCATCCACCCAAAGGTCTATCAACAATCTATTTACGCTGGCCAAGCAATCCTATTCGGCCAGCCATCCCAACAATGCACCGCTGCCCGAGGAAGCCATGATTAGTTCCATTATTGAAGTGGAGGGCAACTTCTATTGTGGTCATCCCAAAGGCGTTTTCAAATCGGCCGATAAGGGCAAAACATGGCAGTTGTTGCTTCCGTCAAAAGCAGGAAAGGTCTATACCTTATCTGTTTTGGGGAAACAGATCTATGCCGTACCCCGCCATGGAGGATGTTGAGTTACATGAAGCCGACTATTGCTATCTGATACAAATGCCCCGAATAATCGGGGCATTTGTATGTACATCATCTGCTACTGTGTATGTGTGTGATGCTGATGCCATTTGTAAATGATGTACAAGCTCTCTGACTACCGACTACGGACTCCCCCCTTCGACATGCTCAGGGTAGCAGTTTTCTCCGGACTACCGACTACGGACTCCCCCCCTTCGACATGCTCAGGGTAGCAGTTTTCTCCGGACTTCCGACTACAGACGACCAACTTACCTACCCTTCGACATGCTCAGGGTAGCTGTCTTCTACCGACAACTGACTACGGACTTTCCGACTTTCCCGACTTCCCCGACTTTCCCGACTTCCCCGACTTCCCCGACTTTCCCGACTTCCGGTCTTTTTCCCCAGCAACAAAAAAACCGCTCCTGCAAGAGGAGCGGTTGTATGCTGAGGTTAACAGAGCTGTCGATTAATCGAACTTCATGTCGAGACCGAGACCACGCAATTCGTGGATCAACACGTTGAAGCTTTCTGGCACACCCGGACGAGGGATGTTGTCGCCTTTTACAATCGCTTCATATGTTTTGGCACGGCCAATAATGTCATCCGACTTAATGGTGAGCAATTCCTGCAGGATGTTGGCAGCACCGTATGCTTCCAGTGCCCACACTTCCATTTCACCAAAACGCTGACCACCAAACTGTGCTTTACCACCCAGCGGCTGCTGTGTAATCAAGCTGTACGGTCCGATAGAACGGGCGTGCATCTTATCATCCACCATGTGGTGCAGTTTAATCATGTAGATCACACCCACGGTAGCTTTCTGGTCAAAGCGGTCGCCGGTTTCACCATCGTACAGGTAAGTGTGTCCGAAAGTGGGCAAACCAGCCTTAGTGATGTAGTCGGCAATTTCGTCGGTAGAAGCACCATCGAAAATTGGCGTGGCAAAACGGAGGCCCAATTGCTTACCAGCCCAACCCAGTACAGTTTCATAAATCTGACCGAGGTTCATACGGCTAGGTACACCCAGCGGGTTCAGTACGATGTCTACAGGCGTACCATCTTCGAGGAATGGCATGTCTTCGTGGCGAACGATTTTGGCTACGATACCCTTGTTACCGTGGCGGCCCGCCATTTTATCACCTACTTTCAACTTACGTTTTACACCGAGGTAAACCTTAGCCAGTTTCAGCACACCTGCAGGCAATTCGTCACCAATGCTGATGTTGAATTTCTCCCGCTTGTAACGGCCCAGTTCTTCGTTGTACTTGATGGTATAGTTGTGCAGCAACTGGTTGATGAGTTCATCTACATGCTCATCACCTGTCCAGCCCAATGGGTTCACGTTTTGGAAGTCGATTTGGCTGATGTTCTTTTGGTTGAACTTCACGCCCTTGCCAATCAGCACTTCACCAAAGTTGTTGCTTACACCTGCGCTGGTTTTGTTGCCGAGCAACACCTGCAGTTTTTCGAGCAACAGGTCTTTGATATCCTGCTCATTCTTCTCGTGAATCTTCTCTACTTTTTCCAGTGCGGCTTTTTCACGCACCTTGCTGTTCTTGTCTTTTTTGGTACGCTGGAAGAGCTTCTTGTTGATCACCACACCTTCAGTACCGCTTGGTGCTTTCAGTGAAGCATCTTTGGCATCGCCGGCTTTGTCGCCGAAGATGGCACGGAGGAGTTTCTCTTCCGGAGTAGGATCGCTTTCACCTTTAGGAGTGATTTTACCAATCAGGATATCGCCTTCTTTTACCATCGCACCAATACGGATGATACCGTTTTCGTCGAGGTCTTTGGTGGCTTCTTCGCTTACGTTAGGAATATCTGGTGTCAGTTCTTCTTCACCCAGCTTGGTGTCGCGAACTTCCAATTCGTATTCGTCGATGTGTACAGAAGTAAACAAGTCTTCGCTCACAATGCGTTCGCTGATTACGATGGCATCTTCGAAGTTGTAACCCTTCCAAGGCATGAAGGCCACTTTCAGGTTGCGACCGAGGGCCAGTTCGCCATCCCGTACACCATAACCTTCTGTCAGGAAGTCGCCGGCTTTTACTGTCTGGCCTTTTTTCACAGCCGGACGGTGGTTGATGCTGGTACCCTGGTTGGTTTTGATGAACTTGGTGAGCTTGTATACTTTCAGGTCATCATCAAAACTGATGTGACGCTGCTCGTCGTTGCGGCTGTAACGTACATGGATTTCAGTAGCGTCTACAAATTCTACCACGCCATCACCTTCTGCAGTGATTTGCACACGGCTGTCACGGGCAGCTTTGCCTTCGAAGCCAGTACCTACAATTGGAGCCTCGGGCTTCAGCAATGGTACGGCCTGGCGTTGCATGTTTGATCCCATCAGGGCACGGTTGGCGTCATCATGCTCCAAGAAAGGAATGAGTGATGCAGACAAACCTACAATCTGGTTGGGGGCAACGTCCATGTATTCTACCTCATTCTTTTCCAGAATGGGGAAGTCACCTGTTTGGCGGCTGATGATGCGATCTTCTGCAAAGTTGCCATCGTCCTTCAGTTCAGAATTGGCCTGGGCAATTTTCGCGGTATCTTCTTCTTCCGCACTCAGGAACTTGAGTTTTTTCACGTCTACCTTACCCTCTTGTACTGGGTGGTAAGGCGTTTCGATAAAGCCCATGTCATTGATCTTGGCGTGTACGCAAAGCGTAGAAATCAGACCAATGTTTGGACCTTCCGGCGTTTCGATGGTACACAAACGACCGTAGTGGCTGTAGTGTACGTCACGAACTTCGAAGCCGGCACGTTCGCGGCTCAAACCACCTGGTCCGAGGGCAGAAATACGACGCTTGTGCGTAATTTCTGACAGTGGGTTGGTTTGGTCGAGGAACTGCGACAGCTGAGAGGTACCAAAGAATGAGTTGATCACTGAGCTCAACGTACGGGCGTCGATCAGGTCAACAGGGGTAAATACTTCGTTATCACGAACGTTCATACGTTCACGAATGGTACGGGCCATACGGGCCAGACCTACACCAAACTGTGCATACAACTGCTCGCCTACGGTACGTACACGACGGTTGCTCAGGTGGTCGATGTCATCAATTTCAGCCTTACCGTTGGTGAGTTTCACCAGGTATTTTACGATGGAAATGATGTCTTCTTTGGTCAGTACCTTTTTGGTAATAGGATAGTTGAGGCCCAGCTTGCGGTTGATTTTGTAACGACCTACTTCGCCGAGATCATAACGCTTATCGCTGAAGAACAACTTGTCGATGATACCACGGGCAGTTTCGTTGTCCGGCGCATCGCTACCACGCAACTGGCGGTAGATGTGCTGTACGGCTTCCAGTTCACTGTTCGAAGTATCCTTATTCAGCGTATTGTAAATGATAGCAAAATCACCACCCACGTCTTCTTTCTGTACAAACAGGCTCTTGATGCCCATTTCCAGAATTTCTTCCAGTGATTTTTCGTCAAGTACACTGTCGCGTTCCATCAACACTTCGTTACGCTCCAGGCTCACTACTTCACCGGTATCCTCATCCACAAAGTCTTCTACCCAGCTGCGGAGTACACGGGCAGCCAGCTTACGACCCACGAGGGTTTTGATAGATTTTTTATCGATGTTGATTTCATCGGCCATGCCAAACAACTCCAGAATGGATTTGTCGGTTTCGAAACCGATAGAACGCAACAGGGTGGTTACGGGGAACTTTTTCTTACGGTCGATGTACGCATACATCACGTTGTTGATGTCGGTCGCAAATTCCATCCAGGCACCCTTGAAAGGAATTACACGGGCACTGTAGATTTTGGTACCGTTGGGGTGCAGGCTCTGGCCAAAGAATACACCGGGACTACGGTGCAACTGGCTTACCACTACACGCTCCGCACCGTTGATCACGAAAGTACCACGGGGAGTCATGTACGGAATGTTGCCCAAAAACACATCCTGAACGATGGTCTGGAAATCGATATGCTCTTCATCGTTACAGCTCAAACGCAGCTTAGCCTTCAGGGGCACAGCGTACGTAAGGCCACGCTCCATACACTCATCGAGAGAGTAGCGGGGCGGATCGATAAAGTAGTCGAGGAATTCCAGCACGAAGATGTTGCGGGTATCGCTGATTGGGAAGTTTTCCTTGAACACCCGGAAAAGGCCTTCATTGTTCCTTTTGTCGGGCGTGGTTTCCAGCTGGAAAAACTCTTTAAACGATTGAATCTGAATTGCCAGAAGGTCAGGAGACTCGGCGAGGTTTTTGGCTTTGCCGAAGTTGATCCTGTTGGTCAGTTGTGTTGAAGACATATGCTAGAACCTGTTTTTTGCTGTTCGTTAGCCACATAAACACTGAGAGCTCTGCCAGCTAAGCCGGAGAGCTTTTCTTGAAAACCATTAAGAATGAGCTAGTTGTGCTCCCAAAGTGTAAATGCCCTAATTTAAAAAGGATGGCAAAAGTAAGGGCGTAAACTCAATAATCCAAAACCGCTTTGCCGCTGTGAGTAAATCCTTACTGTCTGGCTGCAATTTAGGGGCTAAAGCGCATTTTTTGGCAAGTCGTTCACAAATAAGAACGGCGGCCAAATGAGGTCACTTTATTATGAACAAACTCTAAACCAATGGGTTATATAATAAAGTATGGCCAGCTCTCATAAAAAATCTTTTTTGCCCCAGAAAACCTGTCTTACCTGTGGCCGGCCATTTACCTGGCGTAAAAAATGGGAAAAAGTATGGGATGAAGTAAAGTATTGCAGCGATGCCTGCCGGAAAAAGAAAAAAACGTCCTCTTCCCCATCCTAAAGGCTTATGACCATACGCATATTACAGGGCAAAAATGCCCGGTAATTTGCCTCCCTAGATTGGTGTATTATGACAGATCGGGGGCAAATCATTCATCCAGAGAAAAAGACACAATACCATTCAGCAGTATTAAAATGGGTAAAAATCTCATTGATCAGTTTCGGACTGGTAGCATTGCTGGGTGTGATCATGTCGGATTAAAATTGGCTGGTCATTTCCCTGGCTCGATCAAAAACAACTGCTGCATGCCCATTCGCATTTTGCATTTGCCGGCTGGATAACGCAAACTCTGCTGCTGTTAATAGCGACAAGGATGTGGCCCGGACAACCAGAAGTGGCTCAACGTAAGATGCACCGGATACTCCTCTACAATTGGATTTGCGCCATTGGTATGCTCATTTCATTTGCCATGCAAGGCTATGGCGCTGTATCCATCAGTTTTTCCACGCTTTCTATTGTTGTATTTGCCTGGGCTGCCGTGTACTTATTTCAATGGATGCGCCAATCAACTCCACATCCGGCTTTTGCCTGGTTGCGGGCAGCACTTTGGTACGGGCTGCTATCAACGCTGGGAACCGCTGCATTGTCTTACATGATGGCTTCGCATCAAATTACGCAACATGGTTATTTGGCCGCCGTATACTGGTACCTACATTTTCAATACAACGGTTGGTTCTTCTTGGGTGGCATGGCTTTGTTTAGCTGGTGGCTCAGCGATTTGCCCAACACTCCCCCCCCTTCCGGCTACGGCAAGACAATTGCTGATCTGGAGCTGCCTGCCGGCCTTCGGACTAAGTGTGTTGTGGATGGATTTGCCACTGCCCGTATACCTGCTGGTTGTGCTGGCAGGTTTGGCTCAGGTAATTGGCTGGACTATGCTGTTGACCCACCTGTTCAGGCATCGGTTTTTCCAACAGTTGCTTCACCAAAAATTGTTGAAGCTTTTGTTTTGGTGTCTGGCATTTGCCATTAGTATAAAGTTGTTGCTTCAATTAGCGTCCGTTATACCAGCCATGAGTCAACTTGCTTTCGGTTTCAGACCCATCGTTGTTGCGTATTTACACCTCGTACTTCTGGCAATCATCTCTTTGTTTCTCGTGACCTACTTATACGGTAAACAATTGCTCGGCCAGCACAAGCATGTACCTGCTGCCTTGCTGTTGCTTGTAGCCGGCATTGGTACCAACGAGCTTACGTTGGGCATACAAGGCATTGCCTCACTACAATACATATCTGTTCCATTTACTAAAGAAGCCCTGCTGCTGGCAAGTATCATGATGTTTTCAGCCATCGTTTGGTTGCTGATTATTCAATGTCGAAAATCATCTCTAACCCAGCCAGACTTATGATTGCAGTCATAAGGGCCGCTGAATGGCCTGAATACATTTGGTAGTAAAACCAAACCAATATGAAACGAAAATTTGTAATACCTGCCCTGCTGTTTGCGGTAGCAGTGTACGCCTGTTCTACACCCGCAGCTGACAATAGCGCTGCCAGTACCGAAGCTACTTCTACAGCTGCACCTGCAACTGGTCAGTCGGGTGTGCAGGATGATGTATCTAACCCCAACGTAGTACAAGTAGCAGTGAGCAGCAAAGACCACAGCACCTTGGTGACTGCCGTAAAAGCAGCAGGCCTTGTAGATGCGCTGAGCAATGCCGGACCATTTACTGTTTTTGCGCCTACCAATGCGGCTTTCGATAAACTACCCAAAGGCACAGTGGAAGATTTGCTGAAGCCTGAAAAGAAAGGCGACCTTGAAAACATTTTAGGGTATCATACATACGTAGGCGTACTCAATGGCGCATTGCTGCAGGACGGATTGGAATACGACATGGTATTTGGTGGCAAAGTAAAAATTACCAAGCAGGGCGATAAGGCATTTGTAAATGGCAAAGAGATTGTAGCCACCATTACAGCCAGCAACGGCGTGATTCACGTAATTAATGATGTGCTGCTGCCGCCAGCAAAATAATGATCGGTTGGATAGTGATAGAACAAAGGGCACGGTTGTAATAACCGTTGCCCTTTTTTGCTACTCTCTCGTGAAAAATTATGTATAACGTTCTCTTATTGATGATGCAAAATTTTCAACTGCATCACTGTGGCAATACTGGCAGCCCGCTGTTTGATTGTTTCTGCATTTTCTCCTGCGAATAAGCGATCAACTGTCGATGCAAACAAATGCAGCCATTGCTGAAAATGCGCTGGCTCAATAGCCGATTGTTGGTTCAATTGCTTGTGCCGTTCCATGGGATTGCCCGAATAGCCGCCCGTATGAAAAAGTACATTTTCCCAAAAGGCATACATGACAGGCAAATGCTTTTCCCAGTTGACCGCCACCGCTTCCGTAAAAAAATAACCGATAGTGGCATCTGCTTTTACGGCATCGTAAAACTGATTGACCAGCCGCTCAATGTCTTGTCGGTTGGTAATGTCTGATCGGTTGTGGCTAGGTTGTGGCATAAGCAATCAAAGATCTTTGCGTTTGAAAATGCGTAACGAAATCCAGAAAGGAACCAGTGCCCAGGCAAGGAGCAATCCAAAGGACAACAGCACTCCCCAGCCACTGCCAAAATAGTTTTTGAAAATAGCGCCTGTGTAGCCCATCATGGCCGAAGCATCAATCTGCATCAGGTTGAGAATGCGGGCCAAATCCAACGGACTGGTGGCACTCAACAATACCATAGGTTTTTCAATTGGATAATCAGCAAACTGAAACATCAGGAATAGCACCAGTCCATCGAACAATAAAGCGAAGTACAACCACAGCAAAATAGATACTCCTACACCTTTGGCTTTATCGCGACTCATGATGGCAGCCAAAAATGCAAGGGCTACAAAAATGGCTGACAGCAAACAACCCGTTGCAAACAGAATGACAGCCTGATGAAAATCGGCATATAAAAAAAGTGGTAAGCCAACGGCCAAGGCGAATGCGATGATGAAACTGATGGATAACCCGCCAAACAAACTCAACCAAATTTGCGGCCGCTTAACAGGCTGGCTCAGCAACAACTCAATAAACTCAGCACTGTTGTAAATGTAAATGGTAGAAAACAACACAGACACCAATGGCACTACCAGCAACACAATATTGAGCAAGGTGAGTACACCTTTACTGCCGGTGTCTTCCATATTAAAAACCGTCCACGACAACACGGCCATGAGCACAGCGTATGCAATCACAATGCGGTTGCGTAAAATATCTGTCAATACAAATCGTATAATCTTCTTCATGATGCCTGCTCCCGTAAAATGTGAGAAATCGCTTTGGCAATACTGTCTTTCCCCGTATCCGCTTTCAGTGCTGCATTCGACTTGTGAAATGCCACCGATCCATCTTGCATAAATACCACTTCTGATACAATGTCTTCCAACTCACTCAGCAAATGCGACGTAATCATCACCAGCTTTTTGCGTTGCATTTCGGCCATGATTTTTTCTTTCAAAATTTCTGCAGCCAATGGATCAAGCCCAGCTGTTGGCTCATCTAAAATGAGAATACCCGGATTGAACATGAATGCCAATACTGCACTTACTTTTTGGCGTGTACCACCACTCAGCGTATTCATGCGTTTGCTCAATAGTTGGCTCATTTGATAGGCGTCATACAAGTCTGTATCCACCGCTTTATCTGCCCCCCGCAGGGTTTGAATGGTTTCAATTACCTGACCCACATTCATGTTTTCGGGGTAGCGGCCAATCTGTGGCATATATCCAATATTGGAGCGGTACAAATAATCGCCGGAGATGTCTTTCTCATTCACCAATATGCGGCCACTATCCGGAATTACCATGTTGAGTATGGATTTGATGAGAGTGGTTTTACCACATCCATTGGGCCCAATAAGTGCAATACACTCGCCGCTGTTACAAGTCAAATCGACCTGTTGCAACACCTGCAGTTTTCCAAATTTTTTGCTTACAGCTTCTACACGTATCATAATGGCAGCGGTTTCATTCTCGGACTTTTATCTATAAACTGTTCGGGGGTAAGGCTGGGAAAAATCTTTTCTGAACGATCGAGCAGGCTTACCAGAAAACTGCGAAACAACAGCATGGCCGAAGGATTTTTTTCGACCACTACACTAAACATGCTCAATGGCCGGAAAGGCACATCGGCAAATCCATTTCTATCTATGTCGTAACCTTCACATTTATCCCAATAGTTGCTGGCAACTGTGTTGAGCACCACATCGCCATTGGTGCCCATATCGAATGTGTTGGCAATAAAATTATTATCTGTAATGAGGTTGTCCATACAACTGGCTTGCACTTGCATGGCCCAACCGTTTTGCACAAAGGCATTTCGTTCCATCTTTATCCGGCTGGTACCTTCCATCCAAATACCGGAAGTATTTTGCCGAAACTGATTGCCCGAAATATAACTATCGGAGATTTCTTTGAGTAGCAATCCATACGCCGCATCGCCCCAGTTTTGCTCAAAGTTGTTGTTCATCATGGTTACCTGCTTGCTGTACATGACCGCTACGCCGGCACCATTGTTTTTAAATGTGTTGGTGAAATAACTGTCGTTGTTGGAAAACATAAAATGCAAACCATAGCGAATGTTTCCTGTAGAGATATTGCGCCAGATAACAGAACCTGTCACAAACTCAAAGTAGATACCATCGCGGTGACCGGTAATATTGTTGTGAATGATTTGCAGACTATCACTTTTCCAGCAATGAATGCCGTTGCCGATTTGTTGTTCTTCCTTACCAAAGGCCACAAGCGTATTGTTTTTTACAATGCAATGCTTGCTATACTGCACATACACACCAAAGAAATTATCGTACAGTACATTCCCTTCAATCACCACATAATTGGCTTCCAGAATTTTGATACCGCCCGGATCATCAAGCGAGGCATGACCAGAGTGCTGTACCCGAAAACCCTTTACAATAGTGCTATCAGCCGTAATCGTCAACACCTCGTATTTATGCTGACCATCTAATTCAGGAAAATTTTCGCCCAGTAACACCAGGCGTTTGTTGACTACAATATTGCCCTCTTTGTACAAACCTGCAGCTACCAAAATGGTATCACCTGCACGGCTTTGTTTAATAGCCGCTTTGATGCTGTTGATGGCATGCTGCTTCCCCACCCTGATGGTGGCAGCCAGCAACGGGCATGTCAGCAAAACACTCAATACTATGCAGCCAATTTTTTTCATTACTCACTTTTACTCACACTATCCCAAATGGTAACGGCCGCCTGCAATTTTGTGGCGATGGCTCCTGCCGCTTCTTTACTGGTAAAGGCCGCTGTATTGCCCCGCATAGGACTGTTGAAAGATTCATCCTGAATGTAGTAGGCCGTTTTAGCATCAATGAGTTGCTGTGGGCCATCAAAATTGCTCACCCACAAGCCTGAAAAAGTAACATCGTTATGCTCCCGCAAATACGCAGTCATACAGGTAATGTCATCAAACTTATATACCCTGCCCTTAGTAGTTTTTACTTCTGCTGCAAAGCGAGAATCAGTAATCGTCATTTTGCAATGGCTGCAATTGTCGCGGTTGTAGGCAATGGCTTCGGGCTCGTTGCTGCTGCAGCTTTGCAACAACAGCAACAACACGGTTGCACCTGCTATTTTTTTATTGAAAAAACGATTGAATACTCCCGCTTCTTTTAGCACAGCTACCAAGAGCAATGCACCGGCTGTAATAAACAACCAACCACCGGTATCAGGAATAGAAAAAGCACCGAAGTTGAGCAGCTGCTTAAAGCCAATCAACGGTGGCTGATATGCCATGCCCGGCACTATGATGGCTGCATTCGGATCGAGGTTGTGACCATAGTCGTATTCCCAGCGCCAAAAATCTATCATGGCCACTACACCAAAAATTACAAAGGCAAAAAATACCATTTGTAACAACTTGCGTTTGCCCATAGCTGCTGCTAACAATGCAGCTATTGCAAAGGCAGCAATGATGTAAGGCAATACGGTAAACTCTACAAAATTTTCAGCATGCAAGGTTTGCATGCCTATGTAATGGTTAAGGCCATTGATAATGGCTACATCGCCACCCAGTTTATGCGGAAAAATTTGCAATGCCAAGCCTTCGGGGTATTGTGGTGCATCGAGTTCGATGCGCCACATGGGCACAAACAAAGAAATGACCAACGCTATTCCTGCCAAAGCACTTAATACTCTCGACAACGGACTAATACCAGTCTTTTTCATATCACATTTTTTAAAAATAAAGGGAACAGGCACAGTTGATAAATGCCTGTTCCCTTTTAAAAAATCAACGCACTTATCAGGTTACTTCTTCGTTTCGGCAGGCTTGTTGGTGCCTACGCTATACGTAAGCGGCACATTGCTTCCTGCTGGTGAAACCCTTATGTAGCCTTGCATTTCCTGGTGCAATGCACTACAGAAATCGGTACAGTACATGGGGAACATCCCTACTCTGTCTGGCACCCATTTCAGTGTAGTTGTTTCGCCCGGCATAATCAGCAATTCTGCATTGGCGGCGCCTTTTACAGCAAAGCCGTGTGGCACATCCCAGTCTTGCTCCAGGTTGGTTACGTGGAAATACACTTCATCACCCAATCGTACACCTTCAATATTATCTGGTGCAAAATGTGACCGGATAGAAGTCATGTACACATGTACTTTATTGCCTTCCCGTACTACTTTGGCTTCTGCTTCGCCTTTTGCTGCGTACGGGTGTTTGTTATCTGCTATTTTGTAAATTTTCAACTGCCCGTTGTTTTTAATCACATCTGCTGGTGCAGCTTGTGCATAGTGCGGTTCACCTATGGTGGGGAAGTCTAGAATCATTTGCATTTTTTCACCACTGATATCGTACAACTGTGCACTTTGGGCCAGCTCAGGACCTGTAGGCAAATAGCGGTCTTTGGTGATTTTATTATACGCAATCAGGTATTTGGGAGAAGGCTTGCGGGTGTTGCCACCGGGGATGCACAAGTGACCAACAGAATAGTAAGTAGGCACACGGTCTACCACTTTCAGGTCCTTGATGTTCCACTTCACTACTTCAGAAGAAACGAAGAAAGAAGTGTAAGCGTTGCCTTTGCCATCAAATTCGGTATGCAAAGGTCCGAGGCCCGGCTTCTGCACTTCGCCATGCAATGCTGCTTCATACTTCACAACAGGAATGCCTTCGTATTCGCCATCATAGGCTTTGTCGGCAATGGCTTTTTGCAACTTATCGAAACTGAATACAGGAATCAACGCTGCCAGTTTACCGCTACCTACAATGTATTCGCCTGTGGGGTCTACATCGCAACCGTGTGGCGACTTAGGACAGGGAATGAAATAGCAGATGTCTTTCAACTCGGCTACGTCCAATACTGTTACTTCAGTTTTAATTTCTGAAGTAGCTGTATGTGTGGCTTCGTTCCATTTGTTGTGGGCATACTTCACTTTTACTTTTTTGCCTTTACCAGCTTTCAGGTACTCTTCGGCTTTCTTCCAGTTTACGGCCAAAATGAAATCTTTATCCCGCTGCGAAGCATTTACTTCCAGCAAAGTGTTGGCTTGCTCTGTGTTGTAGCAGCTGAAGAAAAACCAACCGTGAGATTTGGCTTTACCGGCACGGGCCAGGTCAAAGTTTACACCGGGTGTTTTCAGCTGAAAAGCGATGTCCATTTCGCCATTCTCTTTGTTTACACTTACAAAGCTGATGTGGCCTTTAAAGTTTTGCTTGTAACTATTGATGGGCACATCACCATTTACATCATCAGGTGGTACGCTAAAGCGGGTACCAGCCACAATGTATTCAGAGTTTTCGGTACCAAAAGGTGAGCTGTGGTTGCCGCCGCTGTTGGGCAGTTCAATAATCTCAGCGGTCTTAAAAGTTTTCAAATCAATACGGGCCAGTCGTGGCGTGTTGTTGGCATTACCAAACACCCACTTGCCATCAATTTCACCATTGGTTTGGCTCATTTCTACGTGGTGCAAATCATCCCAAGGCACAAATCCGTGAGAAGTGTTGAGCATGGGCTTGGTTTCTTCGCTGTAGCCCCAACCCTTTTCGGGGTCAACTGAAAATACAGGAATCACCCGCATAAGCCTGCCGCTGGGCAAACCGTACACACTCATTTGGCCGCTAAAGCCACCCGAAACGAAATTGTAAAACTCATCGTGCTTACCCGGCGCTACATAAGCTTTTGCAGCGGCATCGCCACCTACGGCACTGCCTGCATTTTTGGGTTTACATGCCTGAAAACCCAGCGCCAGCATTGCTGTTGCCAGCAACGGGAGTTTGAAATACTTGGTTGTTGTTTCCATATTGGAGGGGGATTAAAGTCGTTCGCTTATTTGGCACCATCGTTTTGGCGCATGAATTCCAGAATCTGCTTTGCATCATCTTCGGTAAGGTTCTGATTGGGCATACGAACCAGGCAGAGTTCCAGTTGAGCCTGCACTTCAGGGTCTTTATCAATCATCGGATCGGGATTGGTAATGAAGTTGAGAATCCAGTAAGGAGCTTTGCGGGTAGTAACACCTTTCCAGCCTGGTCCTACCAGTTTTTCATCGGTAGTTTTGTGGCAAGACAAACATTTGGTGTCCGCAATCGCTTTGCCTTTGGTAGCCAATGCAGCATCCAACGCACCCAGCTTCGTGTTTTCTTCACTAAACTTTCCTTCACCACGTTTGGGGTCGTAAGCAGAGGCGTCGGCAACCATACTTTTGGGTGCAGCAGTTTCGCCGGTAGTAGTTGCAGCAGGCTCGCTACTGCCACCGCCACATGCCACCAGCAATACAACAGCAGCGGCTGCGGCAAATAGTACAAATGATTTTTTCATGTAGATTTCGTTTTGTGTTTTCAAAAGTAGAATGGGCATTTCCGGGCCATTATGATTGCAATCATAATGGCACACTTATCTCAAAGGCAGCTACCAATCAGCTGAAAAGGCCACTCCAAAATCCGGCACACTTTCATACTCCGGATTTGCTCACCTTTGTTATTCAGCAACGCATAGCGTCCTATGTTTTTTCTTCAATCGGCAGCAGCGGGCAATGGGCCCATACTAAGTGTAGAAATGCTCCTGAGTTATGGTGCTGCCTACAAACAGGTGAAAAAAGGCGAAGTCATTTTTCGGGAAGGACAGCAGGCCAATTTCTTTTATGTAATAGAAACCGGTAAGGTGAAAATGTACAACGACACCGAAGGCGGTAAGGAATTTATTCAAGGCTTTTTTGCGTCTGGCGAAAGCTTTGGAGAGCCGCCGGTGATGGCAGGCAAAAGTTATCCTGCATCGGCCATGGCCATGGAAAATGCCACGCTGCTGCGGTTGTCGAAAGACAATTTCATTATGCTGCTCAAAGAAAATCCGGAAGTGCACATCAGCTTTACGCAGCTGCTGGCCAACCGCCTGATGGCCAAGTCGAACAACATGAAAGACCTGACCAGCTATGGCCCCGAGCACCGCATACTCAGCCTGCTGAAACAATACAAAAAACATTGTGGCTGCCCCGAGCAGGAGCAAATGCAGGTAAACCTTACCCGGCAAGAAATAGCCGATATGACCGGCCTGCGGGTAGAAACCGTCATCCGCACCATGAAGGCCATGGAAGAAAAAGGCGAACTCACCATTGCCAATCGAAAAGTGCTTATTTAAATCAGTATTGCCGCCATTCATCCGGCACAAAAGCCTTTAACCATTTATTTACGAAGCTTGTCGTATAATTGTACTTTCTTTCATTTTCAGAAGTATCATTACTTATGGCAAAGCAACTGAGCAATAAACCCACAGAAAGCGAACTGGAGATTTTGCAAGTGCTGTGGCAGCGGGGCAACGCCACCGTACGTGAAGTGCACGAAGAGCTGGCTGCCGTAAAAGATGCCGGCTATACCACCACCCTGAAGCTGTTGCAGATTATGCACGACAAAGGCCTGGTATCCCGCGACGACAGCAGTAAAACGCACATATACCAACCCAACGTGAGCAAGGAAAAAACGCAGCAGCAAATAGTGGGTAAAATGATGAATACCTTGTTTGAAGGCTCGGCCAGCCAACTGGTAATGAGGGCACTGGGCACAGCCAAACCCTCTAAAGAAGAACTGGACGAAATACAACGCCTGCTGGACAGCATGAAGTAACCACCTGTAACGAACGCACCACTATGCTCACCAACCAAATCAATACTTATTTGTACGCCATTGGCAACGGTATGCTGCACAGCATTTGGATAGCTGCTTTGCTGCTGCTGGCTTATTTGGGCATTACCCGCATTTGGAAACTATCAGCAAGCAGCAAATTCACATTGGCGGTTGTGGCGAATGGTATTGTATTGCTGTCGTTTTTCATAGCCATTACGGCCAATGCTCAGCATGCATGGACATTGCCTATGGCTGCACAAACATGGCTGCAAACTGCACTCCAAATTGTACGCATACAACTCATACCCATATTGGCCGCAGCCTATTGTATAGTAAGTGTGGGCATGCTATTGCGCCTGGCTATGGGCTGGCACAACATCAGCAATATGCGCCAGCACAACTTGCAAAAACCTGCAGTAGACATCCGTCTTTTTGTACAAGAAAAAGCACAATGGCTGCACATACAACAACCAGTAAAAGTGTGGTTAAGCAACCACATTAGCAGTCCCATGACCGTTGGCTTTTTAAAGCCGGTTATTTTGCTACCGGTAGCCATTGTAAACCAACTTACACCAGCACAAGTAGAAGCTATTTTGATACATGAACTGGCACATATCAAGCGGTACGATTACCTCATCAATATTGGGTTGCAAATAGCCGACAGCTTCTTATTCTTCAATCCATTTGCCAAACAATTGTTGAAGATTGCGTATGCAGAAAGAGAATACAGCTGCGATGATTGGGTACTGCAATTCAACTACGATAAACAGCTGTATGCACAAGCATTGCTCAACATAGGCAAAGCCAGTTTGCAACCTGCCATGGCCATGGGATTGGCCAATAAAAAACATGGCTCTTTGTATCAACGCATTTGCCGCTTGGCAGGTATACAAACAGTGGGTGGACTTGCCTACAGCCAATACATTGGCCGCAGTATTTCATTGCTATTGGTAATCGCTATCGTCAGCATTGCAACGATTGAAAACAGGCAAGTGGCCAAGAGTAACAGTGAGCAATTGGCTCAACACAAAGAAGCTGTTGTTGAACTGAAGTATGTACAAATGGCGTTTGACTGGATGTTTGGCAACAAAGCGGCACAACTGAAAAACACAGCAGCTAAACCTTTATCCGAATACACTGCCATTGAAGAAGCACCTGCAACATTTACAGCGATTGCCGACACGCCTGAAGAACCAGCAACTATTCCCATGTTTGCCGTGGCCAATAATAATCATGAAGCAATTGTAGCAGACCTTTTACCCGATTTGCCAGCTGATGTAGCGCATGCCAACCAACAGGTGGCAGAGCTGGAAGCGCTGGGAGCGGAATTAGCTCACAGAGAAGCCATGCTGCAACACGAAATGGCCAGAAAAGAGGCATTGCAGCAACAAGCCAAGGCTGCACAGCAAGAACTGGCACAGTTGTACAAATGGAAACAGTGGTTGAAAACAGTACTGCTCGAAAACAAACACTCTATTGAAGCGTTGGAACAAGCCAAGATATTAGAACAACATCTTGCAGCTGCTACATTGAAGAATGCGACTTATCCTTCCATTAAGCAACAAGAAGCATATACGGTTTTTGAAACTCCTGAGGTATCTGTAACATTTGATGCAAACGAAGACCTCATCATCGCTCCAAAGAAAACTTTGATTAAGCCTGCAGCACCAGTTTTGAAGATGGATAGCATGCAACACAAGCCAGCTAAAACCAAAAGGATTATTGCCCTTTAAGCCCCAATTTGTTGCCTGCGAATGATGCTGAACTTTACGAATGTGTGTACGGCACCCAGCAGCAGCATAGATGCGATAGCAAACCAGCATTGGGTAGTTGCATCTCCATTTTTCCATACAAAATAAATACCGGCATTCAGCAGCAATTGAATGCTCATATACAGCGCTGAAACTGCCACATGCGGCCATTGGGCTTCATTGGCCAGGTATTGAAATAAATGCTGCCGGTGAGCTTCAAAAATATTTTCCCGCTTCATCAATCGGTGTACGATGGTTAGTACGGTGTCTACACCATACACTCCAAACAGCAAAATGAACAAGGGATTGCCTGTAGTAAAAATGAGCAGCATCACCGGAAAAATAAGAGAGAAAGCCATGCTGACACTGCCCACATCGCCAGCAAAGCACAATGCTTTTTTACGAAAGTTCATGTATGCAAATACCAATGCTCCTGTAAGTAAAGCATACAGGTATTGTACATCTATAAACGAAACCTCCTGATGTAAGAAAATAAGGGTCAGCAACATGATGATAGCATACCCGCTTGGTGATACCATTGATACCATCCATGAAATTATAGGCATTGATTACCCCAATACTTAGCACAAAAAGGATGGGCAACAACCAATATGGCAAACTCATTTCATTCACCTGAAACAACAGCAACGATACAGCAGCAAAATGCACGGCCAGCCTGAGTTTGCGGGATTGATGTTTTAAATCATCGGCAAAACTGATGACAGCAATCAAGGTGAGGCCTGCAATAAAATACAAGTACGGGAAACCATGAACAATTGAATACAACAACAAACTGACAGGAAAAATAACACCACCACCCCGTACCGTAATACGTGTATGGCTGCTACGCTGGTTGGGTTTGTCAATAATGTTGAGTTTATCAGCCATACGCAGATAGGCAACAGCCACCAGGCAAAGCACCAATAACAACAACAGGTTTTCTATCAGCAATTCATTCATGCAATCAATTTTTCAGAACCGGTTTATACAAGTGTCGATTCCAGCACCGGCTTAGGCATCCAGCCAAATGCGGCCTTTGCTTTAGCATCGTTAAAGGTGAGTGTGGCTGTTATTTTGCGCAATTTATCGCAGTTAATAGGTGCCCGGCTTCCTAGAAAATTTCCCGCAAATGCTGCAGGCAATGCCACCCACGAAGGAAGATTGCCCGGAGGATTGCAATGCAGTTGCTTAGCGATAACTGTAGCGAGTTCTGCAAAGCTGGGATGATAGCCATCGGTAAGATTATACACACCACCAACAGCTGCAATCTTAGGGATCCAGTTGGCCACATCTTCAGCGAGTACAACACTTTTGCGGGCTTTGCCTTCAGCAATATTAAAGTAACGACCGGTACGAATGCCATTGACCATAGCACCCAAATTACCGGGAGCTTGTTGACCCGCTACCAATGGCAACCGCAGTATACTCAATCGAATATTGTGTTGGCCACACCATTGCTGCAACCATTGCTCTGCCTGTATTTTACTCAACGCATATGGCGTTTTACCTTGCAATGGATGATCTTCATTAATGTCTGCTCCCTCATCTTTTCCGTAAACGGCAACTGTGCTTATAAAAACAAATTGCTCAGGCAAAGCAGCAGCATGTTCCAATGCACTACAAAGCCTTTTCGTCCCCTCAAAGTTGACATCGAAAAAAGCTTGAGCTTCTGCATCGGTTGAAGGCACCATATGGGCCTTGCCCATGGCATGTATTACCAAATTAGCATTGATGTTGTTAAGGTCGGGTACATCAACAGCCAGGTCACATTGTATGGAGTTGGAACTATGCCGGCCAACGGTTGATACATACCAGTTTTGCTGCGTAAATGCATCAACGATATACTTGCCTAAAAATCCGGATGCGCCGGTGATTAAAACATTTTTCATACCGGTGGCAATTTATAAAGGACGAAGCAAAACAGCCGGATTACCGGCATATACACCCGGTTCAGTAATGTCTTTTGTAACCACACTGCCTGCTCCAATAACGGTGTGGCTGCAAATACGCACTGGCAGTATGGTAGCATTACTGCCAATGCTTACATGATCTTCAATCATGGTGGTTTTCCATTTCGATTGATCGCCACCTGCAGGTTTTCCGTCAGCAAACAAATCATTTACAAACATCACGCCGTGGCCAATGAAACAATGATGCCCGATAGTAACCCCTTCGCATATAAAACTGTGGCTTTGCACTTTGCAATGCATGCCCACCACCACGCCACGTTGTACTTCAGTAAAGGGTCCGATAAAACTGTGACTACCAATCACACATTCATACAAATTCACAGGAGCAATGATGGTTACATTTTCCCCTAGTTGAACATCTCTTACTCCAGATTGATGCATGGTATAAGCCATAGTACAAACATTTACATTGAAGAATGCTTTACCGTTTCCTCTACATTCAAACACTGCTTCATTTTGCGAACAAACAACTCAGCACCTGCCTCTCTGCTAAAATTACTGCGTATGCGAATGGCATTGTTTTTATAAAACTGGTACAAGTCCTGATTGTATTTCAACTGCTGAATAAAATCACAAATAGCCGATACTTCGTCGTTGTCGAATGCCTTACCTACCTGATATGAATCGAGCAATTCGCCGCCTTCGCTTTTTGGAGTAAGCACTGTTGGAATACCAACGCCTATATATTCGCTAACCCTTACCGGAATGGACCTTGCACTGATTTCATCATCGGTTCTGAAAGACAAACCCACATGGCAAGTCCGTATCACTTTAGCCAATTCTTCATTGTTGAGCCGCCCCCTGAATTCCAGATTTTCTACTTCTGACTTTTTAATGACCAGCTCCTTCGAACCAGAACCAATGGCAATACAATGAAAGGTCTCTCCTCTTTTATTCAGCTCTTTTACAACTTCCACCAGTAGCTCTGGATTCTGAAATTGTCCAATGTTGCCATGGAAAGCCAACGTGAATTTTTCTTTTTATCAGCAGTTGGTATAAAAAGCTTGCCATTGAACCCATTCTTGATTAACTGCACATCAGCTTTCTTTCCGGTATTCTGAATATAGCCAACTAACAAAGGCGTAACCGTACTCGTAAACAAAGAGTTGTTATAACAATATTTACTTATCCTAAACAACAACTTAAACACCAATCCGTTTCTGCTGATAAATCCTGAATTGGCATATACCAATGGGTAAATATCCCGTACATCAAATACATACGGTTTTCTTGAAACGAAACACCCGAGAGCCACCAGGCAGGATACAATAAACGGCGGACTGGAAATGACTACTACCTGACGAGGTGCAAACAGTACTTTAATAAATAGTTCTGTACCCAGTAAGACTTCTTGCACAAAACGTACATAGGGTTTTGTACGGTTATCCGGCGTACTGAAAAAGTTGGGCAATACACCAGCCTGTCCTTTTGAACCTTTGTCTGTATGCACGGTGATAATGAACTTACCCGATTGTTGAAGTGCATCAACCCAAGGCCGCATACGCAGCGAGGTAGCATGGCTGGATGGCGTATACCAGTCCACCACAAATTTTATGCGCTGTTGCAAACCTTTACGCTGCTGTTCTTCTCCCAGTCTTTTAGCTGCCTTCTTAGCCCATGATAGCTTGTACGCTTCTTTGATGGCTTGCAGCATATCATCGGCACACTTATCTCTGCTAAAAACACCTGTAGCTAACGCTCTTGCATTGCTGGCGTCTACACTGCGGCGGTTATCATCTGATAAATAAACCTCGATGGCGGCCATCATATCAGCCGGCTCATCAGGCCGAACGGTAATGCCTGCATGGTGTTCTGCCAGCATGTCCTTTATCCAACCTTGTGTGGTTTGTACGATGGGTACACCCGCAGCAAATGCATCAAACATTTTATTGGGTGACACCGTGTTGAGCACAGGCACGTTTTTAAAACACACTATAGAGCACACTGCATGAGTAAGCAGTGGCGCAACTTGTGTTTTTGGTATTAGCCCTAAAAATTCTACATGATGGAGTTGATGTTCTTGCTTGTACGCTTCCATCATGCTTCGCTCTATACCATCACCAATGATTAAGAACATTACATCAGGATGCTTTTTTGTATCGAGCAACCGGGCTGCTTCCATTATTTGCATGCAGTGGTCCATCACCCCCAGTGAACCAGCATACACTACTAATTTTTTTCCGCGGTAAGCTGCCGGCATTGGCGCATTGGCAAATGGTGCAAAAAACTGGGTATCGCAGGCATTGGGCACCACCACAATATTTTTGTAATGAAACCGGTTGTAGATATCCGCCTTCATGCCTTCGGAACAGGCTACAATGAGATGCGCATTTTTATAACACAAATGCTCAAACCAATACGACAGCTTGATAAGCAATTTATTCTTCAACACACCAAGTTGCACCGAACCTTCGGGCCACATATCCCGTACTTCAAAAACGAATTTTTTGCGCCGGATTTTTTTGGCCACCAAACCCAAAAAACCAACGGTAATAGGGCCTGAAGATGCTACTGCTACATCGTACCGCAACCGAAATACATAGTATACCGCCAGCACGATGTATTGCAAAAACCGAAAAATACGCTTTAGCGTACTGTCCTTATTGGACTGTGGCACATTGAGCACAATGACATCGATACCATCAATGGCAAAATGCTGACGCCAACCTTTAAATGCTTCAATATCGCTTTTATCGTAAGGCGATGTAATAACGGTTACTTCATGCCCTTCATCTACCCAGCGGCGACACATCTCATACACACGTGTACTCCACCCACCTTTTGTGGTGCCGAAGTATTGGTAGAAATAGATGATTCGCAATTTTTCTGAATGCATAAACAGGAGCTGGAATTTACAATGAAGGAAGCTGAAGTAATTCGCCTACTTTATAATCATCTGCATTATTTAAGAACGGACCATGGGCGCCTTCCGGGAACATGGTGATTTCGCCAAAGAAAATGCGATCGTCGTGCAAATACAAATCCACCCTGGCGAATAAAAAATCCTTACTAAGTTTTCTAACCACTTCCAGCATTTCGTTGAGCTGTGCTGGCTTGGGTACCTCTTCTTTGGCAATGGCATAACAAATGCTGAAATCGAGTTTCTGCCAGTTGATATCGTAGTACGCCCTTTCATGTTTGGTAAAACGGCCAATGTCAATTTGCACAAAAGCTGGCTCACCATTGAAGCAGAAAAACTTATAATCTTCAATATTGTACCGCAGAAAAGACTCACACAAAATAGCTGGCGGAATGTTTTTATACTGATACTCCCGGCTCAGATAAAAGGCATTATAACCCAACCAACGATTGAACTTTTTTCTCGTTAGTGCAATATCTAACGTTTGCTTATTGGTGCATACCACATTCCAGCCAGAACCGTGGTTTGTTTTCAATACAAACTTTTCTGGCAATTGCTCAAAGGGGATTTCTGTAGCCGTGTTGTACACGCCCAACACGGGTATCAGGTATTGTTCACCTATTTTTTCTTTTACATATTCCCGCACTGCTACCTTATCCGCCACCAATGTGCCCAAAGGGTTTTGATGATGCATTTTCAGGTAATTGAGCTTCTCATTGAAAGAACGTGGATGCTCTAAATTCATGTCGTAAAATGGAGCATTAAATCTTCTAAAAGTGAGGTATGTGGTAAGAATATGGAAATGCTTATCCGGCAGTAGTATGAATACATACCGGCAAAGCAAATAGTAAATATGACGTAAGAAATCTTTCATGTGCTTGAACTTATTTTCCCGAATACTGATCAATCAATTGATGATACTTATCCGCAATCTTTTTCATATTCACTTCGTAATTGGCATACGATTCAATAAAAGCACGGTTATCATTCACTGCCTTTGATAATACTTCGGGTTGATGATAGAGTGTGCTGATTTTATTTGCCAATGAAGCACTGTCGTTTACAGGAATCAATTGTCCGTTATCACCATTGCGAACCCAATACCTGTTGCCAGGCAAATCTGTTACCAATGGATAACAACCAGCAGCCATGGCTTCAAACAAGGATGCACTCACCCCTTCTGTCATGGGCATGCTTACATAAAAGGTGCTGCTGGCCAAATACAAAGGCAAATCATGATTGTGAATGCGGCCCAGAAATTTCACTTCCTGCTGTAATCCCAATGCAGTTACATACGCTTCCAATTCCTGTCGCATTACACCATCACCAACAATGAGCCATTCCAGTGCTATCCCTGCTTTTTTGATGGTTGCTGCTGCATCAAAAATCACTTTGTGGCAATACACCCATGTAAGGCTTCGGGTAACAATTACCCGCACGGGCTGCTGTTGTTTTTGTGCGATTGTGGTGAACTGAAACTTACGTAAATCAATGCCCTTCGGCATCACCATTACTTTTTGCATATCTGTGCCCACACGTTGCATGTGCTCTGCCATTACAGGTCCCCAGGCATGCAGCACATCGGCATTGGTAAATGCTTTTCGTTGCAAACGCTTTTTAAGGGGAATGAGGATAGAACCTACAGGAAACAAATCGGTAACGCCTTGTTGTGCCACGGCTACGGGATGCACACCACTTACAGCTGCTAAATACCCGTAACTGGTAGTGCGTTCGGCAATGACCATGTCTGGTTTTTCTTGCTTTATTTTTTTACGCACCTGCAAAGGACCAATAAACAGGAACTCTAAAAACCGAAAGATTTTTTTCCAGCCGCCGCCTTCTCCTTTCAATTCATAACTCACAATATCAAAATCGCCAAACTCTTTCAGGCCATTGATCCACGTTTGTGCATCAGCCCGATAGACTTCTCCCAAAAACAATATTTTCCTTTTGTTAATTGCCATAGGTGTGTAATTGGGTGTCAGGTTTTCAAAATGTGTTTGTACGTGTTCATCACCGCATATATCGCCGATTCTTCTGAGAAAAACTGCTGCACAAACTGTTGCAACCGTTTTGCTTTTACAGCGGCTGCTTCGGGGTGCATCAATACATGCCCGATAGCATTGGCCAATGCCGTGCTATCCGACGAAGGCACCAGCCAGCCATTTTCCTGATTTACTACCGCAGAAGCCTGACCAACATCGGTACATACTACAGCGCATCCTGCCAATCCGTATTCAATCAATGTAAGTGGCAGTCCTTCGCTGGCAGAACTCAACACCGCCACATCTGCAATTTGATAGAATGCAAAAGGATTGGGCTGAGATCCCATCAATAAAACGGTTTCTGTTAGGCCAGCTGTATCAATAGCCGCCTGCAGTTGTTGTTGGTATTGCGCATCATTGGTGCCGCCAATACAATATACCAGAAGGTTGGGTATTTCGGCACTCAATTGCTGAATGGCCCCAATCAAATTCAAATGATCTTTTTGTGGCCTGAGATTGGCACTCATCACAATCAATTTCCTACCCTCTGGTTTGCTCACTTTTTCTGTTGCTGTTACATCCAGCTTTACAGAAAAATTGTAGAGCAACTGAATTTTGTGCCGCGGCACACGCAAATGCTTCCGGTTGTTTTCCACCAGTTGTTGCGAAACACAAAACACATGATCGAACAACGAAGAAAAAATTTTGTACGGATAATGTCGTTTGCCATCGGCACGTATCGGCAATCCATAGTGGTCGTGCCAAACCAGCATAAAACTGGAGAAAGGTTCAAGAATAGCCGGATAGAGAAACGAAGTAGAATGGGCATGCACAATATCTACTGCATTACGTATAAAATAACTGCGCAACCGAAACAGTGCCTTGATGTCAAATGCGCCTTTTTTTTGCAACACAAACAGTTTTACCGCAGGGTCTACTCTTGCCTCCAGCGCCCCGGTATGACGGGTAACAACCAGATGAGAAGTTACACCTTCTATTCTGCTCAGCGCATTGGCCATATTGACTGCCACTACTTCGGCGCCACCGGTATCTAAACTATCAATGATTTGTGCTACAACCATGCGTTGAAAAAAGGGCAATTTGGTTGCAATATTACGCTAATTGGGCAACCAGCCTTTGGCTCTTAATACATTGAGCTTTTGCCGGAACCATTGCTCCAATTGGTAATGGTTGGGATAATCCAAAATCGACTTGACCGGGGCGGCCATCATGGCATCGAATTGCGCCTCAGTAATGCCCAGTTTTTTAATCACAAACAGCCGGTCGCGGTGGTTTTGCAGCTCCGGTTGCTGCGGTTGCTGCAACGTGGCCAACGCCTCTTCCCTGCTCACTTCACCCGTACTCATCATGAGGCAGCTGAGGTGAGCTTTTCGCTTATCAATCCCAAACTTTTTGGGCAAGATGTACGACTGAAAAAAACGAGTATAAATCGATTCGTGATGCTTGCCTTCGTAGGGCCGGTAGCCCAGTTTTTCCTGAATAATGGCCATCGCCTCGTCTTTGCGAAAGGGCACATAATTGAGGATGCCCACATTTTTAATGCCTAGCACCAGGTTGTAATACAAAAAACGAGCTACGGATAAATGCGGCAAATGCCGGATGGACTTACTGCCAAATTGCTGTTGCACCGAATGAATGTATTTCCAATCGAGATGGCCCCTTGCCCAACTGGGGGGCAACATGCCCTCGCTGCGAAAATTCATGCCGGATAAAATGTACCTGACGCCAAACTTGGCTGCCACTTTGTATAGGGTGGCAAAAATGATGTGGTCGGTTGGAATTTCGGCATCGGGCGTTGAGGCTTGCAAAAACGACCATTGCAAATCACGAAAGGTTTCCCAATCGAGCACTTCTGTGTACAGGTCTATTTGCAAATGTTGCAGCAGTCGTTCAATGTTTTTTACGGCCAGCTCACTGTTCCAGCCATTGTCGAGATGCACTGCCAAAGGCCGCAGCCCCAGTTCTTTTACCAACCAGGCCACGTAGGTGCTATCCACGCCACCACTCACCCCAATGATGCAATCGTATTGTTTTCCCTTGCCCGCATTTTTAATGGATGAGACAAGCTTCTCCAATTGTTGTTTGGCCAGCTCCGGTTCGGGCACCCGTATTTTTAGTTTTTGTGTAAATGCATGGTAGTAATTGCATACGCCATCCGCATCGAACCGGATATCCGGATCGGCGATGTTGTCCATTACTGTTTTGCTGCAAATTTGGTAGGCCATGCTATTGGTCAAATGTACGGCGTAGCGTGGCTGCATCGGGATAGTTGATGAGCACGGCTTTGTGCGGCCCGTAGTAAATAAACATAGAACCTGCGGCAAATGCCTGCATGCCCGACTGCACAGCCAATTGCTGCATGTGCTGCAAGCTGCCAGCACCGCCACAAGCAATTACAGGAATGCTGACTGATGATGCCAATTGTTGCATTATTTCCACAGGATAACCTTGCATCATGCCATCGGTACCAATGCTGTGGAGCAGCAATTCTCCGGCGCCTTGGGCTTCACATTGTTGGCAAAAGTCTAGCGGATGTATGCCCGTAGCCCGTTGGCCATTGTGGCTTGTACACCTGCCATTTGCCCCAAATATTTTTCCTGAAATCAACTGAAGCAATCACCGTAGAAGCACCAAAGCGTTTTGCAATTTGAGATAGCAGTTCTGGATGTGTAAACAGGGCCGCATTCAACACCACTTTTTCTACGCCCAACCGCAATAGCTGCGCTACATCTTCCACCGAAGTAATGCCGCCACCATAGGTTAATGGCATGAAGGCTTCGCTGGCCAATTGTTCTATCAACTCAAACTGAATTCTTTTTTTAGCTGTGGCTTCAATATCGAGCACCACCAGTTCGTCTACTTCTTTATCGTTGAATAATCGGACGGCATTCACTACATCGCCCACATAGCGTGGCTGCTTGAATCGAATGGTTTTTACCATCCCCATTTTACCCAACAATAGTACCGGTATTACTCTTGTTTGCAGCATGCTTACAGGTTGATGAAGTTTTGATACACCTGCATCCCAAAACGATGACTCTTTTCGGGATGACATTGAAAACCCATGAGGTGATGCTGCGCTACAACGCTGGTAAAATCAGCTCCATAATGTGTGATGCCCGCTACAAACGGCGCATTTGTTTGTTGCACAGCATACGAGTGTACAAAGTAAAATCGATTGTCTTCTGCGGACAGATTATTGAACAATGAAAAGCCGGGTTGTGCAAATTGAATATGATTCCAACCCATGTGCGGCACCCGCATTTTTTTATCACTGAATTGAAATTTTGTAACCACGGTATCAAACCAACCCAATCCTTGCAGCTGGCCTTCCTCGCTGCCGGCACACATGAGCTGCATGCCGAGGCAAACGCCCAGCACAGGCTTGCGATGCTCTATAGCAAATGTCTGCAATGGTGCCAGTAAATCTCGCTGCCGCAATTGCTTCATGGCTGTATCGTAAGCACCAACGCCGGGCAAAATCAACTTGTCACAAGCTTGCATTGCTGCAGCGTCACTCACCAGCATACAACTACCCTGCAAGTATTCAATCATGTTGACGATTGAACCAATATTGCCCATATCGTAGTTTACAATGCCAATCATGAAACAGTGCGTTGTTGTGTTAGTTGCGCATACAAATTGTTGAGCTGATGGCCAATGAAAGCATGCGTTACCGGTGCTATACATTGCCGGCCATTGCTGCGTTCATTGGCTTGCAAGATAGTCGCTATGGCAGCTACAAAATCTTTTACATCGAAGCCTTTGATAGCAACACTATGCGTTACGCCTGCCAGCCTTTCTTCCGCATCGCCTACGGCTGAAGCTACTACCGGGCAGTTGCAAGCCAGTGCTTCTTTCAACGAATTATTCGACCCTTCGTGCAAAGAAGGCAGCAGCAATGCATGTGCCGCATTGTAATACAACCGCAGCTGCTGATGAGGTACCTGTTGCACCCTTACCATTTCAACAGTTGGAAATTGTTGTTGCACTGCTTGCATTACTTCTTCAGCAAATGGCGCATTCTTTACCCGGTTGCCATTGTCGAAAAACAGGATGTATTGTTTTGCTTCATCCAAACCCAACAGGCGTTTGGCTTCCTGCATAGGCATGGGGAAAACAAACTGTCATCAATACCTTCGGGGATGACATGCGTTTTATTGTACAAAGCCGGCGATAAACGGCTCTTCATTTTTGCCGACATCAATACCACTGCGTTAGCCCGAATGGCCGCCAACCGGCTGGTCCATTGCAGCAGCCAGCCTTTCCAAGATGATTTGCCTGCTGTATTGTAAGTGCCCATCAAATCGCTGCCCAACAATGACAAAACATAGGGTGTTTTGCCCGTGGCCTTGCTCATCATCCACGCAGCTGGACCACCCCAAAATTGGTGTACGATATCAATGTTTTGTTGTTGTATAAATTGTTGCAATGCATTGGCCTGCTTTTTCAGCAGCCAGATATTTTGGCGTTGTACAATATGCCGTATTTCTATATGGCTATTATTGCCCAAAGCATGCTGCAAAGCCGCAATCGTCTGCAGGTTATTGACAAATTCCAGCCGGTCAAACACATGCGTTTGCCCCAGCAAATCTTTGCCAGGCAACTGTCTATCTGCCGGCAGTTCGTTGGGGGCATATACTTTTCCGGTGAGTAATATGAGTACCTGCATTAGCGAAACACTTTTGCAATGGTACGCAAATGCCAGGCGGCTTCTTCACTCGTTTGCCAAATTTGCTGCACAGCAGTATCAGGCATAAAACAGAGTGCTGATGGCAAATCGATTTTCAGTGTATTGGTGGCGCTGTTGTTTCCATTACGAAGCGCATTGATTTGCCGCAACGCATTTTTCAACCAAACCGGACCACTCCTGAATTGCTCCTGCATCCACTTTTGCGCAGCAAATCCAACACTGCCCAACCGATAGCCATTGGCATCGGGTATGGTTTGTAAGGATGCATCCAACTCCTGCATAAATGCATGGTAGAAACGGTATCGCTTTTTATACTCATCGGGCACTTGCATGGCCATTTGCACAAATGCAGGATGATAAAACGGCGTGGTGCTCCACATAAATAACCGGTTGCGGTCTTCGCCTTCAAAGTAGGCCCGGCGGGCCCTTTCGCTCAGTACAAAATGTATGCTGCGGTCGTTCATGCTGTGCTCGGGATACGCCGCCACGCATTCATACACCGACTGTGCCAATTCATCGCGGTGAAGCCCGGCCGCCTTTGCCGCCAACGCCGCTGGCACAATGGCATGTCGTACCAATAGCTTTTCCACTAAATCATCCAACGATGTCGGAGCTGTTGGTTCGCCGAGGTAAGGCAACATTTTATCGCCGCCATCACCCGTAAGCATGATGTGTTGCGGATAGGCCGCAGCAACCTGTTCGAGATACGGTTTGATGAACGCCATGCCAGCGTAATTGAAACCCGCTTTGGCATGTATCAGCCAATCATCTTCGGTGGTGGGAGCTACTGTAAATGCCTGCCACGGTACACGGTACTGTGCAGCCAACTGCTCCGCTATCATGGCATCTGCAAAACCTTGACCCATAGTAAAAGAAGATGCAGACAAATCTGGCGTTGCTTTTACAAAACCCGCCAGCACGGCCCTTGCATCTTGCCCACCCGACAGCGACACATGCCAGTGTGGATGATTAGCCGCCATCTGTTGGCATACGGACCAAAATTGCTCCGCCAATTCTTTGGCCTGTATCAGTATGGGTGCAGTATTACGAGGGCTGAAATCGGCCACGGTTTGGTTCAATACCTGATGCAGACCTGTTTGTTTATTGATCAGCCAAATACTTCCGGGCGGCACTACATCCAATTCTTTGTACATAGTGGTGCTGCCCAATGCATAGCCAGCCCATAAGGTTTGTGCAATGCCAATCGGATTCGGCGTCAGCAACACTTGTTGGCGAAGTGCCTGCAGGTTTCTGCCCATGAGCAACCGGCCATTTTGCCGGCAGGCATACACCGGTAATCTTCCCTGTTGATCATTGAAAAACAGAACGGATTCGGGAGTTTCTATCCAGCAAGCGAACTCGCCGCAAGCTTGTTGAAGCGCAGCCATCTCGGAAAGCAATGAGTTTGCATCTGCTAACGCCAATGTATGCGCTAATTTTTCCAGCAACTGTTTTCTTGTTTCATTGGTTTGGCAGCTAAAGCCCATCCAATGAATAGTAAAAGATGCTGATTGAGGAAAAATATAAGTGCTGTAGTAAATGCTGGCTACTGTTGTAAGCCCGATGCCATCAGGTTGTTCAGCAGCAATGCTGGCTTCCAACAAAACAAATCCGGGTGCAGCCATTTTGCATACAGTTTTCAGCACAATTAAAAGGGCTATGCCTCTTGCGTTTCAGGAGCTGCTGTCAAAGAATTGGCAAGCCCCTTATTAGCCCTGAGGTGCAGCGGTTTTAAATGTTTTTGTTTGCGTTGCTTTCCAACCAATGGGCGCCAATCGAAATCGGTGGGAACATATTGAATAAAGGCAAACGCAAATAGCAGCGGCGTAATCATGGTGCGCATGGCACTGTGAAAAGTAGACGCCAGTCCGATAATGAGAAAGAGTAGCATGATTGATCGCCGGTAATTATTGGGCTCATGCCACACTTTATAGAAAGGATAAATAAAAATCATTACCACCAATGCAAGACCCAGCGAACCATGCTCTGCCAGCAAACGGGAAAATTCCAGATGCGGGTTCAGCCCCTCGCCAGCACCATAATTCACACGTTCTATTTTGGAATATCCTACCCCCACGCCAAGTGCGGGATAATCTAAGAACATTCGCAAATCAGAAATCATGATTTTATACCTGCCGGATGAGAGCTGGTCGATATCCGCCGTTTTATTAAATCCGGTTTGCAGACTTCGTTCCGTTCTTCCCTGATATCGATACAACAAATAGTTTTCTGTGTAAATATTGATGGCGATAAAACTGGCGGCCACTACACTAAAAGTGAGGATGATACTGGTGGGCGAAAATGAACGCAACCGAATTTCACTATCCTGCCAGGCAGCCTTTGCTTTTGGAAAAATCATGAGCAAGAAAATGGCCACAACAGCCGTCACCATCCCTCCTCTTGAAAACGTAAGCAACCCCCGAACCGTTAACAATGCCATTACCGATACATCTAAAAAACGGTACTTGAAAATTTGTTGCTTGGTGATGTACATCAGCGCAATGAGGGCGATACCCAAACCAAAGAGTGTTGACACCTGGTTGGTAAAACCACCACCTGCAGCTTCGTTGTTTGCCGTAAGACCGTAGTCGATTTTTTCAATTTGTGCCGCATTGAAATAGGCATAAAATGCCAGCGATATAATCGGAAACAGGATGACTGCTGCCAGCTCTTTAAAATCTTTGAAGGTGAGAATTTGGCGGCTACAGAATATTACCCCCAAAAACAAAGCCAATGGTCCAAAATAGTTTAGGATAATAGGCTTTACGTTTTCGTAGGGTGCCAATACCAATGCTGGTGCCGACAACAGCAGCATACCCACGCCATAAAGCGACACCCGTTTGATGGGGCCACCTAGCGCAAGTCCAAATGCAAACAGCACCACACCCAAATACTTACCCATTTGGTCGGGGATGTAGGGGTATGCTTTTAGAGCCCGGCCCAAAACTTCTACTCCTAATGAGTATCCAAGCAGATAAACGATCTTAATCGAATTTTGCTTTTTGCTGTAGAAGAAAGAAAGGATGGTAGAAAAGAATAGGATGTAATACCAGACAATCAACGGCCATCTGGAATATACAGAGGCATAACCTAAAGCCACATGAAAAAATAACCAAAAAACTCTGAGTTCTTCTTTTCGGAGTAATGCTAACATGAGTGGCTGATTAAAAACGGCTGTTGATTGGTTTAGCGCAAATGTACAGGTTATGCCATGTTTGTGGTTACCACTGTTTGTAAAGTAGTACACCTGTTTGATCCGAGGTTCATGGTCAGCTTTTGCGGCATATGGCTATTTTCGCCACAATTGTTTGGCGATGCCAAAAAATGCTGCAACTCCAACCAACCAATGAAGCATCCGCCATGTCAGCCGTTCGCCACATTATCATTTGCCACAACTACAACAGCTTTTCTTATGCTGCCAACTCTGTGGCATTGGCGCAACAATTGGCAAGAGAAGGACATCAGGTATTGTTTATCAGCCACGCCATACCCGAAGAGATGGCTGCTATTCCCAACCTCACAGTAGTAACATGGCCGGGTGAAAGACCGGTTGGCTGGCAAGCATTCCGCTTTATCGCCATATGGATCCGCCGGCACAAATGCGATGTATTGTTGGCACAGGCAGCCGCATTGAACATAGCCGGGCTGGCAGCCTGGCTTTTGAGGGTACCCAAGCGAATTGGCTACTACCACAGCATGTATGCCTCTACCGTAATCGACAACGCCGAGAGCAACTGGAAAACAAGCCTCAAAAAGTGGCGTAAAAAAATGTTTCTGGCTTGCTATGGCCACATGGTTTGCGTTAGCCGGCATGCTGCCAGCGATCTGCAAGTGCATTTTCAATTTCCCGCCAAGCGATGTCATATTATTTACAACAGCCTTGCCGACCGCGGACAAGATTTGTTAGACCCAAAACCCACAGAAGGTCCTATCCGCTTTTTTGCGCCTACCCGTCTCGATCCGGGCAAAAACATGCTGACAGTTATTGAGGCGTTTCAAACTTTTGTAGCAAACACAGGTATAGACGCAATGCTAGAGATTGCCGGGAGTGGCCTGCAAGAAGAACAGGTGCAACAACTGGTAGCCCAACAACCATGTACTCAATTTGTGGGGCTCCTGCCGTATCATCAGATTGATGCACATTTTCAACAAGCCCATTTTGTGGTATGCTCCACTTTATCTGAAGCTTTTGGGATGGTGAATATTGAAGCCATGATGCTGGGTACTCCTGTTATTGCCAGCAATATTGGCGGCATACCCGAAATAGTAACGGATGGAGAAACGGGCATACTGGTGGATGGAAATTCGGTGGAGTATTGGCAAGCCGCTTTTGCCAAAGCATGCCATCTCTTTGTAGCAGAAAGCGAAAAATATGAACGCATTCGCCAAGAGGCCCGGCAGCATTTTAAGCAATCATTTACCCAATCGAAGCAACTACAGCAGTTACACAAATTGATTTTGAAAGACTGATGTCAAATCAGCTTTTTCAAATCGGCTTCAAATTTATCCAAGGTAAACTCACGGCTCCATTCCATGCACAATGTACTCATGTGCTGGCACGCTGCTTTGTCGTTCCATAAAGCAAGCACCCGCTCCGCCATAGCAGCAACAGCATCGTTGGGTTTTGTCAAAATACCCCGTTCGCCCTGGCCCAGCATTTCCGGAACGATAGATACTTCTCTGGTAACAGGAATGGCTCCCCAAAACATGCTTTCTGCCACTGCTTTGGGCCATCCTTCCGATTTGGATTGAAACAATAAAAAATGAGCCGACTGATAATGCCGTTTCATCTCATCTTTCGGAATACTGCCGGTACAATGCACATGAGCCGCCAATCCGTCTGCTGCAGCCATTTGCTCAATGACAGGTTGTAAATATCCGCCGCCACAAAATACCATTCGGGCACCCGGTGCAGCTTGTGCAATGGTTTTAAATAATTGATACGCTACCAGTGGCTGCTTATGTTCTTCGAGCACACCGCTAAACATAAACACAGGGGGGCATTCCAGTCTTTTGTTACAGGTACTTTTTCCTGCTCCCGATATGTAGCCGTAAAAAAGGCAGGATATTTTTTGACCTGTAAGGCCAGCTACCGTACACCAACACCTTTATGTTGTGCGTAAGCCAGGGGTTATTCGGTATTCGTTTTTGCAGCTTATAGGAAAATGGTGCAGGGAAATGCCAGTCCCAGTTGCCGGCGTATTTCATCGTTTTCTTTTTCCAGGGAAAAAGTATTTGCACAAAAGTGGCAATGAGTGCAATAGATGCTGGTCCGCGAAAATGGATATGATCAGCGAGCCACATTTCGCGGATCATTCGAAAAATAAGCAGTGGCAATAAGGCTACTGAACGAATACTAGCTTTGGCCGATGTAAATTCAAATCCTTTGTGCCCCAATACTTTGATGGGTTTGGCATGCTCATAAGGAATGTCCATACCAGCGGGTTCTCCCTCATGCAATTCGCACATGACCACCACCTCATCTACCTGCGAAATCCAGATATTCATTTCACGTACATACGGGCCATAGGCATACAACAGACCGTTTTTTTTGTAGTGATAAGCGCCGGATATGATCAGGAAACGCATGTGGTATGACAGGATTTAACGACCAATGAGGGATTGATAAAACAACACATTTTTCTGGACAAGCGTGGCAGCATTGTATTCATTTACCACCATCGTTCTTCCTGCACTGGCCATACTTGCTGCTTCCTGAGGATGCAACAACATGTAGGTGATTTTTTCCGCTATATCTGCGGGTTGGTGAGGATCGCAGAGCAACCCGTTTTGGTGAGGCGTAATCACTTCAGGACCGGGGCCCAGCTGGCTACCGATAAACGGACGTTGCATGGCCAATGCTTCCAACCAAGCCAGCGGCATGGCTTCCATGTGCGATGGCAACACAATCACTGATGCTTTGGCCAATAAAGCCGGCATTTCATTGTTGGGCAACGCTTCGTGTATGTATACATTTTGCAATTGCAACTTTGCCAGCAATGCTTCCAACAATGCTTTGTAGCTATCGCTACTTGGCCGCATGGGTATATCACGACCGTAAATATGCAAGGCAGCATTTTTTACGTGTTCATTTACCAAAGGCATAGCTTCAATGAGCTGGCGTACGCCTTTTTTTTCTGTAAGCGAACCAAAGAATAAGATGAATCCGTCTTGTTGCTCCCCTTCAAATTTGGATGGATCAAACCTGTTGACCAAAATGGGATTAGGAATAATGGCACTGGGCAAAGCCTGTATAAACGGATAATAGCTTTGTGTTTGTGTAAGTACATACTTGCTTACACCAATGATAGCATCTGCATTTTTCAACGATCGCTTTTCTACAAAAGCTTTTCGCCTGCGGGGTGGCGTATCGGTTGTGCTTTTCGCAAAAAAAACATGGCCACCGTTTAATCGAACCACGTATTGCACACCCGGTATTTTCTGCAAGGCAAACAATCCATACTCCGGCGCTTCTACAATGTGTAGCGGAGAACGGGCGTGTATTTGGCGCAATACTTTGTTGGTGTCAAGCTTTACTTTAATCAACCGCAGCTTGCCCCACTGGTTGGTATTAACCCAGTAGATGCTGAAACCGTCTAATGTTTCATGTTCGAGAGCAGCCTGCTGTTTGCGAAACGAAACAATGCTCACCTCATGTCCCTGCTTTACCAACTCGGCACTCAGGTTGGCCACAAATGTGCCAATGCCGCCGGTTTTAAAAGTGGGGGTGGCTATTTCGCCTACAAAACAAATGTGCATGCTACTGCAGTTTATGGGCCTTGCCCGCTTCATCAATCGGTTACAAAATAGAACGGTACCACTCAATGGCCTCTGCCAGTTGTCCATCCAAATCATCATCGGGTGTGTACCCAATGGTTTGTTTGGCTTTGCTCACATCTGCAAGGCTTTGCATGATATCGCCGGGCCGGTTGGGGCCGTGTGTAACAGCTACTGTAGCTCCGGTAATACGACAAATTTTTTGCCATAAATCATTGAGCGTTGTGGTTTTGCCACAAGCAATGTTTAATACTTCATGAAAGCCTTCCGTTCTTTCTAATAGCAGGCTGTTGATATTGGCCTGCACCACATTTTTGACCGGGGTAAAATCACGGGTGATATTTCCATCGCCATTGATGGTGGGCGAAGTATTGGTGAGTGCCGCTCTGATGAACAATGGAATAACGGCGGCATATGGTCCGTTAAAACTTTGGTTCGGTCCAAATACATTGAAGTACCGGAAACCAACCAACTGCATGCCATAACTTTTGCTCCATGCCTGCGCATAAATTTCATTGGCATATTTGGTAGCCGCATAAGGAGACAGGACTTTGCCCACTCTTGTTTCTACCTTGGGGCTATCGGGCAAATCGCCATATACAGAAGACGAAGATGCATACACCATACGACGGATACCGGCTTTGTTAGCAGCCTGCAGCATGTTCACAAATCCGTTGAGGTTTACATCATGCGAAGTAACAGGGTCGGCAATGGAACGAGGCACAGAACCCAGTGCAGCCTGATGTGAAATAGCATCGATGCCTTCTACAGCTGCCGCACAATCTTCAGCATGGCGAATGTCGCCCTCCAGCAATTCGAATTTTGGATGCTGCAAAAATGGCTGTAGGTTCTCACGGTAACCTGTAGCAAAATTATCGAACACTCTAACCAGCGTTACAGCAGGATGTTGCAATAAAGCCCCACACAAATTGCTGCCAATAAATCCTTGCGCCGCCTGTTATTAAAATTTTCATGAAGTTGACGATTAGAAATGTTACAACCTGGCGTTCACAGCAGTCTTGGGTAAAAACGATTTAATGTCGTACACAATGCAATTTTCTCCTTTCAAAACATCGAGATTGAGCCCTGCAAATTCGGCATGAGCAACCGCTAAAATGATGGCATTAAACGGGCCTTGTGGCAGCGTGTTCATAACAGCAATGCCATATTCATGTTGTACTTCAGCAGGGTCGGCCCAAGGATCGTACACTACTGTATTCAGTCCAAACGCTGCCAGGCCTTCATACACATCCACCACTTTGGTGTTACGTACATCCGGGCAATTTTCTTTGAACGTAATACCCAATATCAACACGTTGGCACCCTTTATCAGGTGGTCTTTATCTATCAGTTTTTTTACGACTTCAGTAGCTACATATTGCCCCATGCCGTCGTTGAGCCGGCGACCAGCCAAAATGATTTCGGGGTTGTAGCCATGCTCTTGTGCTTTTTGCGCCAGGTAGTATGGGTCAACACCAATACAGTGCCCCCCAACCAAGCCAGGTTTGAATGGCAGGAAATTCCATTTGGTACCCGCCGCTTCTAACACTTCTGTGGTATCAAGCCCCAACAGGTTAAAGATTTTAGCCAGCTCATTTACAAAGGCAATATTGATGTCGCGTTGTGCATTTTCAATCACCTTGGCTGCCTCGGCCACTTTAATGCTTGGCGCTAAATACGTGCCTGCCTCAATTACAGAAGCATAGAGTTCATTTACATATTTGGCTATTTCAGGAGTAGAGCCCGATGTAACCTTTCTGATTTTGGTAACCGTGTGTTTCTTATCACCCGGATTGATGCGTTCGGGGCTGTACCCGGCAAAAAAATCTTTATTGAAAGTGAGTCCGGATACCTTTTCCAAAATGGGTACGCATTCCTCTTCAGTTACACCGGGATACACGGTGCTTTCATATATAACGACATCGCCTTTACGCAAAACTTTCCCAACCGTTTCGCTGGCTTTAATCAGCGGTGTAAGATCGGGGCGGTTATACTTGTCAACCGGCGTAGGTACAGTTACAATAAATGTGTTGCAGCTTTCCAAGTCTTGCCATTCGCAGCTAAAGCTGAGCTGTGAACTTGCTGCTAATTGTTCGGCTTCTACCTCAAGGGTTCTGTCGTGTCCGGTTCTCAATTCTTCTATCCGGGCAACGGCAATATCAAAACCAACGGTTGGGAATTTTTTACCAAATTCAACTGCCAGGGGCAGGCCAACATAGCCAAGACCAATGATGGCAATTTTAGGTTGTGTGATCATGTTCATTTGCTTTATTCATAGCCATTTCAGGGCTGCGCAAATAACGGATTATTTAAGGGGACTACCTTATTTGGTCCTCAGAAAATATCCCCGATTCAGCATTCTGTAAAAGCAAAATAAATCAATGCCCAAATGGCCTTTGCAAAAGGGCCTACATCTTCCAAAATTGTAAATTTTGCTGCAGCACAGTGGCCAATGCAAAGCGTTGCAACACCATTTGGCGGGCCTGCTCTCTCATCTGCTGCACATCTTCGGGGTGCTCTAGCGCCCGGCGCAGTTGCGCTGCTATGTCAGCAGCATCAGTTGGCTGGCACAACAATCCATTAATACCATGTTGAATAATTTCTCTTGCGGGGCCCGCATCGCCAGCTATCAGCAACTGCCCGCAGGCCATTACTTCTAACCATGCTACCGGCATGGCTTCCATCTGACTGGGATATACACAACAGAATGCGTAGTTGATAATTTTTGGCAGCTCTTCATTGGGTACATTTCCGTGAAAGAAAATACGGGGCAGCAAATCTGCAGGCACGGTTTGCAAAAGGCTTTCCCAATAAGAAGCACCCGATACGGTTTTTGTATCTCTGCCATAGAAATGAATACGTGTGTCTGGAAAATCATTTGCCAGTTGCAAGAACGCTTTTAGCAAAAAAGCAGGCCCCTTTTTGGGCACCAGCCAGCCCACAAAAACAATATCCCGATAAGCGGTTGGCACTTTTTGCTGAGGTGAGAACAGCTGCGTATTTACCCCGTTGAAAATGACCTGCATTGGCTTGCCGCCGGTTATGTAATGTTTTGTTTCGGCCAATACATACGCACTTACGCCAACAATAGCATCAGCCTTTTTAAACGATTGAATTTCTTGCCAGGTAGGCCAGCTCTTCATTGCTTGCCCGAGTGCCCTTGCAAAAAACATATGCCCACCGTGGAGGCGAATGACATAGCGAACGCCGGAAATTTTGGGTAAAAAACACAAGCCCGATTCCGGTGTTTCCACCGCATCAATCGGGTGGATGGCATGCAACGCTTTCAACACACGATGTTGCTCACGGGCAATGCGCCAAAAATTGAAGAATTTCCATTTTTTTGGATGTACTCGGTAAAGGGCAAAAGGCGATTGATGCTCCCAGCCTTCCACCGTTTCAGAAAAAGACAAGACCGTAACCCGATGACCATTTTCGACCAACAAGTTGGCGGTATTGCGGATGTACATGCTGATGCCGCCAACCGGCTGGCCCTGATGTGGAAACTCACCAATGAAACAAATATGCATGCAATGGATGGCTACAAGCCTTTGCGGCAAAGTACACACAAAAACGGATTCGAAAATTGGGTGGTTTTTTATACCACTACCATGCAGATTGATGTTATCAACTACATTTGAATGATCAAAGCCAGATTACCCATTTAGAACTGCTGAACGAAGGATGAAAGTCATCATGTACCATTATGTGCGGCCGCATACAGATTTTGCCAACAACAAATCTGTATTGCCGCTTGATGTTTTTAATTGGCAGCTTGATTTCTTCAGCAAGACCGGTAGTATCATTCATCCGGCCGATTTATTTGTGCCGGATTTTCAACCTGAACCCCATCAGTATTTACTCACGTTTGATGATGGATTAATCGATCATTATACACACGTTTTTCCTGCATTACAGCAACGTGGATTATCCGGTTTGTTTTTTTTGAATGGCAAAAACTTTGTAGAAAACAGGTTGTTGAATGTGCATCGGTTGCATTATCTGCTAGCCAATTGTCCGGCAAAAACTTTGGAAACTGCATGCCTCAATCTGATGGAAAAATATCCATTAGTGCCTGCCTACAAGCAGCGGTTTGAAGCCAGTGTGTACGAGGGGTTGCAGCAGGAAGAAATCATTTCAGATATTAAAGCGAGATTAAACTTTTTTGTAACGCCGCAAGATCAGGATAGTATTTTGGAACAGTTGCTCCATCAGTTTGGCTTTGATGAAAAACCCATCATGCAGCAATTTTACCTCAACCAGTCTCAGGCATCGGACATGCAGCAGGCTGGCATGTATTTTGGGGCGCATGGCTATTCGCATTATGTAATGAGCAATCTGCCTGTCGCTAAGCAGCAGTCAGACATTGACCAGTCGATACATTTTTTACAACAATGGTTGCCAGCACATCAACCACTGAGTTTTTGTTATCCATACGGCTACCACAATTCTTACGATGAATTCTGTACATCCTATTTGCAACAACAAACAGCTTGTGCATTTGCAGTAGAAAACCGCCCATTAAGCGAAGCAGACTGGACTAACAATCGTTGGGCCCTGCCCCGTATAGACTGTAATCGTTTTTTACCGGACTAATAATAGCATGCAGGCAAGACTTGCCACCATACAAGATCATGGGCAGTTGTCAAAATTTTATAGCTGCTACTATCCTTCTGGGCATCCTTTGTACAATCAAAATTTTTGGGCTTGGATGTTTACCAACCCTGCATACGGGCAATGTATAGTGGCAGAAAATGAAGCCAAGCAAATTATTGGCCACATGGGCTTTATTAAAGCTGGCGGATTAGTTTGGCTAGTCAACATTTTGGTCGACACAAACTATCGCAAACAAAACATTCCTGATATATTGTTTGATGCCGCAAGACATTTTGGCCCACTAGCTGTTGCGGTAGCCAATGATGCCGGTGCATCACTTCTACGCAGAAAAAAATGGCACGAACAACCACTGCTGCAAAGATGGATATGGACCCGGCCAAACACAGACTTTCAAAACGATCCCGATTTTTTTACCACTAAACAACCACCGGTAGGCCTGCAAAAACCCAATGGCTATTTATGGCAACAGCCACATTTGCAAAGTGTAGCATTTAGTTGGGGAGATATTGCTCAACTTGCCTTGAGTGCCGGTGGTTTGAGATTGGTAACCTGTAATGATCCAAAAGCATGTGTAGCCTGGGCGATGAAGCATGGTTGCAACTGGATTGACTTTGTGACCAGTGATACAAATGCGGCAATGCAAATTGCGTTACAGGATGCACTCTTTTTCCAGCATGAAAATTTTCCCTGGTACCTCAACCCGCCCGACTTCTCCAGGAAAGTGACGCTTAATTGGTTTACAGAAAATCCATTGCCGGAAGGCTTTATTTTCGACCGTTCCATGGCAGATATGACAAGGATTGGAAGTATTGATTAGATGTTTTTTATTGCAGAAGTGCTTGCTGTAATTTCTTAGCTATAAATATTTCCGTTGTAGCCATCGATTCATAAGTGGCCCCTGCAATATGTGGGGTAATGAGCACCCGGTTGTTGTACTGAGCCAGTTGCCACAACGGGCTCTTGGTTAATTGCCCTGAAAGTTCTTCATGAATGACATCTGTAGCTACAGCGGCAATATGACCTGTTTCTAATAATTCTGCTACTGCAGATTCGTTCCATACATTTCCTCTGGAAGTATTTACTAGAATGCTACCGTGTTTACATTGCTGTAGCAATTCAGCAGATAAAAAATCATCATTGCCTGCACCGGGAATGTGAATGCTAATTACATCACTCTGCTGCAACAAGTCAACCAATGGCACAGGCTGAACAGCTGCAAGCTTAAGCTGTTCTTGATGAATATCATAAGCCAAACAATGCATACCAAAAGCTGCTGCAAACCGTGCCACTTGCCGGCCCACCCTACCCAAACCTATTATACCGATGGTTTTACCCTGCAGGTTATTACCCTTCCAATTGTTTCTGTTCCACGCTCCTTGCTGCACGTCTGCAACTGCAGGCACAATTTTTTTCACTGATGCCAACAACAATGCCCATGTGTGTTCAGCTGTAGAAGGAATATGATCAAGAAAATCTGTTTCGCCTTGAAGCGATACAACCTGAATACCCTTTAATGCGCAATAGGTTGTATCAATATGGTCGAGACCAGTAGTAGGTGTAAGAATGTATTGTAAATGTTGAGCCGTAGCCAAAGAAGCTGCATTCCAAACCTTGGCCAATCTTACAACAAGCACATTGGCATGGGCAATAGCATCTGCAAACCCATTTTCTTCTGGTGACAAAAATTGTTGCAGCTCTCCCAACTGTTGATACAAAGCCAAAGCTGCTGAACTGTATTCGCCAGCTTCTGCTATCACTATTTTGGGTTTATGCAAATGCATACTTAGTCATTTATTTATGAGAGGTCATCTGCTGTCAGAAAACTCCATTGTTGCAATGCCTTGTTGAGTTTTTTACCCAGCACCTGCTGATATTGATTTGCAGGAATGCCTTTATCTCCAGGCTTTTTAGATTCTAAATCATTCAAAGAAATGATGTGCCCGGCTGGCAGGTTTTTATTGACGGCCAATGATTTTCCAAACATCACTTTCAATGCAGCAAATTGGCTGTTGTCTTCTTTCAACGCCAAAGGCTGAAGTCCTTTTTCAATATTTGCTACGCCTTCACACAAAAAAGCGATTTCATCAATGGTTAAAGATGCTTTGGCATCGGGGCCAAACATGCGCCTGTCAAACACGGCATGAAACTCTAATATACTTGCACCAAGTGCAGCTGCTGCCAGGCATGCTACGGGAGTGCCACTATGATCGCTGAAGCCAACGGGTACTTGATAGCGGTCACGCATTTGTTGCATATAGGTGAGCCCCCACTCTGATGGTTGTGTTGGGTATGCGGTGGTACATTGCAAAATGGATGTTTCAACCTGACGGGCTTTCAAAAAGGCAACTGCCTCATCCAGCTCCTGCCAGTTACTCATGCCGCTGGAAATAATTACTTTTTTTCCGGTTGCTGCAATTCTATCCAGCAACAACAGATTGCTGATTTCGCCAGAGCCAACCTTATACGTTTTAATGTGTGTCTTTTCGAGTAAGTCAACAGCTGCAATTGAAAATGGGCTCGACATAAAATCGACACCAGCATCTGCACAATGTGCTGCTATATCCATCCATTGTGCTTCCGTAAATTCCATGCGGCGCCAGTAATCGAAACGAGTTTCATCCTGCTTTGAAAACTTTACCCGAAAAGGTTCAAAGGCGCTGCTTTCTGCTTCGGCAATATGCGTTTGAAACTTTACAGCATGTACACCGGCTTTTGCCAATGCATCTATATAACTGTGTAAGATGCCCAAACTGCCGTCGTGTGCCTGTGCTATTTCTGCAATAATATATGCCATGGAATGTTGCAATTAAAATGCATTCAACAAATATAGTTCTCGCTTTTCTTGGTTCATGAGTCATGCCGTCTGTGCTGCATCAATTTTATTACACAATTGGCCAATGCTTCCGAGGCTGGATAAATATCATCGGTTATCATTTTCTTCCACCGAAGCTTATCCGGAGCCAGCAAATGTGGAGCATGTATCAGCTCTTGTAATAGCGGCTGCAAATCATCTTTCTTTTGGAGTATTACCACAGCCTTCAGTCCTTCCCATGTTTTTAAATGTTCCTGCAAGTAACCTTGAGTAATATCGAAATGAGGACAGCCAGGATGATTGTATGCAAAATTGACAGCAGGTTTATTGAGGTGTGCAAAATCGAGGTTCATGGTAGAACCTATGTTGAATAATCCATCGCAATGCAACGCCAAGTTTACCAATACCGCTCCATCTTCAGGGGTGGGAATATTGGTTTCCCAATCACGGTCTCCTTCTCTTTTCCACAAGGGCCGGGCCACTATTGCCAAACCTGAAAACTTGTTGACAACAGCCTCCAACCTTCCACTATAATCATTGGGTGATGGCCTTACTAAAACAGCACAATCGTTTGCCTCCGGCAGTTTGGATATTTCATTTAATACATCTGACAGGTACAAATGATCGGAAGGAAACGAAGGCTCATTACCAGAAAAACAAAACACATGTTTCTTGCCTTGAGTGCCAAAGAACTCATGAAACTTTTCTTCACTCCAATACAACCTTGCATCGTAATACGCATCAAACTGAGGGGTGCCTGTTACATGAATATTGTTTGCATTGATATTGGGATATAAGAGCTGTAATTCCCGTTTCATCCAATTACTCCAAACCAACCAATCATTCGCTTCGTAGGTCATCCTTGTTTTCGGCAGGTTGTCCCAGGAAAAAATAACGCTGCAGGTATGAATGCCCAACGTATTGGCTACACTCATAGCATAGCCTGCTTCTATGGAACGCTGGTGTGTACACAACATCATATCTGGCTTCAACTGCTGCAACAATGAAGCGTATAATTTACCGGCATCCGCATGAATCATTTTACGTCGCAACCAGGCTTCGGCCTTACCACTCAGCCATGCAGATTTTGCCAGCAACCCTGCCAGCACATTCATGCTTAGGAACAATAATTTCTTGCTGCCTTTTTGTGTACTAAAGAAAAACCAGTTGTCTGCAATGCTTTTATTGTTCAGTACTCTAGCATTCCGATGCATCCTTATGAACATACATAGCCGACGCAACAAATCACTGCTGCGATCTTCTGCTATATCAGGCAAATACACAGCTTCGAATGTATTGGGATGTAACTCCGCTACTTGTTCAATTACTGCTGGCGCCAAACGATGCAATAAAAAAATGCGTACACCAGCCTGATGCAAATACTTTAGCACATCGGTAAAAAGATAATTGCGAACGCCAATACCATCAGGCACTAACAGCACCAATGTTGAAGAGGTATCATTTGTATGGTGATTCGCAGGCTGCATAGGCATTGATTACGCTTGCAAAAGCATCGCAGCATTAATCCACTGCCACACAAAAAAGCTGTTGTCCGTTTTCTCATCCAGAAAATGCTGCCAGCCTTTCTCTACCTCTTTTGCATTGAACCATCCATTATTTAATGACCCTGTGAGTGTAGCAATATGATCATGAGCCCATGTACGCAAAGGCCCACGCAACCATTCACGTTGTGGGGTTTGTAAAGGCCGCTTTGGTGCAAGCACCAATTGCTGTTGCATAGAACGCATGGCCAATTGACGCAAACCAAATTTCGTATTGCCATCTCTGAATTTCATATGCTTGGGCAAAGCAAATGCATAAGCCAACAAGCGATGATCCAAAAATGGCTCTCTCAACTCGGTGCTGTACAACATACTGGCCCTGTCGTTGAACCGAAGTGCTCTTGGAAATTTTGTATAAAAAATATCCCTGTACTGAAGGTTTTGCAAATCGTTGTCGAATGGCTTTTTGTATTGAGGAGCAACCGCCAAACTTGCAAAGCTGCCATCAAGTGTAGCAGGCAGTACCGGTGCAGCATTGCTACCCTGTATGATTCCACCTCCGGATTTATAGTAGTAATCATAGCCGCCCCATGCCTCATCCATTCCTTGGCCATCAAGCAATACCAATACGCCTTCTTGTCTGGCTTGCTTAAAAATTTGGCTGTATGCTATTGTTGGAATGCCGCCATAAGGCTCGTCTTGTTGAATAGCCATTGCATGGGCCAATGCAGGTATTTCTTCAACCCGAAGTAATACAGGGTGCAGCGGCTTACGGGTATGTTCTATAAGTTGTTTTACCCAAGGCAACTCATCATATCGTTCATCATTGCAATAAAACGTATAGGCATTTATGCTATCATTTTCAGGGTAGGCATTATGAATTGCATTGAGCAACGTGCTCGAATCTAGGCCTCCACTGATATTAAAGCCAACAGGCACATCGGCTCTGAAGCGTAAGGCAACTGCACCATTCATTAATGCGCTGTAGTTGCTAACTATTTCGGTTTCATCTTGTGCATGTTTAATGTGCTGAACCTCCTCTTCTAACCGAAACCATTGATGCAGTTTCGGTTCATTCCCTTTTTCAAACACTGCATAATGACCAGCAGGCAAAGCATGTATGTGCTGCCAAAAAGTTTGGTTGGGCTGTCCGTACATTCCATGCGCAAAAAAGCCTGCCCACACTTCGTCATTGGTTTGCTTAGTCACACCTGCCTGCCAAATTGATTTTATTTCGCTGGCAAAAAAATACTGCCCATCTTGCTTAGCATAATAAAAGGGCTTTACTCCAAACCTGTCCCTAACTGCAATTAAAGTCTCTGTAACACTATCCCAAATGGCAAAAGCAAACATGCCTATCAACAGGGGCAGCATGTCAATGCCTTTTTTTTCATACAGGGCAAGTAGTACTTCTGTATCGCTATGTGTTTTTAGAAGTGTATCAGTCAGGTATTGCTGCCGTAGTTCTTTGTAATTATAAATTTCTCCGTTGAATACAATGTGGAATCTGCCAGTGCTGCTATGCATGGGCTGGTTAGCTGCATCGCTTAAATCGATAATCGACAACCGGTTGTGCCCCAGCGCAATGTTTGTTCCATTCCAAATACTAGTATTGTCGGGTCCGCGATGGCGCTGTGCATGCAACATTTGATGTAACACTTCTTTGTGCCCCTCTCCTATAATGCCTGCAATTCCACACATAGCTTTACCTATTTATATTCCGGATTAGCTGCCAAAAAAGAATCCAGCAATGCTACTGCCATTTGCCAATCTTCTGGTGTATCCACGTTTACCAATACTTCCTGATTAATTGGATAGCCCACTAGTTTAGGACCGTAAAAAGTATTGTGTTGCAATAATGCTGTTTTGAAAATGTATACCGAGCCGTCACGTATGTAGGTAACAGGAAGCAGTTGCCGGCGAGTGATAATTTTCTCTTCTCCGGTAGAAATATTTAAGTACCCATTTTTGTTTTCTTCGAATACCCAGTGAGGATTGTATTTCTGTGGCACTTCAGTAGTTGATACAAGTGTATCTGCATCCAGCTCTATCAGCTTTTCAAAACAGGCATCAATAAAGCCAACTGATCTGAAAGGATTTGTTGGTTGCAAAATGGCTACATAATCAAACTCCTTTCCTAATGATGCCAGAAAAGCAATATCATCCTGCATTACATCCAGCATTGGTGTAGCATCCAATGCCAAATGTGCAGGTCGCATTCTTGGCACTTCAATGCCATAGCTTTTAGCTATGCTGGCTATTTCGTCGTCGTCGGTAGAAACAAAGCATTCTGTGATACATGCACTATGCTGTGCAGCTAAAATTGTATAGCCAATCAACGGCCGTTCCCCCAGCATTTTTTTGTTTTTGCCAGGTACGCCTTTGCTTCCACCTCTTGCGGGTATGTATCCGAGTACACGTTTCATTAATACATAATGGTTTTATGAAATCGCAAATCAATGGTAGCTAGTATATCTGCGATTTTTTTTCCTGCATCGCCACCGCCATACACGTTGGATGGCGCAGGTCTTTCGCTATTGAGCAGTTGCTGAATAGCGGCAGTAATACTATCGGCATCGTAATTCGTATCAATTACATTATTGCCCCTGTCTCTTCTGTTTTGGCGGCTTCCTAAGTTGATAACGGGCACACCCAAATAGGCGCATTCACGAATACCAACACTACTGTTGCCTATCAGCATTTTTGCATTCAATAACAACTTCAAAAAATCTTCCGATTCCATGTTTTTGAAGAAGTGGATATTAGCGGGCTTATGCACTTCTCGGTAATGGCGAATACCACTTGAAGTTCCATCGGCGCCGGCATCTACATTTGGCCAAAACCAAAACACAGGCAAATCAAGATTGGCAACGGCTTCCATTGTCTGTAACACATGCCTTCTGCTCTCCTGATATTCTGTAGTAACGGGATGCTGCATTACTACCAGATACCCGTTGCTATAATCTGGGGTTGCACCTACGCCACCATATTTTTCATATACATTAAAATCAAGTGCCGCATTTTCCTTTACATGGGCCGCTAAGTCGATGGATGGGCAGCCGGTATTGAATACATAAGCAGGATCTTCTCCCAACTTAATCACTCTTTCTTTGGCAGACTCACTGGCTACAAAGTGTATATCAGCCAACTTGGTATTGGCATGTCTTACTTTTTCATCTATGTTACCTGTAACCTCACCACCTTGTACGTGTGCCAGTGGAATATTTTGATAAGAAGCTGCGATGCTGATGGCAATGGTTTCAAACCGATCTGCAATAGCAATGACAACATCGGGTTTCAGGTTGTAAAAAACATTTGCTAACTCCATGATACCAAGGCCGGTGGTTTTAGCCATTGCAGTCGGATTTTCGCCTTCCAGTACCATGAATACTTTTTCATCAACAACAAATCCGTCTTTCTCAATAAATTCTAACGCATTGCCATATCGGCCGAGCAAGGCGCTGCCTGCCACCACCAACTGTAGTTGTAGATCTGGATGCTCCTGAATGGCTTTCAAAGCTGTTTTTATCCGGCTGTATGAAGGGCGTGCCGTGATGACGACACATATTTTTCTTTTACTCATGTTGTGATGCTGCTTTCTTGTTACTGGTTGTTCTTTTTGTCTGTAGCCAATTGCAACAACAAACGGGCAATATTTTCAGACGCATTGGGTATATCGTCTGTCAGTTTTCGCTTCCATTCGTTGCGCTGTGTAGCCACTGCCTCCGGCGTGTTAAGACCGGCTTGTATCACCCGCACAATATCGGACTTTGATTTTATCCAAAGTACAGCGTCGAGCCCATCAAGCGTACGGAAGTGTTCTAATCCGTATATAAAATCGATGTCATACCAATCTGCATTGTATGGCTTGGGATAATTGATGTAGACAGCAGGCTTATCGAAGTGTGCAAAATCGAGCCCCATTGTACTGCCAATGTTTACCACCAAATCGCAATGCAAGCAGAGATTAGTGAGTAGTGCAACGTCTGCAAAGGTGGGCAATGAAGCAAACCCGTCTTTTTCAGATTTAGGGTTTGTCCACAAAGGATCGATAGTGGTAAGTATACTCGCATACTTCATGGCAAAGGCATCAAACCTGCCTGACGCATCAACCGGTGCACGACGCAGGATTAAATGTGGACGCTCCGCTTCCGGCATTTGCATGATTGCATCGGCTATATCTTCGAAGTAATAATGATCATTCGGACTAGTCATGTCATTGCCACTCAAGAGCACCAGTTTTTTATCCTTCGGCAAATTCCATTGTTCCAGAAATTCTTCTTTTGGCTGATGCAATGCTCTCTTTGCGTAACATTCAAACTGGGGTGTACCTGTGATAATGACATCTTCCTGCGTAATGGTTGGATAGTACCATTCCATTTCTCGTTTCATATAGCTACTCCAAACAATATACTTATGAGCCTGAGGGGCAATTCTTGATTTGGGCAAATTATCCCATGAAAAAATTGCAGTTACAAATGGTATGTCGAGTTTCTTACATACTTCGGCAAAGGTTGATGCTTGCGGAACACGTTGGTGAGTGCACAAAATCACATCCGGCTTCGTTTGCCGCAGCAATGCTTCCAATGCAGGTGCTGCTGGATTTTTTGCATATTGCTTATTCAGCAGGTTATCAATCTTATCAATCCATGCAATGTTTGTAGCTGCAAGCTTAGCCAATTGACAGATTAGTGGATAGTATATTTTCCATAAGCCCTTCTTTTTTTCAGCAGCAATAAACTTTTCCAAATGCGATTGTTGTTTCTAACCGCACTGTTGCGCATCAACCTTGCGAATGTTGCTATGTCTCTAAGCAGCCGTTCATTTCGCTGCTCAGTAAAAGCAGGGATTTGGTGCAATTCAACCACTTTTCCATGCACTTTTTCTACTTCGTCTGTTACAAATGCAGGCAAGGAATGATACATGCCAATTGTAGCAGAAGCATTGATTGTTGAGATAAGATCTGCATATAAATAATTTCTGACCCCCACCCCATCAGGAACATAAAGAAAAATACGGCGTGACTTTGTTGTACTCATTGTAGATAGAAATTATTGAGCCGAAGTTGTAATACGTTGAAACAACTTCCTGATCTTACTTATTTTTTACTGATAAGAATGAGGTGGAAATTTTGAGTTTTTCAAACAGGTATACAAATACTTTCCGGTTTAAATAAAACTGTATTCCAAACAATATTGCGAGTAGAAGGCCAAATGAAAAAGCCAATCCCATAATGCCTTCCGGTTGATAAAAATATTGCAGGGTCATTGCTGCGCAACTCAGAATTGCCAGGCTTATCAAGTTCATTTTAACATCAAGAAATAGTGAAGTTGGCGCAATTTTCAAAAGCTTTAATCCAAGTAACGCTTTTACATACTCTGTTGCAAGCCCGGTAGCAGCAAAAGCTACCGCATACCAAATAATGCTTTTTGTAAATACCAAAACAAATAGCGACGCCAGAGCACCCAGTATTAAATTCGAATAGGTAATAAACGTAGTTTCTTTCATTTTACCTAAGGCACTTAAGATGCTAAGACAAGGAGAAACGAGTATTCTCAACACTACGTAACAACAATATATCTGAACAATTGGAATAGCGGATCTCCACACTTCACCAAACAAAAAAATCACCAATTCTTCTGCGTAAACTGCACCAATAATGGCAGGCCCACCCATAACTAATAACGATAGCTCTATTAGTTGATTAATAGCCTTACTTACACGTGGCCGGTCGTGTTGAAAGTTAGAATAATACGGGAGCATAACATGCAACTGTGAAGCCAGTATGCCCGACTGAATTTCAACCGTATAAGAATACCCAAATTGCAAGTAGCCAATATTGGTCAATGGCATGTATGCTTTGAGTAAGATATTTCCAACCTGATTATTCAGGTAGATGCCGACACCCGAGAACCAAGAGTGTCTCGCAAACCAAAAAACTTCTTTGCGCCAACGAACCGGAATATTGATAAGCTTGGGTTTATAACCGCCTCTTCTGGCAAGATACAGCGTATTAACCGCTCCACCTGCTACAATGCCGATGGCCCAACCGACCAGGCCCAAGCCTGAAAAAACCAATATAACTTTAGCGGTTGCTCCTATTAAGTCGCCCAATACTTTCGACTGGGCGACCACTTTAAACTGCATTCTTTTTTTAAATCGTATTTCATTGATTCTGCCAGGAATGGCAAAAAGATAATTCAATGAAAGTATACGCAGATAGGTATCTACCGGGCTATCGAACAATATACCCGTCAGCGCAAACGAGGCTACAATCTGAGCAGTAAATAAAATCAGATTTGAATAAAACCTGAGTGTAAATACGATGTGCTCAATCGTTTCGATATCCTCTGCCGAAGTTCTTTCCGGACCTGTAATCTTCGTTCTGTAGATATAATAGTTTTCAAACCCGATATCAATAACGATATTGAAGATGCCAACTATAATACCCACTACTACCAGTTGACCGAATCCACTTGGTCCCAAATGCGGAGTAACTAATGCGAGTGCAACAAGGTTGATAAACTTTCCAAAAAAAGAGCCGGTAAGCACTTGTAAGGCGGCACTTGATCCGGAAACTTTCATAGATACTCAACTGAAGATGATTCAATTTATTTCATAGCCGTGTTGGCGGTGTATTACAACAAGTAATACAAACGTAGCTAAATACAAAACGTGAACGAATTCGATGCATTTCCTGTGTAGAGCAGTGCGGCATTTACAATCCAAAAATACCTAACACTCTTGCTATAAATCCTTTCTTCCTTTCTTCTTCCATGTAATAGCCAGAACTATTCTTACTGTTGCCGTAATGACCGTAACCATATCCGTAGCCATAGCCATAGCCGTAGCCATAACCGTAGCCATAGTTTTCGCCAGCCCCGGTTTTAATACCATTAACCACAATACCTAAGTTCTTAAACTTCTGCTCTTCATAAATCTTTTCAATGAAGGTGAGAGTAGATCGATAGGTGTATTTATGACGAACGATAAAGAAGGTAAAGTCTGAGAATTTATCCAACAACAGCGCATCCGTAACAAGACCAATGGGTGAAGTATCAATAATGACAAAATCATAATTCGCCTGAATCCAGGCCATGGCTTCCTCCATCTTTTTACTCAAAATAAGTTCGGACGGATTGGGTGGCGTTGGTCCCGATGGCAACATATCAAAGTTGTTGTAACCGGGTACTTTCAAAATGGCTTTGCTCAGGTCTGTTTCAGAACCAATCAGGTAATTACTTAACCCTACTTTGTTATCAAAGCCCAAATATCGGCTTACCCTTGGCTTACGCAAGTCAAGTTCAATCAAGAGTACTCTCTCCTTTACCAAGGACACAGCTGCGGCCAAATTGATGGAGAAAAAGGACTTACCCTCACCACTCATAAACGAAGTAGAGGTCACACATTTGATGGGGCTGTCTACAGATAAATACTTCAGGTTTGTACGCACAAGCCTGAACTGTTCAGAAATAGCTGAACGGCTTTTAGGTGTTACCACCAGCGGATCGTCAGCCTGTTTGTACACAATCTCACCAATGATAGGTGCACTTGTAGAGGCTTCAATTTCTGCACGGTCACCAATGGTATTGTTGAATATTTCGAAGATGATGAGCAACACTGTAGGGATAATCAATCCGATGAGAATCGAAAACAGAATGATTTGTGATCGAACAGGTTTTACCTGACCTTGATTCAAAGCTGGATCGAGCACACGGGCATCACTGGTATTTGATGCTACACTCAGTTCTGCTTCTTCCCTCTTTTGCAGCAAGAAGTTGGTAATCTCATCTTTAACCCTGGCTTCTTTTTCAAGATTGAATAATTTCAACTCTTTAAGTGGCATGTTGGCTGCCTCTACCTGATTGGCCTGCAACGATTTTCTGGCAGCATCCAATCGGGTTTGAATGGCCTGCTTCAGATTGCGAATATTGGTGATCAGATTTTGTCTTGAATTAGCAATGGCAACATTAAGCCCTTGCACAATTGGATCTTGTTCAGTACCAACCTGGAGTTTGTTGATCCGTTCCCGAATCAATCCATTGTGAGTGGCTATGAGTTCTGACAATGACGCATCAGGGATGCCCACTGTAGATGGAACCAATTCATACAAGTTTTTATTGTTGACGATGTAGTTATACACGCCATTCACCACCTCAAGTTCAGTACTAATAGAAGCTTCGGCCTGCATTAAACCAGAAGAACGAGTAATAATTTCCTGCACATTGTCGCTGGCGTCTGCACTTATCAGGTTTTTAGATCTGAATTCAGCTACATCATTTTTGGCTACGGCCAATTCTTGATTGATGAGTGCCAAACGTTCATTCAAAAAACTTATTGAATTGCGCCATTGCGTATTCTTGTCTTCAAGACCTGCCTGAATGTATTTTACAACCAATACATTCAAAATATCCTGAGCTCTTTGAGCAATGTTATCGTTTAGTGACAATTCTAATACGCCACCAAATTCATGTGTCTGCGCCATTGATAGCGCATTGCGCAAACCATCGGCCAATGAGGTCCTTTCCTGAAAAGAAACAAATACGGTGCTGTTAGGATTTTCCCGGTAGGTAGGGTTGCGACGCATCGACAACCTATGGCCTAAATGTGAAATGGTATCACCATAATTGTATTCCGTCAATTTGCCAGCTTCGTCTTCAATTGCATAGCTTGGTTTTATTGATACGTACTTTCTTTTCTCCAAAAAAAACGTTGCCATTTTCATGGTCGCCGGGCTGATAATAATCAACAATAAATGGCGCCGCTTTGCCATACAACATCAACTTGCGAATACGTCCTTCGATATGAAACTGTAAATCCAATTTCAACGAGTCCACCACTCGGGTCATCAACGTAAGCGACTTCAGTACATCCTGTTCGTTTTCGATACTGCGGTCACTTGACCCGAGGTTCAACGAGCTTAATACCTTTTGCTCATCGCCAGATACCCTTCTGTCTCGTATCATTACCACCGAGTAAGCATTGTACACCGGTGAAGCAAACTCTAAATACACATAAGCTGCCAGCAAGCAAAAAATTACAGACAGGATATACCAAGGCAAAATTGAAACTGCTTTTGCGGCAAGCTTCAATACATCAAACTTGCTCGATTCCTGATTGCCTAAATCAATTTTTGCCTGTGATATATTATTCTTAGCAGATGAGGCCATAATGCAAATTCTTGTTGGGGACTTCTAAAAAAATTAGCGCAAAAGGGTTACAATCAGCGTTGTTAATGCCAGCACGATGGTGGCAATTGGCGCATACATCTGACCGAAGTTTTTAACCAGTTTTTGTTTGATAGCAGGCACATACACCACATCATCTGGCTTTGGATAAAAATAAGGGGAGTTTAAAAAAGAGGAATCTTTCAGGTTGAGATGTGCCAACACTCGTGTACCATCAAAATTTTCTCTGTACACCTTCACATTTTCTACATCAGCATATTCAGTTACCGATCCAACCTGTGCCAAAACCTCCAACAAATTCATTCTTTCTCTTACCAGCGTTACACTAGACGGCTTGGCCACCTCTCCCATTAAACTAATTCCTCTGCTTGGGAGGTCAACAAAAACATAAGGCTCTTTCAAAATGGGGGACACCAAAGTCAACAGTTCTTGCCGTAGTTGATCTTTTGTAAGTCCTTCTGCTTTTACTTTTCCGATGAGTGGAAAAATCAGAAAACCGTCTTTGTCAACCTGTTGTCCAATTTGATCAGCGCCTTCACTCGTTTTTTTAACCGTTTCAAGCTGAATTCCTCCGTTTCCGTTCAGCAATTCCATTACATCTACACTACTGCCGGCAAACTTTACCCGCACAATGTCGTACCGCTTAATCTGCGGTTCTTCATAAGGAAAAGGATAATTACTGAGGCCCACTGTTTTGGTGGAATCCATGTAAGATCCGAGTATGTTTAAATTGGGGGCTTTACAGCTAGTAGAGGATACTATCAACACTAAAACGAGGAGAACAAACGTAAGTGTGCTGAATGAACGGTGTTTAATCTGAATCATGGAATGCATGCTGAAATGTGTGCAAATGTATCTAAAAAAGATACACGTCAAAGGCCGGATAAAGACCGGTGGATAAACAAATTGGGGCCGACATCCCTATCAGCCCCAATTGATTATCAAAGATTTAAAAAAATCTGTCGAATATTTTCGATGGGTAAATACAGCTTTTTATGCCGCTTTTTTGTGGCTGCAAACCTTACTCTTACCGGGCAGCTGTCTTTCCTTTTATAATGATATCATCCAAAACCTTCGAGGTTTCAAACAGATAGCGGTCGGTTTTCAGGCCTTTCAGCCAATTCATAAAACGTTCGCTTTTATCCTTGTCCATTTTATTAATCCGGTCTTGGTCAGCGTCCATAAAAGCTACTTCCATTGGTTTATCCAGCGTTTGCAGACTGTCATTTTGCTTCACCGTTTTCCGGATTTGCTTCTGCAACTGCTGGTATTCAGGCAGGTACAGGTTCACTTTCTCTTCGTTTACTTTACTCAACCACTCAGCATTGGTTCGAATGGTTTGGAAGGCTTCGTTTTGTTGCAACTTGAGCTGATAAGCCGATTTAGCCTGCGCAATGTCTACTCCTGCCGGCCAATTGCTGTAAGGCGCTTTCGGAATTTCGTCATAGCCCAGTGCGTTGGGGCTGTGCTTCTCTCTGGCCTTTGTAAATTCATAGTTGTCTGGCATAATGATGTCTGGCGTAACACCATTCAACTGAGTAGAACCGCCATTGATCCGGTAAAATTTCTGCAGGGTAAGCTTGAGTGTGCCCAACTCTGAAGCGGGCATAAAAAAGCCTGTGTTACGATCCAAGCCAATGTTGCGCTGTACAGTACCCTTGCCATAGCTGGGTGTGCCCACTACAATACCACGATGATAGTCTTGAATGGCCGCAGCAAATATTTCTGATGCCGATGCACTAAACTCATTGATCATTACTGCCAGCGGACCATTGTACAATACACCCTTATCTTTATCGCGGTAAATACTAGCATCGCCATCACGGTCTTTTACCTGTACCACAGGGCCGTCTTCAATAAACAGGCCCACCATCTGAATCACATCCTGCAGGCTACCGCCACCGTTGTAGCGCAGGTCCATTACAATGCCATCTACATTGGCTTCTTTCAGTTTTTTGATTTCGTTGGCCACGTCACGTGCACAGCGGGCACCGTTCGGATCATCGAAATTGGCGTAAAACTCCGGAAGATAGATGTACCCGATTTTGTGTGTTCCATTTACGATGGCACTGCGGGCAAAAGTTTCTTCCTGCACAATGCGGTCGCGGATAAGTGAAACCACTTTGACTGAGCCATCAGTTTTTTTAATGGTCAGCCGCACTTCTGTGCCCTTTTGACCACGAATCAGTTTAACCGCATCGGTTGTTTCAAAACCAGTTACATCTACTGGTTCTGCGGCACCCTGCCCTACTTTCAAAATCACATCATTTACTTGTATTTCTCCACTTTTCCAGGCGGGGCTGCCGGTTACTACACTTACTATTTTAATAGCACCATCTTGCTCACTCAGCTGTGCACCAATGCCAAAAAATTCACCGCTCATGGCTTCGTCAAAAGCCCTTTTTTCAATAGGTGGAAAAAACTGCGTATGCGGGTCCATAGTTTCAGCAATCGTATTGATGTACTGATTGAACTTTTCATCCAGGGTGAATTTGTTTTTCAACCGGTCGTAAGTGCGGTCCCAAATTTTCAGTACTCTTTCGCGGCTTTCCCGCTCCAGCGTAGTGTCTGCTTTTACTACAAAATCTTTGACATTCTTATTGCTCTCCCGGTTTTCCAACGCATCTGCATAACGCTCCAGCGTCATATACTTCAAGCGTTTGCGCCAGTTTTCGCGGCGCTGTGCATCGTTGTTGGCAAAAGGCTCTTTTTCCATGTCCAGTGCCACCGTTTCTTTTACCGTAAAGTCGAATGGCTTCGCCAAAATGCTTTTGTAGATGGTAGCAGATTCGGCCAAACGCTTGGCGTAAATGGCATCCAACGCAGGAATAAATTCCATGTTGCCATTTTTCAACTCATCATCAATTTTTAATTCGTATTGCTTCAGCACATCAATATCGCTTTTCAGAAAAATAGTTCTGTCGGGGTCGATGCTGTTGAGGTAAGTTTTAAACACCTGCTTCGAAAAATTATCGTCGAGACGCTTGGGGCTGTAATGACCTTGCTCCAGCAGGTCTGCTACAATGGTAAGAATGCGTTCATACTTGCTGCCCGGCTCGTTAGATCTGCCGCTTCCCCAGCTTTTGATTCCAACAAAAACCAACAGGGCAATAACAGGCACCAAGAAAGGCCATACTCTTTTGTTCATCATAAATTGTCCGATTTTCCGCATGAGTTTCAAACGTACTGATAAACTACAATGTTATGCAGCCGATGGTTGAAATTAACAAACCCCGAAGGCTTTTTATTCAACAGCAATAAAGCTAGACACGGGTTCGGCATTCGTGCTTCGAAAACAAGGCAAGAAAAAAATGCCAGCTATTTTTGTTTCTGCAAAACTGATTTCCCTATTTTTGCGCTCCGAAAAAACGGAGAGTGTAGCTCAGTAGGTTAGAGCGTCAGTTTGTGGCACTGAAGGCCGTGGGTTCGAGACCCATCATTCTCCCTCTTTCAATTTCAAGATAAAACCTCCTGCATGTCAGGAGGTTTTGTTTGTAAAAGGCCCCACATAGCATGAATATCTGGCTTTGGTTAATACCTGTCATCTCGGCGTTTATCGGTTGGTTTACCAACTGGATAGCCATCAAAATGCTTTTTCATCCCCGCAATCCGGTATCTGTGTTGGGCATTACCGTGCAGGGTATTTTTCCCAAACGGCAGCAGCAATTTGCCCAAAAACTGGGCAAGCTTGTAAGTGAAGAACTGCTCTCTTTCGACGAAATAGCCAACACCATCAGCAGCCCGGGCAACTTGGAAAAAGTACAGCCCCTCATTGAAAAGCACATCGATCATTTTTTGCGGGAAAAACTGGCCACCGAAATGCCCATGATCAGCATGTTTATTGGCGACAAAACCATTGGCAAGCTCAAAGCTGTGTTTATGGAAGAGCTGACCACGCTGTTTCCATCGCTGATGCACGAATACGCCGCCGAACTGAAAGAACAGCTGGACCTCGAAAAAATTGTAACCGAAAAAGTTGCGGCCTTTTCTACAGACAAGCTGGAAACCATTTTACTACAGATTATGTCGAAGGAATTCAAGTTTGTAGAAATACTGGGCGGGGTGCTGGGTTTCATCATTGGTTTACTGCAGGTGGCTATCACCGTTTTTACAGCCTAATCTCCATTTATCCATTTCTTAACACTTACCACGAGGGGTACGGAGGCAACAGCCGTCAAACAATCTCGTTGGATTTTTGTCATGCTAACGTTCGTCAACATGACAAAACGATGACAAAAGCCCTACAGAAAAAATAAACAGGCATACACGCATTTTATGAAAATTCAATTAACACTCTTTCTCTGCATTTTAAGTAGCACTTTGGCCCTGGCGCAACCAATGGGTGGCGGCCGTATGGGTGCAGGCATGCCCATGGGTGCCGGCCAAACCGGTCGTTTTTACGGCAAAGTACTCGACAGCACCACCGGCAAACCACTCGATGCCGTATCTGTACAAATTGTGAGCAGCAAGTTTGACATGGCCAAAAAGCAACGCAAAGACACCATTCTTTCTGGCATGCTCACTCCCGCCAACGGCGATTTTTCGTTGGAAAACGTGCCCATGATGGGCGACTACCGCATTCGTATTTCTGCCATTGGCTACGTGACGCTGGAGCAGAAGGTTTCTTTTTTGACGGCAGAAATGCAGCAGAAACTGATGCAGGCTTTTGCCAGCATGAATCAGGCGCCTGCTAAAGCCGACTCTGGAAAAGCCAAGCCAGCACAGCAAGCCCCCAACATGATGGAGGTGCTGCGTAAAGCCTTGGGTGGCGATATGAGCCAACTTGCCAGCCTCGCCGATAAAGACCTCGGCAACTTTTTGCTGAAACCCGATGCTAAAGTGCTGGAAAATGTAACCGTTACCGGCAACCGCCCCATGATGCAAATGGGCATCGACCGGAAAATATTCAACGTTGATAAAAGTTTGGCAGCATCAGGTTCATCTGCTGTTGATATCATGCGTCAAATTCCTTCGGTAAATGTGGATATAGACGGTAATGTTTCGGTTCGCAATGCGGCCCCCACTTTGTTTATCGATGGTCGTCCTACTACCCTTTCTCTGGATCAAATTCCGGCCGACGATATTCAAAGCGTAGAACTCATCACAAACCCATCGGCCAAGTATGACGCCTCTGGTGGCATGGCTGCCATTTTGAATGTGGTGTTGAAAAAGAATAAAAAGACAGGCTACAATGGTTCTTTGAGGGCCGGTATGGATAGTCGTTTTCGGCCCAACCTTGGTGGCGATATCAACGTACGCCAGCAGAAGGTTAACATTTTTGCATCTGGCAACTTTAGTGCCCGCAAAAGCCTTGGCTGGAGCGACATTGCAACAAATTATACACCCACCAGCAACCTGCCGGCTTACGCTATTGCGCAGGATGTAAACAGTACCAACCGTGGCTTCTTTGCTTTTGGCCGTGCCGGTGCCGACTTCTTTATTGACAACAGAAATACACTGACACTTTCTACCAATCTGGTACGGGGTAGCTTCGACAATGAAGAATTCAACTACATCAAATACGACACGCTGTTTACGCCCCCCACTTCTTCGCTCACCCGTCGCCTTACCGAAAGCGACCGCAGCTTCCGGAACTTTGGTACTTCGCTGAGCTTCAAACACCTCTTTGCCAAGCCTGGACATGAGTGGACCGCCGATGTAAACTTCAACAACATGAACAGTGATGGCACATCTAACTTCAACAATCAGTTGATGGATGCCAACAATAACCCCAAGGGCAACCCTGCCCTGCAACGTACACAAAGTGGTACCACCAGCACCTTTGTTGTAGCCCAAACGGATTATACCAATAAGCTTTCGAACAATGTAAAGTTTGAATCGGGCCTTCGGGCACAGCTGCGCAATTTTAGTGCAGATAACAACAACTTCATTTACAACTACAACACAAATGGATTTGTGCTGGTGCCTGCCGTAAGCAACGACTACGAATTTACTGACCGTGTATTTGCGGCCTATGCATCTTTCACCGGCAAGTTGGGTAAAGAAGGCAAACTCGGTTACAACTTTGGCCTTCGTGCAGAAAGCAGCAACTACGATGGCAAGCTGGTATCACTGGATTCCAGCTTCAATGTCGATTTCCCGATTTCGCTTTTCCCCTCTGCCTTTTTGAGCTATAAAGTCACTGACCGCAGCGACATACAGTTCAACTACACCCGCCGTATCAACCGTCCAAACTTCTTTCAGTTGATGCCCTTCATCGACTTTACAGATCCGCTGAACCTGAGTGTAGGCAACCCCGGCTTGTCGCCTGAATTTACCAATAGCCTTGAAGCCAACTTCAGTCAGCAGTTCAACAACAACCATACATTGCTGGTGTCTACTTACTTCAAGTATACCTCTGGTTTGCTCACCCGTTTTCAGTACAAAGATTTGAACCAGATAAGCAAAGACAGTGCTATTTACAATACCTGGATTAACGCCAACAATTCAACCACCTATGGGTTAGAATTGACCAGCAACAACAAGTTCAGTAAGAAATTTGAAATGACCACGAACCTGAACTTTTACAATGCTACTATCAACAGCGAAAACATCAAGAGTGACTTGAACAACAGCCAAACCAGTTTTTTTGGTAAGCTTACCATGACACAGCGATTGGGTAAAACCAACCAGTGGACACTGCAACTGAATGCCGACTACCAAAGCAAAACCGTACTGCCAGCAGGCGGTGGCCGCGGTGGTGGTATGATGGGTGGCGGCCCCATGGGTGGTGGCATGATGGCTGCAGGTAGCAACGGTTTTGTAAATCCGAACTACGGTGCAGACTTCAGCATTCGCCGCGACATCATTAAAAACAAAAACGGACAAGGGTATGCCGGCTCACTCACCCTGAGCATGAATGACATTTTCCGTACCCGCATTTATGATGTTACAACCAGCAGCGATTTCTTCCTGCAAAACCTCAGCCGTCGTCGCGACCCGCAGGTATTGCGCCTGCAGTTCAACTGGCGTTTTGGCAAGCTTGATGCCAGCCTCTTCAAACGCAAAAACATGAAAGGCGAAATGGAAGGCATGAGCGAAGGAATGAACATGCAATAACGTCCTAACAGACATTGAACTTATTTGGGGTTTGCTTCAGAAACAATTCCCCGGGCCTCTCGAAAGAGAGGCCTTTTTTATGAATACAAATGTGCAAAGCTTTGATTGGGTGGCAGTAAATGGAAATGTGCAAAGAAGCCATCATAGGTTAGCTTCTCTTGCCAAAGATGTCGATTGGTCAATTGTAACTGCTGCCATTGATCCAATGAGAATGGCTGATGAAATGCTATTAATAACCGGGCAGCTTCAGTCATTTTATGTGCTGGCACCTTAAGTATATGCGCATTCCAATCAATCAGGTTTTCCAATGGCAGCATGCTGTCGGTATCTATCAATACTGGAATTCTGCCACTGGCCAAACAATCATAAAACCGTACCGAAAAATTACCAGCACCTCTGATACAAAGTGTGTAGGCATTGTTGCTGATGTTTTGATAATATCGGAGTCGGGATTGTACTTGTTGCTCCTCACTACTCGCACCTCCTTTGTATTGGTCAAACAATAAAAAGTTGGCATTTACCAACTGCTCCTGTTGTAATGTTTGCAATACCTGATACCGTTGATAAGTGGTTGAAGTAAATGGCTGCAAATCGTATAGATAATTTCCTTGCAGTTGCTTTATCCATTTTACAGCAGCACGTACGTAATCCTTTAACCGGGCCAACTGGCTTCCATTTGCCTGCCCACAAAAACCTACGGTAGGTTTTGAAGGTAAATCCAATAGTTTGATATCCCTTTCAGCGGCGAGGCAAAGAGGGTCTGGCATAAACGGCGGCATCACAAACTGGTTGCCTTTGTTGCCCGACCTCGTACCAGACAGGCGTAAAATTTGCACATACTGATCGGGCCAGGAAATGCCATAATCGCCGCCAGAAAATATCCAGCAAGGCTTTTGCCATTGCTTGGCTGTTGCAATAAATTCCTCTACCACCTGTCGCTGCCCAGTGTGTAAATACCAGGCAATATCCATGGGCAAAATAAAAACATTGGCAGTAGCGGCATCTGCTGTAATGGTATAATGTTTTTTCCACTGCGGATTCACCGTTTTAGCTACATCTGTAGCAATGGCGGCTGGTTGTAAAAACGGCTCTAACAACGGAAATAGATAATATTTGCCGGAAGAAGAAATAGTTGGTGCGGTGCAGAATACCTGAATCATGGACTTGAGCTAACCGTTCAAAGATACCGGGTTACATCATTAGCCATTCAACTTCGCCGGATGTACACCATGCATTAATATTACCTTGCACAAAATGAATGCGTTCCTTACATGAAGCAACTCAAACAATCTTTACTCATCAGAAAACTCAGGTGCAGGTTAGTCAACCTGTCATTTATTTTCAAAAGATTTCTTACTTCCTCCAGTTCAACCAAACATGTTTTTGTAACCGCAGCCAGTGCTCCGTATTTTGAATCCCTGCATCGGTTGGTATTGTCCATACGCCGGTACGAAACCGAATCCATTTTAATTTATGATATCGGACTGGACGCAGCACAAATCAACATGCTGGAACAAATTCCGCAGGTAACCGTCAAATATTTTGACTTTGATAAATACCCCGCACATTTCAACCTTCAATTATTTCCGTACGGCAGCTATGCCTGGAAGGTGGCATTGGTATACGATGCTTTGCACAGCCTGCAGTGCGACATTACTTATCTGGATGCCAGAAATTTTGTGATAGGAAAATTCTCTGTGGCCCGTTACTACCTTCAGCAAAACGGTTATTATTTTCCCTACACGTCTGGCAAAGTGTTGGATTGGACACATCCATCAACATGTCAACATTTTGACCAACATAAGTTGGTAAATAAAACGGTACTCAATGGTTGCTACTGGTCGTTTTCTTTCAGCAGTCCGCTTGCTATGAGCATGGTGGAAAAATGGATGCGCCTGGCACTGGATCAGCAAATAATAGCCCCGAACGGATGCTCAAGGCTAAACCACCGGTACGACCAATCCGTACTCTCCTGTATTTTTCATGAAACGGTTGATGTAGCTGGCAACGAGCCGCAATCGACCCGTTATTACAACGTGCTTACCCATTACGATGTGTTTTTAAAAAAGAAAGGAAAATGATGCAACTGCCGCAACTATATTTGACTGCCGCACGGATGTCATTTTCAAAGTAACATCTGCGCAGCATCCATAGCTTTATTCAAACTTGCACTCATGGGTTTTACCAACAGTTTTGCTGTTTTACAACACGACGTTTCGATTCAATTACTCCGGTCGGCCTTTACCGAGAGCAATCCTTTCATCTCCACATCAGAAGTATTGGCCTGGTTACAACAACGCAATAATGAGGTAACGGTAACGGTAGAACAAATTGCTTTCAACCAATTACAAGGCTGGCAGTTTGATGAAGACAAGTCAAGCCTCCGGCATGTATCAGGTCGTTTCTTTTCCATTGATGGTATTGATGTGCAAACCAACTGGGGGCTTGGTACCTTCGTGGCAGCAGCCCATCATCAATCAGCCCGAAATTGGCTACCTCGGCATTTTGGTAAAAGAGTTTGATGGGGTTCTCTATTTTTTGTTGCAGGCAAAAATTGAACCGGGCAATATCAATAACGTGCAGCTTTCGCCAACCCTGCAAGCCACCAAAAGCAACTACACGCAAGTGCATGGCGGCAAGCAACCGGCCTACCTGGAGCATTTCAAAAATGCAAGCCCCGCCAACGTACTATTCGACCAACTTCAATCAGAACAAGGGGCTCGTTTTTTGCAAAAAAGAAACCGCAACCTGATTGTAAAAGTGGATGAAGAGATTACAGTGCAGGAAGACTTTGTATGGTTGACACTCGCCCAAATAAAATTGCTGATGCGCTACAGCAATGTGGTGAACATGGACACCCGAACTGTTATCTCTTGCATAGGCTATAAACTGTTCAGCGAGTTTGGCATGAATGGCTTGCCGGAAGGAACCAAAGGCACATTATTTTTCAAATCATTTTTTGAGAAAAACATTGCGCTATACTCTTTCGATGAATTGATTGCCTGGATTACACAGCTCAAGTGCCAATACGAATTACGCATCAGGCAAATTCCATTGCACAGCGTAAAAGGCTGGATGATTACAGACAGCGAAATCAAACATGAATCGGGACGTTTTTTTAAAGTGATTGCAACCAAAGTGGCCATCAGCAACCGGGAAGTGTCCAGCTGGAGCCAACCCTTGGTACAACCCATCAATGAAGGATTGATTGCTTTCGTGATTACTGAAATACACGGCGTGTTACACTTTTTGGTGCAGGCCAAACTGGAGTGTGGCAATTTCGACATCCTCGAACTGGCGCCTACTGTACAAACCATTACCGGCGACTACCGCAATCCTGAATACACTGTGCCATTTTTGGATGTGGTACTAAATGCTGCACCAGAAAACATTTGGTACGATGCCAAACAATCTGAAGAAGGTGGTCGCTTTTACCAAGAGCAAAACCGCAACCTGATGGTGCATGTTCCCAATGCTGCTGCTTTGTCGCTTCCGGAAAACTTTACCTGGATGACCTTGCATCAGTTGCAAACATTTATCAAATTCAACAACTACCTGAACATACAGGCCCGAAGCCTATTATCCACCATTGGCTTTATCTGATTTTACCATGAGTCGTATTTTACCCATTGGCGTACTGGGCTGCTCCGCCTTCGCTAAAAGATCATTTATACAAGAGTTGAAAAACTCAGGTTTGTTTGAGCTGAAAGCCATTGCCAGCCGCTCCATTAGCAAAGCAGAAGCGTATGCACAACAATTCAATTGTGATGCTGTAGGCAGCTACGAGGATCTGTTGCAACGCACAGATATTGAAGTAGTGTACATGCCACTACCCATTGGCATACATACCGAATGGCTCATGAAGGCGCTGCAAGCCGGCAAGCATGTGCTGGTAGAAAAATCTTTTACCAGCAACATAACCGATACAAAGGCTATACTGGCACTGGCGAAAGAAAAAAGTCTTTGTGTTTTTGAAAACTTCATGTTTCCGTTTCATTCACAAATGACCTACGTACAAAATGAGTTGGCCAATGGAACGATTGGCCAGTTACAGGCCGTACGCAGCAGCTTTGGTTTTCCCATGTTTGATGCCGCTGATAACATCCGGTATAAAAAAGAATTGGGTGGTGGTGCATTGCTCGATGCCGGTGCTTACACCTTGCTGGCGGCACAGTTGTTTTTAGGAAAGCGACTACAGGTAGTGGGTGCAGTACTCAACAACGATGGCCATGAAGTAGATTTCAACGACCATGTATTGCTGCAAAATGAAGAAGGTATTTGTGCTCAGTTAAGCTTTGGCTTCAACCATTTTTACCAAAACAATATTGAACTATGGGGCACCACGGGTAAAATGGTAATGAAGCGGGCCTTTACTGCTGCTCCTGGTTTTGCGCCAACAGTGGAGATTGAAAAACCCGATGGCATTACCAGCCTGCAATTGCCTGCCGACAATCATTTTCAAAAATTATTGCAGCAGTTTTACCGCAGCATACTGGAACAACCCGATTGGCAATTTGCCCAGATAGAAGCCCAATCTGCACTCATTTCTGCCGTGTTTGAAAAAGCAAATCAACACTCATGAAAAAAGCAATGGTTTTTGGCTGCAATGGCTACCTCGGCCGAAACATGTGCTGGTATTTGCAACAGCAAGGCTGGACCGTTACGGGTTCAGATATTCAGCCTTCAGGTTTTCAAAATGGCTTCGAGTATTACAGTATAGATGTGGCTGACGCCAGCAGTGTAGCACAAATCGACCTCGCAACATTTGAACTCATTTTTTTCTTTTCCGGACTTACCGGCACCTGGAATGGATTTGAGCAGGCCGATACCTATCTCCGAATCAACGAGCTTGGATTGCTGCACTTCATTCGTCAATACCAGCAACAACAAGCCAAAGGCAGAATTGTCTTTCCTTCTACACGTTTGGTGTACAAAGGCATCGCCAATACGCCGCTCAAAGAAACTGACCAACTGTTGCCGTTAACGCCCTATGCTGTCAACAAAATAGCCTGCGAACATTATCTGGCAGCATTCAAAAAAGCATGGGGCATTCATTATACTGTTTTCAGGTTGTGTATTCCTTATGGCAATCTCACCGATGCTACGTCGTCGTATGGAACCATTGGCTTTTTTGAATCGATGGCAGCAAAAGGACAACCCATTTCATTGTATGGCGATGGACAACTGAAACGTACGTTTTCGCACATGCTGGATATTGTAACTGCCATGCTGCAGGCAGCAACGATGGATAATACAGATGGAGAAATCTATAATCTTGGTGGTGAGACTTACTCGTTGTTGGAAGTAGCAGAATTGGTCGCTAAAAAATATGGCAGCACTGTTGAATTTGCCGAATGGCCTGCACAAGCTGCCCTTATCGAAAGCGGCGATACCATTTTTGATAGCACAAAAATTGAGGCGTTGGGTATACGCACCACAAAACTGTTGAAAGAAAACTTGTAGACTGCTACTCTTGTACCGCCAATAATGTAGCGCCACCCACATAGGCAGCATACCTCGAAAACTGACTGTGATACATCTCACCCAAGAGCAGTTGGTGTATTTGCCTGCACTGGCACAAGAGGTAAAAATCGGTGAAGGCTTTGCACAACACATCATCTGCATGGTTCACATCAATGTGACCAATATTGTCCGCATCAATCAGCAATCTAGACGCATAGTGGTGAATGGTTGCATCCTGCTGAACAGCTTGTAAAAAGCGGGCAGAGTCAGACACTGCTAAAATGTTGCAGTCGGTGTTCTCCATGGCAATCTGCCTTACTGATGCAATGCATTTTTCCAGCAGTTCATTTTGTGAAGCTGAATCAATAGTAGCGTTGTTTACATCTTGAAAATCGCCCAGCAAACCCATGAATCTAGAATGCACACCTACAAGAGGCAGTTCATTCTTGGGCAGTTTTGCGGCAGCATGCGCTACCAAAAAATCGCTGAACTGAAACAACTGTTGAAACAGGCTCGACCAATATTTTCCGTAATCTTCTTTGGATAGTTGTGGTTGTAGCAAACTGGTATAATCCTGATTGCCATACACATGAAACTGTCTGTACTTTCCACGAAACTGGTGCAACAACTTTGTGGCTGATGTTAGTTGCACATCATTCAGGTACAAAGGTTTTGACAGTTTTGTGTTCAAGTATAATTCTTCTGTACTGCAAACTAGTGAAGCGTCTTTTGGTGAGAGGTATTTGAATAAATCGAAGCTGTCCTTGTCTACATAAATTTTAAAATCACAGCCTAGTTGCTGTGATATCTGATAAGCCGAAATACTGCCTTTGATGCGATCGAGCAAACCACCATGCTTCAATTGATTGTTCATTACATGCACCACACATGGTTTATAACGCTCAGGCATTGCTGCTGGCAATGGTTGCCGATAGCTCTTGGCTATCTGCCATTCCCGCACTGGTCTGCGCAGCTTGCGTTTTATCCATTTCGTCAGTTGTTGCATGTTTATTTTTTTGGAGGCTGCTCATTCTTTCCTTTCAGCATGGGCACAAACCGAAACACATCGTACAGCTCTTCAATCAAGCGGCCGTCGGCTTTTTTAATGATGCGTTTCATGCGTTGGGCTTCGCCTTCATCTACCGGTATCACCAGCATGCCTTCGGGCTTTAGCTGATCGAGCAGCGCCTGCGGTACAAAGGGAGCCGCTGCCGTTACCAACACTTTATCAAAAGGGGCATACTCAGGCAGACCTTTAAAACCATCACCATAAAAAAGTACAACTTGCGGTGCCGCTCTGCAAACGGGTACGACTTCTGCACTTTATCGTACAGCTTTTGTTGCCGTTCAATCGTAAATACTTCGGCTCCCATTTCGGCCAATACCGATGCCTGATAAGCACTACCAGTTCCTATTTCCAATACCCGTTCGCCGGGTGTAATATTGAGCAGTTCACTCTGGTAAGCCACAGTGTAAGGCTGGCTGATGGTTTGTCCTTCACCAATGGGAAAAGCCCGGTCTTCGTAGGCTATTTTATCCAATGCCGGGTCTAAAAAGAAATGCCGGGGGATATTGCGCATGGCTTCCAATACCAGCTCATCGCTGATGCCTTTTTCCGCCAAACTATCAATGAGTTGTTTGCGCAGCCCTTTGGTTCTGTAATCGTCGGTATGCAATGATAAAATGCTTGTGCCCATAAAGATACAGCCCGCAAGATGCAGCATTCCGGTTAATCTGTGCAGCTCATCAAAGCACTCATTTCCCACGATTGTTGAAAGAAAGCCATTGGCCGTTTCGGACAATAAAAAAGCCGGTGATGCCACTGCACTCACCGGCTTCCTGATATCGTTGTTCAACAACTTTTACAAGTTCATATCCTTGATGATCGCTTCAATACGGGCCATCAAACCGGCTTGTACCGTTTTGTAATTGGCGGCATTGTCCAGCGGGGCATTTACACTAAAGTAAAACTTGATTTTAGGCTCTGTACCGCTGGGGCGGGCACTTACCTTACTGCCATCGGCCAGCACAAATTGCAGCACGTTGCTCTTGGTGAGTGCAATGGGGAAGGTATCGCCTGCAGGCAGGTTGGTGCCTTGCTGCAGCTGGTAGTCGAGCAGTTGCGCCACCGCCACACCGCCCAGTTGTGCAGGCGGATTGTTGCGGTAGCTTTCCATCATTTCCGCAATTTCCTTCTGGCCATTCATGCCTTTTTTGGTAATGGAAATGAGGTGCTCCTGATAGCAACCGTACTGTACATACAGGTCTACCAGTTTTTCAAACAGGCTGCGGCCTTTATCTTTTTCATAAGCAGCCATTTCGCACAGCAGGGCCACGGCACTCACCGCATCCTTATCACGAATCTGGTCGCCAATCATCAGGCCATAGCTTTCTTCGCCACCAACGATATAATTTTCTTTGCCGGTCTTTTCCCGAATCATTTCGCTGATGTATTTAAAGCCGGTCAATACATCGTAGCAAGCCACTCCGCTCTGCTCTGCAATGCGGTCGATCATGTCGGTGGTTACAATGGTTTTGATCACCATATCGTTGGGCTGTGCAATGCCCTTCGCCTTGCGGGCTTCAATCATATAGTTAAAAGCCAACACCGCCGTTTGGTTGCCATTCATCAGCACCCAGTTGCCGTCGGTGTCTTTAATGCCAATGCCCACACGGTCGGCATCGGGGTCGGTACCCAAAAGGATGTCGGCATCTATTTGTTTGGCCTTGTCCAAACCAATGCTCATGGCATCTTTCTCTTCGGGGTTGGGGCTGTGCACGGTTGGAAAATTGCCGTCTGGCGTAGCCTGTTCTTCTACCACAGTTACGTTGGTAAAACCAAAACGCTTCAGTACCCGGGGCACCAGCTGAATGCCACTGCCATGAATGCTGGTGTACACAATCTTCAAATCATGCTGGCGTTCGCAGGCATCGGGGTAAATGCTCAGGCTCTTCACCATTTCGGTGTAAGCCGCATCCAGCTCCTCACCTATCAAAGTGATGTTGGCTTCGCCGCCAGTCCATTTCACATCGTCAACGGAAAGAATTTTATCTACCTCGGTAATCACGTTTTTATCGTGTGGTGGCACCAGTTGTGCACCATCTTCCCAATAGGCTTTGTAGCCGTTGTACTCTTTGGGGTTGTGGCTGGCCGTACACACCACGCCGCCCTTGCAGCCGAGGTGACGAATGGCAAAGCTCAACTCTGGTGTAGGCCGCAGGCTTTCAAACAGGTACACTTTAATACCGTTGGCACCCATTACATTGGCCACTGTTTCAGCAAAAAAACGGCTGTTGTTGCGGCTGTCGTGTGCAATGGCCACGCTGATGCCTTCGCCAAAACTTTGCTTCAGGTAGTTGGCATAGCCTTGAGTGGCCATACCCACCGTGTATTTATTCATGCGGTTGGTACCAATGCCCATTACGCCACGCAGGCCGCCTGTACCAAACTCCAGGTTTTTATAAAATCCTTCTACCAAATCATCGGGGTTATTGGCCAGTGCATCGGTAATGTAGGCCTTGGTGTCTGCGTCAAAATTGCCCGCCAGCCAGCTTTCTACTTTGGCTTTAATTGCTGCGTCCATATATCGTTGTTTGTGGTTTGAATATGTCCTCCGAAAGGTGGATTCTGCCTGCAGTTGCCTCCTTCCAAAGAGCGGCTAAGATATTCGGAAATTACTTCCATTTCACAAACCTTGCTCATCTCTATAAATGGCAGCACCGTAAGTTTGCTAATGTCTTTTTGTTTACCAGCACCCCTGCTACTATTGAACCAAGTTGTGTCACTCACTTCTGCTGCATACCGCTACTCAGCGTTCCTGCTGCTTTGCCTGTTCAGCATGGGCAGCAGTGCCCAAACCCGCACCGATAGCCTGCCGCTGGAAGTCATTCGTCATGCCAGCCTCGATACCATTTACACCCGTGTACCCGATTCCGCCGCATACGTGGCATTGCCCAATACAAAAAGAGTGTATACCGTTGCAGGGTTGCATGCAGGCATTTATGGCGGTTCGTTGCTTTTGCTCAACCAAGCCTGGTACAAAGACTACCCCAAAACGAGTTTCCAAACCTTCAACGATAGCAAGGAATGGCAGCAGGTAGACAAAGTGGGCCACGCCTGGAGTGCCTACCAGCTTAGCCGTGCCAGCATGGCCAGCTGGAAATGGGCGGGCCTCAACCGCAACCAACAAATTTGGCTGGGCGGCATGAGTGGGTTTGCCTTTCAAACCGTGATAGAAGTGCTGGATGCCCATAGTGCCGAATGGGGCTGGAGCTGGAGCGATATTGCCGCCAATACCGTGGGCAGTGGCCTGCTCATTGGCCAAGAGCTGGCCTGGGCCGAGCAGCGCATCAGTTTCAAGTTTTCGTTTCACAAAATGAACTACTCACAAGGCATGCTGGAGCAGCGGGCCAACAACCTGTTTGGCAGCAGCCTGCCCGAACGCATGCTCAAAGATTACAACGGACAGACCTACTGGCTAAGTGCCAACCTGAAATCGTTTTTCAAACAAAGCAACCTGCCGCCGTGGCTCAACATTGCCGTAGGCTATGGCGCCGGCGGCATGCTGGGCGGCTTCAGCAATACCTGGGCCGATGGCAGCACCACCTTCACCCGCAACGATGTACAAAGAGTACGTGAGATTTACCTGGCTCCTGATATCGATTTCACCCGCATCCGAACCCGTAGCAAATTGTTGAAAAGCGTTTTTTTCTGCCTCAATGCCTTTAAACTCCCCGCCCCTACGTTGGTGCTCAGCAATGGGAAAATGCGGTTGCATGGGTTGTATTTTTAAAGTTTTGGCCTCAATAGAAAATGGGTTAAAACCCCTGATGTGTAAGAATGTATTTCATCATCCACGGGTTGAAACCCGTGGCTAAAAAAAACATAGGGAGAAATTTTTTTAACCAAGGGCTTCACCCTTGGCTTTGTTTTGACGCCCCTTCAGGGCTTTCACAAAATGTATGGCTTCTGATTAAATCCGTGAAAATCTGTCCCAATCTTTCAAATCCGCGTCCTATTGTTTATCGTCCAAAATCTGTTTCAACCCATCCAATCCGCATACCATCTAGTCGGTGCATTTGCTGCCATACTTTGAAGCTGACTTTGTTTAGAGCATTAGTAACGCATCGTCACAAGCCGGGAGGCCTGCGACAGCAACATCATCCGCGAAAATCTGTTTTCATCCTGCTATTCCGCGGCCCCTGTTTATCCGCGTCCCTTTATCCATCCACCTCAATACCGTTATTTTTGCGGCGCATGCACATTCCTTTACAAGCGTACGAAGCCAGCATTTTCGAAAAAATTTCCTCCCGGGCACAGCATCTTGGCATGGAGGCCTGGGTGATTGGTGGGTTTGTACGGGATAAAATTTTGCAACGCCCCACCAAAGACGCAGATATTGTATGCACCGGCGATGGCATTGCGCTGGCGCATGCCGTGGCCGATTTGTTTAAGCCCCGCCCCCATGTCAGCTTCTTTAAAAATTTTGGCACCGCCCATATCCGCATTGCCGATTTCGACATTGAGTTTGTTGGGGCCCGCAAGGAAAGCTACAACCGCGACAGCCGCAAACCAGCCGTGGAACCCGGCACTATTGAAGACGACCAATTGCGCCGCGACTTCACCATCAATGCGCTGGCCATCAGCCTCAATGCCAAAGACTACGGCACACTGGTTGATCCTTTTGGCGGCATTCAACACCTGCAGGAAAAATGCATCATCACCCCGCAGGATCCCATCCAAACCTTCAGCGACGATCCGCTGCGTATGATGCGGGCCATCCGCTTTGCCAGTCAGCTACAGTTTACCATTCACGAAACCACACTGGCGGCCATCAAAACCGATGCCCACCGCATCAGCATTGTGTCGAAAGAACGGATTGTTGATGAACTCAATAAAATCATCCTCAGCAGCAAGCCCTCGGTTGGCTTCAAACTGCTGTACGATACGGGTTTGCTCAAACTCATTTTTCCGCAGATGGTGGCGCTGGCCGGAGCTCAATACCTCGACGGGCACGGGCACAAAGACAATTTTTACCATACCCTGCAAGTGCTCGACAACATCAGCGAAAACACCCGTGACCTGTGGTTGCGCTGGGCGGCCATTTTGCACGACATAGGCAAACCTGCCACCAAGCGGTTTGAAGAAGGCCACGGCTGGACATTTCACGGGCACGAAGTAGTGGGCGGCCGCATGGTGCCCAAAATTTTTGCGCAGCTGAAACTGCCGCTCAACGAAAAAATGAAATACGTGAAGCTGCTGGTAGAACTTCACCTGCGGCCCATTTCGCTGACTAAAGAAAACATTACGGATAGCGCCATCCGCCGACTGTTGTTTGATGCTGGCGAACACTTCGACGACCTCATGACGCTTTGCGAAGCAGACATTACTTCGAAAAACAAACAGAAGGTAAAACGCTACCTCAGCAATTTTGAAATGGTACGGCAGCGCTGCGTAGAAGTAGAAGAGAATGACCGCATCCGCAACTGGCAGCCCCCCATTGATGGCGAAACCATCATGCAATATTTTGGCATTGGTCCCAGCCGCGAAGTGGGCATTATCAAAAATGCGATTAAAGATGCCATCCTCGACGGCATCATTCCCAACACGCTGGAAGCCGCAACAGCACTGATGTTGGAGCAGGCCCAACAATTAAACCTCACCCCTGTTCGGTAAAAAGTATTTTCTTTGCCGCACATCAAAACGCAGGCCCTCAAGGGTCAATCATTGTAGCCATGGCAGTATTGAAATTCAGGGTGTATCTCGAAGAAGACGAAAGCATTTACCGCGATATTGTGATCAAGCATACACAGTATTTCATCGATTTGCACAAGACCATTCTTCAGGCCTACGAATTCGACAACAAGCATCAGGCAACATTCTATCGCAGCAACGACAACTGGTTGCGAGGCCGCGAAATTTCGCTGGAGAAATACGACAAAGTTTATCAGGCTCCGCCCCTGCTGATGGAAGAAACCAGCATTGGTTCTGAAATCCGCGATACCAATCAGAAGTTTATTTATGTGTACGACTTCAACAAGAACTGGGTGTTTTTGGTGGAGCTCATCAACGTGTCGAAAGAAGAAAGTAGCAAGATTGCGTACCCTTCTGTAAGCCGCAAAGAAGGTGTGGGTCCGCTGCAATATGGCACCCGTGGCTTGCTGGGCCCCAAGTTTGCCGAAATGGAAGAGAAATACGACCTGCAGGGCAACGAAGAAGGCTTTGGCGAAGAAGGCGACAGCGACACTGCCAGCAGCGACGAAGAATCTTTTACCGACGATAGCAGCAGCGGCGAAGACTATTAATTTTTTTACGCATGGCCGGTCAGCAGCACTTACTGGTAGCCGTAGCCGGGCCAACAGCGGTCGGCAAAACGGCCGTGGCCATTGCATTAGCGCAACATTTCCGTACAGAAATTATCTCCTTTGATAGCCGTCAATGCTATCGGGAAATGAACATTGGCGTAGCCCGGCCTTCCGATGAAGAGTTGGCAGCAGTGCCGCATCATTTCATTGCCAGCCACAGCATACACGATCCGGTGGATGCCGCACAGTATGAGCAATGGGCACTAAAAAAACTCGGCACTCTTTTTCAGCAATACAAAGTAGTGATAGCTGTGGGTGGCACTGGCTTGTACCTGAAAGCACTCACTGATGGGCTGGATGCTATGCCTGATATTCCGGCTGCTATCCGGGAGCAAATACGGGAGGATTATGCGGCACATGGCATAGCGTGGTTACAGCAAACCTTGCAGCAAGAAGATCCATTGTTTGCCGCCAGTGGCGAAATGCAAAACCCACACCGCATGCTGCGGGCTTTGGAAGTGATTCGAGCCAGTGGAAAATCCATCAAACAGTTTCAGCAACGCAGCAGCAATGCACGACCGTTTGATACCCTCATCATAGGATTGGAAATGGAGCGGCTATTGCTCAACCAACGCATACAGCTACGGGTAGATGCAATGATGAAAGATGGATTGGTAGAGGAGGTAAAAGAACTGCTCCCCTACGAACAGCTGCAAGCCTTACAAACTGTGGGTTATCAGGAATTGTTTGATGCCATACATGGCCAATGTAGTATAACTGAAGCAGCAGAATTGATAGCCACACATACCCGCCAATACGCCAAGCGGCAAATGACCTGGTTCAAAAAAATCAGGCAGTGCAATGGTTTCATCCACAGCAACTGCCTGACATGATTTCGTTGATAGCATCGCGGCTTACATAAACTTAAATCCAAACGTGAGTACAATATTGCCACGGCTGTTTTTACCATCGGCTACTACGTTGGCTTTGTCAGCCAGCCAATAAGGCACATGGCTGTAGTTGATGAGTGCATGCACATACGTAAGGTCTACAAACATGCCCTTGTTGCGATAGCCCAAGCCACCACTCAGCAACATGCGGCTACCTTTCAACTCTTTGGTTGCGTAAGGACTACCCAAGTAGGCAAAACCAAGGCGGGTCATGATGGTATTGAATTTCAACTCGCCACCCAAACGCAGGTTCATAGCGCCTTTGTAGCGATTCTTGATACTATTGTTGAGTTCGGTGTAATAGTTCACATCGTCAACATTGGTAGCATCTTGTGCCTGATAACGGGTGCCCCGGTAATTTACATATTCAATGTCTGCCGTTACAAAACCCTTCTGGCGTTTTACTTCCTTCACTTCATTTATTACAAAAGATAAAGAACCCAATAAACGGTAAGGTGTAATCATGTTGTAATTATAGTTGCCTGCATTGCTGTTGCTGCCTTTCAACTCATCGCTGGTTATTACCCTCGGCTGAGGCAGGTTTGTATAATTCTCAGAATTCACTTTCATTTCGGCAGAAATTCTATCATTCATACTGCTAAACGTGGGCGTATGAAAAGCCAGGCCAAAACGTAATTTTTCTACGGGTCTGAAAATCATGCCCAGTTTGGCATTGAACCCCCAACCAGTTGTTTTGTAATTCTCTTTGTATTCGAAATAAGAAAAGTCATTGTTGAGATTACCACTCATATCTTCTTCCCGATAAGTCTGCTCTTTTTGATAGCTAAAGAAAGGCACATTGAACGCCACACCAAAATGCAGTTTATCGTTGTAATTGTTGGCGAATGCCAAGGCTATTTCATGAGCACCACCTCTTGTTTCAATCAGGTTGGTTTGCATCACACCTTCTGGTCCGCCATTTATACCTGGCAGGGGTACAAGACTTTGGTAGCCTATCACATTGTTATTTTGATCGGCTATAGTATCAACAAGGTATAATTGAAACGCAAGTGAAGAACCAAAAATGTAGTTATTCAGTGCCTGATTCACTGTAGCTCTGTTTCTCGCCAGTTCTTCCACGTATTGCTCACTCCAGCTGCTAAAATTGTTGAAGCCTTTGTATTGCATCCGGTTGTTGTAATTGGCCGTTTGGTTGATGGTAAGCGAAATAGCAGAACTTGACGATTTTTTGTACCGTGAATTGTGGCTGTGCCCCCATACGAAGCCAGATGTTCCATAGCCAATGCCGTTGTCTTTCGACTTGGTTTGATCGCCCCGGAAATTGAATTTGTTATTGAGAAAACTAAAGTTGGGCGACATTACAAATTCACTGTTTTTGTACATACCTATACCTGCGGGGTTAATATGTGCCGCAGTAATATCGCCACCCAAAGAGCCCATGGCACCACCAATGGCCTGATTGCGGGCAGTACCTCCCATCAGCGGGTAGGCGTAGCGAAGCACATCTTCGGGTACCTGAGCATTGGCCACCAGTTGCAGCGCCAATAAAGCTGCGGAGGCTAAAAATAATTTACTTCTCATACAGATACAGGATTAGCAGGCCGCATAAGACACAGGGAAAGGTCGGCGGCTATTCAATGGAGTTAGAACTTGAAGGTTTGTAATGCGCTGTTGAAAATGAAAGGCATTAGTTGCCGCCACGGCCACCACGGCTGCTTCCTGAAGAAGAAGAAGACGATGATGATGACGAAGATGAAGAAGAAGAGCTACCGGAAGTGCGGCTGCTGCCAGATGAACCGGAAGAACTGCTGGTGCTAGGTTCAAACATACGTGCCGGACGAGACCAGCTGCTGCCAGAGCCATTGCTGTTGTTGCCGCCGCCAGAAGATGATGAACTAAAAATGCTGCGGAACAAATCACGGTTGCCATAACCAGCCTGTTGCTGCTGTGTAGAAGGCTTACCTGTGCGGTTGAAGCTTTCATTGCCGCCACGGGTAAACACACTGTTGTTATATCCACCTTTGTTAAAGCCAGGACGAGGTGTTTGTGCAACAGCTCCAACAGGATTCTTATTGACTATGATAACGGGGCGGTTCCAGCACCAGGGGTTATTCCAGCTATTGTAATAGCTGTTGAATACAAAAGGATTGTTCCAGGTATTCCAACCGGTACCATAGTTGAGCATCCATGGAGATGTATTCCAGCTATTCCACGAATTGAAACTCCAGGAAGGATTCCACATGCTGGTGGGATTGTTGTACCCATACCAGTAGTTGACATCATCGATGGTATTCCAGCGGTCGCGGTTTTGCACCTTCATACGCAGGTAGCGGTCGTCAGCATCTTGCCAGTAGCTTACGTACCCGTCCTCTTCCTCTACCCGGTCTTCGCGGGGTGCGGCTGTAGGCCCGTAAGAATAATAAACATCATCAGGTGTTTCTGCGGTTTTAAAGGCGGCAGAACAACTGGCCAGCAATACGGTGGCGGCGAGCATGGGGTACATGAGGTGTTTCATCTGTACAGGCTTTAGTAGTGTCAAATATCAGACGCAGTAAAACACAAAACGTGGCGCAATCTCTTTTCGTAGAAAAAAACCAGTTCAATGGCTCACTTTATCTGCAAATGGTATCGGTAGCTAAGTTATTTCATTCCTCCACTACCAAATGCTAATGTTTTATTGAAAGACATTCAAAAACTGCCGTTTTGTGTTAAGGCTTACCTAATTCCAAATGCTTAATTTCGCCGCCCTGCCGGCGGGCAAATCCACAGGCAGCTCTTCATTCAATCATTTATCAGGAAAGTATATTATGAGTAAGGTGATCACTCCCATGGAGCAAGACTATTCGCAATGGTACAACGACCTCGTATTGCGGTCGGGTTTGGCCGATTACAGCGCCGTACGTGGCTGTATGGTTATCAAACCCTACGGCTACCGCCTGTGGGAAAACATGCGGGATGTACTCGACAAAATGTTTAAGGACACCGGTCACGTAAACGCCTACTTCCCGCTGTTTGTGCCTAAAAGCCTGTTTGAAGCCGAAGAAAAAAATGCCGAAGGCTTTGCGAAAGAATGTGCGGTGGTGACGCATTATCGCCTGAAAAACGACCCTGCTAACCCCGGCAAGCTGATGGTAGACCCCGAAGCCAGGCTGGAAGAAGAGCTGGTGGTACGTCCTACCAGCGAAGCCATCATTTGGAATACTTACAAAGGTTGGATTCAGAGCTACCGCGACCTGCCCATTTTGGTAAACCAGTGGGCCAACGTAGTGCGTTGGGAAATGCGTACACGTTTGTTTTTGCGTACTGCCGAGTTTCTGTGGCAGGAAGGCCATACGGCGCATGCCACTGAGCAGGAAGCCCGTGAAGAAGCCGCAAAAATGCTGGAAGTGTATGCCGATTTTGTAGAAAACTACATGGCACTGCCCGTAGTGAAAGGCGTGAAATCGGAAAGCGAACGCTTCGCCGGTGCCGTTGACACCTTGTGTATTGAAGCACTGATGCAGGATGGCAAAGCTTTGCAAGCCGGCACTTCGCACTTCCTGGGTCAAAATTTTGCCAAGGCTTTTGATGTGAAATTTAGCGACAGCAACAACAAGCTGGAATATGTATGGGCTACCAGCTGGGGCGTAAGCACCCGTTTGATTGGTGCCCTTGTAATGGCCCACAGCGATAACCAAGGTTTGGTATTGCCGCCAAAAATTGCACCACTGCAGGTGGTGATTGTACCCATTTACAAAGGCGATGAGCAACTGGCCGCCATTACCGATACCCTCAAGCCCATCATCAGCCAGCTGAAAGACCTCGGCATTTCGGTAAAATATGACGACAGCGAACATGCCCGTCCGGGCTGGAAGTTTGCAGAATACGAACTGCAGGGCGTACCTGTTCGTATGGCCATTGGTGCCCGTGATTTGGCCAACGGTGTAGCCGAAATTGCCCGCCGCGATACCAAAGAAAAAATGACCGTCAACCTCGATGGCATTGCTTTTTACATCAAAACATTGCTGGATGAAATTCAGCTGCATTTGTTTGAAAAAGCGAAAAACTTCAGGGCGGAGCATACTACAGAAGCCAACAGCTGGGATGAGTTTGTAAGCATTCTCGATGGCAAGGGTGGCTTTGTATCAGCGCATTGGGATGGAACTGCCGAAACCGAAGAAAAAATTAAAGACCTCGCCAAGGCCACTATTCGTTGTATTCCTTTGGATGCAAAAGAAGAAGCCGGCACTTGCATACTCACCGGCAAGCCCAGCAACAAGCGGGTGCTGTTTGCCCGTGCCTATTAAGCGAAAGGTTTCAACATCATCATTCAAACCGGCGGCCATTGGTTGCCGGTTTGTTATTATTGCAATGCATGGATAACAAAGCTGCGTATTTACTGGGAGGCACCCCTGCCCGGCTGCTGCTATCGCTGATAGTGGTGGCCAGCCATTTGGGTTCGCTTACCGGCTTGTACCGCAATAAGTTTTTGTTTGATGCTGACTTTGCGGTGTCTTGTTTTTTTGTGCTTTCTGGATTTGCCATGATGCACAGCTATGGCAAGCTGCAAACACAAGTCAATGGTTGGAAAGCCTTTTACATCCAGCGTTTCTTTCGCATTATGCTACCCGTATGGGTGCTTGTGGCGCTGCAGGTGATTTTGCTTTATGCTGTAAGTGCATTGCCGCTGTCGCAATACGTCAATGAAACAACTGGCAGGTACGTTTTGGCCAATGCCTCACTACTCAATTTTTTGCAGCAATCGCTACCAGGCGTTTTCGACAACAATGGTTCCGCGGTGGTCAATGGTTCACTATGGACATTAAAAATTGAGATGTGCTTCTATGCTGCATTCCCATTGTTGTTTCTACTGGCAAAACCAAAGAAAATAGTTTGGCTGTGGCTGTTGTGGACGCTTTCTGTAGCCTACCGTTTGCTGCTGCACCAATCGCACCCCGTAATGAGCTATCAGTTGCCGGGACAGCTGTATTTTTTCATCAGCGGCATGCTGTTGTATCATTATGGATGGCATCAACAATGTCGAAAATGGATACTCGTAGTTGGCTGGTTGTGGTTCATTAAAAATTGTATTTGGGGATACCAGATTATCGAAACACCGCTCAGCTTTCCCTTGATTTTATTGGCCTTTTGTCATTCATTAAAACCACTGGACGGGTTGCTGAGAAAATACGATTATTCATTCACTGTGTATCTTCTTCACTGGCCAATTATTCAGGTGGCCGTTCATCTTTTTTTAATGATGGGCAAAAAGTGGCAGGTGTTTTATTTGTGCTATCGGCCTTGCTGCTAAGCTCTTGGCTGTTTAAAACCTTTGTAGAAGACAAAGCCATGCAAAAGGGCAAACTACTCAGTAAGCGTTATTTGCAGTAAGCCCTCACTATCATAGCTGTTGAAAGCATTCACCATACATTCGGGATTGTACAACCATCAACAAGAGTCAGTTACTGAAGCATTTGCCAATTTGAAAGCTGTTTACCGCTACTTTGGTATTATAACGATTGTAGTACTGGGATTATATGTACTGGCAATTATCGGCGGGCTGCTTTTTGCCTCACTTGCCTAATCAACCTTTGTCTTTGGTAGCGAGGTAGTTGTAATCACTCAACAACTTTTCAAGGAAGTCAAGCACCTCCAAATCTGTTTGGATGTTCAGGACTTCCCTGACTTTTCCTGCCACCCGGTGTGCAGTTTCGTATTGCTGATTTTTCTCGGTGTATGCAATGACCGACCGGATGGCATTGATGTCTCTATCACTCAACCGCATCACCTCCGGAAAACGAACTTTATAATTTTCGTCCACGATTTCTTTAAACAGCGTATCGGCCAGCGAATAACGGTAGCGTAAATCCACCACCGTGGTGCCGGCTGCCAAATCGCCGAGGCGTTGGCTTTTGTTGCTCACCGCTACAATTACAACCACAACCAGGCCCAACACCCCTGTGAGTAATACCTGTATCACAAACCAGTAAGAGTCCATAGCCAGATAGCCAAAAAACATAGGCCACTCCCATAAGCGAAACAACCAGCGCATAAGGTACTGACCGAGGCGAGGCTCTCCCCCTTCGATGCTGATGACCCTGATGCCCATGGCTTTTTTACCCAGGCTTTGCCCCTGATACAAGGTTTCCATCAGCAGGTGGTACAGCAGCATGGGAAGCGACACCAGCACCACATCTACCCCTTTGCTAATTTCTACCGGACCATAAATCACCTGATCCAGAAAATACTTCATTCCACGGGCATACAGCATCAATACCAGCATGTCTAAAAACCAAGCCAGCAGCCGCCGGAAAAAAGGCGCTATCTCAAACTCGAGGTAAATATTAAATGGGGTAGAAACAGAAACCTGAGACATGACAGCAAATTAAACGGTTTATGAATGCTATGATTGCATTAATTTGACATCGTTTATATTTTTTGCATGAGGGAAGCACTTTTTATTAAGCGCAACAGAGACAAGTGGATTCGGTATCAGCAGGAACAAACCAATGACCCTGATGAACAGGCGGAGCGTTTTATTACGTTGCTGGACGACCTCGCCTATAGCCGTACGTTCTACCCGCAGAGCAAAGTCACCCGATGGATAAACAGCATTGCTGTTGGTATTTATCAAACCATTTATCAGAACAAACGGGAAAAGTTTACCCGGCTGCGCAGTTTTTGGACAACTGAACTACCCTTGCTGGTGCGCAAACATCATGGCGTGTTTTTGTTTACGTTTCTCTTTTTTGCCCTGTGTGTGCTCATGGCCATTGTATCATCTACCCACGATGACTTTTTGTAAAAGCCATTTTGGGAGAAGACTATGTAGACATGACGCTGGAAAACATTCGTAAGGGCGACCCCTTTGGCGTATACCGCGATGAAGACAAGTTTACCATGTTCATTCGCATTGCATTCAACAACATACAGGTAGCACTAAAAACCTTTGTGTCTGGCATTTTCTTCGGCATTGGCAGCTTGTATATTTTGTTTAGCAACGGCCTGATGGTGGGTTCCTTCGAATACATGTTTTTGAACAGGGCCTTGGCTGGAAAAGCATCATGGTTATTTGGATACATGGAACTATTGAAATTTCTGCCATCATTATTTCCGGTGCTGCCGGCTTGGTGGTGGGTAGCAGCATTTTGTTTCCGGGTACCTACAGTCGCTACCAATCTTTTCGCCACGGCATTAAAGATGCCATGAAGATTGCACTGGCTTTGATTCCGTTTTTGCTGTTGGCAGCAATACTCGAGAGTTATGTTACCTACCTCATGAGCAACACCTTCAGCAGCAGCAAGCAAGCCGGCCTTCCACTATGGGCAGGCATCAGCATTTTAGCGGCATCGCTTTGGCTTATAGGCTGGTATTTTGTGTGGTATCCTATTCGCCTGAGTAAGAAAATAAAAGCAGCAGCAACTGCCGCCGCATCACAACAAATTAAAACACTGGAATGGCCCGCCTGATCATAAGCTGCCTGGTATGCTGGCTGCTTTTGCTGGCCAATACTGCTTGCTGCTCAACAATACAATAACGATACCGTCTACAGCACCACTGATACCACTGTGGTAGACGAAGAAATGTATTATGGCGAAGAAGAAGACAATGAAGAGTTGACTCCTGTAACGCTGCCTCCGCCGCATGAAGTAGTGTTTTCAAAAGAAGATTTGACGCCTGTTCGCAAGCAAAAAGACTTTGCATACATGGCCTACATTGATAGTGTGCTGCGTCACCAAAAATTTGAGCCGGTAGAAAAAAAGTGGCATCAAAAGAAAGCAACATTTCATTGAATTGGCTGAAACCAGTGCTATGGACCATTGCCATTTTAGCCCTCTTGTTTTTACTGTATCAAATCTGGACAAACAATACGGGCATCTTTTCGCCCGGCGATAAAAAACTACCTGCCGAAGTAGAAGAAGAGGCAGAAGATCCGCTGATGCTGCAGGGCGCAGCCACACTGGCGCAGCAAGCCATTGCCAGCAAGCAATACCGAATGGCCACCCGCTATTTGTTTATTGATGCACTGAGCAGGCTGGATGAACGTGGCCTCATACAACGCATAGCCCGCAAAACCAACCAGCAATACCTGAACGAAATACAACAGCCAGGGCTAAAGGAAACATTGGCCACCGCCATGTTGCAATTTGAGTATGTATGGTATGGCGAATTCAACCCCAATGAAAAGCAGTTCGAACGCATCCATCACACCTTTAAACAACTGGAGGCAAGATGGCTGTAAATATTCGAATGGCCTGGATTTTTGCCTGCTTTCTTTTGTTGCTGGCCTGCAAAAAAACGCAGCAACCCAGTCGTTTTATTGATGAAAGATTTACCCTGAGTGCTACAGATAAGAAACCGTTTGGTGGATATGTAGCCCGCTTTATGACCGATACGCTGTACGGCGGCAACAACATCACCGAAAACGGGCTCACATTCAATAAGTGGTACGATGATTTTGTGCTCAACAGCGACAATCAGCGCAACGAGGTTTACATCATTTTTTCGCCTGCTGTAAGGGCTTTCAGCAAAGAAGCAGACGACATGCGAAGCTTTGTGAGCAAGGGCAATACCCTGCTGATAGTAACCGATGAGCTGAGCAAAGAAGTAACAGATGCTCTGGGTTGTGAAATAACCGATGACGCCGAAGTTTTATCGATGATGGTACGCCTGCAAATGGTGGATACCCGCCTGAGTATAGCCGATAGCAGTAGCCATGCCATGCTGTCATACCCATATTATTATTATCCTTTTTTGGAAAGGGTGCTTATAGACAGTAACAAAACGGATAGCATACAATGGCTGGGGCAAAATGCTGCAGGCAAGCCACATCTGGCCCGGTACAGCATAGGCAATGGGCAGGTGATAGTAGCGGGCAATGCCCGTGGCCTGAGCAATTATTTTTTATTGAATGGCCAAAACCACGGCTATCTCAAAACCCTGTTGTCTTATCTGCCGGAGTATCCTGCCAAAATTCACTGGGATCTCTTTTTTCAACGCAACGTGAACCGGCAGCCGGAGGATTATTCGGTATTCAGTGCCCTGATGGCCATTCCACCACTGCGCTGGTCGTTCTGGATATTGCTGGCACTGGCAGCCATCTGGATATTGAGCAACCTGCGACGCAAGCAAAAAATGATACCTATTGTGGCGCCCAACAGCAATACCACGGTATCTTTTGTTCAAACCATTGCCCAGCTCTATTTCAACAAGCAGGACCATGCGAATGTGGGCCGCAAACTGGCCACCCATTTTACCGACTATCTGCGCAATAACTATTACATGCCACCGCTCACCATGCAGGCAGAGTGGGCATACATTCTGCATCAAAAAACCGGCATGACCATGACCGATGCGCAGGAAACCACACGCCTCATCAGAAAAGCGCAGCAGAGCAACGATTTTTCGGCCAGCGATTTGATGCACCTGCACAGCCTTATTGCCGATGTGGTAAACCGAAAGCAGAAAAAAGCCACTCATCAATGACAATTCGGCGCAATTGAACTGTTGCACTATAATTGATACATTGCTGTAGCAAACTGCTGAAAAATCAGGCGCCCCGTTTCATGAAAATACTTTGGCACTACCTGCGGCCCTACCGCGGCATGGTTCTCGTTTCTTTATTACTCGCTGCTATCAACCAGACTTTTTCCCTTCTCGATCCGCTTTACTTTGGTAAGCTGTTCGATAATTACATCAACAAAGCCGGAGAATTTCGGGCCAATGGCCAGGAGGCCGAATTCATAAAAGGCGTACTTGGTTACCTCGGCATCCTGATTGGCGTAGCCATGGTAAGCCGCATCGCCAAAGCCTTTCAGGATTATTTCAGCAGCGTGGTAATGCAAAAATTTGGCGCCAGCATTTTTACCGAAGGCCTGCGCCACAGCATGCGCCTACCCTTTCAGGAGTTTGAAGACCAACGCAGCGGCGAAACCCTGAGTGTGCTCAATAAGGTTCGTGCCGATACAGAAAAGTTCATCAGCCTGTTCATCAATGTGGTATTTGGCATCATCGTTGGACTGGTGTTTGTAAGCATATTCGCATTCTCCAAACACTGGAGTATTGTACCCGTGTATTTGGTGGGTGTGTTGCTGCTGAGCTGGCTTACCAGTGCTTTGAGCAAACGCATCAAAAGCATTCAGAAAAACATAGTGAAAGAAACCACCTCATTGGCGGGCAGCACTACCGAGAGTTTGCGCAACATTGAACTGGTAAAAAGCCTCGGACTTACCGATCAGGAAGTAAACCGGCTGAACAAGAATACCTACAAAATTTTAGGACTGGAATTGCGCAAAGTAAAAAGCATACGCATGCTGAGTTTTGTGCAAGGCACGTTTGTCAATTTTCTGCGTCAGGTCATCATGTTTACCCTGCTGTTTCTTGTTTTTCAAGACAAGCTTTTACCCGGTGAAGTATTGACACTGACCTTCTACAGCTTCTTCATTTTTGGCCCTTTGCAAGAAATTGGTAACATCATTATTGCCTACCGCGAAGCAGAAGCCAGCCTCAATAATTTTCATGTGCTGATGCAGAAAAAACCAGAGCCAAAACCAGACGCTCCTGTTCACCTCGGCCCTATTGATACCTTGCAATACAACGGCGTTTACTTTAAGCATCACACAGCTGCACAATATGCCTTGCAAAACATCAGCTTTACCGCCAGGCGTGGCGAAACCATTGCTTTTGTTGGTCCCAGCGGCAGCGGTAAATCTACATTGGTAAAACTGCTGGTGGGTTTGTACCGGCCCGAGCAAGGACATATTTTATATAACCAAACAGAAGGCCATCAAATAGATTTTGATGAACTGCGCAGCCAGATTGGATTTGTAACGCAAGACACACAATTGTTTGCCGGCACCATCAAAGAAAACCTGCAATTTGTATCGCCGGGCGCCAGCGATGAAGCCATTCTGAAAGCCCTGCAGCAATCGGCCAGCCACAGTATTTTGGCCAAGGCCGACAATGGTATCAACAGTATTATAGGCGAAGGCGGCATTAAAATAAGTGGTGGCGAAAAACAGCGCCTCAGCATTGCCCGTGCATTGCTGCGCAATCCGCAGTTACTCATTTTTGACGAAGCCACTTCTGCACTGGATTCCATTACCGAAGAAGAAATTACCAATACAATTAAAGACATTGGTGCCAATGGCCATCAAATTACCATTCTTATTGCGCACCGCCTCAGTACCATCATGCATGCCGACCGCATATTTGTTTTGGAGCAGGGCGAAATAGTAGAAACAGGCAACCACGAAAGTCTGTTGAACGAAAAAGGATTGTACTATGCCATGTGGCGTCAACAAATAGGCGAACGCAAAAAACAGACTACCTTAGCTACGCCTGCTTCGTAGCACAATACATACTAACCCCAACTATTGCTATCATGGTTTTCGCAGAATCGATACAGAAAAAATTTCCCGGATTTGAACCTGAGCTCACCGAGCAAATGGAACAAGATGCCATGTTTCGGCAAATACCTGCCGGTACCGAACTGATGCGTCCCGGTCAGTTCATCCGCAGCACCATGCTCATATTGGATGGGCTGGTAAAAGTGTACCGGGAAGATGGCGAAGGCAACGAATTTTTCATGTATTACCTCAAGCCCGGCGATGGTTGTGCCCTCAGCATGACCTGCATGGTGGGACAGGAAACCAGCAATATTGCCGCCAAAACCGTGCAGGACAGCGAAATCATAATGGTACCGTTGGAAAAAATGGATGCCTGGATGAACCAGTACAAAAGCTGGTATCATTTTGTGGTAAAAACTTACCGCGACCGTTTTGAAGAATTGCTGAAAACGCTGGACAGTGTAGCCTTTCGCAACATGGACGAACGCCTTGAGTTTTACCTGAAGCGCCACCAGAAAATGTTGAACACCCACATCATTCCTATTACGCATCAGGAGATAGCACAGGAGCTCAACTCAAGCCGCGAAGTAATTTCGCGACTGCTAAAAAAAATGGCCGAAAGAGGCAAAGTAAAACTCCACCGCTACCATGTGGAAATCATTCAGCTGTAAGGCTTTCGGGCTATTGCCGGCTGTTGTATCTTATCCCTGCTCATTGCAGGGATTTTTTATTTGCCCCTGTTTAGGCACTGTTAATTCACCGCCATCTATTCACACCAGTTATACGGGTGATAATAGTCACTCCCTCTACCTGTTGCAAACCCCATTTTTGTCTTTACCAAACGGAAAAACATCAGCTATGAAAATAGAACAAATCTACACCGGCTGCCTGGCGCAGGGAGCTTATTACATCGAAAGCGAAGGCGAAGCCGTAGTGATTGACCCACTGCGGGAAGTACAGCCTTACATTGACCGTGCTGCCAAAGATGGTGCCAGCATCAAGTATGTTTTTGAAACGCATTTCCATGCCGATTTTGTAAGCGGTCACCTCGACCTGAGCAAAAAAACCGGCGCCCCTATTGTGTATGGCCCTACAGCCAAACCTGATTTCGAGGCCATTACAGCCACCGATGGTCAGCAGTTCAAAGTAGGCAACATCACTTTTACCGTGTTGCATACACCCGGCCATACCATGGAAAGCACCTGCTATTTGCTGAGTGATGAAAATGGAAAAGACGTGGCTATTTTCACTGGCGACACTTTGTTTATTGGTGATGTAGGCCGCCCGGATTTAGCACAAAAAGTAGTAGAAGATCTAACGCAAGAAAAACTGGCTTCACATCTCTACGATTCGTTGCGCAACAAAATCATGCCATTGGCAGATGACATCGTTGTTTATCCTGCACATGGCGCTGGTAGTGCCTGTGGCAAAAACATGAGTAAAGAAACCACCGATACCCTCGGTCATCAAAAAGCAACGAACTACGCATTGCAGCCCATGAGCCGTGAGCAGTTTATAAAAGAAGTAACCGATGGCCTGATGCCACCGCCAGCTTACTTCCCGCTCAATGTGATGATGAACATTCAGGGCTACGACAGCATTGATGCCGTATTGGAGCGTGGTCAGCATGCCATGAGCCCCAAGGCTTTTGAAGCTGCGGCCAACGAAACCGGTGCACTCCTGTTGGACACCCGTGCTCCTCTCACCTTTGCACAAGGTTTTGTACCCAACTCTATCAACATTGGTATTGATGGCAACTTTGCTCCATGGGTAGGCGCCATGATTCCTGATATCAAACAAGAGATTTTGCTGGTGACCGATCCGGGTCGTGAAGAAGAAGTAATCACCCGTTTGGCTCGTGTAGGCTACGACTTTACCATTGGCTACCTCGAAGGTGGTTTTGAAGCCTGGAAAGCTGCAGGCATGGAAGTAGACCATATCAAATCGGTAACAGCAGAAGAGCTCGCCGCCATTATGGACAAAGAGCCGGTAAACATTCTGGATGTACGCAAAGCCAGTGAGCACTATAGCGAACACATTATTGGTGCAGAAAATGCGCCATTGGATTACATCAACGAAAGCATGCTGAAAGTAGATAAGAACAAAACCTACTACGTGCATTGCGCCGGTGGCTACCGCTCCATGATATTCAATTCCATTCTTCGTGCCCGTGGCTACGATAATCTTATAGATGTGCAGAGTGGTTTTGATGCCATCAAATCATGCGGCAAGTTTGAGGTAAGTGCCTATGTGTGCCCCAGCACCATGCTCTAATTATGAAACCAAAAAATTGAGGATATGGAAAATCAAGTGCAGTACAGTATGCCACGAATTGGTGATAAAGCGCCGGATTTTATGACGACCACCACCACCGGGCCATTGAAACTATCTGAATACAACAAGGATAGCTGGGTGATTTTCTTTTCGCACCCTGCTGATTTTACTCCTGTTTGTACCACTGAAATGAGTGGATTTGCCGTAGAAATGGATGACTTTTTTGCCAAGCACAATACCAAGTTGTTGGGCTTAAGCATCGACAGCATTCACTCGCATATTGCCTGGGTAGACAACGTGAAAAAGAACACTGGTGTGTATTTCCGCTTCCCGATCATTGCGGATTTGGACATGAGCATTTCGAAGTTGTACGGAATGTTGCAACCCAACGAAAGCGAAACAGCAGCCGTTCGTGCCGTATTCTTCATTGATCCAAAAGGTATTATCCGGCTGATCATGTACTATCCGCTCAACGTTGGCCGAAACATGCATGAAATCAAAAGAGCATTGTTGGCGCTGCAAACTTCAGATGCCAACAAAGTGGCACTGCCGCTCAACTGGGAGCCCGGTGATAAAGTAATTGTACCACCACCCAAAAACCTCGCCGATTACGAAGCCCGTGTGCAAAGCGATTACGAAATGGTCGACTTTTATCTGGCTAAAAAAGCATTATAAATGGTGAATGTGTAGATACTGAAAAGAGGAAGGTTTCTGTACATGTTGCACGAAACCTTCTTTTTTCTATACTTCTCCCCGATTATTAAACTGTTTGTATCACAGTCATTATGTTTCGATTTTTCAAATCATTATTTGGCAACAGAACACGCCCCGATTATGTAGCATTGTTAGCAGCAGGTGCCATTGTGATAGATGTGCGTACGCCTGAAGAATACCGGATGGGACACATCCAACAATCAGTCAATATTCCGCTGCAAACCTTGTCGCACAAAATGGGCGAACTGGCCAAAAAGAAAAAAGTAATCATCACCGTATGCCGCAGTGGCAGCCGAAGCGGCATGGCCAAAAACATGCTGCAGCGAGCCGGCTTAGAAGCCTACAATGGCGGCGCCTGGACATCATTTCAACAATACACAAAATAAACAGCTATGTGGCAGCGGGTAGTGAGTAACTGGAATTTGATGCGCATCATTCGGTTGGGTCTTGGCATCATGGTGATTGTACAATCCATACAGTTTAAAGAATACTGGTTTGTGCTCATTGGTTTTTTATTGGCAGGCCTGGCATTGTTTGATATGGGCTGTGCATCGGGTGCCTGCGGCGTACCACCAGTGCAGCACCGAACTGCTACCAAAAGCATGGAGGAAATAGAGTATGAAGAAGTGGGTAAATAACAACTGGCTGTACATAGCAGGTGCAGTTTCTGGTGCCATTGGTGGCTATGCGTATTATCATTTTATTGGTTGTGCTACCGGCACCTGTGCCATTACCAGCAAGCCACTCAACAGTACGGTTTACTTTGCCGTAATGGGAGCAGTACTGTTTGGCATGTTTAAAAAGAAAAGAAAACAACCACCACATAACGTACACAGATTATGGCAAGCTTTCAAGAAATCATCAACAGCGACAAACCTGTATTGGTTGACTTTATGGCGGAGTGGTGTGGCCCCTGCAAAATGATGGCCCCTATTCTGAAGCAGGTAAAGGAGGCATTGCAGGATGAGGTAACGATTTTAAAAATAGATGTAGACCGCAATCCGCAGGCCGCTCAAGCCTATCAGGTAATGGGTGTGCCAACGCTTATCATCTTCCAAAATGGACAAATCAAATGGCGCCAAAGCGGTGTTGTGCCAGCCAATCATTTACAACAACAATTACGTCAGTATATTGCTTCACCAAAATGATGAAGAATAACATACAGCTATCGCTATTGACCACCGTGTTGCTACTCCTGCTACAGGCATGTGTAAGCACCAGCCCTGCCGGCAACCGGCAATTACGCAGTCACGCATTTGAAAGAAAGCTGCGCAACGATTCGGTGGTACTGCTCGATGTAAGAACGCCGGAAGAGTTCAAGGCCGGACATTTACCCAATGCCCGGCTCATTGATTTTAATGCTGGTGAATTGCCCCAGGCATTACCCACTTTAGACAGCACCAAAACCTACCTCATTTATTGCCGTAGTGCCAAACGCTCCGATAAAGCTGCTACCCAAATGAAAGCTGCGGGCTTTACCAAAGTGTACCAGCTAAGGGGTGGCATATTATCTTGGAAAGGACAGCTGCAGCAATAAACCCTAAGCGACACACTACTTGCCACGCATGTGTATTGATGCAATACTCATGCAGATCAACTCCACGCCCTGTTCCAGTTTCACAAAACCAAATCAAATACCAATATGTTCGAACTGTTATCTAAACCATGGCCGTGGTATGTGGCGGGCCCGCTCATTGGGCTTACCGTACCTACGCTGTTGCTCATTGGCAACAAAAGTTTTGGCATTTCCTCATCGCTGCGCCACATGTGTGCCGCTTGCCTGCCTGCCAAAATTCCTTTCTTTCAATACGACTGGAAGAAAGAAGTATGGAACCTCTTTTTGTACTCGGCATTTTCATTGGCGGCATCATTGCATCGCAATTGCTGGCCAATCCTGAACCGATGATCATTCATCCCGATTTGGCCGCCGATTTGCAGCAATACAACATCACTGACACGGCGCATATTGTGCCACAGGATTTATTCAACTGGCCGGCACTGGCCACGCCCCGTGGTATTATAATGATGATTGTAGGCGGCTTTCTGGTAGGCTTTGGTACCCGCTATGCCGGCGGTTGTACCTCGGGCCACGCCATCATGGGCCTGAGTACTTTGCAATGGCCATCATTGGTAGCCACCTGTTGCTTTATGGCCGGTGGATTCATTATGACACATTTGATACTGCCCTACATTCTGGCGTTGTAACGGATTGTCTACTTCAAAAAAATGCAAGCATTATGTCTGTAAATAAAACAACAAACAACACTGCCAATACCGACTTTGAAATACGGTCGGAAAATGCCATGTGTGTGAATAAAAGTGAACTGGATGCACCGTTGGCATCCAACATCAAGTATGCCATCATCGGCATCTTGTTTGGAATTGTATTTGTAAAAGCCGAAATCGTTTCGTGGTTTCGCATTCAAGAAATGTTTCGCCTCGAAAGTTTTCACATGTACGGCGTTATTGGCAGTGCCGTAGTAGTAGGTATGATTAGTGTATTCATCATCAAAAAATTCAAGATCAAAACCTTGCAGGGTGAGCCTATCAGCTTTACACCCAAAACCTTTAACAAGGGACAAATTTTTGGTGGCCTCATGTTTGGTCTTGGCTGGGCCATTACCGGTGCCTGCCCCGGCCCTTTGTTTGCGCAGATTGGTACCGGCGCTACGGTCATCATCGTTACGCTGCTGAGTGCCATTGCCGGCACTTGGGTGTATGGAAAATTCCGCGATTACTTACCGCACTAATACATGTACGTGAAAAAAGGCTGCAGCATTTGTTGCAGCCTTTTTTGTTGCACAAAAAAGCCACATCCTCTTGCGAAGATGTGGCATACAACAAGCAATCAGCAGGCCTATAGCATGGTTACCGGCGCATGATATTGCGTCAGCGGCAACCGTGTGTTTTTCAACATATCAAAACCGCCACAAATATTAATCAGCGATTTAAAGCCACGGGCTTTTAAAATAGAACAAGCAATGAGCGACCGGTAACCACCGGCACAATGCACAAAGTAAGCCTTGTTTCTGTCGAGCAGGTGCATATTGCGATTGATGAAATCCAACGGAAAATTAATCGCTCCCAACACATGTTGTGAAGCAAACTCGCTTTCGCGGCGCACATCCAGCAACAAGGTTTCTTCCGGCGATTCTTCAAATATTCTTGCAAAGCGATCTGCCGTCATTTCCTGAATACTTTCGGTGGGTTTATCGGCAGCCATCCAAGCGGTAATGCCGCCTTCCAGATAGCCGAGGCAATGATCGTACCCCACCCGTGCCATTCGGGTAACAACCTCTTCTTCTCTGCCAGCATCACACAGCAGCAAAATAGGCTGTTGCAAATCGGGCACCAATGTGCCTACCCATGGCGCAAACATGTCATCAATGCCAATGAAAATGCTGTCGGGAATAAAATCCATGGGAAACTCTGTTTTATTCCGGGTGTCAATCACCAATGCTTCCGCTACATCCCATGCTTGTACAAACTCATTTACGCTCAGCGGTTTCATGCCTCTGCGCAATACTTCTTCAAAAGATTCATACCCCATTTTATTGAGCACGGCATTCTTTGGAAAATACTGTGGCGGTTCAGCCAACCCATCTGTTACTGCCTGCACAAATTCAGCTTTCGTCATATTGGGTTGCAATGCATAGTTTACCATTTTCTGGTGGCCCAATGTATCGGTGGTTTCTTTAGCCATGTTTTTGCCGCAGGCACTACCTGCACCGTGACCGGGATAAACAATCACATCATCTGCCAACGGCATTATTTTGTGTCGCAGCGAATCATACAAATGGCCCGCCAAATCTTCGCGGCTCATGTCTGATTTTACTGCCAAATCTGGCCGGCCAACATCGTTGATAAACAAAGTATCGCCAGAAAAAATGGCTACATCTTTTCCATTTTCATCCCGCAGCAAAAAGGTGCTCGACTCCATGGTATGTCCGGGCGTGTGGAGCACAACAATTGTTACATTTCCCAGCTGCAACACTTCGCCATCGCTGGCAATATGCGCCGCAAAATTGGGTTGCGCCGTAGGGCCATACACAATAGTGGCACCCGTTTTCTTGCTGAGGTCGAGGTGGCCACTTACAAAGTCGGCATGGAAATGTGTTTCTAAAATGTATTTGATTTTGGCGCCATCGTACTTGGCTCGGTCGGTATAAGGTTGCGTTTCTCGTAGCGGATCAATGATAGCCGCTTCGCCGTTGCTTTCAATGTAGTAAGCGGCTTCTGCCAAACAGCCAGTGTAGATCTGTTCAATTTTCATGATTGATTGTTTTCGTTTGGGATATAATGTATTCCGTTGGTACAATCGGTGGTACAGTTTAAGGGGGTATGTACACTGGAGATTGTACACAAAAATCAATTGAAAAGGGCTCTTCAGTCGCTGATTGCGGTCAGAACTGAGGATGATAAAAGTCAGGGAAAGGACCTGTTGTGGGTGACTATTGTCCTACACCAGCCCTGTACAGCGCTGTAGTTTAGCACTACCAAATCACCAATCAAATCTTTCGCCCGTATACCCATTGGTATTCTTCAAAATTGCTTCTATGAAACACCATCAAATCCTTGTAGTAGGCGGCGGCAATGCTGGTCTGTCTGTATCCAGTAAACTCTTGCTGAAAAATTCTAAACTGGATATCGGCATTATCGAACCCAGCGATAAACATTATTATCAACCAGCGTACACACTGGTAGGTGCCGGAACCTTCAACATCAACGATACGGTAAAAAACGAAGCCGATTACATTCCGAAACATGCCACCTGGATTAAAGATGGTGCTGCATCTTTCGACCCAGAACACAACACCGTTACTTGCACAAGTGGTGCTCAGTATTCTTACGATATTTTAATTGTGGTACCGGGTATTCAACTCGACTGGAAAAAGATTGACGGCCTTGCTGAAACACTGGGCAAGAACAACGTCACAAGCAATTACAGTTTTGCAACAGCCCCATATACATGGGAACTCATTGAAAACTTCAAAGGTGGTACAGTGGTATTTACCAACCCGCCTACGCCAGTAAAATGTGGTGGTGCACCCCACAAAATAATGTGGCTGGCCTGCGACTACTGGCGTAAAAAAGGCATCCTCGATAAATGCGATGTACACTTTGTATCAGGTGGTACCATCATGTTTAGTGTGCCGGAATATTTGAAAACACTGGAAGAAAAAATTGAAGAGTACGGGGTGAAAATTCACCTGAAGCAAACCATCACCAAAATTGATGCCGCTACGCAAACACTCTACTACGAAAGCTCAGACGAGCAAGGCAACGTAAATAAGCAAACGTTACACTACGACATGCTGCATGTAGTGCCCCCACAAAGTGCTCCTGATTTTATAAAAGCAAGTCCGCTGGCCGATCCCGCTTCGCCGTTGGGTTGGGTGGAAGTGAATAAGAACAATTTCCAACACACCCGCTACCCCAATGTATTTAGCTGTGGCGATGTGTGCAATGCTCCTGCTGCCCGTACGGGTGCTGCCATCCGCAAGCAGGCACCTGTAATGGTCGATCACATTCTTGCATTTATGAAAGGCGAAAAAGCGACCAGCAGTTATGATGGCTACTCTGCCTGCCCCATTCCTACCGAGCACGGCAAACTCATGCTGGCAGAATTCGACTACAACAATCGCCCCAAAATGACATTCCCATTCGACCAGGCCAAGCCCCGCTGGACCATGTGGCTGCTCAAAAAATTTGTACTGCCCTGGCTGTACTGGAACCGCATTTTGCAAGGCAAAGCATAAGGTTAGATTTGGTTTGGTGTTTCTTGAAAGGCGGCTGCGAAGCTGCCTTTCGCTTTTGATACAGCATCCGGCAAATTCAGTTTTCTTTGCAGCATGCAACATGTGTACCAACCAAGCATCATAGCAGAAACAGAGAACTGGGTAGCCGTCAACAAACCATCAGGCCTGCTCAGCATTCAAGACCGTCACCAACACGACATTCCGTCTGTTCGCAGCTGGCTCGAAAGCCGCTACCCACAGATTTTTGTGGTACACCGCATCGACCGCGACACCAGCGGCCTCATCATATTTGCCAAAAATGAAGCGGCCCACAAGCATTTGTCACAAGCATTTGAAAACCGGGAAGTGACCAAAAACTATCTGGGCATCGTGATGGGCAAACCGGCCAAAGAGCAAGGCACCATTGACGCTGCCATTGCCGAGCACCCGGCCAAAAACGGCACCATGGTGACACATGCCAAGGGCAAACATGCCATCACGCACTATGCATTGCAGCAGTCGTTTGGTAAATTCAGCCTGCTGTCTTTTGATATTGAAACCGGCCGTACCCACCAAATTCGGGTGCATGCCAAATACATGGGCCATCCCATTGTGGCCGATCCTTTGTACAACGACGGGCGTGGTGTTTTTCTCAGCGATTTTAAACGCAAAGTAAAGCTGAGCAAACACGATGAAGAAGAGCAGCCCATCCTTAACCGGTTAGGATTGCATGCACATACCTTACAATTTACAGATGTAGATGGTACGGCTGTTTCGCTGGAAGCACCGCTGTTTAAAGACATGCGGGCCCTACTGAACCAACTGGAAAAACACGGCAAATAAATGTTTCGGAAAAGACTCAGACTGTGAGGCCAACTTCTACCAAAAACAGGCCATGCGCTGGTGTCGTAAAGTCGGCCTTGGTACAATCTTTTGCCTGAATGATGGACTCGAATTCGGCCAAAGAAATTTTGCCCCGTCCAGCCTGCAACATCGTGCCCACCAGCCCACGTACCATACCCCGCAAAAAGCGATTACCTTTTACCGTGTAGCGGTAGACTTCTGCGGTTTGCTCCCAGCGGCTTTCGCTCAGGCGACAAATCATGGTTTTGGTTTGCGTGTTGCGTTTGCTGAAACTGGTAAAGTCTTCATAGGTCATCAGCAATGCAGCTGCGTTATTCAGCACTTCCAAATCAACGGGGTACGGATAAAACCATGCCCGATCGTTGAGAAAAGGATTTTTTTGCTGGTAAATAAAGTAGTGATACACCCGATGCGTGGCATGAAAGCGGCAATGCAAATCGTCGGGCACTTGTACAATCCTTTTGAGCACAATATCGGGCGGTAGCATGGCATTCAGGTTGTAGACGTGTGCCTCTTGAAACAACGGCTCCGCCACATCAGCCTGAAAATAATTTTGCAACGCATGTACCCCCGCATCGGTTCGGGATGAACCCGTTAAATCGATGGGTTGCTTGTAAAAGGTGCGCAAGGCTTTTTCCAAAGCCCACTGAATGGTAGGCGCATTATCCTGCACCTGAAAACCGGCATAGTTGGTGCCTTTGTACGCTACTTCAAAAAAATAACGCATGGGCATTACTGCTGAATCAGCGATTTGAACTTGCTACTGTAATAACTGTCTTTGATAAGGCCGCTTAACTCACCAAAGGCGTAATAATCCACTGTGTAAGGGTAAGCAGCTTCCAGCACTTTATAGCGGCTTACATCGCTGGCCAAACTGTTACAAATCTTTTTGAGGTTGGTGGTGGTTACGCATTTGTCTTTGAAAAGCGTGGTATACGCAGCGGCAATTTCATCGGCATTGCTCAGCTTACCATTGGCAGCCATGGCCGCATCTACGTCGCTGCGGGAAAGGATGTCTACACAAGGCGAACGCTTGATAGCTGGCGTGTTACTCACCGCAACCGAATCTGCAGCCGCTACTACTTTTGGCGCAGGCTTATCTGCCACTTTTTCCACTACAGGCGCTGGCTGTGCAATAGAGTCTTGTGCTGGTTTTTCTATTACCACCACTTCTTTTACCACACTGTCTTGAGCTGGCTTTTCATTGACTGCAGCTGGTTTGGCCACAACAGTATCCACTGCAACAATGGTTACTGCGGCTGTATCTTTTACAGCAGGGGGATTCTTTTGCGCTGCTGCAGAGTCTTGCTTCATCGAAAATTCCATGTCGAGCAAGGCCGGTTTTTTATCCGCTGTTTCATTGCTGGTTGGCGGCACCGGTACCGTCGCTTTTACGGTAGTCTTTGCACTATCAGCCGCCACAACAGGTTTTGTTTTGGCTTCATTGGCTGCCTGCAATGCTGCCTGCAACGCTTTCAGTTCTTGTTCTTTTTGGGCTATCACCTGCGCCAGACTATCTGCAGGGCTAAGCGTTTTCTTTTCGGCTGAAGGCACCGTTTTTTCTTCAGCAGTTTTTTGAGCTGCAGGTGTTGCAGGTACCGCTACCACTACTGCCGGAGGATTCGTTACCGTTTGTACCGTGTTCGTTTCAGTCGTAGCCTTTGGCACTTCAGCTGCTGTAGCTACTGCTTGAATGCTATCTTGTATGCGTTGTTTTTCTGCGGCCAACTGAGCATCTATGGCTGCCTGACGAGCAGTAGCAATGCTGTCTTTGATGCGTTGTTGCTCCGCTTCTTCCAAGGCTTTTTTGCGGGCATTTTCTGCAGCCACTGCGGCACTCAGCTCCATGCTCATTTGCACGGTGCCCGTGTTGATATCCGTAATACTCCAGCCAGTTTCTGCACTTTTACGAATCACATAGCCGGCATCACGACCATCCACTTTAATACCATATTCCTGTACATCGCTGCTGCCCAATACGCCCAACCGTACCATATAAATGCTATCGGTAAGCTTACCTATAAGCAAATAACCTGCTGCGGTAGAAGAATGTGTTTTGCCATTCATCTGAATGTAAAAAGGCGTCAGGTCTTCTGTTTGCAGGTACACAAAATGTTTGCGCTGCGCCATACCAACCAAGGTCATCAGCAACAGCATGCTCAGCAGAAAAGACGATTTCAGGTATTTCATCATACAAACTACGTGTGGGGCAAACCTACAATAATTCAGGCCGATTGCCGGTTTGCGGGTCATAAATATTAACAATTATACGGGCACACTGCCGTTATTTTGCGCCTCAAATTTTTCCTACATGTTCAGACTTGTCATATGCGGCTTGCTGCTTGCAGCAACCGGCATAGCTGGCCGGGCGCAACAAACCGGCACCACCAAAACCACCCCTGCCATACCACTGGCTGCACAGCCCGACTATCAGCCCTCTGCCGAAAAAACCTGGGACCTGCTGCATACCAAAATCGATGTCCGTTTCGACTACGCACAGCGCCGCATGCCCGGCAAAGTATGGCTCACCCTCAAGCCTCACTTTTACCCAAGCAAAACACTTACGTTAGATGCAAAAGGCATGTTCATCCATAAAGTGGCCTTGGTAAAACCTACCGGCATGCAGCCATTGCAGTTCAACTATCCTGATAGCATGCAGTTGCAAATTTTGCTCGACAAAACCTACCAGCCTACCGATAAGCTGACAGTGTATGTAGAATACACTGCCCGCCCCGATGAAATAAAAGTAAAAGGTAGCCAGGCCATTACCGATGCCAAAGGGTTGTACTTCATTAATGCCGATGGCAAAGACAGTACAAAGCCTATTCAAATTTGGACGCAGGGTGAAACGGAAGCGACTAGTGTATGGTGTCCCATCATCGACAAAACCAATCAGAAAACCACGCAGGAACTGAGCATGACCGTGCCAGCCAAATACGTAACGCTGAGCAATGGCTTACTGGTGAAGCAGGTAAAAAATACTGACGGCACCCGTACCGATACCTGGAAAATGGATTTGCCACATTCGCCCTATTTATTCTTCATGGGTGTAGGTGAATACAGCATCGTCAAAGACAAATACAAAAACCTCGCCGTTGATTATTATGTAGAGCCTAAATATGCGTCCGTTGCAAAAGGCATTTTTGGCGAAACACCTGCGATGATGGCGTTTTTCAGCAAACTGCTGGGGGTAGAATATCCCTGGGCTAAGTATGCGCAGATTGTAGGCCAAGACTATGTAAGCGGTGCCATGGAAAATACTACTTCTACCCTGCATGGTGCTGGTGCCTATCAAAATGCACGGCAACTAAAAGATGGCAACAGCTGGGAAATAGTAGTAGCGCATGAATTGTTTCACCAATGGTTTGGCGACTTGGTAACCGCCGAAAGCTGGAGCAACCTCACCGTAAATGAAAGCCTGGCCGACTATAGCGAATACCTGTGGATGGAATACAAATATGGCAAAGACCGGGCCCTCGACTACAACCGTGAAGCCATGGAAGGCTATCTGGCACAACCCGGCAATGCAAGCAAGCATCTGGTGCGATTTCAGTATGCTGATAAAGAAGATATGTTTGATGGAGTAAGCTATCAGAAAGGTGGACGTATTTTAAACATGCTGCGTCAATACCTGGGCGATAGTGCTTTCTTCAAAGGATTGAATGTGTACCTCACAAACAACAAATTTAAAAATGCAGAAGCCCATCAACTACGTTTGGCCATGGAAGAAGTAAGCGGCAAAGACCTCAACTGGTTTTTCGATCAGTGGTATTTTGGCAGCGGTCATCCAAAGGTGAGTTTGCATTATCAGTTCGTTGATTCGGCCAACATGCTCAACGTGATTGTAGAGCAGAAACAAAAAGACAAGCTGTTTTATTTTCCCATAGATATTGATGTATATACAAATGGAAAAGCAGAACGCAGTTCTTATTGGATTGGCAAACATGTAAGCGACACCATTCGGATTGCGTACAGCACAAAGCCAACATGGGTGAATGTAGATCCACAGAAACTCATGCTCTGGGAAAAAGACAACAACCTGGACGATGCTATGTGGCTGGCACAAATGCAAGAGGGTAAAAATTATTTAGACAAAGTAGAAGCATTGGAAAGCCTTGCCCCTCGTTGGAAAAAAGAGGCCGGTTATGACAATGCCTTGCAACAACTGCTAACTGACCGCTACTATGGCACCCGTAAAGCTGCACTGAAACAACTAAAGCGTGGCAACATCAAAGCCACTCCTGCGAGCCTCAGCCTCATTGAAAAAATGGCTGCTACCGAAACAGACTTACCCACCCGTGCCATGGCACTGGATGTACTGAGCTTGCAATGCAATGCAGCGTATGAAACCGCATTCACCAAAGCACTGCAAGACAGTAGCTACAGTGTAGCCGGTGCAGCACTGGAAAGCCTTGCCCGCCTGGATGCCAACAAAGCCATTGCTTCTGCCAAGGCACAAGAGCAGGATGCTAAAGGCCGGCTGAAAGCGGCCTTGCAAATTGTAGATTACCTGAAGAAAGACACCGCACAAGCCAGCACCGTATTGGCCGATTTTAAAAAAATGGCCTTCTTCGAAAAACTGCAAGCAGCTAACGGTATGCTGTACTATGCCAACCGACTTACTGATGTAAGCAACTTTAAAAAAGCCGCCGGCAGCGCCATTGAAGTGTACAAAATGTTGCGCATGGATTTTCAGGGATGGCAAACCAATATGCTTTCTACATTGCGTTGGATGATAGCAGTTCGCCAACAGGCACTTTCCAACAATCCGAACAATACCTTGCTTCAAGAACAACTGAAATACCTGCAGGATAAAACAGGACTTTAAAAAGTATTCTTCATAAAAAGCGGCCGGCAGTATTTGTCGGCCGCTTTTTTAGCGTATCACAAAAAGAAGTTTCAACGCTGAACAAAGTCTCATTAGATTTGTCGTCTTATCTGCATTGGCTGGCTGGATAGATGCATTCAAAATTCAACATTGTAACTGGTGCTGATTTTGTGCTGCTTTCTTACCTGGCTGCTGAGTTCAATACCCGCCGACCCTTCAGGAATTTTTAATCACCATTAACCGAAAATTTCATGAAGGCCAATTCACACAAAAGCCATTTGTCGTCCTTTATTCCGAACACTTTTAGGTTTGCTATCTATCAGGCTATACTTTGGCTAGTTATGATATGCCCACTTTTCACTAGGGCAACTCCTCCGCAAACGCCTACGCAACTTGTGATAACCACCCAACCCGTTTTAGGGACTAATGGAGGGCTATTATCTGTTCAACCTGTGGTTGAAATAAGGGATGCCAGCAATCAACTGGTGAGCAGCAGCAATGCCGAAGTAATTGCTGAAATCAGCAACGGACTGGGTGGAACACTTGGTGGTACAAAAAAAGTGACCGCAGTAAATGGTGTAGCTACTTTTACTGACCTCACATTTACCGGCGCCAAGGGCATTAATTATACCATCACGTTTAAGTCGGGTCCGCTATTGGCATACGAGCCTTTTGACTATGCCAATGGCACTGGATATGCCAGCATGAACGGCGGCATCGGCTGGAAGGGCAGCTGGCAATCGGTGCATCCCAACTTCTCAGATTTTACCATCAGCAACGCTGGATTTACCTACACCGATTACAGCACTACTGGCAACAGAGCAACAGTACCCGGTGGTGGTAGTGCCGATGCTGGCAGGTTTTTAGGTTCGGCTACCAATGCATACAATAATGAAGTGTGGCTTTCTATGCTGGCTGACTACAATGTGCAAGGAGGCGGCTTCAGCAATATTCGTTTTATCAATACCGCTACCAGCAGTGTAACGGGTGGTGTAGGCGGCAACGACAGTTATGCCAACTGGACTATCCTCAACAATAATTTAAACAACACAGTGTTTACCACTACACCGTTGAATGGTACTACCCGGTTGGTATTGCTGAAAATTGATTACAGCAATAGTACTTCTTCCTTGTGGATGGATCCGACAGTTGTAGGATTTGATGGCACACAAACCCCATCGCTGACAGTGAACTTTGCTCCGGTATTTGACAAGATAGAATTGTTCAACCGCAATGCAGGCCGCTCCACCGATGAAATTACCATAGCCAGCACTTATCAGGCAGCCTTGCATTTAACGGGCAATCTTACAGCAGCCAGTTCAACCACGCTCAGCTACCCTGCTTATGCCGGCGGTACAGGTACCAGTCTCGACCCTTATCAGATTACTGAATGGGAGCATCTATACAATGTAAGCATCAACCTCAATGCCTACTTTAAACTGATGAATGACCTGGATGAAAACACGGCAGGTTATGCAACCTATGCCAGTGCAACGGCCAACAGCAATGCCGGATGGATACCATTGGGCAATAGCAGTCAGCCGTTTTCGGGAGTGTTTAATGGTGATGGTCACATCATTAAAGAGCTGCGTATCAACAGGGCTTCACAATCTGACATGGGTTTATTTGGAGTAGTACAAGGCAGCTCTGCCATCATTCAGCAGGTGTATTTGCAAAATGCACAGGTAGTAGCACAGGGCAATGCCGGAACGCTGATTGGCAGATTGTATGCATCGGCCACGCACTGTGGCGCCACTGGTAGCGTACAAGGTAACTTTCTTGTAGGCGGACTTATAGGCAAGCTGGAAAGCGGCGCATCTGTAAGCTATTCCTATGCACATGCTACAGCCAATAGCAGTGTGAATGCAGGAGGTTTGGTAGGCGATAATTTTGGCACCATCAGTAACTGCTATGCCACCGGCAACGTAACCTGCTCTCAGTATACGGCCGGCGGTCTTGTTGGCTACAATATGTATGGCGTTATACAAAACTCATTCAGCACGGGTAGCGCTACAGCCTTGGGAGATATTGGCGGCCTGGTAGGTACAAACAGTGGACAAGATTATGATTTCTTTCTTGACATGCCGATTTATATTGATGGTGTAGTAACCAACTCTTATTGGGATACCCAAAGCTCGGGTAATGCTACCTCGCCAGCAGGCACAGGCAAAACCACCAGCGAAATGAAAGATGCCGCTACATTTAGCAGTTGGAACTTTACAGTCGGCACTGGTATCTGGTCTATCAAAACTGCCGCCGGCAGCGGATACATTTCCTATCCTTATTTGCAAAACAATTACTACGATGCTCCACAAGCCAGCCCGGCCCGCATCCCCATTCCGGGGCTCACTGTCGTACCCTTTATCTGGCAAGGAAATGTGAGCAACGATGCTGGCAGCGGCAGTAACTGGAGCAATGGTACTGTACCACCCAACGGAGCAACCATTCAGTTAAGCGCTACAGCACAAAATGATTTGGTTTTGAGTACAGATTTGTCATTGTTCAGCCTCGACTTTAATGGCAGCGGCCGTAAAGTGGTACTGGGCAATCAGCAACTGACTGTCCGCAACATTAGCAATGCCAATGCAACAAATTATATCCAAACCAATGGTACCGGAAAACTGCTTGTACCCATTGTCAATGCTGGCAGCGTTACATTGCCTGTGGGCAACAGCGCCTATAATCCGGTAACCATTACCAACAACAGCGGTGCTACCGACGACTTTACGGTAAGGGTGATAGATGCCGTGTACAAAAATGCCAGCAGCGGTGATATAGTAGTAGAAGACCACATCAGCCGCACCTGGGATATTGGCAAAACCAATGCCAACGGGGGCAGCGGCATCGACTTTACTTTCTACTGGAACGAAGCCGAAGAAGATGGCACATATATCAATCTCTACTTATACCATCATGATGGTACCCAATGGACCCGCCAAACCGGTACTACTAGCTTCAATCTTACCAACAACACCCTTTCCTATACTGGCTATACCGGCAGCTTCTCTCCCTTTGCCATTGTAGAAGGCAGCACCATTTTGCCCGCAACAGGCCTGCAATTGGCAGCCAGCTGCAACAACAAAAACACACTGCTGCAATGGAGCACACTTACAGAAAGCAACACAAGCCATTTCGATGTACAGCACAGCATTAGCAATAGCAACTGGATAACTATTGGCACCGTAAAAGCAAGTGGCAATAGCAATGTACAACAACGATACAGCTACACCGATCAACAAAATGCAGCAGTAGCTCAGTACCGTTTGTTGCTGGTAGATAAAGACGGCAAAACAAGTATCTCCAATACAGTATCCGTTAATTGTGCTATCGCCCCTGCTTTACTCAGCATTCCAAATCCTGTTGGCAATAGCATCCGTTTTTCAGCATTGCCAGCGGGCAAATTGTATCAGGCAAATGTGTTTGCCAATAATGGTCAACTACTGTTTAAAGGCAATATCACCAATGGCACTGTCATCAGTACTGCAGCATGGCTACCTGGCGTGTATCAGTTACAACTCTCAGATGCAAATGGAACTTTGCTACAGCAAAAAATATTGAAACAATAAAAAGATTCAAATGCAAAACCGAAAGGCGGCTCATTTATTGGGTCGCCTTTTTTGTGCTTACTTTTACCACATGTTTACCATTCCATCCCATGCTTTTCAAGTACCAATACACATAGGCGAGTCAGACATTGATGCATTGAATCATGTCAACAATACCGTGTATCTGCGATGGGTGCAGGATGTGGCGACTGCCCATTGGGAAACGCTGACCACTGCAACGCAAAGACAACAATATTGGTGGGTAGTTCGCAGGCACGAAATAGATTATTTGCGGCCCTGCATACTTGGCGATACCATTACGGCTTACACATGGGTACACTCCGCCCAAGGAAAAGCCAGCGATCGCATTGTGGTGTTTCAGCACAACGAAACCGGCAAAACCATAGCACAGGTAAAAACCACTTGGATACTGGTAGACCCCGCTACACAAAGAGGCACGACTATTCCGGAGGAGTTGCTGCGCAGCTTAGGGTTGTAATGAATAAGAACGATGCACAGCAATGCGGGCTGTTTTGATTCGTTGTGTTTCCACATCTGTCCAAGCCACATACACAAAACCATTGCTGTAGCAAAGCTGCGGAAAACCACCGGCTCTTTTGGCCGATGTAACAGCCACTGTTTTTACGGCACTGATTTCTCCAGCAGTACTCACTGTTCTCATCTGGATTTTTTCATTGTCCATCCAGCTTACGATGGCTGTGTTTTCATTTATCCAATCAATGTCTACCCGGCCAATAGTTGCCCCTTCGTCTATACGAATGCCTTTCCCGAAGTTGATACCGCCATCTGCAGAAAAAACAACCTGCACTGAGGCTGAATCATTGGGTGATGAAAACAACACTGCAGCAATGCGTTGACCGTTAGCTGCCATTCGTGGTCCGTTTACCGGGCAGCCAGGCATTACCCAATTTTGCAGCAACACATTCTTTGGCTCAGTCCAACTGTTGTTCATCCACTTCACTACACTCATATCACGTACTTCTCTTTCAGATCGATCTCGGTACACCACCACCGGACCATCATTAGTAATAGCAGCCGTAGTTTGACAACAATCGCAGGTGCGGCTGTCCAGCTCCCATTCTTGTTGAACCTTGCCAGTGTAGCCCAACGTAGCAGCCCGCAAGCTCATGGCACCTGCATGCCCTTCATGCCCCGCAGGCATATTGTGGCCTGCAGTAGCATTGCGACCATCGAGCCAGCTGGCAAAAAAACCTTGCTGATAAGGCAGGAGGCTCACAAAGCCATGCTCGGCGTGTATGCCATCCTGATGCAGCAAACCCGCATGCTCCCAGCTTTTGCCGGCATCGGCACTACTGGCCAAATGAATATCGTAGGTAAATTTTCCGGTATCGCTTTTTACAAGATAGCTGGCCAGCATACGGCCACTATCGGCCACGGCCATGGTTGGGTAATCAGCCCAATTAACAAACCAATACTTGCCGGCTGCAATCAGCGATGGTTTTGTCCATGCATTGTTTTGCAATGAAGCAAAATACAAGGCGGCACTATCGCCTTGCTGCCACTGATAGCTCAGGTATACTGAACCATCGGGTGCTTTTACAAGCGAAGGCGTTTGGTATTTACCGCTATCGGTTTGCTGTAATGTAAGGTACGTTACTTCTTCAGCCAGCCTGATAGCAGGTTGCTGGCATGCAGTTGTAAAAAGTAAAACAGCAATGAAAAAAAAGCAGAAAGATTTCATGTTGGGTGCATCAATGGAAGCGGGAAGATACAAATAGCAGTACATGCTACAGCCCATCAACTATCAATCACCAACTATCAATTATGTTTACCAGCTGCCGCCGGCACCACCGCCGCCAAAGCTACCGCCACCAAAACCACCGAAGCCGCCGCCACCGCCGCCGCTCCAGCCACCGCCTCCCGAGCTGCCACCGCTACCACCAGGAAACCAGAAAATGGGGGGATAGTATCGCGATAACCACGACGACTGGCCATGCCACCACCGCCACCGCCACGGGAGCTGAGAATGAAAATAACCACAATAAAAATGATGACGAATACGACGGCACTGCCTCCGCCTTTGCCTTTTTTCTTGTAACCGGCAGGAGCTTTGTATTCTCCCTGCGAGGCTTTAATAATAGCATCTGTAGCTTCATCAATACCCCTGTAATAATTGTCTTGCTTAAAGTTGGGGATGATTTCGTTTTCTACAATTTGCTTGCAGGTAATGTCGGGCAGAGCACCTTCCAAGCCATAGCCGGGTGCAATGAATACTTTGCGATTGCCTTCTTCAATGCTTATCAGCAATACAACGCCGTTGTTCGTTTTCTTGTTGCCCACTTTCCATTGGCGGCCCAGCTCAGTAGCATATTCTACAGGTTCGTAACCACCCAGTGAGTTCACAATCACCACGGCTATTTGTATCGAAGTAGAATCATCATAAGCCACCAGCTTTTGTTCCAGGTGTGCTATCTGATCGGGCTGCAGCACTTTACCCGTGAGGTCGTTGACCAACCTTGGCGGGTTGGGTGCCTTTGGGATGGGCTGAGCTTGCAACAGCCCCATGCAGCAAATCAGTACAATGGAAAGAAAGTATCTCATGATGAAAGTAGCCGGTGCTTTGCCCGATGATTATTTGCCAAACACAATATCGTCGGGCAGTTCGTTTTTATCGCCTTTCTGATCGTAAGGAAAATAAGTTTGCAACGCTTCGCCTATATCATAAATAACGGTTACCAAACCATCTACATAATCTTGTTTGGCAAAGCTGGCCAGCATTTTGCCGGCTTCTGTATTCCAGTAGTCAGCGCCCATTTCGCGGTAAATGCCTTCATCGGCAAAAATGGCAAACTGACGGTCTTTAAATGCGACATACACCAACACGCCATTGCGCTGATGGGTATGATCCATTTGCAAACCGAAAAAAACTTCTGCAGCCCGGTCGATGGGATTGACGAAGCGGCAACGGGATTCGAAGAACACCCGCACTTCGCCACTGGTGCGCATTTCAGCAGCTCTAATGGCATCTATGATGCGTTCATTATCGCTATGCGAAATGTACCGGGCTGCAGAAGAAGTAGAACGTCGGAAAAATGACACGCTGCTGAGTTTAGAATTTTACATCAGGTGCACGTTCGCTACCCGGATCGGCTTTGAAACCTTCTTTTACACTAAAGCCAAACATGTTAGCCAAAATGTTCATCGGAAACTTACGAGCCTTGGTATTGTATTCCTGTACCGCAGCGTTGAAATCGTTGCGGGCTACTTTAATGCGGTTTTCTGTGCCTTCGAGCTGTGCCTGCAAATCGCGGAAGTTCTGGTTGGCTTTCAGGTCGGGGTAGTTTTCCACCACAGCCAGCAAGCGACCAATGCCAGAAGAAATCTGTGTTTGAGCAGCCTGGAATTGCGCCAGTTTTTCAGGCGTCAAATCATCGGCATTAACATTTACAGAAGTGGCTTTTGCACGGGCTTCCATCAGCTTGGTGAGTGTTTCCTGCTCAAAGTTGGCCGCACCTTTTACAGTGTTCACCAAATTCGGAATCAGGTCGGCACGACGTTGGTAATCACTTTGTACGTTGTTCCATGCTTTCTTCACGTTTTCATCCTGCGTTACCAAACCGTTGTAACCGCTGCAGGCGCAGCCGCCAAATACCAGCAAAGCACCGAGTATTACAATGAGTGAAAGATTTTTGGATTTCATGGGTAATCTGTTTTTTTAGAGAATAAAGATATTGATTGCCCTTTCCTCCAACGGGAAATTTTATACCAGTCATCCCGTAGATTTACAATCGGCATTTTTACAGGATGTGTTTTTGGACAACCCTTTATTTGTAGCGATTATGTGTGGCAGATATTCTTTATTCACTCCCCTCCAAGAAGTAGAAATGCAACTGGCTGCCAAAGCGGTGGAATGGGAAAACTTTGAACCCCGCTACAATGCTGCACCTACGCAGCCCATGCCGGTGATTACCAACGAGTTTCCCGACATTATACAATACTACCGCTGGGGGCTGGTACCCCGCTGGGCAAGCGATGCTGCCATGGGTAGCAAAATGATGAATACACGTACTGAAAGCATACAAGAGAAGCCGGCATTCTTTAACATTTTTAAATATAAACGCTGCCTTGTACTGGCCGATGGCTACTACGAATGGAAGGCAGGTACCGACAGTACAAAAAAACCAACAAACAACCATACCGCTTTCACCTGCCGCACAACGAGCTGCTATTGCTGGCAGGTTTGTGGGATACCTGGCAAAACGGCTTGCAAACTTTTTCCATCATTACCTGCCCTGCCAATGCAGATGTAGCGCCTTATCATCACCGCATGCCCGTGCTGCTCACCCGTAAAGATGGAGCTACCTGGCTCAGCAGCAACAATACCACCGAATTGTTGCAACTGTTAAAACCTGCGCCATCAGGTGTGTTGCAATGCTATCCAATTCATACATTGCTCAACCGGGCCAGTTATGACCATCCCGATATTATCACACCCATGCAAATGCTGTTGTAAACACAGCGTGGCATGAACATAAAAACGATTGTATGAAAATAAGCTTCCATGGTGCCACCCGCACCGTTACCGGTTCGAAACATGTAGTGCACCTCAACGATGGCCGCAAACTCTTGCTCGATTGTGGCATGTTTCAGGGCATGGGCAAAGAAACCGAACCACTCAATCGCAACTTTGGTTTTGACCCCACCGATATTGATGCCGTTGTTTTGAGTCATGCGCATATCGACCACAGCGGGCTCTTGCCCAAGCTGGTACAAGAAGGCTATTTGAAAAGCATACACTGTACTCCGGCCACCAAAGATTTGGCTACCCTGCTGATGGAAGACAGCGCCGGCATACAGGCCAACGATATTAAGTTCATCAATAAACGGCGCAAGCAACAAGACAAACCACCACTGGAACCTTTGTATAGTGAAGACGATGCCAAAGCCGCTTCGGCCCTGCTGATTGAACATCCGTATCAGGAATGGTTTACCGTGATGAAAGATGTGGAGTGTATGTTTACAGATGCCGGCCACATTATTGGCAGTGCTTGTGTGCACTTGCGCATACAAGAAGATGGTGAAACCAAACACCTCACTTTTAGTGGTGATATTGGCCGCTACCGCGATGCCATTTTGCGCAGCCCCGAAACATTTCCACAGGCCGATTATATCATTATGGAAAGCACCTATGGCAATAGCTTGCACGATGATGTTTTTTCATCGGTAGATGTATTGCTGAAATGGGTGACAGAAACCTGCCTGAAGAAAAAAGGCAAACTGATTATACCTGCATTTAGTGTGGGCCGCACCCAGGAGATTTTATATTTCCTCAACCAGTTGGAACTGGAAAAACGCCTGCCACCGGTTGATTATTTTGTAGACAGTCCGCTGAGCAGCGAAGCGACACATGTGGTAAAAAGCCATCCTGAAAACTACAACGAAACAGTACAGGAAGTATTGAAAACCGATCGGGATCCATTTAAGTTTAAAGGCTTGCATTTTATAGGCAGTGCCGAAGAAAGCAAGCAGCTCAACTTTCGACGTGAACCCTGCGTCATCATTAGTGCCAGCGGCATGGCCGAAGCTGGCAGGGTAAAGCACCACATCAGCAACAACATAGAAAATAGCCGCAATACCATTTTACTTGTTGGCTACTGCGAACCGCATTCGCTGGGTGGCCGCTTGAAACATCGCCCCAAAGAAGTAAACATTTTTGGCATGCCACACGAAGTGCATGCCGAAATTGGTGAAATGCGCAGCATGAGTGCACACGGCGATTACGACGATATGTTGCAGTGGCTATCGTGTCAGGATACAGCCAAAATACAGCGGCTGTTTTTGGTGCATGGCGAGTACGATGTGCAATTGCAATTTGCAGAGAGGCTGCGCCGCAAAGGCTTCAAAAACGTAGTGATACCTGAGCAACACAGTGCTCATGTGTTGTAAATAAGATTACCCTTCTTCAGCAGTTTCTTCATCGTGTGGTGTTATAAACTCATCGTAGTAAATGCGTACCAGCATGATGAAGAGACTGATGAGCAGCGGGCCAAAGATGAGCCCCAAAAATCCAAAGAGATTTAAACCGATAATAACGCCAAATACGGTTATCAATGGGTGAATATCGGCCATGTATTTCTGCAATACAAAGCGGAACACATTATCGCTGCCGCCAATTACCACCAGACCCCAAAAAATAAGCCAGTAACCATTGTTGGTATCACCATTGGCAAAGGTGAGAATGGTAAGCGGCACCCAGGCCGCCATGGTACCCACAAAAGGTATGACTGAAGCAATGCCTGTAATAACCCCCCACAGCACCGGCTTATCTATACCAAACATGTAATAGCCGATCATGGCTACAATACCTTGTACTGCTCCCAACACAGGTATTCCCACCGTATTGCTTACCACTACTTCTCTCACCTCATTCAGCAAGCGGGAAGTGTTGGTATGCTTGAGTGGCAGATTGCCTCGTACCCAGCGTTCCATCTCACCATTTTTCACCAGCATGAAATAGAGGATGAAATACATGATGAACAAATTGGTAAGGGTGTTGAGTGTAGCACTAATCATGGAGCCACCCATGCTGGCAATAGCAGCCGGTATTCTCTTTACCGCATCTGTACTCAAAATATCTAAGTTGTATTGATCATGCAGGTAATGGTCAATGCTATGCACAGAGGCTTCGAGTTTAGACGTGTCTTGCAGTAAAGGTTTTACAGCATCAATCAACACATTTACCACCCATGCCAGCGGAAAAACTATGACCACCAATGACAGCAGCATCATGAGAACAGCCACCAGAATGACGTTCCATTTTTTTTGATACACCAGATAAAACAACGGAAGCCGCATAAGCATGTACAAGGCCAATGCCCCCATAAATGCGCCGAGCATAAAGCTCATTTGCTGGTACAACAAAAAGCCCAATCCAATGACAATCAGCAACAACAAAATTTGCCGAATGACTTTAGGATGGATTTGATTGGGATGCAGCATACAGAGGTTTAGCTCAAACCTACACCTTCCGTCAAAAGAAACCAAAATCAGCGTTTTGTATGGGCAATTCTCTTTTCTTTGTCGCTCATTTCTACACGCTATGAACAACCGTCCTGACATTTTTCAATCTGTCGAAGCGCAACTTACCGACGCAGGTTTTACCATCAGCAGTAAAGATTTTGACAGACCGTGGGGTGGCTTTTTTGTCATCAACGAAGCCGAAGCCGACAAGTTTATTGAAACCTATTTTCCGGGCTATACCAAAGAGCAATTGATGATTGGCGAAAAGCTGAGTCCCAAATTTTTGGTGGTAGCACCCAATAAAAGATTGAGCTGGCAATACCATTTTCGCCGTGCCGAAATCTGGCGTGTGGTGAGTGGTCCGGTGAAAGTGGCCATCAGCGAAACCGATGAAGAAACACCCGGCGACTTTTACCAGGATGGCGATATTATTGTACTGAAAAAAGGCACCCGTCATCGCCTGATAGGTGCACCTGATAATTACGGTGTGGTGGCTGAGATTTGGCAGCACACCGACCCGCAGCAACCTAGCGACGAAGATGATATCATTCGTTTGCAAGACGATTTTGGCAGAAGCCCGCTGTAGTGAAAAAAATTTTTTATTACCGGTGTTTGAGTTGATGTTGTGTCCACTTAGATTTGCTTCATCACATCATTTAAACACATGAACACTATGAGAAAAGCACTACCCCTCTTGATGGCAGCATTTATATTAGTTGCCACTACTGCGCAAGCTGCATTTACACCTTATGTGAGCACAGCCCCTACTTACAAAAGCGAGTTGTATGTAAATGAGACCATTGCTCAAACATTTGCCAGCAACCTCGAAGGTTTTATGAAACTCACTCCTGCTGAGTATCAAAAAATGACTGGTCAAAAATTGACCCTGAAGGAAAAACTGAAGTTGAAAGCAGCTCAGGCGCTGCTGAAGAAGCAATTGAAAAAAGCCGATAACAGTAGTATTCCGCAAGTATTGTATATCATTCTTGCAATTATTGGTTTTGGCTGGTTAGCCATGGGCATCATGGACAACTGGAAGGGTAACAATTGGTGGATTAATCTGATTCTGACTTTTCTTTTCTGGCTACCAGGTCTTATTCACGCCTTGATAGTTATGAAGAACTATTACTAATAACAAATTCTTTATAACAGACCATAAAAAGGCCATGCATCAACTGCATGGCCTTTTTATATTTCTACATTGAATGGACCTTACACTATACGTCGGGTGCCATCGCCAATGGCTACCCGATGCACCCCCATAGCTACACCAAACTGCTGCTGATATGCAGGTGCAATTGCGGCCAGCAGATGATCTACTTCGCCGGCCTTTACCAGTGCAATTACGCAACCGCCAAAACCGCCACCCATCATGCGGGCACCAATCACTGCTGGTTGTTGCTGGCAGGCATCCGCTATAAAATCAAGCTCTGCACAACTCACTTCATACAATTTGCTCAGCCCATGGTGAGTGCCAAACATGCGCTGCCCAAAAGAGGCAAGATTATTAGCCAGCAAATCATCACAGGCCGCTGCCAGTCTTGCATTTTCCTGCACTACGTACAAGCATCGGTTGTACACTTTTTCACCCATGCTGTCTTTGCATTGCTGCAGCATGTCTTCCGTTACATCTCTAAATGTTTTTACAGATGCGAAATTCGATTGCAGAATACCAAAGCCCGTTTCGCATTCCTTGCGGCGGGTATTGTACTCCGAGCTGGCCAGCGAATGTTTTACCTGTGTATCGAGCAGTACAATTTCTAAGCCTGCTGCATCAAATGGGAAATATTCATATTCCAGCGAATCACAATCGAGTTTGATAACATGACCCGCTTTGCCAAACATGCTGGCAAACTGATCCATGATGCCGCACTTTACACCTACAAATTCATTTTCTGCAGCCTGCGCCATTTGTACCATCTCCAACTTGCTGTGACCAAAGTTGAAATGCTCATTCAACGCAAAAACTGTGGCACACTCCAACGCTGCCGATGATGATACACCAGCACCCACGGGTACATCGCCAGCTATCAGCAAATCAATGCCGTTGATGACAGGATGCTGCTTTTGCAACTGCTCTATAACGCCTAATATATAATTAGGCCACTGCAAATCCGAAGCTTGCAAATGAGCACTCCCGATTGTTTCAAAGGATTGCTGATGACTGGCAGAATACATGCGAATGCTACCAGTAACATTCGGCGCCAGCAACACACAAACTTTAAACTGAATGGCAGCGGGTAGTACAAATCCATGGTTATAATCGGTATGCTCCCCTATCAAATTTATACGCCCGGGCGATGCTGTAACGACCGTGGGTTGCTGCTGAAATTTTTCGGCAAACAATTGCCGTAATTGCGCTAATTCCATAATTCACTATACAAATCGGTTAATTAAATTTTCGAGGTATTCTTGTTTGCCGCTCTTCATGGCAGGCTCGCCATGTGCTACCGCAAATGCTTTCAAATCGCTGAGCGACAACTTGCCTTGCTCAAATGCCAATCCTTCAGCACTATCGAAACTTTCATAACGGTCTTTTCTGAACTGGCTGTACACTCCGTGTTGCAAAATGGCGTCTGCTGCAACTAATGCACGTGCAAAAGCATCCATGCCACCAATGTGTGCCAAAAACAAATCTTCCGGATCGGTAGAGTTGCGGCGGATTTTCGCATCGAAGTTGATGCCGCCACCGGCAAAACCGCCAGCCTCCAGTATCACCAGCATGGCCTCTGTCAATTCGGGCACGTTGTTGGGAAACTGATCGGTATCCCAACCGTTTTGATAATCGCCGCGGTTGGCATCAATGCTGCCGAGCATGCCTGCATCTGCAGCAATCTGTAGTTCGTGCTGAAAAGTGTGCCCGGCCAGCGTGGCATGGTTTACTTCAATATTCAGTTTAAAATCGTTGAGCAAATCAAACTGGCGCAGAAAGCCAATCACGGTTTCACTGTCATAATCATATTGATGCTTGCTGGGTTCGCAAGGCTTTGGTTCAATAAAGAAAGTACCGGTAAACCCATTGGCACGGGCATAATCTTTAGCCATGTGCAGAAAACGGGCCAGGTGTTCTTTTTCCCGTTTCATGTTGGTGTTGAGCAAACTCATATAGCCTTCGCGGCCACCCCAAAACACATAGTTCTGCCCGCCCAATGAAATAGTAGCATCCAACGCAGCCTTCACCTGTGCCCCGGCATGTGCCAATACATGAAAATCGGGATTGGTAGCAGCACCATTCATATAGCGGCGGTTGCTAAACAAATTGGCCGTACCCCACAGCAATTGTATGCCGCTTTCATCCTGTTTGTGTTTGAGGTAAGCAGTGACGGCTTGCAAACGGTCTTCATTTTCCAGCACATTGTTGCCAAAGTCTACCGCATCTACATCATGAAAACAATAAAACGGCAAGCCCAATTTGGTCATGAATTCAAAGGCCGCATCGGCTTTGTCTTTGGCCCGTTCAATAGCATCGTCGTGATTGTTCCAGGGAAACAAATGCGTGGGTTCACCAAAAGGATCGGCGCCGCTACCACAGAAGCTATGCCAATACGCACAGGCAAAGCGCAGGTGTTCTTTCATGGTTTTGCCAGCCACTACAGCGTCGGCATTGTACCAGCGAAATGCTAGTGGATTATCCGTTTTAGGTCCTTCGTACCCAATGGCACCAATGCCCTTAAAATACTCTTGTTGGCCAATTACAATCGCCATGTTGCATCGTTTTGAAGTGAGAAAGAGATTGCGTCGCCCTTACGGTTGCACTTCTGCTAAATCCAACCTGCCGGGCGGCGACATGCAATTTCGGCTATCTGATTCAATTGAAACCTGATTGAAAATAATTTCCTGAAACACATTTACGCAAAGGTTTGCACCGCTTGTTTCTTTTACAAACGAAAAGGCTTTACTGCTGTACCGTGAGCAATGTTTTCAGGCGAAGATCTTTGGAAGAAGCACCAATCATAATGCGAAAATCGCCGGGCTCCAACACTGTTTTCCCATCCAGGTTTATCATGCTCAGCATGGCCGGCGTAATGGTAAAGCGAACGGTTTTGCTTTCGCCTTTGCGCAATGCAATGCGTTGAAATCCTTTCAGCTCCATCACCGGCCGTGCCAACGAAGCCAACTCGTCGCGGATATACAACTGCACCACTTCATCGCCATTCATGTTGCCGGTGTTGGTTATATCAACACTCAGCTCAACAGATGCTCCCGCTTTTATGCTGGTAGAAGAAAGCCGCAGATTGCTGTATGTAAAAGTCGTATAACTCAAGCCATAGCCAAACGGAAACAAGGGTTCTCCACTGAGGTTGTGATAATCATCGCCGCGACCGGTGGGCAGGTGCCAATAGCTCAGCGGCAATTGCGATTCATGCACAGGAAAAGTTATGGGCAACCGGCCAGCAGGATTGCGTTTGCCAAGCAATACATCGGCCACTGCATGGCCGCCTTCTTCGCCGGGATACCACAGCATCATCACGGATTTCAATTTATGCAACCAACGCTGCATGGTAATGGCACTGCCTCCTACCAACAATACGGTTACAGGTTTGCCGGTGGCTGCCAATGCCTCTATCAACTCTTCCTGATGGCAATCGAGGTTTAGATAAGCACGGTCTTGAAATTCTCCTTCATGAATACCCGCTACCACTACCACAGCATCACTGCTTTGCGCCAGTAGCAAGGCTTCCTGCTGCAATTGCTGCCAATAATTCAAAACATCTTTATTCCACACTAAACGAATGTGGGCATTGCCCACTGGTTCTTTAAACTCAATGCGAACACGTACCGATTTACCTGCAGTAAAAGCATAAGGTTTCAACAAAGTATGATAGCTGCTTTTCTCCCAGGCATCTACATGCAGCACATCATTCAAATACAATCGATACCCATCGTTGCCATCAAGGCCAATGGCGATGCTGTCAGTAACATCTGAGGTGATCTCACCTGTCCAGCGGACTGCGAAGAAATCTCTTTGTAGCGCAGCATCCGGTGCATACAAAGTCCAATGGAAGTCGACCTGTGCATCTGTTCTTTCTAACACAGGTTTGCCACTCAACTCTATATTGTTATAATACGATGCCTGCAAACCCGCTGCTTTTATCCCATCTTTCAGATGCGATAAAACTGAAGCAGGCACTATGTTCCATTCTTTCAATGCCCTTGAATAACCCGGCGCAAACCGAACAGTCGATTGGCCTTTTAATGCAGCCTGCAAACCATCAAGAATACTCACCTTGCCATTGCCCGGGCCGCTGTATCCGCCAAGCCTTGCAGCAACGGCATCTTCGCCAATCACTGCGAGTCGTTGTACTTTTTGCAACGGCAGCATGCCCTCATTTTTCAGCAACACAAAACTTTTAGCAGCCGCTTCACGTGCTATGGATTTATGCCGGGCGATATTGATGCTGTTCGCTATTACATTTTCATCTACATAGGGATGCTCAAACAAGCCCAACTCAAACTTGATACGCAGCACCCGCCGTACTGCGGCGTTGATAATCGATGAATCGATACTGCCATCGAGAAAAGGCGGCATAAACAAATGGTGATGTGCATAATCGGTTTGAAAAATAACATCCAAACCATTTTGTATCGACAACGCACTGCTCTGCGGATAATCTTTTCCGGTCATGTGCAGCACGTTGGCACCACCCACGGCTGAAGCATCCGAAATCACAAAGCCTTTGAAACCATGCTCCTTCTTCAACCATTGGTTCAATATCCAGTTGTTGGCGGTAGCTGGCTGTCCATTTACACTGTTGTACGAAGTCATTACACTGCGGGTGCCTGCGAGTGCAAATGCTTCCTGAAAAGGCAACAAATGCGTTTGGCGTAAAAACCATTCGCTCCAGTAAATGGGATAACTATCGCGGCCACCATCGCCCACATTGGCGAGTAAATGCTTGGGGGTTGTTACCACACCCATTTGCTCAATGGGCTGCATGAACGCAACGCCCATTTGTGCACTCAGCCACGGGTCTTCACCATAGGTTTCTTCTACCCTGCCCCAGCGTACATCGTTGGCCAGATTGATAACTGGTGACAACACTTGCCGAATGCCTCTTGCCTTTGCTTCTTTGCCAATGGCACTGGCCACAGAACGCATCAATGCTGTATCCCAGGTGGCAGCCAAACCAATGCTTTGCGGAAATGCAGTTGCACCAGCTCTCACCAAACCATGCAGGGCTTCATCAAATGGAATGATGGGAATACCCAGCCTGCTTTGGGTGATAAAATACTGTTGTTGACGGTTGATTTTCAATGCCAGCTCACGGGCATTTTCGGTAGCATTGTATTGCAGCATCTGCCCCGCCGCATTCGCCGTTTGGCCGCTGGCACTCACCTGAAAACCAAATATACCGTGCTTGTATTGCTGCTCTTCGCCGGGCTTTACTTCGCCGGGTATCATGAAGAGCTGCCAAAACTTTTCTTCGGGTGTCATGCGGCTGAGCAAATCGGCCACCCGCTGCTCTACTGGCAACTGCGCATTTGTGTAAGGCTGCGCCAACACAGCCAGAGAGCTGCTTGCAAACAGCAATATCCACATCAGTTTTTTCATCATCAATACATTATGGCGCCACTATTTGAAAAACCCAAGCCCATGCATTGGGTGGTGCTGCAACCAAAGACTTTGGAATGTTGACCACAATGCCTTTTTCGGTTACCGTAAACGAGAGTTTCTTTGTACTTCCCAACAACTGTACGGCAGTTATTGTAGGCTTGGGCGTGTACGGAATGAGCACAGTGGCGGGCATTGCTGTTTCATTTTCCGGCACCTGATAAATGGCAAATACTTCATTCGTTTTTTTGGTGAATACCCAAGAACCTGCAGACGGCAATTGCGGATCGGCTTCGGTAGCATAAATAGCCGAACCGTTTTGTTGCATCCAACTACCAATTTGTTGCAGGCGCTGGTATGCAATGCTGTCCCATTCGCCATCGGGCCGTGGGCCTACGTTTAGCAGCAGGCTGCCATTTCTGCTCACAATGGTGGTGAGTAGATGAATCACTTTTCTCGCCGGCTTGTATTCATCATTGGGCACATGACTCCATGAATTGCCCAGCGTCATGCAACTCTCCCATGGATAGGGCAAGTATTGATTGGGCACACTCTGCTCGGGGGTAGCGTAGTTTTCATATTCGCCCGGTACGGTTCTGTCTACAAACAACATACCCGGCTGATGCTGCCGCACTTTGGCCGCAATAGCCGGTATGTCTATATCCTGATCGTAAGGAATGGTGCGCTGCCACTCCACCGCAGTATCAATGCTGTGCTTGGGACGCACCCAGCCACCATCGAGCCAAAAAATATCTAACGGTCCATAGCCAGTGGCCAGCTCAAGCATTTGATTGTGTGTAAAGGTTTTGTAAGCATTCCACCGCTCCGGATATTTTGCCGGATTGTAGCTCACATTGCGGTCTTTGGGTGGAAAATAACGCCACCAATAATCGGGTGTGTGCCAATCGGGCTTGCTGAAATACGCCCCAATCATGAACCCTTTTTTGCGAAACGCATCAAACACTTCCTTGGCCACATTGGCTTTAGGATGTGTACTGAATGGCGAAGAGGAATGTGTAATGCGATAGTCGGTGTATTTACTATCGAACATGCAAAACCCATCGTGGTGCTTGGTGGTAAACACCATGTACTTCATACCGGCTGTTGCGGCTGCATCGGCCCATTTATCTGGATTGAACAGCACCGGGTTGAACTGCTGCTGCAAACCTTCGTATGCTTTTTTGTAAGCAAACCAATCGTTGGCAAATGGGCCGCGGCGTATGCACCAGTTTTCATCTTCGGGGCACAGGCTCCAGCTTTCTACAATGCCCCATTGGCTATAGGTGCCCCAATGCATGAGCAGGCCAAATTTAAGCTGCTTCCATTGTGCCAGCTTGGCTGCTACCAACGGATCGGATGGTGCAACGTATTTGGCACTCAGGTTGTGCTCTTGTGCTTGTGCCATGGCACAACTAAGCCCTGCAAAAAGAAGAATGGTAACAATACGCATGCCGTACAGTATTAAACAATTGCAACGATACCCATTTCTTCAACGGGAATGAAACGGAGTTATTCAAACTGTGTACAACTACGGCTGAGCTACTGCAACAAAGACGGCTATTCGCTTTTGGTAACACTGGTTCGAACAGTGCGGTATTTTTTGGGCGACATGCCAATGATTTTGCGAAAGCGTTTCGAAAAATAATACGGATCATCGAAGCCCATGCTGAAAGCAATGTCCTTAATAGCCCTGTCACTAAAATCGAGCTGCTGGCAGGCTTTTTGCATTTTCATTTGCAAAAAATAATCGATGGGAGCATACCCCGTTTTTTGCCTGAAGAGGCTGGAAAAACGTGACACCGAATAGTTGTAACGTTTGCTTAAATCAATAAGCGATAGATTATCGTTGATGTGCTCTTGCATAAACAAAATGGCACTGTCTACACAATCAAGACTTTCTTTTGATGTGGCTTCGTAGTGCCGATCGTTGTACAAAAACAAGCTCAAAAACTGCGACAAACAAAGATTGGCAAACAGCAGATTATCGCTACTGTAACCCAGCTCCAGCGTCTTGTACATTTTCGAAAACAACGGTAAAATTTCGCCGCTGTTGCGTACATGCTGTGGTTTAAAACAGCGCTGCACCGATTGCATGCTGTTCATTTCGGGCAAGGCTTCGCCACCAAAATGAACCCAGTAAATAGTCCATGGATGTTCTTCATCGCTTCCATAAGCATGCTCTGCATGTTGAGGCAAAATGAAAAATTCGTTGGGGCCTACTTCGAAGCGTTGCTTGCCCAACTGGTACCAGCCATGGCCATCTACACAATAAAACAAGAAGTTTTCAGGAAGCCCTTTTTTACGATAGGTATAGTGGCCCTTGGCTTTGGGATAATGACCAATAGAACAAATGTGCAATTGGCTATGCACTGGATTGTTTTGCACTTTGCCCTTTAGTACAATCCGGGGAATTTCAATGCGCTGCCGGCCAACGCCGTACCAGATATTTTTATGTGAACCTTCTTTATTGTCTTTCATGGCAACCGCAACAATTGGCTGAAAAATTAGGAAAAAAGCGGGAGGGCAAGGTCGGTTATCCAACAAAATGCTGCCAAATCTTCCACGCATACGATTGAGTAACCCATGCAGCATGCATTCAGCAGTTGCGCAGTACATTCGGGCAACAATCAACACAGAAAAATAGCCTTATGAAAATGACATTTCGTTTGTACAGCCTTTTGCTGCTGCTGTTGGCCAGCATCAACGGCATGGCCAAAGTAAAACTCCCCTATTTTTTTGCCGACAATATGGTATTGCAACAGCAAACCAATGCGGCCATTTGGGGTTGGGCAAAACCCGGCGGTAATGTGAGCATTCAAACATCATGGAACAAAGCCAAATACAGCACCACAGCCGATGCGCAGGGCAAATGGAAAACAGCTATAGCCACACCTGTTGCCGGCGGTCCATACAGCATCAGCATCAGCGATGGTGATGCCATCACCCTGCAAAATATTTTGATTGGTGAAGTGTGGTTATGCAGCGGGCAAAGCAATATGGAAATGCCCATGAAGGGTTTTCGTGACCAACCCATCCTCGGTAGCAATGATGCAATTTTCAATTCGGCCAACGATCAAATCAGGTTGTACACCGTGCCCCGTTCTGTGCAGCGTTTGCCACAAGATACCAGCAAGCAATCGGCTTGGAAAATTTGCAACGCCGAAACCGTTGGCGGTTTTAGTGCTACGGCCTATTTCTTTGGCAAAATGCTGCAGGAAAAACTGAAAGTGCCTGTGGCTCTCATTAACATTAGCTATGGTGGTTCGCCGGTAGAAGCATTTATGGATGCTGCCAGCTTAAAAGCTTTTCCTGAAATTGCTGTGCCTGCCGCCAACGACACCAACAAGCTCAACAACAGAAATGCGACCGTGCTATACAATGGCATGTTGCATCCGTTTTTAGGCTTCAGCATTCGCGGTGCTATTTGGTACCAGGGCGAAAGCAACAACGAACGTGCTGCGCAATACGAAAAACTGTTTCCTGCATTTGTGCAGCAAATAAGAGCACAAAGCAAGCAAGGCGATTTTCCATTTTACTACTGCCAGATTGCACCCTACAATTATTTCAATTTTGGCGTTGTAAATACAACTGCGGCCAACTCAGCCTACCTGCGGGATGCGCAGCGCAAAGCACTAAAAACAATTCCCAATAGTGGTATGGCGGTCCTAATGGATTTGGGCGAAGAATTCAACATTCACCCGGCAGACAAAGCCACTGGCAGCAAGCGGTTGGCCTACCTGGCACTGGCCAATACATACGGCCTCAAAGGCTTTGCTGCCGAAAGCCCTGCGTATGAATCTATGCACATCAATGGCAACAGTATTACGCTGAAATTCAGCCATGCACCCAACGGGCTCACTGCCTACGGCAAAAACTCATGCAGTTCGAAATTGCAGGCCCCAACAAGGTTTTTCGTCCGGCTACAGCAGTTATCAATGCAGGCAATGTCGTTGTGTCTTCACCAGAAATTCCAAATCCGGTAGCTGTACGCTATGCGTTTAAAGATTTTGTTGTAGGAGAATTATACAACACGGAAGGTTTACCTGTTTCCAGTTTCCGTACCGACGATTGGTAACGGACAGTTATTTACGATTGAATGATTCTTGTGCAACTGTTGCCGCAAATTCCCAACCGGCTGGCAGTTGCACATCTTTTTTGCGACTGGCCGGCCACACTTGCAGGTTTGTTATTTTGCCTGACTGTAATCGGGCTTCAACAGTTGTGTTGCCCGGTGCATGCAGTTTGAAATGCACATCTTTTTCTTTGGGCCATGCGGGAAAAACCAACAACTGGTCGCCATTGATTTGTAACAGCATTTCCTGCAAACCAATCATGCCGCTACCGCCCCAGTTATGATCGGGCACCCAATCGAAACCAGGCCCCCAAAAAGCAGGAAAGCGGCGGTCGCTATTGCGCAACTTCATGGAGGTAAGCTGCCAGGCATCGCTGGTGAGACCTAATCTCGCAGCCCAAATATTGTCTTGCTTCCAACCCACATGACTACGAAATTTTACCACATTGGTATCAAGATACCAAGTATTCAAAGCCGTATCTAAACCGGGTTTGCCAACGCCGTAACTACCCCATGGAAAAACCGGATACAACTGTGGCGATTCAGTATTGTTAATGCGTTCCCAACTCTTTGCGGGTGCCAAAGTGGTTTTACCATTGAACTGCTGAAAAGAAGGATAAGGAATGCGTTGCAGGAGCTCTTGCACATAGTTGGCTTGCGCATAAAAATACCCGGCTACCGTATCCCTTTCGGGCATTGAATGATGGCGATTTGCAAGCCAATGATGAACATAGTCAAGAGCACCTACTGCAATATGAAACACGCCCTCGATGCTGGTAACCGCATTGGTAGCCATCTTGTAGGTTTCCGCAGCACTACCAGGGTAAATGACCAGCTTGCCATCTGCATCCAACGCTTTACTGCCCCGCTGTTTGGCCAGTATTTGATAATGCTCATCGAAGAAACGGAGACAAGACATGATGAATGGAATTCGGTCTGCAATGTCTCTTCCGGTGTACCGATATTCTTCCAACATCATCAGGCAAAATTCAAATACGGTGTCCCACTCATATTCCAGCCATGCATTGTACTCTACGCCTTTGTCAAAATCAGCGGGTCGCTTGGTGCCGTACTCAGCATAGTTGGGCAAACCAAAATTTTCCATTTGTTCTGTAAAACAGGCGCCGTTATGATTCCAGTAAAACTGCGTTCTTAATTCAGCATTTTTTTGCAGGCGCAGGTAAAAGTTAAGTTGTGGTTGCAGCATGCCCCAATCGCCACTCTTAATCATGGGATAGTAAACGAGACGTTGGTTTTGCGCTGTGTGTAAGCCGCCACCCCAGTTGCGAAAATCGGGTGTCAATGCCAGTTTGGAATCGGTAAAAACAGGATCGACGGTGAGCAAACCGCCATTGAATTTGGTAGGCCATTGCCCCTTGGCATTGCAGGCCAGCATGTAGCGAAACAACTGATAATTTCTCCCTACCTGCCAGGCAATGCTGTCTTGTTGCAAACTGTCGATGCATATAAAACTGCGTTGCCAAAACGCTTTCCACCATTGCAGCGTTTTTGTTCGGGCCGATTTGTCTTGCAGCGATTGCTGCTGCAATGCAAGCAGGTTATTTTTCCAATCAGCTATGCTGGCTGTTTGCTCATTGTGCAAATACAACTGCAACGAAAATGAAGTAGCATTTGATTTGCTTTTCAGTAGCCATGCTTTATAATCTGTGTGGGCATAGGTGCCGGTATCGGTACCAGCAGGTACAAAGTTTTTGCCCGTAAGCATTCCGCCAAAAGCCAGTTGTTTCAATGGATTGTAGAGCTGTGCTTTCACCGGCTGCATACCCTGCTGAGCCACGATGGTATCAAAAATGGTTTGGCTGCTGTTGTGGTGATAAAACAACACCGCATTTGCTGCAAAGCCAATGCTATCCGCCTTGTACACATTGTTTTTGGGTGCCGCCCATTTCCACGAATTCCCGAAATTTTCTCTGGCTTTTACTATGCGGTCTTGGTACCGCCAACTTTCGTAAGCCGCTGTTACGGCTATCTTACTGTTGCTTTTTACATCAACATGTGCCACGGGGCGAAATACATCTGCCCAAATGTTGACGGTTGCTTTCACCCCATTGTTTTCGCCCGTTACAGACACGTAGCCTTCCTGCAAATGCAACTGTTGAGTAAACGATTTTCCTGTAAAAGGATTTGGAGATAATTGAATGCGCAAACGGCCAGATTTCATGAGTGTATTGTGCTCATCAAAATTGCCGCTACGTGCTACATGGATCAATACATCGCCATTTTCCACCCACACATTCATGCCAATGTCGCCGGCACCACAAGGCATAGATGCACCAGCGTTATCACTGGGCGAATGCCAGATAACATTGTATGCATGCATGGAGGGCTGTGCTTGCGACCACAGCATCCAGCAACACAATAACAAGCTTATTACACCTCTCATTGAACAACTAATTTCACCGCTCCTGTTAAGCCTGCTGGTTGCAATGGTTTGCCTTGCAATCGAAACGGTGCGGTGGTAAAGGTAAGACGTTGATGGGGCGGCAGCTGCGCATCTGCAATCAGGCGGTTGTGCCAGGTGTTGGTAACATCGATTTCAATCAGGTTTGTACCTTCCTTCAGCACAGCACTGATGTCTAGTTGATACGGTGGCGTCCAGATAGCACCGCAATCAATGCCATTCACTTTTACGGTGGCAATGTTGTACACCGAATCGAGCACCAGCCTTGCCTGCTGAAACGGAGTTTGCGGTTGCAGGTTTACCGTTTTGCTATACTTCACTGTTCCGGAATAATAGCGTACAGCATCGTTTGCAACGGTTGTCCAACTTTGTAACGCAGCCATGGGTAATGGTGCAGCCGGCCCCGCTTTGGTAGTATCAAATTGCAGCGTCCAATCCCGGCTGATATCGAAAGTTTCTGGTGCTTTGATGGTGGCAAAAACATCACTCTCGGGTGATGCTTCTTTTTTACAAATAAAGAATACTGCTTGTGCTGCATCCAACATCACATCGACTGCTATCCCCTCCTTACTGACGGTGTAGCGATAGTCATTAAAATATTTTCCCGTAACCGGATCAAGAGCTTCAACAGCTGGATAGCCCGAACGTAATGTGAAGGAAGATCGAATAGCACGGCCCGATTGATTGCTCACAAAGTAAATGTCTGCATCAGGAAGACGACGATGTGTCCAAGCCAGTTGTCCTTTCCCTTTTGTAACGTCCACATCTTTCTGCACTTGCATCAGTGGTTCATTCTTAGTCCATGCACCGATGTGCAATTGTCCTTTATACCCGCCAGCTTCTATTGCTGAAAACACTTTTCTCAATTCAGCATTCTCATCTTTCATACCACGGCCAATAACAGGCGATTGCTCCAATACAATGCGGGCACCTTGCTGTAGCAAACTCAGTATTTTTTTTGCCACAGGCACAGTCATCCACAAATGATTGGGATTGAGTGCATGCTGTGCCGGAAACACCAAAACCGAATAGCCGTTGCCGCCAGGTGTCAGCACCTTGTTGCCAGCCACTGTCATTTGCATCAATACATCGGGGTTAAAAGAATCGTATGCATACCCATTCAGCGGATCTATCCAATTTTCGGGGTCGGCCATGTTAGCAGAATGACTGACACCATCGGGTATGCTGCGCAATGGCTGACCGATATTCGCCAACCGCTGTTGCTCGGCCTGCAACTTTTCAGCCGTCATCAAACCCGGCAGCACATTCACCAACCTGTCTGGCAGCAAGGCCCTGCGTGGCAATGCATCACTGGTAAAAACGGCGATGTCTGTTACCGGTTTGCCAAGCTGCAACAACGCCTGACAGCGGCTCAGGTACTCCATCCATGCCTTGCTTTGTTGAAACCAGGTTTGATCTCGTTGAAAATACAAACCCACCCCATCGAGGGTCATGCCCGGTTGTTTATTCACCCACGGATTGTGTGCAAACACATGAAACACCAGTTTATTAATACCCAATGCAAACTGCCTGTCGCCAAGGACTTTCAGCTTACCGGGATGTTCTGTCCAATCCATGCGGACCGTTGTAAAAGATTCGGCCTGCACTATGTTTTTTCCATACATGTGTGCTGCACTAATGGCATCACGCATGTCGTTGGGTTTATCATGCGTAGGACTGTTGTGCCAAAATTCACCCATGGGCAAATCGGCGTACTTAAAATGCGTTAGTCCATCACTCATCATGGTTGGCGCAATGGCTTCTGCACTTAGCAAACATCCTTTTGCTTTTGCAGCAGCTTTTACCTGCGTGTAAAAAACATCGTTTACCAAATCGGCAATGGTTTGTCTTACATCATGCAACACTTTCTCCGATTTTTCTGCACTATTCACCGGCACACCTGTCATGCACAGCAGCCAGGGTGTGATATCATACCCACGACGTTGTTGAAATGCAGCAGCAAAATTGGCCGACCAGTTTTGACTGCCAGCCTCCCAACTATCTACGTGCAACACTTTCAACACCTGCTTTGCCAGCACTGCTTCTGTTTTGCTGTAAAACTGACCGAACCAGCTGTTGAGTTGCAACTGCACAGCTGCAGGATTAAACTTGTCGCACTCCAACCCCAAACCTGCACCACCCGTGTAGTTGGTGTGCCCTTGCGAAGTATGACCAATGCGAACAATCATCCAATTGCCCGCAGGCACTTTCCATTGCAAACGACCCTGCTTGTCCAGCTTTCCGGTGAGGTTGATGATGCGTTCTTTGGGCACCGCATCTGATACTGTAACAGCCCCATCGTAAGTAGCTTGTGCCATGCGCCACACCGAACCATTCTTCGATTCGTACTGATGAATTTTTGGTTGATTGCTCAGGTAAATGCCTTTTACTTTCAAAGAAGGTTTCCACTTGGCCGCATCCAAATCTTCTGCACCGGGCAATGAGCCTTCTTTATTGTACACAAATCTGAAATGCGTGGCAGTAGTAGCCGGTATGGCATAGGTAAAATTTTCATCCGCATCTTGCCAGCCATGCCGTGGTGCTTGCAACTGAGCAATATCTGTAAACGTAATGCCATCGTTGCTGATTTGCATTTTCAATCGCAATGCCTGATAGGTATTGCCGCCCGTTTTTATTTCCAAAGAACGGATGGTTACGGAAGTGTCGTAGCTGTATTGAATCCAACACGCAGTATCGCTGCGAAAGGTTTGCTGATTGTTGGGCTCACTCAAAAATGATGCATCAATAGCATTGCTGGTAGAAACAATGGGTTGTAGCAACATTTCATCGGGCACCGCTTTCAGCGGGTAAGCAAGTATGGCTACCTCTTTGTAAAAACCTTTGTACGAAGCAGGCTGTGACAGTTGAATGTTCGTAGCGCCTTGCTGAACCACCGTATTACTCCACACCAGTTTTTGCATGCTCAGTTCGGGTGTAATCCACGGGCCGCCAGCCAATGCAAAACCATCACTCACATGAACGCCCAGTTGCAGGTTGAGCCGCTTCGCTTCTTGCATGGCAAACTTTACCAGTTGCCACCATTCAGCACTCAGTTGCCGGGCAGTGGGGCTAAACGGAATGTTGGCACTTGTGTCTTTGATGGGCATGAGGTAAGCACCGGCAATCCCTACTGATTTCATAGCTTCCAAATCAGCTGTAATGCCCTGTTTGGACACAGCAGCATGCATCCAATACCAGAAGACCCATGGCTTGGCTTGTTGGCCGGGATGTTGGAATGAATACTGAATAACATCGTTGATTTTCGTTTTTGGCTGTGCCGCTCCTTGCAGACTCCACAATAGTAGCCAAGCCATACACATCCACAATTTCTCTAGCCTTATCAGCACTGCTTTCATCATCCGCAAATTTGCTTATTTAGATGTAAGCGTTGATGCACCTTTATCTACCGACGTAGCCACAGCTATACCCCTGTTGTCTTTTTTATCGACAGCGCAATAAAAGTGATACACCACTCCCTTCCATTTTACAACAAAACTTTTGTGGGCATACTTCGCATCGTAGGGATCGGAAGATGCAATGAGATCATCACCTGTCCAGTCTGTCCAATTCACTAAATCGTAACTGCAGGCAAAACGGTTGAAGGTTTCATTTTTTCTGGCTTCCCAAAATGCCCCGAAATAAAACATCACCCACAGGTCATTTATTTTTTGAATCACCGCATCGCCGGTAATGCCCACACCGTGTTCCATTACAGGATGGGGAAGGTAGCGTTTCCAATTCACCATATCATCACTCACGGCCATACCAATGCGTTCAAACCAGCGCCACTTGGGTTTGTTGCCGCTGCTGTCGCCGTTGGCATTGTAATACATCACAAACTCACTGCCGAGTGTTTTATGCTTATCTCTGATGATGGTGCTTTTGTACAGCTTTCTGTTTTCCCACCAACGTACATCCGCATCGGCGTTACTCAATACGGGCTGCGTCAACCTATTCCATTCATGTGGCTTGGTTGGGTTTGCGGAAGTATTTGCAATACCAATGGCCAACGGGCCTGCTTCGTAACCAAGGTCTTTACCGCCGATGTAACTCATCCAGTATTTGCGTTGGTATTTTTCCAGTTTGTAATTGCCGCCCCATTGGGTGTTTTGCAATGCGACGTATCCTGCTTTCTGGTTACTATCCCACCCGATAGTTTTCGGGTTAGTGGTATCAGAAAAGCTCATGAGCTTGCCGAGTGTTGTCCACTGTAATAAGTCTTTGCTTTTAGCCAGCCAAGTTTCATAACCACGACCATCAAATTGAATGTAAGTCATGTACCAGGCATTGCCCTTTCGGAAAACAGAAGGGCAATCAATTTTCTTCGTCTCATTTTCAGGAGTTACAACAAGACCATATTTAAAAGGCGTCTTTACTTCTTCATATACTTTCTGCATCACATCCTGCGGCACTTGTGATTTAGCCACGGAGACACAGAGTGCACAGAGAAAAAACAACAAATATCTTGTATGACTCTGCGTCTTTGTCTCTCTGTGGTTCACCTTACTATTGAATTTCTCTTGCTCTCTCACCAGCTGATTTCTTTTTTGCGTTGAACGGAACTATGTAAAAACTGTATTGATAATTGTTCGGCTTTATTTGATACTGCTCCAACGGTGCAGCCACATCGCTCCAGCTATCGTTGCCACCCACGCCCATTTGCATCAAATCTACATTCATCGTGAGATAACCTGCAGGCTTTAAATCATTGGTATGTTTGGCTGTGGTTAAGTTGGCAATACTATATGGCCATACACTCATGCTCAGCAAACTATCCGCCACAATCAGCAAACCATTCTGCGCATTTCGCTGCTGTGCAAAAAACCAGCGAACATCTGTACGGTTGCTGTTTTCTTGCGGCACCACGTAGGGCTGCAAAAAAGCAGACAACGATTGCTGATACACTGCCACATTCGTTCCATATTTTCTGTCGATATAATTTTCCATTGGGCCACGACCCCAATATTGCAATTGTTGCAATGAAGAATCGATGCCCATTTGTAACCCTACTTTGGGCAAGTTGGGCAAACCAGGTTTTACCTGAAAACTGTAATGAACCTGCACTACACCGTCTGCAAAAACTACATAACGAATTTGCACCTGTGCACTATCATTTATCAAAGAGAAACCACAACGAACTGTAACTGTGTTATCCGCACCTTGCTCCACCTTCATGCCGGTAGATTGTAGTGTATACTCATACCAGGGTTTCAACTTGCGGTGAGGCTTCCAACCACGACGGTCGTTATCAGTAAGCGGTCGTTTGAAATTGGGCAACAGCGGCTGCTTGATGTACGACTGTCCGCCATGTACCAGCGATGACAATGTACCCTGTTGTGCATCAAAATACAACTCCGTGCCACCGGCTTTAACCGTGATACCAGATTCATCTTGCTTTACCTGTATACCTATTTTACTATTGGCTACGTATGGTTTTCCTGAAGGCCCAGACTGCAGCAACAATTGAGATGAAGCTATCTCATGGCCAGCATTGGCCCAGGTTGTTTGCTGCTGCAATACAAAAGCGATATTGACATGATACGCTGCATGTTGATCCAACTTAGGTAACCATTGTGCAATGGGAAAATTGGCAGTACTGCCCGGTGCAACATCTATACCGCCAATTTGCTTTGATAAAACAGGCAAACCATTTTGCAACACTTGCAGCGTAGCCGTGTAGGCATTCGCATTCAGCACCTGACTGTGATTGATGATGCGAAGCTGCTGTTGTTTGGCATCCGCCCATTCCACATCAATGGATTGAAAAATGCGTTTGCATTCGTACATAGCCTGCTTAGGAGTACCATCTGCATCTACAATGCCTTTAATGGTAAAATTGTCGAAATACTTTTCGCCGTAATCACCACCATAAGCATAGAATTTCACTCCTGCTGAATCAGTTTTCTCTAAGCCTTGGTCTTTAAACTCCCAAATGCAACCACCAATCACTCTCGACAAGCTTCGCCACTGATCCCAAAAGTCTTTGAGGTTACCTGCACTGTTGCCCATGGCATGCGCATACTCACAAAAGAAGATGGGCCGATGATCGCCATTGTTTTGATTGACCAACAATGGCGCTGTATAATCAGACGGATACATACGACTCACCACATCTACATAATATTGGTCGAGTGGGTTTTGTATGCGGTGCGAATGATCGTTTGATTTGAGATAGCGGATATCACTTGGATCGATATAACCTGCAGCTTTGGGTGAACCCATTGCCGGTTCATAGTGCAAAGGCCGTGACATATCAAAGTCTTTTATCCAACCTGCCATAGCAGCATGATTAGGGCCGCTGCCCGCTTCATTACCAAGGCTCCACATGATAATGGAAGGATGATTTTTATCCCGCAAAGCCATGCGGCTCACCCGCTCTATGTAAGCGGCCGTCCATGCGGGGTCATGGTCCAGCTTGCCACCCAAACCATGTGTTTCATGGTTGGCTTCATCAATCACCATGATGCCCATTTCATCACACAAATCAAGCAGATAAGGATCGGATGGATAATGGCTCAACCGCACACAATTAAAATTGAATTGCTTCATGGTACGGATGTCTTGCAAAATATCTGCTCTCGATAAAGCTTTCCCTTTTACGGGATGATGATCGGGCCGGTTGACACCATAGAGATACGTGAGTTTGCCATTGATCAACAACTTGCTGTCGTGTTGTCGAAACTCAACAGACCGAAAACCAAGTTTACAGTTTTTTACTTCCAACACATTGCCCGTACTGTCTTCGAGGCTCAACAATAGTTTGTATAAATAAGGCGATTCGGGGCTCCACTTTTTTGGCGCAGCAATGGTTGTTTCCAGCAAACCAAATTTCACCCGGTCTAACCGTGGGTGAATTTCATTGATGATATCGTCCACAGATTTCTGCAATGGAGCAGACAATACCGGTTGATTATCGGCCGTGTACACTTGTGCTTTGAGCACATAGCCGGGCAGATTGGCACCTGTCAGGTTTTCCATGCGTGGCCTGATGCTCAGTACAGCATCCTGATAATTGGAGTCGAGTGTGGTTTGGTAAAAGAAATCAGCAATACGCAACCGTGGTTCTGCATGCAAATACACTTCGCGGTGAATGCCACTCAATCGCCATTGATCCCGATCTTCCAGAAAACTTCCATCGCTCCAGCGAATTACCCAAACGGAAATGATGTTTTCGCCGGCCTGCAAATACGGTGTAATGTTGAACTCACTCGGTAAAAAACTATCTTCTGCATAGCCACAAAACTTTCCGTTGATCCACAGTTTGTAAGCAGAACTGACGCCGCCGAAATGCAACGTAATATTCATGCCCTTCCAATTTTCGGGCAGCACAAAGCTGCGCTGGTAACAACCTACCCCATTGTAATCTTTTGGCACATACGGAGGATTGACCGGCCGGAATGGATACACTGCACTTTTGTAAATGGGTTTGTCGTAGCCATGCATTTCCCAATTGGCCGGCACCGGTATTTTCTTCCAGCCCTGCACTTTTTGTTTGTAAAAGTCAGCTGGCTCATCGCCGGGCTTCAAGGCAAATGCAAAATCCCATTCCCCATTCAGCGACAGGTAGCGACCGCTCTTTTCCCGCTGCCCCTGCAAGGCATCGGCTGTGTTGGCAAAAGAATATGCCGTGGCCCTCGAAGCCTCTCTGTTGATGCCGCTCACCAAAGGATCTTCGTACGGTTGGCGGTTGTAAATGGAAGGAGCAACCGGCACCGCAGCAGGCGTTTTATCAACCAGCTGTGCTTGTACTTGCACGGTGCATACGAGTGAAAAAAGAACCGCAAATATTGAACAGAATTGTTTGGACATGTTGGTTTGTATTGCTCAGTAGTGAACAGAAACTTGAAGTGTGCGACGCAACGAAGATGCCAGCTGCACGGCTGCTGACATCCACATTGTATTATGCTATAGCAGTCAAATGCTCATCCTTAAAAGTGAAGCCCCAACCCGGACGGTTGTGTGGCAATGCAAATCCGTTGTGAAACTGAATGGGATGATCGAATCAACGGATCAATCCAATCGAATGACTCAACACCAGCGCCATTGGCAATAGTGCTGAGCAAGGGAACATCATAATCTTTGTAGTAGTGCGGTAATACAGGCACGTTGTACGCAGCTGCTAAAGCCGCACTGTTGCGCCACGCTTCTACGCCGCCAAGCCGCAATATATCGGGCTGCCAAATGTCGAGGGCATTGCGTTTTAGTAATTCCCGCAGCGGCACTGTGCTGTATTCTCTTTCGCCCATGGCAAGAGAAATGCCCGCCTGATGACGCAGTATGCTATAGCCTTCATAGTCGGTATGATCAATGGGTTCTTCAAACCATTGAATACCGATGTTGCGGGCAGCACGGGCCAGCGCCAATGCATTGGGTACATTCATGCCCTGGTTGGCATCCATCATGATATTGATGTGTGGCCCCACCGCTTCACGAACCAACTGCAATCTTTCAAGATCTTCCCGCCAATCGGGTTTGCCTACTTTAATTTTTACAGCACCAAAACCACGGGCAGCATAGCCTTTCACTTCATCCAACAATTCGGCTTCGGTGTAACTTATCCAACCACCGCTACCGTACGCAGGTATTTTTTGTGCCGAATGGCCCAACACTTTCCAAATGGGCTGTTTGAGTATTTTGCACCACGCATCCCACATGGCCATGTTGTAAGCCGCCTGTGCCCAACGGTTGATGCCTTCGTGCCCAAAGTATTCGTTGGCATGATTCAACTTCATAAATACCTTAACGGTATCGCAAACCTCTTCCCCGATTAACAATGCTCCCTGATCTTTCAGCGCACCAATAATGGCTTGCGGACTGTATTGAAAACTCAACAGGTAGGCTTCGCCCATGTGACCGCTTTGGGTATGCAATCGCAGCACCACAAATGAGATTTCGGTAAGCGTATGCGTAGCATCGGCAATGGGCTTTTGTAATGGCGCAGTTGCCGTAAAGATTTCAAATTGTTTGATGGTCATTTTACTTAATTAATCTTTCGCGGTTAACGAACAACCGGCATCCATACAGTCATATCAGTTTTGCCACGGTTGGCCCATGCATAATATGGAATGAGTGTAACGGCTGCAGCTTTCAGCTGATTATTCAATGGTTGATACAATGTATTGCTCCAGGTTTGTGGCGCTTTCACTTTGGCCGTAGTGGTAAGGGCTGTAACCGTGCTGCCCGCAATGGCCAATGGTTTTGTTTGCCATACAGCACTGGCCGGAATGGCCACATCAAAAATGTTGTGCTGTGGCAAATCGGCAGACTCCAGACAGTATACGATGGGGCCACGTTTTACTGTAACCTGACCACGGGTTTCCTCCACCAGTGGATTGCTTTCCAGCAATGTCACCGGCATATCCAACCGCAATTCAATCTTGTCTCCTTTTTGCCAGCTGGACTTTACACCAATGTAACCATTCGAACGGTCTACTACATTGTGAGGCACTTTCCCATTTACAAGCAACGTGTATTTATTGCACCAACCTGGTATGCGGAAGAAAATGATTGCAGACTTTGATAATGATTGTTTGATATGGATAGCAATATTACCCTGCCATGGATAGTTGGTTTGTTGCTCCAAAATCATTTGTTGCCCATCGTGTAAAGTGGTAGACAACTGACTGCCTCCATACATGTTGATGTACAAACCTTTTTCTCCAATGCTGTACATATAACTGTTTACCTCAGCAATGGTACGCACCACATTTGGCGGACAGCAGTTGGATTTGCTGATGTATGGAATGCGGCCACCTTCCCAACGCATGTGATACGGAAAGCGATCGGATGCTGCCAACGGATTGGTATAAAAATAGTTGCCGCCATCCAGGCTTACGCCACTCAACACACTGTTGTACAAAGCCAGTTCAACAATGTCTGTATACTTCGATTCTCCCGTGAGCAAAAACATGCGCCAGTTCCACAATACATTGCCAATATTGGCACAGGTTTCATTGTGTGCAGTGAGGTTGGGCAGTTGAAAATCACGGCCATAAGATTGATGCACTTTCTGAACCGTATCAGGTTTATACGAAGTACCATCCACACTTACACCATCATACAAAGCACCACAGCCACCCGTTACATACATTTTGCTGAGGATGACATTATTCCACAAACGGTGAAGTGTAGTGAGCAAACTGGGATCACCTGTTTCGGCATACACATCGGCTACACCTGCCAGCAAATAATTGGCACGTACTGCATGGCCGGCAATCTTTTGCATATCGCGGAATGGTGCCCGGTCGCTGTTATCATCCGTGCCTTCTACAGAACCACGGATATTGATGAGATGAATAACGAGATCGAGATATTTCTTTTCGTTTGTTGTGCGGTACAACTCTGTCAACCCCATGTAATGCGAAGGGCAAATAGCGTTGCGTGCCTGCTCTGGTGTAGCAGATTTGTAAAAGCCAATTAAAAAATCTGCTGCTTTGCTGGCGATGTTGAGCAAGGTTGTTTTACCTGTTGCCCGATAATGCACACAGGCCGCCGTCATTAAATGACCAAAGTTGTACGCTTCGAAACTCAACTGGTCATCAAACATTTTTTCGCTGCCCGTTTTGCGCTGTTCAATGATGTTTTTGGTATAGATGTAGCCATCTGCTTTTTGTGCTTTGCCAATAACGGCAATGGCTTCATCCATCCATGCTTCGAGCTTTGCATCTTTTGTGCTGGCATACATGGCAGCCACTGCTTCCAAAGTTTTATAAAAATCGCCATCATGAAAAGATGGGCCACGAAAGCGGCCGGTATCTAAACCCGCTGCTACTCGAAAATTCTGAAACGAATAACACATATTTTTGCTCGTGTATGTTTGCCAGAGTTGTGGCAACATAGCATCGCGGCAAACAGCAAAGCGTTCTGCCCAAAAACCTTTGGTCCACTGCACATCGCTTATGCCTACGCTGTTAAGTGCCGCCTTTGGACTATTGCCAGTACTCACCAATCCGTTTTGTGCCAGTAGCGACAGCGGCAACAATAACACAGCGAAGAACAATTTGTGTACGGGTTTCATGATTAATCAGCTTTGTATTGAATGATGTATGCTATTCCGGGTTGAATGGCCATTTCATAAAGGCCATTGCCTTTTGACAATGGCACAATGTCCCGTCCTTCCGGAAGTATGCTGCTTTTCAATCTCAGCAATCCCATTCCTGCAGGAGCCTTTACCTCTACAGTAGTGTTGGTCACTTTCAATTCTATTTCACCCTGTGGTGTTGGTACTTTGCCCTGCATCCATTCGAGGCCACCAAGGTTTGGTTCTACCACATATTTTTGATACCCGGGTGCAGTTGGTTTTACTCCGAGATAATATTTACCCAGCAGATACAACGGGCTTGCGCCCCATGCATGGCATAAACTCTTACCGAACTTCCGGCCATACATGGCGTAATGTTCTGCTCCTTGTTTGGCAGGGTTGTATTCTTCCCAGAAACTGGTTGCACCCAATTTCAACATGCCGCCCCAGTAATCTTTCATTTCGCTCAACACATAGTTTTGTTCACCCAAAGCACACAATGCTTCCAGTTCGTAGAAACGCATGTAAGGTGTAGTGATCTTCTGAATATCGTCGTTCAGTAACACAGATGTTTTCACCTGTTGTTTTTGTTCCTCGTTAAAATAATCGAAGAAGATAGAGAACATGTTTGCATAGCGTGTTACATTTTCTGTTTGCTGGCCATCCACACGACTGTGCACCAGTGCCTGCTTTGTATCGTTCCAGTAAATGCTGAATAATTTGTTTCGCATATCAGCTGCTAATGAGTTGTATTGCGCTTCGGCATCTTTATCATCAGCAATGTTTGCACACAGCGCCATTGTTTCGAGACTGCGTGCCAGCAACAACTGTTCAAAGCTTACTTCACCTTTTTTGCTAAGCCCTTCAGCCCAATCAATAAATATCCAGTCACCGGTCATCCATTCCATCAACCCCTCTTTATTTCTTCTTGCCAGAACATAATCCATCAACGCTTTCATGCGATCGTAGTTCTGTGCAATAAATTTTTTATCACCGGTGTAGAGATAGTAATCGTAAATACCAAGGAACCAGTAAAAGGTATAATCCATAATGGTGTTGATGTGCCCCGTTACCGGATCTTTACCACGCAATGCATAGGTTGTACGTTTGACTGTTTCATTATCGAAGTAGAGATAATAGTTCATGAGATAGCTTTGGTAAGCATCACCACTCCGCATCCAGCGGTCACGTTTGATACCATCTATGAAAAATTCTCTTGTATTTAATTCAAACGTATATTTCGAAACATCGTAAATACGATTGATCTCTTCATCGTTACAGGTAAAACTGCCACGTTCTTTTACATCAGCATATTCGTACAGCATCGAAACGGAATCGAGTATTACGCCTTCATCGTATTGCACATTTACAAAACGATAAGCTTTCGAAAGTTTCATAATCTCATCTTTCTTCTCCGTGTTATTTACATCTACCCTATCCAACGTTTCGCAATGCTCTGTAGATAAGGCTTCTTCTTCTGATTCGCCATAATACACCGACAGTTTACCTTTTCCACTCAGACCATTTAATTGAATAAAACCAAAGGTTTCCTTACCAAAATCAACCAGCATAGAATTTTCTCCTTTCACAGTTGATATGGCTTTTTGTTCTCTTACAGGCAAGGCAAATTGCGAAGGCAATTGTGTAGGTGAATTAAAATTCCAGCTTCCAGCATTGAGCCATTTAGTAGCAGAGATGTCAGATGCTTTACCTGTCTCATCAATCCATTCTTTGTCTTCGAATGTTACAAGCCATGAAGCATCGGATACAATTGTTTTTCCTTTTACATAGATAGCAGGCACGTTGGCCTGGTTAAATACTTTAATGTTGATCTTGTGTTTACCAGCCGGTACAACAATTTGTTTCGGACTACCTTCAAATGCTTTTCCATCGAGCTTTACATGGTATTCACCTTCTACATAAATATCAACGGTTTCAGGTGCAGGGACATCAAACACTTTATGAAAATCCATGAGCACATAATGGCTATCTATTTTCCAGAATACAGGAAAGAATGTACCACGTTCAGTACGACGGTTTTGCATTTTATTGGCCAGTACAATTTCGAAATCGCCAGGATACCATATCCATGTTGGTGTTGAAATTGTATTTGATAAATCAGAGTTATTCATTTGCTTCACGTTAATTGCTTCGGATATTTAGATACCGACTTCATCATCTAAATATCCTCTCCATATCTTTCTTTGGAAATTTGTTGTAATGATTTGCCTTGGGTTTTGGGTGTCCAGATGGCTCCTACAATCAGTGCAAAAATGAGCAGCCCAATCATAATGTAGGCCGCGGTGGAAAATCCTTCGCCATTCTCACCATAAATATTTACAAAACCAAAACCCCATACTGCTGCAATACTTCTCACTGCAAAAAACATAATACCCTGAGCAGCGGCCCGGTATTTTGCCGGAAAAAGTTCTGAAGCCCAAAGTGCATAAAATGCCTGGACGCTTATGCCTGCATGTATGCCCCAAAGCATGGTGAACGTCCATAGCGCAACATGATTTTTTATGCCGATGAAAATTAGAATGCACCAGGCCACTATACCAATTGATGTACCGAAAACATACAACCAGCGTTGATTCACTTTATCAACCAACATGGCAAAACCAAAATAGGTAACGGCTATAATGACAATCCATTGTACTGCCGTAATCATGTTGGCCTCACCATTTGAAAGACCACCTGCGGTTTCATAAATATGTTGCTGAAAGAAGCCCATCACCGAAGCCACCATATTCCAGCTGATATAAATACCAGCGAGGAAAAGCATGGTTCGAATATTCACTTTGTTGGTAAACAGTGTACCAAACGATGCGAAAACGCCAGGTTGCTTTTCGTTTGATTGTGATTGCTTTGCTTCTTCCCAATCTTTCGATTCATTGAGTTTTCGTTGCAATGTCCATGCGATAAAAGCAACCACTAACAAAGATCCAAAAATGATACGGCTGCTGAATACATTGATGGCTTCAACACTTGCATCGTTACCTATAAAAAGTGTTGCAATTTTTTGCACGTAATCAAATAAAACACCGGCCGAAGCATCAGCGTTGCCGGGAGCAAGGAGCATGCCCAGCAATAAAATAATCATTGGGCCCACACCCCATGCAAACTGTGAAATACCCATGTTCTTTCCACGATTACCTACTTCTGAATTTTCGGAGATATATGTCCATGATGCTGGAACACCCACGCCAACTGAAATACCTGTGATAAGAAAACCGGCCAACAGCATGGGAAAATTAACAGTGAACATGATAATGGCAATCCCCAGCATATACACCAACATGTTGTACGTATAAATGGTTTTGCGTCCGTATTTATCAGCAAGAAACCCACCGAAAATGGCACCGATAGCTGCACCAAAGGCGTTGGCGCTAAGCGCATTCAGCCAACCGAGATGCCCTTCATTAAGTCCAAGGTAATTTTGCCAAAGCGTCAACCCGCTTGCGCCTGCAACGATTGCCCCAGCATCCAGGTAATTAGTCAGCGATACAGCAATCGTACTTTTTAAACTTCCTTTTTATGTTCCATGTTTAGTGTCCGTTGAAGATGATGTAGAGGGTTAGTATCACAAGACCTAATAATGCAAATAGCATTTTTACCTGCTTATCTGTTTTTGGCAATGGCGCTGTTTCGATGGCGGCCGTTACTTTGTTTTTATCGAGTAAGGATATAAGAATGGCTGCAACAAATAAGATAGCGAAGATGTAAAATGAAATAAGAAAATAATGCGGCCACCATGTGTTGGTACCCGTTGCTGCATCGGGAGGCAGAATCCACAAGTTGAGCATTCCTACCAACAAACTGAATGCAGAACCTGCCGATAAAATTACATTCACAGCAAGCTTGGTGGTGCGTTTCCAGAAAACACTCAACAAGAATGTAACTGCCAATGGCGGAGCCAAGTAGCCAAGTATGGATTGAAAAATATCGAACAAGGTTTTGCCTTGTATATTATCAAATGCTATCGCCATTAACACAGCCAGCACACAACCCGCAACAACAGTATAACGTCCTACTTTTATTTGTTGCTGCACAGTGGCCTGCGGATTCATGTTATTGACATAAATATCTTTTGTAAACACTGTGCTTAATGCATTCAAGGAGGAACCAATGGTTGCCACCAACACAGCGATCAACACACAAATCACCAACCCATTCAATCCTGAAGGAAAGAGATTTGTTACCATTGTCATGTAAGCCAACTTATCATCAGTTAAATCGGGGAACAATGCAAAACATAAAATGCCCGGCAAGATGAACATGGGCAATGCCAGTACTTTTAACCAGCCGATGAAGTTTACACCGAGCTGTCCCTGTTTTAAATTTTTTGCACCCAACACACTTTGCACCATACTCTGATCGGTACAGAAAAATGCAACGGCCGATACAGGATAACCCAACAACAATGCATGCCATGGATAACCGGGATCGGATGCAGGATGAATTAAGTTCCAAAAGTGGCTCGGTGTTTTATCAATCAAAGCAGTAATACCACCAAGCTTTTGTAAACCGATAAACGTTAATGCCAATGATACAATGATTAGTAAGATCATTTGGAATACATTCACTTTTGCAATGGCTTTTAAGCCGCCCATATAAGTAAACAAACCAGAGAAGGCCACGAGTACAATGGTTGATTGCCACATCGGGATGCCTAAAATTTGGCGAACTAAAATTCCTCCGCTGAACAAACCAAGGCTCAACCAACTGATGAGAATTTTTATCAACGCATAACCTGCTAAAATATCCTGTGTGCTTTTGCCATAACGCTTGCCCATGAACTCGGGCATGGTACTTACTTTGCTGGCGATGTAACGAGGTGCAAACACCAGTGCCAGCAGCGTTAAAAACACAAACGCATACCATTCAAAATTTCCACCCACAATACCTGCGGAAAAACCAATGCTTGCGAATGCAAGTAATGATGAGGGGCCCACATTTGTTCCCCACATGTTGAAACCAATGTTGTACCAGTTGAGTGAATTGCTCGCCAAAAAAAGCGTTTCATCTTTTTTCTTGTTTCGGAAACTGGCGATATAACCAATGGCCAGCAATGCAACCAGGTAAATGGCTACAATGGCAAAATCAAGCGTTGTGAGTTTATTGTAAATTTCGTTCATGACGTATTTGAACCACAAAGACACAGGGAACACAAAGCAACACGAAGCTTTGCGTTACTTCGTGCCTTAGTGGCTTAGTGATTCGAGATTATATTGCTTTAAAATGTCTGCAATTTTCACCGGCGCACCCGTTTTCAAACTCTTATCCATTGCCTGCAGCAACGCCACGGTTCCAATTCCTTCCTGCATGTTTGGATAAGCGGTAAAACTTTGTTCAATGGAATCAACAAAGTATTCCAGGTAATTCTGGTACTCCCCTGCATGATGACTCTGTCCTTCGAAACGGAAATAATATTTCAAGGTGCTGTCGCCCCAATGAACAATTTTTTCTTCGCCTGTTTTATCAGTAATAGCATACCGCAGTTCATGGTAATCGGCTTGTGATGCACCTTGTGTACCACGCAACACACAGCTCATCCCACTGTCACGCTTTGTTGGTTGCGTTGGACTGGTGTATGTTCCGCTCACCCTTGCAATACGACCATCGGTTGCTTTGAAGATGAAATGCATGGTATCTTCATTCTTTAATCCGGCGGCTTTCCCATTGGCGCCGATCATGCCATAACCCATCACCTCTTCAATGTTAGGCAGATACCAACGAATGAAATCTACAGGATGACTTAACCCACCGTACAACCATTTAAATGAATCTTCCAATGCCCATTTCTTTTCAAGAAACCAACGATGATCCGCATTGTAATGACTTTCGATGGTGATGAGTTCGCCGATCTCCCCTGCTTCGAAATCTTTGCGTTGACGTTTGTATGGTTCGAAGAAGCGTGAGCTTTGTCCCACAAATACTTTCTTACCTGTTTGTGCTTGCAGCTCTAGTAATTCTTTTGCACGATTTAGATCATCAATGAATGGTTTGGTACACACCACGTGTTTACCATGCAGCAATGCCTGTTTAATATGATCGGCATGCAGATGATCGGGAGTATAAATAGCAATGATGTCGATCTCCGCATCGTTGAGCAGATCTTCGTAGCTGGTTGTATAGTTTGCAAAATCAAATTCCTTGCAACGTTGTTTGCACAACTCTTCATTACGATCACAAATGATCTTGAGATGCAGTTTTTTGCTTTGCAAAGCTGCACTCATGGTACTGCGGCCTTCACCAACGCCTAAAATTCCAATTGTAAGCCCCCCCGTCCCTAAAGGGGTGCTATCAGCATCACTATTTTTCTCGTATTTCATCTATTTCAAAATAATTATTGTTAATCGTCACAAGGGTTTTTCCTTGCTCCCCTTTAGGGGTTGGGGGTTTGACTTAAAAACACCCACGTCTCTCCCGGCTTTGTTCCTTTAATTCCTTCCTGGTATTTTTTCATGATCGTATTCCAATCATTCACCCGTGGATTATTGGCTGTTGTTCTTGGGTTCAACTTATCCAGGCTTTCACCTTTCGGAATGCTAATGATCAGCATCAATTGCCTTCCGTTTCTGAACAACAACAACTGCTGAAAATCGGCATTGCAGAAACCTTTTGAAATCTCCGGCCATTTTTCAAACTGTGTAATGTGATAGTCGAGATATTCTTGCTGCAATTTTTCATCTGCCACCAGGTTTGCTGTAAGGATGATATGCTGCCATTCTTTCGCCACTGTTTTATCTGTGCAATGTTTTTTCTTGCTGTATTCGTAAAACATGTCGTGGTACACGCTTACTTCCGCTTCCGGAAAATTGTTGGCGATACGCCCTTGCATTACGCCGATGTCCTGCACTTTATCGAAGATGACATAATGATTCTGCCAATGATAAATGGCATTGCTGTCCATATTATTCTTCGCCAACAATTCTTTTAGCTTGGGTAAATTCAACTGCATGCCTTCTTTCACTACCAGCTCAATTACCTCGTTATGTTCTTCGTTGATGACACCAACCTTCGCTGTTTTATTGGCGGTTAAATAGTGGAAGCGTTTTTCCAGTCCGGCATTTTGCTTTACACTGTCATGCACCTGCGGACCATTATTGCTCCACACATTACCGGGACCGTTGTTATTCTGTAAATATTTCTGTGAAGGCGTCCAGTTATTTTTTACAGTGAAATGTGAAGAGCCTTCATCCGTATAAATATAAAACCAGTGCGATGGCAAATGAGCAATGGGCGACTTATAAATACTGTCGATATAATTTTCTTCAATGATGGAATTCTGTTGTGCACTCAATGTATAAATACCGGCGCAATCATAATTCCATTTGCCGTAATGATGGATTTTGTTGGCAACGATTCGGTTGTCCTTCATCATATTCTGTACAGGTGACCATCCCCAACCCAAACTGATGCCGCTGTACGATACATTTTCAATTTCGTTGTGACGAATACTTGTTCTGCTCACAAAGCCGCAACCAATACCCACCGTGCCCCAATCTTCATTGGCAGCATTGGTGATGAAATTATTCTCGATGAAAATGACATCGCATTTCTCCCGTTCATCTTTCGGATCAAAGGGCAAATGAATTTCTCTTCCTTCATCACCGAAATTACCGGCGAGGATAGCCGTACCACCAATATCGCTGAACAGATTATTCTTCGTCATATTATCCTGCACGCCTTTTTTTAAATCAATACCCGTTGCCGCTAAATGCAGGAAAGAACAGTTTTTAATTCGTGTACGAATGGCATAACTCAATTCCACAGCAGCCGCTTGTCGGCCAATCCATGCCTGGTTATCCAAACCCGGTTTCTCTTTTGTACCTGCAGGTTTTAACCGGTATGCTTCTGTCATATACAAACCAACCTGGTGCGGTACATGTCCTTGCAGTGAAGGACGCAACCAACCTGTATGCTGAAAAGAAATGCCATCGATTACCAGGTTCTTCACCGGGTTATCAATCGTTCCTTCCAGACGTATTAATGTCTCGGTAAATGGAGCAACTACTTTTGCTGTTGCTAAATTTTCATTGCTGCGTGGCCAGTAATAGATTTTTTTATTGCTGACATCTAAATACCATTCACCCGGTTCGTCTAAAAACTGAATCGCATTGGTTAAGTAAAAAGCAGAGTTACCGGTTTCTTTACTGATCCACGGAGCAGGCCAGGGATGTTCGTTTTGTATGTTGCTTTCCGGTTGATGAAAAAACAACTTTGTGCTGTCGCCCATCACCTGCAGTTTTTTCACACGCAGGTTAGCGATCTCCCACCACTGATGAATAAATAATTCCAAACCTTTTGCTTTATCCAGGTTTTGAAAAGCCAATGTTGGAATCACACAAGCAGCTTCAGTTTTGTTCCAGTTCAAAATGCGCAACATAGCATCGCCGTTCGATGATTTGGCCCGTATTGCTTTCACATCATTCACCCACAGTTGACGGAAATTGAAAACATTCCCATTCACCATCGGCACATCGGCCACCCATATTTTTGCTTGACTATTTTTCGGCAAACCATTAACAGGCGTTGTTACTTTTTTCCAATTGCCGATCTGTACACCTCCACTTAAAACAGGCTTTTCATTTTGTGCTGCTTCAATAAACGTGGCGCTTTCACGGGTGCCGCTATCTTCCGGTCTGATAACAATGGTTTCAAGCACCTGATAATGGCCGCCCCGCAAAATGATATGAATGTCTTCTTTGTACGATGCATCATTCATCCGGCGTAGGTCTCTTGCTTTGCGCAAGGCCATATTGAGGGTAGCAAAAGGTCTTTCAATGGAGCCATCATTGCTGTCTGCGCCATTGGGGGCTACATAAATATTTACTGCCATTGCCGAAGACAAGGCACAGCAAAAAAACAGCAGGCTAATCAACAATCGTTTCATACCGGGTACTGCTACAATTTGCCTTGTTAGCAGGCAAGCTGCAGCCATTAAAAGTACCGGTATCAGCAAGCCCGGAAAATGTGACTATTTGCCAAAAAGATGGTCTATTTTACTGTTTTGCCAAGGGCTACAGTTGCGTCATACAGACCTCTGGCTACCGCTGCCTGCACTATTTTACTCTTCCTGAAAAATGCGTTTGAGATAGGCAGTGTTGGCACCGTAATTATACTTTGTATCTGATGGCTTTTTAGCATCACGACTGCGTTCAATCACCAGCCAGCCGCTCCAACCCATGGCATCCAGCGTTTGCTTTACCTGCTGCATGTTTATTTGCGAATCGTTTTCCAACCACACACTGTCTTTGTTTGTAGCATGTATCATGCTGATGCGATCCTTACCCAATGTTTTCAATTCAGCAATCAGGTCGCGGCCTTCCTTGAGTGGCGAAGAAAAATTGAAATATATTTTAATGGCCGGCGAGCCAATTTCTTTCAGCAATTGGACTTCCTCTTTTGCACTCAAGGATGTTTCGATGCCAATGATAACGCCGGCGGCTTCAGCCATTTTGCCGGCTATTGTCAATCGGGCAATAACTGAATCGCGAATGCCAGGATTTTTTTTGATATCGCATTGCACACCTAGTGGCAAAAACGCATGCTTCACTTGCATGAGTTGCATGGTGCGTATACAATCTTCAATGCTCCGAATGTACTCGGCCCGGCTGCAAAACGACTGCGCATAGTAGCCTGTCATGGCCAAACAAAACAGCTCTACTTTTCTTTCTTTCGCTGTTTGCAAAAACAACTGCCGCACACTGTCGTTCAACAATTGATTGTCGAAGGTGGGCCGGTTGCCCAAGCCACCCATATCTACTTCTACACCGTCTGCTTTCAAGTCGGCAGTGAGGGTAATGGCACCGAGTTTTTGGCGCTTCAGCAGCATCAAATCTATCAGGCCAATTTTATAGCGTTGGCTAGTTTTGGCTTTCTCTACTTCTGCTGCAAACAACTTTTCCAAATTATCAAAACCGTGTACTGCATGTGCAGGCAATCGTTCTCCTTTATCGCCAAACACATACATGTTTTGCTCTGGCTCTATGGTAATCGTTGACTCGTCAATTTCACCGGTTTTGTTTTGAATAGCGGGCAATTGCAATTGCAAATACTTCGCCATGAATTCGTATACCGCCTTGCGTTTGTTGATACCAAAATCATGTTTTTCATTGGACAAATGCACATTGCTCACCGCCGAAGGCTGGCTGCACATGGCATACATTTTTTGCAAATAAGGAAAGTCATGTTCCGGCATTTTATCTGTCCAGTCGCCACCATCGCTTACAATCAACTGTGGCCTTGGTGCAGCCATAGCAGCCAGTTCTACATTGTTGGTGCGGCCACCGCAACCGTGTATATCCATGCCGCTTTCGCATGGGCAGCCGCCATAGAAATACGACGACAACGATACCACTGGTGCAGATGCTTTAATGCGGTCATCGAGTGCCGTCATAAGTACTGTATGGCTACCGGCACCAGAGCCGCCAGTCATGCCTACTCTGGCAGTATCGGCATCTTTTTGCGCCAGCAAATAATCGAGAATCCGAATGCTGCCCAATGCCTGAATGGTCATGCCCAAACTGCGGCGATGATCTTCGATATTGAATTGCAATAAAGACTCGCCCCATGCAAACAAATCGTAACTAAATGCCATCGCCCCCATTTTGGCCAATGCTGCACAGCGATACTGACAATCGGGGCGGTAGCGTTGTTTTTCCCAATGCCCGTCGGGGTTGAGAATAACAGGAATTTTGCCTTTGTATTTGGCTGGTTTGTACAACGAACCGTTGATCCACACACCCGGCAAAATTTCCAGCGCAATATTTTCTACCGTATACCCATCATACATTCTTTTGGGGGTAATAATAGGAGCACTGTTTGGCCTTGCAGGCAAATGTGTCAGTTGTAATGCTTCCCGTATACAAGGACGTAATTCTGCCTTTCTTTTTTCCCATGCCTCGGGTGTATTGTATTGCGCAGCAATGCGGTCCATTTCGGCCCAGCCTTCTGCCACCGGCCAGCGGTAATATTCATAGGCACTCAGCTTATACTGTTTCTCCTTTTCCTTCTTCACTTTCAGCTCCAACGGCCTCAGCACATTATCCAATGTTACCTCTACATCTGGCCGGTATTTCCAATCGGCATAGGTCACCATTTTATTGGCCACCATGCTGTCCGCAAACTTGATAACAACACCATATTTTTTCTGAATGTTTTGCAACACTTCTTTCAATGGACGGCTGTATTGCTGATCGGTATTGAGTTGTGCCCATGCAAATACCTGCAACAGCATCATGCATATAAGCATGAAAACGACTTGCTTGTATTGCTGATGGTGTTTATTCCACATGGTTGATTTTTTTAGAATGAATTTTCTTTTTCCTGCTGCCGGTTTTGCCGCCAGCTACTAAACAAGAGGTTGGGTTCCAGCACAGGTGGCGGATAAAACAAACTGGCGATATAACCGACCACAATCACAATGAGGTGGCTATACACACCCAACATGAGTTTGTGATGTGTAAAGTTATAGTCTCCCAAATCAAGCAGCAATCTGGGGTTGCTAACTCCCACAGGTGTGCTGGTTAAAAATGCCCATGCCGTAAACAGAATACACACAATGATACCAATATTAACGCCTTGCCGATTGGCCCGGGCACTAAACAATCCCAGTAAAAAAATACCCACAATGCCGCCAGAGAAAATGGCGTACACGGTAAAGATGACACCTAACACACCTTCATTGCCGGTAAGTAAATACAAGCCGCCAATGGCAATGGACAACAAACCAGACAACACTACGTACAGCTTACTCATGTGGAGGTATTGCTTATCCGTTTTGTGCGGACGAAGTTTTTTATAGTAGTCTTCAATACCTACAGCGGCCAGCGAATTGAGGTCGGCACTGAGGCTGCAAATAGCAGCGGAAATAAGTGCTGCTACAATAAAACCAATAACACCCGTTGGCAGTTGCGTCATTATAAAATGAGGAAATACCGCTTCGGCCTGCATGCCATCGGGCAGGCCACGCTGTTTGTAAAAAACAAACAACGCTGTACCAATCAACATGAAAATGGTCCAGATGGGAACCGTTAGTGAAATACCCAGCAACGATGCTTTGATGGCAGCCTTATCATTTTTTGCAGAGAGGTATCTTTGCACCACGGTCTGATCGGTGCCATACTTCTGAATGGCATAAAATGCACCATTAATCATCATGACCAGCAAGGTAAGTTGCGTTACATCCCATTTGTACGGACCAAAGCCGGTGCGGTTGTTGGCACTTGCAATGTTCCAAGCTTCGGCAATGCCCCCATCAATAGAATACAACAATACCAGCAGGCAAATAATGCCACTGGCAAACAGCATAAAGCCCTGAAAAACATCCAGCCAAATCACTGCCTGCATACCGCCTTTCAAATTCACCATTACCAATACAAAACCAACCACACCCAAAACCAGAAAGGGATGCATATTCGTCATTTCATGTATGGCTACTGCAATGAGAAACAAGACCGTACCCATACCCGCAAACTGCCTTATGATAAAAGATGACGAACTGTAGTAACGGGCAAACATGCCGAACCGCTTTTCAAAATACTCGTAGGTACTCAGGCCAATCACTTTTCGGTACAAGGGAACAATGAACCAAATGGTGCCCATCAGTACTACTGGCACCATCAAACCTTGCACCAGTAAAATCCAGTTGCTGGTAAAGCCCTGTGCGGGATAGCCCAAAAATGTAACACTGCTGATGAGGGTAGACAGCAAGGACAATCCCAATGCCCATGCGGGAAAATTGCCTTTCGATAAAAAATATTGTGCTGTTGTTTTTTGCCGGTTGGCAAAACGAAATCCCAGCCAGAGCGTAATGCCCAACACCAGCAGGATGATAACGTAATCAATGGTTTGAAGATGGGACATGCTTACAATCGTTGACACTGTTTATGCTACAAACAGTTGTTGAATAATGGGTGGCAGCACATAACTACCGGGCTTTACGGAGATAAAACAATCATTGGATTTCATACGAACAGAACCACGCTCCCACTCTTGCTGTGGCTGCAGTTCGTGTAGCTGCAAGGCTTCCAATATACTGGTGGCGGTAGAGCCCCCTTCAATAAACATTTCTGCTACATATTGGCGGGCAAATAGCTGCGCAACCGCATCGGCCATGCAACTGCGCAATTGAGCAGCCGTACAACCAGCAGGTATTTGTGTAGCATCAATGGCGAATATCACTTTACCCACATGCTGTAATGCAAAGGCAAGTTGTTGCACACAATCCGGATGTGGTTTAGTACCATTGGCTACAAATGATAACCATACAACAGACGCCGGATGCATAAGGGCTACCTGCTGTACAAAACTGACAGCTGCAGGAAATGCTGTACCACACACATACAAAAACGGTTGCTGCAACTGAATCACACTTGAAAGCTGTTCCTGGTAGGTTCTGGCTAACAAGGCTGTAAAAAAATCACCGGCCCCAGCCAATGCAATGCCTGCAGGTACGGCATTGGCCCAATGATGCACATCTTGCATGGTTGCTGCGGAGGCAAGCATTACAGCTGCATGCGACAATGCTTCGCCCACTTCCAATACAGGTATTTCTTCTACACCCAGCATGTCGGCCAAACCGGCACTGGTTCTGGGAAACTCAGGATCTGCAGCAAAGCCTGCCTCATGCACCGGCACTTTGTTTACCAAATATTTTCCTTGTTCAATGGTTCGTCCCAAGGTTGGATTGGCCGGTAGCAACAGGGCTTGTGTTTGGTTGCACAATTGCATTTGCAATTGCAACTCTTGCATTACATAACCCCGCAGCACACTGTCGGTTTTTTTGTACATCCAACGTGGTTGTAGCAGCAATATTTGCTGCACTATAGTTGAAGTAACAGCCAGTGCTTTTGCATCTGACATACTGCGGCTATCGGTAGATACAACAAGTACATCGGCAGTTGTAGGTTTTACTTCGCCCAGGCATAAGGAAACCCGAAGCCCGTATCGAACAGCAATGCCTGCCAGTTCTGCAGCACCCGTAAAATCATCGGCCAATACAGCTATCATCTTTCTTCAATCCTGATTTTTTTCAAATGCAAGTAAGATGTTGTAGCGCCACCATGCCTGCAAGAATGTTCAACTATTGGTGCTGGCTCAGCTGCACCGCACTTTCTATGGCCAGTATCATGGCATCGGCACTGGCTATGCCTTTGCCTGCTATTTCAAAAGCAGTACCGTGGTCTACTGACGTACGGATAATGGGCAAGCCCAAAGTAATGTTTACACCTTTCACACTGTCCATTTGTTGTTTTTTGGCATTCCATTTAAAACCCGAAAGCTTGAAAGGAATATGTCCCTGATCGTGATACATGGCCACCACACCACCATAAGCACCCATGGCAGCTTTGGCAAACATGGTATCGGGTGGCACAGGTCCTTCTACATCGTAGCCCAAAGCACGGGCCGTTGCAACTGCCGGCGCTATTTCTTCTATGTCTTCTGTGCCAAATAAACCATTGTCTCCGGAGTGAGGGTTCAATCCCGCAACGCCGATTTTCAGGTTGGTTTTTCCTAATCGTTTCAAACCATCTACAATCAGTTCTATCACCTGAACGATACGGTCGTGCTTTACCAAATCGCAAGCCTGACGCAGCGAAACATGGGTACTCACGTGTATTACATTGATGTTGTCTTCCACCAGTAGCATGGCATATTTTTTAGTGCTGGTGTAATGCGCATATATTTCTGTATGGCCGGCAAAATGATGCCCTGCTTCGTTGATGGATTTTTTATTGATGGGACCAGTAACAGTGGCATCCACTTCTCCGGCCATCGCCAATTCAATGGCTTTTTTTACAGCCTGAAAAGAAGCTTCGCCACACATGGCGGCTATTTCGCCAAACTGCAATGCAGACACATCTGTAATCCCTAAATCGAATACATCAATGCTGCCTATGTTAAACCGTGCATCGGCCACACTGTTGACAGCATGTACCTGCGCAGGCAACTTCAACAGCTGGATGATTTGCTGAAACACGGCGGCATCACCAATCAGCAATGGCCGGCAAATTTGATGAATAGCGGGTTGTAATAATGCTTTCACTGCTATCTCCGGACCAATGCTGGCCGGGTCGCCCATGGTAATGGCGAGTATGGGTAATGCTTTACTCATGCTGTTTGTTTTAACGCTTCAAATTCTTGTATGAGTGTTGCTGCTTCCGCATCACTCATGGGCTGCAATGGTGGCATCACAGTTGCTGCACAAATACCTTTGTGTTGCATCAACCGTTTCAATGCCCACAAACTTTCGCCCAGTGTTTTTCCTCCCTGATACAACTGTCCGTATACATCGCTTTGTACCTGCATGGCTTGTGCAGTGGTTACATCGTTGTTGTGTACTGCTTGCAACATACGGCTATAGATGCCTGGCATAAGATTGCCCGTACTCGGTATCAAGCCACGGCTACCGCCCAGCAATGCATTGGCCGATTGCGCAGCCCAGCCGAGGAAGTGACCAAAATCTGTGCGGTCTTTCCATAACGCCAGGGATTGCTGCAGCCGCTCTTCACTTCGTTCTGAATCTTTTGTAGCAACAATATTGGGATGATGACTCAAGGCATCAATCACCTCCAGCGGAATGCTCATGTGTGTGGTAGCCGGTATGTTGTAAACAATAACGGGCAATGGCGAAGCATCAGCCAGTGAGCGGAAATACTGATGCATTTGCGCTGGCGTCAATGCATAATAAGATGGCAGTGTTGCAGCCACAGCATCAACCTGGTGCGTGGCACACTGCGCTGCAAATGCCAGGCTTTCTTCCAACACATTGGAGGAAATACCGGCATACAACACAGTGCCTGTTTGCTTGTGCTTTGCAGCGGCTTCGAGGTATTGCAATTTTACCGCAGCACTCAGCGATGCTGATTCCCCGGTGGTGCCCAAAATAAAAGGCGAAATCTGATGTGCATAGAATGATTGAAACAACCGGCCCACTGCTGGCTCATCTATTTGAAAAGATGCTGTAAGTGGTGTAACAGCCGGTACGATGATGCCTTTGTATATCGAATAATCTATCATGCAAATGCGTTTGTAAAAATATCAATTGCGTCAGCTTCAGTCACGTTGCGTGGATTGTTTTTCAACAGGCGTTGAATCTTCATGGCTTCAGCAGCCATTTGCGGAATGCTTTCTTTGGTAACGCCTACTTCTTGCAACGTAGCCGGTATACCACAAGCCTTATTCAACGCTTTTATTTTCTTCACGCCCCATTTAGCGGTAGCAATATTATCGGCCAAAGCATCGCAACCCAAGGCTACTGCTACTTGTGCATAGCGGTGCGGCGCAGCCACAAGGTTGTATTCCATTACATAGGGCAACAGTAATGCATTGCTTAAACCATGCGGCAAATGATACATGCTGCCTAATGGATAACTCAAGGCATGTACTGCTGCTGTATTCACAGGCCCCAAACAAAATCCGCCATACAAACTACCAAGTGCTACTTTTTCACGGGCATCCAAATCGCTGCCATCTTTTACCGCAGCTTCAATATTGGCAGCAATCAATTGAATGCCTTTCAATGCAAACATATCAATGAAGGGCTGTGCGAATTTATTGGTGTATGCTTCGAGGCAATGTGTCAGCGCATCCATACCAGTAGCGGCAGTAATGGCCGGCGGTACAGAAACAGTCAGCAATGCATCCACACACACCGGATCGGGTACGAGGTACGGACTAATGATGCCTTTCTTTTGATTGTCGGTATCATCAACCAAAATGGCGTTGGGCGACACCTCGCTGCCAGTGCCGGCTGTAGCAGGTACACACACCAATTTTTTAGAGCGGTCTTTGAGCAACCCAATGCCTACATACTCTTGCAATGTCTGCGGATTGTCGAGTTGGGCAGCTATGAGTTTGGCAATGTCTAACACACTGCCGCCGCCAATGCCTACCACTACATCGGGTGCAAATGCTGCGGCCTCTTGCATGATGTGGTGAAAATCGGCAAAGCTTGGCTCTGCAACGATAGCCGTATTGATGAGCACTTCTACCTGAGCAGCTTCGAGTGCTGCTTTGAGTGGTTGAATGTTTGCCAACAACGGTTCGATGGTAGCCAGCAACACTTTGCGTGGCTGCCACTGCAGCAGTTCACCGGGCAACTGTGCAAAGCTGCCATTGCCCACCATGAGCTTGCCGGGAAAAATGATATGCATAGGAGAATTGGTCATGTGGACGATGGAGTAAATGAATTGTTCAATAGTAGTAGCGTAAACAAACGGAGCGTCGCAACTTCAGCTTCATAGGAGTACTGCAGCTGGCGACCACTTGGTATTAAATAGCCGCATCTAACCGGTAGCGGGGCAGCATGATTTGCTCTATATCAACCGGAGTAATGTTGAGCCTTTCGCACCAGTGCATAAAGCTGCGATGGATATCATCTAGTGTTTGCTTTTGCTCTGGCGTTAGCTCCAGCGCAGTAGCCCTGCTGATTGTACGAACGGGCAAGCCACGTTTGCGCAAAAAATACTTGGCACTCATGGGATAAGCCACATGAATGAGCGGGTCTACCCGGCTGATTTCTGCCTGCAACCATTTTACATCTTCCTGCTTGTCGGGGTTGTTGGCATTGTTGACCATCCACACCAAAATTTCAGGATAAAAATTGCCGCTGATGCTCGACATGCCACGGGCACCCATTTGCAAACTATACATGGCATTGGGCGAATGCGCATCATAAAATTCGAGCTTGCTTGCTGTGGCTTTGAGCAAATCGAGTTTGGCTTTTACTTTTTCCGGATCGATGGACGTGTCTTTGTGATACACCATGCGGCCGGCGCTGAGTAAAGTGCTGAATACATCAGGACTAATGATGCGTTTGTACGGCGCCGGACATTCGTACATGCCCAATGGAATATTGCCGGTGAGTTTGAACATGCGTTCAAAATTGTTGAGCAACACTTCATCGCTGTCTTCCACATTGGCAAAATGCCCGGTAATCAAAATGGCTGCATCGATGCCCGTATCAAATATGCGTTTGGTAAATTCTGCTTTGTCGTAAATGGTGAGGCCAAAGGAAGAAGTAGCTACCACGGGCACCCGGCCATTTACATACCGCACTACGTGGCGGGTGAGTTCTAGCCGTTCATCTTCGGTGATGCTGTACATTTCGCTGCTGAGGCAATTGGCGAAAAAACCTTTTACACCCGCCGCAAGGTAAAAATCGATGAGGCGGTTCACGGCATCAAAATCCACTTTCGCCTTGAGGTTGAAAGGCGTAATCATGACGGGCACAAACTTGTTGGCAACTGCTGGCATAGCACTCAATTTTTAGGCAATGGAATTGGTCAATGTTCCGATGCCATCGATGTGAATGTGCACCACATCGGCCTGCTGCAATGTAAAGTCGTTATCAGGAACCACGCAGGTACCGGTCATGAGGTAGCAGCCATGAGGATGACTGTATTCCCGGTACAAAAAAGACACCAGTTCCTGATGCGTTCTCTTCATTCGGTCGATGCTGGTTGCCCCTTCAAATACGGTGGCACCCATCCTTTCGATGCGCATAGCAATACCTGTGTGTGGAGCAATGGGCTGCGGTAACACCAAAATACATGGCCCTATGGCAGCGCTTCCGTCATACATTTTTGCCTGCGGCAAATACAAAGGATTTTCACCCTCAATACTACGACTGCTCATATCGTTCCCAATAGTATATCCTACTATTTTGCTGGAAGATGTTATTACCAACGTAAGCTCTGGTTCGGGTACATTCCAGCTGCTGTCTTGCCGGATGCGCAATGGCTGCAAATGCCCCCGTACCCTTGAGGCTGTGGCTTTGAAAAACAGCTCGGGCCGCTCGGCATCGTACACTTTATCGTAAAAGGTAGCGCCGCCGCTTTCCTTGCTTTCTTCCATGCGGGCTGTTTTGCTGCGCAGATAAGTAACCCCTGCGGCCCATACTTCCTGCGAACCAATGGGTGGCAAAATGGTTTGCTGTTGCAACCACTGTTCGTTGCCCGCCACGGCTGTTTGTGCAAGTAGTTGTTGTAAATGCGCATAGGCATCGTCGCGGTTGATGAGTGCATCCCAGCTGCTGTGCATCAATACGAAGGCGTTGCCCTGATGCAGCGCTACAATGCCGGCTGATGTGTTGTACAAATGTATCATGGCCAATAAAGTTAATGGGATGACTCTGGCGACCTTCCTGCACTATGCAGTGCCGCCCGGTACTTTGCGCCGCAGGCTACTCACTACAAGACCTGTGAGAAAAATGCTGAGCGTACCAACTACTATAATCATGTTTTTGTGCAACGGACTTTGCCATGCGGCCAACGATCCCGTAAGCTTGGGAGAAAAACTCATCCACAAAATGATGAGGATACCAATCACAACGGCCGTTACCGCTGCTGCATTGCCTGCTTTTTTACTGATAAGACCCAGCAAAAATAAACCCAGCATGCCACCGGCAAAAATGCCGCTCAGCTCCCACCATACATCGAGCAGACTTTTGGCACCAATCATGGCAAGACCTGTACACAAACCAATTACGCCAAACACAACCGTAAAAATGTGCAGTAAACGCAGTTGTTGTTTATCGGTGCTATGCTTTCGAAAATATTTTCCGTAAATGTCTACAGTAAACACTGTGGCAGATGCATTCATGTTGCTGCTAATGGTACTCATAGCTGCAGACAACAGCGCTGATACAATAAGCCCCACCAAACCAGTTGGAATATGATTGACCATGAAGAATGGCAACACTTTATCGCCGTAATCTGCAGGCTGTAAACTATTGGCCAGCTGCTGCAAGGCCTGCGGCGTAGCGGCCGCACCCAACCTTTCTGTCGCCACCTGTAGTTTAATCGGCTCAATCAACGCGGGTTGCGCCTGATAGAAAGCATACAATGCTGTGCCAATCAAAAAGAACAATAAGGAAGCAGGCACATACATCCACACACACAACCAAACCGATTTACGGGCCTGCCGTTCGTTGCTGGCTGTATGGTAGCGTTGGATATAGTTTTGGTCCATGCCAAAATTGTTGAGGTTGATGAAGAAGCCATACAACAACACCACCCAAAAAGTACTGCTGGTAAAGTCCGGCGCCATGCTGCCAAGGCTGATTTTATCATCGGCCATGGCGGTCTTTGCAATGCTGGTAATACCACCAGGCACTTGCTGCCACAGCAACCACAAAATGAGCACGGCACCTAGCGTTTTAATAATGCCTTGCGCCACTTCCGTCCAGATAACGGCTTCCATTCCACCCAGCACGGTATATACAATAATGCAGGCACCCATCACCAGCATAATAGATTGCATACTGAAACCGGTAAGTGCTTGCAGGCTTAGTGCGATGCCAAAAAGATAGAGCCCATGCGGGCAAATTGTGTCAGCAAAAAACAAACTACTGCATAGGTTCGGGCCCAGGGGCCAAAGCGTTTTTCCAAATGTGTGTACGCAGAAATTTCGCCGGTGCTCCGGTAAAAGGGTACAAAATATTTTGCTGCTACCCATGCTGCCAGGGGCATAGAGATGCTGAACACAAATGCATTCCAGTTACTGCCAAAAGCTTTGCCGGGTACACCCAAAAAAGTATTGCTGCTTAAAAATGTGGCATAAATAGAAAGACCAATAGCCCAGCCGGGTATACGGCCCGATGCCTTGGTAAACTGCTCAGTGTTTTTATTTCTTTTCGAAAAATAAACACCAATGGCTACCATGGCCAGCATGTACACGGCAATTACTGCCAGGTCTATCAATGGCAAATTGTGCATCGTTGTTGTTTGGTGTTGCTGTGCCGTTTTGGTTGCAGCAACTATGGGTTAATCATCTGATGTGGTGGCGTCCGATTCGTGGGCACCCGGCCATTGCTTGTTCACTATTTCCTGCAGTGTCAGTTTGGATGGATCCACTACTACATGCTTGATTCTTTCTCTTCGCCATGTGTACACAATGTGCACCAATCCGTCTTTCGTTTGTATAACCGAAGGGTACGAATACTGGCTGATGGGTGAATCTTCCAGTATCAATGCTGCATACCAGGTTTTACCATTGTTGGTAATGCTCACATTCAGTGGTGTGCGGGGCCCCTTCCCTTTTACCCAACTGTTGGTGGGCAGCAAGTGGTTGTACACCAACAACTGCCGGCCATCCTGCAGCGTAACGGCATCGGTGCCAGAGTTGTTGTTGGGCAATGGGCTGGCTTGCATGGGCGACCATGTTTTGCCGCCATCATGACTCCATGTTTCATTCAACGTGGTATTGCGGCTGCGGCAAAGCAATTGCAGCCGGCCATCTTTATATTGCAAAATGCTGGGCTGAATGGCTTGTGTTGGATTGGCATCATTCAGTGCTTCTGTTTTGGTCCATGTTTTACCGTAATCACGGGTCATTTCTATGTGTGCTTTCCATCCGTTTTTTTCGGTGCTCGACGGACACATCAATACCCCGTTTATCATGACGGGTTTGTTTTTGATGGGCCCCAAAAATCCTTCCGGCAATGCTTCACGTTTGCTCCAGGTGTAGCCATGGTCTTTGCTACGCATCATCCAACCAGTCCATCCTGCTACATTGGGGCCAATTTTGTAAAACAACAATAGCTCACCGTTATCAGCATAGTACAACACAGGATTATACGTCGGATATCTTGTAGAATCATTGAGCACACCATCGGCAACCATGTTGGGTGTTGTCCATTGGCCATTGCGTAAATGACTGGTGTAAATGCACACATCTTTATTACCTTCCTTGGTACCGCCAAACCATGCTGCTATCAACCCTGATGGTGTTTCAGCAATGGTAGCTGCATGGCTTTCTGGAAAAGAAGCTCTCTCGAAAATGAATTCATCTTTTACAATGCCCTGTTTGAAAGGTTTGTTGCGTACAAAATGATAGGTGCCCGATGGAATGTTAATTTGCAGCAGGCCTTTTTCCAGCTTACCAATACTGATATAATTGTAGGCCGTCAGTGGCTTGCCGTTTTCCGTAATTTCTTCTACTGCTGTTGCAGGTATGTACACTTGGGCGCTACTGTTGGCAGGAATAGTGATGTGCCATTCAAACTTTGACTCAGTGTTTTTCCAATGGCTGGCAATGCTACCATGCATGCTTTCATAGGCCGCCTTCACTTCTTTCAAGCCAGCGGGTATAGTAGGTTTCATAATTACTTTTTTGAAACCTACTTCAGATTTATGACTGCGAATGCCAGCGAGGTTTTCATAGAACCAGGTAATCAAATCGCCCAGCAACATCACGTGGTTTTGACTGTTCATGCCGGGGTCGGCCGTGTTGCCATTCCACAATTCCCAAATGGTAGTGGCACCATTGGCCGCCATATAGCCCCAACTCGGATAAGTATTGTTGGACGCAATGGTATACGCCAGTTCGGGATAGCCATACTCGGTAAGGCCACGCATCAACCATTGCGAACCAATGAGCCCGGTGCTGATGTGATCGTGGTTTTCGACATGCACTTTGTGCCTTATTTTTTCGAAAACTGCACTGCGTAATGAATCGGGACATATACCGAAGTACAAAGGCAGCAGGTTGGCAGTAACAGTATTGTTGCTGTATTGCTTGAGTGCAGGCCGGTAAAACTTTTCCTGAAATGCAATACGAATGCTGTCACTCAACTTGCCGAAGTAAGCAGCATCTTCAGGCAGTTGCTGCATGCCAGCAAAGCGCTGCATGTACGAGAGCAATTTGTAATAGTATGCTGTAGCTATCAACTGGCCATCGGTTTGGCGGCTGCTGTCTTTTGAGTGAATCAAATGCAAGGCTTCGGGAGGCACACACCAGTCGCCATATTTGTCTTTCGTCATGATGTATTGCTTCATGAATTTTTCTTTCATGTACATCATCCACTTTTTCATGCTGGCATAATGCTTCCGAATCGGCATATCATCGCCATACTGATTGTACAAATGATTGCTGATAAAAATAAATGCCGCTGGCCAGGTTACATCATCGGTATAATAATTCCAGAATGCAGGAGCCACATCAGGAATGCTACCTGCAGTTGTTTGGCTTTCTTCTATGTCCTGCATCCATTTGGCATAGAGTTTCGCATTGTCAAACACAAAACTTTCACCCTGTGCTCCTACTGTTCTGTCGCCCAACCAAGGCTGGCGTTCGTTGCGCTGCGGGCAATCAACCGGCATGCCTTTGTAATTGCTGGCAATGCCCCACCACGCATTTTGATACACTTGATTAATCACTGCATTGGAAGTAGAAAAACGTCCCGTAGTAGTCAATGCATCGTACACCAACTCGCCGCTAAACTGTGCCAGCTGTGGTGTGCCAGGAAATGCACTTACTTCCACATAGCGAAAACCATGGTAAACAAATGATGGCCGCCAACCGTTGGCATCTATCGCATGATTGCCGAAAAAATATTTATCAGTCACCTTTGCATCCCGCAAGTTGGCAACAAACAATTCGCCATTCGGTTGCAGGCTTTCAGCAAAGCGCAACACAATGCTGTCGCCTTTTTTGCCCGCAATATTTTTCAGGCGCATCCATCCCGAAAAATTTTGCCCCATGTCAATGATGTATCTGCCGGATGCATTTTTGCGGATGGATTTTGGTTGAATAATCTTCATCACTTGCATGGATTCTGTCGACTGTGCCTGCAATTTCCCATCGGGTGCTGTTACAAGATTGGCCTGCATCCATTTCGATGCATCGAAGGCTGCAGTTGTCCAACCGGGCCATTCTTTTCTTGCATCATATTCTTCACCATCGTATTCGTTGTTGCTGCGAATGGCACCATCCACATTCAGTTTCCAGCTTTCGTCGCTCAGCACCCATTGCTTGCTACCATCTGCATATTCCAGTTGCAGTTGCAGCAGCAGTTTGGGGAAACCAAAGTTGTTGTGCTTGTGTGTTTTATAGTTTTGGCGCATGGTAAAAAAACGGCCATTGCCCAGCACCACGCCAATAGCGTTGTTGCCTGCTTTCAATGCTGTGGTTACATCATGCGTGTTGTACAACACCGTTTTCCGATAGTCAGTAGGATTGGGCGCCAACACCTGATTGCCAATTTTTTTTCCATTGATGTACAACTCATACATCCCCATACCGGCTATGTGTACAGTAGCCCTCTTCAAAGCAGGCTTGGCAGAAAAGCTTTTGCGCAAATACCGTGCACTCAACCGCGACCACTGGCTGATGCTATCCCACGGTGAAGCCTGATCGTAACCAATCCATTTGGCTTTCCAATCGGATGATTGAAAAAGACCGGTACTAAATTCGGATGATAACGTAACTGGATTGCTGCTCTTGTTTGTCCAAGCCAATACTTTCCAATAATAGCGGCTACCCGATTGCAACGCCGCACCATTGTACCGAATGTGTATGCTTTGGCTGCCAGCTACTTTTCCCGAATTCCAAACATCAGCTTTGTTGGCCGCCAGTGCAGCCTTGCTACTGCTCACCAGCACTTGATAATGCGTTTGCTGTACATTTCTTTCCTGGCTGATGAGCTGCCAGCTAAAGCGGGGTTGAGCTACATCAATGCCTTGCGGATTGCTCAACATTTCGCAACGCAATTGTTGCAAGCGGGCTTGTGCAGACAGCTGCAACGAAAACAACACCGCTAACAGAGAAAAAAATGTACGCATACTATTGAGCTGAAAAGTTGAAGAATAAAGTCATGTGTAAAGCCCTTGCAGGATCTTTTCGTAGTCGTAAAAAATATTTTTGAAGCCCATTGGGCCAGTGGTTTCATTGCGTTGTGTTTTGGTACCAATACTGCTGATGCCATGCATAAAAGAAATATCACCCGGTGGAAACAATGGTTCGTAATTGTGCCACTGATCCGTTTTCCAAGCAGGCGTAAACAAACGCAGGAAAATATTTTCTGTTTCGCAAACAACAGTAAAGCGATTGCTTTTGCTGAAAAAATAACCGCCATAAAAACGGGAATGATAGCCTTTGAACTCAGGATACAACCACGGGCTCTCTCCAGTTTCAGCATTATTGTAGGTTTTGCTCCATACACCAAACTGATTGCCCTTCATTCTGTTTTTCCAAACACGATACGGGCCATCGCCCATATAGGTAACGGATTGTACTTCCTTTTCCGGAAATGAAAAATTGATGCCCGCAAAATTGGTAAAGTAGGCAGATGGAAAGTATTGCACTTGCAGCTTTACCCAACCCGATGGATAAATGGTCCAACTGATGTTGTTGTAATGGCTTTGCTTGTTGTATTGCGTTTGCAACACAACAGAATCGCCGGAAGCTGTTACCTGCAAAGCACCCAGATTATTCACTGCATCTTGCAACACTGGTCCATTGTGCAAAGGCAGTACACCCTTTGCATTGCTCACAGATTGCATGATGCCATTGTATTTATTGAACTGAATGGTTACATCACTCACCCGAACTTGCAGCATTGAATCTTGCTCCTGCAGTTGAATAGCATGTGGCCCTTTTATGCTGCGCATTCTTGAACCGATTGCAGCTGGCTGATGAATCGGGTAAGTCCAGGTAAACAGTTCCTGCTGTTGCGCATCTGTAATGCTGAGATACAAAACATCGTATTCCATCCAGTTGGCAGGCAGGTTTAATTGAAGCGTCGCTTTGGTGAGTGGTGCAGCATCAGGCATCGGTGCAGTACCATTCACTTCATTCGTACTGCGTACATCAATCCTTTTCAATTTCCAACGCAGTTGGCAAGTGTTCAAATTGGTAAAATGATACCGGTTTTCAACAGTAAAACTTCCATCGAAATCGGGTGTCATTTCTCTTCGCTCAATAAATACCGGACTCCAGATTTGTTTGATGGCAAAATAGCTGCCTTCTTTTTCATGATGAGGACCTACGATACCATCCGCAGCCCGATGTTTATCTGTATCCAGCGAATCATTTTTGTCTTTTCGAACAACAGCATTGTCGGCAAAGTCCCACAAAAAACCACCGGCACTCAGTGGGTTGTGCCACATGTGTTGCCAGTAATCTTCTAAGCCGGCACCATGTCCCCCATCAAACTGCCCATGCAAAAATTCAGTAGGCATTACTATCTCATTGCCATTGTCGTAATTGCCAATGCCATAGTTGTACTCACGGTAGTGTTGTGTTTCTACACCATTGTACAACTCCCATGGATGTACAACTGGCCGCTGCTGCAAATCATATTGTGTAAAGTATGCATCGAGTTCACGGTTGTGCCCGCCCTCATTGCCATTGGCCCACAACACAATGGATGGATGATGCGCATCATGCAACATCATTTCTTTCAACAGCTTTTTCCCGGTAGGCGTATCGTAGTGGCCATGCCAGCCCGCCAACTCATCCATAACAAACAAACCCAACGAATCACACACATCCAGGAAATGATCATCAGGAGGATAATGACTCATTCGAACAGCATTCATGTTCATGCTTTTGATGAGCTGCACATCTTCCACACTAATGCGATAGCTGGTGGTGCGGCCCGTTTCCGGACGAAATGCATGCCGGTTCACGCCTTTGAATTTCATCTTGACGCCATTTACATAAATGCCGTCCCGTTGCTTTAGCTCAACCGTTCTGAAACCAACTTTCTTGCGTATGCTGTGCAGCAGTTTTCCCTCTTGATAAATGGAGAAAATCGCTGTGTATAAATACGGCGTTTCGGATGTCCATTGCCGTGGTTGCGTCAGCGTTCCTGTCAACAGCATTTCGCCGGGCCTTTCCGGATGCACATTCTTCCCTTCAAAAATGGATACCGTTTTTCCTGTTGCATCCAGCAGTTGCACTTTGGCTTGAATGGCTTGTTGGCTATTGCTGTTAAGTGTAGCAAAAAAACTACCATCAGCTTCTGCTCTCCATGCTACTTTACTTATGTGTACTGCAGGCAATACTTCCAACCACACCGGGCGAAAAATGCCGCCAAAAATCCAAAAGTCAGCCAGCCTTTCTGCTGCGTTTACAGAAGCGTTGGCAGAATGCTTCGATACTTTTACTTCCAGCAAATTTTCTTTGCCGTACTTCAGCAAATTGCTCACGTTGTATTTGAATGCATAAAAGGCCCCCTGATGAATTTCGCCAGCCTTCTGTCCATTCATGGTTACTTCGGCATCCGTCATTACGCCTTCAAACACCAAATTGATTTGCTTTCCTTTCCAGGCGATTGGCGCATTAAAACGGTGCTTGTACAAACCCTGCTCTTTCCCTCTTACACTGTCTTTGGAAAAGCCATAATCATACTTACCAAACCCTTGCAACTCCCAACAAGATGGTACAGCAATCTTTGTCCACTTATTGGCATTCATGCCAGCTGTACACATAAAATCCCATTGTACCGTTGCATCGCTGCCAGTGCCAGAGAGATATATTTTTTCGGTTTCTTGTGCGTTAGCTGAAAGTGAAAAAAACATCAAGTTGTAAAAGCAACAGACCAACACAAAAAACATGTGCTGGTTATTGCGCCAAAATGAAAAAAATGTATGGATAAACCTGATCATAGTTTGCCTGTAATTTTTTCGAGTGATAAAGAAGAGGCTACTTTCTTCCCATTCACCCACACACTCAATCCCTTGCCCCGCTTATACTTCGTACCGTCTTCATCCCACACAATGCTGATGATTTTATCATGGTACAATACATTGTCAAGGCAAAACCATTTCCATGTATGCTGAGGTAATAATGGCGATACTTCCAACACATTATCGGCCCGTGGACGCAACCCTACCAAACCAGTAATGATTAAATCATTAAACGTAGAATGATTGTAATATCTGCTCCGTTCTTCATCGCCTTTTAACCAGTAACCCGTTTTTTCATCGAGGTACTCGCCAATGTATGGACGCCCCCGATAGTATTGCGATTCAACATACGTGTTCAGCAGTTGAAAATAATCTTGCTTAGATACGTAGGGAGCTGGCTGCACCTGCAACAAATTGGCCATACCCGTCAATGTTTGTGCAGTGGCAAATGGCCACACTGCACCATCCCATTCGCATTTGCAACACCCATGTGTTCTGAATTGCGGATGACTTCTGTCCGCAGTAGTGATGCCAAAAGGAGCACAAAATGTTTTGGTATCTGTCAGGCTTTTCCAAGCAATATTGTAGCTGCTATCGGGCATATTGAAATACCATGGAATAAACCCAATGGCTTCTTTCACCGCGGCCAATGTATCGCCTTGCTCTTTGCGTACTTCAAAAAAGTTATGTTCACTGTTCCAGAGTTTTGATTGCGTTTCGGCTTTAACGGTTTTGGCTTTCTGCAAATAGTCTGCCGCCTTTGTTGCATCACCATTCAGGTGCCACAAGGCTGCCATAGCATTGGCATTGCCATACATATACCCGTTGATGGAAGGTCGTGGATTCTTTTCTTTTCTGCCACCGCTAATGGTTTCTTCCATGGCGTCCCGCACATCGTATTGCCAATACAAACCATCGGGCCGCTGCTTCTCTTTTTCCCAGGCCTGATAATCCGCATCCAAATCAGGCAACAGATTCAAGACGAAACTCTTGTCCCCATTGACCAAAAAACGATTGTAAATGGCATCCATATTCCAGCTGCTGTAAAAGCGGAGCTTATTCAGCGGCTTTCCGTTATTGCCCCTGTACCAAACCAGCAGGTTCTCATCCATGTACTGCTTGTGGTGCAACCAGCGAGACTCGTAAATATGATGCCCCAACCCGCTGGAGATAAGATTGTATTTATCGGCATAACTACGCTGCACTAAAAATTCTGTCATCACAAAACCTTGTGGGGTTTTCTTGATGTGTTTGCGCAACGTCCACCAACGGTAATAGAAAATCTCTTCCATGTTTTGCTGCGGACATTCAAACAGCGGAATGTTTTGCTGCATCCAATACCACGCACTATCATTTGGAATGGCTTGCTCAATATTGGGCGTTTCCATGCTGTTGAAATAATCAACATAATGCTTGAATTGCTGATGCTTGAGCAACAATGGCTTTGATTGTGCCATTGCTTGACATGTGAACATCAACACAGCTGCTACAGCAATACAATATTTGAATACACACTTCATGGTTATTATATTAACTGCTTCCAAACAGCATAACTCTTTTTTATTTGATTGGCATCTGCATCAGGAAGAAAACTTTTTTGAGCAACCGGTAATTGTGCAATCACCACAAGATTGTCAAATACACCTGTTTTGAGTCCCGCCAACAATGCAGCACCCAATGCGGAGACGTCTGGATTGCCAATGGTAGTTACTTTTTTACCCAACAAGTCGGCCATGCTTTGCACCACAAACCGATTGGCAGAAATTCCGCCATCCACATTGAAATCATGCAACTCAACAGCAGCGTCTTGCTCCATGGCAGTAATGACATCTTTTACCTGAAACGGAATAGACTCCAACGCTGCCCGCACAATATGATTTTTGGTGGTGCCGAAACTCATACCACTAATAGAAGCCCTGCGTTCTGGCTGCCAATGCGGCGAACCTAATCCACTGAACGCAGGAATCACACACACACCTGCACTATCAGCAACAGCGTTTGCCATGGCTTCAGTTTCTTTGCTATCGGCAAATAAATTCAATTCATTTTTCAACCATTCAATAGTGGCGCCGCAGGACACAATCACGCCTTCAAATGCATAATCAATGCGCCCATCAATACTCCAACAAATGGTAGTAACCATTCCGTTGTTAGACCGTACCGGTTTATCGCCAATGTTCATGAGAATGCTGCAACCAGTGCCCAATGTAGCTTTCGCAGTGCCTGCTTCAAAACAACCTTCACCAAATGCAGCAGCATGCGAATCGCCAATCATACCTGTTACAAGAACGGGTTGCGCAAACAACCCATCCAATGTTGTTTCACCAAAAAATGCGGAAGATGATTTTACTTCCGGCAACTGAATACCTGTTAATCCAAACGCATCAATCAACTCATTATCCCATTGCAATGAATGCAGATTGAAGAGCAGTGTTCTTGAAGCATTGGTATAGTCTGTAGCATACTTTTTGCCGTTGGTCAACTTGTACAGCAACCATGTATCAATTGTTCCGAAGTAAGCTTCTCCACTTTGAATGGCTACTTTTATGGCCTCATTATTCCTGTTGAGCCAGATGAGTTTGGTAGCAGAAAAATAAGGATCAATCACCAGACCGGTTTTCTGATTCACCTGTTCAGACAATCCTTGTTGCTTCAATTCCTCACAAATTTGTACCGAACGTTTGCATTGCCACACCACAGCATTGTGCAATGGTTTGCCGGCTTTATCCCATACAACAAATGTTTCCCGTTGATTGGAAATGCCAATGCCAGCAATTGCAGTTGAATCAAATCCCTTTTCAGTAAAAGCCTGCAAACATTTTTGTACAGCTGCCAGTACGTTTTGATAAATGATTGCTGGCTCCTGTTCTACAAAACCATGGTCGAGATAATGCGTATGCAAATTCTCAGCACCTTTTGCAATAGCCTGCCCTTGCTCATCGAAGACGAGTGCCTTGGTAGAACTTGTTCCCTGATCAATAGCAAGTATATATTTCGCTGACATATCTTTTATTTTCTCTCACCGATTTCAATGACACTACATAGCTGCACCGTCTGATTATTGCTGAATCAGCTTCAGCACTTCACTTGCTATCCCCTCTTTACTAATTCCGTAATGGTTGAAAATTTCAATCTGCGAACCTGTTACCGTGTATTCATCTGGAATACCGATGATCTTAAATGAGCCTCCCCAAACCCCTCCGGTGGAGGGGCTTTTCAGCTGCATTAAAAAGGATGCCACTGCTTCACCTAATCCACCATAAATACTATGCTCTTCCACTGTAACAATTGCTTTGCACTTTCTTGCAAGCGATTCAATAAGTGCAGTATCCAACGGCTTAATGGTATGCATGCTTACCACTGTTGCTTCAATGCCTTGTTCTTTTAGCAACGCTTGCTGCCTGTACTGCGGGATAAACCGTTTCACCATTAGCAATGATGGCGACATCATTTCCTTCGGTGATGATTCTTCCTTTACCAAAAACAAATGAGTCGTTGTTATTTGCTTTTAATGCAGGCATTATTTTTTTGCCGAATCGCAGGTACACAGGTTTGTCACTAGCTGCCGCAAGTTCAGTTGCTTTTTCGGTTTCGAAATTATCGGCGGGAGCAACAATGGTAATATTGTTGATGGCTCGCAACACTGCAAAGTCGTGCAGACTATGATGCGTACTTCCCAATGCACCATAGCTAACGCCAGCACTGATACCCACAACAGTTACCGGATGATTGCTGTAGCAGATATCGGTTTTGATTTGCTCCAACGAACGTGCCGTTAAAAAACAAGCCGGCGAAACGGCAAACACTTTTTTACCGCAAGAACCTAAGCCCGCAGCTACGCCCACAAGATTTTGTTCTGCTATTCCTACTTCCACTATTTGCTGGGGAAACTGCTTTCCAAAAGGCACCAGCTTTCCTGACCCTCTCGAATCGCTGGTAACAGCAATCACGTTGCGGTCGGATGCTGCCAGCCGTTGCAAGGTTTCAGCAAAAACATCCTGGTTGGGCTTGTCGCCTCCGGGTTCTATATGTATTTGTTCTGCCATCTTCTTTTTATTTAACTACAAAGACACAGAGCACAAAAAGAGCCACTAAGCTTTCTTTGTGCAGCTTTTTTTCTTAGTTACTCAGTCGTTCAAGATTGATTCGTTCCGCATCTAATTCTTCCATTGCCTGTTCATACTGTTCCTTACTGGGCACACCATGATGCCACTTCAATTCATTCTCCATGAAGCTCACCCCCTTTCCCTTTGTTGTATGTGCAATAATGACAGATGGCTTCCCTTTTTCAAAAGGAAGACTGTTGAATGCAGCTCTTAGTTCATCAATATCATTTCCGTTTACTTCTTTCACTGCCCAGCCAAATGCTTTCCATTTTTCATCCAACGGGTCGGTGTTCATTACATCACTCGTAGCTGCTGTAATCTGCAGACTGTTCTTATCAACAATAGCACAGAGGTTATCCAGCTTGTAATGTGCTGCACTCAAAGCGGCTTCCCAGTTGCTGCCTTCGGGCAATTCACCATCCCCCATCAAGGTAAACACACGATACGCTTTGTTATCGAGTTTGGCAGCAATAGCAGTGCCTACACAAATAGGCAAACCATGCCCCAACGCACCAGTATTTTGTTCAACACCTTTTACTTTTCGGGTTGGGTGGCCGATGTAATGAGATTGATATTTACACAACGTGTTCAACTCTTCTTCCGGAAAAAAACCTTGATCGGCCAACACGACAAACAATGCTTCTACGCAATGTCCTTTGCTTTGCACGTAACGGTCACGGTCGGGGGATGCAAAGTTTTCCGGCGATACATTCAACACATCGTTGTACAACACGTTCAGAATATCGGTAGCTGATAAACTACCACCAGTATGCCCGGCTTTTGCCTGCAAAATGTATTTGAGTATTTTTTTCCGATACTCAACTGATTTTAATTTTAATTCCTTGCTTGTCATTTTTAATGCTTTTGAACCATTCACCATTTACCCATGTGTGTAGGTTTCCCAACCCAGGTAATTTTCAAACGACTCTTTCAGAATGCCTGCAGTTTTGCTGGCGTTCATTACTACATGATGTTCAAAACCATTGCGGCATACATAATGCATTAAGCCTTGCAGGTTGTTGATTTGTGCCACAGCACGGTTACCAAAAGTGTTGAGTGAATCATTCGTTAATTCACCTTCACCAATGTATGCTTTGATAATGCCTTTGCAATCATCCGTACTGATACGACCGTATGTTAATGGCATGGCGGGAGTACGGCCATCCAATGCACCATACGTATTTTCTGTACCAACACTTGTACCAAGAATGGGTGCTGTGCTAATGGTAATATCCGGCAAGAAAGATTTTGCCCAGTTGCCACAATGGAACAATACACATTTGGTATCATCATCGGCATAGTTGTTGTTCCAATCTACCAGTGCAGATGGTGAACCACTTGCCAATTGCATGGCATACATACTGAGTGTACCTGTTACATCTACTTCGCATGCAGAAGGCAACATGTTTTCACTCATCATACTCATGCTGGTGCACACATTGCAACCATAGTTTTGTTGTAGCGATGTCCAGCATTGAATAGCGGTTGCGTCTAATGAATTGGCAGCCATAAAATCGGCAAGCGCCACATCCAATTTTGCAATCTGTACCAATCGATCGTTGGGCGTAGCTCCTGTAGCTGCATAGGCATGTATCTTTTCCAGTTTCTCTTTTACCGATTGATCGCTGGCAGTAAGTTTATTGGCATTACCCAGTATTTCACTCAGGTCAACTGTTGTTACAGAAATACCGTTGCGTTGTAAAATTTTCTCACTGTAACGAACGGTATTGAATGCTCCTGGCCTTGCGCCCACTGCACCTATTCGCACTTTGCGCATACCTTTCACCACACGACAAACAGCAAGAAAGTTTTTCAAATCAGCAATGAAACTTTCATCCGTCGGACTCACCACATGTTTTGTAGTAAGTGAATACTTGATGCCAAACTGATACAGATTGTTGCACACTGAAATTTTTCCGCACCAGGCATCTCTCCTGTTTACCACATCCATTTTGCCTAAATCATCGGGATAGGCCTGTATCAACACAGGCACATTCAAGCCCGACCACTTAATGGTTTCTGCAACACCCTTTTCATCGCCAAAGTTGGGCAGCACCACCAAAATGCCTTCAATGCTGTCTGCATGTTGTTTGAACAATGCCGCACATTTCTGTGCCTCCGAAAAAGTTTCTACACCGCCGAGCTTTGTATCGGCGTCACTTAGCATTACTGGCGTAATGTTCAATTGATGAAACAGGTCTATAATTTGTGTTCTTGCTTCTGCCACCAGTTTATCAGGAAAGAAATCACGGTTTCCGATGATGACACCGATGGTTGCATATGATTGATTTGCCATGGTTATACTTATTTATGATTTGTAAATACGCTATGAATAAAATAGGTTGCTTCTTTCACTCTCGATGCTGCAGCAGGCGGATCATAATCCTGATCGGTGGGTGTGTCTGCATTGGGAAAACGCCGTACTTCACCCGTACGAAATGCAATACGTTGCACCGTTTCTACAGGCTGAAAGAAAACATTCAGGGACGGTTTTCCATCGTTGATAATAACAGAATAAAAACGAGTAGTAGTATTCAATTCAATTCGAATACGGAGTGTTTCTCCGGCACGGTATTTACCCAGGCTCTTGTTGCGATAGCCTTGTTTGGTAAGCACATTTCCTGCACTATCCAATATCAGGCGTAGCGTTGCAGTGCCTTTACTATCCAGCACTTCCACGTATAAATCACCATGTTGATTTTGCGCCGGCGTAAGGCTAAAATCAATATTTACCTGCTTCGATTCTGGAAACAAACGTTCCGCTTTTGCATAATCAAAAGGATCGCTATCGTGCAGCGTTAGTCCTTTTTATCCAAAGAAACATTACACCACAAAGGGCTATAGATATTCCATTTGTTCCATGCGGCTATCGCGGTATCTGATGTAAAATCATCCTGCACATCAGCTGTTGCTTTATCTGCAACGGGCACAGGAATTTTGCTCACCCACATGTCCTCTTTGTTCATACTGTAGGTCACCCACATGTTGCCATCAGCAGGCTTGCCATTCATTTCCTGAATGCCCCGCACATACTGTGGTCCATAACTTTTGTAAGCGCCGCCATACCGCATCGAGGTTATTTCACCATTCACCAACAACAGATTGTTGTAATTCAAGCCATCCTTGCTTACACTCACAGCCAATGGCCAGCGAAACTCTGCCGGATTGTACACCGTTGCATAATTGCCATCGCTGGTGCGCTGACCCCATATTTTTGCATTGGCGTTGATAAAACCCGGAGCCCGAAGCGGACCATACTGCCATGTTTTACCTTCATCTTTGCTAATACTCGTTAATGCGTATTTCCACAAGCCTACTACATGGCCGTTGGGTAAATGATAAAAGTTGAATGCTTTAAAATCTTTTTGCAAAGGAATCAGCGGATCATTTCTGTCGGCCTCTTCTACAGTTTGCATCATGAGTAGTGGCGTCGCTAAAATTTCTTCGCATGCTGCCTGCAAAGCTTTATCACCAGATGATTTATAAAACGGATACACAGTGTTTTGCGCATTGAATGCATGGTTGTAGCGCAAAAAATAAATCGGGCCAAAGCTGCCATCAGCTTTTACCTCCCGAATAACACGGCCTATGCCATTGCCATCATTCGGATCATCTTTTGCACCCAGTACAATACCATAAAAACCCAATGCATACAATCGGTTGGCTTTCGATACATAAAAACCAAACCGCTGATGCATCACCGCAAAATTGTTGTGTGCTGTATCTTTTTTGCCGGGCTTTACATAACCATCCGGCACTTGGTATGGCGGAAAAATAATGACTGGTTCCGTCCACTCATATCCATTGGATGAAGATTGCAAAAGTGTTTGTCCGGCACCTTGATGTTCACCAACAGGATTGCTCAGGTATTCGAGATAAAACTTATTGTTCCAATACGCCAACATAGGTGCGTGGTTATACGTCCATGCAGTGGGCTTTGGTGCATCGGCTCTGTTGGCCCGCATGGTTTGTATGTTGTGTACACCCATGGCCGGCGATAACTGCCCATGATGATAATCGACATTTGCCAGTGTGCTACCTATATATCGAACCGTATCTTGAGCACAGGCAACATTTACGTTTGCCATGCAAAAAATGAGAGCAGCTGCACCTATCGTATTCTTCACTACACGCATAATCATTTTGTATTCTTAATCAACCGCCGGATGAATGTTCTTTTTACGGGCACTATCGTTCCATGTTTGTGGCCAGCTGGCACCTGCACTTCTGTCGTTACATTGTTGAATTGTTGAAAGTTGCTGGTGGAATAGGCTTCGTAAATTTTCTTTTGGTAGGAGTCAAAATAAATCAACCACTGATTGCCAAGTTTTACCACGGTTGGGCCTTCTGTAAAAGCATCGCTAAAGGGTGCAGAAATCTTTTCCCATGGCCCATTGATGCTATTGCTAAAAGCAACTTTCAAATTGCGTTCCGGTCTTGTATTGTCTTTGAGCACCAATACAAAATCGTTTGCAGCTCTTCGCACAATCACCGCATCAATCACACTAAAACCCGGGTCAAGAAATAATTGGGTGGGCGAAAATGTTTGAAAGTCTTTGGTGCTGCTGATATACATGCGATGATTGTTGCTGTCAGCCTCCTGCCCTTTTTCGAACCTACCGGGAATGCAACTGGCCCAAATGATGCTGTACGTTTTTGTAGCCGCATCATAAAAAATCTCCGGAGCCCACACATTTACCGTAGTTGGTTCGTGAGCCATTACCGGTATCAAACGTTGTTCACTCCAATGGATTAAATCTTTGGACGAAGCATAACCAAATCCTTTATCGCCACGCCAGCTACTGGTCCACACCAAATGAAAAGTACCGTCAGGGCCTTGTACCATTGACGGATCCCGCATAACTTGCTGATTACCTACGGTTGGCTTCAGCAGCACTGTATCCAAATCTGTCCAGTGTTTGCCATCGAAACTGTAGAGCATGCGTAGCCCCGCATCTGCCGGTTCGTGAAAGGATGTAAACAAATAACCTTTGCCTGCACAAGAAGTCAGGAAAACACAAACTACTATGTAAACAAAATACCGCATGTTTATTTTTCAATCACCAATACCCAGTCGTTACCATTGGCTTCATCGCCCGGTGGATCAAATGTTACTTCACCTTTTTTAGTAAAGGTTTCAATTGCTATCTGGTCGCCGGTAGCAGGCTTTATCCAATAGGCTTTTGTAGGTGTAAACATGATTCGGTTCATGTACAATTTAAATGACCGACCGGTGTATACATAAAACATGGCCAGCTTATAAGAAGCTGCAGCTGCTACACGGGCATAGCGTTCACCATTGTCCACAACCAAATGCTGTGCGGATGCATGCTGAAAAAAATCTTTGCTTTCAACCAGTTTTTTCAGCTGTTGCATTTGCGTAGCACCCGGTGCCAGCAATGCTTGTTTCCAATTCATGGTCACACCATAATTGGCGGTCCAATCACCAGCATTGTTGAATTGCATCACCGCATTTTCGCCATAGGTAAAACCAGCACCACCGGCAAAAACACTCCAGTAAGCATAGCGGCGCAAATCAGCATCGGTCCAGCGGGGTTGCAAACTATCGTGCAAACCATGCGGAATGTTTTCATACGAAGGCTCACCATCCAACGTTGGTTTTACCGGGCTGAGTTTGTAATCCAGTGCCACGTACTTCCAGTTGTCTTCGCCAAAGTGATGTGTTTCCGTAGCTACGGTATCCTGCGCATAATCTTTATGCCCACTCTGAAACATATTGAAATCGAGCCAGCTACTGTTGTGAAACCATTCGCTGGAAGTTGTTCTTCCCCTTGGGTGAAAAGTCATGAGGTGATGGGGATCGTATTGCTTGATGGTTTTACCCAGCACTTCCCAAACTTCGCCACCTTCTGAACCTCTTACATCGCCACCATTCAGCCAAATGATATTCGATTTCTTAGCAAAACGCTGTGCCAAAAATTGGCCATACACGGCAGCTTGTTCCGGCGTTACTTTTCCGCCTTTCACGTTACTTCCCCACACTGGTACCAGTGCCATATACATACCCCGTTTGGCCGCTTCATCTACAATGTATTCTACGTGATCCCAATAATCGTATGCATCTGCATTATCAGGATTTTTCCCTTCCGTTACATTGGGCTTCGACACATCTTCATTTCGCAAAGCCAAATCGCCGTACACATTTTTGGTATTGTTCATGTCGTGCAGCACCATTACCTGTATCACATTAAATCCCTGCGACTTTCTTACATCCAGGTAGTGCACCGCATCCTGCCGATTGCATTTTACAAACAACAACCAGCCGGTATCGCCCAACCAAAAAAAGGGTTTTCCATCAGCCGTTTGAAAATACCGTTGATTAGAAGACACTTGCAACAAAGGCAACTGCGCCTGTGCAAACAAGTGAAGCAACATGCCTATCGATACTAAAAACTTCTTCATAATCCTAAATCAGTTATTCAATCTTGAACAGTGAATTGATGGGTGTTGCTGTTGTACACAATGGAAGCTTTGCCATTGCTCAGGATATAGACGCCTTCTTCTTTGCCAGATACAGGTTTCATGCCCGCAGCTTTTTCCAATATTGCTGCATCTATATTGGCAGGCAAAACGGGTAAGCTACCACCCGCCATCAAAACAGCAATTCCAAATTCGGGATAATTATCACCGCTGTACATCACTGCTTTCTCAGGAAACTTCTTTTTGTATTCGAGTACAGCACGGTACACTTGCCCGAAGCTGGTCTTTTTGGTTTCAGCAACCGTGCATGTTGGCGTGGCGCCAGGCTTACGCCACCAGCAGGTGCATACAAAGTGCCATCTGCCTGATAGTGCCAGTAGCGTATGTCGATAATGTTGATGAGTGCTGCATATTTGGGCTTCGCCAAAATACTATCCTGCACATCTTTTGTTGTGCTCAACGCAATGAGCGGTTGCTTGCCGGTTTCCTTTTTCCACTCTGCAATTACATCCAGCCAAAATTGCACAAAGTGCAAAGGACCGGTATATTCTTCGCTAATGCTGTGAATAACCGCATGGTTATTGCTGAAGTTATTGAGACACTGCTGTATGTATTGGCGGTGCAATGCTCTGCGAACCGGATGGCTGATGTCATAAAATTGTTCGGCGTAAAAAATGCGTTTGTCGCCTGCATAATTCACCGGCTCTACAAAACCTGTGTTATTGATATTGTTGGCCGTACGCCATGGAAAATCAGCATAGTGGGCTCCGGCTTCAATAATGTTGTGCTGGAAGTAATGATGTTGCAGCAATACCAAACCGTTAGCATCGGCTTCATTGGCAAATGATTGTAAACGGTTCCAATAAAAAGCATTGTACTTGGTCAAATCATACTTACTCAATCCATCCCATGCCGTGCCTTGGCCACTGCGGGCAAATGGCTGCTCATAAAATGGTGGCCACACTTCAGCATCCATTCTTCGCACCCGCTGATGATCATCTCTCCTTCTGTCGTACCAAAGACCATAGTTGTGTTCCAACATTACGGTGCCTGTCGCCTTCATGTCAACAGCCACTTCTTTAATATTATCGGTCAAACCTTTGCCGTAGCGTCCGGGTACAAAACGAGTAAGGTGCGGTTTGGCATTGGCAATGTCTTTGGCGCTAAGGCTACCACTCCACCATTGTACATTGGTACGTTTACCAGCCAGTAAATGGCCATCTCTTACCAATACCCCTTGCTTCAGTTGTGGAATTGGAAAGGGATCAGCTGGTCGGGAAACAATTTCTACAATATCAGTAATGGATGGTGCGGCAGTTGTTGTTACAGGCAACGCATTTCGTTTGGCAGCAGCTTCAATCCATGTCTTCAACAGTGGCTTGGGCTGCATGGCTTCTTTACTCAGTTGCAATGCCACCGCTACCGAAGGGCTACTACTCGCCTCCGTAGACACCGGCATCAGTTGTGCCAAAGCGGCTACATCTTTTTTCAAACGCTCTTGCAGTTGTGCATAGTACAAACTGCGGGGTTGTATGCTGTTGTTCGATTCGTTCCAGTAACCATCGCCTGCAAACTGACTCCAACTACCAAACGCCCAGTTTTGTGCTGTAGGTGGCTGATAGCAATCTATACGGGCTGCACTACAATTCCAAAACACACTGTTGGCAGCCGCCCACCCTGCACCATTTGCATCCTGTCCTCTGTTGTCAAAACGCAATGCGTTGCCATCTACAGTTACCACATCCATCAGCACTCCGCTTGCCCAGCTGTCTATGGCGCCGCTAAAGCTGTACGGCAAAATAGATTCACATTGAACAAATGCATTGGGGCCGGGGGCACAAAAACCTGCAGCAAAATCATGATAACCATTTTCGGCATAGCAGCGCTGAAACAAAGTTTGCTGGCCGCTGGTGAAGAAAGTATACCGACGTTGACCGCCAATTTCAGAAATGGGTTGTGAAGCAATACAATCTTCTACGGTGATGCGTTGTGCCGTTTCCAACACCCGAACAGCACTGCCTGCAAAATGCTGAAAACTCACCTGACGCACCCAACAGTCGACTGCATTATCAATGCCAATAGCATCCCAACGATGATCTTCGTCTTTTGCGTTGGCTTTGTTGTAAGCAGAAACGAGTTGCAGATTTTCCACACCAGATTGAGTGATCCGGCCGGGCCATTGTATCAACTGCACAAATGCAGCTCCGTATTGTACGTCCAATGCCGTAGTTATGGGTGCATCCAGCTCCAGCTGATGGCCATGAATAGCCGTGATGGTTCTGTCGAAAAACAAATCTCTTTCGCCCGGCTTCCAACCCAGCGCCGTAATGCCGCCACCAAAATGGTCGGTACCCAAAGTTTGTATCCATGCTGCAGTGGATGGCCGGTGAATGCGAACATGCTGCCCAACCTGATAGACAGCTACATCAGCCACTGTTACCAGCTTGCTATTGACTGGCACATACTTATCTGCAATGGCTTGCGTATGCAGCACTGTGCGTTTTCCTTCGCCGAACAGGCGCAGCAAGGTTTCGCGGCTGGTGCCGGTACCGGTAATGCGGGTGCCTTTTGCAAAGGCCCCACTACCCCGCAGCACCACACCCGATGAATCGATGCGCAAAGAGCCGCTCACTTTATACTCACCCGGCAACAATTGAACAGCGCCCCGAAAACCTTGTGCATCTTTCGGCATACCACTTACATAATCAATGGCCAGTTGAATGTTATCTGTGGCATCTTTTGCGCTAAGTGGCACATACACTTTTGCAGGTACTACGGGTATGTTTTGCTCAGATGCTTTGTAGCCACAATACGAAAAATCGGGAATGCGATTGCCCAATGTATCGGGCTTGTATTGAAGTTGTCCTTTCTCTACATACAATGGCGGCACAGGCTTCGCCTGCTTTTGCGCAAACGAAGCCTGTACTACCAGCAGCAGCAATGCTGCTGTAATCAAACGATATGAATATGCTACTCGAATCATGATTGTTCATTCTACTGTATAAAGCTATCCAAGGAATGAATGCCAAGCTGCATACAGTGCGAAATGTAACTGCGGATATTATTTAGCCGCTACAGCGGGTTTTACAGTTTTTACATCTACCACGCTGTTCAGGAAATTTTCAATATTGCTGTATCCGTTTTTCGCCAGCTTGCCAGCGTCGGCGGCATTGTTGGCGTTCAAACCCATTTTGATTTCGTAGGCATCGGGCATACCATCGTTGTCGCTGTCTTTGTAAGGCGTTCCCTTATACTCGGGATAGCCGCCTACCTGTGCAATATCAGTAATGATGCCTTGCTTGTAAGAATCGATTGGCAAACGACGATGCTTGAATTGCGTTTCGGGCAATTGCACATCAGCATTGTATTCAATTTTTCCGGTAGCTACTTGTTTTACAATACGGGCATCCACTGCATCACGGCGAGGCAAGGTGGCACCCGCATTGGCCAGCACATAGGTTTTAGCCTGCTCTGCACTCAAAATAGTGATGGGTGCCATAGGCAAAGGTTTGTGCCATTTCATAAATGCAGCGTACTCGCCGGCATCAGCTTGCTCTTCTACCTGCACACCACCATTCCAGTTGTCTTTGGTAATGGCAGGAAAACCTTCCATCACATTGCCATTTACATAAGCACGGCCGTATACTTTGTACTTGAGTTTGCTGCGGCCGCTTTCTGGTTTAAGAATGCGGTGACCCACATTGTTGTTGGGTGTAGCCGGACCGGGCTTGAAGTAATTGTTGATGATGTTGAACTGAGCCCTGTAATCGCCGCCATCTACGCTACGGTGTACCCAGTTGAAAATAACGTTGTTGGCAAAATTGAAAACACCGTTCCAGCCTACCGATGGATTTCGGCCGGCATTATTGGCCCAAAGGTTGCGCATAAACGTACAGTTTTCGCCACCCAGTGTGCTGCCAAATGCATGGTTCCAAGTATCGAGTGCTTCACCAAAAATGGAGTTTTGAATGGTGATGTTTACCGTGCCGAATTTGTCTTCAATTTTTCCGGTGCTGTCGTTGTACATATGGCGATACATGCTCATGTTTTCATCAAGGCCCCATGTGGCACTCACATGATCGATAATGATGTTGCCAATGGGGTTGCCACCAATGGCATCATCTCTGCGGCCCACCCAAGTTTCACCACGACGAAAACGCATGTACCGAATGATAACATCATGTGTGTTGATCCACACACTTTCGCCAGCGATACATACGCCATCACCAGGTGCAGTTTGACCAGCAATGGTGATGTAAGGAGCACGAATGATTAATGGTGTTTTCAAACGAATGATGCCTGCTACATTGAATACAACAATACGGGCACCACCTTGCTCACAAGCCCAACGCAAACTACCAGCGCCATCATCATTCAAATTGGTAACCACATATACTTTGCCGCCACGGCCACCAAAGCTGTATTTGCCACCACCTTCTGCACCTGGAAAAGCAGGTATATCTGCCTGCGGCAATTCATCTACTCTTGATGCCCAGGGAATATAAGGTTTACCTTGTTTGGCTTCTTGTTGTATAACGGGCCAGGCCAATTGCCACATGCTGTCGGAATGTGCATTGGCGGCTTTCATCAACGAGTCTGAAGTACGCTGAACGTCGGGTGGAATTTGCGGATACTGAGCACTGGCACACACAGTCATTAGCAACAACACAGCCAGTGATAGTAAAGATGTACGATACATTTTCATAGTCGGAATATATTAAGGTTAGACGTTTTTCAGCAGCTAAACAGACCGTTATAAAAAAGAGAAAGTGATAACACTTTCTCTTTTGATTGCTTGTGTTATACCCATTGTTATTTCTGCACTTTTACATCCACTTCAATCTGGGTAGCCTTGGCCGGAGAATCCTGATTGACATAGCGAATGAGGATGGCACCAAACTTACCGGCTGCTGTTCTGAAACCGATGACATTGCTGCCGCCGGAAGTACTCACAGTGGTTACTTTAGAAGCAGTGCCTGAGGTCATGTTATTCCTGATTAACGTATTGATAGCGCCGCTTGAAGTAAGACCAGTCACAAAGTTGACAGACGTTGGCATCTTCTTAAATACAGTTGCGTTTTTTGTCCAGGTGCTGAGGTCGTAAAAATTGAGTTGTGGTTGTGCACTATTCAATGCATAAATAGTATGCTTATTAGCCACCAGCGTATCATAATAGTAACCAAAATCAACATACTGCGAAATCACTGCACCATCGTTGTAGCTGTATACTCGGCCATCACGGGAAGAGTAAAAACAGGTGTTGGTTTTTGCAGTGCTGTCAGGCACTTGCAATATTCTGTACGACCAGAAATAGAAATCAGGCTTCACGGTTACTTTCAACAGTTTGCCACCATCACCCATAAATGTTGCCTGCGCATTGCGGGCCAGTACACGGTAGGAGTAATCGCCGGCCACACTATCAGCACGGTAGCCTTTGGTAGCGCTGAAAGTTTTACCACCCGTTACATTAAAGGTATCAATGCGTACACCGTTTTTCTGTATTTCGATATACGTAATTGGCTCTGGCGAAGTGACGGTAAAATCGAAAAAGATACTATCCTTTGGGTTCACTTCTTTGTCTGCCGTAACAGCAAATTCATTGCTGCTTTTGTAGTCCACTGTTACATCGTATGCATCAATGGGTTCTACTTTTTTCTCGCAGGATACAGCCATCAGTAACAAGGCCGACACCGCTATATATTGATGTAGTTTGAAAGTCATATCTCAAAATTTAAATGTGGTGAAGGATGATTACTGCAACGGATCGAATGTGCCGCCTGCCCAACCAATGGTTTGTGCCATTACATAGCTCGATTGGTTGAAGATATTCGGCAATGGATAGAAGTAGTAACGGTCCGGAATACTGATCACATTAGAACCTTCAAGCGATGCAACTGCAGAAGTAAACATGGCAGACAGTACTGCAGGGTTGTTCAGGTTGGCAGTATCACGTGGCTTCACACCAAATGCATCTGGTTTATCCAAATAAATACGACCAGCTACTGTACCTGTACCGGCATAGTATGGTGGCTTAGGTGTATAACGCAATGACTGACGGGCAGTGAGCATGTTCAGATTGCGTGTACGGCGCAGGTCCCAATAACGCTTGCCTTCCATGGCAAATTCTACACGGCGTTCTTCCAAAATAAGGCTGCGCATGCTGGCTGCATCAACAGCTACATCCAAACCATAATCGAAAGAACCCTGAATGATACCGGCACGTTTGCGAATGTTGCGCACCATATCTTTTGCTTCGGCCAAGCGATTGGTTTCATTGGCACATTCCGCCAGGTTCATCACTAATTCTGCAAAGCGGAACTCTACCCAATCCATACCGCTACCGCCGCCGGTGTTGCTGTTGTACAAAGCTTGTGAAGCAGCAAGGTTGGGGTTGGTAATGCGTTTGCAATAAAAACCGGTAACAATGGTACTGGCCGACTCATCGAGTACGCCTACGTAGCTCCACTGCTTGCGGCCTGCTTTGTTGCTAAGTGGCCATACACCACCGTTGTAGGCAATAGAGGCATCAAAACGAGGATCACGGTTTTGCCAGAACATGGTAGCATTATACCCGCTTGATGCATGACTGATGGGCAAACCATTGTTCATGGTATAAGACTGAACGAGGTTCCAGGTTGGCTGGTTAGAACCGCCGCCGCCACCTTCAGAAAAAGGACGGGTAATGTATTCAAGGTTGGTACCACGGCCGGGGCTGATAGACACGGCATCATGCTTACGCACCAGCATTACTTCTTTGTTGTCTTCAGTTACAAAAATGTTTGCGTAAGTAGGAAACAACAGGTAACCATGTGCTACAGCAGTATCATAAGCCGCTTTGTTGGCCTGATATGCAGCTTCCCAACGAGTAGAGATGCCAGTGGGATTGAACTGGGGACTGGCCCAATACAACAACACTTTTCCTTTGTATGCCATCGCTGTTGCTTTGGTAATACGGCCAATGTTGGCACCGGTCCAAGTGCTGGGTAAATAAGCGGCAGCAGAATCCAAATCGTTAGCAATAGCGGCTATACATTCACTGGTTTTTGAACGAGGTACATTCAGGTTTTCTCCATCTAAATCCTGCGCTTTTAAAATGAGCGGCACACCGCCATACAGCGACACCAAACGGAAGTAGACAAAGGCCCGCATGAAGTAAAACTGACCTTTCAGCGGATTCTTAATAGCATCGGGCAATGCGCTGCTGTTCAAACCTTCGATGGCTACATTGCAACGGCGGATATCGAAGTAGCGGTTGGTAGTACCGGTTGTGCCAGTACCAATGTCCGTTACAGAGTTTTCAACCAACTGGCCATACAAGAATGCGGTGTTGGCGTTGTTGAGTTCATCTGATGTATTGTGTATGCCACCAGCAGCAGGCCAGGTGGGCAGTACCAAATCGTAAGTACGGTTGAGGAACAAACCAATGGCACCTGCATCATTCCAAATGCGGGAATCAATACCATTCGGATCTTCAATTTCGAAGAAATCTTTTTTGCAAGCTGTAAGCGATAGCGACAACGCACATACCACCAATGCAAGGCTTGCTATTTTATTGTTCATTTTCATAATGCTGTTTTTTGGCAATCATTAAAGGGTTACGTTCAGACCAAGTGACATAGAACGCAATGTGGGATAGCTGGCGAAGTTTGAGGTATATGGATCCTTGTATTTCAGCGGATTTACGATGTTCCACAAGTTGGTACCGGTAAAGAAGGCACGAAACTCAGGAATGCGGTAACGCTCAGAAATCTTTTTAGGCAATGCATACGACAACACCATGTTGTTGATACGGCTTTGCGTACCACTAACCGCCCAGAAGGTAGAGTTTTCACGGGCCAGCGGAGCATCAGCACGTGGGAACTGCGCATTGGGGTTTTCTGGTGTCCAGTGGTCGTTCCAGAAAGCAGGTGCATTTTGTGTAGTGGTCGGCACTTTTCTGGCTTCAGAATCGTAGAAGCTTTTGCCACCCAAACGCAGGTTCATGTTCATCTGCAGTTTGATGGTTTTGTACGCTACGCCGAAGGTCATACCAAACGTAACAATTGGTGTGGTACGATCGAACATAGTGGTAATGTCGTTATCGTCAATTCTGCCATCACCATTGATGTCTTTAAAGTTCATGAAACCAACCTGTGGCTTTTGGCCACCAATCAGGTAGTTTGGATTCTTCGCCAGCAAGGCATCAATTTCGTCTTGTGTACGCAGTATGCCAGTGGCAATGTACCCGTAGTTGTTTCCGTTGTATTTGCGTGGATCACGACCAATAGAAATACCCAGTTCGTTGGTGCCGTAAGTACCCAAACGTGCAGGGTTGTAATACGATTGCAAAATCTGACTGTTTCCGAAACCAAAGTTTACATCAGCATTGAATGTCCAGTCTTTGCGGAAGTACTCACGAAAACCAATGCTAAACTCATGACCCCAGCTAATGCTACGACCGTAGTTTACCACAGCAGTGTTGATACCGGCTGTTGGAGGCAATACACCATTTTCCAAACGGTCGAAACCATCATAGTTGTAGCGGTGGAAGAAGTCGTAGGTAAAGTTGAGTTTGTTACGCACCAGGTTCATATCGAAGCCCACGTTGAAGGTTCTGGCTTTTTCCCATGTAATGTTGGGGTTGGGCGAAACGTTGGGGTCTAAACCATTGGTAACAGTGGTACCAAACAGCATACCGGTGGTTTGCGTAAAACGAGCCTGCCACAAGCGGTTGGCTACGCGGTCTTCACCCACCAAACCGTAGTTGGCACGCACCTTCATGTAATTGATAAAGGGGAATGCATTTTCGAAAAACTTTTCATCGCTGATTTTCCAACCCAAACCAACTGATGGGAACAAACCCCAACGGCTCGATGGTGGAAAGTTGGCAGATGCATCATAACGGGCAATGATTTCTACCATGTACTTGCCTTGCAACTGATAGTTGACACGGCCCAGGTATGACCGCTTGGCAGAGTTGGTGTAAGATGGGTTACGAATGGTTTGGCCATCATTGCTGAATGCCCAAAACTGATCGACACCGCCCACAAGTTGTCCGTTTTTATAAAAGAAAATGTTTTGTGTGGTGCCTTCGCCCTGATCGAAGCCCAGCATCACATCAAAATCGCTGTTCTTGAATTTCTTGGCGTAACTCAGTGTACCAATTAACTGATATGTATTGTTGATATCAGAACCTTCGGCGAGCTGATCGGAGTTAGATACCCGCTGAAAAGGAGTACTGGCATTGAGGTTTTCTGTAAACAACAAACCGTTTTGACCACCACGAATAAAGTTGCCTACCAAGTATGGAGGAAAGTATTCTTTGCTGGTAGCATTTCTGTTGAGCTTACCAAACTGCACTTTGGCAGTAAGGCCTTTCAGGAAAGTAGGTTTGTATTCGAGAGATGCATTCACATTCAAACCTTGTGAATTGCCCCGCTTGTAGTTGCCGCTATTGAAGAGAGCCAATGGGTTCCAGTTGCCCGGAGGGTTTACACCATTCCAGCCTACGTAAGTGCCGTTAATTTTCATGGGCACCCATTGTGGTGTAAGGTAAATGGCACGGATAGACAAATCGTCTGTTTCATCGTTGGCACCTTTCAGCGTATTGCGGTTTTCTTTGCTAAAGTCAGAAGCGAAAGTGACGCTGGCTGTAAGGCCATCAATGATTTTTGCATTGGTACCCATACGGAAACCATATTTCTGCACACTGATATCGCCATAGTTACCGGTTTCGTTGTAGTAGTTACCACCGGCAAAGAAGGTAATGCGTTCGTTACCGCCGCTTACATTGATGGTGTGGCGCATCAGGTTAGAAGCCTTCCACATTTCATCATACCAGCTTTTGTATGGATTGGTGGCCAGAAAATCGAGATCGGCCTGGGAGAAACGCTGCGTGTTGGGTGCACCGGTGATGGCATAACCATCGTTCAGCATTTTAGCATGCTGATAAGCTGTCATCACTTTGGGAGTAACGGCTTCATCGGTTACACCATAGTAGCCGCTGTAAGAAATTTTAGGTTTGCCGGGCTTTCCTTTTTTGGTAGTTACCAGCACTACACCTTTTGCACCCGCAGCACCGTAAATAGCTGCTGAGGCATCTTTCAAAAAGTTGATGTCTTCAACGAGACTTGCATCGAGGTTGTCGAAAGTTTCTTTGTCTACAATGATACCATCAATAACGTAGAGCGGATCTGCAGTAGCACCCACCAAACTTGCACCAGCAAAAATGCTGGAGTTACGAATGTTGATAGAAACAGTAGAGCCCGGCTTACCAGAAGCAAAGTTTACACCTACACCTGGCAAGCGGTCGATCAATGCTGCACCAAGGCTAGATACAGGAATGTCTTCAATCTGTGCTGACTTAATGCTGGCAACAGAACCAATGACATTTACTTTCTTTTTGGTACCATAACCAATCACCACCACATCGTCCAGTTGGTCGTTGCTTTTGTTCATGCTTACCGAAATGCTGCCACCTGCACCAACTTTGCGTTCGTACACTACATAGCCTACATAAGTAAACGTAATCACCGACTCAGAAGAAGGCGCTTTTAAAGTGAACTGGCCTTTGTCGTTGGTAGCCGTACCGGAAGTGGTGTTTTTAATTCGTACCGATACACCTTCGAGTGGCTGTCCGTTATCTGCACTGGTAACGGTACCAGAAACGATCACATCCTGTGCAAACAGGCCGACCGCCATCAACAAAAATACGCTAAGTGCTAGCAGTTTTGGTTTTAGCATGTGCTTCATATATGGCATTTTACGGGTTTCCTATTATCAATCGTTGTGTGCAATGTTGGTTATTTGGCTTTGGCTTTCAACCGTTGCTGCCAGGCTTCCGTTTCTTTTTTTAAATCGTAACCTTCGGCAGATAAATAGTTGTTGATACGGCCTTTGTATTTTCCAAATACAGCGTGTTTCTTGTCAGACGATTCTGCATCCATGGCTTCTTCCCTCGCCTCTTTCAACCAATCATAAATTTTGGCTTTTTGCACGGCAGTCAGTTGCTGAATCATATCGAGGTAGGCAGCATAGGTATTCGGAAATACTTTGTACGTCATGCCATCTTTTACCTGCTCTACTTGTGCCGGCGTAAGCACAGCATGTAATTGTTGCAAATAAGATTGATGCTTTGCTGCCAACAGATTTTTCTTTTTCAATTCAATGGCTTGCAGTTGCACCCGCAATGCTGCCGTATTCGTACTGTTTGCTTTAGCTTGCTGAGTAGCCGCTTTTGCTTCTTCGTGAATTTCATTGATGGCGGCATATTGCAGCACTACTGTCTGCAATGCCTGATTGTAGTGTGTTGAATCTTGCACACCCAATGTGTTGATGATTTTAGCCGACCGCTCTGTAATGACTTTCAGGTAGTTGGCATCTTGCTGTGCAAAAGACAATAGAGAGAAAAAAATTGCTGCAAGGAAGAAGAGCATAAAACGTGCTGCATCTGCAGGCAACAGCTGATGGCCGCTGGCTTGTACAGACAGCACCCGGGCTGGCCGTTTCTTCATCATCATAGGAGGCAAACAATCTTTCATGGACATTCAACTGCAGCAAATCGGACATTTTCAGATGGCTTTTTACTGCTTTTTTTGACACACTAAAATTACTGGTGCCTCCCCCTTAAAAATGTACGGTATTGCTAAGTTGATGTACTATTTTCCTATAGCACCTGCTTTTTACGCAATCGTTTCCGTATCGTAGATGTGGCGTCATTACTGGCATTTAAGCGCAATAACAGCTGTAACGATACCTGCGGCTTTTACTGTAACGGTGATATTTCCCTGCCGCTCCGCAGATTGTACCACCACCAAAGCTTTCCCCTTCCACGTACGGCGCTGGTTACTTTTCAGCGATACTGTTTCGGCCTGAAAGCCATTGTCGGTGCCTGCCAATGTAGCGGCACCGGTTACAGTGGCAGAAATACTTACATCAGCATCGGGTACCACACGGCCCTGCGCATCCACCAACTGTACTTCTATAAATGCGGCATCTTGCCCATTGGCCTGCACTATTTTCCTATCTGCCAGTAAGCGAATGGCCACTGGCTTGCCCGTGGTGCTGGTGCTGGTGGTTTGTACAATCTTACCATCTTTCCAAGCAATCGCTTTGATGCTGCCAGGGGCAAAAGGTACCCGCCATTGCACATGCAGGCTGCTGTCTGTTTTGCTTTTTTTACCCAGTGACCTATCATTCAAGAAAAGTTCTACTGCATCGGCCTGGCTGTAGTAGGCTACCACATCCACCGTGTCTCCTTTCTTCCAGTTCCAGTGAGGCAGCACATGCAGCACCGGCTTGTTGGTCCATTCGCTTTGGTACATGTAGTACACATCCTTGGGAAAACCTGCCAAATCAATAATGCCGTAATAACTGCTGCGGGCCGGAAAGTTGTATGGCAATGGCTCGCCGAGATAATCGAATCCACTCCACACAAATCCGCCTGCGATATGCGGATATTTTTTTACCGCCAACCAGGCTTTTTCATGCGTGGCACCCCAATAAGCATAGGTATTGTCGTAGGCATTGCAGGTAGTATCAGCATAGCCGCCGGAAAAGTTTTCCTGCTCTTTAAAATTAGGCGGCCATACATGCATGCTATCGGCAGCGCCTACATACACCCCACGGGTACTGAGTGCAGAAGCGGTTTCGCTGGCAATGAATGATGCACCGGGAAAACGTTTGGGCAAATGCGGATAATCGTACTCCTTATAGTTGAAGCTCAGCACATCCAACGCATTGGATTGTGCGATGAAATTTTTCTCGAGAAAGGTTTCAGTGAGGGCACTGGTGACGGGCCGTGTAGTATCCAGCGATTTTACAATAGTACTCAAGCGACGGGCAATTACGGTGCCGCTGCTGTCAAACTGCTCCCGTATTTCATTGCCAATGCTCCACATAAATACAGAAGGGTGATTTCTGTCGCGGAGTACCATGGCCCGCAGGTCTTGTTCATGCCAATCATTAAACTGCAAATGATAATCGAACTTGTTTTTCTTTTTACGCCACATATCAAATGCTTCATCCACTACCAAAAAACCCATGGAATCACAAAGATCGAGCAATGTAGAGGCTGGCGGGTTGTGCGAAAAACGGATGGCATTTACGCCCATCTCTTTTAAAATGCGCAACTGGCGAATGGCTGCAGCTTTATTGAAAGCTGCGCCGAATACACCCAAATCGTGGTGCTGACAAACACCTTGAATTTTGAGTGGTTGTTCATTCAGAAAAAAACCTTTTTCGCTATCAAAGCGAAAACTGCGGATGCCCAAAGGATGTACTTGCTCATCTACCAACTGCCCATTCACTTCAATTTTAGTAATGGCTTTGTAGAGATACGGATGTTCAACCGACCATCGTACAGGCCTGGCGATACGCAACATATCAGCATACACCTGCTTGCCTTGATTCACTTTGCGCAATATGGGTGATTTACTGCTGGCTATTTTTTTTCCGCTGGCATCCAGCACATCAGTATACACATTCACCAATACGGCTTCATTATCCGCATTTCGAATATCATACTGAAAGCTCACCTGCGCATACTCATTGCTTACGATGGGTGTGGTCACAAACACGCCACCTTCATTGGCCAGCGAAACTTTATTGGTCGTTACTAATTGTACGTCTCTGTAAATGCCGCTACCACTGTACCAGCGAGAATCGGGCTGTGCCGAATTATCTACTCGCACTGCTATTACATTGGTGTTGCCGTATTGCAAATACGGTGTGAGGTCGTACGAAAAATTGACGTAGCCATTTGGTCGCTTACCCAACCAATGACCGTTGATCCACACTTCACTGTTTTTGTAAACGCCATCAAAATGAATACTGGTAATCTTGGTAGATGCCGATGCAGGCATGGTAAATGTTTTGCGATACCAACCAATACCGCCGGGCAAAGCACCCCCTTGGTTAGTTGCCGGAAAACGGGCTGAGAAATGACTTTCAATGCTCCAGTCGTGGGGCAATTGCAATGGACGCCATTTACTATCGTTGAATATAGTTTGGCTCGCCAGGCTATCATCACCTGCGTAAAACTTCCACCCTTTATTAAAAGACTGCACATGGCGAACCTGAGCCTGCAACAACAAACTACAGCACATCATCAAACCCAATATCCAAGTTGCTTTACGCATCATGCCTTTCTTTTTACCTGTTGAAAATTACGACAGTTCTACCATGGCTTTGATAACACCATTGGCAGGATTGATCCACGACTCGAATTGCGCTTTTACATCAGTAAAAGCCACCCGATGCGTAATGTACGTTGCAGGATCTACCAGTTTTTGCTGCATACAGCGCATTACATGATCGAAGTCTTCCTGCGTTGCGTTGCGGCTACTCATCAGTGTGGCTTCTCTTTTGTGAAACTCCGGATGCGCTACTTCCAGATTGCCTTTTTGCAAACCCACCAACACATAACGGGCCCCATGTGCCATGTATAAAAAAGCGGCGTTGATGGCTTTCTGATTGCCTGTTGCATCAATCACTACGGTGGGCATATCGCCATTGGTGATTTCTTTCAATCGCTGCAGCACATCTTCAGTAGCCGCATTGATGGTATGTTTCACCGCCAGTTTATCCTTGCAGAAATCCAACCTCGTTGTATTCACATCCATGGCTATTACTTTGCCGCCGGCAATGCGGGCAAACTCCATAATGCCCAAGCCAATAGGGCCGGCACCAATCACCAACACAAATTCACCTTGCTGTACAGCAGCCCTGCGAATACCATGTGCACCAATTGCCAATGGCTCTACCAAAGCCAGCTCATCAAAGCTCATATCGTTGGCTTTCAGCAATGCTTTTGTAGGTACAGAAATAAACTCTTTCATGCCGCCATCTATATGTACCCCAAACACCTGAATGGCAGCACAACAATTGGGCAACTCATTGCGGCAGGCTACACACTCGCCGCAAGCAAAGTATGGCACAATCGTTACTTTATCACCGGGCACAAACCCTGATGACGGATCTACTTCTACCACTTCGCAACCCAACTCATGACCCAATACCCGTGGATACTGGAAGTATGGCTGCGTACCTTCAAAAGCATGCAAATCAGTACCACAAATACCTATGCGTTTTACTTGCAAAATAGCATGCCCCCGTTGTAATACAGGTTTGTTTTGCTGTACGTATTCAAACTGTCCGGGTTGTTGGCATATTAAAACATTCATGTGCAAATGATTGAGATAGATTATTGATTGACAACAGTAAAAATATATTCCCCCGAACCAATGGCCATTCGTGCCAATCCGTTCTGTATCGGGACTTTTACTGGTTGCTGATTCATGTGTATGATGCTATTGCTACCTGCCGGCAAATACACAGTAGCAGTGCTGTTGACGGGTATGTGTACCTGCAAGGTAAATTTTGTATCATCCTTTTTCCATGATGAAGCAACCCATCCATAGGGTGAACGAAAACGGGCTTCAGCTTCAGTTACATCGCCTACCACTTGTGGCTGAATACGCAGCTGCCTAAACGCAACTGCACCGGTAGAAGCCTGAATACCTGCCAGCGATGCATAGAACCATTCCATGAGATGTCCGAGCATAAAATGATTGTTGCTCACAATGGGAGAACCTTGCCAAGATTCGGTTAAAGCCGTTGCACCTTTTGCCAGTTGGTAACCATAACCGGGCACATCGCTGCGGTTGTTCATCCGAAAAATGATATCACTTCTTCCTGCTTCGCTCAACACTTTTAGCAGGTGATGAAATCCGATATCTCCTGCCGTCAGGCGGTAATCATTTTGTTCAATGGATTGAATAAGATTTGCCAATACCGCGGTTGTATTTTTCTCTGCCACCAATCCCATACTTAATGCCACTGCATTAGATGTTTGGCTACCTGTACCGTATTGCTTTGCTGTGTCGTTGAAATACTGACGATTGAACGCAACACTTACTGAATCTGCCCATTTGCTGTAGTGTAATGCATCTGCTTTTTTACCCAGCAGTGTAGCAGTTTGTTGCATCACCCGAAGATTGTGATAGTAATAAGCAGTGGCCGTAAGCCCCATGGGAGTAAGCTGACAAAAGCCCGGCCGCTCAGGCCCCAAATCATACCAATCGCTCAAGCCATACATGAGTAAATGGCTGCTATCCTTGCTGCGCAAATATTGAATGTACCGCTGCATAGTGGTATAGTTCGTTAGTAGCTCTTGTTTATCGTCATACCACTGATAAAGATTCCACGGCATCAGAATGGCATTGCTGCCCCACTCCGGTGAGTCGCGGAAATAGCCGTTGGCAAAATGCATTTCGGTGTACTCAGGAATGGTAGAGGGAACCAGACCATTGGCATTTTGCTCCGCCCGTATATCAGCAGTGATTTTTTTGCCCAATGCATGAATATCATAGTTGTATTGTAGTGCATTGCCCATCAGGTGCAACTGCTCTTGCCAACCCAATCTTTCCCTGTGCGGACAATCGGTAAACACACTTTGCATGTTGCTGTTAATGGCCCATTGTATCAGGTGATTGGTTAGGTTGAACAATGTATCGGAATTTTGAAATGCTCCTACAGCTGCTGCACTGTTGCGGGTATGTAAGGCTTGTACCTCCAACAATTGGGTTGTTTTGTTTGATGTTGAAGCAGGCAACAATTCCAGTTGCACATACCTAAATCCGTAGTAGGTAAATTTTGGCTGCCATTGTTCAACGCCATCACCACTTAATACATACAAATAATAACTGGAAGCACCTGTGGCTTTTTGATTGGCACGACCATCTTCTGTCAGCAGTTCTGCCGGCGTCAATTTGATGGTATCGCCCCTGTTGCCACTCACTTTTATTGCAGGTATGCCCGACATGTTTTGCCCGAAATCATAGAGCCAAACATTGTCCTGCAATTGCCGCACAGTCATTGCTTCAAAAGACTGCATCACTTTCACAGGTTCGGCCAGCTGCGATTGCAAATGGTGCGGCGTAGCAACAACGGCAGGCTTCCATTGTGCATCGTTGAAAGCCGGCGTATGCCAGCCCTTGTGCTCTAAACGGGCATCATAATTTTCGCCGCCATACAAGCTGCTGTATGTAATGGGCGACGGTGCCGTTTTCCATTGTTCATCACTCACAACCTGCTGTATGCTGCCATCAGTATATTCAATCAATAAGCGGAAAATCATTTTTGGATAACCGTAGGCACCGGTCATTTTACGGTATCGTTCGCCGGGTATATAATAGAACCCATTACCCAGCATAACTCCAATGGCGTTATTCCCAACATGCAATTGTTTAGTAACATCAAAAGTGACATACTGAGCCTGCTTGTTGTATTTGGTCCAACCAGGGTCTAAAAAATGATCGCCGGTTTTTTGCCCGTTGATGTACAGCTCAAATTGCCCCAGTCCACAGATGAAGGCAGTTGCTTGCTTCACTTTTTTGGATGCTGCAAATTGGGTGCGCAACAAAGGCAACACATTGGCTCTTTTGCCCCAGGCTTTGTCACCGTTGCCATGAGCAGCAGGAACAATCCGCAAAGAATCTGGCAGATTCTCATAAGCAATCCATTTGGCACCTGCCCAATCTTTAGGTTCGATTAAACCCATTTGCCAGCATGCGATTGCACTCCACGCAGACACATTGCCTTTATTATCCCAGGCTCTTAATTTCCAATAATATTTTTTGGCAGTCTGCAATGCCTTGCCGTTGTATGGTATCTGAATAGAAGCTGCAGACAACCGCTTTTTCGAATCCCACACGTTGCCCACATTTCTTTTCAAGAGTAGCGAATCATCGGCTACTACAATTTGAAAAGCCGTTTGCACTACGGACAGTTGAGCACTGTATAATTCCCAGCTGAGCATGGGTCGTTTTGCAACTACACCCAATGGATTTTCTCTTGCTTCGCAACGCAGATAACCCACCCGTAATGATTGTGCCGAAGTGAGCACAGTCATTAAAACAGTTGTGATTAAAAGCAAGCTGCGTTGTATCATCTTCGTTGTGTATAACAGCAATTATTGAACGTCAATCCCGGAAATGGCCAATCCTTTTGCCGCTTCAATGTACAGCACTACTTTATAGTTACCAGCATTGATTTGAGAAGGCGTATTCACGGTAAACTGGTTCCATTTTCCGGTACGGGTAAATGTAAAAGACACCGGTTCGTCCATCATCCTGTTGCCACCTGCATCCAATAGCAGCAAGCGTCCTTGCACGGGTGCTTTATCCCAAAAATATTTCATGGTAAAAGAATACCTATCGCCCACACCGGTTTGTATGGGCCATGCAATACTTACCGGCGCATCGCTTGAAGGCACCACACATTCTCTGTCATTGACCATTTGTTTCTGGCTATTTGCATCAGTAATGGCAACGTTGGTTTTGTATTGTGTAACCGGTTTTAAGTCGTACGCTGGTTGCATTTTATTGGCAGGCTGGCTGGCGATGAAATAATGGGATGGAATATTTTGTACCTGCTCATTTGCGGCCAATTTTTTCCGATAGAGTTTGTAATACTTTCCTCCTTGCTCATCTGTTACTACAAAACTGTGCAGGTCTTCAAAGCCTTTCCAATCTGCTGGCAAAGAAGTTGTGCTGTCAATACCCACAAAAAAATCAACATCTTCTATTGCATCATAAAAAGCAGTAGCTGATGAATTGGGTGATTGAAATTGTATCCAATCGGCACCAAACAATTGCGAAGGCAACGCATGAAAAGCAATGCCCGACTGAGCGAATTGTTGATCGCCAATATCCAACCAGGTTTGTTTGCTCCATTCACCCTGAGCAGGATCTGCAATTTGCAATGGGATGCGCTGCTGCGGCATTTCCCGAACGGCTTTTTTGGAAATAGTAAAAGCGGCAATCAATGCCTGCCCTGCTTTACTCTCAGGAAAACTGATGATCAATTTACCATTCACTGCCTTAGCTTGTACCGTTTTTTTATACGCAGCGCTTGGTACCAACTGCTTTCCAAATATCCAAATCATCTGCTACGTTTTTTCCGTTAATGGCTACATCAAACAAACGCATACCGGTTGCATTGATGCCGCCGCCAACACCCAACCACGGTTCAGTAAAAAACAACTCTATCGTGTATTCACCTGCAGGTACTTCCAGCTCATACTGCAGTTTGTGTTTTCCATAGCGAAATGTTTGAAACAGTTTGTCATCATTGGTGTTGCGTATGGCCGTAAAAACTCTGCGCTGACTGGCATACACTGCAGGCACTTCAGGAAAATCAATTGACCACGAGGTAGCCAACCATTTATCAGAAAGCCATGTATTTCCATGCACATCTGTGTAATTGGGTCCGCCGCAGTTGATGCGATACAAATAATCATTGCCGGTAATTGGCTTTGTCATCAAATCATCTTCTTTCTGCGCTGCTACAAGAGCTTTGGGAAGGTGAAACAGAACAACAGCATCTCTGGCAACCACTTTCCCATTTACATAACCAACGGCATACAAATTATTGTATTGAATCAACACACTGTCCCATTGAAAGTGTGTACCTATTGGTCCCTTCTTTTTACGGCCCAACGAAGTTTTGCCGTCATCATTAAACAGCTCAACTTCATCGCAATTGCTATACACTTTGATCCCATTTTTAATACCAGGCATCATCCATCTGTTGGGCCATGTATGTGAGGCAATATACACCATGGGGTCAGTTGTATTGGAGGCATAATTGCTGCGAAACATGTAGTACACATCCGTAGGTTCTTCCCATGGCGTAAGCATGCCTTTGTAATTAACCGGACCAATACGATCCAGTTCCCGCAGGCCTTCACCACCCTGCACCCGCCCGGGATTGTCGTGTGAAGTAAGCAACCAAAAAAAGTGGCCCGCCACACTGTCTTTTACCGATTCTGCCAATCGAACTTTTTGCTCCATCAATTCAGTGAACCGGTCTTCACTATAGGGACCGTTTTGCATAAATCCGCCTTCGGTATGCAGGTCGAGTGTACGCCACGCACCATACTCACCTACCAAAATCTGGCGCTTCAAATCTTGCCCATAGTCGGCAGGATTTCCGCCGTAAGTACCGGTCCAGTTTTGGGGCACATCCCAATCGGTACCGGTGCCGCCATTGCAGGTAGTTACTGGCCGTTGAACACTAGCCGTTGGATCAAGCGAACGAATGAGCTCTGTGCATTCCTGTGCAAAATCTTCGGGCAGTTTGCTCTCGTTTTGCAAACCCCACATGACCACCGATGGATTGTTGCGCCGCTCTATCACCCACTCTCTCAGCAGTTGCTTAAAGTGATGGCGAAACTCCGGCGTATCGTACCACACATGGGCCGACAACTGCGTCCACCACAAGATGCCCTGGCTATCGCAAAGCTGGCCGTATAACAGATTGTGTGGCTGATGCCCATCCCGAAAAGCATTGAACCCAGCTGACTGAATCCATTTGAAACGTGCCTGTATTTGCGCTGCGGAAAATGCATGGCTTTGCCCCATCAAATGTTCGTATTCGGCTACACCGTTTATAAACACAGGCTGCCCGTTGAGTACAAACTGATGGCTTGCTGTTTTCCAGGCAACAGTGCGAAAACCAAAGCGGGTTGTTTCCTGATCAATGAGCTGATTGCCTTCTTGAATACTGGTAACAATGCTGTATAAATACGGCCGTATTGTTGACCATAATTCGGGCTTCGTTACTGTTATTTTCTCTTTCAATACCGACACCGAATCATGTGGTTGTAGGGTGTGTTGCAGCGAAACAGTTTGCACTGTTTTACCTGTGGCATCTTTAAGGGCATGCACAATGGTAATGCGGCGCTGCCTGTCTGTAAAATTCTGGACAGTTGTATTGATGTTGAGCAAAGATTGAGTCGATTGTACATCGGCCCATGCATGAATGCCAAAAGGCACAATGCAAACATCGTTGGTGACAAGCAATTGCACTGGCCGGAAAATGCCCATGGGTTGCGAACCTTCTGAAAAACCACGTTCATCGCTACAACCACCACATACCCAAGGCAGATTCGCTATGCCCGATGGATGCCATGCCCGAACTGCCAACTCATTGGGGGTACCATCTGTTTTAATAACGTGTGTAATATCGATGCTGAATGTGGTTCTGCCACCTGCATGCTCACCCACTTGTTGCTTGTTTACATACACAGTAGCATAAGAGCCCACGCCTTCAAACTGCAGAAAAAAACGTTTGCCCTGTTTTGCCTGTTTGATAGTAAATGTTTTGCGATACCAAGAGTCGCCGTGCCGGTTGCCATGCAGCATTCTTCTGTAACCTTCGTATTGGTCCCAATTGTGCGGAATGCTCACTCGCTGCCAGCGTTGATTAATTGGTACAGCGAAAGTATTGGCTGGCAGAATGGTATCGTTGCGGGTAGCAATGCTGTACCAGTTTTGCTCAAGTGAAATAGTGTTGCGTTGTGCATGGGCAGATAAACCAAGGCACAACAGCAAACAACACAACTGTAATGTACGATATGCCGAAACTTGCATCGGCTGTTGAAGTGTGCGACGCAACCAAAGCCTCATAGTAGCACTGCTACTGGCTACCAAAGAAAAAATATTATTGTATTTGTAAGCTGCCATTCAATTGAATCATCTGGTTGATAGAAGTAGTGAATGTTTTTGTAATACCGTTGTAGCGAAGCTGCAAAGAACGGCCAGCGAGGGAGCGGATACGAATGCTGCTGAGTGCTGCATTTTTCCATTGCATGTCTACCACAAAACCGCCACGGGCACAAAGGCCTTTCACTTCGCCGTTGGGCAGAGCTGCAGGCAATGCGGGCAACACATCGATAAAGTTGGTATGACTTTGCAACAACATTTCGCCAATGCCGGCGGCACCACCAAAATTGCCATCAATTTGAAACGGCGGATGCGCATCAAACAAATTGGGATAACTGCCGGCACCGCCTTTTGCAGGGCTCATGAGCATTTGAATCATTTTGAAAGTATGATCGCCATCTCGCAGTCTTGCCCAGAAATTAATTTTCCAGCCAAGGCTCCAGCCAGTGGCTTCATCGCCACGAAAAATAAGCGATTGCTTAGCGGCCTGAGCCAGCTGCGGCGTTGCATCCCAATTGATTTCGTTACCAGGATAAAGCCCCCACAAATGCGATACATGCCGATGCTTGTTGTTGGGATCGTCTTTGTCTTGCATCCACTCTTGCAATTGCCCGTACCGGCCAATTTGATTGGGGGCAATGCGAGACAACTTTTGCTGCAACTGCTGTCGTAAATCTGCATCCGTTTGCAACAACTTACTGGCTTCAATAACATTGGTGAACAATGCCCGAATGATTTGATGGTCCATAGTAGGGCCCGCTACTAAACCACCTTGCTCCGGCGAATTGGAAGGTGAAGAAATGAGGTAACCAGTTACAGGATCTTTCACCAAAAAGTGATGGAAGAAACGAGCGGCATCACGCATGATGGGATATGCTTCGTTGCGCAAAAAGGTTTTGTCTTGCGTGTATAAATAATGCTCCCACAAATGCTGGCACAGCCAAGCACCGCCTGTCACCCAAATGCCATGATTGGCTGCATTAATAGGCGCCGTTCCCCGCCACAAATCGGTGTTGTGATGCAGCACCCAACCCGGCGCATTGTAATACTCACGGGCCGTTTCTTTACCTGTTTGCGCCAGCTCTTTTATCATAGAAAAAAGTGGCTGATGCAAGGACGACAGATTGAGCAACTCTGCAGGCCAGTAATTCATTTCGGCATTGATATTGGTCGTGTACTTGCTTGCCCCACGGCGGATTTACCAAATCATTCCAAATGCCTTGCAAATTTGCCGGACGTGTGCCGGGCCGTGAAGCGGCTATGAGCAAATAGCGACCATATTGAGCATACAAGGCTACAAATGCAGCATCGTTGGATTGTGCAAATCGATTCAGTCTTTCATCGGTGGGCAAACTATCATGGGGTGAAGCACCAAACGATAACGCAAACCGATTGAAGTATTGTTGATACTCTTTGATGTGTGCTGCTTTTACCTGTGCAAATGTTTTGCCCTGTACAGATGCCAACGCCTTGATGCAAGCTTGCCGTGGGTCCGCACTAATGTTTTGATAGTTGACAAAATTGGTACCGGCTGTGAGGTAGAGCGTTGCTTCATCTGCATTGCTGAGTATCACTTTGCCATCCTTTATTTCGAGCTTTCCCCCTTTTGCTACAATGCGCAACACACTCTCGCCACGCAAGGCACCGGTTCGAACTTTTACCTGCAGCAGCAAATCATTGTTGATTCTGCTTACCACAAAGTTCTTGTGAGCACTGCTGAGTGTAGCCGCAAAACTAATAGCCGCTTTTTGTGAAGCTGTCAGTTGCACTACAATGACCTGATGAGGTGTACTGGCAAAATATTCCCGCTTGTATTGAATGCCATTGATAGTGTAGCTGGTACTGGCAACAGCATTGCGCAAATCCAATGAACGACGGTATGCTGTTGCCTTTCCTGTATGTGCAAACTGTAGCTGCAAATCGCCAAAAGGCTGATAGGAAGCCTGATACACACCAACCGGCGGCGGATTATCATCGGCCACAAAATATTTCCATTGCCCGTTCAAAGAAATGCGGGCCTGCTCATTGTTAACGGGAAAAATAGCCACATGCTTAGCGGTATCTTTAAAACCATACACGCCTCCTTTATCAGCAAAGTTGAGCACCAAAATGGCAATACTATTTTTGCCTGCATGCAGTAATTCTTTGGCTACAGTATATTTTCTTGGCTCGGTATCTTGTTGCTTTCCAACCAATTGTCCATTCACAAATGTAAAGTCGTGGTCTCTGATGCGTCCCGGATCAAGTGTCATCGCTACTGGTGTCCAATTGGCAGGCAATTCAAAACTGGTGCGCAACCAAACAGCACCATCCAACCCGCCATGGCCTACTGTTTCCCAACCATCCCAATGCGGTACAGTCATCGTAGGCCACGCAGCATCTTGTACATCCGTTGCAGCCATCTGTGTAGCTGCACCCCATTTATCTATCCATGCAGATTTATCAGCATCAAAACTTTTCAATCCCATGAACTGTGCTTCTGCCAAGGCTTCCGCTTCCTTTTGCTTACCGGCAAACAATAAGGCACGTATACTGTCGAGATATTTATAAGCACCCTTCCGGTTGTATGGCCGCGGCTCACCTGTCCACAATGTTTCTTCATTAAACTGCAAGTGTTCTGTGTGCACATCGCCAAAAATCATGGCGCCCAACCGGCCATTGCCAATGGGCAACGCTTCTGTCCATTTTGTAGCGGGTTGTTTATACCACAATTGTAAATCTTGTGCATGCAGCATTGTGCTGCAACAAAGCAACAACCATACACCTGCAAGTATTTTTTTGTTGGTCATCTTCTGAACTACTATTTAGCTGCGTTGTGTCACTCACTTCAACTGCTGTACTCCTAATCATCAAAGCTGCACGGTACCGGTTGGCACATCTGCAGCAGTGGTTACGGTAGCACCTTTCAAAATATTGTTGTGCAATAAAATATTGCTCGTAGCAGCGCCTTTAATGTCAGCAAACTTATGGCTGCCATCAAACAACCAATGATTGGTGAGAAGCGCTTCCTTTACATCCGTCAGGCGAATAAGCGGTGCATCCATCAATGGCTTCACAGTCGACAATGCATCAATTAAAATACGGCTTGACTTTTCTGCACTTACTGCCGGGCCCGTTTTTGTATTCACACGAACGTGACGCAATTCGATGTCTTGTACATTGCGGATCACAATACCTGTTTCTGCTTCAAACACTACATCATGCAAACTAATTTCCGACACGGGCATTTCATCAAGCCCGTTGATGTACATGGCTTTCTTCGTGTATGCAGTTATGTTGCTGAACCGAATGTTGCGAAACTTTGGTGTACGTTCACTCACTGGTTCGGGCTTTGTTTTGGAGTATTCCATGTCCAGCACAATGGCCTGGTCACGTATGTTTTTCATCACAATATTGTCTACCCGAATATCTTCTACCACACCACCGCGGCCACGGGTGGTTTTAATGCGAATACCCCGATCTGTTCCATCAAAAACACAATTGCTAATGGTTACTTTTTTTACATCGCCACTCATTTCACTTCCAATCACAACTCCACCATGACCGCTCAGCATGGTACAGTTGGTGATGGTGATATTTTCCGCAGGAAAAGCCTTGGTTCGTCCCGGCACATCTTTTCCTGATTTGATGGTAATGCAATCATCGCCCACACTTATGTGGCAATCGCTGATGTGCACATAGCGGCAAGATGAAGGATTGATACCATCTGTGTTGGGTGATTTTGGATTGTTGATGGTAACGCCTGTGACGGTTACGTTTTCACAAAACTCCGGATTCACTGTCCAGAATGGAGAGTTTGTAATGGTAATGCCTTCTATCAACACATTTTTACAATACAGTGGTTGTATAAACGGCGGGCGAAGAAAACCTCTTTGCATTTGTGTAGCATCATCGGGCAATACAATATTTTTATTGGCACTGTCAAACAGCAATTGATACTTATTTCTTGCAGTTTGGTTTTTATAAAAAGTAAGGGCATAGTCCCACCATTTTTTTCCATGGCCATTTATCAGGCCCCGCCCTTTGATGGCAATGTTTTCGGCCTTGTATGCATAAAACAATGGAGAGAAACTAAACACGTCCACCCCCTCATAGCGGCTTTCTACCATGGGCAAATAATGATCGAAGTTGTCGGAGAAGTGCAACTCTGCACCAGCATCAATCAAAATGGTGATATTGCTTTTGAGGTGTATGGGACCAGTGAGGTATTTGCCCGCAGGAAAATACACGGTGCCGCCGCCTGCTTTGCTGGCCGCCGCAATAGCTGCCGCAATGGATTTTGTCGCCAACGTGCTGCTGTCTTTTTTGGCACCATACTTTGTTACATCATAGTATTGCTGTGCTTTTGTAGCAATACTAATCGCAACAATAACCGTAAAGAGCATCAGTTTTTTCATGTCAATATTTTAAAACAGTCAATTCGTATTTTCTTAAGGCGCTTCAAACAACCAGTCAATATTTTGTTGTCTTTTATCGCTCATCAATCCGGCATCGTACACAGGCACATGCGATTGGGCATCAATGGCCCCCAAAATGATGCACAATCCTTTGGGCAGTTTTAATGTATGCGTACCAGCAGTAAACGTGTATGCATGCACCTGCACAGCAGGCAATCCATCAATGGCCATGGCGTTGCTAATTTTGATTTCAGCCTGACCATAATCATCTGCACTCGCATTCGTTTCCAACTCTGGTGCCTTGGCAAAAGTGGTATCGGTGGTAAATGCTGCCCGTTGTGTTTTAAAGTACCCAACCAATATTTTCACCGGCTTGTCTGCAGTAAAAGTCCACTCAGTAGCAGCAGCTAATTGCCGTTTGAATGATTGCGGCTGCAATGCAAGTCCGTTAAGCTCCGGGGCCAACTGTCGGATGATGACCGTAGTATCTGCAAACAAAGAAATACCAGGCTGTAAAGTTTTGCCAGCTTCGGCACTTTGTACTTTCACCGCAGGTAATGGCAACCGTGCATGAATCAATACATCCTTTTCTTTTTTCAACGAATCAATTTTGCGTTGAAAAACAGTCAACTCATTTTCAAAAACGGGCAACATTTCTGTCCAGTGTTTGTAGGTGCCATTCACACCCCGCATTGGAATTTTTCGTTGTTGTGTTTGCATGCTGTTGGCATACAAATAACTGCCCTTGGTGAGTCGGGCAAGTTGTGCGTAATCTTTTACACTTTGCTGCAATAACGGCACAGCTTTTTCCAAATCAGGCACTTGCTTGCTGTACTTGTATTGTAGCAATTGCACTGCAGCCTGCACTTTATGGCTGAAGTGATTGGCCATAGCCTGATAACACAACATGTCGTTGTATAACCGATTGAACTCAGCTTTATTGCTTCGGATATTGTTGGCAATAGACTGCAAAGCTGCCACGGCTTTATTGCCATGCAACATTACTTCTCCTGCAATTTGTGTTGGTGTTTCACCCACATGAGGCAAACCATTTTGCACTTTGTCTACGTAATCCAAAATCATTTCACCTTCGGGAGCTTCTGCATCATACAGCAAGGTGAACAACCCATATCGGTAAGGATTTATCAACTGTGTCATGAGCATGCCGAGTGTCAGGGTTTGGCGGTTGCCATCGGTAATGCCAAAGCGGCGCAACAACTTGGGGGCTATCTCTCCACTCTCTTCATAAGCAGTCAAAATTTTTCTGCCATCAGCTTCACTACAACCAAAGTGATGTGCCAACATGCGGCTCCAGTAGCGTATCTCGTCTTGCCTGTTGCGATTGGCTTTCCATGCATAACGGCTCCATGCACTGTACCAAATCCAATCACGTTCTATTTGCAGCAATCGTTTGCCAGCAGCTACACTATCGGCACTGTAGGGCCAATCCCAATACGATGCCTGCGGATACAAATGCAATCCATTGCCGCCCATTACTTCGTGCATGCCTATTACACTCTGCTGAATAAAATCTGGCGACCCATATCGAAAGGGTTCAAGATTGGCAAGAATGTGCACGTTTTCAATTTGCACACTGCCGAGTTTGCTCAGTGTTTGGTGCAACTCCGCCCAGCTGCCACGTGGTCTTGCATAGGTAAGAGCTTCGCCATTAAACTTTGCTTCGGTATATAAATTTTTGTAGAGGGGCAAAGCAGCTTTCATTACTGCCGGGGCATCTGTATCGTGTGCCCGCAATACAATGGGCGGCTCATCTGTTTTGCCAATGGCATGCAAGCCATCCTGCACCCCTGGTATAATGGTTTTGGTAAACCATTCAATGTCATCATTGCCCACACCTTCCATGGCTTCACCCAAACAAACCATGAGCCCCACGTTGGGATATTTTTCTACAAATGCAGCAATAGATTTTCGGGTGTAATCTGCAATGAGCGGCGTAATGCCCCGCTCCCGTTCTTGTGTTTTAATACCATGATGCTCCGCAAAAGGCTTTGATACTATGATGTTGTAAAACATTTGTATCACCCAAATGCCCCGCTTATCAGCCTCAGTAGTTAAGAAACGATAGAGCTCTTCATTCTTTGCGAAAGTGGCTTCATCTACTTCTACTGCATACGGATAATCTTTCAATTTTACCAGCGAAGCAAAGGGATGTCCGTTCCACAGGTACAACGAATTCATGCGATTACTCACCATTGAATCGAGGTACTGAATCCACAGTTTCTTATCGTACAACCACGGAAAAACCTCGGGCGTGTATGGATATTCATACACATTTCTACCGGGCAGGTAATACGGTTTTTGAATGCCAATGCAAGCCCCACGCAACACCATTTCGGGAGCATCTTGTACAGCCATGCGAACAGGAAACTGCTGGCGATGTTTGAGTGTATCTGCTAAAGCCAAACAACCATACAACACGCCAGAGGCATCATTTCCAGTGATGCTGATGCGCTGTGCATTACCCTCAATTCGAAAACTTTCCTTTTTACCATTTGGTTGAATGGATAAAACAATCTGAACATTTTTTTGCTGCAGTTTCAATGCACGAACCGTTTGCATGAGTGTAACGGAAGCATACCTGCTGCGGCTCGTTTTCACCTGATCCAATACTCTCACCTGTGCCTGCGTAAATTGGCACAATATCAAAAGCGTTATTGTTGATAGTAATTTCATTTTCCTTCTTTCACTAATTCATTCAAATACATTTCGAGCATAGTGTAGCCACTTGAATGCAATTGATTTCGGTCTGCGGCATTGTTGGCATTTAATCCGTGAGCTATTTCCCATGCATCGGGCATGCCGTCATTATCTGTATCTGCCGGTGCCGCTGTACTGCCATACACAGGCCATCCCCCCACCACCAACGGATGATCGATAATGCCCGGTTTACCAAATACACCTTTGCCCGTAGCTGTGCCCGTGGCTGTTTCTTGTATCACTCTTGCATCAACTGCATCTCTTTTTGGGAAATTGGCGCCGGCATATTTCAATACCCGTTCATAAGCCAGTTCAGCCGATTCTTCCGGCAACGGAATTTGAATTGCAAAAGGCTTGTCAGCAATGGCGCCTTTGGGATAACCTGCTTCTTTCAAATCAATCCCCCGTTCATTTTTTTTGGTCAGGTATTTATCACCCAGCATCACGTTGCCAGCCACAAACCACTCGCCGGTGCCTTTGCTGTTTTCTGCTTGATAAGAAGCATGAATAAACTTCTTGTCTTCTGGCGTGGCTGGTCCGGGTTTGTAATAATTATTGACAATGTTGACCTGCGAAACGCCACCGGCAATATTTACTTCGCCGCCATAGCAGGCATTGGCATTGCCCCAGTTGTACACTACGTTGTTTCTGTAATCAATAATGGCTAACGTATCGTGGGCACGGGCACCATTAAAACGAATGGCCCTGTTGTTGAGGTGTGCAAACAAGTTGTGGTGAAAACTGGCGAACTGACCACCCCATACGCCGCCAAACGAACGGTTTCCTTTCATGTGACCCGCATGGTACAAACCTTCGCTCACCACACACCACTGCACCGTTGTATTTTTGGTATCGTACATGGCTGCACATTCTTCATTGGCCCAACTAAAACTGCAATGGTCAATGATTACATCATGACAATTTTCCATATCAAAACCATACAAGCCCGTTTTGAGTGTGCCACCCGGTCTTGAACGGATATAGCGAATGATGATATTGCCATGATTGCCTTTGGCAGATGCGCCGTTCAAAATCAAAGATTGGTCTTTGAAACAAATGCCATCGCCAGGAGCAGATTGCCCGGCAATGGTAAGATTGGAACGTTTGATCTGAATCTTGCTTTGCAGCTCAATGATGCCCGACACCCGAAACAAAATGGTGAGAGGCTTACCAGGAAATTGCTCCAGTGCCCATCGAAAACTGCCTTCGCCGCTATCATGTGTATTCGTTACAAACACAACCTCGCCACCGCGGCCACCACTGGCATATTTACCAAAACCTTCAGCGCCGGGAAATGACGGCACCTGTGCCACAGACGTTGCAGCTACCACACATACCCAACAGCACATCAACATCTTTCTGAACATCTCACTTGTATTTATGCGTTACAAAAACTGACGCGGCTGAATACCGCCTTGCTCACTGGAAGCATAAGCAGCTTCTACACAAGCCATCGTATGAATGCAGTCTTCTACTGAATTATCAGGTGCATTTTTACCACCTGCTACCGACAGCATCAATTGCTCCATGCTACCAATAAATGCATGCGGAAACCAGCTGCCTTCTATTTTTCGTTCTTGCCAAACAGGCTCTTGCCCTTCTTGCAAAAACACATATTCAAAACTGTCTGCTTCGCCCCGAGGATAGTTGATGAGTGCTCCGAAATTGATCAGCACCGCTCCCTTACTGCCTTCAAACTTGATGTATGAATGCTGCTTGGGTTTGCCATAATTGTGACAGTGATTGGTGAAAATATTTCCACGAATCATATCACCATAATCCATGATGATATTGCTACGCACAGCAGCCAGCTTTGGCATAGACGGATGCCGGGTGGATTTTGCGTAAATGGTTTGCGGATTGCCCAGCATGTGCCGGATGAGATCGACATAATGAATGCTGTGGTACAAAATTTCTACCCGTGGCGACTGCATTAAAAAATCCCATAAATGCCAGGGTGTGTACACACTCACATTGATTTCAATATCGTTGATTTCGCCCAACTGACCAGACTGCAGCATCTTCTTCACCTCGAGAATAAACGGCGCATAGCGCAGTTGAAAATTCACAGCCGCATTGAGTTTTTTACTGCGGCAGATTTCCAAAATCTGTTGCGCTTCCTGCATGTTTTCACCCATTGGCTTTTGCAACAATACGGGGGTTCCATCCGGAATTTGCTGCAGCAAGGGTATCAATGCAGGACCGGGTACAGCAATATCCACCACCGCATTGGTTGGCAGTTGTTGCAGCATTTCTTCGGGACACTCAAACACATGCGGTATGCCAAAGGCCGCAGCAGTAGTTTGTGCTTTTGTCACATCAATATCACAAATGCCTTGTACGTTGAAGCCCGCCAACCGATAAGCCGGCAAATGCGCAGCATTGACTATGCCGCCGGCACCAATGATGTACACGGGTAGTTGTGCGTTGGCAATATTTCGCTGATGCATCGACATGTTTATACTTTATCCTGTTGCGCCAATTCTGTTGCCCTCTGTAAGCAGCAGCACCGCAACAATTAATATCATGATGGCCACACTCAACAACCGAATGGTTTTAGTACTACTTTGTTTCCATTCTTTCAGCAGCAGGCCGGTTACGGTGCTCAGCAGCACCAGTAAAATCATATGGATAGCCCAGCTACTGAAAGCAAATTTTCCCATGCGGGTATGGCCCAGTCCGTAAAAGAAAAACTGCCCATACCACAGCAAACCTGTAATGGCCGCCATGAGATAATTGGTCGTTAAAGAATGCCCCTGATTAGACGAGTACTCTCCGATTGTCTTGTGCTTACGGTGCAGGTAAATACAATACAAAGCTGTGGTAACAAAGGCGCCGCTATTGGCAAAAATGTAAATCACATTGCCTTGCAAATTGCCGGCGCCATGCAATGCAGCTACATCAGCAATGGGCTGGCCCACACTCAAGGCATACCCGTACAATGCAGACAATACACCTGCCAACAAACACAAGGGCAACCCTTTGGATAATGAAAAAGAAGAACTGCTTTGCTGTACCGCTTTTTCAATGTCTTTTTCTTTACTTCTGCCAGCAAGGCCGCATACGGCAATACCTGCCGCACCAAGGCCTACGCCCGACATCAGATAGCCTGCACCGTTTCCACTTAAAATATGACCGAGTTCACCACTGATAAATGGCGGTAGCAATGTACCCAACACACAACTAATACCTACTGCAATGGCATAGGTTAAAGAGAACCCAACATATCGGATGGCCATGCCAAAAGCAGTACCGCCCACACCATAACCCATACCCAGCAAATACGATTGCCACATGGGTGCAGTGGGTGCTTCTTTCAACACTAACATCAAATCGGGAATGGTGATAACGGCCACCAACAGGGGCAGCAACAACCAGCAAACAAAAGCCTGCGCCAGCCAATAGGTTTGCCAGCTCCAGCCTTTTACTTTTTTCTCTGGCGTATAGCAAAGCGAAGCGCTGGAAGCACCAATGGCATGAAACAACACTCCGTTTACAACTTCCATAGTTTTTCTTTTGCCTGCTTATTGAAATTGATAAAAATCGGCAGCATTGGCATACTTCACCATGTGCTGTTCTTCAGGTGTGAGTAATGATTGCAGTAGCTTATGATATTGCTGCCAGCTGTATGTATAACTACCGGCCAGCAAACTCACCGGCCAATCGCCACCGAGCATGCAGCGTTGTACGCCAAACGCTTGCAGGGCAAAGCTTACATACGGTTCAATGGTCGCATTTGTCCAAGCATTTCCTGCTTGAGCAGTGGTGCCCAAACCAGAAATTTTAGCGTAGAAGTTAGGATGCTGTGCAGCTTCCTGCATCAATTCTCCCCACTCACCAAAACGGTCAGCTGTAGCAATGGGCGGTTGATTCAGATGATCAAAAATCATTTTCAGCTGTGGCACTTTTTCGGCCACCTGCAAAGCAGTGCGTATGTGTGCCGGCAAAATACCTACCACATCATAGGGTATGCCAGCATCGGCCAATAGTTGAAGGCTTTCCAACACGGTTGGCTGCAGCAACCATTGCGCATCTGGCTCGTCGTGTATCAAATGCCGTACCCCTTTGAAATAAGGATTGCTTTTGTAATGCTCCAGTGCATTTGCTGTTGCATCCGGATTGGTGAGTGGTACCCAACCAACGACGGCAGCAATCCAATTGGTATGTGCGGCTACATGCAACATCCAATCTGTATCCTGTGTATTGTTTGCCGCCTGCACCAACACGCCATGCGTTACAACAGCAGTTTGACGTTCAGCGGCTATTTCATCAATGCTGTAGGTTCTGTTGAGGATAGACGTATTGCCATCCAGCCAGCTATAACTGGCTTTGCTGAAATCCCAGATATGTACATGTGTATCAGCAAGCATGGCTAATTCGTTTTTGTCTGCAGTTTAGGTGGCAGGCACCAGTGCCTCATTCAATCCAAACTGATGATCAATTTCTGCATTGTGTTCGCCCAATGCCGGCGCCCCTTTTGCAGAGGTGAGTATTTGCCCGTCTACCCGAATGGGACAGCGGGTTGTTTTTACAGCCAAACCACTGCTGGTATGTACTGTCAATTCCATTTCCAACAACCGGTAACCTTCCTGCTGCACCAATGCATCGTAGTTGAATACCGGTGCACACCAAACATCGGCTTGCTCCAGTATCTGCAACCACATAGCTGTTGGTTGTGTAAGCAAATGATTGGCCAGCACTTGTTTGATTTCATCACGCTTACTAAACCAATCCTCACTATTGCTGTATTGCAGCAATGGCGGGCATTGCAGCAGCGTAGCCAGGGCAGGAATGTTGGTCATTGCCAGCGCAATGTAACCATCATTTGTTGTATAAATTCCATAGGGAGCCGCTATGTATGCATGGGCACTATTGACAGCACCACGCTGCGGCAGTTGTTGTCCATCGTTGTAAAAACAAGTGAGCACTTCAAACTGAAAATCGAGAATGCTTTCGAGCATACTTACCTGTACCCAAGCACCTTCTCCGTGTACAGCTCTGCCATACAATGCCGCTAAAATTCCCTGTGCTACATGGGTACCCGCAAGAATGTCTACCACGGCTACACCCATGGGTGTAGGTCCGGCATCACTGTTGTTGCTCAACCAGGTAAGTCCCGATACTGATTGCAGCAATAAATCCTGACCGGGCAATGCAGCCCAATCACCTGTTTCACCGTAGCCATTTATTTCGGCATACACCACCGTAGGGTTCAGCGATTTTACAGTTGCATAATCCAACCCGATTCGTTCCATCACGCCCGGCCTGAAGTTGTGCATCACCACATCTGCTCTGGCAATGAGTTGTTTTATTTTTTCAAGATCATCTGCATTTTTCAAATCAGCAGCATAGCTCTGCTTGTTGCGGTTGATGGCATGAAAAATAGTTGACTCACCTTCAATCACCACATCCGATACATACAATTCGCGGCAGATATCGCCAATACCGGGCCGCTCAATTTTGATAACCTGTGCACCCATATCGGCCAGGCGCAGCGAAGCTGATGGCCCCGACAAAAACTGGCTAAAATCAATCACTAATATGTCTTGCAACAGTTTCATGTATCGTTTATTTCATGGCGGCACTAAGCTCCTGCCGTATACTTTCGTTTTGTGCGCCCAGTTGTGGAGCAGGTCTGTCAAACATCAATCGCTTTCCATTGATTCGAATGGGACAACGGGTGGTGACGATTTGTTTATCAGCAGCCAGTACAACCTGTTCCATTTGTAGGGTTTGATATGCGGCTGTTGTAGTGAGTTGCTGCCAATTGAGCACTTCCATGGCCCACAGGCCTGCATTGTGCAACATGCGCAGCCAAACAGCGGTGGGCTGCTGCTGCAAATGCACGGCCAATGCTGTTTTAATAGCATCACGCTGCACAAAAGCATCTTCTTTGTGAAACGCATGCAAGGCAAAACAACCAATGGTATCAGCCAGCACATGTATATCCATCATGGCAATAGCAATGTGCCCGTCGGCCGTTGCATAAATACCATAGGGTGCACTGAGCAACGGTTGCCCGTTGGCCACCGCACTTCGCAGCGGCTGTTGCTGTGTGGTATAATAAGTAGTGAGTAATTCAAACTGAAAATCGAGCAGTGATTCAAGCATACTCACTTCAATCAAAGCGCCTTTTCCGTTTTTCTGACGGCGAATCAATGCAGCTAAAATGCCTTGCACAACGTGTGCTCCGGCAATGATATCGCCAATGGAAATACCAAAGGGTACGGGTGCTTGTCCGCTATTGCCGGTAGTATAGGCCAGGCCAGACATTGCTTGCAGCAGTAAGTCTTGCCCGGGTTTATCCTTCCATGGGCCTTTCTTTCCATAGCCAGAAATTTCGGCATAAATCAACCGTGGATTGATGTGTTGTACCGATGCATAATCCAAGCCATTTTTACCCATTACTTCTGGGCGAAAATTATGGATGAGTACATCTGCTTTTGCAATCAGTTGCTTGATGACATACAAATCATCGGCATCTTTCAGGTTTGCGGTAAAGCTTTCTTTGTTACGGTTGATGGTATGAAACAACAAAGAGTTATCATCAACCCACAAATCTTTAATGGCCAGCTTACGGCCGGCTTCCCCTGTTCCCGGGCGTTCTATTTTAATAACTCTTGCGCCTAAGTCTGCCAATCGCAGGCCGGCACTTGGCCCCGATAAATACTGGCTAAACTCCAGCACCACTATGCCTTGCAATGGTTGTGCTGTCATACGCTTAGAGAAGTGCTGTTTTGATGAATACTTTGCCTGTATAATTCGTTCATCAATTGTAAGGCTTTTGCAGGGTCGCCATTATCCATCAGGCAGGTGCGCAATGGTGTGCCGGCATGATCCTGAAAATGCAGATAGCCATTGTAGCGTGGCCGCATGTATCCGTTGTCCATCACCGGAAGCACCGCATTGAAAAAGCCATTGGTCAGTTCGTTGGCGGTAGCATCTGTCCATGCACTACGATGGCCGGGCTGCCCGCCATGCTGCATATACATCGTCCGTTGCATTTCGCCATCAACCATCATCTTGGCCACATCCACGGCTACAGATTTATGCTGGCTAAATGCTGATACAGATAAGCCTGTGCCACCAATGGTGGTTTGCAATTGCTTGCCATTCAGCGCCACTACATCGGCATAATGCAACAGGTATTTTGCAAATCCAGCTCTGCTGTAATTGCTGTAAGCATATGCAAAAGGGCAGTACCAAAAATCATTTGTACTACTCATGAGTTCGGCCACTGCAATGGGATTGCAATCAAACATCCGCCTATCTACGAGGCTGTACAATTGCTGCATACATTCAATTGCTTGCACACCAGTTGCGGTATCAATCACTTCGTATTCATTGGCAAAAGGCGTGGCGCCAAATGAAATACAAAAGCTGTAAAAATGCATGAGTACATCAATGGGAATGCCCGGCACAGCTACTTTTCCGGCTTTTGCCAACTGGAGTAGTTCATCCCAGGTTTGCGGCGGTTGTGGCAGCAAATCTTTGCGATAGCTGGCCGCAGGCGTAGCCGCATCTATCGGCAAAGCCCAAAGACTGCCATTGTACACATAACTTTCGTAGGAAGCGCCAACGCTGTTGTTGGCCTGGTCTTGCAAATAATCCGATGGCAGGTATTCATTGAGCGGCAGCACACAATGTGTAGCTGCGGCACAACCTACCCAAGGATGATCGATGATGAGTAAATCGTATGCTTCGGTAAGCTTCTCAATCGGAAAATCTGCAAACTCTTGCAGGCTGCGTTTCTTCCAGCGTATTTCAACTTCAGGATGCAATTCGCTGTAGCGCTGACCGATAGCCAGCAAGGGCGTGATGCCTCTGCTATGCCCCCAGGTAATGCCATTGAGAATAATGGAAGCCATGCTACGCTGCTTGTTTTTTTACGAGTAAAATATGTTCGCAGCGCATCACCAGTTCGTTGTGTTGGTTGAAACATTCCACCAGCTCCGTCACCAATCCATGATCGGGGCGTTTATGGTCTTTTTTATCCTGAATGGTGACAGTCACTTTAATTGTATCATTAATGAAGACGGGCTTGATGAAACGCAGTTTTTCATAGCCGTATGTCATGGATACATCGTTGATATGATCGGCTGTAAGACCTACGGCCACAGTAAAAATCAAAGTGCCGTGAGCAATGCGTTTTTTGAACGGTTGAGTTTTGCACCACTCTTCATCCATGTGGTGCGGAAAGAAATCGCCAGACTGCCCTGCATGTACCACGATGTCTGTTTCGGTAATGGTTCTGCCATAGGTATGTCGTACATCACCAATGGCAAACTCCTCAAAGTATTTCGTTATGAACATGGCAGGCGCTATCGTCTGAAAAAATGAATGTTGAAAGCCGCCGTGCCGCAAATTGTTCCTTGTAATGAAAAGTGTCAATCAACACTACATGCAACAATTCCGGCAAAGCCGAGTGGCTGTGAAAGCCAGTGCTTTTCGAATATTAAAAGTAGCAGCAGCACTCCGCCGCCCAAATGGCAGGTTTTACTATAATGATGGATTATTTTACCAGCAAGAGCGGTACAAAAAAGGCTGCCCTGTTACCGGCAGCCTTGTCATTCTTGTTCAAAAAAATTCATCAATCACCAATGCCAACACTGTAGGCCCGGTCAAGATGTACATAGCCACCATCCACATAAATCAACTGGCCCGTAGTATGGCTGGATAGCGGAGAAAGCAGGAATACCGTCATGTTAGCGATTTCTTCTGCGGTGGTAAAGCGCTGCTCAAAAGGTATTTTGGAAGTAATTTCTTTCAGCTTTTCATCGCCGTTTGGCATCGACTTTATCCATTTATCGTACAAGGGCGTATAGCACTCTGCTACCACCACCGCATTTACCCGAATGGAATATTTTGCTAATTCTACCGCCCACTCACGGGTGAGTGCATTGCGGCCACCATTGCTGGCTGCATAGGCCGAAGTATTCCCCTGTCCGGTCTCCGCAGTTTTAGAAGTAATGTTGACAATACTTCCCTTCGACTTTTTCAATTCGGGCAATGCATAATGCGCCATCAGGTAGTAATGCACTACGTTTTTGTGCAGGCTTTCCATGAAACGTTTGTAATCACCATGCTCCAATCCAACACCATCATTTACCCCCGCATTATTGATGAGTCCGTCGATGCGATTGAATTGCTGCACTACAGCTTGCACGGCTTTCTCACATTCTTCTGGTTGCGACAATTCGGCGGCTACCTGCCAGCATTGTCCGCCTGCTGCAATAATTTCTTGTACCACAACCTCATTGTCTTGCGCATTGCGACCAACAATAACAGGGATGGCACCTTCACGTGCCAGCACTTCTACAATACCCTTGCCAATACCCTTGGCGCCACCTGTTACAATTACTACTTTATTGTTGAGTTGTGTATTCATTTTCTTCCAATTTTATAGTGTGTCAATTTGATAAAAATGTTTTGCATTGCCAGCAAACACCATGGCCTGTTCTTCAGTTGAAAATCCTGCGAAATAATCTTGCACGGTTTGCAACCATTTATCGTAAGCAGCTGCCACCAAACACACGGGCCAATCGCTGCCAAACATGCAACGGTTGGTGCCAAATGCCTGCACTACGGTGTCGATGTAAGGATGTAAATCTGCTGCTGTCCAGTTGCGCCAATCTGCTTCCGTTACCATGCCGCTGATTTTGCAATACACATTGGTATGTGCCGCCAACGCTTTCATACCAGATGCCCATTCGCCTATCAAACCTTGCTTTATGTAAGGCTTAGCCAAATGATCGATAACAAAACCCTGTTCAGGAAACTGCTGCACCAATTGCAATGCGGCGGGCAAATGCTGCGGAAAAATGAGGATATCATAAGCAAAGCCATGAGCTTGCAACTGCGCTATGCCATTTACAAATGAGGGCTGCAACATGAAAGATGGTTCTTCACCCTGCAGTACATGCCGGAACCCTTTGAGCTTTGAAAATTGTGCATAGTGCTGCAAGCGTTCGGCCAACTGCGGACTGCGTAAATCAACCCAGCCAACAACGCCTGCAATAAAAGGATTGTCATCAGCCAGTTGTAACAAGCAGTCAGTTTCTTGTTCTGTTTGGTCGGCCTGCACCGCTATGCTGGCAGCAACACCATTGGCTGCCAAAACAGGTTGCAAATCGGCAGGCAAAAAATCTTGTCGAATCACCGCCATATCGTCGTTGATCCACGCATAGTTTACCGGATCGTATTTCCAATAATGCTGGTGTGTATCTATGATGGTCATAAGGCTGTGTTGAGGTCGAATATTTTGTGCATGAGCAACCACTTTTCGCCGGGCTTTGCTGTAGGCAATGCCTGTTGATATTGCCACATCAGCGTTTCCCACTCCTGCACTTTTTCGTTGGCTGCATCTGCGGCTGCTTTTGCGGCAAACGAAAAATCATCGTTGGTCTCCATAATCATAAACAACCGGTTTTCTATGCGGTAAATTTCCATAGAAACAATACCAGCCGATACAATGGAAGCTTGTATTTCGGGCCAAATGCGCTGATGATATTGCTCGTATTCAGCAATCAAAGCCGCATCATTTTTTAAATCGACAGCAAGGCAATAGCGTTTCATACACATGGCTTTAATGACCCGCTGCCGATACCGCAACAGCTTTGTTTTTAAACTGCGTAAACGCAAACCAGCCCACCACAACAAAACAGATAAGCGGCACGATATACGCCAATTGAATATTACCATTGTTGGCATCGCTTACCTGCCCCATCAGCACCGGAAAAATGGCTCCACCAATGATGGCCATTACAATGAACGAAGAAGCAATTTTACTTTCTTCACCAAGGCCATCGATGCCCAAAGCAAAAATGGTAGGGAACATGATGGACATAAAGAAAGGCACCGCCACCATAGCATACACGGCAGCATTTCCTTTGGTAATGATAGCCACCGCCAGCAAGGCTATGCTGATAACTGCATAGGCTGCCAACAACTTTGCAGGGCGAATAAATCGCATTAAAAAAGTACCTACAAAACGGCCCGCCATAAAACCTACCATAGCAATACTGCCCCACATAAATGCTGCTTCTTTTTCACCAAGGTTCATAGTGTATTTGGAAAAGCGGATAAAAAAACTACCAACGCACACCTGAGCACCTACATAAAAAAACTGCGCTATTACTGCATTGCGAAAATGCATGTGGCGAAATACTCTTGTAGAAAATTCGGAACCGGCATCGGCACTGTGCGTTTCTTTTATTTCAGGCAGTTTTACAAAAGCAAACAACAATAAAATCAACAGCACCACTACACCAATCACAATGTATGGAAGCTTAATAGTGCCAGCCTCAAAACTGAGGTATTGCTGCAATTGATCCGGTGTCATTTGTTGCAGTTCAGTTTCGCTGTGCTCAATGCCACTCAGTATAAACTTACCACCAATGAGTGGCGCAATAAATGCCCCAACTCCGTTGAATGATTGCGCCAAATTCAATCGGCTGGCTGCTGTAGCAGCATCACCCAATTTAGTGATGTAAGGATTGGCAACAGTTTCTAAAAACGTAGCCCCACTGGCCATTACAAACAATGCCGCCAAAAAGAAACCATAGCTGCGGGTACTGGCCGCAGGCACAAATAAAAAGGCGCCGGCACAATACAAAGCCAGCCCTAGTAGTATACCTTTTTGTAGCCCTTTTTATGCATGTACCAACCCGCTGGCAGGGCTATTAAAAAATAACCCAGCGAAACAGACGAATCAATAAAGGCACTCTCTGTATCAGTAAGGGTACAGGCCTTTTTGAGGTGCGGTATCAAAATGGGATTGATGTTGTGCAGAAAAGCCCACAGAAAAAACAGGCTCGTTACCATGATAAAAGCGACGAGGTACTGTTGCTTGTTGTTGGTTGTCATCTTGTGCAATCGTTGTAAGCTGAAATTAAGCGGGTTTACTGAAAGCCACGACTGTTTGCGTGGAAGTGCCGAGACCATCAATACCTAACTCCATCACATCACCGGGCTTCAGGTACACTTGCGGATTCATGCCCAATCCCACACCAGCCGGAGTACCGGTGGAAATAATATCGCCAGGCAACAGCGTCATAAATTGGCTGACGTAACTAATCAAAAAAGGCACGTTGAAAATGAGATTGGCTGTTGTTCCATCTTGCATCGTCTTGCCATTCAGCTTCAACCACAGGCGCAGGTTGTGTACATCGGCTACTTCATCTTTGGTAACCAACCATGGGCCAAGTGGTGCGAAAGTATCGCAGCCCTTTCCCTTATCCCAGGTACCGCTCCGCTCCAGCTGAAACTCTCGTTCACTGATATCGTTGTGCAGGCAATAACCGGCTACATAATCCATCGCTTCGCTTTCTTCCACATAAGATGCTTTCTGACCAATGACAATAGCGAGTTCCACTTCCCAATCCGTTTTAACCGAATTGCGTGGTATCATCACCGCATCGTTGGGGCCTACAATAGCCGTGGTTGATTTAAAGAAAATCACCGGTTCGGCTGGTGGTGTGGCACCGGTTTCTTTGGCATGGTCGCTGTAGTTGAGACCAATGCATACAATTTTAGAAGGACGCTGCACCGGGCAGCCCAAACGCTCTACAGGAGTTGCAGGCAGCGCATTGCCAGCTACTGCAGCTGCAAGTTTTGCCAAGCCATCATTGGCAAAAAAGGCTTCATCATAATCAGCAGTAATGGATGATGCGTCGTAATAAGTTTCGCCAATGAGTACACCGGGTTTTTCTTGTCCGGCTTGGCCGTATCTGATAAGTTTCATATTGATGCTTGGTTGTGATTGATTAGTTATTCAAATTGATAAAGCCACCGTCGATGGGGTAATCGCAGCCTGTAATAAAACCAGCTTCCTGACTACATAAATACAAAGCCAGATGTGCTACTTCATCGGTAGTGCCCATACGGCCAATGGGTTGACTCTTTGATAATTTATCGAACATTTCAGCTTCTCGGCCAGGATAGTTTTTAGCAATGAAACCATCCACAAATGGTGTATGTACTCTGGCAGGAGAAATACAATTGCAGCGTATGTTGTGTGCCAGATAATCACGGGCTGTGCTGAGTGTCATGCCAAGCACAGCACCCTTGCTCATGCTGTAAGCAAACCGATCGGTAATGCCCACCCATGCTGCAATAGAGCACATGTTGAGAATGACGCCATGCTGTTGTGTTTTCATCACCGGCAGCACTTCGTGCAAGCAGTTGTACACGCCTTTTACATTGATGGAATACACACGGTCAAAGTCTTGTTCGCTGGTGGTGTCTGCTGTACCTACATGCGCCACACCTGCGTTGTTGACCAAAATATCGATGCTACCTGCCGTGGCTTTCACTTGTGCTACGGCGGCTTTCACTTCGGCCTGATTGCTGATATTGAGTATCACTGCATCGGCTTGTCCGCCTGCTACCTGAATCTCCGCCACTGCCTGTGCGGCGCCCTGCGCATCAATATCAAAAATGAATACCCTTGCACCCTGGCGGGCAAACAACCCCGCAATTGCTTTACCAATACCACTGCCGCCCCCGGTAACGATGCCAATTTTATTGTTCAGCTTAAACATAACGACTATTTATTTATGCTTTAATTTTCTTCCTTCCATTTCGTTAGCGGCCAGTAAAAATGCACCCAAGCCTTTGGGGTCATTTACAATCACCGGTTCACTCATGTAATACTCAAAACTACCATCGCGATAGTTGCCACTACCGCCGAGCCCCGACACTTTTACTGTGCCATGTAAATTGTAGCGGCCGTTCTCCAGTTTGATAAACTGTGTCACCAATCCCTGATAACCTTTTTCGGCCATCGCCATTTTGCTTTTTGGTAAATATCCTTTGCGAACACCTTTGGCAATGGCATATACAAATTGAGAAGAAGCGGATGCTTCAAAATAGTTGCGTTCTTTTCCCGGGCCATTGTAGTGCAGTACATCGTACCACAAACCCGTGGTTGCATCTTGCTCTTTTTCGATGGCATTTATCAAACGGTTGAGAATAGCTATGAGCTTAGCACGACCGGGATGTTTTGCCGGAATAAAGTCCAATGCATCAACAATAGCGTCGGCATACCAGCCCATGGCACGAGCCCAAAAATGCGGCGACTTCCCAGTTTCTTGATTGGCCCAGCGTTGTTGCTTGCTTTCGTCCCAAGCATGGTGTAGCAAGCCCGTAGCTGAATCCCGTGCATGATTTTCCATCCATACAAACTGGTCCACTACGTCATCATAATCTTTGGCTTCGCCAAACATGGAAATGTATTCTGCATAAAAAGGAGCACCCATGTACAAACCATCGAGCCACATTTGATAGGGGTACACTTTTTTATGCCAAAAGCCCCCTTCGTTAGTGCGTGGATGGGTTCGCAATTGGTCCCGCAAATGATGCGCCGCAATGCTATATTTTTCCTCTTTGGTTTCCTTGTACAACAGCAGCACCAGCTTGCCATTGTTTACATGATCAATGTTATACTCGGTAAGTTCGTAGCCTTTGATACTACCATCGGGTTGAATAAACCAATCCATTTTTGCCTTGATGGCTTGCAGGTATTTGGCATCGCCGGTTTGGCGCCACAAGCCTTCAAAACCTTTGAGCACCACCCCCATATCGTACGACCACTTGGATTGACTGCCCACCGGAATCGAATCCTTCCAGATATCTAACACCGTATTGGCCATCGCCACATTCCATCGCTGTTCTTGTGCATGAACATTGGCCGTCCACAACAACAGGAGCAGGAGGTATCCCTTCATCAATTTTTTCATTGGCAAAATCATTTCGGCACGAAATATAACGCATTCCGGCAGCGGAACCGCCCTGAGGCAGGGGTGTAAATTCATGCAATCGTTGACGTAAAGCGTTTGCTTCCGCTTGCAGTTGAAAGGAAAGAAATTGCTGAGATTTTTTAAAAAAGATAGAGGCGATCTGTGGAATACTGAAAGATGGACTGCCAACAAAAAAGCCCCATGCGGGACTTCAATATTTTACAGAGAGGAAGGGATTCGAACCCTGCATTTTTTCTATTTTTTGAAAACGCTGGAAACCCTTGTCAGCATTGGGTTTGAGCGATTTTGGAGAAGTGCGAAATGCTAAATTTTTGAGCGAAAAATAAAAATGTCTCTAAAATCACACCAAAAAAAGCAAATAGCTCTATCAAAAGTAATAAAAAAGAATAATTCGGCAAAAAATCGGCCGTTTTTAGGGCAAATTGTAACGTACCTTCAAAAAGAGAAAATTGATGCTTTCTTAAATGACAAAATAGAGGAGTCATTCCTCACGAAAAATTGATCCATTCTATAAAGTCGTAGCTGGATACACCCTCAAAATTGTATATCAAAATGACAGCCTTACAATTATCAGCTTTTCAAAAAGCGAATTCAATCAAAAACTTTGTTCAGTTGCTTTCAAGCGCTTTAAATGACATAAGATTAATTATCACTGTAAAATTCCATACAAACAGCGTCATCCTTGACTTCATGGAGGACAAGAATGCAATCATTGAAGTAGCCTCCATTGAGGATAGGCAAGAATTACAAGCCTTCCTTGAAAAAAATGGAAAAAAACTATTCGTGAAGTTTAAAGAGTTAATGGATCAGTTATACAAAGAGAGTGAATTGCCTTATCAAGAAAAAATAGACATCCTATTAAACACGAAAGAAGAGCTTGAATTTTTAAAGCTTACATTCTCCCCTGATTCAAAATACTATTTCATTCCAAATGTCAAGTTCTATGTAGATAATAAAGATAGCAACACGGCAAAATGGATATCACTGGATCGATTAGAACTCACAGCTGATCATCGTACAATAGTTGAAAATATCCTCGGTGTATGTTATGAGTTTTGCTTGGGACTCAACAAGCTAATGGACTTAGGCTTATACAGAATCAGGTTAAACACGCATCAATTCAATACTTATACACTAAATCCAAAAGAAGGAGCCATCCTATTGGGAGAATTTGTACTGGCCCTTACTTCCCCCAAAAATGCTTTACTTAAATTAGATGGCCTTGAAACCAACCAACTCTACAAGACCCTTTTACATCTTTTCGGTATTCCATTTCATCCTAAAAAACCATTCTCTGCCGTTAGACATTATATTCTGGACAAGAAGAAGCCTGGAATAGAATTAGAGCGGCTTCTGGAGAGTCTGAATAGTATCAAAGGACACCCACGTACGAAAAAATCAAAAAAGAACAGTGAAAATTCCGGAATTCATTTTCCGGAATTTCGCCGTGTTGGCTTATCGGCTCTTTGGACATTCGCAATTCAACAAACACAACGAAAATGCGAAACACCGAAGAGTTCTTCCGCCTTCCAACAGTTCAAGAGTTTCTTCGTACAATCCGTGCAGAATTTGCCAATGCAAAAAGGCCAGCCGAGGAAATAATTCTTGATGAAACTGATTTTCTAAGAACCTTAAAAATTAGTAAACGACAGGCCGCAAAATTGCGGGCAGAAGGAGCCATTTTATATTCGAAACATGGTGGCCGGATCTACTACAAATTGTCGTCGGTACTAGAATATATAAATCGCTATGAAGTGAAAGGACTCCAGTTCAATAACCGATTCCTCAACAACAAGTGATTACAATTATGCATCCTGATAAAAAATGCAAATTTTGTCTTCGGGCCTTCCAACCTCGGAGAAGTAATCAATTGTACTGCTCAAATCAATGCAGGCATTCCTACGGCAATGAAGCCTTTAAAAACAAAATGGCTGCCTTTGAAGCAGATAAGCGAAATGCCATTGCTCAAGACCTAGTCTTACGAACTATTTTTCGAAGAAACAGAAAAATTGTAATTGACCAGAATAAATTCAGAGAATTAAAAATTGACGTGCTGAATGCAAAAACTATTTATTGTCGGGCTGATGGCCGATTAATTTCTGCTGTATTTACAAACTTCCTACTGGAGAGAATCGATGATGTAACCTTTGAACTTAAGCAACGATGAAAGTCATACACTATAGTAATAGCATTCGTCATTTTGATAATGAGCTGGCATTTGAGCGGCATCAGAGAAATCAGCAACAACCTACTAATAGTACGGCTTGGCAAAATGATTCTAATACCAATATGTTTTTGGTGATAGGCGTAGTGCTAATTATTGGAGCAATTTGGTATTACTACTATAGTTTGGAAGCCCAAAAGAAAATAGGGCAAGAAACGGAGGATGAAAACACTTCCATGGATGTATAATCCTGATTGTCTAGACAATAGAATGGCAGACGGCTTGTATAATGACTTTACTGCCAATCCTTAATGCCAAGCGAGAAGAATTGAAAATAGTTGATCAATGACAAGCCTTGTATCATTTCGAAAGGTTTGACAACTTGAGCACATAAGCGATGGAAGCGCCCATGGAGCTTGTTTTTACATCGGTCACCAACTTGTCTTTTGTAATGGGGAAACCCAACCTGAACTGTGCTGCAGGTGCAATCAATATTTCTATCATGGGTGTAATCACTTCACGGGAAATACGCTTGTCTTTGATAAACTGGTAGTCTGTACTATTGGTTTTGAGTTGCTCATAAATAACCCCTACATGCAAGCCTGGCACAAAAAGAGACTGTTGGTAGGCCTCCGTTTTGCGGAGTTTCTTTTTATCAGGAATAAACCGAACCAAGCGTTTGTTGACCGAAAACGAAAGTCCACGAAAAGGGACCTTCTCCTGCCCTTTTACGGCACTCTGCCGGGTATTGAAATGATTGTACCCTGCTGATACAACAAAACTGCCAATGTTGCGGGCATACGACATGTTAACCGACCAAACATTAGATTCGGTACCGTAATAATTCAGGCTATCGACCAACGGAATATCGGATTGGGTATTGAGCACCGAAAAGAAGCGTTGGTTATAGGCGAAGTTGAATGTAAATACCGACTTAGCTCTCGCTTCATATAAATCCAACGCCAGAGAATCCAACTTTTTTTCATAACCATCAAGCACTCTCTTTTTGTAGGCCTCAAATGATTCGTTAGGCAGGCTATTGTCTGGTGAAGCAAATTGGTCAAACAGTTGGCTAGTAAGCCGACGGCTACGTTTGGAGCGGGGTGAAGAATTATCGAAACCCATGCCGAAGCCTAATACCGTATTACCCGTGGTTTGAGTCAGGTTTATTTTTAAATCTGTGATGATATCAGCGATGGAGCCTGGCGGATTACAAGTCCCCCATCCTAGCAACCGCATGGGCGACAACACCAGCTTTTGCACATTGTCTTTCTCCTGAAACCGCACATGGGTAGACACCAGTTCAAAAGCCGACATATCGATATCCGTAAACAATTGGGAGTTCGAAAACCGGCCGTTATTGAAGTCGGTAATGTTGCCGTTGGCTTTTCCGTTGAACTGGCATTTGTACTGATTTTTGCTGGTATCTATTCTCCTTCCTCCGGGTATAAAAGACGGATCATCTTGCGCTACCGCTGTCATGATGCCACAAGCAAGTACAACAACAAAGTATACTTTTCGATTAAAACATTTCATACGCTGTAATTTCTTGTGCCCATGAATCGCCTTTCTTTATGGTCATCCCTTCACCGGGATCATCTGGCTTCACTTGCCGACTTTCCTTGGACGTAGAATTGGTAATAATAATGCGCACATTTTGCAGCGCATCTATGGCATACACCCCAAAACGATAATCCATTTTGGTGCCCACTTTTATTTTGCCAATTTCCATGGTAATCTCTCCATCATTATCGGTTTCATTTCTTTCCACCAATTTATGCCAGATGGTGCTTTGCGAAGTTTTAGCCAGCAGCATGAATAAATTGCATTCAGCACCTGGCTCAAACATGACCGAGAAATGATAAGTACAATAATCTCCCGGTTTTGCCTTCTTTATCGACACCGGGCCAACTTCATCGTTCAAAAGGATTTTGTGAATAGGCATGTTATTCCGATTGACCCTGAATGTATATCGCCAGTTTGATTGTTGCAAGCTTTAAAGAAAAAAACTTAAGAAAGGGAAATAAACGGTGCTATTTTTAGTGGAGAATACACAACCCCCTCAGCCACATGAATGATAAGAAGAACTGGATAACCATGGACGCCGATGTGAAAAGTGATATCTACTAAGGCATGCTGTATAGTGCTTTGGAGAGTTTCCGGGAGAGTATTGTGGGGTTGAATGAGACTGATTCTTTTAATGAAGTAATAACTAAGTATGAAACTATTTTCGAGAAAAGGTGATGTACTGCAAAGCATAGCTAATAAAGATTTTAAGCTGGAAAAAGAAATACAGCAACTCATAGAAAATAATCTTGGCGAGATTTTCAACCTGGAATTTGTTCGATCAGAAATGCCAATCAGCAATTTCAGAATAGACACATTGGCATTTGATAAAGAGAATAATTGTTTTGTGATTATTGAATACAAAAAGGACAGGAATTTTTCTGTTATCGACCAAGGCTACACCTACATGTCTTTACTGCTCAACAACAAGGCCGACTTTGTGCTTGAATACAATGAACAGAAAAGCAAATCTTTAAAAAAGAACGATGTGGAATGGTCACAATCCAAAGTGATTTTTATTGCGCCAAGTTTTTCTGAATACCAAAAACACTCTGTCAACTTTAAGGACGTGCCCTTCGAATTGTGGGAAATCAAACAATACGAAAATGCTGTAATTGGATTGATGCAACACAAGAATAGTTCGACTGAAAGTATTACCAATGTTACAGCCGGAGAAAAGAGTGTTGTGAAGGAAGTGTCCAAGCAAATCCAGGTTTATACGGAGGCCTATCATTTTTCTAAAAGCAAAAAACCAAACCCGGAAATAGAATCGCTTTACAGGCAACTGAAGGAGCGAATTTTGACCTTAGGTGAAGTAGAAGTTGTACCCAAAGGATTATACATCAGTTTCAGAAAGAAGAAGCCATTCTTTGACGTTGTGGTTTACCAAAAAGAAGGTTTGTACTGTCTGATTAATCTCAAAAAAGGCCAACTAAACGATCCAAATGGAATCACCAAGGACGTAAGCAACAAAGGTCACTGGGGAAACGGGGATTACTCCGTTCTTGTAAAAAGCGAGTCAGATTTAGACTATATCATGTTCCCTGATCAAGCAATCCTACAACGCACAAACCTGAGATAGCCTCTATGAGTAATTCGACCTACTCCTTTAGCGAACACACCCACCGCTATGCCTGCTGGACTGCAGCAAGAGTAGCCTCCATCGGCCGTTTCAGCAATGCTGAGGTCAGTGGCTTTATTGATGCCGTTAAACTTCGGGAGCATATTGATCGATTCCTGCAACAGGGCACCATGAGTAAGGATGCTTCTGTAAAACCCGCTGCAAGAACTCAAAGATGAAAAGACTTTCCTTCGAAGATCTCTGAGCAGACAAATTTTGACTTAAGTTGATCCCATTAACATTTCGATTATCCGCCTTCATGCCTTCGCTTTTTTAAGCCAATTTCCATCATCGTTATTATGGAATTTCTAATCCTACTTTTATTAGTGACTGGTTTATTTGTGGCCGGAATATTTGGGCCGCAAATCAAGGGCATTGTTGGAGAGAAAACTGTTTCAGCAATTTTGCATTTTCTTGATAATTCAAAATACATCGTCTTAAACAATGTAGTATTAAATACAGGCGGAAGAACAGCACAGATAGATCATATAGTGATTTCAGATTTTGGCCTGTTCATAATTGAAACCAAAAACTACAAAGGCTGGATTTTTGGCAGTGAAAATTCTGAATATTGGACACAGGTAATCTATAGTAGAAAAGAAAGGTTCTACAATCCCATTCGCCAAAATGCAGGACATATCCGAGCCATAAAACAATGCATTCCCGAATTGAATAGCAACCAATTCATTTCAATAATTGTGTTTTCATCAAAGGCTAGCCTGAAGATTAATACCGACACTATCGTCACAAACACATCCGGTCTTTTGAATGCCATCAAAAGGCACAACCACGTGATTCTCACCCAAGAGGAGAAAGAAAATATCTTCCAAGCAATCACACTCCTTGATGAAAGTGCCACTTACAACAAACGTGAACACATTGAATCCATTCAGCAAAATATCTTCAAAAAGAAAGATCGATTGAACAGGGAAAATGCCCGCATTGCGGCAATGAACTGATTTTGAGAAGTGGAAAATTTGGAAGGTTTTGGGGTTGCAAGGCCTATCCAGTATGTAAGTTCACACGAACAATGTGATACGAATATTTCTTTTCTATCAGGCTACTATTTGGATTAAATAAAAACAGTTTCTATTTAGTTAGTTACCCTATTGAGCAGTATTTGTTGGGCATGGCGTAAGTGTAATTATCCGTGCATCTGAGTCAGATTGCAAATACATTGCTATCTGCCCAAGCAAGCTTGCATCAGATTGGTATCACAAGCTAGAAATTACATCCTTAGATGTAATACTTATTTATTTCAGTATGCATTCAAAGAATTGACCATGGCAGAAAACAACAATTCCAGTGAGTTATTTGAGCTGATTAAGACAATTGAAGAAGCCATGACAAAGGCGATTGCCATAGCCAATAAAGCGAAGACGAAAGCCGTAAAGAGCCATAAATTCGCGGAAGCTGCCACTGCCCGAGATATTGAAAAAACGTTGCTGGACGCCCAGCAGATATTATTCCCAAAAAAGGATTGACCTGTACTATCAACAGCCCGTCTAAAGTTTTTTTGATTTCAATTATTTTGGGATGATCCTTTTCATTCCTTGAGTGCTGATGATAAACCCTTATCTCAAGTATTTTATTTTCACCTAACGAAGGAAGGACCGGTTATTAGCCGGTCCGTTCCAGTGTGGGTTTAGGGGTTTCTACTATGATGCGTGATGAGAAACTGAGTGCAACTTATCTGGCTACATCGCAACCTATTTGCAACCTCACTTTTTGTTTTCAAAATCTCGTCATTCAACATTTGCAAATGCCCTAACTTCAACCACCTACTAAAGCCATTTTCATGCCTGCTAATAAGTCAGCACTTTCCCGCTATCGCATCATTGACCGCTGTTTGCGAAACAACATGCACCCCTTCCCCGATAAAGACTATATCAGGAACAAGTGTGAAATGGAAATTTTTGGAGAGTTGTCTGGCAAAATTTCTATTTCTCAGATTGAGAAGGACTTTGAAGCCATGCGCAACGACAAGGGGCTGGGCTATTATGCCCCCATTAAATACCATAAAGTCAGAAAGGGGTATTACTACGACGAACATAACTATTCGATAGAAAAGCTACCCCTCAACCCACAGGAAGAGGATGCCCTCAAATTTGCATCTCTCACCCTGTACCAGTATCGCAACATCAGCATCTTCGAGCATTTCAAAGAAGCCATCGACAAGATCTACACCCGACTCTCCCTTTCTCGTCAGCCCGGCGATCCAATGGTTGATCAGCTTGTACAATTCGAAAAGACTCTAGGCAGTGATGGCAACGATTGGCTGCAACCGATTTACCATGCCATTGCCAACAACCACCCCATCAGTTTTGAGTACGACAATATCTACAAGCAAGAGCACAAAACCTTCTCGCTGGTTCCTTATTTACTAAAGGAAAACCGCAATAAATGGTACGTGATTGGCTGGTATGAAAAACATGCCGCTTATCTAACGTTTGCCCTCGACAGAATGACCAATGTAATATTGGAGCCAAAAATAGTAGTGAAGCGTACTGACTTTAATCCTGAGTCATTATTCAAAAACGCTGTCGGCATCATGGGTGGCAGCGATCATCCGATAGACCTGGTGATTGAAGTAAAGGAGCCCATCAGCGTATTATTGGAGAAGCATCCGATGCATCATTCACAAGCAATAACCAAGCGATTGAAAGATGGCATACAGGTAAGCATGCAGGTGATTGACAGTCCGGAACTATTGAGTCAATTGCTCAGTTTTGGAAAACATCTTACAATAATTAAGCCGCTGGAATTAAAGCAACAGTTCAAGGAAACACTGCAGGAAATGCTGGCGCAAAATTGATGATACTTAAGCCGTAAGCAATGCTTTAAGACTCAATGTGCCTTTAGGCTGGCTGCTGAAACGCCGGATCTTCATGGATGCAGTAACCGGCATTTCGAGTCCATCAACATGAAGCTTGGGGAAGCGTGGAGATGACATTACATCTGCATGATCACATTGAAACACTGGTGCTTCTATATCATCAATGTAGAAGAAATACTGGTTATTCACAGAAAGCAAATACATGTCCATGATCCTGGAAATCTTTCCATCAAGCCTGCCTCTTTTTTCCAGCAGTTTCACACTGTTCCTTACGTTAATTTCTGCAATTTGCCAAACCCCAGTAGACAAATGCAACACACATCGTAAGCTGAGCTCCGACGGGGCGTTTTCCTTTTGTTGCATTAGCAACCCCATCTCTCCTTCCGCTACCTCATCGAGGTTAAATTGGGCATGAATCAAATAATCACCTGCTAATGTTGGGGGACTCTCAATGTGGTTACAATCGCTGTAGCTATGCTCAATTAATCCTTGCTGCCAAAGCTTTCTCTGTTCAAAAACAAGGGTACGGTCTGTAATCTCCGCCAGACAATGCATGAGTAACATGGTTCATTCTTTTGCCAAACTTTGTAGCATTAGAACGCAATGTATTTGAGGAGTGAAAAATGATTTGGAAGACCTGTCATCAAAAACATTCATCAGTAATTAAAGCTCAAATGCTACCTGAATAGAGCTCAGATACATTTGAATTTGAGCCTTAAACCGATATCCCATGAGCTCTAAAAGGGAATTTTCTGGCCAATTCACCCTATAGCCTCGCAGACAAAATGGAGCATAGACGAGCCCTGATGAAAAAAAAATGTGGAGCTGAAAATGATCCGGACAAACCCTTTGGCTTGACTATCATGTATTTTGCACCCATGCCAAAAAGAAAAGAAATATTTCCGAGCCCCACAAGGCCAATGGAATTTGTAGCAGTATTAGTAATCATATTGCCCACATTGGAAGGCCCGGCTTATTTATTTATGGCCTATGACCCATTTAGAGACAAAATATTCAATCAACAGGTGGAAGCCGATGATAGCCCGGAGTCTCTGCTGAAGTTTATTTATTACCTCGCTGAGGACCCGTTGTTTCCAACAGAAATCAAAGAAGGTTTCACACTCGTTCTACATAAGTACGAGCACTTAGCCGACAGGATGCAACGGATACTTACACCACTAAATGGAACACTCTTGTTTAATGAAGTTTTTCACCACCACCTGACACTGCCAGTGCTGAAACATTTTGAACAATTTCTAAAGAGACGAGGCAAATAATCTAACAATGATTGTATCAGGACTTCTCATTTCTTCCTTGCTCGCCAATCCCATGGTGCAATGGGATTGGGATCGGCCCATAAGCCTTTGCGATTTCGCCTTGCCTGCTGTTCCATAGCAGCCCAGCGGGCATCTTGATCATACTTTTTGAAATGCCAGGCCCAGCCAGCCTGTAGCAACAATTCATTTACGTTACGCTTATCCTCCAATAACACAACGCCGATTGTTCTGCCATACCGATCTTTATTTTTTACTTGTACAAAAACCTGTTTACCAAAAACAAGCGAAGAGATATACGCTTTTGCATTGTTGGAATAGGGTTGCTTCTTCTCCGGGCAGTCGATACCATGCAGCCTGATTTTTACCTGCTGGTTTTGAGCAGTAAGCAAAGTGAAAGTATCGCCATCAGCTATAGCAATGACCGTTCCTCTTAATTGTGCTGACACAGCTAGCCAGGCAGTAAGCGTAAAAAGTAAAACAAGCAATGCTCTATTCATATTCTGTTTGCGACTATTCTTCATTAAGAGTCGATGCTAAATCATATTTTTCAAAAACCTTTGTAATTCCCTGACCGAGTAAATGGAACAAAAGGTAAATTCATTTTGCAAATTACATCTCATGGCTACAAGTAAGGAAATGCCACAAGCAATACATCTGAAAAAACAGCTGAAACAGTGTCAGGAACTGCCTGAAGAACTTGCCATCAGGATACATCGTTCTATTAGTTGGTTGATCTGTTTTGAAGAACATGAGAAGAATCCTGATGTTGGATTCCTGAGCCTCTGGATATCCTTTAACGCTTGCTATGGAGTGGATGCCAGCAACAATGAAAAGAAAACCGAGCGGGAGCGATTTAAAAAATTCATTGATCAACTTGTACAAAAGGACGAATCGCAACGCATTTTCAATCTCCTCTGGAACAAATTTTCTGGTCCTGTTAAGATGCTGATCGACAATCACTTTGTTTTCAAAACTTTTTGGGACTTTCACCGAGGCGAAGCTCCAGAATGGGAAACCGCATTTAGAAAGTCTCAAAGCGCTGCATTACGCAAACTGTCCGAACAAGATGTGGCCGGCTTGCTGGAGATTGTACTGGATCGGCTCTATGTATTGCGAAATCAGGTGATGCATGGAGGCGCCACCTATAAAAGCAAACTGAACAGAAGTCAAATAAAGGATGGAGTTAACATGCTCAGACTTTTAATCCCTGTAATCATAGAAATTATGTTGCAAAACCCTGAGGAAGACTGGGGTGAAATTCTTTATCCTGTGATTACTAACTAAAACTTTTCAGCCTACCTCCTTGATACTATTATGGAGCATTATTTGAAAAAGCACTGAATAGATTGTAATATTCGATTTGCGGTTGGCAGGTGTACTGAATATGCCTGACTTTGGCACCCTCGTTGATGTACGTGTTGTACGCAATGGAAAACAGGAAAAAATACTAAGTCGCCGCGTTATTTCTTTTTAAAAACTTATTCAAACTGTTTTGCTGTTCATGTAGCTCTAGGTTTAGCGCTACCTTTTTGTTGAACTGATGTTCATGAGCAACCCGGTTTTTCAATTCCGCTACCTTTTTTTCCAAATATGCAATTTGTTTTGCTGTTTCAGCAAATTCATAAATAGAAAGGCATTCAAAGTTATATGATGGAAATAATTGGAGGCAAAAATCCATGTAAACTGCATCTAAAGAACGACTCAACCTTAAAGAGTAAGGATTATAAATCGGATTTAACCAGTCAGTTTTGAAGGCCCAATCGATGACGGCATTGTCTTCATTTAAAGGATGTTTATGCTTAATTGATGTTGACAGGAAGTATTCTTCAGCATAATGTACAATCAAAATTAAATGATATGGAATCGACTTTTCGATAAGTTCCAATACTGAAGATATTGGATCCTTTTCCTTGAGTTCAATTGATATAATCTGAATTTCATCAATGTCATTTGCTTCGAGATTTATCGTTTCCGGTGATAGCTTGTATTGCCAAATAATGCGAGCTACCTTACTAGATAGCATACTCCGCTGCTTCGGTGTTGAAAACGAATCAAAAGAGTTCTTGGGAATAACCCGGTACAGTTTGGCGGACTTGGGTAGTTGAAATATTTCCATTTAACGTACTATCAGAAATGATACCAATTTAAAATCTTCAATGCCTTTGAATTTTTCTTTTAACGCTGTAGTGCCACCCGATTTAAAAAGACTATGCACCTCCTTCTCCTCTTCCGTTTTGAGAATAGAAGCAATACTCTTTTTAAGTAATAGCGAATAATGATCCATCTGATGATAGTCGTCTGTTTCCTCTGTGATTTGTTTACATAAGTCTATGAGCGGCTGTGTAATACCATTGCAAAGCATCCTCATTATATCCAGAATCTTCTTGGATTCAATATGATCTAGGTAAATTTCACTATCGCCTTTAATGAATACCAGGTAGTATGGGTGCAGTCTATTCAACTTGTTTATATTGATGCTATAATTCATGTTCTTTAGCACGAATATTGCACCTTGTGTGGTCTTGTCTTTTGTACTGACTACTGCATGTAAGCCTTCGGGAATTTGACGTAACTCACCGTAGGTTTTGATGTAATTGGATAAATCAACCCGAAATTCATTAAGGCCGAGGTCGGTGATGCTAACACCTTCTCTGAGATCTTCCAGGTCTATCACTTCCTCCATCAATTTTCGTAATTGGATCTTTACGATACTCAAGGTCCTTCTCGTCGGTATTCAAAATATTATCATCCCCAGTGCTGGCCATGTTACTGATCAGCATTCTGTTTTCGACTCTTTGTTTGAGGTTGATGTAAGAGTCCAGCGTTACATCGGGCCAGAAATTTACCATAGTAATGGTTTCATTCTTTGAGCCGATTCTATCTATTCGCCCAAAGCGTTGAATTATCCGGACTGGATTCCAATGTATATCATAATTAATGAGGAAATCGCAATCCTGCAGATTTTGCCCTTCTGAAATACAGTCGGTAGCTATAAGCAGGTCGATAGAGTCTTTGATCTTGGGATATAGCAGCTCCTTGTCCTTTGACAAAGGAGAAAAGCAGGTTAACAGTGTGTTGAGCTCAGCAGGAATGCTTTTAGTGTTGCATGTTTTAGCAGAACCGGTGATCAGCGCAGTGCTTATATTGTATTTGTCTTTTAGGTACTGCTGTACGTTCTCGTATAGGTAATTGGCAGTGTCAGCAAATGCAGTGAAGATGATCGCTTTACGATTATCAGGATTGAATGGAGAAGAAATTTTATCGTCCAAGAGCTGTATGAGCTTTTGCAGTTTGTAATCCTCTTTCCCCCTGACATCAACAACACCACTCCACAGGCTGTGAAGTATTGACAAGTCTGCAGAAAGGTCTTCCTTCCATCTATGCGTATCAATATCTGAAACGTGGACTTTTATCTTTTTACCAATGACGTTTTCTTCATCACCCCATTCAGCTTCCCAATCAAATTCCTCTGAATCGACATTGGCCTGAAAGCCTTCGTAGTCACTTGATGTTCCTTTTTCAATTGTTCTCAACGCTGCCTCTATTTGCATGATGATACCTTCAAGTGTAATTCGAAATGAATCCACTGAACTTTCCAGGCGCTTCAGCAGATTTATTCTCATGAGTACCAAAAGGCTTTTCTCACGATCTATTTGCTTGAAGGTGCCCGACTTGACCGTTTTATCATAGAGCTGGGCGTAGTGGGCTATTCTGCTATTGAGAATATAATTGAGAGGGCTGTAGATAGAAAGATTGAGAAGCGTTAGCTTGTCAGCAATTTCAGCATAGGTTATTTTATCATCTTTTGTGAGAGGGCTTTGTATGGAAACTGGGGTATTACGCTGTGGAAACCGCCCAATATCTGTGGTATCGTAGTACTGGGTAATATGCTTTCGTGAGCGGGCAATAGTGAGAGAATCTAAGATCTCAAAAAAATCGAAATCCAACATATCTAACAGTCTCTGTGTAGTACGCTCTTGAACATCCAGCCGACTCCAGGTATTAAAAGCTTGTTGTGCCTGTCGAAAAATCAGGTCTACCCCTTTTTCGGTTTCTAACTTGCTGTCAATATTGGCAGCTTCGCCTTCGTAAGCCAGGGCAAGTTGGTTGCGTAGGTCATTAAACCTGTTATTTACTGGCGTGGCAGAAAGCATGAGGACCTTTGTTTCAATTCCTTCCTGCATCACTTTGCGCATGAGGCGCTGATACCTGTTTTCTTTACCGGTAAAGGAATTATTATTTCTGAAGTTGTGTGACTCATCGATTACTACCAGACCGTAGTTACCCCAATTCACCATCTCCAGGTTTCTTCCATTACTCATACCTCTGTCACGTGATAGATCAGGTATGGAACAGCACATCGTAGCGCAACCTATCTGCTGACAACAGATTGTTTTTGTCATTATTTCGATACATGTTCCAATTTGCTTCGAGCTTTTTAGGACAAAGTACCAGGACATCCTTATTGCGCATTTCATAATACTTAATTACGCCTAAGGCAGTAAAAGTTTTACCTAGACCCACACTATCAGCTAAGATGCATCCCTTAAACTTTTCAAGTTTGTTTATTGCACCAATGACTGCATCTTTCTGGAAGTTGTAGAGCTTATTCCATATGACAGTATTCTTGAAGCCAATTTGTTCATTGGGCAGACTATCGAGAGAAAGGTCATCAAGAAAATCATTGAAAATATTATAAAGGGTAATGAAGTAAATAAATTCAGGACTATTATCCTTGTAGGCGCTTTCGAAGTAATCCTGCACTCTGGCGGTTACCTCCTTTAAGTCCTGTTCGTTTTCCCACACCTGGTCAAACCACTCAAGATAAGCAGTGCTTTGAGGGAAGTCAGTTTTTTGAATGAGTGTAGGAAAGCCTTTTTTATGGGTGATACCTAAGTCGGAAGTGGTAAAACTTGAAAGATTGCTGTACGCAGCATCAGTTTGCTGCGGGTTTTGCACATGGATCATGCCGTTGAGCGGCAAGTTTGGGTGGATATTGGATTTGAATCGGACTTTCTTCTGCACCCACTTGGAACATTCCCGGGCTATCGCTCTTTGCGTAAGTTGATTTTTGAGGCGCAATTCAAAATCGCCACCACATAGCTCTGATTCTTTGTAGATGTGGGGGATGTAAAAATTGCGTGGAAGCTTCTGAAACTGTTCTTCGATAAATGTTGGCGAACTAAAAATGAAACGTAGCTCTTCAATTTTGTCAAGTTCTTTCTTTAACGCTTCATAAGCATATATAGAAAATGATGAGGCCGCAATGCTGAGCTTACTGCCTTTTTGCAGCGTTTCACGGAGATCATCTATCAGGCGATGATTAACATTATCTAGTAGCTTCATTCACTGAAATAATGAGTGAGTAATGATTACTTTAGTTGAATGACCTCCAACAATTTAGCATAACTGCTAATTTGATGGAAATGCACTTCTGTACCACTTATAGCTTTGAAATGCTCCTTGGCACAATGGATTTTAAGCTTTTCGATTTCACGTAGCTCAAGGTCCGAATCTGAGCCTTTGGTTTCAGCAACAAAGTAGATGTGGCGAACCCTTTCCTTATCGAAAACTATGGCCCAATCGGGGCTGTAGTTGGCTACCGGAGTGGTGATATAAAAGCTCTTAGGCAACTTGGCGTAGACTACCACTTCTGTTGCAGCCTCCAGTGCTTTTGCGAATTCTGCTTCTATTTTGGAGTCGGTGGTGAGGTAATCGTAAATGTGCTTTTTGAGTAGGTCTGAATTGCGCAAGGCATTCTTATCATTGGTGAATACCGTTTTGGCGTCGTACTCAGCATCTATCTTATGATAGGTGATATTGTTTATAATGAGGCTGGCTTTAACCTCATTGATTAGGCGACCGCATTTTGCAATGAATTCTTCTGGGTTTCTACGGAGCAGCAGGAACTTTTTAGGACTGATCTGTTTCAGAATTTCAGCAATTGTACGGCGGGTGAGATTAGTGAGTGCTTCTATTTCGCCTACTATATCGTACACGGCATTCGCATAAGGATCATTTTTCAACACCTGCTGCTGAGTATTGTTTGCATTCAATAAGGCACCCGCCTGCATTTGTGTTTTATCGCCATCTGCCAGCTCGCCGGTTTTCACCTCATACTGGCGGTCAGCAATGGCTAGCTGCGCATCAATTTTGACTACACTTTCCTTGATAAGTTTTGGTGTATCAAATTGTACCTCATACACGGTCTTCAAATTAATCTTTGACCAAAGCTCCTGGAACTCTTTCTTTTTGAAATTGGCATTGGTATTCAGAATGACTGTTTGACGGGCATTTTCCGGCATAAATTCCTCGCCGGTGTAAATGGACTTCACCAGCTTTACTACTGAGTCTCGAAAAGGCTCCAGATTTTCGGGCAGCGGGATCCTTCCATCATCAATGAGACCTCGACCTTTTTCGGTGATTTTATCATCATCATCGATGATGTCATTTTTGTACAGGATCTTATTGAGCTTTTTAGCATCGTCTGCGGTGAGGCGATGTTCTTCATCCATTTCGTTTTTTACCAGTTTGCCAAGGAAGTAACTTGCTTCTGCCTTTTGTGGCCTATCAGACAATGAGGCAGCTATTTCGGATTGAAGGCCTTTCGCAAAAGTTTCAAACTTTTCCGAAGCCACAATTGTGAGCTTATTGACCTCATGCACCTGATCGGCAATAGTTTCAAAGTCCTGACGTATGCCATGCTTATTTACACAAAGACGCATGCCCCTGCCAACTTCCTGGCGGCGGCGAGTAACGTTGACGCCTTCTGGATTTTTTAGTGCACAAATTTGGAAGACGTTGGGATTATCCCAACCTTCTTTGAGGGCTGAGTGAGAAAAAATGAAACGCACAGGTTGATCTAAATCCAAAAGTTTGGTTTTCTCTTTCATGATTAGATCATAAGCCGAAATATCGTCGGACTCCTCTGAACCCCTTTTGATGGAAGGATCAACAGATTTACCTTTTTTGTCAATAGAGAAATATCCCTCATGCACTTTCTGTGCATCATCCCTTGTCAGGTATTTTTCATAATCAGTTGGCATGTATCCTTGATGAACGTTACCCGGATCTGTCTCGAGCAGGTATTGGTTGTACTCCTGCTGAAAGAGGTCAAGAAAGTTGCAGCGGATATTGTTGTATTCTTCCTCGAATATCCGGGCGTATTCGCCCAAGTCAGGATCTCCGTTTTCATCGTACACCCTGTACTTTTCTACTGAATCAATAAAGAAAAGAGAAAGAACTTTGATACCTCGTTGGAAGAGTTGCTTTTCCTTTTCAAAGTGAGACTTAATTGTCTCCCGAATTTGAATACGACGAAATGCTAGTTCATCCGTATCATTCAATACGTCGCCTGGGAAGACATCCTGCCCGGCTATAACTATTTTGTTGTGGTAGCCGTTGATTTCTGTGATGATTTGATTGGCATAGGCCGGAATGCCGCCTGAAAGTTCATAGAGATTGGCACCTTCACTTAGTTTTTGTACCACTCGCTTTACCCCTTCGCCATGGCGCTTTTCGAATTCGACAACGGCATAAGGTGGTTTGGTGGCACTGAGGCTGATTTGCTCGAGGTATAAATATCCGTTGGTGCCTGTGGCGCCTTTGAGGTTGATGCCCTTGACCTGAATCTTTTTCACCAGGCGTTTACGGTAGGCATCCAAGGCGTCGAGACGGTAAACCTTATTGTACTCCACACGATGCGTAGCAGAATAACGCAAAGTGAACAATGGCCTGAACTCTTGCATGCTGGCAAGCGTAGTGGGACCGTCTACCGACTGCGGTTCATCAATAATCAGGATGGGATTGGTTTCAGCAATGATGTCAATTGGCCGGCGGGTGCCAAACTGATCGAGCTCCTGCTTGATGCGCCTTGCGTCTTCGCCCCGGGCGGCAAATGCCTGGGTGTTGATCACCATTACGCTGATCCGGGGATCGCTGGCAAAGCTTTCAATATCTTGAGGGCGGCCGGAGTTGTAGATGAATGCGTTTACCTTATGGCCATATAGTTCCTGGAAGTGCTCCTGGGTATCTTCAAATGTTTTGAATACCCCTTCGCGGATGGCGATGCTGGGCACAATGACAATGAACTTGCTCCAGCCATAATGCTTTTGGAGCTCGTACATGGTACGGATATAGGTATAGGTTTTACCGGTACCGGTTTCCATTTCGATGGTGAGGTTGTAACCGGTTCGCACACCATTTGGGCGCTCTATTTGTTGACTCTCGTATAGGTCATTATTGCGCTGCACCTTCTGGATGTTCTGCAATACCTGGCTTTCCGGAATCTGGAAGGGACTATTGCGATAGCCTATGTCTTCCAAAACTTCCTGCTCAAATACAGTGGCCTGAACGCTACCAGCCGCCGCTTGCCTTGCTTTGCGTATCGGATCCTGGCTTCGCTCGAGGGTGAAGCGATTGGACTTGAGGGGCTGACCTTGAAAACAATCCACCACCGCTTTGACCGCCTGAACCTGAAAGTCTTGTTGTTTGAATTGAAGTTTCATCACTATTTGCTTTTAGGTTTTGCCTTTTTAGCTGGATTCGTTCTTTGTTCGTAAAGCAAATATTGAAGCATAGAGGAGCTATTATGATTCCAGCCTTTTTGCTTTTCGGGGTATCGCTGGATTCGATCCTTAAGGAATGAAATCATATGGTCAAGCTCAATCTTATACCAGCCATCTAGGTTAGACTGATTTCGTGCAGTTGAAGCAAAAATTTTGATGATTGTAATTTCTTCATTTGAAAAGATTTCTTTTTTTTTCAGTACACTGATGGCTTTTTGCTCCTCTTCACTGTCGAGTAAACCAAGGCGTTTGATGCAGCTCTTCAATTTAGAATCACTGAGGCTACTTATTCGATTTTCACCACCCTTAATCTCACAAATAAGCCCAAGCATTTTCGAACCTTTCATGAAATCACGAATGATTTCGTCGGTATCTTCTATTTCCTTAAGACCAACAATTTCAGTAACATGCTTTGTCCTAATTCCAATTAGATCATTGTCCGCATGTCCACGATCATTATTTTCTGACTTGTGTGAAACATAATTATCTAAAAGAAAGAATCCATTCAGCCTGAAATAGAGATAGGCTATCTCTTCTGCAAAATTTTTCATGGGATTATATCACTTTCATTTCAGTATCGGGACTCAGTTGTTTTAGCAGCTGCCTTACATTGGTTTTCGCGGTATCATCCTTGAAGCCGTTATCACGGAAGACGATACGCAAGGGCTGATCTTTAGCTATTTCCCTGGCAAAAGCTTCATCAATACCCGTTTCGAAGCAGGCGTACAATGAATTGGCTGCTACCTTGAACACTTGTTTGCCGGCAATAGTGAGTTGTTCGATTTTTAGACTAAGTGGCAGGCCCCAATCGAGCATTACCTGGGCTAGGAGATCATCAGCTGTACGGTCGGGCTTTACATTGTCGGCAAAAAGTTCAAGCTTGGTTTGCACATAATCCTGCGGACGGTAATACACCTCGTGCATGTTGCTGCTGTCTTGTTTATAAACACGGAAACCAATAGCGGTATCATTATTTGTTAAATAATTCACTGAACACAACCTAATTCTCTGTTTAGCTAACTCGGTAATTTTAGTAGGCTTGTTTTGTTTTAAAAGATATTGAATCGCTCTTGAAATAGTTGCTTTAGAGCCACCTGTGGCTGTTTTGAGAGTTTCATTGAGATCTTCAGGTATTTGAACTAAAATGTAACTGCAATTAGAGCCCGTTTCATAATTAAGTTTCATCAAAGCCTCTGCTGTTGTGCCTGAGCCAGAAAAGAAATCTAGCACAATATCATTACCTCCTAGTCCGAATGATTTCATAAGATCATAGAGTAAATCAGGGTCTTTTGGATTTGTAAAAAGATTTTCACCAAATAATTTAGTTAGATTTTTTGATGCAACACGACCATCTTTGAATCTGATACTTGTCAAACTTTGAAATTCAGTGTCTGATAAATATGTTTTATTGTTGGGTATCGTATTATGATCATCAGCAAAATGAACAAGATTATTCTTCACTCTTTCTTCCATTGTTTTCTGTGGATAGCGCCAACCGCTTGCGGGGGGCTTACATACCTCTTTTGTAATAGGATGTAAAAGATCATAGACATATTGCCCATGATTAGGGCCTGAAATATCGCTAGCAAAATAGACTCCTTTTTGATCCATCCAATTGTAATGCTTTGACGCCTTAATAGGATTCGATTCGGGAAATTGCTTGTACCATTCAAGTGCCTCTTGATGGATGGCACTCCAATCTTCACCATGTTCTCTTCTAAATCCATCGAAAGCCTTGTAAATCTCATCTAGGCCTTCTTTCTTTTCTAACCATGCACCCTTATTTACCCCCTTATCTCTTACGTAACAAACAATATATTCATGCTGTATAGAAATGTAATCCTGGTCATTCTTGCTGCTATTTTTCCATATAATTTCTCCAGCAAAATTCTTCTCGCCGTATATTTCATCACAAAGCTTTCTTAGATTATGTACCTCTTTTTCATCAATTGATATGACCACAATTCCGTCGGCAGTCAATAAATTTCTCGCCAACTTTAATCTTGGATACATCATACTCAACCAATCGCTGTGGTAGCGTCCTGCTGTTTCGGGGTTTACTACCAGGCGTTGGTTGTATTCGTCTTTCTGCCCGCTGGTAATAAGTTCTTCCTTTGCATCTTTGGCAAAATTGTCTTTGTACACAAAGTCCTTTCCGGTGTTGTAGGGCGGGTCTATGTATATCATTTTTATTTTACCCAGATAGCTTTCTTGAAGTAGTTTCAGCACTTCCAGGTTGTCGCCTTCTATGTACAGGTTTTCGGTATTGTCAAAATCCACACTGTCTTCCCGCACCGGGCGCAGGGTTTTGGTGGTGGGTATGTTGGCTGTTACAATGGCCTCTTTTTTACCCGGCCACTCTAAGCGGTAGCGTTCTTTGGTGCCTTCCACCACTTTATGGCTAAGCTCCTGGCGCAGCAGGTCGAAATCTATCTGCTTGCCGTCGGCAGTTTCTGTAACACAGTTGGGGAAAAGGGCGGCCAGCTTTTCAATATTCTGGCTTACCAGGTCGGGGGATTGGAGATCGAGTTTTTCCGGCATATAATTGATTACAAACTAAGTAGTTAAGGAAAATACGAAAGCATGGCAAAATAGGAAGATCGGGAAGAATTACATGGAAAAGGAAGAACCAATCCATGAGAAGTATGAAAATGTGGCCAAGACGACCTATTTATACCACCCACCTCTTTTAAAATCATTAGGCAGCTGTTTTTGAATGGCTACCTGCGCTGCAGTTTTCGGGACAACATAACCCGGTTGATCTGCTTCGCTTTTCGCTTTCTTCACACCTGCAGAGCCGCTGTTCTTAATTGATTTCAGGATAACCTCTATCGGTTGTTCACACTTTTTAGCCAATAAGGCATTGGGATATTTTTGGACAATAGCAACAATTCTAACAGCCTCCTGCTTAGATTGTACAGTATGGAAAACAGAAATAGGCTTTTTAAGATGTGTAATCAAAAAATCTACAAGTTGTTCTGTTGTTACTTCTGTATTACCAGCAATTAGTTTGTTCAACAGACTGTTTACAGAAACTCGAATCATTGACATAATCAATTCCTCCAATCCCAAAGGTCTACAGGGTTAATAAATTAACATAAGCCTTAATTAGTGGCCTTGGCTATATGTTCTAGTTTTTTTATCCATTGCGGGTTTTCATCGTATCGTTTAAAATGCCAGACAAAGCCGGCATTGAGTAATTCTTCAATCGGGTTAATTTTGGGTTCGTCATACCAAACCACGCCATTCGTCCAGCCGTAATAGTGGGTGTCGAGGCTATAAACACAATTGGTTTTGCCGAAAAAGGCGATGACACTTCCCAAGGATGCCAGGGCATCCTCCTTGCATTCAAAACCATATAGTCTAATTCTCAACTCCTCGTGGGAGGCAGACAACAAAATCAATGTGTTGCCATCCAATACCCCGACTACTTTACAGGAAAACTGACACCCAATACTGGTGGCAGCAAAAAAACTCTCGCTGGTCAGAAGTGTAAGAGATAATCTCAACGGGGTAGATTTGTGGTTATGCAATTTAAGCAAAAGCCAGTTTATGCAATTGTGCTAATATATAAAATAAATCCGAATGGCAGGTATTCGGTTGAAATGAGAATACCCTAACTAAAACAATATAGAGAAATATGGCAACTATCTGTATAACTACCCCTATCTAACAGAAGCCGTACTATCGGTAGCGAAATAGTATTAGTGCATTTGCCAAAAGCCCAGAAATACAAAGCTAGAGATAGTAGAAGGGATCAGACGCAGCGTCATGAGACGGTTAAAAACCATAACAATATACAGAGCTTGTAGGAGTATCCGTGGCGGTCGCCCTGTAACACAATGTGGAGCATGTTGATCTGGTGTGTTACAGAACTGGCAGGAGTTTTTTTTGTTGGCTAACCAAAAGAATACCTCCTCTCCAATTTTTGAGGTTCCATTCTTTGTCAACAAAAAGGCAGACGAAACAGTCACGGATTATTTGGGGGTATATACATAAAAGATTTGTTAAATTGGGAAACGTTAGGGAATTTTATGAAAACGCATTTTTTATACCTACTGAACAAAAAGTGCTACGAAAAATGCGACAGGCCATTTCCCCTATAGCTTTCACCTATAAAAGTGGTCAGCTCTAATAAATGACAATTCACAATCTATACTTAAATAGTATAAAATGGAAGATACCATTACTTGCCCAAAATGCTATATGGAAAATGCCTATCATGACGGAGTAGTTTTTGCATGCCCAGACTGTGATTTTGAATGGTACACCGATGCAAAAACATTATCAACGTCTTACTATTTAGATGGCTATTCCAAATTTGAAGAATTGACTAAATTAAAAGTTCCATTCTTCAAATTAGAGCACGGAAAACTTTATGATTGTAAAGTTGAACACGAAAATGGCATTGAAGAAACTAGTATTATTCCGTTGGCTTTCCAGAAAGGTAAGAACTTACAATTCATACTGACCGATGCGAGAAGGCTTTTTACTAATAATCCGACTTATGTTCGAGAAATAATAAACATGGACTATAGCTATATATCTAATGATGGAATTCGAGCTGACTACCCATTTGAATACGAGGCGTTGACGATCGTTTGTTCAACAAAAAATGACAAAACTATAATCTGTTACAGTGGCAGTGTTTATTTTGATTTTAAAAGAACAGACGAGATTTAACCCAACAACTGGACACACGGTGTTGATAGTAAATGAGGCCGTATATTATGTAAAATGATACAGCATTAATACATTGAAATTGCACCAAGTATAAGAGCTACACACATCTAATCATACAACAACTTGATAAAGTAATATTGAATAGTAATGAACAAGGAACAAAAGAATTGGTTTGACAAACTATATCAAAAAAGAAATAATACAGCAACTACTCTAATGGACGACTTTGCCATTAGCAATATGTGGAATAGTGTAATTGAAAAATATAGTGACCAAGCACATTTCATTTACGAACTTTTGCAAAATGCAAACGATGCAAAGGCGACAAAGTCTTCCTTTCAATTAACAAAAGACGGTCTTTATTTCAAGCACAACGGCACTAAAACCTTTTGGGTTTCAAATCCTGATAACGAAAAGGATGATCAGAAAAATAATAAACTTGGTGACATTAATGCCATTACTGCTTGTTGCACAATCAAACAAAAAAGACCACTCCACTATTGGAAAGTTTGGAGTTGGTTTTAAAGCAGTTTTTCAATATACCGACACCCCCCACATTTATGACCCGAACTTTAAATTTAAGATTAGCAAATTCATTGTGCCGATTAAATTAGACAATGATTTAACAGACAGAGAAAGCAATGAAACTGTTTTTTATTTTCCTTTTGATAAGCAAGAGAACGATGAAAACGGTAAGATAAAAATGTCAAGGGAACGGGCGTATACGGATATTTTGGACAAATTAAAAAAATTAATCTTTCCAACATTATTTCTTTCCAATCTAAAAGAAGTAAAATGGCAAGCAGAAAACAACGAAATAGGCGAATACTCTAAAAAGAGCACAAAAAGTAAACAAAAGGAAGATATAATTTATGAAAGAGTCGAACTAAATCAGCAAGTTGGATTAAATCAAAGAATAGAAAAGTTGTTCTTATTTTCACGATTAATAGATGAACAGAAACTTAACTATTCTATTGGCTACTTTCTTGACGAAAAGGGACAATTGATACCAAAACAATATTCTGCATTTTGCTTTTTCCCAACCAAGGAGACTACAAATCTCAATTTTATTCTTCACGCTCCATTTTTACTTACTGATAGTCGGGAAGGAATACATCGTTCTAAGGAGCACAATACTAAAATGGTAGAGTTGCTTGCACAACTTGCTGCTGACAGCATGAATATTTTAAAGGATTTAAAATTAATTAACGACGCAATTATTGATATAATTCCATACAAGAATATTGATTATGGCAATGACGGTTTTTTTGATGATTTCTATTTTAAAATCAAAGAAAAGTTACAAAACGAAGAAATACTACCAGCTAAAAATAAATTATTTGCTAATAAGCGAAACGCTTATTGGGCTGATACACCCGATTTATCAAACTTATTCTCCAACGAACAACTTGCGGAATTAGTTGAGAATCAAAATGCAAAATGGGTATTCGTAACCATCGGCAGAACAAAGGATAAAGAAATTACAGATTATATTGATGGTGGTTCTGAAAGGTCTTGGGACAGAAAAGAACCAAATTTGATAAAATCTAATATGGACTTTGAAAATAAAATTGCTGATTTGATAACAAGCAAATTTATCAAAGCACAATCAAATGAATGGCTCCATAAATTTTATGAATATCTTGCTGAAAGAAAATCGTATCAAGAAAAATTTAAAACAAAGCCGATTTTTAAAGACTCTCAAGGAAACGCAGTAGCGGCATTTGACAAAATTGATGGAGAGTTACACGGCATTTTGTTTTTGCCGTTAGACGAAGCAAATTCAACTTACAAAACCATAGATTCTGAATTCCTAAAAAATAAAAAGACAAAGGAATTTGTTGAAAGCTTCGGTATTAAAAAGCCAAGTTTGAAAGATGAGATTTACAACAACATATTGCCACTATATGAAAAAGATGGCGAAATAGATACAGTAACACACTTTAAAAAGTTTTTCACTTATTGGAAAAATGCCGGACGACCTGAAGAGTTCATCACATTAATAGAAGATAAAGAATTTGTATCTTATAAAACAAAAGAAGACGAAACAACTTATCGTGGATTTGCTAGTGATATTTATTACCCAACCCCAGATTTAGTAAAGTATTTCGAATCAAAACCAGATTCAAAGTTTGTTGACCTTGACGACTACTACTCTTTTATCACTGATGAAAAAGATCAACAAATTCTGAGAGATTTTCTTTTGAAACTGGGAGTGAGTTTATTACCAAGAATATTGGAAAGAAAAATAACTGATGACCATACAAAAGCGAGACTTAATCTTAGACGGTCGACCTATGGTTACCAAGACAGAAACACTACAACCGATAGATTTATCGACGGTTGCAGTGAAGTTATAATAAAAATAGACAAAGAAAGTTCCTTAATTCTATGGCGTTTCTTAAAGAAGCTATCGAGTTATGATTATTCTCAAGGAAGCCATACATACTTTTACTATTCCCAGCAATATCAATCATTTGAATCAAGTACACTAACGCTATTAAAAAGGCGAAGGTGGTTACTATCTAATAACGGAGCCTTTGTCGCACCATTTGAAATAAGTATAAATGAATTATCTGACGATTACGAGAGTAATTCAGAATTAGAGCAGCTATTAGGGTTTAAACCAGTCGTTGTACTAACCGAAACCGAAAGAATTGCCTCTAAATTCGAAAGTGAAGAAGAAGCAGAAGAAGCAAAAAAAGCATTAGAAGAAAAAAGGGATAAAGAAAAACGAAAAGCTGAACGTAAAATACAATTAACGAATACATCAGTTGATTCAGAAGATTTAGAAGGAGCTATCGAGAGTTTAGAAAATCTTTCCGAATATGTTTCTAAACCTAAAAAGGAAAAAACTAATACATTTTCTGAATTTGATGAAGATGAAGAGCTCGCCAAAGGAATTGAAGAATTAAAAAACCAACTTGAAATCAAAAAAAGCAGAGTTGAATTGACTGAAATCATTAAAACCAACAAAAAATACTCTTACAATTGGTTTATAGCTTATTTACAACTACTTAATACATACGGCGAAAAGCAAGAAGCTCATAAGCAAAAGACTATTTCATTTCAACAAATAAAACCATATAAATCAGATAATAAATACTTCCTATTGTGCGGTGCAAGTAGTTATATTTCGTCTGAAATTGAAAATACTGCCGATATTAAAGTTTCACTTGTTTTTGTCAATGGTAAACGCGAACACATAACAGTTGAAGGCGTTTCCAAAAAAGGACAAGACTTATTGATTTATTGCAGAGAGCCATTGCCAAGCAATACCCTTTCACAGCTTTCAAACATCTTTAAAGTTGAAATCAATTTTTCTCCTATTATTGATTTACTTGATAGGTTAGAAAGAGCATTTAAAAATAGAAATTATATTGACGTGTGGGAGAATATTGAAGAAGCAATGCCTCCACTGAAATACATATATGGTCCTCCAGGAACAGGTAAAACAACAACACTTTGCAATAATATCAACGATGTATTATCTACTAATCCAGATGCTAAGTTTTTAGTACTGACTCCAACTAATAAAGCTTCGGACGTTGTTTGTAAAAAATTACAAGAGATTAATCCTGGTATTCATGCAGTTCGTTTAAGTCGTCCGACGGATCCCGAATTAGAACAATACGAAATTTATCGTGATACGCTTGACGATTCAGATATCCAAAGTATTGACGTTGTTACTTCCACAATTCACAGATTACCATATTTTGACATTAAGGAAATTGGCTTATTGTTTCAAATTGAATGGGATTATGTAATTTTTGATGAATCATCAATGACAGGTTTGCATTACATGACTTTTGCAATAATGGCATTGTTTAAAAACAACCATGATACAAATTTCATCATTGTAGGCGACCCAAAACAAATACCTCCTGTCCTTGAAATTAACGAGAGAGAATTAGAAAACTTTGACTTCCAAGACGAAAACATTTATAAAATGATGAATCTTGAAAGTTTTAAACCTGAAGACCAATTAATTAGAGAAATTGACAGCATTGTAAACCTTTCAACTCAATATAGAAGCACCCCTACCATTGGACAATTATTCAGTGAGTTTTCTTATTCAAGTTTGTTGAAGCATGGTCGAGCAACAAACAAAATGGAATCAAAACTATTACCTGAAGAATTTCGAAACTTTATATCTTCAAACGTAACTTTTATAGATGTTCCGCTAAATAAAGACAATTCTATTTACAGAGTAAACAAGCTGTATTACAGTTCATACCATACCTATTGCGCTATTTTAGTTTCAGAAATCATCAAATATTTTGACTTGATAAACAAAAAAGAAGATTGGACTATAGGGGTAATCTCACCATACAAAGCCCAGGCAATGTTGCTAAACAAATTGATTACGTCTTTCGGACTATCTCAGAATCTAAAAGTAATTTCTGATACTGTTCACGGTTTTCAGGGCGATGAATGCGATATTGTATTTTTTGTTTGCAACCCAAACAACTATTTCTTTTTGAATGACGAAAGATCATTGCTATCAAAGGAGTACATATACAATGTTGCAATTAGCAGAGCAAAGGATTATTTAATTGTTTTACACCCCTTCTCCGCAATCCTAAACAATAATTTCATCAACAAAATCGGACAGTCATACAAAAATAATTTTGGCAATACAAAGGTTTTAAAAGCCTCTGACATTGAATATTCACTGTTCAAGAACAAAAAATATATAGAAAGCAACAGTTATGTTTCAGGACACGATCATGTAAACGTTTTCGGTCTTTCTGATATGAAGTATTTCATTAAATCAAACGATACAGCTATCGATATACAATTAAGAGACTTAAAAGAATCTAAATCTTGAAAATTGTAAGCTGTCTAAGAAAAGGGGCACTTACAGGTCGGCAATTATTTTTCCTTAATACTAAATTTATTCTTCAAGAATGTATTTTCTAACTGTAGAATCAATATCCTGAGAATTAATACCTCCATTGGGATTTTCTTCTGTTAGAATCAATATTCTTTCATCACCAGGCTTGGCTTCCGTATGCAAGACAAATCCATCTTGCAAGTAACCCTCCAGCTTCTTCTGCCATTTTTCACGGTAATCAGTTTTTGTCATCATTCCTAAATGCTCCCAATAGAAACGCTTACCTGTTGAGAGGTTATCAATCGTAAAATCTGGCTTAATTGTTCTGTCGGAGGTATCAAGTTTCAATTTGTCCTCATAGGCATAAGTAATTTGCCTTTTGTATTTATTCAGACAGTTGGCAATAATTACTTCGTTCTTGCTCAGCATTGGTTCCCCTCTCTCACTTATATTCACATACCTTGCATCATACCATTTCTGTTTTAATTGTTTTACCTCTGGTAAATGGAAAAGGTCTGTGAATCTTCTTGCAGTTGAGGAAGCATCTGTTGAAGCTAACCTGATGAAATCTCTAAAATCTCCCTGATGTAAAATAATAATCTTCTTTTCCTGCCTAGTTAAAGCTGTATAAAGTAACTCACGGCTCAAGATTGCTCCTTTAGATGGCATTACAAAAAAGACCTTTTCAAAGCCACTGCCCTGAGATTTATGTACTGTGATTGCATAGGCCAATTCTAATGAGTATTTCCCTTCTTCACCCAATTGGTCTGCCCAAAATACATAGCTATAACCGGGTTGAGTTGAAAAGGCTATTTCAATATTTGGTTCGCCCTTTCTATTGCCATCCTTGGCTCTGAACTCACCTGTAATAACACCTATTTCGCCATTAGCAATGTAATTCAATGCTTCTGATTTTTTTTCTGCCGGTTTAATCCACTGCCAATTTTCCCAACGTGTGTTTCTTAAATTGATTACTTTATCGCCATACACAATGTTGTCATTGCCTTTGGGCTTTGCAACCTTCCTCTTTTGAAAATAATTAGAACCTTCAGGCTGTATGTTTAATGCCAAATCAATGAATGGTTTCCGATAAGTTGTTTGAAAGAACTTGTTTACTTCCTTTACTCCATAACCATATCCATTTACAGGTGAAATGACCTGCCATTTCTCAATTTCCCTTTCTGCAAAATCGTAATTGAAGTATTGATAATTGCCAACATCCTTTGCACCAATTTTCCTGTTGAATGATTTAATTATCTCATTCTTATCCAAGGGTAACTCTTCAGCTACAACCTGCTCAAATAATTCTCTGAAATCTTTACTCTCATACCATTTTACTAACCTGATATGATCGGATTTGATTGTTCCTGATGAAATCGCATGAAATGCTTCTAAGTCTTCCTTGGTTGGCTCGTCACTGAAACATCTGCTTAATGCGACATCCCAGCGGAAATCACCTGTATTGCTTTGGCGTCTAATCTTTTTTAACTCTGCATATCCCGGACCAGAAAAAATATTATTCTTTTCAAATACTCTTGGCTTAATCTCGCTAACTATATCAACAAAAGGCCTTCCCGTACCAATTGGTGGAAGTTGACGGTAATCACCTACCAGAATAATCCTGTCAACCGGGCCTAAAGCATCAAACAATGCTGCCAATTGCTCCTCGGTCAGCATTGATGCCTCGTCAATGATGATATTTTTTGCAGAAGAACTTTTTCCTGCATCTTCATTAATGAAATAAGTGCCTGTCATAGCATCGTACCGGTCAGGATACAGGAATTGAGCAATTGTCTTGGCATCATGCCCTAACTTAACTCTTGCTTTACCAGTAGGAGCTAATTTCAATACACCACCACGGACTATTTCATCTTGCCTTTCAAATATTTCCAACAAAGATGTTTTTCCAGAACCTGCCGGGCCAATCAAAACAGAGAATTTGTAATTGGTCAAGACGTTTAAGGCTTCGGCTTTTTCATTTCTTGCAGCAATTTCATCTGCATAATCAGGACTATTTGGATCCAATGAAGGAAATTTCTTATGGCTATTAATAAGACCCAACCAGTCCTTTTCTATGTTGTATGGTTTTGAAACGATTTGCTCAATATTTAAACGCTGCCTGATTATCGTTTTTAATTCTGCCAAACGCTGCAATTTGAGAAACAGTGTTGGGTTGGATTTACTGGGTTGAATAGAAGTGATCTCCTTTATAAAAAAATCTTCTTCTGATTGAGTAGTTAAAATGTCTTCATCAATAGGAAAACTTTCATCCATCGCTTTTGCCTTCATACGTTCCAACACTTCCTCAAATGGCAGTAAAGAATGTCCCTCCATTGCCGCTTCTTCTAAAATAAATACTGAAAAGGCTCTTACTCGTTTCTCATCCAGATTATCTGTTAAGGCCGATTCTGCTGGCAAGGGGAACGCTGTTTGAATTTTTTCAGGTGGCAACAGTGCTTTATCTACTTGACGAAAAGATATACCGAAGGCTTCAAATCTTGTCTTTTCATAAAGCAGGAAGAGGTTTTCTGAAATCTCCTGCGTTGAACCAATTAAATCAACATGGTTTTCAATTATAAATTTTGCCTGGTCGTTATTTAATTGGCAACGGCTTATCAGTTTAAAAAACTCTCTTTTTTTTGTAGGCTTTCCTTTCCAAATCCGCTGTGCAGTTGCATTGAATAATTTAGCTCCTCTCGTCTTTATATATTTTTCAGGATCTGCAATACTTTCCTCAAAAATTGACCAAGGATTTGTTTGCAAAAGGTCTCCGTCTTTTTGAAGAATATATTTCTCAATTTCCCATGCAATTGTGTTGCCATCTTCTATGTTCAATGCACTTAGCACGGGGCCCATTCCGGGAAAGGCTCCACGCATATCCCAGATAGCTGAAATTTCAGCATCAATCCAATCCAGTTCTTTCCTGAACGATTTTTCTAACAAAACCTCAGCTTTTTTCAAACTCTCAGCCATGTTCAACAATGAATCAATAGCCGTGTCGTGTTCAACCAATTCAGAGGCAAAAGAAAATTGCTTATAATCCGATGCGAAGGCAGCATATTCTTTTAACTCAACTTCAATGCTGTTCTTCTTTATATACTCCAGAATATCGTGGTAAGGCAAGAGAAATCCGTCAGGATTGTTGGCGGTCAATGTGTGTTCAACACATCTGTCCCAAGGATGGCTTTTGTGGCCGGTGTATCCCTTATCAAAATTGTAATCCAAAATTGCTCCGGGTTCATTTTTAACTTTGGCTACGCCAACTATTACTCTTTCGTTTGGTTCGGAAAATGGAGTGTCCTTACAATAAAAGAATATTAATGACTGACGCTTTTTAAGGCAACCGAAGAATGCATCCAGTAATATTTTCTGATTAGCAGGGTGCTGAACCCAAATATTTCCTTCAAAACCCAGTTTTTCGTCAACTTCCTGCTCTAAGTCCGCATCATAATCTAACTCAAAAACATGGGCCTTTTCAGAGAAATGTGGATTATCATCACTACCCTTATTCTTCATCATCCATAAAAATGGAACTGCATTAAAAGAATAAGGCTTGTGAAAGTATATGCCCGGCTTGAAATCCTTAAACATAGGATTGATCTTAGTCCAGGCATGTGTTAATTCTCTTGTGTAGCTATTTGGTGAAAGAAATGTGCCCTTCTCTGAAATGCAGGGTGGAAAGTTCTCTTCAGTTATTGTTGCATCGGATGGCTCAGTATCCGGGTTCTTTGTAGCATCTACACGAGGCAAAATTCTGCAAAATGAATTATCTAAAACACTACAACATGTTTTCCCGTTCCATTTATTATCATGCCAAGGTACTCTTGCTGATAGGTGTTTTATTGGCAAACTTTTACTCATTATTTTAACATTTACATTTTAACTTTTATCGAATAACGATGTTTGAGCTTCCCCTCTCATTATAAAGGAAAAGCACTTCTCCATAGTTACTAAACCAATACCAGGCTCATTTATCAGGTTGATCATTGACTTGATAGACTTATTTTCAATAACGGTGGTTATTGTATTTATCCTGTCCTTCCTTATACCTGTAACCTTTTGAATTTGGGCAGAACTAAATGAGCCCCATTTAACAGCAAATGATTCAAATAAATCATCCGGTGCTAATGGATCATACTCAAATATTTCGACCGGAATTTCACATTTTGATAAATAGCTTGACATAAGCTGATATACCTCATCTCTATCTAAGCCACCATTATGAGCTCCAAGTAAAGGAAAGGCAATTGATTCAATGCCTTGAACCTTGTATGTATCAAGAAATTTTTGAAGCCCTTTTTCAACGTATTCTAATTTGCTGGGATATTTCCAATGGAATTTTGTAGGAAAATTGAGAACCCAGGGTGCATCCGGCTCACCTTTATATAACCATAACTTACCAATTCCAATGAGTTTTGACTTGCAATGCTCTTTATACAAATCAAACATTTTCGGATACCTTAGCTTGTAAACCAAAGCTATTCCTTTCCCCATTACCCCAACGCAGTTAACGGTATTAACCACTACCTGTGCCTTTGTATTAAATATATTTCCTTTTACTAACTCTATTGCCATTTCAATTCAGATTATATAGCTCCCATTTTGTATTTTTAATTTCATCCTGAAAGTAAACTTTCAAAGAAGTGTGGTTTTCAAATTTGATATTCAAACTTGGATATGCACATATCATTGATTCAGTTGCATTGATAACATTCCCACTTATCATTTCATATTTTGTGCCGGATGGGAATTGAACGATAAACATTCCAGATTTGTACCCATTACCACTGTAATCCGTTGAAATATTCAATATGCCATCACGGTATTCACATTCAATATCTTTGTTCTGATTGTGGTAAATATCATCACTATAAGAAGATACTTTGATTCTATTGGCGTATTGACTTTTTTCACCAATCCTTCTTATCAATTCATCCTTATCATTCTCGCTTCTTACTATAATATCAATATTTATGAAGCTGGTAAAATCAAACTCATCTTTTATTAAAAATTCTTGTTGTGAATAATTAATATAAGTTCTATAGTCGCCATCAGATGTATTGAATATAGTGCTATACACATCACTAAAATTAAACTTAGATAACATTTGCAAGACAGGTTTTACTACCGCCCAATTCGTTTGCATATTACCATTGCTCATATAGCATTTACCACGCAACTTCAATAAAACTTCCTGTAAATTAAATCGAAAAAAAACAGGAATGGGACATTTAGGCAATCCTAATCTTAACGCACTTTCATAATATTTATTGGTTATATCTAACCCCAAACATTCATTATAAAACTGAGTAGGTGTTTGTGGCCTGAAATAGAATCTTGCAAATTCATGAGCTGTATGTCGCCTGCCAACTACAGCACCTGCTGCATCTGCAAAACCAATAGCCTTATTACGGCTGAGTATCTTTTTATTCTTAATTATTTCAATTGCGTTTGTAAGGTGTGTAAAATGATAAATGTAACCTGACCAACTTGATTGCTTTGATTTTAGATTTAAATAAAGTTCTAATTCAGGAATACTGTTCACTATTTGAATTATATGCTCTCTTATGGATAAGGGAATTGAAATGTTTTCTTGCAGATAGAAGTAATCCCAATACATCATGAACTCATCAACCATTTCAACTGTGAAATTGATTGATGTATTTTGAGAAATATATTCCCAATCCAAAAAGTCTTTAAATAGCCGCAACCCATTTATGTCAAAAACTAACATACCTGAAATGATCTTCCAGTTTAAAAACTCCTTGAATTTTAGGAGTATTTCAGGGGATGGGGAGAATTTTTCTGATTCGCAAAGCAAATTCCATTCTATTAAATCTTGATAAGTAGTTAGTATGGTTATGTCATTAAAATCCAGCTTCCAATTTTTGATAAAAGACATCCAATCCCATTTGCTTTTATATTCTAATAATAATTCTGGATGCTGTTGAAAGTCTAAATTTTGATGACTTGAAAGAGTAGCCCACAGATCGTTATTCAAAACATTATTTGAAACAAATAATTTAATAACATCGGGTGTAATATGTATGGAATCACTATTCAATATGGCATGCCAATTTGAATCAGTGTGCTGTACAAACAGACTTAACAAATTAAGATCAAAGAGTAAATTTTTACTACTGCTCAAAAGCGACCAATTCCATTGTTTATCTGAAAGTGTAAGCAATGTATCATTGTCAATCCAACTTGCCTTTGAAAGCAAATTGTAATCCCAGTCTTTATCCTGAAGTTGTAATAAAAGCTCTTTGTCTACTTTTAAGAAACTATGAGAAGATAAGGCGTGGTAATCCCAGGGTTTTGAGCCATTTTCTAAAACAAATTCTTTTGTCAACTCAAAACGTGGGTGAGAAGATAGTTTTTCCCAATCCCAAGGATAGTTGATAAACTTGCTAACTAAAGCTGGATATAATGTTACTTCATAACGAACTGATAATGCACCCCAATCTATTAGGCTTGAAAACCTATTTAAGCGTCTTGAATCAAATTCAGTAATTCTTTTTTCTTTATTTGAATTTGTAAGTAATGCACTTGCTGATGATAGTATATGCCAATCCCATTTATCCTCAAATTCTGAAATAATTCGTTCATTCCAAGTAATATTATTTATCGAGCTAAGAGCAGTAAAATCCCATTCATCCTTATATGCATAAAGATATTCAAGCGTTCTATCCAGCCATTGTCTTGTGTCTCTATAAACTACTTTACTGAATTGAAAAAAAGAAGAAAGAGTACTATTGCTTGAAAGTACCTTCCAATTTATTTTATCTGAATATGTTGATAGAAAACTATGGTCAATTGGGATAACTTTTGAAGAGCTGATATAATTCCAGTCCCAGGTGAAAATATCAAACTGAATAGTTTCTTGAATAAATTTCCAAAGGTCGTTAGGCAATATTTTTTTTGTTATAACAGACCATGACTCATTTATAACAGATTCTGGTGACTGTGAAATCAAAACTGCCAGCGATTGTAATTTATTTGTTGGGGTCAAGTCGATTGCCGAAACGAATTTATCAATTAGATAAGGCCAATGAATGTATGAAGCATATTCAACTTGAAAATCATCATCCAATAATAGCTCAGAGCTTATTCTATTTTTAGTTACCAAACTCCAATCCCAGAAAAGGTCAGGATTATCAAGGATGAAATCCAGCTCACATTTTTCTGATAAATAATTCCTTAGACCTTCAGCAGATGGCAATTGTAATAATTCATTCTCATCCGATAATACAATTTCATTAAGAGATTCTACCGATGCCTCTCTAAGAACTGAAACCCAATTAATGGCTATGTTATGAGAATTAAGGAGTTCCCGATTTAATAGTATTTGTTCAAAAGTAAATTCAGTCGATACATGCTTTGATATTATCACCAGCATCTCTTTTTCAACTGCCCATTGAATAAAGAAGGCCAAATTATCAGCCACAAGTTCCGATGGAACACTATTGATTAAAATATTTAATGCTAATTTATCTTGGTGCTTGCGAATAAATTCAGAAGACCATTTTAAGTCTTTACGATTACAAATAGCACTAAAGTTCCAAGGAAATGTTTCATTTAACTCAACTATAGAGATATTATCAATAGAATGGGATACATTTTCATAGCCGGCTTGATTTTTAACTAAGTTGTTAAATTTTTCAAATAGGACTGATGACCACTTGAGATTTTGATTTGCTTCAATTCCCGGAATCTTTTCATTGCCCCAAAACAATAAGTCATTGTCAGATAGAAACTCAAATATTTCTGAATTTAAAATTACATCCTGATCCCTTCCAATTTTGAAGTTGGTTCTTTTGAGAGAATTAATCAAATAAGAACCGAATTTAGGGTCGTTGAATGATAATTTAAAATCAGACTCATTTTTAAGTAACCTGTTAACTACTGCAATAGTGTCAATGTATGGAAATAGAGCTTCAATATTTAGAATGAAATAATTTATTGAATACGTAGAGCAGATAAGTGACCAATCCCAGCTTAGCTGGGGGTTATTAAGAATTAAATTGCCTGACTGTATTTCTCCAAAAGATATTAGCGTGTGAAGGTCAAAGGTAATGTTTGAATTTCCCTTTCGATAAATTCAAATGAAACTCTATTTGTAACTTTTTTCCAATCTTCAATTGCATAAACATCAATAATGGTTGTTAATAACTGTTCCAGTTCTTTTTGGTCAATTCTTTCCAAAAACACATCAATATCCCAAGGAAATTGATTGATGGTATTTATAATGTATGGTATTTCAACTTTCTTTGAAAGGCGAGACCAGTCCCAGTAATCCGCATAAGCTTCGATATTCAATATCAATACTTCATCAGGACAATTCTGTATTACCTGATACCATACTGCGTTACTTGTAACTTCTTCACTTGATAACAATTCAAACCAATTGTTATCCCATACTACTCTTGAATCACACAGCACTGTTTGCCAATTGACATGTTTGGTGAATTGGGAAATATCTGCCGCATGTATTTCTTTAATATCTCTAAGATATAACTGATAACGGAGCAACAGAAGCCAATCAGCAAACAATTTTGAATTTGCTTCTTTTAAAATTATTTCATCTAATTCAGGCGAAGGTTTGTCATTTAAAACTACTTCTATTCTGTAAACTTCATCCTCTTTTATTAAGGAAAGGGATATGTGTGAAATACTTTTTTCATAATTAAGCACCGCCTCATTTACCCATTGAATTTCAATATTCTTATTCTCTTCCAGTTCTGAATTAAAATTTAGAAGTGCCTTGTGAAGAAATACATTTTCATGCTGGTCTTCAGGACTAAAATAGTAAGGCTTTATTTCCTTCGAATTATATATTTCAGAAAAAAGGCCATACTTAGAAAAATGAAATAGATTGTCAAAATTTTCCCAGTCAAAGAGAAGATAATGCTCATTAAAACTGATAACACCTTCGTAAAACAAGTGCTTAACTCCTTTTTGTCTTGCTTCTAACCCCCAATGGGTTGTAGAAATAATCAGATTACCATCTTCATTTTTATGAGTTGATATCAAATGATATTCTGTAAGTGTATCAAGTAATGAAGAGAATATTCCAGCTTCAGCTATGTCAAAATACACCTGCTCCTCTTCATTGGCTTCAACAGCAAAACCTAAAATGGAGCCTAATTCATTATAACCAATTGTATCATTATACAAGTACAAAAATGAAAGAATAATATTGTCAAACTCAGTGAGAGGATATGCCTTTCTAAAAAGCACCTTATGCTTTGCAACCCTAATTGGCCAGTCCTCTTTTATCGTTATAAGATTCATTGTTTTAAGGATTTGGCATCAAATGATTTTACAGCACCATTAGGATGTTGCTGAATTGTTTCATAAACCCTGTTATAAATGGCATGTTTTCTAAAATGCTGAGAATTGCCAACAATTATTAGTAGCCTTTTTGCCCTGGACAATGCCACATTCAGACGATTGGGAAATTCTGCAAACCCTAAACTTTCTTGGGATGGATAACCATTCTCTGGGTACGCTTCCATATTAGGAGCCTGATTTGGAAATTCAGCTATGGAATTGCTTCTAACCAATGATACTACTACAATATTCCTCTCCATGCCTTGAAAACGGTCAACTGGCGAGATTCTTAGCGGAACTTCGGGATACTTATCCTTCAACTTATTTAGTAACCCAGCTTGAGCACCGTAGAAAGTAATTATGCCAATTTGCTTCTGCTCTATATCAC